>NZ_JBFQGI010000001.1:0-1240731 GCF_040932295.1 Streptomyces sp. C36 | reverse complement strand
CGACCTCGGCGGTCGCCGCCGCGGTGAAGCAGGCGGCGAGGGCGCTCCGACAGGGCGAATGAGCGGTTGCCGGACCATTCGCCGGCGTTGGTGTCCGGTTCGCACGTGCACGAGCGTGGCCGGCACAACGCCGGGGAGTGCCGCTCGGGTGACTGATCGTCCTCAGAGGTGGCCCAAGGCGTGCAGCAGCGGCGCGTAGTGGCCGCCGTCGGTGCGGGCCCATTCCGCGAGCATCCGGTACGGCTCCCATTCCCGGAACGCTTCCCGGCCGGGCTTGGCCAGCTCCCTCTCCAGGCCCCAGGTCTCCAGCTGGATCGCGTGGCCCAGCAGGAGGTCCACCTCGGCCGCCGTGCGCAGCAGGGGACGGGCGAGGTCGGTCACCGCCTCCTGCAGGCGGTGGCGGCCCGCCGCGTCCGCCCCGGTCGGTGACGTGCCGGGCTCCGGTGGCGCGTAGGCGAGCTTGACCAGCTCGTTGAGGTCGAGTTGCGCGGGGGCCAGGACGGCGAACTCGAAGTCCAGCAGCGACACCACCTCGTTTCCGTCCCACAGCGCGTTGACCGGGGAGAGGTCGCCGTGGTTGAGGACGGGCGTGGCGTGCGGCAGCGCGGCCCAGTGCCGGTCGAGCGCCGGGCGCAGGCGGTTCAGCTCGGCGGCGGTGAGCACTCCCGCCGCGCGCAGGCGCAGCAGCCCGGCCTCGGCCTCCCGGGGGGACCGCGCGTAGAAGGGGTTGGAGGGGCGAGCCAGGGGCGCGGCGACGACCGGGTCGACCCGGTGCACCGCCCGGGCCCTGGCCCAGAGCCGGCGGGTGGCCTCGATGCGCTGGTCCCAGGTCAGGGCCGGCCAGGCGTCGTCGAGGCTCGCCGCGGCGATCTCGGCCGTCGCCACCCACTGGAATCCGCGTGTCGTGCCGGTGTCCAGTACCCGGGGGTAGCCGGTCTCCGGGGGAAGCACCGCCGCCAGGCGGACTTCGCGGCGCAGGTCCTCGGAGCCCGAGGCGCCGGCGACGCGCACCGCGATTCCGCCGCCCAACCAGGTGGCGTTCGTCCAGCCGCTCGCGCGGCGGGCGCCCGTGAAGTCCACCCCGTACCGGTGGAAGACCTCGGCCGCCACCGAGGCGTTGCCCCGTACATCCCGTGCATCCCGTGCGTCGTCCTGTGCGTCCTGTGCGTCCTGTGCGCGGGAGACGGCGCCGCGTCCGGTGTCCGTCACGGCTTGGCCATCAGCCGCAGCGAGACGACCAGGCGCAGCGGGTCGGGGCCGCCGGGCAGCCGGAGCAGCGGCGGCACCTCGTGCCACATGCGCGGGCCGAGCAGCCGGGCGTCACCGTCGCGGTCGTACATCGGCTCCAGGTAGCCCCGGCGCAGGATGCGCATCGAGCCGACCGTGTCGTAGCAGAGCGGGAACTGGAGGTTGAACCGGTTGAGGTCGGTGTCGTGCTCGGCGCCGTGGGGGCCGATGTAGTCGCCCTCGCGGTAGGCCAGCAGGAACACCCGCTCGTACCGCAGTTCGCGGCCGGTGATCTCGTTCACCAGCGGGATCAGTTCGTCGGCCGTGTGTTCCGCCCAGTCGAGCAGCCCGTGTTCGCGGAAGACGGTGGTGACCCGTTCGGCGTGCGCCGGGGAGTCGGACTTGGCGTCGATGCGCAGCAGCCGGAAGCCGTAGCCGAGCGTGTCGTTGTCGGCCGTGTGCTCCTGCGCGTCCAGCACGGGCTCGTCGTGCAGTTGCTCGTAGGCCGAGCGGGTTGCCGTGCGCAGTTCGCCGACGTCGGCGATCCGCGGGATCTGTGCGCACCGGTGAGCGGCGTAGTGCGCCCGCAGGCTTTCGACATCGGCGTCCGCGATACGGTGCCGGTTGGTCGATGCCATGAGCCGGGCGGAGTCGGCGGCCAAGGGGCTCCTCCTTCACAGTGTTACGGCCGGGCAGGGGCGGTGAGCCGGGCGGGCGGCTTCAGGCGGTGCCGAGCACGACCAGGCGGCGGCTGCTGACGGTGAACGTGCCGCCGCGCTCGTTCATGACGCGCGCCGCGGAGAATCCGGCGGTGCGGAACCATTCCAGGATCTCCGGCGCGGTGAACATGCGGACGCTGTACCGGGCCCGTTCCACCGTGTCGTTCCGTATGGTGATCTTCTCCGCGTAGTAGCGGCCGGCCTCCGCGTCCAGCTCCTGGATGTCGATGGCCATGTCCTCGCCGCGGCGCAGCACGTCGACGTGCATGTCGTGGTTGGCCAGGACGCTGGGAATATGCCGGTACGGGGAATGCATGTCGAGCAGGAAACGGCCGCCCGGGCGGAGCGCGCGACGATAGCGGCGTAGAATGTCCCGGTCGGTCTCGTCGTCGAAATAGCCGAAGGAACTGTACCAGGACACGGCCGCGTCGAATTCGGCGACGAAGGACATCTCCCTCAGGTCGACATGGCGGTAGTCGACCTGTACGCCCATGCGTGCCGCCTCGTCGGCCGCCATGGCCAGAAAGCGTTCGTCCCGGTCGACACCGACCACGGAATAACCCTGGGAGGCGAGCACGTTGGCATGCCGGCCGTGTCCGCAGGGCGCGTCGAGGAGGGTCATCCCACGATCGAATCCGCCGAGTTCGATCATGCTCGACACTTCCTTGGCACTCAGTTCGGGAGTGAGGTCCGGAAGGTCGAAGTAATCGTAGTCGTCCCCGAAAAGACTGTCCCAATCCACATGCGGATGCCTGGAATTCATATCGCCAGGCTAGGGCCGGAACGTCTTTGTCTGCAATAAGTTCAGCAACCAGTTCCGCATTCAGTTCCGCATTCAGTTCCGCAATGCGTTCAGTCGCCGTGCCAGGCGCGCCACAATGCGGCGTAGGCGCCGTTCGCGGCCAGCAGCTCGTGGTGGCTGCCGAGTTCGCTGACGCGGCCGTTCTCGACTACCGCGATGCGGTCGGCGTCCTGCGCGGTGTGCAGGCGGTGCGCGATGGCGATGACGGTGCGGTCGCTGAGCACCGCGGCCAGCGCGCGTTCGGTGTGCCGGGCGGTCGCCGGGTCCAGCAGGGCGGTCGCCTCGTCGAGCACCACGGTGTGCGGGTCGGCCATCACCAGCCGGGCCAGGGCGACCTGCTGGGCCTGTGCGGCGGTGAGCGGGTGCCCGGCGGAGCCGACGACGGTGTTCAGCCCGTCCGGCAGCGCCGCCGCCCAGTCGGCTGCTCCGACGACGGTCAGCGCGCGCAGGACCCGGTCCTCGGCGGCGGGTCTGGCGAGGGTGACGTTCTCCCGCAGGGTGCCCCGGAAGATGTGGTGCTCCTGGGTGACCAGCGCGATACGGCTCCGCAGCTCCTCGGTGCCCAGGTCGACCAGTCGCACGCCGCCGAGTTCGACCGTGCCGGAGCCCGGCGCGTAGATGCCGGCGAGCAGCTTGCCGAGCGTGGACTTCCCGGAGCCGGACGGCCCCACGACGGCCAGCCGCTCGCCCGGGGCGAGATCCAGGTCGACGCCGTGCAGGATGTCGCGCCCCGGCAGGTAGGAGTAGGTGACCTCGCGGGCGGTGATCTCCTGGCCGTTCGGCCGGGCGCCGGTGGGCTGCCGGTCGGCGGGCAGCTTGCTGACACCCAGGACCCGGGCCAGCGAGGCGAAGCCGATCTGGAGCTCGTCCATCCAGCTCAGCACGTCGTCCAAGGGGAAGATCAGCTGCCGGACGTAGAGGGTGGCCGCGACGACCTGTCCCAGCGTGGCCAGGTCGTGGGCGTGCAACAGCCCGCCGACGGCCAGGGTCGCCACCACGGGGACGACATAGCTGAACTCGACCAGCAGGTACCACGAGCTGCGCAGCCACATGGTGTACCGCTCGGCCTCGTAGGCCTCGCCGAGGTCACGCTCCAGCGCCCGGCGCCGCGCGGACTCGAGCCCCAGCGCCTCGACCGTACGGGCGCCCGGCACCGTCTCGGCGAGGGTGTCGCCCAGCGCCACGTAACCGGCGGCGCGCCGCCGGTAGCTCGCTCCGGAGCGGCGCAGGTACCAGCGGGTGCCGGCCCACAGCAGCGGGATCACCACCAGGCTGGGCAGTGCGGTGAGCGGGCCGGTCAGCATGAGCGCGGCGAAGGTGAACAGGCACGTCATCACCGCGATCAGCGTCTCGGGCGCGGCGTAGCGGACGGTGTTGGTCAGGGCGTCGGTGTCGCGCGAGGCCCGGGTGATCAGGTCGCCGGGCTCGGCGTCCTCCACGGTGGACAGCGGCAGGCCGACGACGCGGTCGACGAAGTCCTCGCGGACCTCGGCGGTGACCTTCTCCCCGAACCGGCAGGAACGCTGCACCGCCCAGTAGGTGAGCGCCGACTGCGACACCAGTGACAGCAGCAGTCCGAGGCCGAGCCCGTTGACCGTGCCGGCGGTGGTGCCGTGGACGACCTCGTCGATGAGGCGGCCGATCAGCCACGGTCCGAGCAGGCCGCAGATCGCCGCCAGTCCGTGCAGCAGGAGCAGCCGGCCGAGGTCGCCGGCATGGCGGCGGGCCAGTGCGCGGCCGTGCTCGCGGACCTCGGCGGCGTCGGCTACGGGCAGGGTGGCCCTGGTCATTCGGTGCTCCCCCGGGAGGCGAGGCTGGTGGACGAGGCGCTGCCGGCCGGGGCCTCGCCGGTTTCGCGCTGGATGACCAGGCGGTAGTCCGCGCCGGCGGCCAGCAGGTCGCGGTGGGTGCCCGTGGCCGCGACGCGGCCGTCGCGCAGGAAGGCGACCTGGTCGGCCCGGTCGAGCAGCAGTGGGCTGGAGCTGATGAGCACGGTGGTGCGTCCGGCGCGCGCGGCGCGCAGGCGCCGCCCGATCGCGTCCTCGGTGTGCGCGTCCACCGCCGAGGTGGGGTCGACCACGACGAGGACGTCCGGGTCGGCCAGCAGGGCCCTGGCCAGGACCAGGCGTTGGCGCTGGCCGCCGGAGAAGCGGCGCCCGTCGGCGGTGATGTGGGTGTCCAGGCCTTCGGGCAGTGCCTCGACGACGTCCTCGGCGACGGCCGCCCGCAGGGCCGCGGCGATCGCGGTGTCGTCCCCGGCTCCGTGCGGGTCGAGGGCGGAGCGCAGGGGTCCGCGGAAGAGCCGGGAGCGGTTGTCCACCACCAGGATGCGGCGGCGGACCTCCTCGGCCGGCAGCCCGGTCAGGGGAAGCCCGCCGTAGGTGACGGGCGCGTCGGCGTAGCCGCCGAGGCGGTCGGCGAGGCGCACCCCGTCGGCGGGCGGCGCGACCACGACGAGGAACGCGCCGGGGGCGACGGTGAGTCCGGAGCGCTCGTCGATCAGCTCCCGCGCGCCGGCGGGCATCGGCTGGGGGTCCGTGCCCTGTGCGGACTCGGTGGGCAGGGCGAGGACGGCGATGGCGCGCCGTGCGGCGACGTGGGCGCGGGCGAACCGGTCGGCGGTCTCGGTGAAGATGCCCAGCGGCTCGACGAGGAAGGCGGCGTAGGCGTAGAAGGCCACCAGCTCGCCGGCGGTCACCGAGCCCGAGAGCGCGGCCCGCGCGCCGATCCAGGTGACCGCGCCGACCAGCAGTCCGGGCAGCAGCACCTGAGCGCCCCTGATCAGGGCCTCGGCTCCGGCGACGCGCTCACCCGCGGCCCGCACCCGCTGGGAGCGCTCGCGGTAGGAGCGGGCGAAGGAGGTCTCCCCTCCGACCCCGCGCAGCACGCGCAGGCCGGCGACCACGTCGGTGAGCCGGGAGGTCAGCTCGCCCTGGAGATCACGGTAGGCCTCCTGGCGGCGGTGCAGCGGCCGCAGGGTATAGCCCATGGTCAGGATGATGGCGGGCAGCGCCACGATCAGGAGCATGCCGAGGGTGGCGGACTGCTCGAGCAGCACCACCGCCACCAGCACCACGGAGACCACGGCTCCCACGGTCCGGCCGACAATGTCGAAGGCGTTGCCGATGGTGGTCATGTCCGAGGTGCCGACGCTCACCAGCTCGCCGTCGTCCACGCGCCGTTCCAGGGACGCGCCGAGCCGGTTGGCGTGCCCGACGACCAGTTGGACGGTGCGGAAGCCGGCCGACAGCGAGATGTACGTGTTGAGCCGCCTGCGGACGGTGCCGGACACCGCCTGCACCACGCCGAGCCCGAGCAGGACGGCCGACCAGGAGAGCACCGCGCGCAGGTCGCCGGGGACGAGACCGTCGTCGATGGCTTCGCGTATGACCACCGGCATCAGCGCCTGGGAGCCCAGCCAGAGCAAGCCGCAGAACGCCGCGGCGCTCAGTGGCCGGACGATGCGGCCCGCGAGCCACAGCAGAAACCGCGTGGCCGACCGAATATCCGGTTTTCCCGGATCCGTGACAGGTAACGGGCGCATTGCGCGAGGATACCGAGCGCGGCGGACGGAGCGTCAACTCACGGATGAGCAGGGCCAGTCCGCCGTTCGACTGCGTACCGTCAGCAGTCGGAACGCAGTCGTTGCCCCGAATCCTGATGCGGCCATAGTCTCGGAATTCCATGACGAATCGATACAAATCAGGGAGTCGCCCATGCTGGTGCACGCAACTCCACTGGAAGGCGCCGCACTGATCGAGCTGAAACGGCTGGAGGACGATCGGGGATTCTTCGCCCGCTCGTTCTGCCGCGAGGAATTCGAGGCGGCCGGGCTCGAGCCCGCGGTCGAGCAGTGCAACGTGTCGTTCAACCATCGCAAGGGAACCCTGCGCGGATTCCATTACCAACTGGCGCCGAGCGCGGAGGCGAAGACGATTCGCTGCATCCGGGGCGCCGTCTACGACGTCATCGTCGACCTGAGGCCGGACTCCCCCACCTATCTGCGGCACTTCGGCGCGGCCCTCACCGCCGAGAACCGGCTGGCCATGCACGTCCCCAGGAACTTCGCGCACGCCTATCTGACGCTGACCGACGGGGCCGAGACGCTGTACCAGGTCTCCGCCGCCCATACGCCGGGCGCCGAACGCGGGCTGCGCTGGGACGATCCGGCACTCGGGGTGGAGTGGCCCGCCCCGGTGGAGGTGGTCTCGGCCAAGGACGCCGGCTGGCCGCTGCTGGCCGCCGCCCCGGCGGACGCCCGATGATCATCGTCGACACCGCCCTGCGCCGGCGCGCGGAGCAGGACCGGCCGATCCGGGTCGGCATGGTGGGCGCCGGCTTCATGGGCCGCGGACTGGCCCGTCACATCATCGGCTCGGTGCCCGGCATGCGGCTGGCCGCGATCGCCAACCGGAGCCTGACGGGCGCCGAGCGCGCCTACACCGAGGCGGGCGTCCGGCCGCTGCGCGCGGAGACGACCGGGCAGATCGAGTCGGCGGTCGCCGCCGGCCGGCCGGTGGTGACCGAGGACGCGTTCGCCCTGCTCTCCGCCGAGGGGATCGACTGCCTGGTCGACGTCACCGGCGCGGTGGAGTTCGGCGCCCGTGTCACCGTCGCCGCCATCGAGCGCGGCCTGCCCGTGGTGACGATGAACGCCGAACTGGACGGCACGGTGGGCCCGTTGCTGGCCCACCGGGCCCGCGCCGCCGGGGTCGTGCTCACCGGCGCGGACGGCGACCAGCCCGCGGTACAGGCCAACCTCCTGCGCTTCGTACGGGGCCTGGGGGTGACGCCCCTGGTGGCGGGCAACGTCAAGGGCCTCCAGGACGAGTACCGCACGCCCGCCACCCAGCGGGGCTTCGCCGAACGCTGGGGCCAGAACGTGCACATGGTCACCAGCTTCGCCGACGGCACGAAGGTCTCCTTCGAGCAGGCGATCGTCGCCAACGCCTTCGGCTTCACCGTGGGCAGGCGCGGGATGTACGGGCGCGACCACACCGGACACGTCGACGAGCTGACCGGGCTCTACGACATCGATGAGCTGCGCGAACTCGGCGGCGTGGTCGACTACGTGGTCGGCGCGCGACCCGGCCCCGGGGTGTACGTACTGGGCACCCACGACGACCCCCGGCAGCGGCACTACCTCGAGCTGTACAAGCTCGGCAAGGGCCCGTTGTACAGCTTCTACACCCCCTACCACCTGTGCCACTTCGAGGTGCCCGGCACCGTCGCCCGCGCGGTGGACTTCGCCGACGCCGCCCTGGCGCCGCCCGCCGGGCCGAAGGTGGACGTGGTCGCCACCGCCAAGCGGGACCTGAGAGCCGGTGCGACGCTCGACGGCCTCGGCGGCTACGACACCTACGGCGTCGCCGAGACCCACGCGGCGACCCGCGCGCGGCGCCTGCTCCCCATGGGGGTCGCCGAGGGCTGTGTGCTCCGCCACGACGTCGCCCGGGACGCCGTGCTCACCTACGACGACGTGGGACTGCCGCCGGGCCGGCTGATCGACGCGCTCCGCGAGGAGCAGGACAAGCTCTTCGGCGTCTGACGGCCCCTCGCGACGGCCGGGCGGCGGGTTCCTCAGCCCCACACCTTCCAGGGCGCGTTCCCCGCCGCCCACAGCCCGTTCAGGTGCTGATAGTCCTTGTAGGTGTCCATGGCGCACCAGAAGTCGTGGTGGGCGTGCAGGGTCAGCTGCTTGTCGCGGGCCAGGCGCTGCAAGGGGTCGCTCTCCAGCCACAGCATCGGGTCGTCGTCCAGGTAGTCGTCGAGGAACTCCCGGCGAAACATGAAGAACCCGCCGGAGACGAAGCCGGTGACCTGCGTGGGCTTCTCGTTGAATTCCAGGACCACATTGTCCTCGACGTCCATCTCGCCGAACTTCGACGTCGGGTGGATTCCGGTGACCGTGCCGATCCGCCCGGCGTCGCGGTGTTCCTTCTCCAACGCGGCCAGGTCGATGTTCCCGACCCCGTCGCCGTAGCCCATCATGAAGTCGTCCGTGTCCACGTAGTGCCGGATGCGGCGCAGCCGGGCGCCGGTCGCGGTCTCCAGGCCGGTCTCGGCGAAGGTGATCTCCCAGTTCTCGTCGGCCCGGTCGTCGTGGAAGCGCAACCGATGCTCGTCGGTGAGCGAGATGGTGAAGTCCGACATCCGTGCGCGGTGGTCCAGGAAGAACTGCTTGATCTCCCAGCCCTTGTACCCCAGGCACAGCACGAACCGGCGGAAGCCGTAGTGGCTGTAGATCTTCATGATGTGCCACAGGATCGGACGGCCGCCGATGTCGACCATGGCCTTGGGCAGCCGCTCGCTGGCCTCCCGGATGCGGGTGCCGTAGCCGCCGCACAGGAGCACCACCGGAATGTCCGGGTTCACTGTCGTCCCCTCCTCAGCAGAATTCTCATCGCCGCACCCGCATGGCCTCGTCCAGGGAGCCCTCCCGCTGTCTGCGCCGCAGCACCGCGAGGCGGGTGAATTCGTTCTCGAAGGCGGTCCGGGTGAGGCCGCGTGCGCCGTATTCCCTACGGAGCTGGGCCGCCCCGTCCGGGATGCTCCAGCGGGCCCGGAAGCCGAGTTCGGTGCGCGCCCGCGTGAAGTCGACCCGGTAGGAGCGCGGGTCGTCGCCGGTCTCGCCGGTGATCTCCACGACGGAGCCGGGCACCGCGGCGGCCGCGGCCTCGGCGATCTGCGCGACGGTCCGGTTGTTCTCCTCGCCACCGATGTTGAACGCCCGTGCCCGGACCACGTCCGCCGGCGCGGCGAGCCCGGCGAGCACCGCGTGGGCGATGTCCTCGGCGTGCACCAGGGGCCGCCAGGGGGTCCCGTCGGAGAGCACGGTGACCCGGCCGGTGAGCAGCGCCCGGCCGACCAGGTTGTTGAGCACGATGTCCGTGCGCATCCGGGGCGAGAAGCCGAAGGCGGTGGCGTTGCGCAGGAAGAAGGGCGTGAAATGACTGTCGGCGAGCTCCACCAGGTCGTCCTCCACGCGGACCTTCGAGACCGCGTAGGGGGTGACGGGCTTCAGCGGCGCGTCCTCGTCGACCGGTTCGTCGCCGGACTGCGCCCCGTACACCGAGCACGTCGAGGCGTAGGCGAACCGGCTCACCCCGGCGTCCTTGGCCAGCCGGGCGAGCCGGGTGGAGGCGTGGTGGTTGATCTCGAAGGTGATGTCGGGGGCCAGCGAGCCGAGAGGGTCGTTGGACAGCGCGGCCAGGTGGACCACGGCGTCGAAGCCGCGCAGCCTGTCCACGGTGACTTCGCGCAGGTCGAGGGCCAGGCCGGGCACGTCCTCGGTCTCCGGCGCGCCCAGCACGCAGGAGGCGAACAGGCCGCTGTCCAGTCCGGTGACCTCGTGCCCGGCGGCGGTCAGGATCGGTGCCATGACGGTGCCCAGGTAGCCCTGGTGGCCGGTCAGCAGTACGCGCATGACGCTCCCCCGCCCTCAGCCCAGCACCGCGTGCCAGCGCGGGTCGGCGACGTCGACGCCGACCGCGGAGAGCTTGCCGCTCAGCTCCTCCCGGAGCCGTGCGAGGTCCGTCTTCGACTGGCGCAGGTTGGCGGCGAGCCGGACGCTGCGGGCCCGGTAGGTCTCGGGCGCGTCCGGCCGGGCGTTGAAGTCCTCCAGCAGCAGCGCGTCGATGTGCGCCGACCACGGCAGCTCGTGGATGCCGGCGGCGATCTCGCTGGGCCGCAGCCGGTGCCAGTAGGAGATGCCGCCCGCGTGCACCATCTGCGGCGCGAAGACCTTGGTACCGGGGAAGCTGTGGAAGTGCGCGATGCGCCAGCCCGCCGCGAGGGCCATGAGCTGGTAGAACATCAGCCCGTCGAAGACGACCCGGATCACGCTGTTCCCGTTGTGCACATGGTGGTGGCGCTCGTGGCTGCGCACCTCGCGGCCGTCGTCGAGCACGTCCAGCAGCCCGCCCTGCGGGAACGGCAGCCGGTGGTCCTCCATCGCCAGCACCTTGGCCAGGGCCGCCTCGTGGTGCGGCTGGATCAGCCGCACCATGGCGCCGTCGATCTCCTTCTCCGGTCCCGGCGGGGTGTAGGAGTAGGCCGCCGGCGAGACGGGGCCGCCGATGGCGCGCTCGATCTCGGGGCGGGCCAGCGGGTTGATCGCCAGGAACGGCGGGGCCGCCAGCGGGATCGGCCCGTAGCTGAGGGGGCCGCTGACGGCCACGCCCGGCTCCAGCCCGTCCGTGCAGCGGGTGAACCAGTCGGCGTCCATCACGAAGCAGTCGCTGTCGACGATGCCGAACGGCCGGTCGAGGTTGCGCAGCAGGAATTCGAAGATCTCGTGGCTGCCGACCCGCTCGTCCATGTCGAAGGCGGGCAGGCCGCTGCTCATGGTGTCCCGTACGGCGATCTCCTCCGGGGTCAGCCCACTGGAGAGGAACGCGCAGTTGAGCTGCGGCGGGACGAATCGCAGGAAGTGCTGGATGACGTGCAGGAGTCCGGAGGAGAAGAAGCAGAACCACACCGGACGGTCGGCCGGGAGACTGGCCACGAATTGCTGGAATCGCTCGTCCAGGGACAACAGGGCCTCGTCGGAATTGCCGTCCGCGGTGGAAAAAGCCGCGGGAATGGCAGTCGAATTCGAAGTCGTCTCCACGCTGGGATTCATGACGACAGGCTATGAAGACCGTATTTTCGTGTCAACGCCCGGCCGGAGGGCGGGTAAACGAAGGAAAGGCGGTACGGCGGGGGAAAGCCGCCGTACCGCCCGTCCCCTCGGCAAGCTCAGGGGATGTCCCAGTACTCACCGAGGAGGAACGGCATCCCGAAGGACACCGACTTCTTTTCGTTGGGGCGGTAACTGGCCCGGGGAATGGTGCGGAAGTCCATGCTCACCCGGCTGATCTCCGTGTCGTTGACGACGTTGCCGTGCCAGGAGTTCGCGCCGTCGAAGACGATGACGTCGCCGTACTCGGCGTGCACCGGCTCGTCGTCGATCCACACGGTGTTGTTGCCGAACGCCCGGGTGAGCGGCACCCAGTAGTTGACCTCGGTGACGTCGTGACCGAAGTCGCGGTCACGGTGCCAGTCGCCGACCGCGACGGAGTTGCGCAGGTGCACCCGGAACGTCGGTACCCGCTGGAGGTAGTGGGTCTCCGCCTTCCGGCCCAGCAGCTCCTGGGCGAGCTTGCGGTAGGCGGGCGAGATGACGTCGAAGTGGTCGTAGAAGCGCTTGTGGTGGTCCGTGCTCTGGTCGGACTCCCGCGTGGCCACCGCATCACTGGCGGCCAGGCCTTCCAGGTCGTCCACCGCGAGGATCTCGCGCACCAGCTCGGCGATCGGGATCTTCTCGACGTCGTAGCTCAGCCGCGTGTACTTCGCCATGTCCTCTCCTCACACCCTCATTCGGCCGCGCAGCCGCCTGCACCGCCGGTACCAGCCGTCCACGAGCTCGTCGATCGCCGGGTCGCCGGACTCCCCGTCGCTCACCTCGTGTCCTCGGCCCGCCGCGCGCAGCACCAGCCGCCGTGCGGCGACCCGTGCCGGGATCGTGGGCACGGCGAGGTCCTCGAGGTGGTTGCCCAGCCGCTCCAGCGGGCTGAGGTCGAAGAACTGGCGCTGCCAGCGCAGCTCGTTGTGGCGCCAGTCCGTCAGGCCATTGAAGCCGCGGCCGGCGTTGTGGTGCATGACGTCCTGCAGGTCCTCGACCACGACGCGCCTGCCGGCGGCGCGCACCAGCGTGGCCAGGATGACGCCGAGCCCCTCGAAGCCGCGGTAGTGGCCCGGCGGGAAGCGCACGTTCTCGATGACCCAGCGGTTCACGCACAGGATCACGTCGTCCACGGCGTGCACCTCGTGCCGTCCGGCGCCATGGTCGTGGACCTTGTCGTAGTCGGCCACCCGCCCGCGCCGGGTCGCCTTCTCGTTCCACCAGGCCAGGGACACGGTGTCGGATCCGCCGAGCGAGCCGAGCATGCCGACGGACTCGTCCTCGAACACCGGGCCCGCCACGTCGACGGGGTTCTTGCGCAGCTCGACGTCGTCGTGGAGCATCACCAGGCCCGTGACGTCGGAGTTGGCGGCGGCCTGGTCGAAGATGGCGTTGTAGGCCTCGAACATCGATCGCTGGTGGCGCATCGTGAACAGCGGGCTGCCGGGCGTCCGGACGCGTTCGATGCCCGGCCGGCAGATGCGGTCGAAGAGATCGGACGGGCCGACGCAAACGCCATAACCAATCACGTTGGACAATCTCCTGTCGCGGTCGGGGAGTTGAAGGGCGGTCCGCGGCGGCACGGGGGCGGCTGCCGCGGACCGGTGGGGCTCGTTCAGAACCGGTAGGTCTCCAGGGAGCCCGAGCGCCGGACGTCCAGGGTGGCGCAGTGGAAACCGCCGCCGAGGGTGCGGGAATGGGTGAGCTGCAGCGGCAGCACGTCCATGCCGTGCTTCTCCAGCAGCTTGATCAGCCCGGTCTGCCGACGGTCGACGACGGCGAGGTCGGGCCGCACCACGAGCAGGTTCATGCCGATCCACACCGAGCAGTGCGGCTTGTCCCCGGTGAAGCCGATGTCCACCAGCTCCGGGCAGGTGATGGTCTGCCAGGAGCGCAGGAAGTCGGGCATGTTCTCGTCGTTGACCCGCGAGGGGTTGATCAGCACCAGGCCCGGCCGCAGCGGCACGATCGTGGAGTCGACATGGGTGGAGGCGTACAGCTTGCGGCAGGCGTGCACGGTGTACCGGTCGCCGACGGCCGACTGCAGCCACTTCGCGCCGAGTTCATTGCCGCTGTCGGAGACCAGGTACAGCAGGTCGGTGCCGAAGCGGAGCACGTTGGCGGCGTCGAAGACCGGCTCCAGGTCGAGCAGCCGCTCTCCGGCGGGCGCCGTCGGGTCGTACATGGCGTCGGTCAGCCGTGGCTTGGGCGCGGAGATCCACCGGCTGCCGCTGGCGAAGTACTCCAGAAGGATGTCCTTGTAGGCCAGCGACTCCAGGAAACGGGCGCGCAGCGCCATCGGCGACTCGATGACCGTCTGTCCGACGGAGAGCAGTCCGTCGCGCGGGCAGTAGTCGTGGAAGCCGTCGGTCTGCCAGTCCGGGGTCGTGATCAGTGCGGAGTTGTCGCGCTCCTGCGGGCGCCGGACCGTTATGCCGAGCCTTTCGAGCTCTTCGCACAGGACGTTCAGCTCCTCCTCGGTCTCCTTGAGCACCCGGTCCGGATACTCGCCGGAGGGGATCCGGTCCTGGCTCTCGTACTCCCCCGCGTATTCCACGGCGAACACGCTGCGGTCGGCCCTGGGCACCCGTGCGCCCTTGACCGTCCCCACGATGATCTCCTCCAGCGGGTCCCATTCGTTGTGCACGCTGACCAGACTCATGACTCTCCTCATTGGCTGTTGGCGTGAAGGGGGAAGAAGAACTCCCGGCCGCGGCCCGCGCGGGCCGCGGCCGGGAGCGCGCGCTAGCGGTTCAGCAGCGCCCGCGCGACGGCGACCTGGGGAGCGACCAGCGCGGTGTGCCCGTCCTCGATGTCCCACAGCGAGTTCTGCAGCACCCGCCCCAGCGTCCAGCCGGCCGCCCGCCCGCGGTCCAGACCGAGCGCGTCGGTCAGCAGGTCGAACCGCCGCCGCACCACCCGCAGGGCGTCACCGGTCGCGGCCACGTGCTCCCACCGGCTGTCCAGCGCGGGCCACAGGTCGAAGCCCGGGTCCCCGGCCAGCGGCTCCGGGTCGATGGCCAGCCACGGCTCGCGCTCCCCGGCGAGGACGTTGCCGTAGTGCAGGTCCCAGTGCAGCATCCGGTCCCCCGGCTCGCCGGCCAGTTCGGCCACCGCCGAGGCGCAGGTCCTCAGCAGCTGCCGGTCGGCGGGGTCGGCCAGCGCCGCCACCGCGGTGGGTACTTGCTCCAGCATCCCGGCGACGATGTCGCCGAGCCCGGGCAACCCCTCCGGTGCGCGGACGGAGACGAGCCGCGCCAGCAGGCCGGCGAGGATGCCCATCGCGACGTCGTCGTCCTCGACGGACTCCAGCGTGCGGGAGGCGTCCAGCCGCTCCAGCAGCATGGTGCTGCTCGCCGGGTCGTGGTCGAGTAACCGCACCGTGCCGTCGCCGTTCCAGGTGCGCAGGCCGATCAGTGCCGCGGCGGTCTCCTCCTTGGGCATCTGGAACTTCAGCGCCGCCCGCGTTCCGTCCCCGCGCAGCACGGGCAGCACCAGCGAGGCCTCGCCGTAGCCGGCCTCGCCGTCCCGCTTCAGCTCCCAGCGCTCCAGGAGTCGCGCGGCCAGAGCGGGCAGCGCGGCAATCCAGTCCCGCCCGGCCTCACCCGCGCTGCGGTGGTACGACGCCGCCAGGGCGTCCGGGACCTCGACGACGTTCTTCGACGTGCTCATGTGCGGAATGTCCTTCTACGGAGTGGATTTTCCCGCCGCAACCTACCGGAAGGCGCCGGGACTCGACGGCATGTCAACGACCGGGAAGCACGCCCTCGCCGCTCTCCAGCCACTCGCGCTCCGGCCCGGTGAGCCGGTACGTCATCGCCGTCAGGGAATCGCGTACCTCTTCCGGCTGCCTGGGCCCGATCAGCGCCACTACCGGGAACGGCTGGGACAGCGTCCAGGCGAGCGCGATCCCCGTGGAGGAGATGCCCTCGCGCCCGGCGAGCTCCCGCGCCCGGCGCAGCCGTGCCGTGTTGGCCTCGCTGTACCAGCTCTCGGCGAGCGGGCCGGTGCGCAGCTCGTCCGGGTTCGCGAGGGCGTGTGCCCCGCGCCCCTGGCTGGCCCACGGGTACAGGCACATGCCCTCCTCGGCGAGCCAGGCCCGCCACTGGGGGGTGTTCGCGCTCACGGTCCCCGGGTAGATGGGCCGCACCATGTCGATGAGGCTGAACTGGTTGCTCACCCCGGCCGGCTCGGGGAGGCCGTGCTCACGGGCGTAGGCGACCGCCTCCTTCACCCGGGTCAGCGACCAGTTCGACATCCCGTACGCGCCGGTCAGGCCGCGCTCGACCAGCTGCGCGAGGACGGTGACGAACTCGCCGACCGGCACCTCGGGGTTGTCCCGGTGCAGCATGTAGAGCGCGGCGTCGTCCCGCCGCATGCGCTCGAGGCTCTCGGCGAGCTGCGCTTCCACCCGGTCCGGCAGGCACTCCGGCGTGTGCGCGCCCTTGGCCAGCACCCGGACGTCCTTTTCGACGCCACGGGACACCGCCCATGCGCCGAAGGTGCGCTCGCAGCAGCCGGGCCCGTACGCGTGCCCGTACAGCCACGCGGTGTCGAAGGCCCTGCCGCCGCCCTCCCAGTAGGCGTCGTAGACGGGGAAGGCCCGCTCGTTCTGGCCGAAGGCGGAGGTGCCGAGCAGCACCGGCGGGCCTTCGGCGGCGGTGGCCGACGAGGCCCCGGAGGAGACGGGGGACGGGGCAGAGGACATGAGCTCTCCTGTTTCTCCTGATGTCGCGGGGAGGGCCGTCACGCGGCGAAGGCCCTGCGGACCTCGTCCGCGATGTGATCGAGGTGCCCCTCCGTCAGGGCCGGGTGCGACGGCAGCGCCAGCAGCTCCTGCGACAGCCGCTCCGCGACCGGGAGCGACACGTCCCGGTGGGCGTCGAAGGCGGGCTGCCGGTGCAGGGGGAACGGATAGCGCAGCAGCACCGGGACGCCGCGGGAGCGCAGCGTCGCCGCGATCTCCGCCGCCGGCGGCCGGCCGTCGCCCGGCACCGCGCGCACCACATACTTCCAGAACGCGTGGACCGTGTTCTCCGGCTCGACCGGCAGCTCGAGCCCCTCGACGCCGGCGAGCCGCTCGGACAGGCGGGCGGCGTTGTTCCTGCGTGCCTCGACCATCGCGCCGAGGCGGGCGTGCTGGGAGAGGCCGACTGCCGCCTGTACCGAGGTGAGCCGGTAGTTGTAGCCGACCTCATGGGCCCAGATGAGCCCGGGGCGGCCCTCGATGGGGCCCTCGCCGTGGCTGCGCAGCCGCCGCACCCGCTCGGCGTAGGCCGGGTTGTTCGTCAGGACGGCGCCGCCCTCACCGCCCGACGTGATCACCTTCTGCTCGAAGAGGCTGACGCACGCCAGATCGCCGAAGCCCCCCACCGGACGCCCGCCGATCTCCGTGCCCAGCGCCTGGGCCATGTCCTCGACCACCGGTACGCCCGCCGCCGCGCCCACGGCGGCCAGGGCCTCCATGTCGGCGGCACAGCCGTTGATGTGGACGACCACGATGGCCTTCGTGCGCTCGGTGATGAGCGACTTCACCGAATCGGGGTCCAGGCAGTGGGTGTCGGGGGTGACATCGGCGAAGACCGGGCGGGCCCCGAGATAGGTGACGGGACTCGCCGAGCCGATGAACGTATGGGTGGGCACGATCACTTCGTCGCCCGGGCCGACGTCGAGGGCGTGCAGCGCCAGGTGGACCGCCGCCGTGCCCGTGGACACCGCGACCGCGTGCCCGACCCCCTGCCCGGCGGCCAGCGCCGACTCGAATTCCTCGACGACGCTGTTCGACAGACCGACGAGGCGGTTGGAGCGCAATGCCGCCACCGCCGCCTCGATGTCGTCGTCCGAGAGCTGGGGCCACCTCGGCAATTCCTGGAAAGAGCTCACGATTTCACACCCTTCGACTCCATGGAGGCCGTGCCGGAAAGACGGAGATCCGCTTCCGCCGGACCATGCTGCGGGGGACGCGGGAATTCTTCAACCGGTGCCCTGTGAAAGGGACATGGGAATGGCATGGGTGAAGGAATTTGCGGCTGCGGAATGGGCGCGCCCTCCTTCGCGGAAGCCTCAGCGCAGGCCGAGCGCCGAACGCAGCGTGCCGAACAGCGCGGTGTTGTCGTGGACGCCGAGCACCCGGTGGGCCTGCGGCCCCCTGGCCGCGACCCGCACCTGCACCCCGGTGTGTTCCTGCACGTCGTCCGGCGCGCCGCTCGCGTACCCGAGCTGGAGCAGAGCGCCCTCGTCGGTGATGAGCGTGCTGGAGCGGCCGGGCGGCCGCGCGTCCACCGGGAGGACCTGGCCGGCGTGCCCGTGGTCGGCCGTGACGATCACGAGGGTGCGGGGGTGCGCGTCGGCGTACGCGAGCGCGGCGGCGACGGCCCGGTCGAAGGCGAGGGTCTCCCCGATCTGGCCGCACGGATCGGCGTCATGACTCCGGTCGTCGATGGAGGCGCCCTCCACCTGGAGGAAGAACCCCTTGCCGGCCGGCCCGGAGCGCTCGCGCCGGGCCGTCAGCAGGTCCAGCGCGGCGCGCGTGGACTCCTCCAGCGTGGGCGTGCCGGCCGGGCGTGCGGGGTTGTGCATGGCGCATCGCTGGGGCCGCGTCCCGCCGACGACGGCCGGGGCCCCGGTCCACTCCACCGGCACGGCGGCCGGCGCGAACAGTCCGAGCACCGGCTGCCCGGGGCGGGCCGCCTTCAGGCCCGCGCTGTCGCGCACCACCTGGTAGCCCCCGGCCCGGGCCTGCTCCAGCACCGTACGGCCCCGGTGCGGACCGTCGGTGACGGTCTGCGCGAAGACGTCCGTCCCGCCGCCGAGAAGGACGTCGGGCCGCAGGGCGACGGTCTGCTCCGCGACGGAGCCGGCGCCGCCGCGCGCCCGGGTGTCCGCCGGACAGGCCGCCATGTCGGCCGGCCCCTTGCACGAGCGGTCGGTGACGTGCGCGGTGAGGGCGGCGGACGTGGCGTCGGCGACCGACTCGGTGGTGACGCTGCCGACCGCGTACCCCTGGCGCCGGGCCAGCTCCAGCACGGTGGGCACGGGCCGGTTGGAGCCCGCGGTCTTGGAGACCCGTCCGTTGACGGTCTTGTGCCCCGTGGCCCACGCACTGGCACCGGCCGCGGAGTCGGTGACGTAGTCGGGCCGGCCCCGTTCGTCCACCGAGTGGGTGAGGGACGTGCCGGTCATCGGCAGCCGGTCCATGGCCAGGCGACCCCCGGCCCCCACGCTGTAGTCGCGTGCGGCGGTGATCTCCGAGTCGCCCATGCCGTCACCGACGAGGAGGATGACGTTCTGTGCCGTCTCCTGCCCCCGGTCCGGCTTCCCGCCGTCCGGACCGGACGCCGAGGAGGCGGCGGGAACGCTGACGAGCGTCAGCAGAACGCTGCAGGCGACCGCACCCCGACGCCACGGGGCACGCCGTGCCGGCCCATTCGCCCTCCGCGTCATCGGTTCCGTCCTTCCGTGGCGGCTTCCGTGGCGGTTTCCGCGGTGTGGGGGGCATCCGCCGCCGGACTCCCACCAACCGGGGTGATGCGGGTCCCGGTCCGCGCCGACCGGCCCGCGGCCGCGGCCACTTCCTGGGCCGCCAGCGCCTCCGCGGCGGTGCACGGACTCGGCTCCCCGTGCGTCGCCATCCGCAGGAACGCCCGCATCTCCTGCTGGTAGGCGGCCGCGAAGCGGTCGGTGAAGTCCCGGTACGGAGTGTGCGGCGCAGGCCCGGCGGCAAGCCCGTCGCCGTCGGCGCCGACCCGCCGCAGCGGGGTCCGTTCGTCGAGCCCGACGGCGAGGGAGCCCTTGGTTCCCAGGACCTCGACACGGTGGTCGTAGCCGTGCGGATCCAGCCGGGAGGCGGAGAGCACGGCCCGCGCGCCGTCGCCGAGGGTGAGCACGGCGGTGGCGACGTCGTACCCTTCGCCGCCCAGCATCCGGGCACCGTCGGCCTGGACCGCGACGGTCGGCTGTCCGGTCAGCCAGTGCACGACGTCCATGTCGTGGATGAGGCAGTCGGTGAAGATGTCGCCCGCGGTGCGCTCGTACGCGCCGGCGGGTGGCGCATGGTCGAACGCGGTGCACCGCACCAGCAGGATCCGTCCCAGCCGGCCGGACCGGATCTCCTCCCGCAGCATTCGGTACCCCGGGTCGCAGCGGCGCTGGAACCCCACGTGGAGCCGGGCCCCCACGAGAGCGGCGGCGATCTCGCGCGCCTCCTCCACGTCGGCGGTCAGGGGCTTTTCGCAGAACACCGGGAGGCCCGCCCGTGACGCCTCGAGCAGAGCCGCCCGGCGCCGGGTCGCCGGGGTGGCGACCACCAGTGCGTCGGCATCGGTGATGACCTCGCCGAGCGAGGGCCGGGTCGTCGCCGTCCCCGCGGCGTGCGCGTTCAGCGAATGGGCGAGCCGTTCGGCGGCGGCGTGGTCGACGTCGTGGATCAGCAAGGAGGGGGCGTCCGCGCATGCGACCAGCGCCCGCGCGTGCAGCTGCCCCATGCGCCCGGCGCCGAGGATTCCCACCTTCATCGTTCATCTCCCTTGAAGATTCCGGTCGTTGAGTGGGCAGCGGCCGTACGAGCCGGCCACTGCCCGGAGCCGGGCGCGCCCGGTGGCCTACCGCCGCGTCGTGCGCAGCTGGCGGCGCGCGATGACGGCGCAGCAGGGTTCGGAGGGGCCGCTCGCCGCGCGCTCGGGCGGGTCGGTCACCGGGACGGCGACCTCCTCCGGCCGGGCGGCACTCATGGCGTGCGCCGCGCGGGCCCTGATGCCGGCCTCGATGCCGGTGCCGCCACCGAGGCCGGCGCCGACGACGACGGACGCCTGACCCAAGGCGTCGGCGGAGCGCCGGCCCGCCGCGCCGTCCGCCTCCGCGCCGCCGGTCCTCTCCAGCTGCTCCGCCACCTGCTGCCAGATCTCGGCGCAGCCCCGGGCCAGTTCGGCGATGACGTCGACGCGGTGCGGCGGGATGTTGCCGAGCAGGCGCTCCCAGTCCTGGCCGCGCACCGCCACGACGTTGAGCCAGCGCAGGAGTGCGCGACCGTCCTCGGTCAGCCGCACCGACGGATCGCGGCTGAGGTGGCGCAGCATCAGGGTGCGTGAGGGCCTGTTCGCCTCGGCCTCGTCGGGGCGCCGCTGCTGTGGCGCCTCCTCGGTACCGTTGCCCGTCTCCTTCCGTACCCGCACGCGTTCGGGTACGGGGCCCTCGCCGCGCTGCAGCCGTTTGCGGACGTCGGAGACGGTGCTGAGTGACACACCCGCCTGCGCGGCGATCTGGCGCAGCGGGGCCGAGGGGTTCTCCTGTATGAGGCGGCCGGCCAGCATGCGTCCTTCGGTGGGGTCCAGCGGACGGGCCCTGCCGTCCCGGCCGATGCGGACGTTCGACTGTGGAAGCGCCTCGGTCGAACGGGAGCGGATGGCACAGACCGTCTTGGCCGAGAGCCCGGTCGCCGACCCGATCGCCCGGTCCGACCACAGGGGGTGGCTGCTGAGGATCCGTGCCGCGGCCGCCTTGCGGTCGTCGCGGGTGAGCGGCAGGCCGTGGGTGACGTTGGATTCCACGGCGAGGACGAAGGCGTCCTTCTCCTCGCCCTCGAAGTACTGGACCTCGATCTCCGTGGCGCCCCGGAGTTCGGCGGCCCTCAGCCGATGCATGCCGTCGATGACGCGCATCGTGGACGGCATCACGACGATGGGGGGCAGATGTGCGTCGGATTCCGCGAGCGCGCGAATGTGCTCCGGGTTCTCCCCGGCCCTGCGGGGGGAGTCGGACGGCCGGAGAGAACTGATGGGTACCGTGGCGACACCGGATAACTTCGAGCTACAGGTACTGGATTCTGTGGCAGGACCCACAGGCGTGTCACGGGCTTGAACGGGACTGTTACGGGAATTAGTCTCCACTACATACCCTTCGGCCACAAAGGCATTCCACTGTAAGGAGTCCGGCACCGCCTCGGGGCTTTCCTCCGTCATATGCTTAGCATCCGCCAAGATCTCAGTAAAGCAAGGTAAAGCGGCTGGAAAGTGACCCTGCGGAGGGCGGGCGCCGACCGCCCCGGACCCGCCGGGGCCGGGGAGAACCGGGCGGACACCGGGCGGACACCGGGCCGCGCGGGGCACCGACGGCGGCACCGTG
Source organism: Streptomyces sp. C36 (assembly GCF_040932295.1). Classification (NCBI taxonomy): domain Bacteria; kingdom Bacillati; phylum Actinomycetota; class Actinomycetes; order Kitasatosporales; family Streptomycetaceae; genus Streptomyces; species Streptomyces sp. C36. The sequence goes on along the minus strand of NZ_JBFQGI010000001.1, from coordinate 1,219,199 downwards.
CGGCGGACCGTGCCCGCCTGCAGCGTTTTCCAGCCGCAGGAGCGTCATCGCGACAGATCTTTGTTTCAATGCGCCCCTTACACATACGAGTTGCCCCAAGGAGTGGATCACGCCAAGCAGCGTACGTTTCCCGCCACCCGGCGGCGGGGCCGCCCGATGCGGCGACCGACGGCCCCCTGGCCCCACCCCACACCATGCAGGGAGCACCCATGAAAGCGCTCGTACTGGCCGGAGGCGCGGGCACCCGCCTGCGGCCCATTACCCACACCTCGGCCAAGCAATTGGTCCCGGTGGCCAACAAACCCGTTCTCTTCTACGGGCTGGAGGCGATCGCCGCCGCCGGGATAACGGACGTCGGCATCGTGGTCGGCGACACGGTCGACGAAATCATGGAAGCCGTGGGAGACGGCTCCAAATTCGGCCTCGATGTCAGCTACATTCCACAGCAGGAGCCGCTGGGGCTCGCCCATGCCGTCCGCATATCCCGCAAGTACCTGGGGGACGACGACTTCGCGATGTACCTCGGCGACAATTTCGTCGTGGGTGGCATCGACGAGCCGATCCGCGAGTTCCACGCGCACCGGCCGGACGCGCACCTGCTGCTCACCCATGTCTCCGACCCCCGGTCCTTCGGCGTGGCCGAGCTCGACGCCTCCGGCCGCGTGCGCCGCCTGGAGGAGAAGCCGGCGCGCCCGAAGAGCGACCTCGCCCTGGTCGGCGTGTACCTCTTCTCCCCCGCGATCCATGAGGCCGTGCGGGCCATCGAGCCGTCCTGGCGGGGCGAGTTGGAGATCACCCACGCCGTGCAGTGGCTCATCGACGCGGGCCGGGAGGTGCGCTCCACACAGATCACCGGCTACTGGAAGGACACCGGCAACGTCACCGACATGCTGGAGGTGAACCGGCTGGTCCTGGAGACCCTCGAGCCGCGCTGCGACGGCCTCGTCGACGAGCGCAGCGAGCTCATCGGACGCGTCCGCGTCGACGAGGGCGCCGTCGTCCGCAACTCCCGCGTCGTGGGTCCCGCGGTGATCGGCTCGGGCGCGGTCGTCGCCGACTCCTACGTCGGGCCCTTCACCTCCATCGCGGAGGACTGCTTCGTCGAGGACAGCGAGGTGGAGTTCTCCATCGTGCTGCGCAACGCCTCCATCTCCGGCGTGCGGCGCATCGAGGCGTCCCTCATCGGCCGGCACGTCCGGGTGACGCCCGCCCCGCCCGTGCCGCACGCCCACCGGCTCGTCCTCGGCGACCACAGCACGGCCCAGATCTCCTCCTGAAGACCGGCCTTGGCCCACCCTTCCTCGATTCCACCGTTCCTCGATCCCACCCTTCCGGAAAGCGGGGCCCGCCATGACCACGCGTCTGCTCGTCACCGGCGGAGCCGGTTTCATCGGCTCCCACTACGTCCGCACCCTGCTCGGCCCCGGTGGGCCGCCCGATGTGCTGGTCACCGTGCTGGACGCCCTGACCTACGCGGGCAACCGGGCCAACCTCGACCCCATACGCGACGACCCCAGATGCGTCTTCGTACGGGGCGACATCTGCGACGCGCCCCTGGTCGACCGGGTCATGGCCGGCCAGGACCAGGTCGTCCACTTCGCCGCCGAGTCCCACGTCGACCGCTCGCTGCTCGACGCCTCCGCGTTCGTGCGCACCAACGTGCAAGGCACGCAGACGCTTCTCGACGCGGCGCTGCGGCACGGCGCGGCCCCGTTCGTACAGGTGTCGACCGACGAGGTCTACGGCTCGCTGGAGCACGGATCGTGGAGCGAGGACGAGCCGTTACGGCCCAACAGCCCCTACTCCGCCTCCAAGGCGTCGGCCGACCTGCTCGCCCTGGCCCAGCACGTCAGCCACGGCCTGGACGTCCGGATCACCCGCTGTTCCAACAACTACGGCCCCTACCAGTTCCCGGAGAAGCTGATCCCCCGCTTCGTCACCCTGCTGATGGACGGACGCAAGGTGCCGCTGTACGGCGACGGACTGCACGTACGGGACTGGCTGCACGTGGACGACCATGTGCGGGGCATCGAGGCGGTCAGGACCCGGGGACGGGCGGGACGGGTGTACAACATCGGCGGCGGCACCGCACTGAGCAACAGGGAGCTCGTCGGCCTGCTGCTGGAGGCCTGCGAAGCCGGCTGGGACAGCGTGGAGTACGTCGAGGACCGCAAGGGCCACGACCGCCGGTACGCGGTGGACTCCGGCCGGATCGGCCGTGAGCTGGGCTTCGCGCCCGCCACGGACCTGAGCGCCGGCCTGGCGGCCACCGTCGCCTGGTACCGCGCGCACCGCTCCTGGTGGGAACCGCTGCTCGCGCACCGTGCCCTGCCCGCCTGAACCCGCCCACCCCGAACCGGAGGTCGTCGCCGTGTCCCCGATACCTGGTCCCAGCTGGCTCATCACCGGCGCCGACGGCATGCTCGGGCGTGAACTCACCACCTGCCTGGCCCTTCGGGGGCTCGCGGTGACCGCGCTCGGCCGCGCCGCCCTGGACGTCACGGACCCCGCCTCCGTGCGGGCCGCCGTCGCACACCACCGGCCTGCGGTGGTCGTCAACTGCGCGGCGTGGACGGCGGTCGACGCGGCCGAGTCGCATCCCGCGCGGGCCATGGAGGTGAACGGCGCGGGACCCGCGCACCTGGCCCACGCCTGCCGCCGGAGCGGCACACGGCTGCTGCAGCTGTCCACCGACTACGTCTTCGCCGGACTGGCCGACCGGCCGTACCGCGAGGAGGACCCTCCCGGCCCGCGGACCGTGTACGGCATGACCAAACTCGCGGGCGAACGGGCCGTGCTCGGCATCCTGCCGGAGACCGGTTACGTGGTGCGCACGGCCTGGCTGTACGGGGCGGGCGGCAAGAACTTCGTCTCCACCATGATCCGGCTGGCGGCCGGCCGGGACACCGTGCCGGTCGTCGACGACCAGCAAGGTCAGCCGACCTGGACCGCGGACCTCGCCGACCGGCTGGTCGCGCTGGGCACGGCGGCGCTACGGGACGCGGCGCCTGCCGGCATCTACCACGCGACCAATACGGGCGGGACGACCTGGTACGCGCTGGCGCGTGAGACGTTCCGGCTGCTCGGCGCCGACCCGGACCGGATCCGCCCGACCACCAGCGGCGCGCTGGGCCGCCCCGCCCAGCGGCCTGGCTTCAGCCTGCTGGACCAACGCCGTTGGCGGGAGGCGGGGATGGGTCCGCTGCGCGAGTGGCGCGGCGCGCTGGCGGAGGCGTTCCCGGCGCTGCGCCACGCGGCGGGCCGGCCGGAGCCGGCGCCCCGGACCGGGCCGGGGCGCTGAGCCGCCCTCCGGGCCCCTCAGGCCGGGTGCCGTGCGGCCGCGTACCTCTCCCGCAGGCCCTGGTGGAATCTCGTGCAGGCGCCGAAGTCCGGCAGCAGCCCGCGCCGCTCCATCTCCTCGAGACCGGCGGCCGTGCCGTCCTTCGCGGACAGCACGGGCTCGATCCCGGCGGGCCAGTCGATGCCGAGGGCGGGGTCGAGGGGATGGACGGCGTGCTCGCGCTGCGGGGCGTACTCCTCGGAGGTGAGGTAGACGACGGTGGCGTCGTCGGTGAGGGCCATGAAGGCATGGCCGAGGCCGGCCTCGGCGTACACGCTCAGCCGCGGGTCGTCCAGGCGCACCGCCCGCCAGGTGCGGTAGGTGGGCGAGCCGACGCGGAGGTCCACCACGACGTCGAGCACGGAGCCGCCGACGCAGGTGACGTACTTCGCCTGTCCGGGCGGGACGTCGGCGTAGTGCACGCCCCGCACCACGCCGCGCCGTGAGACCGACCGGTTCACCTGCGCGACGCCGGGTGCGTAGCCGAGGACATCGCTCAACGCCCCGCCGCGGAAGAGTTCCTGGAACTCTCCGCGGTCGTCCCCGTGGACCTGCGTTTCCACCAGCCAGGCGCCTTCCATGCCGAGCGGACGCATGCTGCGACTCCTCACACGAAACTCTCACACGAACAGGGGTGATGGCGGTCCCGGCGCCGGGTCCTCAGGGGGTGGTCAGAGGGCCGGGAGGTAGTGCGTGAGCCGTCCCCACATGGCGTCGTCGTCGGCGTCGCCCGTGTGGGGCCCGGAGAACCGCGCGGCGTACTCGGCGATCTCGGCGAGCGTCCAGCGCAGGGCGTAGAAGCGCAGGAATTCCGCGCGCCCGCGCGGTGGGGTGCCGAACGCCCTGGTGACGGCCGACCAGTCGCGTTCCGGCGGGGCCCACATCATGCCGCCCCAGTCGAGGATGTGGACGTCCGGCCCGAACAGGACGTTGGACGGGCTCGGGTCGCCGTGCGTCAGCGCGGGCCGCTCGCCCCGCCACAGGGCGGCGCAGTGCTCGGCGGCGCGTGCCGCGTCCCGCCGCAGCGCGGTGAGGTGGTCCCACCGCCGGGTGACCAGCTCGGTCAGGCGCCGGCCGTACGGCCCGTGGCCGGCGATCTCGTCGTTCAGCGCGGCCTGCAGCGCCTTCTCCAGATCGGACTCGAACGGGAACCGGAAGTCCTCCACGGGCACGTCGGCGGAGAGTTCGGCGGGGGCGGCGAAACGATGGACCTCCTCTAACTGCCGTATGAGAAGTGTGAGTTGCGCGCCGTCCGGAACCACCGGGGCTGCGGCCGCGCGTTCGACATAGGGGAAGACCACGACGGGGAAACCCGCTATGTCGTGGACGACCCTTCCGTCCCGTCCGGGCAGCGGGGCGAGGACGAAGTCCTTTCCGCCCTCCCGCAGCAGAACCGCCGCCTCGTAGGCCCCCGGGAAATGGCCGTCGAGATCACGGCGCACACTGATCCACAGGGATCCGCAGCGATACGACCAGCTGTCCTCGCCGAGCGGAAGGAATTCCAGCTCTTCGGCTTCTCCATCATCGCGCCCGGTGTCCTGGAAGTTCTCCGCGACAAGGCGGAGCAGGCTCCGGCGCTCCACGATCTTGTTCTCCAAGAGCATGCCAGAGGCTAACACCGGCCTGTGGCAAAGGGATATGGTGCGGCGATGGAAACCGACAGCGATGTCATTCTCGCGCACCGCCTCGTCGACCTCGCCGACGAAATGGCACTGGGATTCTTCGGACAGGATCCCGATTCACGGAAGAAGGCCGACGGCAGTCCGGTCAGTGAAGCCGATCTCGCGGTCGAAAAAGCCATGCTCGAGGTGCTGGCCGCCGAGCGTCCCGGGGACGCGGTACTCAGCGAGGAGAGCGGAGCGATTTCGGCGGCCGCGCGCCGCTGGATTCTCGACCCCATCGACGGCACGATTCCCTTTCTGGCCGGAGAGCGCGACTGGGGCACCCACGTGGCCCTCGAGATCGACGGGGAACTGCGCATCGGCGTCATCAGCCGGCCCACCGAGGGCAGGCGCTGGTGGGCGCGGCACGGCTTCGGCGCGTACGTCTCCCCCTCCTCCCGGCCGCTGTCGACGGCGCGACGGCTGCGGCTTCCACAGGCCGCCCTCGCCCTCGACCGGGCCCGGGTGGGCGGCTTCCTCTTCCCCGGCTCGCCCGTCGGCGCCGTACAGGAGCGGATGCGCTGGACCGAGTCCTCGGTGTGCCTGGTTGGCGATCTCCTGGAGGGACGCGTGGACGCGGTGATCGACGAGGGCGGGCACGTGTGGGACCGGGCCCCGGTCGCTCTGCTCGTGCAGGAGGCGGGCGGACGCCTCGACGATCTGCGGGGCGGCCGTCGGCTCGACGGGCCGTGGCTGGTGTACGCGGGAAGCGGCGTCGCCCGCGAACTGACCGGGCTCCTGCGGGGCGTGGCCGGCTGAGCCGGCTCCGGATCACACCGTCCGCGTACCCGTGACCGCTCGCCGGAACTCCCGCGCCACCTCGTCGATCTCGGCCTCCGACGACCCGGCGTGCACGCCGAATCCCGCGCCCAGGTAGCCGTCGGAGACCCCGGTGGCCAGCGCCACCGAGCGGGCGAGGATGTCGTCCGTGCGGGGCAGCGCGCCCCGCTCGTAGTCGCGCGGCCACCGGCCGGCGCCGGGCGCCCGGAACGGCACCGTCGAGCGGTCCCCCCGCCCGAACGCGGCCAGCGCGGGCAGGCTGCCGTAGTGGTGCGTCGGGGAGTCGGAGAGTGGTTTGGCGCCGATACGTCCGGCGACGTCCTGCGCGTGCTTGGCATGCTCGAACACGTACACCGCGAAGGTGCCGCACTCCCCCGCCGCGTCGTGCAGCGTTCTGCGGCGCACGTCCGGGAGGTCGCCGATGCGCTCGACGAGTCGCCGCTTGACCGCTCTGACCCGCTCCAGGATCCGGTCGAGCTTGCCGAGCTGGGCGAGCGCCACGGCCGCGTGCAGCTCGCCGAGCCCGAGGTTCATGCCGAGCAGCGGATCCCCCTCGCCGTGGTCCCGGCGGTAGGGGAACCACCCCTGGTCGTGGAAGGAGTAGGCGCGCTGGAAGACGAGCGGGTCGTCCGTGAGGACGAACCCGCCCTGGAGCGCCGTGATCACTTTGAAGTGGTTGAGCGAGAACGTCCCGGCCGCGCCGAGGGTGCCCAGCGGGCGCCCCCGGTAGCTGGCGCCGGCGCTCTGCGCGCAGTCCTCGAGGATGTGCAGCCCGTGCTCGGCGGCGAGGGCGCGCAGAGCGGTCATGTCGGCGGGTGCGCCCAGCATGTGCACCGGCATGATCGCCTTGGTGCGGGAGGTGATCTTCGCCCGCACGTCGGCCGGGTCGAGGGTCAGTGACTCGTCGATCTCGGCGAGGACGACGTCGGCACCGCAGTGCAGCACCGAGGCGATCGAGGCGACGAACATGTAACCGGGCACGATCACTTCGTCGCCCGGCCCGATCCCGAGCCCGACAAGGGCGGCGACGAGCGCGGACGTGCCGCTGTTGACGCCGAGGCAGTGGGCGGCGCCGAAGCGCATGGCCGCGGCCTGCTCGAAACGGCGGACCATGACCCCTTCGCCGGGGTCGTCGAAGGCCTCGCGGCCGGCCTGCCAGCGGTCGAGCACCTCGAGGACGTTGTCGCGCTCCTCGTCGCCGACGAAGCGGTATCCCGGTCCCGGCACTGTTCCTCCCTGGGGGTTGCGCGGAGCTGATGCTGATGGTCGTGGTGGTCCGTGCCGCCGGGCGGCCTACGCCGCGCGGGCGAGGAACGCGGCGAGCCTGCGGGACAGCGCGATGGCCGTGAGGGACGGGTTCGCGGCGCCCAGGCGGGGGAAGACGGCCGGTCCCGCGGCGTACAGGCCGGGGAGGTCCGCGAACTCGTGGCGGGACGTCAGCACCCCGCCCAGCGGCAGGCTGCCGCCCTCGTGGTCCTCGGTGCCGAGCAGGCTCGTCCAGGTCTCCGGCACGCCCGGCGGCTGGGACCGGGTGCGGCCGGGCAGCACCAGGGTGTTGTCGCGGACCGGGTCGCCGAACGCCGTGAAGTCCATGGGTGCCGGGGGCAGTCCCAGCTCGCGCGCGAGCTCCCGCCAGAAGTCACGCAGGACGACGCGCTGCACACCGATCAGCGCGCGGTCCTCGGCGAGCAGTGCGGTGCGGATCCGCGCCTGCCAGGGCAGGGCGGCGGAAGGGAGGCACTCCACGGCACTGTCGGCGTTGGGGAGCTGCTCCCCGGTCACCCGTACGTCCACCAGCACGGTGTCGGGCCCGTCGTCGTGCACATCCATCCGCAGGTACGAACGCGTGGCGGGGTCGGTCGGCACGTAGTACGAACCGGGCCGCGGGACGCGTGCGGCGGCGCCGGCCGTGGGCAGGCGGACGACGAAGCCCTGCACGATGTGGTCGGCGAGGCCGCCCAGCCGGGGTGCGCGCAGCCGTCCCGTCGCGGTGAGGGCCTGGATCGCCAGGCGCGTGCTCTCCACGGTGCCGGCGCACAGCACCACGGTGCCGGCGGCGATCGTCCTCGTGCCGCCGTCGGCGTCCCGGACGAGCACGCCCCGGGTGGTGCCGTCGCGTACCTCCACGGCGAGCACCTCGGTGCGGCAGTGGACCCGGACGCCGGGCGGGGGCACCGGGCGGCCGTCGGCGTCGCGCCAGTGGTGCAGGGCGGTGTACGCCTCCCAGCGGTCGGCGCCGGACGGCCGGCGACAGGCCCGGGGCAGGGGACGGAAGACCTGGCCGCCGAGCATGTGACGCTCCGAGGCCTCCCCGGCGCTCCAGGGAGCTGGGGAGCTCCAGTTCATCAGGTCCGCGGTGACCTGCTTGTACAACGAGGGGCCGCCCAGCCAGCTCTCGGTGAGGTCGGCGACGACGGCGGAGGGCCACCAGGGGGTGCGCAGCGCCCAGTCCTCCAGCGGCAGGATCACTCCGTGCCAGTACAGGGACCGGCCGCCCAGCCTGCGGCGCAGGCCGGAGATCCCGGTGTAGTGCGGGGCCGAGTCGGAAACCCAGGGGCGGTGGAAGTGCGGATCGCTCTCGGGGGCGAAGACCACATGGGTGGCGTCGTCCTGCGTGCGCCCCATGTGGACGTGCGCGAGGTCGTCGCCGGGGCCCGCCTCCAGCACCACGACGTCCTCGGCACCGTGCCCCGCCAGGGCCGTGGCGAGCTCGAGCCCCGCGAGCCCGCCGCCCACCACCACGATGCCGGCATGGGGCTGGACTTCCGTTCCGGTAATGCTGGACATCTGAACTCCCTCGCGCGCTGCTCTTCCCGCCGTTGATCACGAAGGTGCGGCCGAAGTGGAACCGGTCGCAGGCTCGCCGCAGCGTACCCAGCCGTTCGACCGGGCGCTTTCTTCAGTCGAACGGGGCCGCATCCCGGTGCCCCACGGAGGCGAAACGGCACGCTGTGGCGTACGCCCGCCAGGGGTGCGTAAATTCCGTGTGATCTGTCGCATCCTCGAAAGGCGAGGGCAACCATGGGAAATTCGCTGGCGATCTCCGGTGGGCCACGGCTGACCGAGCGGGAGTGGCCGCGCTGGCCGCAGCCGGGAGACCAGGCGCTGAAAAGTCTCGAAGATGTACTGACGAGCGGCCGTTGGACCATCAGTTGCGCCTATCAGGGGCGGCAATCCTATGAGCAGCAATTCGCTGCCGCATTCGCGGACTACTGCGGTTCCACCCTGTGCGTTCCGACGGCGACGGGAACGTCGGCTCTGGCCATCGCGCTCGAGGCCTGCGGGGTCGGGGCCTCGGACGAGGTCATCGTCCCCGGCCTGAGCTGGGTGGCCTCGGCGTCGGCCGTGCTGGGGATCAACGCCGTGCCGGTCCTGGTCGACGTCGACCCCTCGACCTACTGCCTGGACCCGGCGGCCGTGGAGGCAGCCGTCACCCACCGGACCCGGGCCATCACCGTGGTCCACGCCTACTCGGCCGTCGCCGATCTGGACGCGCTCCTGGACATCGCGCAGCGGCACGGTCTGCCGCTCATCGAGGACTGCGCCCACGCGCACGGCGCCCGCTACGGCAAGTGGCCGGTGGGTGCCTTCGGTACGGCCGGAGTGTTCAGCATGCAGGGCAGCAAGCTCCTGACGTGCGGCGAAGGCGGCGCCGTGGTCACGGACGACCCGGAGATAGCGGTCCGTGCGGAGCACCTGCGCGCGGACGGCCGGATGCTGCGGCGCGACGCGGTGGGCTTCGGCGAGATGGAACTGCTGGAGACCGGTCAGCTGATGGGCAGCAACGCGTGCCTGTCGGAGTTCCACGCGGCGGTGCTGCTGGACCAGCTCGACCTCCTCGACGAGCAGAACGCCCGCCGGACCAGGTCCGCGAACCATCTGACCAGCCGGCTGGGCGAGTTGGGCCTGGGGCTGACGGTACAGGAGACGTCGGCCGGGACGACCGATCGCACCTACTACCGGTACGCGGTGCGGCTGCCGGACGAGCTGCTGACCATCGCTCCCGTGGACCGGATCGCCCGGGCGCTGACCGCCGAGCTGGGCTTCCCCGTGATGCAGACCCACCGGCCGCTGAACGACAATCCGCTCAACCGGCCCAGTACTCGGCGGCGGTTCGCCACCGACGCCGAGTACATGGCACGCGTGGAACCCTCCCGGTTCGGCCTTCCCGTCGCCAAGCGCATCCACGAGAGCGTGGTGAGCTTCGGCCACGAGGTGCTCCTGGCCCCCCTCGACGCCATCGACGACATAGCTTCGGCGTTCGGGAAGATCATCGCCCATGTCCGGGAGCTCGCCGACTGAAGGAACGTCACAGCGTGGTCGGCAGGGCGTCACCGTGCAGGGCCGGCCCGAGCCCGTCGGCGAGGGCGTCCGGCGTGGAGACGTGCAGGGTGTGCATCCCGAGTCCGGCTCCCGCCCGCAGCACCGTGAGGCGGTCGTCGATGAGCAGCGTCTCGGCGGCCGTTGCCCGGCACCTGCGCAGGGCCTCGGCGAAGTACGACCGCGCCGGCTTCACCCGGCCGACACGCCATGACGAGCACAGCACGTCGAACATCGAGAAGTGACCGAAGGCGTCGTTCTTCAGCCGGTCCCAGTGCTCGGCCTCGTTGTTGGTGAGCACCACCGTCAGGCCGGGCCGCCCCTCCCGCAGCTCCCGCAGGGCGCGGAAACTGCCGTCGTACGCGCGCACGCTGTCCATGTACGCGCGGTCCAGCCACCGCGTGTCCTGAAGCACGTCCCCGGCCCGTCCACGGCAGTCCGCGACGAGCCGTCGGAAAACCTGATGCACATGCTGTCCCCCGCCTTCGTACAGGGGTGCCGACTCGTAGGCCCGCCGGGTCAGCTCCTCCCGGTTCACTCCGTACCGGTCGGCGACCTCATGGAGGAAACCGGTCTCCTCATTGATGTTGTTGTACAGCACACCGCCGGCGTCCACGAAAAGCGTCCGGATCACCGCATCGCCCTTTCCCCCTAGCCGTTCGCGCTCTTTTCGCGCGCACCCGCCCCGCGGGCGGCACGACCATACTGAGAATGCGGCTTGTGTGTCCGTTCGAGCCCACGGAGGGAATTCGCGGCGCAGGACGGCGGGGGCGTTGTGCGTTCACTCCCTGTGGACGCACGAGGCGTCCGCGTGCCCCAAAAGGAGCATCGCGTCATGGTCGAGGCTGCCCGGCTCGGCCTGGTAGACGATCAGCCGGTGGCCGTCGGTGCGGGCGACCTCGTACGCCTCGTAGCTCAACGTCATGGTCCCGGTGGCAGGGTGGGTGAAATACTTGCGCCCGTTGGTGCGGTTGCGTACCTCGTACCGCTGCCACAGCGTCGCGAACTCCTCGCTCTTGACGATGAGCTCGCCGACCACGCCGGTGACGTCGGGCGCGTCCGGGTACCGCCCGGCCGCCGCACGCAGATGGGCGACGGTGGCCGAAGCGACGTCCTCCCAGTTGCCGTACAGACCGCGTGCGGCAGGGTGGAGGAAGGTGTAGCGGGCGGTGTTCCGGCGCGGCCCCGGCCATTCCTCGATGCCGGGCAGGAGACGCAGACCGCGTGTGTTGGCGGCCAGCAGGTCGTTGGCGCGGCTGAGCACATACGCGGGGCAGGGTTCGACGATCTCCAGCATGCGCAGCACATCCGGGCGCAGGACACGCGGCGGCGCAGTCCCCGGTTCCGTAACGTCCCGGGGCGCCTTGGCGAGTTCGAAGAGGTGCCGACGCTCGTCCTCGTCCAGACGGAGCACCTGGGCGACCGCCTCCAGGACCGCCGGGCCCGGACGGTGCTGCTTGCCCTGTTCCAGTCGCCGGTAGTACTCGATGCTGACGCCCGCGAGCAGCGCCACCTCCTCGCGGCGCAGGCCCGTGGTGCGTCGGCGCCCTGTGGTTAACGGCAGGCCGGCCTGCTCGGGCGTGACCCTGGCCCGTCGCGTCCGCAGGAACTCTCCCAGTCCGGGTGTCTTGTCGATGTCCACGTGTCGAGTATGACGATCATTCCGCCACGCAAGAGGGGCCCTGCGAGGGCCCCTCTTGGCCGGGTGTTCCCGAACGGGGGCCCGCCTGCGCAGACTGGGGCCCCGGTGGCCGTGGACCGACGCAACAGACGGCCGTCGCAGGAAGCAGGACGAAAGGAACCGCAGCAATGGCGAACGTGGCAGTGATAGGGCTCGGCATCATGGGCAAGGGCATGGCCGAGAACCTCCTGCAGCACGGTCACACCGTGACCGTATGGAACCGCACCCCGCACAAGGCGGCCGAACTCGCCGGCGCGGGAGCCACCGTGGTGGCCACTCCGGCCGAGGCCGCGGCCCGCGCCGACGTCGTCTTCGAAGTGACCGCCGACGACAGCTCCTCCCGCGCCGTGTGGCTGGGGCCCGACGGCATCCTGGCGGGCGCCGCCCGGAACGCCGTCCTCATCGCCTCCGCCACCCTGTCGGTCGACTGGATCGAGGCCCTCGCCACCCAGTGCGCGGGGCAGGGCGTGGCCTTCTACGACATGCCGCTCACCGGCGGAGCCGCCGCCGCCCGTTCGGGCAACCTGGTTCTCCTCGCGGGCGGCGACGCGAGCGGCCTGCCCGCGCTGCGGCCGGTGTTCGACGCGATCGCCCGGGAGGTACGGCACTTCGGCCCGGCCGGCGCGGGCACCCGCTTCAAGCTGATCCTCAACGCCCTGCAGGCCGTCCACCTGGCGGGGTTCGGGGAGGCGCTCCGCCTGGCCGAGGCGGCGGGCCTCGACCCGAGCCAGGTCGGCGAGGCCCTGCTCGACCGCCCCGGCGGTGTGGTCACCCGACTCGCCTGGGACAGCTACCTGACCCCGCCCGAGCCGCTGAACTTCTCCGCCGCATGGGCCCACAAGGACCTCACCTACGCGGCCCGCATGGCCGAAGGCACCGGCCAGGACCGCCACCCTCTCCTCGACGGCGTCCTCTCCCTCTTCGCCGCGGCGCTCGCCGAGGGCCGTGGCGAGGAGGACTGGAGCACGGTGAACCCGGTCGCACCGCGGTAGCGGGGCCACATGGGCCGGCACGAGCCGGTGGCCGCGGCTGCCCGTCGAAGAACGGCCGCCCGAACGTATGAGCTCCGCCGACTGGAAAGCCGTCGGCCGGGATTCCGGCCGACGGCCTGAGAGCGGGGTTGTTCACTACCTGAACAGGCGGTCGCCGCTGTTGGCCATGCGGTGGGTGGCGCTGTGGCGGTTGACCCAGTCACGGACAAGTTTGATGGCGTTGGCGCATTGCCAGCTGTTGTCGTACTCGCGTACTCCGGTGAAGGCGCCGTAGCCGGCGATGATGCCGTCCACGCGCGCATCGCCCAGCAGTTTGTCGACGTACCACGGATCGTTGTAGGTGGTCGTCCAGGACAGCGTGGCCGCGAGCCGTCCCGCGGCACGGTCTCCGGCGCCCTTCTTCAGTTCCGCGCACGTGTTGCGGGCGGCTTCCGTGCAGTTGCCGAACCCCTTGGTGATGTCGGAGTCGCCGTAGTCCATCACCCGCCGACCGGCCGGGAACCCGGAACCGGACCGGTTGAAGGCGCCCAGGACCTGATCGCGGGTCCCGGTCGTCGTGATGCCCTCGAGTTTGCCGAGCTTGCCTTCCAGGCTCTTCCAGCCCCGGCCACCGACGTCCGGGGTGCTGCCGCCGTGGTACTCGTAGAAACCGTAGAGCACCTGGATCCCGGCACCCGTCAGCCGCTGCGCCTTGTCGCGCAGCCCGGCGACGCTGCACGTACGGTTCGGCGCTTCGCCGCAGTAGTTCGGGTCCTTGATGTCCAGCCAGACCAGCGCCAGCCGGCGCCCTGCCCTGGCGTTGGACAGGATACGGTCGATCATGCTGTCGAAGCTGGGGCCCCGCCGGTTCTCACCGGCCGAGGAACAGTCGTGGTAAGCACGCCACTCGTTCGGGTTCCACCAGGCGCAGACATCGATCTCGATGGCGTTGGCGCCATGATTGAGCGCGGCGTCCACACCGTCCAGGGTGTCGACCCGGTGCGCGATGGCATAGATCGCCTGACGCTGATCGGCAGCTGCCGCCGGGGTCGTACCGAGCGCGGTGACACCGACGATCCCGCACAGCGCCGCCATCAGCGCCAGTAACTTCCGCAGGCCGGCCCCATGTCGAAGATGAGTGGTCAAGAAAAATACTCCTTCGTGTCGTTGGATGTGGCGCTTGGACCACCCGAGCTTGCGGGGTAATACGTCCCGGCCGCCACAAAATCCGGACACTTCGGGACGCTGGAACGCGAAAATGAGCTCTGACCAGGGGAGATATAAGCGGCCTGGAACGCCTGAATGGAACGCTCCGGCCCACACCGGGACGGGGAACACCCCTGCCAGGAGCCCTAGCCGCCTCGCCGACCCGCCTGTGCTGCTCTCGGCCCTGGACTCCGGGAGCGGGAGCGGGTCGATGCCGGTCAGGTGCCGGTGGTGAGCCGTTTGACCTCGCGGAGGATGGGGGCGGTCTCGACGGCCTGGATGCCGGGGAGTGAGCCGATGCGGTGGTCGAGGTAGTGGTGGAGGTCGTGGCCGCCGCGGAAGACCCCGGTGGCCACGAGATTGTGCGGACCGGTGGTGGTGGCCGCGAAGACTATTTCGGGGTGGGTGGCCAGGGCCTGGCCGGCGGCGGAGACTTCGCCGGGAGCCACCCGCAGCCAGAGGTGGGTCATCAGGTGGTAGCCCAGGTGCCGGGGCGCGAAGTCCACGGAAAAGCCCAGTGCGCCCTGGGTCCTGAGGCGTTCGAGGTGGCGTTGGACGCTGGAGGGCGAGCGACCGGTGGCGGCCGCGAGCTCGGGCAGGCCGGCCCGGCCGTCCCTGGCCAGCTCGGCGAGGAGAGCACGGTCGGTGGCATCCAGGGCCACGGGCTCGGGGTGTCCGGGGTGCTCCGGGGCCGGCGCCGGGATGCCGCCCTCGTCCCTGGGGGCCGGGCCGAACGGGATCCCGTGGGCGTACCAGGTACTGGTGATGCCGGTGAAGAGGTGCAGCAGGCAGTGTGCGGTGACGCCTGCCAGGCGCGGGGTGCGGGGCAGCGTCTTCAGGAGCAAGGCGTCCCGCTCGTACGGCGTGGAGGTGGTGAGGGCGCAGTACAGCTCGGCGCCCCCGGAGGCCAGTGAGATCCAACTGGTGTCGGGCCGGCGGGCCAGGGCCTGGGCGACGGAGCCCGCGGAGTCGGGAGCACAGTGGATGCGCAGCAGCCAACGGGTCATCCCCAGCCGTGCCGGGACGGGCTGGCCGACGACGCGCAGGCCCAGGGTGCGCAGTCGGCTGTAGCGGCGGCGCACCGTGCGTTCCGAGGCGCCCAGCCGGCCGGCGATGCGGCTCAGTGCCGCCCGTCCGTCGAGTTGGAGGGCTTGTAACAGCCCCAGTTCCAGAGCGTCGAAGGTGCCCGCGTCCCCCACCGTGACCTCCCGTGCGTTCGGCGCCGTCTCGTACTGTCCGCGACGGGGTCCGACGATAGGCGCCCGGTACCGGCCGCGCCCGCGGCCTGCCGCATTCTCCCGTCCCACCGGCCGACGTCGCCGGTTCCTCCCGTTTCCCGGCGGGCGGCTGGGTGGCGCCCGCTCCTCGAGGCGACCATGGCCGGACCGCTTCACCACCTTGGGACGCGGAAGGACATGGAGGAGAAGGGCAGCATGAGTGCTTCCACCATTCCCACGATCGACCTCTCGGCATGGCGGGCCGGTGACCGCCAGGGTCGCGAGCGGCACGCCATGGTCGTCGACCAGGCGCTCGAGCGGGCGGGCTTCCTGCTGGTCACCGGTCACGGCGTTCACCCGGACCTGCCCGCCGCGATCCGCACCGCGGCCCGTACCTTCTTCCATCAACCGACCGACGCCAAGCTGCCGTTCCTGGCGGAAGCGGGCCAGTACGGCTGGAGCGGTCCGGGAGCGGTGGCCACCGGCCGGGCCGAAGGCCTGGTGACGCCACCCGACCTGGTGGAGACCTGGTCGGCGGCCCCTGGCCCGTACGACGCGACTGCCGAGCGCTCCGATCCCGGACTGCTGCCGAAGGCTTGGCCTTCCCAGCCTCCGGCACTGCGTCCCCTCCTCGCGCGGTACGTACGTTCCATGCGAGCGCTCGCCGACGAGCTGCTGGAACTCCTGGCGGCGGCCCTGCGCCGGCCGCTCGACTTCTTCACCCGCCACACCACGCGTCCGGACTGGACCCTGACCCTCAACTGGTACCCCGCCATCACCACCACGGGAGCGCCGCGGCCGGGCCAGTTCCGTGTCGGTCCGCACACCGACTTCGGCACCATCACGGTCCTCGACCGACAACCCGGCAAGGGCGGCCTGCAGATCCACACGGAGGACAACGGCTGGCAGGACGCCCCCTACGACCCGCGGGCGCTCACCGTCAACATCGGTGATCTGATGGCCCGCTGGACCGGTGACCGCTGGCGCTCCGGCCGCCACCGCGTACTGGCCCCGCCCGCCGACGCCCCGTCCGAGGAACTGATGTCCCTGGTCTACTTCTACGACTGCGACCCGCACACGGTCGTCGAGTCGCTCCCGGCCCCGATCGGCCGGGTGTCCCACCCTGCGGTCACGGCCCGCTCCTATGTCCGGTCCAAGGTCGCCGAGATCGCCCTGAGGTGACAGCACCACCCCGCGGGCGGGCACCTGGCCGCAACGGGTCGGACGGCATGCTGTCGGCGAGGCGCCGACCAATGGCTCCAGGCCGGCCTGAACCCGGGGCCCGCCCGGGGCACCCGGCCCGGAGACGGCAACCCTGGTGATCTGTAACCCTGGTGATCTATAGTGAAACTTATTGTTCACCAGTTAACGATTGGTTGGGTGTGCTTCCTTCTCTTGAGGACATGCGTGCGCGGTGGACGGCGCAGCATCCGGACATGGACACCTCCCCGATGGAGGTGATCGCGCTGATCCGGCGGGTTCACACGCTGCACGAACGGGCGTTGCGTCCGCTGCATGAGGCGGCGCCGGTCACGGCGCCGGAACTGGACCTGCTCATTCCACTGCGATACGCGTCGGGGCCGGTCATCGCCCGCCGTCTGGCCGCACATCTGGGGATCTCGCGCGTGGCGGTGAGCAAGAGCCTGGCCCGCCTGGAGGAGCGCGGCTACATCCGGCGCACCCCCAGCGCGGCGGACCGCAGGTCGGTGGAGGTCGTCATCACCGAGGCGGGCGCACGGGTCATCGACGCGCTCTTCCCTCGCCTGCTGGAGCGTGAGGTCGAGCTGCTGGCCGGCCTCGGCGAGGACCGTGAGCAGGTCGTGGCCGCCCTGACCCGGCTGGCCGAGGTCCTCCAGGCAGCCGACCCCGACCGGTGAACCACAACCCCGGCACACCCCCTCCCCCGGCACCGAGAGGCAGGACCCCATGTCACACGAGCGATTCATCAAGCTGCTGCCCGGCGAGCGCAGGCCCGGCCGCGTCGCCCTGCCCCCGCCCTTCCAGCTCAAGGCGCACACCGAAGACACCGAAGGCCGCCTGTCCCTGTTGGAAGTCACCCTGGTCCGTGACATTCCCCGGCACACCCACCACCTCGCGGACGAGATGATCTACGTCCTGGAAGGCGAACTCGGCGTGCACTTCGACGGCGAAGACCTCACCGTCCCTGCCGGGTCCTTCATCCTCCTGCCCAAGGGCGTCCCGCACGCACTGAGCCGCGCCACCGACATACCGCCCCGCGTACTGCAGATCTCCTCACCCGGCGGCTGGGAGTGCTACCTGGAAGACCTCACCGAAGCCGGACCCGCCGCCCACAACCCCGACGGCACCTTCAACCCCGCCAAACTCAACCCCATCGCCGCCCCCTACGGCATCCGGTACGAGGAGTAACGCACCGCAAGTGGGGGCCGGGAAGTCTCAAGGAGCCCACCACCCCGAGCAGCTGACGCCGGCTCGTGTCCGCCAGGCAGGCCGGAAGCGGCGGCGGGGGCATGATGCCGTCCGCACCCGGGTCCGTTCGGTCAATGCGCTTCCCGTCCGGACCCGGTCGCGAGCGGTCAACCGGCCACAGACAGGGCGGCGGCTATCTCGTTCCGCTCCTTGCGGCCGACCAACGGGAAGATGATCTTCCGCCCCTGCTCGCTCTCCGGGGAGGAGACGACGAAGGACGAGTTGAGCAGGCGCTCCTTGATCTCCGAGCGGACGAGACCGGCACACGGGATCGTCATCAGATGCCCCTCCGGGCGGGCGAACGTCGCTCGCCGACGAGGCCGTGCACATCGTCAGCGCCATCCAGATGGCGGGTCAGGAGTTCTTATTGCTGGTGCCACCTGTAGTACTGGTGGGAGGGATCGCAGACCGTCGCTTGCAGCAAGGTGCCGTTTCGTACGCTGGGCGTCGACAGGCAGAGCCCGCTCGACACGTTCTGCCAGACCTGGTACCAGCCTGAGGGCGGACCGTTGGGGTTGTCCGCGAAGAGGACACGCCACTGCTGGGTGGGGGCCGCCGCGTTGCAGAACTCCATCGTGACCGTCCCCGACCCCGAGGCCGGCGCGGTGATACACCGTCCCGTGTGCTGGTTGGTGAAGGTGAACAGGCCTGTCTGGGTGTTGAACCCTTCGAGCCACTTCTGCTCGGAGCCACCGCTGCACGACCACATTTGGAGCTTCGCGGCGTTCTCGGTGGCATTGTCGAGACAGTGGCTCGAGTTCCAGACGTTGATCGGGCTGAAGCCTGCGGCCCGCGCGGGCGCACCGGCCACGGAGAGCGCCAGCACCGCCAAGACCGCGGTGACGAGCGCGAACAATCTACATCGTGTGGGCATGAGCTTCTCCGGTTCTCACTGGAGACCGGCGGAGAGCCCGAACAGCATCCGGTAAGTACAGCGGAAGGAGTCCGAGCGTCGCGAGCCCTGAGGCTGCCCGCTGGAGACGCCGGCGAAATTCTCCGGTCAGGTGCCCCGAGTCTCACAGCATGGTTTGTTTCGAGCAACGCGCTGGGGCCCATTGTCCGAATCTCGTAGGGGCGGACGGCGCCGAGTCCTTGAACCTTGACGTCGCGAGCAGCCTGCTACGTCTCCGGCTCCCCGGAACGCCCGAGGCCTTTGCGAGGACCGGACGCCGCCGGGACCGCCCGGATCCCCCTCCCCCGGGTACGAGCGCACGATGTCCGCCGTTGACGCCAAAGGCCCCGTGTCGATCGGCCTGGCTCACTGCCGCATACGTCGCCCATCCAGTGCCAGGTCCCGACGGTGATCTTCACGTCGCTGCACTTCCTGAGCGCGATGCCTTCCTGGACGGCGAGGACCGCGTTGGCGGTCGGCGTGTCGCAGACCGCGCGCGGGGCTTGGGGCGCGATCGGCTGCGGGTCAGCCGCGGCAGCCGCCATTTGCGTGAGCGTGCCGACGGTCTCAGCTCACGAGCGAATCTCGCATGCGGTCCAGCCCTCGCAGCACCTCGTCGCGGTTCTTCGCCTGCTTGATCCATGCCGGAAGGCGGCTGATGGCCCCCATCTTGCGCCAGGGTTCGTACCAGGGGTCGTGCTCACGCAATGTCGCCTGTACGTACCGCCGCAGCAGGTCGAGGTGTTCGGCGTTGTACGCCCACAGGAGGCCGTGCCTTGTCCGTGTCTGCAGCCACAGCGGCGCCTGGAAATAGGGATCGTTCATCTCGGGGTTGCCGTACCAGCAGAAGGCGATCGGCCATGACTCGTCCCGCTTCCGGGACAGCCCGCAGTGGCGGCACACGAGCCGCCGCTCCATGGACCACAGGGGCGTCGCGCTGTCGGCTTCACGGGACTCCGGAACGACCTGCGCCTGTCGGTCGCACCTCGTGCAGCGCACCAGCACCCTGTCGGAAGAAGCGAAGTGGTACTTGTCGTGTCCGGGGTCCCGGAAGCGTAGGGGTGGAGTGGAGGCTGCGGGCATCGTCCCAGTATGCACGGTACGTCCGTACGGAGGATCGACGACCCGGGGCGAGCCGGATCGCGGGCTCGGGCCGCACGGCGGCGTCGGACGAGCAAGAACATCCCGCACGCCGGTCGTACACCGTGGCGGTAGGTCACCGCGGCGTGGTGCTACGGGTTCTCCTGCAGGGTCAGGCCGTAGTAGTCGACGTGGTAGCCGCCGACGCTCTGGCCGCGGCCGCCGCCCATGCGGCGCGGGCCGCCCCGCGGTGCCGGCCAGCAGTCCGCCGGCCCCAGCGGCCACTACCCACCAGCGCTGGCGCGCGTTGCGCGGCTGCCAGTGCGGTGGAGAACGACGTCCTCCGGCTGCTCGCACGGGTCGGCATCACCGTCGAACTCCGCTGGCCCTCACTGAGAAACTCACCCGACGGGTGAGGAAGGCTTCGTGGACGTCGTCACGTAGACGAGACAGAAGCCCGAGCCGAACGCATGGCCGCACACGGCGGCACGCGACGGCGCTGCCCGGGTGCGGGCGGTGTTCGGTCCGGTCCAGGCACGACCGCACCGATGGCCGACGCGAGCTGTTCGGAACGGTGATGCCGATATCGACGAGCCAGGCCGCCCCGGCGCTGGTCACGGCCGGCGCGAGGACGCGCGGGTGGTCGGCCTGCGCGGCTGGACGAGCCCCGCGGCGTTCCGCGGCCTTCGACGTGCAGAACCCGCCCCATGACGGCGACGACGCGATGCCATGGGCCCGCCGCTTCGCCGTCCGCCGGTCCGCCGTGACCCGGCCCGGAGGGAGGCGGCGGACCCCAGATGGTTGAAGCGGCATCCAACTGTCGTCGCGCTCCAAAGAGCGCAAGGCAGCCGTACAGGGGAGAGTGGAAGTAAGCCATCGCCGCGGAAGCTGCGGGAGGAGGCCGACCGAGTATGTCCGACGCCATGATGGGTGACGAGGTCTATCAGCCTGCCCGGTCGGACCGCCGGGACAACCCGGGTGACCTGGACCTGGAGAACGCCCTCGACGGTGATCTCCTCGACCGGGTGCTCGACGAGGGCTACTCGCCCCCGGAGAAGCCGCTGGGCGTGGGGCACCACGGCACGACGGCCCGCGAACAGCACGAGCGCGAGAGCCTTGACCAGCGGCTCGCCGAGGAGGTGCCCGACGTCACGGTGCCGGAAGGGGACGGCATCGGCGATCAGCCCGGCGGGGACGGCGAGCCGATCGACGAGGAGGTCGGCGACCAGCGTGCCGGGCGGCTCACCGCCACCATCGATGCCATGCCCCCTCGGCGCAACGACGTCTTCGCCCGGGACGTGGGCATCGACGGTGGGGCGGCTTCCGCGGAGGAGGCGGCGATGCACGTCGTGCCCGACGAGCCCGCGACCGGGTTCGACGAGGACCTCGAAGCGTGAGGACGGTGCTCCCCCCCCCGGCACCAGGAGTTCTCTCGCAGGTGCGCTCCGGCTGCGGCCTCATGCGCAGGGTGTTGCCGTCCACGCTTCAGGAGGCGCCGGTTGCGTAGTCGGCATGCGGTCCGCTGCCTACCGTCCGCTGAGAAAGGCGGTCACCGCCGCCCCCTCGCGGGCGTCCCCCGGTCGGCCCAACGGCACCCCGTGACGACTGCCAGACGGTGAACGTGTCGCCGCCGTGCTCCCTCTCGTCGATGGCGGCCCAGGAGGTGGTGTCGATGGTGGCGACCCACAGGCGCCGGACGACGCCGTCGACAGCCGGGGCCTCGTGCCAGGCGTACCAGAGGTCTGGCAGACGCAGGGCGAGGGCGAACTGGGCGGTGAAGTCGTCGCCGGCGACCGCGTCGGGCGACGGCGTGGTGCGGGACTCGTCGGGCTGGTGGTCGTCCTTCACGACGTCGCGGAAGATCCGCAGGTCAAGGCGCTGGCCGACGCGGACGACGACGGGAAGACCTCTCCCCCGGCCTCGACCGGCTCACCGTCGTTGACCTGGGTCACCACCGACGTGTTCGCGTACGCGGCCGCGCGCCACTCGGACGGCTGTCTTCCAGCGTCGATCGGGACGCATGCGCCGTCGAGGCCCCGCCTCCTCCACCGGCCTCAGTGACCTCCGCGCCGTGCCGGCGCCGGCACACGGCCGACCAGTCATGGCCCGCGGCGTGTCAGACCCAGTGGTAGTTGGTGTCGTCCAACGTCGGTAGGAAGGACCGGGCAGCGTCGAGCGGTGCGGTGGGAGTAGCCAGCTCGGCGAGCGGGACCGGCGGGAACAGCGCCTTGTCGGCCGTGTCCTTGTAGTGGATCCAGGTGAGGTGGCCGGCGCCGGCAGTGTCGTCGTGCTCGACGGTGCGCAGGTGGGCACGGGTGGCATAGGCAATGTGGATGCGAAAGACAAGGTGGAGCTTGCGGGGTGGGGTGCTGCCGGGGCGGGTCACCATGGCGTCCTGGATCCAGGTCAGCTGCGGGACACTGCTCACCTGTGTGAGGTCCAAACCCAATTCTTCGTCGAGTTCACGTGCGAGGGCCTGATGGATGGGTTCGCCGCGTTCGACGTTGCCCCCTGGCAGGGTGTACTGGTCCCGACCGTTCTTGGTGCGGTGGATGAGGGCGATCTCGTCGCCGTTGAACAGGGCCGCGGCGACGCGGATCTTGACGCGGGTGAACGGTTCGTCGGAGGTCACGGAGGGGTTGCTCCTTCGGTGAGTGGGGCGCGGTGGTCGTGGCGGATCCGCAGGCGTGTGAATGGGTGGGGCCAGGTAGAGGTCCGATCCGTCGCGAACGACACCTGCCGGCAGACATCGGCCTCAGGCAATCCGTCTGTGTGGTCGACCCCGATCAGGTTGATCAACTGCAACGGCACGGATCCCACAGCATGAACGACAGCTCGCGGTTGCTGCCTGAACGCGCAAGGCGGTAATCGCACGCCCTCTCACCTCCTGTGACCATCGTCTACCAGTGCAGTGACGACCGGCCGCCGACATGGGTAACATCGCGGCTCACACACGGCAACCGGAGCGAGGACAACCTCATGCCAGACACTGCCACTTCCCTCAAAGACCAGTACACGGCCCAGGTCTCGGCGGACATCGAGCGTGTGTCCCAGGAGCGGGAACAGGTCCGCGCGGAGATCTCAGTGCTGCAGCAGCGTCTGGAGACGCTGGAAGCCGACCATCAGCAACTGCTGCAGCTGCGGGCCACACTCACCGGTGAGCCGGTCGCAACCGCGCAGTCGTCGTCCGGCGGTACCGCTGCCGAGCCGGAGGCCGGCAGGAACACGGGCGCGAAAGTGCCCCGGCCGCGCTCGTCCCAGCCACCCGCCCGAGGACGAGCCCACCGCCGTGGGACGCAGGCAGGCCGGGGAGAAGCCACGTGGGGTGAGATCGCCCTGTCCTACCTGACCGGGCAACAGGGACCGCAGTCGGTTGCGGAGATCACGCACGGCGTGAGCACCGCTCATCCGGCGCGTACGGTGCAGGCGACCGTGGTGCGCAACACGCTGGAAGCGCTCGTGGCCCGAGGCAAGGTGCAACGCAGCAAGCAGGCGCGATCGGTCACCTACAGCGTGGCACGCCGGCAGGACGGGGCGGCCCGGCCTGGGCAGGAGCCGGCGGACGTAGAGGCGTCCGAGCCGGCATAGCGGCCGGGGCAGTCAATCCCGTGCACAGTTCCGCACCCGAAAGAACTTGCGTTCCGACCGGAGGAGTTGCTGTTCCTGTCGATCGCTGATGTGTTCCGGGGGCCCGCCGCCTGAGCAGGGTGCACCTCCCGTACGAGGAGAGTGCAACATCACCGAGCCGGGGGGGAAGGCAGTGTCGGTGACGCCGGCCGGAACCGCTTTCACCGGGCGCACCGCTCCCGGCCGACTCACCTGACACCTTCCCGGGGCCGGCCCTCTCCGTCGCAGGCGAGGGGGATCTTCGTACCCGGCCCCGCCGCCCGCCCGAACCGTCAGCGGCGCGGGCTCCGCAGGAGGGTCGCCGCGAGGGCGGAGGCGGTCAGGAGCAGGCCGGCGCCGACTGCGAAGGCCAGGTGGTAGCCGCCGGTGAGGGCTTCGGCCGAGGTGTGGCCCGACTGCGTGAGGGATTCCGTGCGCGAGGCCGCCAGGGTGGAGAGGACGGCGACGCCGAGCGCCATGCCGATCTGCTGGGTGGTGTTGAACAGGCCCGAGGCGAGTCCCGCGTCCTGCTCGTCGGCGCCGGACATGCCCAGCGTGGTGAGGGCCGGCAGGGCCAGGCCGAAGCCGGCGGCCAGCAGCATCACCGGCAGCAGGTCGGTGACGTAGTCGGCGTGCACCGGCAGCCGGGTCAGCAGGCCGAGCGCCAGGACCAGCAGGGCGAGACCGGCCAACAGGACGCTGCGCTCGCCGAATCGGGCGTTCAGCCGGGCCGAGAGGCCGAGGGAGATCGCGCCGATCACAGCGGCGGCCGGGAGCATGGCCAGACCCGTCGCGGCGGCGCTGTATCCCAGGACCTTCTGGAGGTAGAGGGCGACCAGGATCTGGAAGGAGAACAGCGCGGCCACCATCAGCATCTGGACGAGGTTCGCGCCGACCACCGTGCGGGAGCGGAAGATCCGCAGCGGCATCAGCGGGGTACGGGCCCTGGCCTGGCGCAGGGTGAAGGCGGCCAGCAGGGCCAGGGAGAGCGCCCCGAGGCCCAGGGTGTGCGCGGAGGTCCAGCCGTACTGCTCCACCTTGACCACGGTGTAGATGCCCAGCATGAGCCCGGCGGTGACCAGGAGCGCGCCGAGTACGTCGGCCCCCGAGCGCAGCCCCAGGCCCCGGTCGGCAGGGAGCGCGGGCACGGCCATCAGCAGCGCGGCGAGCCCGATGGGCAGATTGATGAAGAAGATCCAGTGCCAGTCGAGGGCGTCGGTGAGGATGCCGCCCAGCACCTGGCCCAGGGAGGCTCCGGCCGCGCCGGTGAAGGAGAAGACGGCGATCGCCCTGGCGCGCTCGCGGGACTCGGTGAACAGGGTGATCAGAATGCCCAGGCTGACGGCCGAGGCCATCGCGCTGCCGAGCCCCTGGAGGAAGCGGGCGGCTATGAGCACCGCGGGCGTGGCGGCGAAGCCGGCGAGCACCGAAGCGGCGGTGAAGACGGCGGTCCCGGCCAGGAACATGCGCTTGCGGCCGATCAGGTCGCCCAGGCGGCCGGCGAGCAGCAGCAGACTGCCGAAGGCGATCAGGTAGGCGTTGACCACCCAGCTGAGGCCGCCGGGGGTGAAGCCCAGGTCGTTCTGGATGGCGGGCATGGCGACGGTGACGATGCTGCCGTCGAGGACCGTCATCAGCATGCCGGTGGAGAGCACGGCGAGGGCTGTCCAGCGAGAGCGCAGCCCCTGAGCGGCCGCTGGGACGGCGGCGGGAGTGCTGACAAGGGGGGCGTGGGCATCCGTGGCGGCAGGCATTGGCTTCTCCAGTCGGTGAGGCGAATGGTGAGACCGTAGCAGATAGTTTTGTTGCAGACGATTTATTTCGGATCGAATTGCTAGGCTGGGGGCATGACTGCGATGGCGCCCGCCCGGACCGAGCCCGACCTCTCCTTCCTCCTGGACCACACCAGCCACGTCCTGCGAACCCGCATGGCCGCCGCTCTCGCCGAGATCGGCCTCACCGCCCGCATGCACTGCGTCCTCGTGCACGCCCTGGAGGAGGAGCGGACCCAGATCCAGCTCGCCGAGATCGGCGACATGGACAAGACGACGATGGTCGTCACCGTCGACGCCCTGGAGAAGGCCGGACTGGCCGAGCGGCGGCCGTCCGCCAAGGACCGCCGGGCCCGCATCATCGCCGTCACCGACCAGGGCGCCGCCGTCGCCCTCGAGAGCCAGCGCATCGTCGACCGGGTTCACGCCGACGCCCTCGCGTCCCTTGCGGCCACCGACCGCAAAACCCTTCTGCGCACCCTGAATCAACTCGTCGAAGGTGACCTGGAGTCCCCCTCCGAAAGCCCCCGCCCGGCGCGCCGCCCCCGGATGTGACACACCGTCCGAGGCCCATTGCCTGATGGCGGGCCGCAGTCACGGTGCGCGAGCACCGCCCGCTGGGCGTGGGTCGGATCAAAGCGGGCGCCGGCCGCTATCGTCCGCGTCCGAGGTGTCCGGTCCTGATCGTCATCTTGATCGACGACATCACCTGCTCGAGACAAGCTGGGCCAGGTGGTGCAGCGAGTTGGTGAGATGCTCGGGGCCGAACGGCGGGAACTGGAGGTACTCCCGGATGGACCGCGGCACCGCCGACCAGTCGTAGGTGAGCGTGACATCGGTCTCGGACGGGCCGAGCGGCGCAAGGTCGTAACGCCAGGTCCAGCCGCCGAACTCCAGGCGACCGTCGTCCTTCTCCTGCCCCGTCAGCCAGCCGATGGCGCGCGGCGGGTCGAGCACCTGGACCTGGTTGGCCACCTGGTAGTCACCGTTCGGATGGTTGGGGTGGTACATGTCCATCCGGAAAATCTGCCCCACCTCGGTCAGCGGCGCCCGGTCGACAGCTTCCTGCACCCAGCCGGTGCCATCGATCGCGGAATGGGTCGTCGGGTCCGCCAGCACCGCGAACACCCTCGCGGCGGGCGCGGCGACAGTCAGGGTGGCGCTCACGTTCTCCTGGTCCACGGTGTGCACGCTCCTTGTCGTCTCATCCTGGGCCTGCCACGAATGGCGGCCTTGCGTGAGGGGCAGGTTCCGAGGGCCGGGGAGGCAGTCTCGCTCATACGCACCCTGCGACACGCCACCGCCACCAGACCGTGACCAGCAACGTCACCCGACAAGCCGGACTCCGTCAGGTCGAGGTCGAGGTAGGCGAAGCTGTCCTTGACGGAAGCGTCAGGCACGGCGGTGTCGATCCGGGCCACCGGACCGGCCGGGTCGGCGCCAGGCCCCAGCCTGGAGCAGCCGACCGAACTGCGTCCATGTCCCCCGCCGGACCGCGGAGGGCGCAAGAATGCGGGGAGGGGTGCCGCCCGGCCGGGCGGCGGAGGGGGCGCGGCAGTGGTGCTCAATATCGTGGCCACCGGGTTGTCCGTGGTGGCGCTGTTCGTCGCGGTGTATACGGCGATCTCGCAGGCTGTTCTCCTGCGGCGGGGCAACCAGTTACCGGCGTACGTGGATCTGCTCGCGGACTTCCGATCGATGGAGTTCCATGACCGGTACCGGTTCGTGACGCAGCGGCTGTCCGTCGAGCACGACCCGGTACTGGGGCTGTCCGGGCTGCCGGACGAGGCACGCCGACAGGCGTACGACATCGTGTACTACTACCAGAACATCGCAGTGTTGCGGCTGGCCGGCATCGTGGACGACGAGATGGTGGCGTTGCTGCGGGGGCGGGTGATCAAGGTCTGGGAGGCCGTCGCGCCGTTCGTGGAGCGGGAGCGCGAGCTCATGGGAACGAACGGGCCGTACATGCTCCGGAATCTGGAGGACTTCGCCCGCGACGCACAGCACATGCCGCACGACGTCATCGACCACCTACTGCACCTCAACCGGGTGCAGCGGAGCGGGTGGCGGCGCGGCGTCGCGCTGGGGCGGCTGACCGCCGTACGGGTTCCGCGCCGGAACGACCACGGAGTCCTTTGACCACGTGGGACAGGTGTGACGCGTAAGGCGGCAGCCGAACGTGCGACGCCGTCACGGCGGAGGAACCGTCTCGGTATCTCTCGACGTGCGGGCCAGGATGCCTGGGGCTCTCCCTGGCCCGACGTCGCGAGCACATGCCGGGTGCCGGTGTCTTCGCGTGGCGTCGCATGCGCGTGCGTACGCCCCCGAAGTCCTGCTCCCCGTATGCCGGGCCCGGACTAGGGCTCGGAACGACGGTTCGCGGTCACTTTCTTGGCGGCCCAGCCGATGACCGCGAGTACCGTGCCCGAGCCCAGGCCGGCGACGAATCCGGGCAAGGCCGTGCGCAGGATTCCGTCGAAGGTCAAGGGGGCGGACTGGGGCGTCGGGGTGGGGTGGACGGCGCTGGGTGACTCGGGCGCCGCAGATGCCGCGGAGGCCTCCGGTCGCACGGGCGGTCGGCCCGCCTGTGCCGTGTCGGCGGGCGCCAGAGCGAGGAAGAGAACCACGAGGAGAATGTGGAGGTGCGCACGATAGCGCATGCGCACCGTCTCGTGACGGATTTGCGCGGTACGGGCATGCCGGGCATGCCCCTTCCTAGGATGCATGGTGCCCCTTGTGGGTCGGGCCGGGCCGCCCTCCCTGCTGCACGCTGGTTCGCGGCGGCCCGGCCGTGTGGAGGCCGGCGGCGGATCGCCGATCGGCTCCCCACCAGTCGACACCCGGCCACAGGGCGGGTTACACCATGCTTACGGGTGAACGTTTGTCACTCCGCTGCGGGCCGGGCGGATGTGATGACAGCATCGGAGCCCTCTGATCGTTCTGACAGCAGGGAGCCCTCGCTCATGCCCGCTCAGACTGGGGCTGAGCGGGAGCCCCATGGCGCTCTGCGCGCCTTGCGCGACGCGGTGGCCGAACTCCGTGAAGCGGCCGGCAATCCATCGGCGCGGGCGCTCGCCCGTAAGATCACCGATGACGCGGAACGCCTGAAGACGACCGCCTCGCACAATACGGTCACCGAGGTGTTCACCGGCAAGAGGCTCACGCGGCTGGTCACTCTCCAGGTCGTGGTCCTGCAGCTGCACAAGGACCGCAAGCAGCCCTCGCCGGGTGGCGGGAAGTCTCCGTCGGCCGAGGAGATCTGGCCCCGCTTCGAGGCTCTGTGGCATCAGGCGAAGCAGGAGAAGGACCACCAGCAACTCCCCCAGGCTCTGCGGACGTTCACCTCCCTCATGCGCGACATGGTCTTCGGCCCGCTGGGCCATGACGTCGACGTCATCAGCGACCGGCTGGGCACGCGGGCGCGGCCGGGCCCGGGTGTGCCGGCCGTCAGGTTGACGGCGATCTGCCACGGCACGCACGTACCCGAGAAACAAGAGGTCGACCATCTCGTCGACCTGCTGGAGGACAGCGGGCAAGGGCTCGCTCCGGGTGACCGACAGGCGCTGATGGTGTCGTATTACGACATGCTCCGCGTCTGCGCTCCGGACCGGTACGCCGATTACATGGTGCGGGAGGAGTGCGAGGCCCATCGCGAATTCCGCGCCGCCCTCGAAGACCGCGTAAAGGCCCTTGAGCGCCGGCATCGGCGGGACGGGGAGGGGGCCGGGGACAGGGATCGCGAGCCCCGGGAGCAGACGTCTCCGGCCCGCCCGCCGCAGATCGACGCGCGGCTGCTGAAGGACGAGCTGGATCTGACGCGCCGCCGGATCCGGGCTCTGCGGGCCGATCTGGCCCGCCAGTCGGAGCACATCCGCACCCTCAAGGGCAAGCTGTCCGACGCGGAGGGCGAGACCGAACGTGCCCGCAAGGACATCGCCGCCGCCCAGAACCTGGTCCTGGACGTGCGCAGTCAGCGTGACGAGCTCGAGCGCAGGAACACCGAGCAGGCGGCACTTCTCGAGGTCGCGAACACCATGGCCGCCACCGCCGAGCGCGTCCCCCCGCCCGCCATCCCGACCGTCCCCATGACGGGTTGGGACACCACCGCCTGGAGCCAAAGCCAGCCCTGGTCCCATGACTACGACCCCTACGCCGCTTCCAGCTGGGGCGGAGCGGAAGGTCTCTTGTGCAACCTGCCTCCAGAGGGAAGCGCTCCGGGCCCGTACGCGCTCTACTCCTACAACGACCGGCTGTATCCACCGCCTTCCTGGACGCCCGAGCCCTTCCCCGGCAGCACAGCGGCCGGAGGCGCGCTGGCCGCCATGCTCTCCAGCCAGACCACCGCTCCTCCCTTCACCCCACCGGCAACGCCCCTCCCCCCGTCAGATGTGACAGCGGCGGCAGAAGATGACAGCGCCCCGGACCCGGCTGATCCGCCCGCGCCGCAGACACCCACCGCGCGGACGCAAGGACCGTTCCAGCTCCTCAGGGCAGTCCTCCGCCCCGGCACCGGCCGCCACGCGCGGCGACGACGGGACTGAGGCGTGTTCGAGATGTGTTTGAGATGTGGTCACGGTGCTTGCCGTATCAGGACGGGCTGGACGGTGGCATGGCCAAGCTGGACACCTGCGGTGGCTGACCTGTCGTCGCGGACGCGCAAGGGGCAGGTCAGGCGGCTGTCCCGCCGGCGTTGCGGATCAGCTGCCGGAGCACCTTGAGCGTGGTGACGTAGTCCGTGTCGTCGATGCCCTGGTGGAGGGCGGCGCGGATCGCGGGGGCGTTGCGTGCGAGGTCGACACGGGCCTGTTCCCCCTCCTCGGTGAGCCACAGCCGGTCCTCGGCGTCCTGCGTCAGCCAGCCGCGCTCCACGAGCACCTCGGCCTCCGCCGCCAGATCGTCCTCGGGGCGGATGTAGGAGGCCATGGCCTTCCGCAGCTCGGGCAGGGTCATCCCCTCGCCGTCGGGCGAGATGTCGTTCACCGACAGATTGCGCAACAGCCAGAACTGGGGCTGGGTGTAGCCCTTCTCGGCCTGCCGGGCCCGGGTGAACGCGATGAGGGCCTCGTAGGCGACACCGGTCCAGTACGCGGCGGGCTGTCCGGCGAGTTCGGCGTCGGAAATCTGCTCGGTCGTCATGGCATGCCCTCCAGGCACTTCGGCGCGAATCCTGCACTCCCTGCAGGTCATGACCGAAACCGTAAGACCTCAAGTGCGGTTGAGGGCAAGCGCGTGATCTCCCGGAGCCCCGCACCGCCCCGCCCCGGGCGCATCCGAGGCGTTGACCAGCCGCCCTCGCGGGGCAGGTAGCGGTGGAACGTCAGCCGGCGAAGCCGCCCCGCCTGTTTCGAAGCCATGATTCGCCTCGGGAGAGCCGACCGGAACTGGGGTGGGTGGCGATGTTGAGGTGATCTTCTGGCCTATGTCGGCCCAGGAGATCAATTTCGATATCGACCTGCGAGAGCTGCGAGGCCAGACAGGGGTGGACACTCTTTGCGCTTTCCTCGGCACGCTCGGGCGGAGTCTCGGCAAGCCGGTGCGGATGACGGGCGAGGGGGACTACGAGAACCCGGTGCTCGGGTTCGAGCCCGCCCTCGGCCGCGTTGTGATGTCGGCACGGTGACGACAGCGGCGGCACCCCCGCAAGGGCTGGGCTGCCGCGACGGGGCGCCGCAGCCGGTCCCAGACCGGTGGTGGGCGTCAATTCCTGCCCGCGGCTCGGGGTTCGGCATTTTCGGCGGCTTCTCCGGCCGGACATGCGCCTTGATCCTCAACACCCATGAACGTCACGGTCACGACGGGCGCGAAGGCGTGAAACCCGGCCTCGACGAACCGTCGGCGGCCGCGCCGGAGTCGTACCGCCCAGTGGAACATCGAGCTGCTCGCACAGTACGGCATCGATTCCGCGCGCGGCCTCGGGCGGGGTACTGCTCAGCGGGGGACGAAAGGGTCAGTCGTGCCAAGGGGAGGATTCCTTGCGATGGCCCCAGCCGAGGACATCAGGCTCAGGTGCGGGCCTGTAGTCGCCCTCCGCCCTCTCCTCCACTTCCTTCCTGATCTTTGCCGCCTTCTCCTCTTGCTTGCGCTGGTGTTCGGCGGCACGGGCCTGTGCGCTTTTTCTCTTCAGCAGCCCGGCCATGGCCGATCCAATCTCTCGGAATTCGGAGTTCCCTTTCAGGTTCACACGGGCGCGCGAAGAACGCATCCCTCTGCGACAATGCGGAGCACGGAAAGCGACCAGTCATTCACGGTTCGTCGAGAACGTGGCTCGGGGCAACCATGAGCAGCCCCGCCGGTCGGCGCCCGGGACCGCATGCGCGACGGTCCCACCCCAGGCTCAGGCGGCAGTAGCGGAGCGGTAGGCGCGACCGTACGTCCCGCCGCGCCGCCCACTGCTCCGCTCACAGCCTCGGTTCCCGGGGCAGCGGGCCTGCTGCCCGGTCTGGGCCAGGATGCCGCAGCACGACGACAGCGGGAGATCTCCTCATAGCGGGAGAGGCGGGCGTGCCTTAGCGCTTGAACCGGCGGACCGATGGGCCAGGGCCGGCGTGTAGCCACCGCTCAACGGGGCACGATCACAGCCACCATCGGGGAAGACCCCCAACGTGAGTCGTTCAGCCACAGAACCCGACGGCGAGAGGGATCAGCATGCGGACCGGCATCGTCATGGCTGCACGCCCGGGTCTGGAGCACCTCGCCGCCCGCGCGGAGGAACTCGGCTTCAGTAGTTTCTGGGTATACGACACCCCGATGGTCCATGGTGATCCGTTCGTCAGCCTCGCGCTCTGCGCCAAGTCGACCAGCCGGATCAGACTCGGTATCGGGGTCACCTCACCGGCGCTGCGCTCCGCGCCTGCCGCGGCGGCGGCGCTCAGCAGTCTCAACGCCCTCGCTCCCGGCCGCATCATCTGCGGGGTCGGCACCGGCAACACCGCACGCCGCACGCTGGGCATGCGGCCCACGAAGATGGTGGAGCTGGAATCGTTCACGGCCGCCCTGCAGGATCTCACCGCCGGCTGCGAGACGGACTACCGCGAGGGAACCCGGACCAGCAGGGTGCGCTTCCTGCACGTCGGCGACTACGTCAACACCGAGGACCCGGTGGAGTTCGTCGTGGCTGCATTCGGCCCGAAAGTTGCCGCCATCGCCGGCCGCCTAGGTACAGGAATGATCTCCTTCGCGCTGCACGCCCCCGCGGCCTGGTCCGCGCTCGGCCAGGCACGCCGGGCAGCGGCACAGGCCGCGGGCAACAGCGAGAAGACGCATTCGTACCTCATCTCCTCCCTGTACGTTCTCGCAGACGGCGAGGACCGGCACGGCGATGCCGTCAAGGACGCGATGGGGCACATCGCGGTGAGCGCACTGATCCTCGCAGTGGAGAACCCGGCCTTCCGCGCGGCCCTGCCTGAGGAGGAGTCCGCGGCCGTCGACCGCCTGCTCCACCTACGCGGTACCACCGCCACCGACCCCGACCGCCATCACACGCTCTACCACAATTATCTCGGCCGACTGTCCACCGAGGACCGCGATCTCGTCGTGCCATCACTGGTGGACAAGTTCGGTCTGATCGGCACCAGGGACGAGATCGGACAGCAGATCAACGCGCTGGAGAAGTCAGGAGTCAACGAGCTCGTGATCCAGCCCGTGGCGGATCCTGAGGCGGAAATGGCCGAGCTCGCGCGGCTCCTGCCCTGACGCTGTGCCCTGATACTGCACAGCCACGGTCATGGCTCGTTGATCGTATCGGCGGCACGCAGGAGGACAGCGGCCGGTTCGGCCCCGAGCTGCCGGGCGGAGGCGGCGAGGGCAGCACCATCTGCCTGTACTGTCCGGGACTCCCGGCCCGCATCGTGTGCCGCCGTGCCGCCGTGCCACCTGAGCATCGGGCCGCGTCAGGCCGTGAAGGCGTTCAGCTTCGCACCTGTCACCGGAGCCGCAGGCTTGAACGTGTAGTCGAACTTGTACGTCGTCTCGTGCGAGCTCGTGAAGTGCGGGCAGACCAGCGGACCAACCATCCCGCCCTTCGCGCCCATCTCGATCCACCAGCCCGCGCAGCGCCCGTCCGGCGTGCCCCAGCCCTTGCCGGGCAGCAGGTCCTCGACCCAGCCGGTGACCCGCGTGGTGCCATCGCTCTGCGGGCACATCGATATCTCGCCGCGCCCGAAGGACTTCGTCCCGGCGGCCGTGACGCACGCCGACCCATCGGATGGGGCAGCCTGGGCGGCGGGGGCGGCCAGCAGCGTCAGGGCGCCGGCCGCAGCGGTCGCTCCGGTCATGGCCAGGGTACGGACAAAGCGTCTCATGCTCGTTCCTTCTCTCCTAAAGGGCTGATCCCGAGACAATCACGAAGTGGATCAACAACGCCAGAGGGTGTTCAACCGCCGGTACCGGACCGCGAGCCACCGTTCGACAGGGACTGCGCGCAACGACCCAGCGCCACCTTGAAGTTCGTCACGAACGCTTCCCTTTCTTGTGGCCCGTGTGCTGTCAGGATTGGGGTGGGTGCCCGCCCTTGAGTAGTCGGGTAGCCCGGCGGTGCGACCCCCTCCGGGCTACCCGACTCCTCATGCCTGCCCCCACAGGGTGTAGCCAAGATCCCAGGTGCCCGAGCCGAGACAGGCACCGCAACAGTCGGGACGAACCGCGAAACTGCCCAGGTGGCGGGCACCCGCCGAGCCCGATGCCGCAGCTAAAGCCCGTGGCGGTGTGGCAGCGGGTCCGGCATCATCCCTGTGTGATTGTGATGCAACCCGTTCTGGAGATCTTCGCTGCCGACGACTTCGCGCTCTGGCCGGTTGGCGAGCACGAGTCGTACGGCTACCTCGTGCTGAACGGGGAGCTGACTCCGGCGCAGGTCGGCACGGCAGTCATGCGGATCGCCGACTGCAACGACTACGAGCCGGAGGAGGAGCACGGGCCGTGCCCGACCGACCCGCTCGGCGCGTTCCTGCACGGGCTGCTCACCATGCCCGACCTGATCGCCGCCGGAGGGTTCCGGGTGACCGACATAGCCACCGGCACCGTCTTCGTCGAGCCGGGCTGCTGCAACGGCCTGGAGACCTGGCGGGAATGGCGGGAGGTGCTGGACGGCACCGGCTGCTCCTACTTCGGCCACGACCCGTCCTCGGCGGCCGAACGTGTCGGCGACACCGTCCGGCTGACTCTCGACGCCCACGCGAAGGACGGCAGCCCGGTGATCGAACTGCCGGTGGACCACGTGCGCGCGCTCGTCACCGGTGCCCAGGCGGACTTGCGGGACTTCCTCAGCCTCGCCGGAACCTGGGCCGAACAACACCTGCCGACGTACGCCGCCGCCGTCACGGCCGCCTTGGCCCGGGCACTGGACCTGGAGCTCACAGAGTGACCAGCTTCCTGACCCACCGGGCGCGCGTGCACGACGCCCGGCTCCCCCTCCACCGGCGGCACAGCGCGCTGCGCACCTGTCTCACAGTTTTCGCTCCTTACGGCCTGCGGGCGACATACCACCACCTCACGCTCAGCGCCGCGATCCCCCGGCGGCTGGAGGCGGACCCGGACGCGCTGGCGCGGGCGGTGGAGGAACTGCACGAGGCGCGGGTTCTATGGCTCGTGCGGGCAGAGGAGTACGCCGTGCAGCGTCGGACGGAGAAGCAGGCGGGACGGCGGGCTTCACCGAACCCTCGGCCGTGGTGGCTGCGGAGCTGGTGGGAGAGCCCGGACCGTGCCTGGTTCGAAGACCCGTTTCGCCACCCGTCGCTGCGACTGTCCGAGTACGTCCGGCGGCAGAACGCGCTTCTGGACGGCACCGATCTGCCCGGCTGCCCGGCTTGCGGGGACGAGGGACCGTTGGAGCCGCACTCGACCGGACACGGCTGGGTCGAGCTGTGCCGTGGGTGTGCGTGGGCGCCGTCGCCGTGTCCGTGCGGGCAGCGGCACCGGCTCGTGCCAGTGCTCCCGTATGGCTGGCAGGAGATCTGGCAGCGGGCGCACATGAGCGATGACGGCATGCCGAACCCACACCGGCCTGCGAGATAGCCACTCGGATGCGGACGGCGAACCCATGCGCAGGACCACCACAGCCATCAGCTGACATACAGGTTCGGGCCTCCCAACGCTCAGGATTCCGGGAACCCGCGCGCTTTCAGCCGTACGGAAGCATCGACATGGGCCAACACCTCCGTAGACCTCGGCGCATCGCTGGCATCCGGACAGTGTGTCCGAACCCGCGGGCTGTGTCTTGGTGTTGGCTCCGGAGCAGGTACGGCGAAGGCGGCTGCTGACCGTCTTCGGTGCTTGGGCACTCGCTCGGGCCGAGTGGCGACCACGAGCAAGAAGGCGCGCCCGGCGCCGGACCTGTCGATGATTGATTCCTGCCGCGTAGGATTCGCCCTCGCGGTCTGACCATCACCCGCGTCCGTTACACCGTGGGCAGTTGGGACAGGAAGGTGCGCACAGCGGCGGCGAACTGGTCGGGGGCGTCGCAATGCACGACGTGCCCAGCGGGGAGTTCGACCAGCTGAGCCCGGCCGACCCGGCGGGCGATCATTTCCCGGGCGTGGTCCTGCATCAGTACAACGCTGTCCCTTCCCCGGATCAGCAGGGTCGGGCAGGTCACCGACTCCCAGTCGCTCCAGTAGTCCCCGGTGAGGGCTTTGTGGGACAGCACCATGTGATCGATGTCGAACGAGTATCCCCAGCCATCACCGAGCCGACGGAAGGAACGCTCGAGATAGGGCGCCAATGAGCCGAGAGCCGAGGCCAATGCCTGGTGGGACGGCGCCTTGCGAGGCAGCCGCGTAGCGAGCGACCAGTCGGCGTTCACCACGGCGCCGATGTCCTCGACGATCAGAGCTGTCACCTGGTCCGCGTGCCGGACGGCGTACTGATAGGCGTTCACACCGCCCAAGGAGTGTCCGAGAACCGGCACCGGACCGAGTCCCAGATGGCGATGGAAGGCCGCGATGTCAGCGACGTACTCGTCCCGTTGATAGCTCGGGGCACAGTCGGACTCGCCGTGCCCGCGCTGGTCCAGAGCAATCACTCGCCACCGCGGCGCCAGCGCCTCAGCCAGCGGGGCGAACACCGATCCCTCGTTGTAATGCCCGTGAAAAGCCAGTACCGGAAGTCCCGAACCACCGAAGTCCAGAAACGACAACCGCCGCTGATCGACTGTGAAGAACTCACGCATACCGCGCATGCTAGCGCCGACATTGGCATCAACACCGGCCCATCACGCACTGACCAGGTTCCACCCATCGTCGCAGAACTCAGAGCACGCGCTGATAGCGGAGCTCAGTGAGCGTGATCTCGCCGTAGACGTCGTCTTGAGCCGCACCGTCGGCTTGATAGCCGGCTCGCTCGTAGAAGCGACGGGCGCGTTGGTTGTCACAGAGCACCCACAAGGCCGACGCCTCGAAGCCCTGGCCCTTCATCTGAGCGTGAGCCTCGCCCAGGAGCCTCCGGCCGATGCCCTGGCCGATCAGATCCGGCGAGACGTACAGGGCGTAGGTCTCACCTACCCGCCGCATATCAGGCATGTCGCTTCGACACGGTCCGAAGCAGATCCACCCCACCGGGCCACGGTCGCCGAGCGCCACAAGGTCTCGTGACGTCCGACGAGGTTGAGAGAACGACTGCCGTCGCTGACCGGCATCACCTTCGACCGTCATTGCATCCAGGTACGACTGGGGAACGATGCCGGCGTACGCCGCCTGCCATCCCCGGACCCGGATCGCCGAGACGGCCTCGATGTCGACCTCGAGCATCTCCCGCACATGCACCATCACGCCACGGTAACGCCACAGGTACCTCGGAACGCACTGCTTTACCCCGCTGAGGCCGTGAGGCCGTGAGGCCGAGTCTGCTGTCCGATGGTGCCCTGGCGAGGCGTTCGGCATGGGCCGACGTCCGACGACCTGCTCCTGGATCAGAATGCCCGCGAGTCCGCTCGGCGAGCAGCCGGGCCGGGCCGGGCCTCCGGCCCTGCCGGTCAGGCGGCCACGTCGCGTCGGCCCACGTTGTTGTCGAACCGGACCAGGATGTCGGGGTCGAGCTCGCCCGGGTAGACGTCGGGAACGGAGTGGTCGGAGGGGGCCGACGCGATCGCGAACATGACTTCGTGATCCGTGGTCTGAGGTGTCCATTCGAACGGCCCCACGCGCACCGAGCCGCCGGCCGGAATCGTCTGGCCGATCACCAGTGTGCCGATCGGCTGGAAGCCGGTCGGCCAGGTCACCTCGGTGACCGGGTCGCACCGGTAGGCGCGGACCTGGGCGACACCGCCGCCCACGGCGGCCGTCCCCCGGTTGTGCACGCGCACGTAGAGCCGGTTGGGTACGCCGTTGACGGGTGTCTGGTGGCCGAGTTCGGGGTCGTCGCCGGCGCTGATGTCGTTGTTGCGGACCCAGAGGTCGGGAGAGGCCCCGTCCGGAGCTGGGCTCGGCTGGGATCCGGTGTCGGCGAGACTGTCCCGGATGTACAGGTCCACGGCCGAACCCGCTTCGTCGGCGACGTCCAGCGCTTCGGCGAGCAGGGTCGCCAGTACCGTCTTGGTGACGGCGGCGAGGTAGCCGTAGTCGAGCGTCGCCGGCTTGTCGGACGTCCGGTGGTAGTGCGGGTTCCCCTCCCCCTCGTAGGCGCCGA
Organism: Streptomyces sp. C36; assembly: GCF_040932295.1. NCBI lineage: Bacteria > Bacillati > Actinomycetota > Actinomycetes > Kitasatosporales > Streptomycetaceae > Streptomyces > Streptomyces sp. C36. The sequence goes on along the minus strand of NZ_JBFQGI010000001.1, from coordinate 1,181,604 downwards.
CCGTGATGTCTCCGCGGGCTTCGAAGGGCATGTAGTCGCTGTCGTAGATGGGGCCGAGCTTGACGGGCAGGGCCGTGTAGGACGCGGCGGCCTGCGCCATCACCGCGCCGAGGGCCTGGGATGCGGCGTCGTTGCCCGGTACCGCGTTTCCCAGGTCGCGTTCCACCGTCACGGAGCCGTCCGCCGGCGGCCGACCGATCATGTCGAGGTTGATGACCCGGTGGACGTCGGCGCCCGCGGCGTGGAGCTCCGCGGCGTACGCCGTGGAACCCCACAGCCCCTGTTCCTCCCCGGAGAAGGCCACGAAGCGGATCGTGGCGGAGAGGGTGACCGGCGCGAGCAGACGCGCGATTTCGAGGATCGCCGCGACGCCACTGGCGTTGTCGTCGGCTCCTGGAGCGCGAGCGGTCACGTTGTCCAGGTCTTCCATGCGGCTGTCGTAGTGGGCGCACACGATGATGACGGGTCCGCCGCTTTCCGTCCCCGGCTTGGTGCAGACGACGTTGTCCGCACTGTGGCCGGCGTGGGACCAGGTACGTCTGACGACGTCCGGGTATCCCGCTGCCGTGAACCGGTCCGCTATGAGGGTGGTGGCCTCCCCGAGGTGCGGTGAGAACGTGTGCCGTGTGGGGATCGCCGCGAGTGCCTCCACCGTGCTGCGGAGCGCCCCGGCCGAGACCAGTTCGACGAGCGTCGCAATGAACTTGTCCGGCAGTGTGCCGGCCCACTTGCGTGTGGCGGGTGTGACCCAGACGCCCGCGCTCGGTGGCCGGCGCTTGTCGGGGACGGCGAACGAATCGGGGACAGCGAAGGTGCCAGGGGCGGCGAGCGGCTGCCCGGCGTACATACCGTGCCGCCGCGTCGCGGGCCGTCCGTCGCCGCCCTGGTCGTTCTTCCGGCCCGCCGCCCGTCTACGCGGCCACATCGCGCAGCCCCACGTTGTTGTCGAACCGAACGATCTTCTCGGCGGGTACCGCCCCGTTGAGCGTGGCGGTGACGGCCGGGTCCGGAGCACCGTGCACGACCGCCGCCAGGAACGCGTCGTCCGCCCCGGGCGTCCACGCCAAGGGCCCGACGCGCAGTGCACCGCCGGCCGGGATCTGCTGGTCGATCAGCAACGTGCCGATCGACTGGAAGTGCGTCGGCCAGACCATCCCGGAGTTCCGGTCGCACCCGAAGACTTCGAGCTGGAACGTTCCGGCCGAGGCCGTCTGTACTCCACGGTTGTGTACGCGCACGTATACCTGGTTCGGCTGGCCGCTGACGGGCGTCTGGTGCCCGAGTTCAGGGTCGTCGCCCGCGCTGATGGCGTTGTTGCGGACCCAGATGTCGGGCGAGGTCATGTGCGGGCGCTCGCTCGGCAGGGCCCCGGTGTCGGCCGGGCTGTCCGCTACGTAGACGTCCACCTTGCGCCGCGCCCAGAGTCCCTGGCCGGTGAAGGCCTCGTCCATCACCTTGCTGAACAGGCCGCCGGTGAGCGCCGTGTCCGCGGCGATGCAGCCCTGGGCCAGGCTGATGGCGTGCGCCGCCTCGGTGGAGTCGTCGTCCGGCACGACGAGCAACATCTCCATGATCGTTTTGATCATGGAGTCGGCCGCGGCCACCCGCTCGGCGGGGTCCGCCGAGTCCCCGCCCATGCCCAGGTAGCACCGCCACAGTGCCGTGCCGAGCATCGAGGCGCGGAGATCGTGTCCGTAGGTGCCGAACTCCGCGTCGTCGAACCGCTCGGTGCGGTCGAGTCGGCGCTCCGTGCTCCACCGGTCGGTGGCGTTGTTGTCGAAGGGAAACGTCTCGGTGCGCCGCTTCCCGGTGGCGTTGAACCGGTCCCGGTAGATAGCGGGCAGGGCGTCACAGATGCTGTGCTCGTACGACAGCGATCCGCCGTGGTCCGCCCCGAGCCATTGGCAGACTCCGTGCGTGTACTCGTGGACGATGACGCCGAAGTCGGCGGCGTCCGGTGTACCGCCCTCGCCGAAGCGGATCCGCGGGGGATCGGTCGAACCGAACCATTGGCTGTTGTCACTGCCGTCGAACGCCTGGGCGTCGACGTCGACCTTCGCCATGTTGGCGTTCAGCGTCGTGTTTCCCAGGCCGCGGAGATAGCGCGCGGCGGAGTCGAGCCAGTAGTAGGCGTTCGCGCTCAGAAAGGCGCGATTACTGGGAAACGTGTGGTACTGGAATGCCGGCGATGTTTCCTGCGGCTGCGCGAACGTGGGGGTGTCCCAGTCCTTGCACCGGAACCAGTCGCCGTCGAGCAGGAACTTTCCGCCGGTGGCGGGAGCGATCTCGGCCTGGACGTCGTGCCGGAAGGCGTCGAGCGTCGCCGCGCTGGACCCGCCGTGCAGCGCGTCGCTGTCCGACTCCGTCACCGGGTCCGGGGAGAAGACCTTGAGGTCTGCCGCCACGTATTTGCCGACGAGCGCGATCCAGAGCAGCTCACCGGATACGGCATCCACGACGACGCGGAAGTGCTCGAAGGGCCCGGTGGTCTCCACCAGGAGGTCCCGGACGAGATGCAGTGCGCCGTCGGGCGGACTACCCTGCGCCAGCAGCTCGGTCGAGGCGCTGGGATAGTCGGTCGCCGGCAGGGCGGGCCGGGAAGCGTCCCGCAGATAGACAAGGTCGTCCTTGACCACTTCCGCGGCTTCGAAGTCCCTCTCGAACGGCGCGAGGGCCACCTCCTCGAGAGCATCGAGGGTGCGGGCCGCGCCCGGGTCGGGCGCCCCCGTCATATCGAGCTCGCCGCCATGGTCGACCTGGATGACGCCGGCCTGTTTGACGTCGGCGACGGCCTGCAAGGTCGCTCCCGCGACGGGGACGTCGTTGTGGAACTGCTGGAAGCGGACCCGCAGCGTCGCCGCGCCTTCACTCTCGTCGACCTCGCGCAGATCGATGCCGCCGGATTTCAGGTCGCCCTGGCGCGCCGCGATGAACTGCTCAATGGCTTTCCGGGCGGTTGGCGCACGGGTCAGCGTCGCTCCCGGATCGACGTACTTCCGCAGCACGCCCTCGGCATCGGTGTGCTCCCCCACGCCGGGAACCATCCGCAGAGGCTTCTCGGCTTCGGGGCCGGGCTGATTCCGCTGCTGATCGCTGTGGTGCTGGGCCATGATGATGCCCTCCTCAACACGCGTGGAGGGGAGATTCGCCGGATGAACGGCCCGCGAGCTCGCGATACACCCATGAACAGGCTAGCGCGAGGCGGGCCGGCTCGCGCCTCGGCTACCGAACGCTTCCAGCGGGCCGCTCGCCCGCGACATCGGGGGAGAGCGGCCTGTGGCCTCATACTCCAGTTGCAGTTCGCCATGACGGTGAAGACGGTCATCGCCCTCACCGATCGGGGCGATGAGGCGCTTCAGCCGCCCGGGGCCCGGCGCCGGGGCCCGGTTGCGACAATCCCGTACGAGCCGCGACGATCAGCGGATGTTCGAACTGCTGCCGAGAATCGGGGTCGTCCTGCCGGACGGCGCGGGGACCCTCCGCTTCGGCATGGACGAGGACGCCACGCAGGCGACTCTGGCCCGCCTCGGCCAGGTCCGCGGCGAGGATGTCCCCGACGTACCGTGGGCCCTCACCGTCGCATGCGGCGACCTCGAGCTGACCGCTGGACCGGACGCCATCGCGCGGTCCGGCACTCAGCGGACGGACCCGCTCCTGGCAAACGTCGTACTGCGCCGGACCCGGCACACCCACCGACCGCACCCCCGCCCGCCCAGGGCCGGACACGACACCCGCCCACCGGTGTGCTGGGGCCCGGCCGCGGTCCCGGTCGTCCTCGACGACATCGACCTGTTCGGCTACCCGGCGATCGAGGTGCTGGAGGCGCTCGGAGACGACCCGAACCGCGGGCTCCGACTCCGGCCCGTCGTACCGGGCGGCTACGCCCACGAGGTCGCCTTCCGACTTCGGCACCTGCCCCGGGGCGGGGACCGTGCCGGCGCCCGTACCGACAGCGACGAGCCGGTCCTCGCCGACTACGAGCACATGTGGACAACCGAACGGAACTCATGGCAGCTGGAACGGACAGGCACCGGCTATCTCGTCGTCCTGAAGGGCGACCCGCCGATGGACGTATTGATGTGCCACGACACGCTGGCCGATCAGATCATCGCCAGGATGATCGCAGCCGGGGTGGAGATCGTGGCCGGGTGAGGAGACGCCCAGGAGCTGGTCGTCGTCGACGTCGTTGACGCGGTCGGCGCCCACCCCGTACCGGTCCCTGTTCGTGGGCACCGAAGGGTGGTTCTGCATCAGGACCGCTGCCCGGCGACGGACCCGTGCTCGTCATGTGCCCGCTGGCACCGGACGAATGGCGGCGCGCGGCGGCGGATGAACGCGCGAGCTATCGGCGTTACGGCAGGATCTCCAGCTGAACGGCCCTTTCGCCCCCTTGGAGACCGGAGGCGAGGCAGTCCGTGGGCAGTTGCCGGGGCGGAGCAGCCACGGTGCGCCGTACGGGGTGTCCTGCGCCGCGTCCTGCGGTGACCCGGCCCGATTGCAGGACGACCAGGACACCCGCGACGCGGGTGGTTTCACTTTCGATGGTGATCAGCGAGCGTCCGCCGTCGGCGTACCGGACGATTTCCACGCCGACGCCTCCCTGGGACACCGAAGCGCAGGACGCCGGGGTCGGGGCCGAGTCGAACGAGCTGGTGGCTGCGACGGTGCGGTAGGCGCCGACGGCGCACGTGTACCGCACGTCCGCGTGGATGCGGGTCGGCCGCGGCCGGAGGGTGAGCGGTGGGTCGTAGCGACTCGTGGAGTTGCCCGTGCAGGTGACGGCCCCGTGCCCACCCGTCCAGGCCTGGCCGGCCGGCGCCCACACCAACGACGAACACACCAGTGCCAGGGATCCCAGCGTCACCGCCATGCCACGCATTCCGGACACACGCCCTCCAACGTATTTGCATCGCTACTGTCCCTTGACTGCCCCCGGCCGCAGCCGCCACCCCGGCGCCTCAGAGCGCATCTCCGCGCGCACCCGCCCGGACGCGCACCCCGACGCGCCACCGCTCCCGCCGGATCCCCACCTATTGCCGCGCCCGCATGAGAGGCGAAGCAACGCCGGGGTAGGAAGGGCGGGACGAGTCCTCGTCGAACTGCAGCGAGCGGGAGGAAACCCGAGTGGACCGTACGACCACCACAGCCGACACCACGCCCACACGGCGGGTCTTCGCCATGATGGACGCGGACGGGGACAGCGTCATCTCGGCGCACGACTACCTCTCCCGCATCGATCGGGCGGTCCGGGCGACAGGGCGTACGGAGGACGACCCACTCGTCGCCATCGCCCGTGCGGAAGGGCTCAAGGCCTGGGGGGTGATGGACGCCAACGCGGACGGCCTGCTGACCTTCGAGGAGTACGACGCATGGGTGGACGGAGACAAGTTCGACAACATCTGCCAGTTCGCACTCGGCTCACTGTTCGACCTCGTCGACACCGACGGGGACGGTGCCCTGGACCGGACCGAGTTCACCACCCTCCGCACCGCGCTGAACAATCCGCCCGGCAACGCCGCGGCCGCTTTCGACGCGCTGGACACCGATGGCGACGGCCGGGTCGCCCGCGCCGCGTACCTGGCGGCGATCCGCGCCTATGTCGTCGGCGAAAGCTCCCCCATGGGCGAAACCCTGTACTGAAGACTGTCCGGCATCGTCTCCGGATGGACGACGGAAAGCACGCCCGTATCCGCTTCGTCGCGTGGGAGCCAACAACGATTGGACGTACGGAATGTGACGCAAGAGCCGGTCCAGCGGCTCGCGGCGCCGAAACCTGTGGACGACACCGGCGGCTCGCGGCAACCGCGTCCCGCTCGTCCATGGGCACGCTCTTCTGTGACACCACTGTGACCGGAAGCGTGGCTTCCGTCATAGCCTGTCGTGGTCCTGGTCTGATCGACTCGGTGAAATGCGCAAAGCTCCGCTCACTCGACCCGCTCTGCTTGCCGGACTCCTGCTGCTCACGGCGTGCGGGACAGAGAAGGCCGAGGGGCAGGGCGGCGGTCTGACGCAGACCCAGGTGCCCGGCGCCCAGGGCCTTCCCGGTGAGTCCCTCTGCGGAGCTCAGCCCTCCGCAACGGCAGTCGCGCCGGGCACGTCGGCCGCCCTGCCCGGAGGCTCTTCCCACGAGGAGAAGGACGGAGTCACGATCACCGGCCTGAGCCGAGGTGCACCTCATTGCGCGGAGTTCGCGGTCACCAACCACAAGGCCGAACCCTTCAGCTACACGATCACCTTCACCTTCCTCTCGGGCACCGGCGAGGCGCTGGCAAGTCAGAAGAAGACCGTGCCGTCCGTCAAGCCCGGTCGGACGGCGAAGGGCACAGTTACCGCGAGCGGGCTTCCCTCCGGTGCGCCGAGCACAGCACGCGTACGGATCACCGAGGTGAGAAGCGTCCCCAGCGACGAAGCGCCTTCCGAAGGGAGCTCCTGCCCGCCCTCGGGCATCCGCGTGTACGCCGATGACGGCGATGCCGCCATGGGACTCCGCGTCGTAAGTCTTCACCTGGAGAACTGCGGCACTCGGCTCTACCCGCTCAACGGCTATCCGCGGCTGCAGCCTCTCGACAAGGACCACAAGCCCGTCGACAGCGTGAAGACCCTCCAGGGCGGAAGCTCCGTCGCCACCGGCACCGGAGCCGACGGTGTGCCTCAGCCGCTGGACCTGAAGCCCGGCGAGCGCGCCTACGCCACTCTGGTGTGGCGCAACACCGTGGAAGGCGGGACCGGCGATCCCGTGAACGCTCCCTATGCCAGGGCGTGGGCGAAACCCGGCGCCGCCCCGGTGATGGTGATGCCGGAGCTCGACCTGGGCACCACGGGAAAACTCGGCGTCGGCCCCTGGAAGAAGGACGAGAAGCCCGCGCCGGGCACCGGCAGCGCATCCGGCACCCGGCCGTCCGCACCGCCGGCCGCGTCCGCGGCACCCGCACAGCCGTAACGGCACGGAGCCGGTCCCAGCGAGCCGGAACCGTGAGAAGGCCGAGCAAGCCCACCTACGCCGGCCGGGTATGGGTGCGGGCCCCGGCCGACGGCGGTCACCAGTCGATGTGTGCGTTGATCCAGTCGACCAGGCCGTCTTCGTCGTCCGCGGAGGGCAGATCGGGGCCGCAGGTGAGGGGAGTAAAGGACAGCTGCAAGTGGGTGAGGTAGCCGTAGGGGCCGTTGTCGGATGTCTGCCCGAGTATCAGGGCGTGCGTGGGGGTGCGCCAGATGCGGTGCGTCAGTTCGGGCCCGGCCACCACGGTCGCAGAGGATGAGAACGTTCGCTCAGGGGGCGCTCCGAGGTGTTCGGTCACCGCCTGCGCGGCCTGCGTGAGGACGGCCTCGCAGTCCTGGTCCGTGGCGGGCCTGCGACCGCTCCAGCCGGGCAGTTCCTGCCAGCGGTCCATGAGGCCGTACAGCCATGATTCGTTGGCCAGGCGTTCGTCGTGCGGGTCGACGGGGTACAGCTCTCCGAAGACCAGGAAAGTCCGCGCGTCCGGGTTCCCGAACGGGCTGGCGTAGTCGGAGCACAGCACATGCTGGTCCGCGGTGCGGAAGGACTCGCAGACCAGGCTCTCCTCCCAGCACCACCCCCGCCTCTGCACTTCGGCCTCGACCGCTTCGAAGTCGTCGGAGACGTGAGACGCGGCCGGCAGATCCACGAGTTCGGCGACGGCCCCAGCCGTCAACGGCCGGTGGGCAAGGGCATGTACGGGAAACAGCATGCGCAACACCCTAAAGGTGGTGCCACCGCTGCCGAACCACCAGCTCCGCTTCCACAGCATCTCACCTCGGCCCTGCCCAGCCGCTTCGCAGGCCGCCGCCCCCGGCCGCGCCGTCAGGACGATCGGGCGTGGGCCGCGCCACGTCGGGATGGCCATGCCCATGCCATAAGCTCCGGATCGTCCCGGCCGTCGGAGCCGGGCCGCACCACGGGGAATCACCATGGCTGTTCGCCACGTTTTCACATCCGCGCTTGTCATCGCCGCCGCACTCGCCCTGACGGCCTGTGGGCCCGATGAGGACACCGGCGCATCGGGATCGTCGGCGACTCCGCAGCACAGCGCCACGGCTCAGCCTTCGGCCAAGCCGTCGTCTGCCGGGGGTGGGGACGCCAGGGGCAAGGGCGGCTGCCCCACGCTCAAGCCCGGCCACAAGGTCATCTGGGTCAACAACATCGAGGGCGCGATGAACAACGTCATCGCCAAGGACACCAAGACGGCCTGCGACCCGTCGTCGAACGCAGGGGCTTCCTACCACCCCGTGGGCGAGCTGAAGACCTACGCCCTGGACCCGAACACCAAATTCGTCCTCATCACCAAGGACGGCGGCGGCAAGGTCCCCGGCCCCACGGCGGGCCCCGGCAGCGGCGTCGCCCATGTGAAGACCTGTGCGGACCCGGACGGCAAGCAGTACGACGGCGGGCAGCAGAAGCAGAACCAGCAGAAGACGAAGAACGGGGAGTTCTGCTGGGGCATGAACTTCTACGACGTCGCGGTGGGCTCCGACAACAAGATCACGGAGATGACCGAAGTCTTCTCGTCGTAGCCACACCCCTCAAGAGCTCGGGCGCGACCGGGGCCGTCGCTCCGCACGGTGCAGTGGCATCGGCGGCGATCGTGACGACCCCGGTCTCCGCCATGGTCGGTTGTCCTGCGCACGCCCGGCCGGACCGGCGGTCGGTGCCGGCCTTCACGCCATGCGCGCAGGTCGCTCTGCCCAGGGCGACGCCGAGGCAGTGTCCGGCCTCGCGGTGGCGGTCGGTCGTCAGTCGTCTGTCTTGATCTTCTTCATGGTCAGGTGGGACTCGACGCGCAGGATGCCGGGGAGGCCGGTGAGCTTGCCGGTGAGGAAGGCGCTGTAGGCGGCGTGGTCGGCGACGGCGACGCGGAGGAAGTAGTCGGGGCGGCCGAACATCCGGCGGAACTCTATGACCTCCTCATAGGAGGCCAGCGTCTCCTCCAGCGTTTCGATGGTCTTGAGGTCGTTGGCATAGACCTCGATATCGATCATGACTTCCAGGCCGCGGCCGACGGCTTCCGGGTTGATGATCGCGCGGTATCCGGTGATGGCTCCGACCTCCTCCAGCCGCTTGAGACGCCGTAGGCACGGCGGCGGAGTCAGACCGACCCGCTTGGCCAGTTCCACGTTGGTCAGCCGCCCGTCCTGACGCAGATGAAACAAAATTTCTCGATCGACCGCATCAAGGCCCAGTTCATTGCTCATGGGGCCAGAATAAGGGAATTCTTAGCAACCATATGTGGTGGAAATCCGCCTAAAGTTTCAACATGCCCGCGTTTCCGGTCGCTGTCAGCGATCCCTCTCGTCATGCCCCCGCTCCCCCACCCCGACAGCTGTCCGAGGCGACGGCGGCCCTGAAGGATTCCGCCTCCGTGGGGCTGGGCCTGCTGCCGCTCGGACTCGCCCTCGGCGTGCTCATCACCCACGCCGACCTGCCTTGGTGGTGCGCGAGCCTGTCCACCGCCGTCATCTACGCAGGCTCGTTCGAATTCCTCCTCGTCGGCCTTGTGGTCGTGGCCGCGCCCCTGGTGACGGTCGCGCTGACCGCCTTCCTGGTCAACGTCCGGCACGTGTTCTACGCGCTGTCCTTCCCGCTCGGCCGCGTCCACGGGCGCCTGGCCAGGGCTTACAGCACCTTCGCCCTGATCGACGAGGCATACGCCCTGACCACCGGCCCACAGGCCCGGTCCTGGTCCGGCGCGCGCATTGTGTGGTTGCAGATATACATGCAGCTGTACTGGGTCGGCGGCGCCACCGTCGGCGCCCTGCTCGGCTCGGTGATACCCGACAGTGTCACCGGCCTGGACTTCGCCCTGACCGCTCTGTTCACCGTGCTGGCCCTCGACGCCGTCAGGGAACGGCGCGGCGACCTGCCCACCCCCGTCCTCGCGCTGCTCAGCGCGCTGGCCGCCCGCCTGATCCTCCCCGGCCAGCTGCTGCCGGCAGCCTTCGCCCTCTTCACCGCCGCGCTCCTGACCCGACACCTCGTCACCCGCAGGAGGCGGGCCCATGCCTGACACCCGCTATCTGCTCACGGCCATCGCCGTCTCGGCCGCCATCACCTGGGCCCTGCGCGCCCTGCCCTTCACGGTCCTGGCCCCCTTGCGCGCCAGCGCGACCGTCAAGTACCTCGGCGCCCGCATGCCGGCCGGTGTCATGGTGATCCTGTTCGTCTACTGCCTGCGCGACCTTCCGCTGCCCGGACCACGCGCCGCCGCACCCCTGGCAGCCCTGGCCGTCACCATCGGGCTGCACCTTTGGCGCCGCAACGCCCTGCTGAGCATCCTCGGCGGCACCATCGTCAGCGTGGCCCTGGCCAGCACCTTCTTCGCCCACTGAGCCGTTCCGGCGGCGAGCGAGCCGCCCCGCAGGGTACGCAGTCGGGACCGCCGCCTTGGGCGAGGCGCGCGTGGCGCCGCCGGCCGGCACGGTTGCCCTCGACGACTGGTCCCGCTGCCCCGCCGCGTGCACGGATGCTCTTGAAGCGCCGATCGTCGGCCGCCTACCGTCGTGTGGACCGTGTTCCGGTGAGCCGCTGGGCCGCCGGGTGAGCGGTACGCCGCCGCTACGAGAGGAACGCCCGCTGTGCGTGTGCGCGAGGAACGGGAGCAAGCCGAGGCCGCCGGACACCTGATCCGGCCGCCCGGGAACAGCACGCCCGAGCACCGTTTCGCCCCGGAACACGGCCCGATGACACCGGCCCAGGCGATCAACCTCCGGAGCACCGCGGGCAACGCGGCGGTGAGCCGGGTGGTCGGCCAGAACCGGGGAGCGGAGCCGAAGATTCCCTGGGCCGCGCCGGGGACGCGCTCGAAGCGGTCCCAGGGCGAGGCCGGCATAGAGCGGGGCGAGAGCCCGCCGCAGCAGGTGACCAGGACCACGCGCAGTGGAAGGGCCGGGACGTCGGCGAAGGGCAAGGAGAAGGCGGAGGAGCCCGAGGAGATCGGCAACCCCACCCTCCGGTTCACCTCCAACTATGCCGGCCCCACAGAGCAGTCCCTCGCCGGGAACCACGCGATCGGCTTCGAACAGGAGGCGACGCTCCAGCGGGCGAACGGGATGACGACGCCGGCGGAGGACGCGTACGACTTCTGGCAGGAGGTCACCGATACGTACTCTTACATCCCACCGGACGCGGTGAACTACCGTCCCAAGAAGACCAAACGCCCGTGGGTCGTGGACGGCCCCTTCCATCCGCCCTACAACACCGAGGACGGAATGGTCATCAAGGACGACAATCGCATCACCTTCGACGACAGCCCCGGATTCTCAGGCAATATGAGAATGACGAACGGCTACTGGCTCTCCTTCTACGAGGTCAAGTTCCGCTGGAAGGTCCGCCGCAAGCTGGGCGGGCAGTTCACCAAGAAGGAACCGTTCTGGACCAGTGACGAAATGGTCCATCGAGTGGAATCCGTGTTCGACCCCCAGAACCCGGAAGCGACCGCGCAGATCACGGCGAGGCCGGCGGGCAACCGTACGTGGAACGTCGAACTGCCCAACTGAGAAGTACTTGGCGTGCACGGCTGAAAGGCGCGGCCTCGATAGTACGTAGGGGCCCTGCTACGTAGTTCTCGCCGATGCGACGTTCCCCTCCCCCACGGCATGGTCGGTACCGCAGTCACGTCGCGCCGGCCGACGGCTCCCGCCCGGGACGTGCCGGTGGACAGAAGAGGGGAACGGTTTGTTCAGCTCGTATCCGGCCGCCACGTCTTCCGTACCGACCGCACGCCGGGTGCGGGTGGCGGTCACAGCACCCGATCCGATCAGCCGCGAGGGGGTTCTCGGTCTGCTGCGCCGCCGGCCGGAGGTCGACCTCTGCGAAAGTGACGGTTCCGCAGCCGTTGCCGTGCTCGTCGAGGACGTACTCGACGAGGCCGTGCTCGCCCGGCTGCGCCGGATCGTGCGCAGCGAGGGAGCGCGGGTGGTGCTCGTCGTGGGGAGCATCCGGGAGAACGAACTGCTGGACGTCATCGAGTCCGGCGCGGGAGCCATCGTCTGGCGCCGCGAAGCCACCGCACACCGGCTGGTGCAGGCGGTGCTGACCGCGGCCGAAGGCGGCGGCGATCTGCCCGCGGATCTGCTGGGCCGGCTCATCAGCCAGGTGGGACGCCTGCACCGGGGCGGCGCCGACCATCCGGGGTCCTTCCTGGGTCTGACGTCACGCGAGGTGGATGTCGTGCGGCTGGTGGCCGAGGGACTCGACACCTCGGAGATCGCCGCCAAGCTGTCGTACTCCGAACGCACCGTCAAGAACGTCATGCACGGACTCACCACGCGCCTTCATCTGCGCAACCGCTCGCACGTGGTGGCGTACGCGCTCCGTGAGGGCTACATCTGACCGGACGGGCGGCGGGGGCGGCCCCTTGAGGCACGAGCGCTGCCTCGCCGCCGTCCCTGACGCGCCTGCACTCCGGGCGGCGCGGGGACCACGATCGGCGGCGGGGCCGCGAAGAGCCGCCGCCGGGAGCCGGCAGGGGCGGCGGCCGACAGGTGGGAGCGCGTGAGTGATTCATGAGGTGGACGAGGTCCTCAAGGGCCTCATCGGCGGCGGGGCGCTGGCCGGGTCCGGCATCGAGGTGTCCTTCGAGGTGCCCACCCGTGACTGGGCGGCCCGGCGCAACGCGCCCGTGGTCAACGCCTACTTGTACGACGTCCGGGAGGACGTGTCCCGGCGGCAGCGCGGACGCACGGAACTGCGCGACGACCGGGACATCGCCGTACGCCGCCGTCGCCCGCCACGTTGGTTCCGGCTCTCCTACCTGGTGACGGCCTGGACGAAGACGCCGCAGGACGAACACCGGTTGCTGTCCGCGGTGCTGGCCACGCTGCTGCCGCACGAACTGCTCTCGGCGCAGGACCTTCCGGAGCCTCTCGGACGCCTCGGACTGGCGGTGCCGGTGACGGTGGGCGGCAGCCGGTCGGAGGCCCGCTCCCTCGCCGAGATCTGGTCCGCGCTGGGCGGTGAACTCAAACCTTCCCTGGACGTCGCGATGACCGTGCCGTTCCCGGCGTTCCCCGATTACGACGCGGCGCCCCCGGTCACGGAAGGCGCGGCGGTCCGGGTACGCGGTGTGGACGGCGGCCCGCCCCGGTCGGAGGAGCGCGCCCACCGACCCCGTCAGGTCGCGGCGGCCCGCGCCGCACACGAGCGGACGGCGGCCCGCCGCACGGAGCGGACATGAACGCCGCGCCCCTGGACGACCTGCTTCCCGCCACCGCCGGCCCCGGGGACGCCGGTGCGGCCGGTCCGGCGCACTCGCTCCTCGGACGGCTGACCGGACTGCGGCATGCCGTGACCGCGCTGGTGGAGCACCGCTCCGCCGACGACCCCACCGCGAACGACCCGTTGCGCGGCCTGTACATGTCCGAGGAGGCCGTGGGCCGTCTGCTGCACACCTGGCCGTGCGCGGTGCCGGACGCGGCGCGGGAGACGGACGTACGGCCGGGCACTCCGACGGAGTGGCCGCAGGACGCCGACGACCGCCTGGCCCGGACGGCCGCCCGGCTGCGGCTGACCGAGCTGGACACGGCCGTTCTCCTCATCGCCCTCGCCCCCGACCTCGATCGCACCTTCGAGCCGCTCTACGGCTACCTCAACGACGACGTGAGCCGCCGCCGAGCCACCGTGGGTCTCGCCCTGGACCTGTGCGGGACGCCCCCACACCTTCCGGAGGCCCGCGCCCGGTTCCACCTCTCGGCTCCGCTGCGCGCCTTCGGGCTGCTGGCCGTCGAGGAGGCCGACCGCCCGCTGCTGACCCGCTCGTTGTCCGTTCCCGACCGGCTCACCGCCCACTTGCTGGGGGATGATGCCCCGGATGCCGCGCTCCTCGGCCGGCTGCGCCCGATGCCGGACCCGCTGCCCGGCACGGAGCACGAGGCGGGCTTCGTCCGACGGCTGGCCGCCCGTCTCGGCGACGGACCGTTCAACGCCTACCTGCGCGAACACCGTGAGGGCGACGCGTTGGCCACCCTCGCGTCCGCCCTGCGCGAGGCGGACGTCGACGCGCTGCGCTACACCGGGCCCGTGGACCACGTACCGGAGCTGCTGAGGGAAGCACGCCTGACCGGCCGGGCGGTCGTGGTGTGCGGCCTGCCCGAGCGACCTGGCCCGATGGTGGCCGAGTTGACCGCGGCCGCCGACGTGACCGTGCTGCTGACCGACTCCCGTCCGTACGATCCGCAGTGGTCCGCGCACGACCCGCTGGTGCTCCAGGCGCCCCGGCGGCCGACCGGAGGTACGGCCTCCTGGCGCGCCGCGCTGGGGCCGGCGGCCGACGGCTTCGACCTGGCCGGCACGGTGGCCCCGTACCATCTCGGCGGTGAACGCATCGCCCGCGCCGCCCGGGCCGCGGCGGAGCTCGCCGCCTTCGACGGGACCGCGCTCACCGCCGCTCACGTACGGCTCGCCGCCCGGCAGCAGTCGGCCTCGGGCCTGGAACGGCATGCGCGCCGGATCCGGCCGGCGGTGGACTGGCGTGACCTGGTCCTGCCCGACGGTCCCCTCGCCCAGCTGCGGGAGCTCACCCTGCGCGCCCGCCACCGCGACCGGGTGCTCGGCGACTGGCGGCTGAGCGCCGGCGGCGGTCGCGGACGCGGCGTCCTGGGGCTCTTCGCGGGCGAGTCCGGCACCGGCAAGACGCTGTCCGCGGAGGTGATCGCCGCCGATCTCGGTGTCGACCTGTACGTGGTCCAGCTGTCCTCGATCGTGGACAAATACGTCGGTGAGACCGAGAAGAACCTCGAGCGGATCTTCACGGAGGCCGACCGTACGGACGCCGTGCTCCTCTTCGACGAGGCCGACGCCGTCTTCGGCAAACGCTCGGAGGTCAAGAACTCCCACGACCGGTACGCCAACATGGAGAGCGCCTACCTGCTGCAGCGCCTGGAGTCCTTCGACGGCATCGCCCTGCTGACCACCAACCTGCGGGCCAACATCGACGACGCGTTCACCCGCCGCCTCGACCTGGTGGTCGACTTCGCCTTCCCGGACGCCGGACAGCGTCGCGCGCTGTGGCGGCACGGCCTGTCGCACGTGCCCCGCGCCGAGGACATCGACGTCGACGACCTCGCCCGGGACTTCGAGCTGGCCGGCGGTGCCATCCGCGGGGCGGTGGTCACCGCCGCCTACCTCGCGGCCGGCCGGGACGAGCCGGTCACCGAGGGCGACCTGTGGGAAGGCGCCCGCCGCGAGTACCGCAAGGCGGGCCGACTGGTCCCGGGCGACACGAGCTGGTGACACGCGGCCGGCGTGGTCACACGGTGAACCGGACCGCCTCCAGCTGCAGTTTCAGCTCCATCGGGCTTCCGCCGTACTTCCACTGGCCGGGGTCGGTGCACACCTGGCCCATCCAGTTCTTCTCCTTGACATAGGCGGACTGACACACGGAGCCGTCGAAGACCTTGATGGTGAATCCCTGCATGGGGGAGTCCGCCTCATTGGTGCTGCCGATGACCATGTCCTCCTGGTCGGCCGCCGACGACCACTCGTCGCCCTTCCGCCAGCCCTCGACGACATAGGCACTGGCGCCGGTGACCCCCCTGGTGCCGGACACCGCGATGTTGAGGGCTTTGACGGGCGTGCCCTTGCCCACCGTGCCGGCCTCGGCTCCGTCGCACACCGGGTCCTGCCAGCCGCCGCCCGCGACGTACGCGCGGTAGCAGATGTGGCGGCCCGCGCTGCGGGCGGCGAGCTTGCGCACCGCGGTGGCCGCGGTCTGCTCCTCGGTCTCCTTCTTGGGCTCGTCCCCGCCTCCGTCCTTCGGCTTCTCCTGTCCGCCCGAGTCGGGATTCCCGGGCGATTCGTCCGACTTCTCGTCGGACTTGGGGGGTGGGCTGCTGATCGGTGGGGTCGGACTGACCGGCGTGAGCTCGCCGGCCTTCTCGGGCCTCTCCCTGGCCACGCTCTGCACTTGCGGCTGATACGCCAGCCAGATCGTCACGAACGCGATCGTCAGCGCGAGAAGCAGACCGAAGGTGGTGGCCAGCCAGCCCGGCAGGATGCCGCGCTGCACGAAGGTGCCGTTCACCTCCACCGGCTCGCTGCCTGAGCGTCGCAGGGCCAGCGCGTACGGCTGCTCCTGCTTGGAGCCGAACCAGGTGATCTGCCGGGGGCGCAGCGTCGCCTTCACGAAGGCGGCCCGGCCCGGCTCGATCTGGATGTTGCCCGGCTGGAGGTCGTACGACAGCCGTTCGCCGGTGTCCTTGCCACTGAGCGAACCGGTCACCTTGGTGTTGCCGAGGTTGTCCACGGCCAGTCGTGGCCGTCCCCGGAACCGCCCCTTCACGGTCGGCGGCACCAGCTCGGCGCGTACCTCGGTGAAGGGGGTGACGGTGAGGTTGCCCTCGGGGACGGTGACGGCGTCCGGATGTTCCGTCGGCGTGACCCGTACCGCGTACGGATGGGGGCCGGCGGTCGCGTCCGGCGTACGCGGCGGCGCGAACGTCAGCTCCACCGTGCCGGTCGTACCCGGATAGAGCCGCAGTGCCCGCGGCTCCACGGTGGTCCAGGGGGCGAGATCACCGACCGGTTCGAAGCGGTACTCGTCGACGATGTCCCCGGTGTTGCGCACCCGCAGCCGCACCGTGGTGCTGCTGCCGGGGTCGACGGTCGCGGAGAGGGGTTCCAAAGAGGTCCAAGGGCTCACGCCACGACGCTAGGAGAGGCGGCGGACAGCGTCAGGAGCCCTCCGGGCAGACCCGGTTGCCCGGACGGGCGATGACGTGTGCCCTCGGTCCGCGGCGCGGCACCCCGGTCGCCGGCGGTGTCGGCCCCGCCGGCCCGAACGGCTTCGGCGTCCGCGGCCATGGGCCACCGCCGGCCGGCCGCGAAGGCATGTCGTCACGCCCTTGGGGGCAGCGGCCTTGCCCGGGGCCCGGCACCCGGGGACGTTTCGGCGGCGAGGTGCCTGCGCGAGGGTGGGCACGTCCCGTTTCGTACCCCGAGGAGAGCAGAGCATGCCGTCCTATCTGTCGCCCGGCGTCTACGTCGAGGAGGTGGCCAGCGGTTCGCGTCCGATCGAGGGGGTGGGCACGTCCGTGGCGGCCTTTGTCGGGCTCGCGCCGGCCGGGCCCCTGAACGAGCCCACGCTGGTGACCAATTGGACCCAGTACGTCGCCTCCTTCGGTGACTTCACCGACGGGTACTACCTCGCCCACTCCGTCTACGGATTCTTCAACAACGGTGGCTCCGCCGCGTACGTGGTGCGGGTCGGCGGCCATGCCGGCGGTGCTTCCGGGGACGGCGAGGCCCCCGCCGAGGTGACCGGCCCGGCCCCTGCGGCGAAGCTGCCCGCCGCCGAGCCGAAACAGCTCGGCGCGTTCTCCGTGGCGGCCACCGCCCGGGGTGCGAACGGCCCCTTGACCGTGGAGGTCGCCGACCCCGAGGGGGAAGGCCCCGCCGAACGTTTCAAGCTGATCGTCAAGGACGGCGACAAGCCGGTCGAGACGTTCGACGTGAGCGCCAAGAAGAGCAACCGGTCCTACGTCGTCACCCAGGTCAAGGAGCACTCCAGGCTCATCACCGTGACGGAGGCCGCGTCGGCGGCCCAGCTCACCCGCCCGGAGAACCAGACCGTCACCCTGGCCGTGCCGCCCGCCCCGGCCCCCACGCGGGCGCCGGCGCCCGCGGAGCGGGACACGACCTCGAACCCCGGCCCGGCCCAGTACCTCGGCGACTCCGCGGACCGCACCGGCTTCGGCGGCCTGGAGGCCGTCGACCAGGTGTCCATGGTGGCCGTGCCCGACCTCATGGCCGCCTACCAGCGGGGGGCGATCGACCTGGAGGCCGTCAAGGCCGTACAGCTCGGGCTCATCGCCCACTGCGAGCTGATGGGCGACCGGGTGGCGGTCATCGACCCGCCGCCCGGCCTCAACGCCCAGCAGGTACGGGTGTGGCGCCAGGAGACCGCGGGCTACGACTCCAAGTACGCGGCTCTCTACTACCCCTGGCTGAAGTCCTTCGACCCCGCGACGGGCCAGGCCCGGATGGTCCCGCCCAGCGGCCATGTCGCCGGCATCTGGGCCCGCAACGACTCCGAGCGCGGTGTGCACAAGGCCCCCGCCAACGAGGTCGTACGTGGCGCCGTCGACCTGGAACTCCAGATCACCCGCGGGGAACAGGACCTGCTCAACCCCGTCGGCGTCAACTGCATCCGTGCCTTCCCCGGCCGGGGCGTCCGCGTCTGGGGAGCGCGCACCCTCTCGTCCGATCCCGAGTGGCGCTACCTGAACATCCGCCGGTACTTCAACTACCTGGAGGAGTCGATCCTGATCGGCACCCAGTGGGTGGTGTTCGAGCCGAACGACCACGCGCTGTGGGCCCGCATCCGGCGCAACATCTCGGCGTTCCTGGTCAACGAGTGGCGCGGCGGCGCACTTTTCGGCCAGCGGCCCCAGGAGGCCTACTACGTCAAGTGCGACGAGGAGACCAACCCGCCGGAGTCGGTCGACCTGGGCCGGGTCGTGTGCGAGATCGGTGTCGCCCCGGTCAAGCCGGCGGAGTTCGTGATCTTCCGGTTGTCGCAGTTCTCCAGCGGCAGCGGTGAGTTGGAGGAGTAGGCCGCCCGCCCACGCCCTCAGCCCTCGCACCCGACCGTCAAGAAGCCCAGAAGGACAGCGAACCCATGGCTCTCATGCAGGGTGACTCCCTCACCTCACACAACTTCGGCCTGCAGATCGACGGCGTGATGGTCGAGTACCTCTCGGAGGTCAGCGGCCTCACCATCGAACAGGACGTCATCGTCAGCCCGCAGAACACCGCACAGGGCAAGATCGACATCAACATTCTGCCGGGCGTGCAGAAGAACGGGCAGTGCACCGTGGTGCGCGGCATGACGCAGTCGTCCTCGTTCACGCAGTGGATCAACGACTCGATCAACGGCCGGATGAGCACGGCCCGCAAGAACGCCTCCATCATCATGATGGACTACGAGGACAATCCGGTGAAGCGGTACAACCTGCGCAACGCCTGGTGCAGCAAGATCGACGCCAGCACCCTGAAGGCCGGTGAGGCCGCCGTGCTCACCGAGACCGTCACCATTGTCTTCGAAGAACTGGTCATCGAGTGATGCGGCGCACGGCCACCGGTGTGCCGGGTACGGGCACAGCCACGGCGGTGCCACCGGCCCCTCGGACCGCGGCGGCGGAAACGGAGTCCCCTTCCCCGTCCCCCGCCGCCGCTCCGGCCGACGCGGCACGCCGGAGCCTGCGCACCGAGTTCCCCTTCCAACTGCCGCGCGGATACGTCGACGAGGCGGGCACCGTGCACCGGGACGGCGTGATGCGCCTGTCGACGGCGCGGGACGAACTGGTCCCGCTGCGCGACGTCCGGGTCCAGGAGAACCCCGCGTACCTGTCGGTGGTGCTGCTCGGCCGGGTCGTCACGCGCCTGGGCACGCTGCCGATGGTGCACGACGGGATCGTGGAGAACATGTTCGCCTCCGATCTCGCGTTCCTGCAGGACTTCTACCGCCAGATCAACGCCGAGGGCCACACTCGCGCCGCAGTGGACTGCCCGCACTGCTCGGAGCCGTTCGAGGTGGAACTCGGCGGGAGCCGCCTGGGGGAATCGTGACGTACGCGACCGACCGACTGCACGAGGAGATCGCGTACGTCGCCTACCACTTCCACTGGGATCTGGAGACGATCCTGGACCTGGAACACCACGACCGCCGCGGGTACACGGACCGGATCGCGTCCTTCGTGCCGCGCGCCGGGGCGGAGGACTGAGCCATGGGTTTCCTGGACCGGCTACGGGGCCGGGGCGGTCGTCACCACGGTGGAGAGGCGGAGGCGCGTCACACTCCTGAAGGCACGGACAGCCGGGGCGGCAGCGGAACCGAGACCGGCAGCGGCGTCGGCACCGCCGGGGAACCGCCGGCGAGCGGTGCCGTGCTCGGCGGTACGGCGTCCGGCACGGCCTGGCGAACGCTGCCGCCCATCGAGCGGTCCGTGGCCGGCGGCCGGGCCGAGGTCGCGGACGCCGGGTTCGGTAAGCGTCTGCCGACGTGGCAGAACCCTTCGTTCATGGAGGTACCGTCCCCCCTCGGAGTCCTCGACACCGCTCCCAGCAGCCTGCTTTCGGGGGCGATGACCGACACGGCCCGGCCGGTGACCGGGCTGGAACGGCCGTGGCACACGCTGCCCTGGACGCCGGGGTCAGCGGAGCTGACGGGGCAGCCGGTACCTGTGGCACCGCTGCGGGCCGTGCCGCCAGCGGCGACGACGGCGGCGGCGACGGCGACGGATTCGGCCGGAGGGGCGGGGGCACTGCCCACGGGAGCTGCGGAGGTGGGCGCGCAGCCGATGCCGCGGAGCGCGGTGGCGGCGTCGGCTTCCCCTGGCGAGGCTAGCGGGGCTGTTGGTGCCGCCAGGTCTGCGGTTGCGGCATTGCGAACTCCGTCTCAGGCCGCTGTCAGTGCTCGTCGGACCACACCTGCTGCCACGCCCCGGCCGGTTCGGACGGCTTCACGCCCCTCGACCACCGCCGGCGCTCAGAGGGTTACGGGGACGGCAGCGAACGGGCCGGCCGCCCGGGAGACGCCGACGACGCGGGAGCACTCGCCGGTTGCCCCGGCCGAGCGGACGCGTCCTGCCGAATCCTCGACGCCGGCGGCTCCGCTCGCCGCTTCCCCGGCTCCGGCGTCCCAGGACGCCCATGTGCCTGCCCTGACCCCGGAGCGCGGTGTCCGTGTGACGCCCGCCCCGCCCGCCCCGCCCACCCGGCTCCGGCCGCTCCTCACCAAGGCACCGACCGGACCGGAGGTCGTGCAACAGCGAACTCTGCCTGCGGTACGGCAGGAGCTCGCGCCCGCGAGGGACACAGTGGCGGCCGCGGAATCCCCGGTGACGCGAGCGCGTACCACGAGGACCACGCGGGAACCGGACGGTGTTCCCGACGAGTCCGGGACGGCCGCACCGGCCGCGGACGGCCGAGGGGAAACCGACGCGGCTGCCCCACGCGACCCCCTCAGCCACCCCGCTCCGTCGCCGAAGAACGAGAGTGCCGGTCCGCCCGCGCCCGGCGGCGCTTCGACATCCCGCGGGCGGACAGCGCCTGGACGGACAGGCGCCGAGACCGTGGTGCAGCCGGTGGCCGTCCCCCGCGATCGGGCACCGGCAGTGCCCGGCACCGGTACGGCACCCGGCCCGCGTGACGGAGCGACGGCCTCTCTCGCCGACGCCGCTTCCGCAGGCGCAGCACCCGAAAGGAGCGACGAGACGACCGGCCCCCTTCCCCGGGCCGACGATGCGCACGACCGTCACGGCCCGGCGGCCACCGGTCCGGCCGGCGTACAGCGGGCCACGGCCCAACAGAAGGACGTCGTCCAGAGGGACGTCGTCACGTACGCCACCGGCAGCGCGCCCGGCGAGGCGGCGTCCGCCACCGCACGCACCTCCGGATCCGGGAACACGGCACCGGCACCGGCACCGACACCGGCGCCCGGTCATGACGGCCCCGCCCACGCATCGCCGAGTCCGGTCCTGACCCCGCACCGGGCTCCTGCCACCCGGCGCGGAGCGGTCGGCCCGAGCGTGGCGGGCGCTTCCAGCGGGACCGAGGCCGCCGGCCGGCAGCCGACCGCCGTCTCCGGCCGGCCGGGGGCGCGGCAGGCCCAGGTGGCCGGCCCTGTCGCCGCGGCGGATGGTGGCCCGGCAGCCGGTCCGTCGGCAGGACCGGCGCAGGGTGCGGGCAGCGGTCCGGCACCCGCCCCGCGCGGCGCCGGCACCTCGGCCGTTCCGTCGCGCGCACTCCCCCGTACGCAGGACGCCGCGCCCGGGTCCGTCATGCCCTCGGGACAGGCGCCGGCCGCTCGCCCGGTCCCGGCCGGCGGGGCGGCGGAGAACACCACGGCGGCAGCCGTGCCCGCCTCGGGCCCGGTCAAGCCGGCTGCTCCTGCTCGGCGATCACTTCAAAGGCCGCGGTCGCTCGCGCTCGCCGACGGCCACGCCGTACCCACTGCACCTTCGGCGACCGGGTCCGACACGCCGGACCCGGCCCCGGGCCGCCTTCCAGCCCGTCCGGCCACGGCTCCGTCTCCCTCCGGGAGCACGCACCCCGTTTCCCCGGCGCCGTCCGCCACGTCCCGTACCAGGCCGAACCCGCCCTTGGACGGGTCCCCGGCTTCTCCCCCGTCCCACCGGCCGGTTCAGCGCGGCGTCACCCCTGGAGTCATCCGAACCGGCCTCGGCACCCCCGTCTCGGCGACGCCCGCGCCGCCGACCGCCGTGCCTCGGGCCTCGGTGTCCCAGGACTTCTCGCCCCGCCCCACCACGCCCACAGGCCCACCCGCCGCTCCGACCCTCCCGGGCGACGCACAGCCCGTCGTTCCGCACCGCCACCGCCCCCGGTCGGGCGCCACCTCGCCGGCCCCCGGGCCCGGGGCCGGCCCTGCTTCCCGCTCCCCGCTGACAACGCCCGGAGGCCGGAGTGCCCCGGCAGCCACCGCACCGCGCCGTACCCCACTGGGTGCGCCGATCACCGGCGCGCCCGCGGACGCCACCCCCCTGACCAGGCCCTCGGCCCGTACGAACGCCACGCTTCCCGCCGGGCCCCCGACCCGCGTGGCGGCCACGCCCGCTCGGGCCCCACTCCCCACGCCTCCGGCCGTGGGGTTCCAGGCCGCTCCACGGTCCCCGGTGGCCCCTGCCCCTCCCCCCGCCGACGTCCGGCGTCACACCGCGCTCCCCAAGGGCGTACCGCTGCATCACCCCACTCCTCACCGCTCCCCCTCCACTCCTCGCCCCCTTCCCGTGGCCTCTCGCGCGACTCCTCCGGGGCCGCCCCCGCTCCCGCACGCCCCCAGTGCCGGCGGCACCCCGGCGTCAGGCCCCGTCACCGAACAGCGTGCGCAGAACTCGGCCACCGGAGCGCTCGCCGCCCTGGCCGCCGCCACGGTGGCGGACGCGCTGCCGCAGATCCGTCCTCCGCTCCGGTCGGCTGCCGCGAGTGAGCACCTTCCTTCGTACGAACCGCCTCCTTCGTACGAATCGACCGCGCAGGAACAGCCGCTGGGGAAACAGCCCCCGCCCGCCTACACGGGACCCCCCGTCGGCGGATTCGATCCGCGCGCCCTCAGCGACTTCCAGCTCGACGAACTGGTGCACCGGATCATCGGCCGCGTCACCCGGCTGATCCGCACCGAACTGCGGCTGGACCGCGAGCGGATCGGCAGGCTCCGCGACCCCCGCCAGTGACCGGCCGACGGCCCCCCGCCTCGCCGGTCGGCCGGCCGACCACCGGCCGACCGGCACCGTACCTCCGACAGACCTGACAGAAAGGCCCTCCGCGATGTCCCGCCAGGACCCGGGATCCTCCCTCTGGTTCACCCTCTCCATCGACGGCGAGAGCCTCGGCTACTTCAACGGGTGCGACGGGCTGTCGTCGCAGGTGGAGACGGAGCAGCGGCAGGAGGGCGGCAACAACGGCTTCGTCTGGCGGCTGCCGACCCGCGTCACCTTCTCGACCATCCGGCTGACCCGGCCCCTCACTCCGGACACCACGAAGGTCGCCAAGTGGATCTCATCCGTTCAGACGGGCATCGAGCGGCCCACCGCCCAGATCACGGCGCTGCGTGCGGACGGCTCGGAGGTCGCGCGCTGGGGTCTGATCGACGTGCTGCCCGTCAGCTGGCAGGGCCCCACCCTCGATCCGGCCAGTCCGGCCGTCGCCACCGAGGTCCTGGAGATCGCCCACCACGGGTTCACCGACTGAAGCCCCTGACCGAGGAACGAAGAGACGACCCCATGCCCAAGAGCAGCAACGGCGCGGGCAAGAGCCTGGTCCGGGCCTCCCTCGCCATCCACGAGCCGCCACTCGGCACCGGCACCCGCCCGGGCGCGCTCATCAAGACGTTCGACTTCGACTTCAACCCGGCGCAGCTGTCCCTCAGCCGTGCCGCTCAGTGGAAGGTGACGCCGACCGTCGCCGCACGGGGCGGCCCGCGGCCGGAGTTCATGGGATCGGAGCCGCGCGCGATGTCCCTGGAGGTCTTCCTCGACTCCTCCGACCGTCCCACCAGCGACGTGGTGCTGAAGAAGGTGGCGGCGCTCTTGCGCTGCTGCGACGTGACCGCCAAGAGCGTGGCGGCCAAACAGCCCTCTCCTCCCTGGGTGGTCTTCCAGTGGGGGTCCTTCTCCACGGCCCGGTTCATCGCGTACGTCAGCTCCATCGACGTGTCCTACACGCTGTTCGGGACCACCGGCGTCCCCATCCGTGCCACCTGCCAGATGCGCCTGCAGGAGATCCCCCGCAAGTCCCGGAGGCAGAACCCGACGTCGGGTGCGCTCACCGCGCGGCGGGTGCACCGGGTCGTCGCCGGTGACTCGCTCCAGTCCCTCGCCTGGCGGGAGTACGGGGACGCGACCTCATGGCGGGCGATCGCCGAGGCCAACGGCATCGACGATCCGTCCCGGCTGCCCACGGGCATCGAACTCGTCCTGCCCGCCGCCGAGGAGGTGCGTCGCTGATGCCGGGTCCTGCCACGTCCGCCGTACTCCAGGTGTCCATCGGCGGCGACAGACTGCCCGACGACGCCGCCCTCGCCCTCGTCGACGGCTGGGTCGACCAGGGTGCCGGGGTCCCGGCCGCCTTCCAGCTCACCTTCCGGGATCCCGACCGGGTCATGATCAGCCGGCTGGGCGCCACGTTCGGCACCCCGGTCACCATCGCGACCGTCACCGACGGCCAGGGCGCCGGCGACACATTGCTGACCGGTGAGATCACCGGTTTCGAGGCCGATTACGACGGCACCGGCACGTTCACCGTCATCCGTGGCTACGACGCCGGGCACCGGCTCATGCGCCAGCGCCGGGTGGCGGCGTACAGGAACCAGTCCGCCTCCGACATCGCCACGAAGCTGGCCGCGCGGGACGGTGTGCCGATCGGCACGATCCGGCCGACGAGAACGGTGTACGACTTCATCAGTCAGTCCAACGTCAGCGACTGGGACTTCCTGGCGCGACTGGCCGACGAGAACGAGACCGTCATGTCGGTCGACGCGAAGGGCAGGTTCTGCTTCGTCAGGCCGGAGCCCGCCTCGGGGGCGCCCTCGACGAGCCCGGACGGAGAGGACCCGCTCGATCTGAAGGCCGGGATCGACATTCTGCGACTGCGGGCCGCCGTCACCGCCGCCGATCAGGTCGGCAAGGTGGAGACGCGTGGCTGGGACGTCTCCCAGAAGAAGGCGCTCAGCTCCGTGTCGCCCGCCACGGACAACCCGGGCTTCGCCATCGGCGACACGCCCGGCGGGGCCGCGGGCAGCTTCAAGCCGGGCAAGCTGGTCGAGACCTCGACCCCGTACGGCAAGTCGGCCGACGTGAGGTTCGCTTCCGACGCCCTCTCCGAGGACGTGACCGCGGCCTTCGCCGAGGTGGAGGTCGTGGTGCTCGGCAACACGCGACTGCGGCCGGGGGTGCCGGTGACGCTCTCGGACACCGGCGCGCCCTTCGAGGGCAAGTACACGGCGACCTCCGTACGGCACGTCTTCGGCGACGGGAAGCACTACGAGTCGTGGGTGACCGTCAGCGGCCGGCAGTGGCGTTCGCTGTTCGGGCTGACCTCCGGCGGGGGCGGCACGGGCACCGGCCCCACACTGCCGAGCGTGGCCAACGCCCTGGTCACCGACGTGAACGACCCGCTCAAGCAGGGCCGCGTGAGGCTGCGGTTCCCGTGGCTGGACGACAAGTACGTCAGCGACTGGACGCGGACGGTGCAGATGGGCGGCCTCGGCGGCGGCGGGGTGTTCCCGATGGACGTCAACGACGAG
Source organism: Streptomyces sp. C36 (assembly GCF_040932295.1). Lineage (NCBI taxonomy): Bacteria > Bacillati > Actinomycetota > Actinomycetes > Kitasatosporales > Streptomycetaceae > Streptomyces > Streptomyces sp. C36. Next base: position 1,155,832 of record NZ_JBFQGI010000001.1, on the reverse strand, counting down.
GTGCTGGTCGGGTTCGACCGGGGTGCCCTCGACCATCCGTTCGTGATCGGCGGTCTCTACAACGGCAAGGACAAGCCGACTGTCGTCGGTGACGTGCCGCTGCACGACACCGTACGGAAGAGGGCGAGCCGGCACACGGTCTCCGACCGGGACGGCAACCGCATGGACCTGCTCAGCCAGAAGACCGGCGGTCGCAAGCAGGGCGTCCGGCTGACGTCCGGCGACAAACAGCTGACCATCAACCTGGACCGGACGAACACCGAGATCGTCGTGGACAGCAAGGGGTCGGTCACCATCAAGGGCAGCAGGTCGGTGTCCGTGGAGGCCGGCGCCGACCTCACGCTCAGTGCCCGGCGCCGGCTGAGTCTGAAGAGCGGCGGCCCGCTCAGCGTCACGAGCGGCGGCCCGCTCACCATGGACAGCGTCGGCCTGATCAACCTCAAGGCCCTGGGACAGATCGGGCTCACCACGGGGGGAGCCCTGAACATGACCGCCGGCGGCGTCGCGAACCTCACCGCGGGAGGCACCGTGCAGATCACCTCGGCCATGACCACGATCAAGGGCCCGAACACCACCATCCTGTCCCCCACGTTCGCGGTCGCCACACCACCCGTGCCCTTCGCGGTATGAGCTCCGCCTTCTGCCCTGTGTCCGCTTCTTTCTGTTTCTGTGTCCGTGAAAGGCGGGTGTGGTTCTGATGGCCGAACAGTTCGTCGGCTCCGGGTGGTCCTTCCCGCTGCGCATCGGGCCGACCGGCGGTATCGCGCTGGTCAGCGGGGATCGGGAGATCGAGGAGGCGATCCGGCTGGTTCTGGCGACCACGCCTGGAGAGCGGCCCATGCGGCCCGAATTCGGCTGCGCCATCCACGACCTGGTGTTCGCCCCGGTCAACGAGCAGACCGCGGGCCGCATCCAGCACGAGGTGTACGCGTCCCTGGACCGCTGGGAGCCGCGCATCGAGGTCACCGACGTCCAGGTGACCACCGGTACCGACCGCAGCGTCCTGTACATCGACATCCGCTACCGGATCCGCGGCACCAACAACCCGCGCAGCCTCGTCTTCCCCTTCTACGTCATCCCCTCCCACGAGGACGGCCCCGGCGACGGCCTCTTCGACGACGGATCCGGCAACTCCCCCGAAAGCGACCGCTGATGTCCCTGCCTTCGCCCCACCTCGACGACCGCCGCTTCCAGCAGTTCGTCGACGACGCCAAGCGTTACATCCAGCAGCGCGCGCCGGAGTGGACCGACCACAACGTCTCCGACCCGGGCATCACCCTCGTCGAGACCGTCGCCCACATGGCCGACCAGATCGTCTACCGCCTCAACCGGGTACCCGAGAAGAACCACCTGGCGTTCCTGGACCTCGCGGGCGTCACCCTCTTCCCGCCGTCGGCGGCCCGTACGGACGTCACCTTCTGGCTGTCCGCGCCCCAGGAGGAGGTCGTACCGGTGCCGGTCGGCACCGAGGTGGCCACACTGCGCACCGAGCAGGAGGAGGCGGTGGTCTTCGCCACCGAGCGCGAACTGGCCGTCGTCCCCTGCGCGCTGAGCCGTCTGATGGTGCAGCACCGGGACGAGCCCGTCAGCGACCGCACCGCCGCGCTGGCCGAAGGCACCGACGTACGGTGCTTCGCCGAAGCCCCCGACCCCGGCGACTGCACGCTGATCGGTCTGACGGCAGCCGTCCCGCACTGCGCCGTCGCCCTGGAACTCGACAGCCGGGTGGACGGTGTCGGCGTCGACCCGAGGCAGCCGCCCCTGGTGTGGGAGGCGTGGACCGAGGACGGCTGGCAGCCCTGCGACATCGACCGCGACGGCACCGGCGGCCTCAACCGCCCCGGCGACGTCGTCCTGCACGTACCCGGCGGCCACGTCCTGTCCCGCAACGGCGGCCACGAAGCCGGCTGGCTGCGCTGCCGGGTCACCGAGCCCCTGCCCGGCCAGCCCTTCTACACCACGTCACCGACCGTACGGTCCGCCGGGGCCTGCACCATCGGCGGCACCACCCGCGTCGTCCACGCCGCCACCGTGTACGACGAGGCGCTCGGCGAATCCAGCGGACTGCCCGCGCAGCGACGGCGGCTCGCCCACGCGCCCGTCGTCGGCGACGACCCGCCCCTGCTGCTCCAGACCGCCGAACACGACGGATGGCAGGACTGGAGGGTCGTCCCGCACTTCGCCGCGTCCCGGCCGGACGACCGCCACATCACCCTCGACGCCACGACCGGTGACATCGCCTTCGGCCCCGCCGTCCGTGAAGCCGACGGCACCCTGCGCCAGTACGGCATGGTCGCCCCCAAGGGCGCGGTCGTCCGCGCCCGCCGCTACCGCACCGGCGGCGGCCGGACCGGCAACGTCACCCGGGGCGCCGTACGGGTCCTGCGCACCTCCATCCCCTACGTCTCCGAAGTCGTCAACCGCGAGGCCGCACGCGGCGGAGTCGACGGGGAGACCGTCGAGGAGGCCAAGGTCCGGGCACCGATCACCCTGCGCGCCCAGGAGCGCGCCGTCACCTTGCGCGACTACGAGGAACTCGCCCGCCGGGCCGCACCCGAGACCGCCCGCATCACCTGTCTGGAAGGCGACCCGGATGAACACGGGGCCTACGCGGTACGGGTGCTGGTCGTGCCGCAGGCCGTCCCGGACCCCGGCGGCCGTCTGCGGTTCGAGCAACTCGTCCCTGGCGACCGCCTGTTGGAACGCATCACCCGCCATCTGGACGAACGCCGCCTGATCGGCACCAGACTCGCGGTCGGTCCGCCCTATTACCAGGGAGTCACGGTGGTCGCCACCGTCCACGCCTTCCGCGGCACCGACACCGACCGGGTGCGCCGCCGGGCCCACGACGCCCTCTACCGTCACCTGGACCCGCTCACGGGCGGCGCGGAGGGCCGTGGCTGGGCCTTCGGCCGCCCGGTCCAGGCCGGCGAGGTCTTCGCCGTCCTGCAACGCGTCCCCGGCGTGGAGCTGGTCGACGAGGTCGTGCTGCACCCCGCCGATCCGCTGACCGGCCGGCGCGGTGACCCGACCGACCGCATCGATCTCGAACCACCGGCCCTGGTCTTCTCCTTCGACCACCGCGTTCGGGTGATCGGGGACGCGGCGTGACGCGATCGATGTGCCCAGGAGGCCGCCCGTGAGAGGCTCCATCGACGGCCTGGGCACCTCCGCCCCCATCGGGGCGATGCTCCCGGCCGTCTTCGCCGACGACGATCTCGCCCAGCGCTTCGTCGCGGGACTCGACGACGTCCTCGCGCCGATCCTGAACGTGCTCGACTGCCTGGACGCCTACTTCGACCCCGCGCTCACCCCGGTCGACTTCGCCCGGTGGCTCGGCACCTGGGTGGGCGCCGAGACCGACGGCACCGAACCCGAGCCACGGTTGCGCGCCGCCGTGGCCGCCGCTGTCGCTCTGCACCGCGTCCGTGGCACTCCGCGTGGCCTGTCGGAAGCCGTACGCCTGGCGTTCGGCGCCGAACCGGAGATCACGGAGAGCGGCGGCGCCACCTGGAGCGCGCGTCCACGCGGCTCCTTCCCCGGAAGTGCCCGCCCAAGTCTGCACGTCGTCCTGCGGCTGCCGAACCCCACCCGGGCCGACACCCACCGCCTCGACACGCTCGTGGCTGCGGCCCGTCCCGCGCACATGCCCTACACCGTCACTGTGACCACCACCACTGGGACCGCCACCACTGGGACCACCATCGAAAGGACCTCGGAGACATGAGCACGCCGGACTGCGGTGAGTGCGGCACCCGCGCGGAGCCGGGGCAGTCGTTCTGCGACGCCTGCGGAGCCGTCCTCCGCTGGGATTCCGCCGGTGGCCGTAGCGGCCGACCGGCGGCTTCGGCGGCCGGTTCCGGCCGGGGCGCCACCGTGCGCCCCGACGGCACCGGCCCGGCCCCGGACCACGCCGACGCCGGCGTACCGGCGGCTCCTTCCACCCTGCGCGGGCACCGCCCGTCGGGGACGGCCCCCGATCCCGTCGAGGACCGCGACGGTGCCGGAACAGCCGGCGCGTCCCGGTCCGCGTCCGGCACCCCGGATCCGGAGGACACCGGCCCCGGCATCCCGCCGGTCAGAGCGCAGGACGGCCCCCCTCCGGACAGCCCCACGACCGACCGCGCCCGTTCCCTCGTCGTACCCGTCCCGGAGCAGGAGGCCACCCCTGCCGTACCCGCTCCCGCCGTGGCCCCGGTCCTGCCCGGCCGCCCCGACACCGACCGGCCCCACGTACGCGTTCCCGGCCCCCGGGGGACGGGGGACGGCCCGCCCTGTGCCTGGTGCGCCACGCCGAACCACCCGGACCGCCACTTCTGCGACCACTGCGCGATGCCCCTCGCCGAGAGCGGTGACGCCCCCGCGCCCGGACACCGCCCCTGGTGGCGCCGCCTCCTCGGCCCCGGCGGCCACGAGACCCCCTGGGCCGGCGACCGCCCCCGCCTCCGCCGCGCGTTCGACCGCGTCGGCACCTGGGTCACCCTCGCCGTCGCCGTGACGCTGATCATTCTCGGCGTGCTGTACGTCCCCGACGGCATCCAGGCCACGCGCGACCACTTCGCCAAGCGCGCTCCGGTCCAGCCGGACGAGATCCGTGCCTCACGCTCCTACCCCGACCACGAACCGAAGCTGGCCATCGACAAGCTCAACAACACCTGGTGGGGTCCGGGGGTCTCGCAATCGGGCCAGGGCGAGTGGATCGAGATGCGCTTCGCGCGCCCGACGCGGCTGCTCGACGTCATCATCACGCCGGGTACGTCCACCCGCGCCGATCAGCTCGAGAAGTCCGCGCTGCCGCACCGGGTCAAGGCGACGGTCACGAGGAAGGACGGAAGGACCGTGACCCGCGAGCTCACCCTGGACCCGGGCGCGGGCGGGCAGCGCCGAGCCTTCCGTGTCGGTGAGGCCACGGCAGTCCGCTTCACCATCGAGTCGGCCCACGCCGCCTCCGCCGACAAGCAGGTGGCCATAGCCGAGATCGAGCTGTTCGGACGGTCCGGTGGGGACCGGTCCTGAACCGGCCGCGGTATGCCGGTATGCCGGTATCCCGGCGGAACCGGAGTGTCGGCGTACCGCGGAGCCGGGGGGTCACAGCGGCATCTCGCGGAGCTGGCGGCGCGAGGAGATGCCCAGTTTGCGGTACACGTTGCCCAGGTGGGTGTCGATGGTGCGGGGGCTGAGGAACAGCATCACGCCCACTTCCCTGGACGTCGCTCCGGCAGCGACCTTCCCGGCGATGAGCCGTTCCTGCGCGGTGAGCCGGTCCAGTGGGTCCTCCCCGTGCCGACCTGGCCGCTCGCCGGTGGCGCGCAGTTCCCGGGCCGCGCGCTCGGCGAAAGCGCGGGCCCCGATGCGCGACAGCATGTCGTGCGCCGCCCGCAGCTCGACACGGGCCTCGCTCCGCCGGTTCGCACGACGCAGCCACTCCCCGTACGTCAGCCGGGCGCGCGCGTGGAGCACCCGGACCCGAGTCCGGGAGAAGTGGTCGATGGCTCGCCGGTACAACGCCTCGCAGTCCTCGCCCCGTTCGAGGAGGGCCTGCGCCTGCAGCCATTCGGCGACGGCCCACGGGGCGGGATTCGCCCGGGCCAGCGCCTCCAGGTGTTTCATGGCCGCGGCCGCTTCCTCACCGCGGCCGGCGCGCGCGGCGGCTTCGACGAGCTCGGTGTAGACGGCCCAGATCGAGTAGGAGCCGGCCTGGTGCCGGCGCTGGGCCGTCAGCGCGGCGTCCAGAGCCGCTTCGTAGTCGCCGAGCCCGTTGTGCAGTACCGCCCTGGCGTAGTGCTCGCCGGCGGCTTCGAACGGCCGCCCGTCACGTCCCAGCAGATCCCGCAGCTCGGCGAACCGGTCCCCGTCACCGCGGAAGCCGGTGAGGACGAGCTCGGGCCCCAGGAGCGGCAGCGTGCCCGCCGCTTCGTCGACGTCCCGGGCCTCTTCGAGGCAGACGGCCGCCTCGTCGAACCGGCCGGCCGAGACCCTGGCGACCGCCTGGTACCGCAGGGCCTGCGGCAACGAGGCGAGGGAGCCCTGACGGCGCGCCACGTCCACCTGACGGTCCGAGATCTCCTCCATCGCCTCGTCGTCCCGCAGGTCGATGACGACCTGACAGAGCAGGTTCATCCGCCATGGCCCCGACGAGGGTGCGGCCGTACGGCAAGCCGTCACCGCGTCGCGCATCGCGGGCACCGCCCGCTCGACGGGCAGCATGCTCTGGTCCAGCAGAGCGTCGAGCAGCAGATCGGTCGGCCGGGCGGGCTCCCGCCGCGGCACTCGCTCACGGATCCGGGCGCCGAGCTCCTGGAGGAGGCCCGGGTGGTTGTCGTTGTACATGACCGACGCGAACGCTTCCAGGTAGGTGTCCCCCGCCTGTTCGGGGGCCAGCTCCATGACGGCGTCGACGAGTCTGGCGGTGGCCTGCGGGCCGTGGGAGAGCTGATAGCCGATCCGTGCCCGCAGCAGGCGGGCCCTCGCGCGGCTCTCGTCGTCCATCGGACGCCGCTCCGCCCGGGTGAGCAGTGCGCGGGCCGCGTCGGGCGCCCCGGCCTGCAGCCGCAACTGGGCCGCGACGAACAGCCGCCCGGCCTGGCGGCCGGGAGCTGGTGTCAGCCGCCCCGCTCGCTCCATGAACGCGGCGGCCGCGGCGAACCCGCCGCGCAGGCGCGCCCGGCCGGCGGACCGTTCCAGCTCCGCGGCGACGTTCTCGTCGGCGTCGATGACCGCGTGGGCCCGGTGCCACGCCCGGCGGTCGAGGTCGGTCTCCGGATCGGTCGCCTCCGCGAGAGCGCCGTGCATGCTGCGGCGCTTTTTCGGGGTGGCCGACGCGTAGACCGCGGAGCGCACCAACGGATGCCGGAAGCGCAGCCGCGGCCCCAGGGCCAGAAGTCCGGCATTCTCCGCGAGAGTGAGCCCCGCGGCATCCAGCCCGAGGAGCCGCGCCGCGCGACGCAGCAGGTCGAGATCGCCGACCGGCTCCGCCGCCGCGAGCACCACCAGCGACCGGGTCGCATCCGGCAACCGCTCGAAGCGGTGGACGAACTGCTCCTCCAGCATGTCCACCACACTCGCGCGGAATCGCCGTGGGCCGGGCACACCGAACGGCTCCGCGTGGTGGGCGAACTCCAGCAGCGCCAGCGGGTTTCCGTGCGCCTCGGCCAGGATCCGGTCGATGACCTCGGCGTCCAGCCCGACGTGTGTCGCCGCTCGCAGCAGGGCCCGGGCGTCCTCGTCACACAGACCCGCGAGGGGCAGGCGCGGAAGCTCGGCGAGTCCGGACGGCGGGCGGGCATCGCGCGCGGCGAACACCATCGCGATCCGCTCGGCGGACACCCGCCGGGCCACGAACACCAGCACGCGCCGCGAAGCGTCGTCGATCCACTGGGCGTCGTCCACCACGCAGCAGACAGGTCCGTCCTGCGCCACCTCGTGCAGCAGCCCCAGGACGGCGAGACCGACCGTCAACGGATCGGGCGAGGTCTGCGCGCCGAGCCCGAACACCGCCTCCAGCGCGTTCCGCTGCACCACGGGAAGTCTCTGACGGTATTCGAGAACCGGAGCGCAAAGCTGGTGCAGCGTCGCGTAGAGAAGGTCTCGCTCGAACTCCGTACCGGCGGCCGGCAACACCTCGAAGCCGTCCAGTTCCTCCACCACGGCGTCGACGAGCGCCGACTTGCCGATCCCCGCCTCCCCCGCCACCACGACGGCCCCACCACGCCCGGCGGCCGCCGAGGTCATTAATCGATCGAACTCACGCCGCTCCGCGTGTCGAGCCACGAGCTGCACCGGAATCGTCCTCCGAGTCAATTGCTAGAGGTTTCTCACGATCGCGTTCATATGGAGTCAGTCCGTCTCTCCTGCACGGCGAGCGCCCTGCACGGCGGGCGCCGGTGCAGCTCCTCAACCGGTGCCTTCCTGACTGATCTCACGTCTGGGAGACGTCGGGCACGGCCGACAGGTTCTTGATCGGAAGCGACATTTCTTGAGCGATAACGGCGTCCCGGTCGGTCAGTGATGCCGACGGCGGCGCGGGTGGACCCGCCGCCACGGCCGCTCCTCGTGACCGATCGCGCCGAACACTCCGGCTGACACCCGGGATGGGGTGGATCACGGCGCGAGGTAGGCGTGGAAGAGGTTCTCCGGGTCCCACCGCGCCTTGAGCTCTTGCAGACGGTCCCAGTCGGCGGGGGCGTACGAGCGCCGGGCGCGGTCGGCGCCGGCCTCCAGGTCGGCCTCGGCGACGTACCGTCCGCCGTGCCCCGACGGGTCCGCGGCGGCCTCCACGCCCCGCAGCCAGCGGGCGTTGGCCTCGTCGGCGCCCGGGTCGTCCCAGATCGCGTAGGAGACGCAATAGGACCGGCCGAGCGGCGAGAAGGACATGTTGCGCAGCAGGCCCGGTTCCTCGGACACCGGCTGCACCGGGGCGAGCACGAGGGACCTGGGGGACGGGGCGTGGGCGACCGCGTCGGCCATCCGGGTCAGCTGGGTCTCGTAGCTCTCGGCCGACCACAACGTGTCGGCCGCGTACCGGTGGTCGGGCGGCCACAGCGAGTCGGCGCCCGTGTGCAGGGCCGCGAACGACGTCGGCTCGGGCGCCTGCCGGGAGTCGGCGCCCGCGGCGAAGGGGCAGGCGGCCACCGGGGCGAGCGAGGCGAGCGCTTCGTCGGGCGACGCCGCGAACGAGGTGGCGGCGATCACGACCTGAGGCCCCGCAGGAGGCGTCGCGGCGGGATCCGCGGAGGCACGCAAAACTAGGGACGTCTCGACGTACGGCGGGAGTTCGCGCGCGGTCCGCTCCCCCCAGGCCGCCACCCGCCCGACCTCGGCCAACGGGAACGTCAGGCTGGTGGTCACGATGGCCGCCGGCTGGGGGTGGAGGCCGAGCCGGAAGCGGGTGACGACGGCGAAGAAGCCCGGCCCCGCGCCCCGGGCGGCCCAGAACAGGTCGCTGTTCTCCGTCTCCGAGCAGTTCACCGTGCGGCCGTCGGCGGTGACGGCCTCGATCTCCTGGACGTCGGCGCACGACACGCCCCAGGCACGGGAGTTCCAGCCGAGCCCGCCGCTCAGCAGGAAGCCGCCCACCGCGACGGTGGGACAGTGGCCCACGGGGAAGGCCAGTTCGTGCGGGGCGAGCGCCGCGACCAGGTCCCGGCCGGTGGCCGCGGGCCCGACCGTGGCCGTCGCCGACACGGGGTCGACCTCGCACCCCCCGAGCCCTGACAGGTCGATCAGCAGTCCCCCGTCCCGGAGCGGGGAGCCCGACCAATTGTGACCGCCGGAGCGCACCGACACGCGCAGCCCGTGGGAGCGGGCGTAGGACAGGGCCCTCGCCACGTCCCCCGCGGAGGCGGCCCGCACGATGGCATCGGGGGTTCGTCGCGGCTTGCGCCCGTTCCACACCGCGTCGGCCCTGGCCCGGTCGTAGTCCCGGTCACCGCGCCGGATCAGGACCCCTTCGAACTCCCTTTCCGCGGACATCAGCTGATCAGCCCGAAGATCGCGACGAACAGCAGATAGGCGAGCACCACCAGCGCCGCGCCCGCAACGTGCACACGGGTGCTACGGGCGCGCCCCGGCACCAGCCAGAAGGCGAGCACCCTGTTCACCAGGGGCATCAGCAGCCAGGTCAGCGCGCTGACGCTCAGCACGTTGCCGATGAACAGACCGACGTAGCCGGGGACGCCGAGGTCGTCCAGCTCGTATCCCACGGTCAGGTTCAGGACCATTACGGTGGGATAGAGGGCCAGGAGCACGGACATGGCCTGCTTCCAGTTGGGCGGGGCGTCACCCCGTGCGCCTCCCTCGAAGCTGAACCAACCGCTGAACGCCGAACCGACCTTGTGGACGTCGTACGAGGCGAAGTAGCGACGCCCCTCCTCCAACAGCCCCTGGCGGACGTCGGAGGCGAGCCAGTCGTCGAGGTGCTCGCGGGAATCGAACCGGAACACGGCGACCCAGCGCTCCTGGACCCCCTGGACCGGCCTGAACAACTCGGAACCCATGAATCCGGGTGCCTTCTCCTGCGCCTTGAGGGCCTTCGCCTGCCAGCGCAGGAACCCCTGTTCCCGCCCGGGCTCCACCACGTGGGAGACGACGGCCGTGACGGCGCCGGCCTCCTGCTCGGCGGGGGTGCCGCCGTGCAGCACTTCCTGGGTCGCAGGCCCGTCGAACAGGTCCTGCCCCTCGGCGAGCAGCTCCCGTCTGCGGCTCGAGTCCAGCCAGGCGGTCAGGCGGTCGATGCCGGAAAACCGGAAGACGGACACCCAGACGTTCTCGTCGCCGCCTTCGGGCGGGTACACCTCGGCGCCCTCGAACCCCTCGAATTCGCGGGCCGCCTCGTTCGTCCTGCCTTGCCAGCGCTGATAGTCGCCGATCCGACCTGCGCGCACCTTCTGCGAGATCACAACGGTGGCGTTGTCAGCCCCGGGGGCTCGGCTTGCGCGGGGACTCACAGCAGGTAGCCTAATTCATATAGGATATTTCTAGCAAATCGGGCGTTCGGCCGAGGGGTTGTTTCCATCGAGGGTTTGTTGAGCCGTTCCACCATTTCGTTCCTCAAAGGAACACCCACGCGCCGACGGCCCTGCCGATCGGAGAGCGCGCGATGGAACACAAGGAACTCATCACCGAAGCGGTACGGCTCGCCACCGAGTCGGTGGAGAAAGGCTGGGGCGGTCCGTTCGGCGCGGTGCTCGTCCGGAACGGCGAGATCATCGCGCGCGGGCAGAACCGCGTCCTGCTGACCGGCGACCCCACCGCCCACGCCGAAGTCGAGACCATCCGCAAGGCCGTGGCACATCTCAACCCCGAAGCCCCCTCGATCTCCGAGGAGCACCAGAACGAGAGCACCCTCGCCTACGTGCCCCGCCCCGAGGGGTCGCCGGACCCGGTCCCCGAGCGGGCCCGGATGCTCCAGGGCTGCTCCATCTACATCAGCGGCGCCCCATGCCCGATGTGCATGAGCGCCATCTACTGGGCACGGATAGACGCGGTCTACTTCAGCTGCGACCTCGACGACACTCGCCGGATCGGCTTCGACGACGCTTACCAGTACGAGGACTTCACCAAGCCGCTGAGCGAGCGGAGGATCAAGATCGAACAGATCCATCCCGAGATCGGCGCCCACGCCTACGACGCCTGGACGAGCAAGCCCGACCGGCACCCGTACTGACCTCGCACCGACCGACGCGGGCGTGCCGGGTCGGCGTGCCTTGCTGCCGGAGCGCTCATGGCCGCGCGAGGCGGGCGAGGTCGGTGGGCCTCAGGTGCAGACGGCCTGCGGCCACGTTCTCCTCCAACTCCGCCACGGTCCGGGCGCCGAGGAGGATCGCGTCTGCCGGGAACCGGGCGAGAAGCCAGGCCAGGGCAGTCTGGACCCGGCTCGCGCCATGCCGGGTGGCCACCGCGTCGAGCGCGCGCAGCTGTTCTTCGTCGGCTGTGCGAAGCATCGCATCGGCGGATTCGTAACGTGCTACGAACACCACGCCGCGTTCCAGGCAGGCGGACCGGAGATCGTCATCCTGCGGGCGGAAGAGGTCGAAGTCGGCCTGAACCGCGGCGATCGGGGTTATCTCACAGGCCAGGGACACTCCCTCGGGCCAGCATTCATTGAGACCGATGTGCCGGATGAGCCCGCGCTCACGCAGCTCGGCGAGCACCTCCAGACCCTGCGAGAGCGGCACGCCGTCATTGTCGCTCGTGGCACCGCCGAACAGCAGCACCAGGTCCAGCTGCTCTTTGCCCAGCTCGGACAGATCGTTGTCGACATCCGTGGCCAGTGCGGAGGCCCTGCGGTAGGCGTACGGCAACCGCCACCCGTCCTCCTCGACGCCCGCCGTGGTGGCGACTACGAGGTCGGCCGGGCAGGGTTGAATCGCTTCCCGGATCAGTCCGTTGGCCACGCGGGGGCGGTATCGCTCACCGGAGTCCAGGTGGGTGATGCCAAGCTCCACCGCGCGCCGCAGCACGGCCAGGGATGACAGGCGGTCCTTGGGGTGTCCGAATCCGTGAGGTCCGAGCAGCTGATTCGCACCGAGGCCGATCCGGCTCACCTCGAGCCCAGGGGCGAGCCGAACGGATCCGCCCGGCGCGGCACGATTCTCACTCATGGAAGTCTCCCTCGTTCGTCTGGACAGCCCCATCCTCTCGCGTGCCGAGCCACCGCCTTCCGCCCACGGCTCGTCGACGTCGCGGCTCAGCCCTCCTCCGCCCAGTCGAGGCCGAGCGTTTCGGCGAGTTGCTCCAGCGCTTTCTCGGTGCGTCCGCTCGCTGCAGTACTGGTTCTCGGCCATGAACACGCAGACGCGCTGGTCGTCCCCCGGTCCGACGAACGGGTCCTGGGTCAACTCCGGCGGCGGCTCGGTGTGGAAGTGCGGCACACCCGTGGGGATCTACAAGTAGCCGCGCGTCCGCCGCGCGCGTCACGCCTGCCGCGTCGGCGGACCATCACCCGCCGCAGGGTCACGTGCCGGGGGCGGCTCGTCACGAAGGCGACGACATCGGCGATCTCCTCGACGAAGGTGGGCGGCAGCACGACGTCGGCGGCCCCAAGGCGGGCCCGACGTGGCCGCCCCGGGGCCGAGGGTGTCCACCCCAGGGCCGGCCCGCATGGGGGATCAGGGGTGCCAGATCTCCTTGATGCTCTTCACCTTGCCCTCGGGGTCGAGCGTGATGTCGTAGATGTTTCCGGAGCAGCTGTACGGCGACTTCACTTCCGAGCTGCTCGCGATGCAGTCACCGGCGTGGTTCCACAGTTCCCCGACGGGGACCGTCTTGGTGGAGCCGGACCCGGTGGCCAGCTCCGCCTTCACGTCCTCGGAGAAGAGGTAGTAGTTGGCCTTGCCGTCGCCGTGGTAGATCCAGTCGTTGGGCGTGCAGGTCGGCTTGGCGTCCTTGGCGGACATCGAGCCCTTGGACGGGGGCACGGCGATTTCGACCATCTTGTGGCCGGCCGGGAGCTTCGGCGGCTGCCCGCAGTCGCCGCCACCGCTGTCCGTCGAGCCGCTTCCGCCCGTGCCCGTGCCCGGCTTCGCCGACGGCTGGGACGAGGCGCCCGATCCGCCGGCGCTGTCCTCCTCGGGCCCGCAGGCGGTGAGGGCGCTCAGCGCGGCCACGATGGCGAAGGTACTGATGAGACGTCGAGTATGAATCATTCTGATCCCCCGTGATGAAGTGACGTGATCATGATCGATCGACGGGGATTTCTACACCATGAAGTAGTTCAATATCCAATCGGTTGTGCGGCCCATGCCCGCGGCCGCGCCTCTGCGGCACGAGGGCTCGAGCGCTCCACGTGACCGGAAGCCACGCGGCGGGCCGGTATGCGGTGCGACGTCGACGCGGCCTTCGCGCTCTGCATGGGGCGCCGACACGCAGGCGGCCTGCGTCCCGCTCCCAGCGGTCCCAGTCGGTGGGCCACCGCGCATCGCCCAGGCCCCAGCGGCGATCGCTTTCTGCTCGTCGTGCACCGGCTAGGAGAGTGAACCGCCGTGGCCAGGGGCGGAATCGGTCGTTTTCCAGACTGGCCAGGAATTTCTCCGTATTCCTCTCAATGAATGGGGTTCACCGTGCGGCGTGCGTGTCCTCGGAGCCGGTGGAATGTCGTTGTCACCGGTGTCGCCTCGGTCGGCCTCGTGGGCTTGCTCACCACTCCGGCCGCCCCCGCGTCCCCCGACCGCCGTGGGATCTCCGACTGCCTGGGAAGGGAGGACGGCCACGACCGCGGGCTCCTGGAGAACAACAGGGAATGGGCGCGGGCCGAGAACCGCCACCTGGGATACGCCCGGTACGCGACATGCCGTTTCGTCATCACGCACAGGTCCCGGTACGTGGACCTCGGCCAAAAGGCCGTGTCGGACACCTACGGCGCCTGCGCCGGCCCCGCATGGAGTGTCGAACTGCTGGTCAACGAGTCCGTGGCCAGGTCGAAGGCGATGTCGTGGGAGAGGGAGAGGCTCAGGAAGCGGGAGCGCTCGATCGAAAGGAACGTCTCGGGCTTGATCTCGGCGGCCATCGCGGACGTGCTGGACATCAGCCTCCTCGGCGACGACGTCACCGTGGCGCATCTGGAAGGCGAAGAACACTCACAGCGGCACGGTGAGACCACGGAGTGGACCGACAGCAGGACCGACGAGAAGAAGAACATCGTCAGCATCCCCGAGGGGAAGAGGGTCTATCTCCGGTCCGCCCCGTGGCTTCAGAGGAGCTCCGGCTACCTGGAGATGAGCTACTGGGAAGGTGGGGCCGGCAGCCGCAGCAGGACCGTGAAGAAGAACGACCTGACGACCCACACCCCGGTCCTGACAGCGAACAAGAAGCCGCGCATGGACTACCAGACCCGATGGATGGAGTGCCGCAAGAAGAGGAGCTCCAAGCCCGAGCCGACCGCTGCCCCCTCACCGGCCTCACCGGCCCCAGCAGCCGCAAGTACGCCGTAGACAGATCAAGCACGCGGCGGCCCTTCTCGAATGGCTCAGCAGCCATGACCGGACGCTTGCCGCCTGCCGTCAGGCGGAGGAACGGGCGGACGACGGTCTGCGCCCCTTCCGCGACCGGGACGCCGTCGAGGAGGAGGGCTGACAGCCGGCGAGCGATGCGAGAACGCGAGCATGGGCCGATCGACCCGGGCACCGAGCTGAACGCCACTCCGGGGAGGTGCAGGGACTGACCTGCGGTGTCGGTCGCCTGTCGGGGACTGTCGGTCCGTTGCCGGTGGCTTGTCGGCGCGGCCTGGCACCTTTCCAGAGACGGCCGGCCGGAGCCCACCGGGCGGCCCGATCCCGAAGGAGCCACCATGCACACGCCCGTCACGATCATCGGCGCCGGACTCGGCGGACTCACGCTGGCCCGCGTCCTGCACGTCCACGGAATCCCGGCCACGGTCTACGAGGCGGAGGCCTCACCGTCGGCGCGCCTGCAGGGCGGGATGCTCGACATCCACGACTACAACGGGCAGCTCGCCCTCGAGGCGGCCGGCCTGATGGACGAGTTCCACGCCATCATCCTGGAGGGCCGCCAGGCGACGCGGGTCCTCGACCGGGACGGGACCGTCCTGCTCGACAAGGCCGACGACGGCACGGGCGGACGACCCGAAGTGCAGCGCGGTGAGCTGCGACGGATCCTGCTCGACTCCCTCCCGGCCGGCACCGTCCGGTGGGGACACAAGGCCGCAAGCACCCGTACCCTCGGCGAGGGCCGCCACGAGGTGACGTTCGCCGACGGCAGCACCGTCGCCACCAGCCTGCTGGTCGGCGCGGACGGCGCGTGGTCACGGGTGAGGCCGCTGCTCTCCACCGCCATACCCGAGTACACCGGCACGTCGTTCGTCGAGACGTACCTGTTCGAAGCCGACACCCGCCACCCCGCCGCCGCGAAGGCGGTCGGCGGCGGAATGCTGATCGCGCCCTCGCCGGGCAGGGAGATCTTCGCTCACCGCGAGAGCGGCGACACCCTGCACACCTACGTGGCGCTGGCCAAGCCGCAGGACTGGTTCGCCGCCATCGACTTCACCGACGCCGCCGCGGCCACCGCGCGGATCGCCCAGGAGTTCGACGGCTGGGCACCGGAACTCACCGCCCTGATCACCGACGGGGACACCGCGCCCGTCCTGCGCCCCTACTACGCCCTGCCGACCGGGCACCGGTGGGACCGGGTGCCAGGGGTGACCCTGATCGGCGACGCCGCCCACCTCGCCGCCCCGAACGGCGAAGGCGCCAACCTGGCCATGCTCGACGGCGCCGAACTCGGCAAGGCCCTCGCCGCACACCCCGCCGACATCGAGGCCGCGCTCACCGAGTACGAACAGGCCATGTTCCCCCGCAGCGCCGAGGTCGTCACTTTCGAAGGCGCCGAGGTCCACGGGATCGACTCCGACGGCAACACAGCCCACGCCCTGATCAGCCTGATCACCGAGAAGGGCTGATGAACCACTCAAGACTCGGCCTGATGCGCTCCCCTTCCCGCCGAGATGAGTCATAGGCCGGGTGAGGGGCCTCGGCAGCCCGGCGGATGGGCCCACATGGGAAGCCCACCCGCCGGGCGTTCGGCCGGGCGTCATTGCTGATGCTGGAGCCAGTAGACGAGCAGGCTCATCAGGCCGGTGCCTGTGCCGTAGCAGATGCCGCGCAGCACCAGTCCGAGGGCGGCTCGTCGGCGTACGGCCGTCCAGCGGGCGGCACGGCAGGGGGTGCGGCCGAGCTGCTGTGCGAGTCGGCGCAGGCGGATAAGGTGCATGGAGATGTCCTTCGCTGTCGGGGGATGTCGGGCGAGGAGCCCCTGTGCGACCCGTTGGCCTAGGAACCGGGGTCGTGGAGAGAGGGCTCCTTGCTGCTGTTCGGGGTCAGTGACGGTTGAAGTCCCGCAGTTGTTTGGCGAGGCGCCGGTCGGGCCGGCGGACGATGATGCAGTTGCCGGCGCCGGCGTCGGCGAGCCGGTCGACCTCCATCTCCAAGGTCCCGGTGGGGGCGGCGGCCACGGAGCCGTGGGTATGCACGTAGCGGGCGACGACTTCGATCGACTCGATGAAGTCCTCGTCCAGCGGCGCGTCCGTGCGCGTGGGGGCATGCATCACCTGATGCCGCCAGTGGGCGGCTTCGCGGGCTTCGCCCAGGGAGAGGTGGTGCAGGTGCAGGCAGTACCCCGCGGCCCGGTGGCCGGCTCCGGCGGCCAACTGCCACCAGAACTGGGCCGACTCCGGATGCCCCGTCAGGTACAGCAGGCAGGCGAAGACAACGGCCCCCTCGACGTCGAGGCTGTCCTCCTCCACCGGGGCGTCGGGCCCGTCCTGGACGAGGCTGTCGACGTGGTGCGCGGCGTCGGGCTGGTTGAGGATCCACCGGGCCACGACGCCCAGGCGCTGTCCGGCCTGGGCGGCGCGCGCCATGCCGAGGGTGGGGTCGGGGGTGGCCCGGGCCGCGTCCGCGGCCAGGCGCCGCAGGGCGGCCCCGACGTCGAAGCCGCGCGCGGGCGAGACCGGTACGGCGGCGTTGGCCAGGAGTGCGTCGATCGTCGAGATCACTGCCCTTGCCCCTTCCCGGGGGTATCGGAGGGCAGCCCCAGCCGGATCCGCAGCCGCTCCTTGGCCTTGCGGCCGTGGTAGTCGACGGTGCGCGGATCCAGGCCCATGAAACGTGCGATGCGGGCGGTCGGGTATCCGAGCAGGTGTTTGAGCACGATCACGGTGAACTGACGGGTGGGCAGCTCCAGGATCGCCTCGTACAGGCCCGAGGTCCCGTGTGCGATCTCCATCTCGCTGCGGATCGCGCGCAGGGTCTGGGCTATCGGCCCGGAGATCACGAACGCCGGCGGCCTCTGCTCCCGCTCCAGCCGCTCCCGCACATGGCGGCTCAGGACCGCCAGAGTGCGCTGTTCCAGGTCCGTGTCCTGCAGGAGGCCTTCCCATCCCGCCAGGATCTCCAGGAACACCTGGTGGACGGTTTCCTCGGCCTCGTGCCGGTTGCCGAGGTGGAGCTCGGCGAAGGAGTGGAAGAACTCCTGATGGCCCAGGTAGTACGCCTCGAAGTCCAGTGGCAGCGGCAGCGGCTCGTGCAGCGGTTGCGGCCGCCCCGCGAAGGACGGGCCCCCGTACGACTCGAGTAGGTGATCGTCGTTCACGCGGGCCTCCGGTCAGTGCTCATCGTGATCCTGTCGCTCGTCAAAGATCCGGCTCGGCCCAACAGGGCTTTGCCCAGAGCTGGGTGAGCTCTGATGACCACGATGTCGAGAACGACGCCGGCTCACTCAAAGCGACCGGCAAAGAATTACACAGCGATCGCGACCGGTCGCTGAACGTATTCGCGAACAATGAACACTTGATTAGCCGGGCGCGCTGACCAGCGGTGACGAACGGCTGCTTCTCCACACGCAACGAGTTCCCGTACACCACGTGAGATGAGTCATATCTCCGCCCTGAGACCCGTCCCGGTGCAGGCTTCTGACCACCCAGCGGTTTGCCAGGGCTGGGAACTTCCGGTGCCGCGCAGCGTCAGCCCGCTGCAGAGGAGATGCCGGCTGGTCGGGGATGGTCCCGAGCCGCCGCTGTCGCCTGCTCCTGAAGAGCCTGGATCAGCGTCGTCACCAAGGGGTGGCCCCGGCGGCGCAGCACAGCGACGCCGATGTGCCGGGTCGGGGCCGGCGGATTGATCGGAACGGCCCGCAGGCCCGGCAACTCCGGGGTCAGCGCGATGGAAGGGATCAGCGAGACCCCCATGCCCGCCGCGACGAGCGAGCGGGCGAAGAAGTAGTCGGTCGTCGTGCCGCGTACCTCCGGGGTGAAACCGGCGCGCTCGGCGTAACGACGCAGGTAGGTCTCGGTCTTGAGGCAGCCGAGCACCCAGGGCTCGTCCGCCAGTTCGGCGATGTCGAGCGCCCGGCGGCCGGCCAGGTGGTGAACCTCGGGGAGGACGACGTACAGGGGGTCCTCCATCAGCGCGGTCCACTCCACGTCGGAGCTCCGGCCCGGCCGGCCGGGCAGCGGCCCGTCGAAGTGGTAGGCGAGCGCGAGATCCACGGCACCCTGGCGGACCAGGGGCAGGCTGTCCTCGGGCTCGGCCTCCCTGACGTGGACCACGGTGTCGGGATGGGCGGCCGTCATGCGGGTGAGGGCGCCGGGCAGCAGGAGTCGGCCGCCGCTGGTGAACGTGGCGAGGGTGAACTGGGTACGGCCGGTGCCCAGCCGGTCGACCTGCCGCTTGGCGTGCGCCAGCTCCGCGGCGACCGACTCCGCGGCCCCCACCATGATCCGACCGGCCTGGGTGAGGGTCACCCCTCGGGTACTGCGTTCCACGACCCGCGCGCCGAGGCTGCGTTCCAGGGCCGCGACGTGCTGGGAGACGGCCGAGGGGGTGAGGCGCAGGGCGGCCGCCGCCTGGTTGAAACTGCCGTGTTCCGCCACCGTCCGCAGGACGCGGAGCCGCTGCACATCGATCAACAGTTTTCCTTAATACGTTTCCATTAAGTCGGCACTTCTGCTGGTGACTGTAGGCGCGCAGGATGAGGCCATGCAAAGCATCTGCGTCATCGGCGGAAACAGGTACTTCGGCAGGCTCCTGGTCCAGCGCCTGCAGGCCGCCGGACACCACGTCACTGTGATCAACCGTGGCTCGACCACGCCGCCCGACGGCGTCGAGCACCTCGTCGTCGACCGCGACGACGAGGCCGCCCTCACCGCCGCCCTCGCCTCCCGCACCTTCGATGTGGTCGTCGACCAGGTCTGCTACACGCCGGTGCAGGCCGCGATCGCCGCCCGCGCCTTCCAGGGCCGCACCCGCCGGTACGTCATGACGTCCACCATCGAGGTCTACGACCCGTCGACCGCGGCGCTGCCCTTCATCCCGCATGGCACACCGGTGCCGGAAGAGACCGTGGATCCCACCACGTGGCGGGTGAGCACGGATCTGCCCTGGCGCGACGAAACCTACCTGGAAGCGCACTATGCCGAGGGCAAGCGCCAGGCGGAGGCCGTCTTCACTCAGCACCGCGGGTTCGCGTTCGCCACTGTGCGCAGCGCCCACGTACTCGGCGGCGGTGCGCAGGAGTTCACCGGCCGGCTGGCGCACTACGTCGAGCACATCACCCAGGGCAGACCGCTCATCGTGCACCGCGCGGTGCTGCCCACCGTGTTCATCCGCTACGAGGAGCTGGCCGACCTGCTGTTGTGGGCGGCCACGGCCACCGACTTCACCGGACCGGTGAACGCCTGCTCGGACGGCCTGTTCGACGTACGCGATCTGAGTGCCGTGATCCACGCTCGGACCGGCCGAGAGCCGGTGTACCGGGCCGCCGCCGCGGGCGAGGCGGCCTCGCCGTTCTCCTTCGACCGCCACTACGCCATGAGCAACGCCCGCGCGAAGCAGCTGGGCTTCACCTTCTCCCGCACCGCCGACTGGCTGCCCGGCGCCGTGACCGAAGCCCTCACCGCATCCGCCACCCCGGCACTCTGAGCAACACGGACATCTGAGCAGCACGAACACTGGAGAACAGACGCATATGAAGTACCGCGCCTTGGGAAGCATCACGGTCGGCGCGATCGGCTTGGGAGCCATGCCCCTGTCCATCGAGCACCGCCCGGACGAGCAACGAGCCGTCGCAACCATCCACGCCGCCCTCGACGCCGGCGTCACGCTCATCGACACCGCCGACAGCTACCACTGGCACGCCGACGAGCGCGGCCACAACGAACTCCTCATCGCCCGCGCCCTGGCCCGCTACGGCGGTGACACCTCCGACGTCCTCGTCGCCACCAAGGGGGGCCGGGGCCGCCTCGGCGACGGCGGCTGGACCGTCACCGGCACCCCCGCCCATCTCAAGCACGCCGCCGAAGCCTCCCTCAAGCGCCTGGGAGTGGAATCCATCGGCCTGTACCAGCTCCACAAGCCCGACCCTGACGTGCCCTGGGCGGAATCGGTCGGCGCGCTGCGCGAACTGCTCGACGCCGGCACCATCCGCACCGCCGGCATCTCCAATGTGACCACCGGCCAGATCCGTGAGGCCCACGCCATCCTCGGCGACGCGCTCGTCTCCGTACAGAACCGGTACTCCCCCGCCGTTCGCGACACCGAACCCGAGCTGGAGCTGAGCACCCGACTCGGCCTGGCCTTCCTGCCCTGGAGCCCGTTGGGCGGCATCTCCCGCAGCTCCCTGGACGGCCGGTCCGGCCCGACCTCCGCGAACACCGTCTTCCATCGCATCGCGGCCGAACGCGGCGTCAGCCCGCAGCGGATCGCCCTGGCCTGGCTTCTGGCCCGCTCCCCGGCGGTCATCCCGGTACCGGGGGCCAGCCGTCCGGCTTCGATCCAGGATTCGGCCAAGGCCACGGAGGTCGAGCTCGAGGCGGCGGAACTGGCAGAACTGGAGGCAGCGCTGCCGAACTGAGAGGCTGACGCCCCTTTGCACGTACGAGCCCGTGTCACCGCACCGTCAGCTCGGGGCGTCGTAGGCGACGCGGGCGGCGCGCACCTCGTCCATGTGCTCCTCCGCCCAGTCCTTGATCGCGCGCATGACCGGCAGCAGCGAGCGGCCGAGCGGGGTCAGTTCGTATGCGACGCGGACCGGGACGGCGGGAATCACGGTCCGCGACACCAGTCCGTCGCGTTCCAGATGACGCAGAGTCTGCGTGAGCATTTTCTGGCTCACACTCGCCAGCCGGCGTTGCAGCTCGGTGTACCGCTGTGGCCCGTCGGCAAGCGCGTTGACGACGAGGCTGACCCATTTGTCGGCGATGCGGTCCAGCAGGTGCCGGGCGGGGCATTCGGCGAGGTACGCGTCGTAGGTGACGCTCGCCTCGGCCCGGCGCTGAGCGGCCGTGCGGGTGGGCATGGCTCTCCTTCCGGTGCCGTACGCACCCCGAAGTGCGTACTTCCTGATGGAGAGTAGCGGTTCCTATGGTGTGCAACATGATCACTGAAGAGAAGATGCGGGCGGTGGTCGCCCGCGGTTATGGCGGGCCCGAGGTGCTCGAGTCGGTGACGGTCGCGCTGCCGGAACCCGGCCCCGGGCAGGTGCGGATCCGTGTCGAGGCCGCGACCGTCAATCCCGTCGACCTGGTCACCCGTTCCGGCGCGCTCGTCGAAGCCGGACTGATGGCCGCCCGCGAGCACACGGGCATCGGATGGGACGCCGCGGGCGTCGTCGACCGGATCGGAGCGGGCGTGACGGCGTTCGCGCCGGGGCAGCGGGTGATCGGGCTGCGCGACCTGCTCGACGTACCGCTGGGCGCCTACGCCGAATACCTCGTCCTGGACACCACGGCAGTCGCGCCCGCGCCGGCCGGCGCCTCCGCCGCAGCCGCGGCGACGCTGCCGTTGAACGGCCTTACCGCCCTCCAGTCCCTCGACCTGCTCGACCTCGCCGCGGGCGACACCGTGCTGGTGACCGGAGCCGGCGGGGCGGTCGGCGGCTTCGCCGTCGAACTGGCGGCACGGCGCGGCCTGCGCGTCGTCGCCCAGGCCGGCGCCGCCGACGCGGAGTTCGCTCGAAGCGTCGGCGCCGAATGGCTCGTCGACCGTGACACGTCCGACCTCGCGGCCGATGTCCGGCGCCTGGTACCGGGCGGCACCGACGGCGCGCTCGACACGGCAGGACTCGGAATCCGCGCCCTGGCAGCCGTCCGCGGCAAAGGCGCCTACGCCACGGTGGTCGGCGGGTCGGCCCCGCTCCCCTTGCGCGGCATCCGGGTCCACCAGCACTGGATCAGCGCTGACGCACACGCCCTGACCGAGCTCGCCGCCATGGATCTGACTCTACGGGTCGCCGACGTCCTCCCCCTCGAGCGCGCCGCCGACGCCCACGACCGGCTCGCGGCAGGCGGGATACGCGGCCGGCTGGTACTGGATCCCACCAAAAGGGCCTGATCCGGCCCGGCCGCGCCGGACGGGACCCGAAGACCCGGCGTCAGCAGGGGCCGACCGGGGCGGGAGAGGACTCGGGATCGCTTCACACTCCGGGTGCGGGCCGCACGGTGATCCCGTTCCGCTCGAGCAGTGCCGCCGTCACGCCGTCTCCTGGCACCAGCTCCCCGGCGAACGACCCGTCGTAGACCACACCCCGTCCACACGACGGACTGCGCGGCATCAGCAGTGCCTCCGTGCAGCCTCCGTGCCGCGCCGCCGCGAGTGCGCGCCGCGCTCCGTCCACGAACTCCGCTGTCACGTCGCGCCCAGTGTCCTCGACGACCCGTGCCGTCCCGTCGAGCACGTCGTTCCCGTCGCCGCCCACCAGCTCCGCTGGCCGCCGCGGGGTCGCGAGCCCGCCCGCCACTTCTGGGCAGAAGGAGACGACTTCGCGACCCGTCACTGCCTCCGCGATCTCCGCGGACGCCTTGTGCTGCCCGTCGAACCGGCATGGGACCCCGCGCAGACACGCGCTGACCAGGATTGCTTCCATGCCGCCAGACTAGCCACAGCCACAGCCGAGGGCGCCGAGCCGTTGTGCGGCCCGGAGCGATCCCGGCTCCCCCAACCGCGCTCCCCGACCGGTCCGCCCGTGGTCACCACGACAGACCTGACCTCAACGCCCGGCCGGGGGCGTCCTGTTGGGGATCGGCAGGGTGGCCAGTGCGCGGCGGTCGGTCTTGCCGGAGGGGGTGACCGGCAGTTCGGGCAGCCGGACGAACCGGGTGGGGATCATGTGTGCGGGCAGGGTGCGGCGGGCGTGGTCGGCCAGCCGGGTGCCGAGGTCGTCACCGGGGGCGGCGGTGTAGAAGGCGGTCAGCGCCGGTTCGCCGAGCCGGGTGACCGTCCGGACGACCACCAGCTCGCGGACGGCGGGCGCGTCGCTCAGCCGGGCCTCGATCTCGCCGAGTTCGATCCGGAACCCGTTGATCTTCACCTGGTCGTCGACCCGGCCCGCGTAGCGGTACGTGCCGTTGGGCAGCAGCCGGGCCAGGTCGCCGCTGCGGTAGGAGCGCTTCGTTCCGCCGCCAGGGGCGGGGAGCTCGGGGAAGCGTTCGGCGGTGAGTTCCGGCCGGTCGAGGTAGCCGGCGGCGACGCCCGCCCCCGAGACCACGATCTCCCCGGTCTCGCCGGGCCGGATGTCCGCACCGTCCGGGCCGACGACCCGAAGTTCCCAGCCGTCCAGCGGTTCGCCCAGGTCGAGGGCGAAGTCCGGGTCGGTGGACGGGTCCGGCGCGCGGTCCAGTTCCTCGTCGGTGAGCGGGCGCGAGGTGACGAAGACGGTGGTTTCGGTGATGCCGTACGTGTTGACGAAACGTGTGGCCCGGCCGAAGACCGCCCGCCATGCCCGTACGTCCCGCACGTCGACGGACTCCCCGCCGAAGATCACGTACCGAAGCGCCGGCGGGGCGCCGCGCCCGGTCCGCGCGACGCGTGTCAGGTAGCGGAAGACCGAGGGCACCACGTTGAGGACGGTGACGCCCTCGCGGCTGAGCAGGTCCAGCGTCGCCTGCGGGGAGGCCGCGACCGCCTGCGGGACCACCACCAAGGTGGCGCCGCTCAGGAGCGCGCCCCAGATCTCCCAGACCGAGAAGTCGAACGAGTAGGAGTGGAAGAGCGTCCATACGTCGTCCGGACGCAGCTCGTAGCGGTGTGCGCAGGCCCGGATCAGTGCGATCACGTTGCGGTGGGGAACCGGCACTCCCTTGGGGAGGCCGGTGGAACCCGAGGTGTAGATCACGTACGCGGGGGTGGCGGGGTCGACCGTCGGCCGGGGCGTACGGTGCGGCTCGGGGGCCGGTTCAAGGGGTACGTCCAGCCGCAGTACCGGCGTCGCGCCCGCCTCGGCAGGGACGGGGCGGTCGGAGAGGATCAGCGACAGGCACGCGTCCCGTGCGGTGAAGCGCAATCGTTCGGCCGGGTATCCGGGGTCCAGCGGCACATAGGTGTGCCCGCTCTTGAGTACGGCGAGCATGGCGGTGACCACGTGGGCGCCGCGTTCCAGGTGCAGTCCGATCCGGGCGCCGGGTTCGGGGCAGTGTTTCCTCAGCAGTGCTGCCAGACGATCGGATCGGGCGGCGAGTCGGGCGTAGGTGACCTCGCCATGCTCGTCGCGCACCGCGATGCGGTCGGGCCCGTGCGCGGCCCGTCTGTCGAAGAGGAGGTGGATCAGCGGTTCGCCGTCGGGCCCGACGGGTTCGGTGATCTCTCGGGCGGTGCGGTGGTCGGTCATGGGCGGCCGGCCTTTCCGGGGCGGGGAACGGTGGTCACATGGCGAGTGGCGGCCGGGGGTGTTCACAGGACCAGCCGGACGCGGCGCCGGCGCAGCCAGGCGTCGAGTTGGAGCACCATCTCGGCATCCGCCCGGCCCAGCCAGCCGCCCCGGTCCAGTCGGCGCGGGTCGTCGACCACCTGCCCGGCCGCGGCCCGGTCGAGCAGTGGCAGCACGGGGGCGTCACGGTCGTGGAGCAGGTCGCGCATCCGGTCCGTCAGCGACTGCTTGTATCCGTTGTGGTACGTGATGGGGAACGGCACCTTGGGACGGTCCAGCACCGAGGCGGGCAGCAGGTCGCGGGCGATGGCCCGCAGCAGGCTCTTGTCCCGGCCGTCGAACGACTTCATCCGCCAGGGAACGTTGTACAGGTACTCGAAGAGCCGGTGGTCGGAGAAGGGGAAGCGGATCCGCAGTCCGGCCGCCGCGCCGAGCCGCTCGGAGTGGTTGACGGCCTGTTCGTAGAGCCGGGTCATGTGGAAGTGGTCGATCTCCCGGGCCCGCCGGTCGTCGGCGGGGGCGCCGGGCAGGTGCGCCACCTCCTTCCTGGCCTCCGCGTACCGCTCGGCGCAGAAGCCGATGAGGTCGACCCGGCGCAGCAGCCCCTGGTCGAACAGGCCGTTTCCGATGCCGTTCGTCAGTCCGAAGGCACGGGCGCGTTCGATCCACGGGAAGGTGCGGTGCCCGGCGTCGGCCCGTTCCTCCTCGCTGATGAGGCCGCCGAAGACGGCGTCGGCGGCCTCGCCGCTCAGCGCGGTCGGGGCGAGGCCGGCGACCCGGCGGTAGAACAGGTAGGGAGTGAGGTTCTTGTCACCGAACGGCGACGGGTGGTCCTTGGCGTCCAGTACCGCGTCGAGGATGCGCGGGTCGGTCAGTTCGGCCGGATCCACCAGGATTTCGTGATGGTCGCAGGCGAGGTGGTCCACCACAGCCTGGGCGAACGGCCGGTCCGGTACCGGCGCGGCGCTGTCGCCGAAGGAGACGGTGAAGGTCCGTGGGCCCGTGCCGGCCCATGCGGTCACCAGGCCGGTGAGGGCGCTGGAGTCCAGGCCGCCGGAGAGGAGCACGCCGGCGGGCGGGCCGCCGGGCCCGCCCCCGGCGGTGGCCTCCCGGGCGATCGCCTCGCCGAGCAGTCCGCGGGCGGTGTCGATGGTGGTGGCCAGGTCGTCGGTGTGCGGGCGTGCCGTCAGTGACCAGTAGCGGTGTTCGCGCGTCCCGTTCTCGCCCATGCGCACCAGGTGGCCCGGACGTACCTCGCGCACCCCTCGCAGTAACCCGCTGCCCGGTCTGCGCACCTGGGCGAGGAGCGCGCACAGTCCCTCGGCGTCGAGTTCCGGCTCGAGCAGCGGATGTGCGGCGAGGGTCGCCGCCTCCGAGGCGAACAACGCGCCGGTCGCCAGGGGGACGTAGCTGAGCGGTCGGATCCCGAATCGGTCCCGGCACAGCACCAGTTCCCGCGAGCGGGCGTCCCAGACCGCGAACGCGAACAGCCCGTGCAGCCGCTCGGCCACCGCGTCCCCCCACCGCAGGTAGGCGCGGAGCACCAGGTCCGCGTCGGTGGCGGGGCGCGGCCCGGGGCCGGCGAGCAGGGAGCGCAGTTCCCCGGCGTTGTCGAGGACGCCGTCGAAGACGATCACGGCGGCCGGGCGGCCGTGCTCCGTCACGGTCGCGGGCTGCGCCCCGACCGGGTCGAAGGCGTCGGCATCGTGGCGGAGCACGGCGGACGGGCCGGCCCACCGTCGTTCGCCCGCTCCGCCGCGGCTCGAGGGGAACGTCGATGCGGCGCCCTCGTGGGTCAGGTCACGGCTGCGGTCGATCCAGCCGCTGATCCCGGACATGTGCACCTCTGAATAGCTCGTACGGAAGGGGGACGCCGTGGTTCAGGACGCGACGGGCGGCGGGTCGAGCTCTTCCAGGGGGATCGTCAGCCGGTCCGGGAACGTGGTCAGCAGAGAGGCCAGGAACCGGCCGAGCCGGGTGACGTCCGCGGGGTCGAACCGGTCGCCGCGGTACGACAGCCCGGCCCGAAGGCGTGCGCCGTCCTCGACGAAGGTGACGGTGATCCCGAACTTGGTGTCGTAGCCGTAGCGTTCGTCGGAGTGCAGCGGGGTCATCTCCGCTCCGGCGAAGGACACCGGCGTCGCGGAGCGGGAGCTCATGTTGAGCATCACGTCGGCGAACGGGGTGGAGGTCGAGCCGCGTGGCGGGGCCAGCCGGGCGATGAGGTCGTCCAGGGGGGCGCGCGGGTGGTCGGCGAGGAGCAGCACCGTCTCGCGTGTGGCGGCCAGCAGATCGCCGAGGGTGTCGCCGGAACGCCGGGTGGAGCGCAGGACGGCGGTGCCCAGCCGGGGGCCCAGCAGACCGGCGAAGCCGTCGCCGGGGGAATCCGCGACCGGCACGGCGAACGTGATGTCCTCGTGTTCTGTCAGTCGGTGCAGTGCGGCGGCCAGCGCGGTGGCGGCCACCATGAACCATGAGGTCCCGCGCTCGCTTCCCACCGCGCGCAGCCGGGGCAACAGACCGTCCGGCAGTTCCAGGGCGAAAGCGCCGTCCGGCCGGCTGGGCGACGGCGGGTCCAGGGGCAGTCGGGCGGGGGCGCCGGTGAGCCGGGCGGCCCAGAAGTCCACCGACGTGGCGGCCTCGGCCCGTGCCCGGGGGTCCTCCAGGGCGGCGACGAAGTCCCGGTACTGCCTGGCCGGCGGCTCGCTCGGGAGGCCTTCGCCGGCGACCCGGTAGCCCGTGGCCAGTTCGGCCGCCAGTGTCCGCACCGACTCGCCGTCCAGCACCAGGTGGTGGGCGCAGACCAGCAGGGCCTGTCCGCCCGCGGGCAGTTCGGCCAGGGCGAAGCGGACCAGCCGTCCGCTCTCGGGGTCGAAGCGGGTACGGGCGGCTTCCCGCAGCCACGCCTCGACGGCCGCCGACGCGTCCGGTTCGGGCATCCCGGCCGGCTCCAGGAATTCGAGCACCGGATTCCATGGGTCCTGGATGCTCTGGACGAGCCTTCCGTCGTCGTCCAGGAACCGGGTCCGCAGGATCTCGTGCCGGTCCACCAGCACCGCCAGGGCCTTCTCCAGGGTGCCTGGATCGAGTCGGCCGTGGATCCGCCAGGCCAGCACGATGTTGTAGAGCGCCCGGCCGGGATCGAGGCGTTCCGCCAGCCAGATGCGTTCCTGGAAGCCGGACGCGGGGAACCGGGCGGCGCGCGGGGCCGGATCGGTCGGCGGTGCCGCGGGGGCGGGCGCGGTGCGCTCGTCCACGAGTGCGGCCAGTTCGACGAGCCTGGGGTGGTCGAAGACGTCCCGCAGGGTGATCTCCGCGCCGAGGTCCTCGCGCACCTGGGTGACGAGCATGCCCACGAGCAGGGAGTGGCCGCCGAGTTCGAAGAACGACTCCTCGGGGCCGGGTGGTTCGATGCCCAGCACCTGCCCCCACACATCGGCGAGCACGTCGAGGCAGGCAGGTGGCGTCGCCGCGGTGGCCGCCGGTCGGGTGGGTCCGCCGGTCTCCGTGGCCGGGGCGAGCGGTTCCAGGCGCGCGCCGGGCAGCCATCGGGCCCGCAGGCCGGTCCGCCAGGCGGAGCCACCCGCGGCGGACAGGGGCAGCAGGGCCGGCACCTGTCCGGGGTCGTCGTCCGGGACACCGTCGGAGGCGGCGAGGGCCACGGCTTGACCGGACAGCCACAGCCGTCCGGGAACCCCCGGCGCCGCCGGGTTGCCGTCCTGGTCCACGACGTACGCCGTCACGTCGTCGGGCAGAACTCCGTGGGTGCCGTCGTGCGCCGAGAGCAATCCTCGCCAGGGCGGCGGAAGTTCACCGGTCACCACGACCTGTGCCGGGGTTTCCTCGGTACGCCGCAGCACGGCGGCCACCTCGCCGATCGGGCGGTGCGGGGTGGCGCAGGCGTCGTCGAGCAGCGCCAGGTAGTCGTCGGCCATCGCGGTGAGCAGGGTCGGCCCCAGGGTGCCGCCCGGATCCTTCAGCAGCATGGAGAGGCCACCCTTGTCCCCGCGGAGCATGAAGGCGGTCCGGTAGTCGGCTGTGCTCTCCAGTTGCCGCAGTCGCAGGGTGCACGACGATCCGCCGGGTGCGGACAGCCGCAGCGCGCGGACGTCCACCCGCGGGTGGCGGCCGGCGTCCCACCACTGGAACACCACCTGGTGGGTGCGTGCGTGGGCGTCCGGACCGCTGAGTCCGGCGGCGCGCAGGAGGGCCGGCAGGGGCAGGTCGCCGTGGGCCGTGAGGGCCCGCATGTCGTGGTGGAGACCGGTGATCAGCGAGGCGTAGTCGTCCGTCCTGGTGACCGTGCGCAGGACCGGCAGGACATTGACGAAATAGCCCACCGCGCCTCGCGTCCCGGGCAGGCTCCGGCCGTGGAAGGGGACGGCGGTCAGCAGCCGGTCCTGTCCGCCGTAGCGGCGCAGAAGAACGAAGAAGACGCCGAACATGACCGTGAAGCGGCTGACTCCCAGCCGCTGGGCGAGTCCGGCGACCCGGTCGAGCAGTGCGCCGTCCAGCGGGCGGCCCAGCACCTGGTAGCCGGTGGGTTCCAGGGGTGCGGGCAACTCGAAGGAAGGTGGCTCGCCGCCGAGGGTCTCGCGCCAGAACCGCCGGTGCGCCTCGCCCTCCGGGCCTTCCGCCAGCGCCCGCGAGCGGTCCGCCGACGCGGCGAACGCCTCCGTGTCGTCGGGGACTCCCAGCTCCTCGCCGCGCCAGGCGCGTTCCAAGGCGTCCAGCAAGGTCAGTACTGACGCGCCGTCGCATACGAGATGGTGGATGGCGATCAGCAGCACGGTGCCCTCGGGGTGGCGGATGACGTCCGCGCGCAGCAGTGGCCCGGCGGTCAGGTCGAAGGGGTACTGCCAAGCGGCTCGCGTCGCCCGGTCGGCGCTGTCGGCGGTGGTGCGCTCGCGGACGGCGACAGGGGGCATCGCCGACCAGTCGAGGACGGGGGTGCCGTCGCCGGTGTCGCGGACCCGGCCGCGCAGGTGCGGGTAGCGCTCGGTGAGGGCGGCCAGCACGGTACGCAGCCGCTCGATGTCGAGATCGCCCTCGATGTCGAAGGCGAGGGGGATGATGTGCGTCCACTGGTCGCGGTCGAGCTGCCAGGCGACCCACATGGCCTGCTGTCCCACGGACAGCGCGACCTGCCGGCCGTCTCCGGCCTCCGGGGCCGCGCCCCCGGACTGATCGGTTGCCATGTTCTCCTCCTGCTGCGGTGGCACAGGCGCGCTGCGCCGGTGGGTGAGGCGTGGGGGCGTGTCCGGCCGCGCGGTCCGCGAGGGGGGGCCGGTCGCGGTGCGCCGGGCCGGCGGAGAGAAGCGTGCCGCCGGACCGGAGTCGGCAGGGAAGGGTTTTCCGTCACGTTCGGGAGTGGGTCGGCGAGCGGCGACTGCATTTGCTCGGCGAATCACCCCCGGCGCTGCCTGGCATTTTTCTCCGGCGCGCGGATACGGAGCACCGCGTTGGTGCGTTCACCGTGCAAGTAAACCGGTTCACGTGGCGAAGTCGGAGAGGCCGCCTTTGGATCAACGTAACTTCTCCGTAGCCATCACGCCAGACTTCTCCGCGATCTGACGCAGTCACACCCGGGCGGCAAATCCCTCTAATCCCGCATAAGATCGGTCATTTTGCCGCGCAAAACACGGCACTTGGGGGGAGTCATCCCCCCTCTGAGGTGATCTATGGGTGCAATTTTGGACGCTCGTATTCAGAGGTTGACGGATACACGGATTCGCCTATGCTCATGCCGAAACGGCCGATGGATTCACATCGGACCCCCATTCAAAAACCGTGCGCACCATGACCTGAGCGGCGGACAGCCGAATTCCCGGCGCACCGCGCGGACCTTTGCAGGTGCCCGCGCCCCCGCGAACAAATCCGAAGGAGAGTCGGCCAGATGTCTCCTGCTTTACCTTCCCTGCCCGAGGCCTTGGCCGAGCAGACGCTCCGCACCCCGGACGCGACGGCCATCCGCCACCAGGACGGCACTCTCACCTACCGCGAACTCGCCGACCACGTCACCCGCTGCGCCGCGGTCCTGCACGACCGAGGAGTGCGCCCCGGTGACGTGGTCGCCCTCCAAGCCCCCCGCGGCGCCCCCGCGGTGCTCGCCCTGCTGGGGATCCTCGCGGCCGGGGCGGCCTACCTGCCACTCGATCCGGCCGAACCCGCCGCCCGCGCATCGGGCCTGTTCGCCGACAGCGGCGTAGCGCTGGCGGTGGTCGACACGGCCGGCGGCGGCCCCCCGCCGACGGCCGGAGGCGTCACCGTGGTGCCCCTCGCCGAGCTCCTCTCGGCCCCCGCGGCCTCGGGGCCGCCGCCCGGACCCGCCGACGCGGGGCAGCCCGCCTACGTGATGTGCACCTCGGGCACCACCGGCCGCCCCAAAGCCGTCTCGGTACCCCACCACGGGGTGGTCCGCCTGGTCCGGGACCAGTGGTACGCCCGCTTCGGTCCCGACCACACGGTGCTGCTGCACTCCCCGCTCTCCTTCGACGCCTCGGTCTTCGAGATCTTCGCCGCCCTCCTCAACGGCGGTCAGCTGGTGATCGCCCCGCCCGGCCGCCTGTCACCGGCGGACCTGGGCAAGGTGCTGCACCGCTACGCGGTCACCACGCTGTACCTCACCGCGTCGCTGTTCCGGCTCGTGGTGGACGAGGAACCGGCGGCGCTCGGCGGGGTGCGTCTGCTGTTCACCGGTGGTGAGGCCGCCTCCGCGGAGCACCTGGAGCGGGTCCGCCGCCAACTGCCGGGGTGCCGGCTGGTCAACCTCTACGGCCCCACCGAGAACACGGTCTCCAGCACCATGTACCCGATCGACCCTCACTCACCGGTCCCCAGCCCCGTACCCATCGGCCGGCCGGTCGACGGCGCCGAGGTCCACATCATGGGTGAGGACGGCCGCCCGGTGCCCGACGGCGCGACGGGCGAGCTCTGGCTCGGCGGCGTCGGCCTGGCCCACGGCTACCTGGGCGCCGCCGGACGGGACGCCTCGAGGTTCGTACCGCACTTCGACGGCGTCCCCGGCCACCGCCTCTACCGCAGCGGAGACCTCGGCCACCGCCGCGCGGACGGCGACATCGTCTTCGAGGGGCGCGTCGACGATCAGATCAAGATCGAGGGGCATCGCGTCGAACCCGGCGAGATCGAACACGCCCTGCGCCGCCACCCCGCGGTCGCGGACGCCTTCGTCCACGCCCGGCGATCGCCCGGTGCCGAACAACGGCTCGTCGCCCATCTGGTCCCCCGAACCGGCGCCGCTGCCCCGCTCGACGCCCGCACGGCCCGCGAGCACCTCGCCGGACTGCTCCCCGCCTACCTGGTGCCCGGCCAGTACGTAGTGCTGGAGCGGCTGCCGCTCAAGGAGAACGGCAAGGTGGACCGCGCCCGGCTGCCGGCCCCCGAGGCTCCCCGGACGGCTCCGGAGCGCCTGTCGCCGACGGAGCATCAGGTCGCCGGGATCTGGTGCGAAGTGCTGCGGCTGGACACCGTCGGCCCGCGGGACGACTTCTTCACCCGGGGCGGCACATCGATCGGCGCCTCCCGGGTGGTGGCCAGGATCCGCGGCCGGCTGGGCGTGGAACTGCCGCTCGCCGTCATGTTCGACACCCCGACGTTGGCCGAGGTCGCCCGCGCGGTGGACGCGGCGGCGGGCCGCCCCGCACCGTCGCCGCCGCCTGCGGCGCCCCGCCCGTCGGCCGGATTCACGGTGGAACTCTCCGCCCAGCAACGCGCCCGCCTGAACGTCAACCGCGCGGCGGCCGACGGACGCACCCAGCCGGTGCTCATCGTCCACCGCCTCACCGGCCCCCTCGACGTACCCGCCCTGCGCTCGGCCCTCGACGCCCTGGTGGCACGGCACGACGTCCTCGCCACCCGCTACCCCCTCGTCGCCGAGCCGGTCGGCGTGGTCGCCCCGGCCGACGCGCGCCACTGGCCCCTGGAGGTACGCCTGCGGCCGAGGGCGCGGCATGACGCCGAGGTCGACGCCCTGCACGCCGAACAAGGCTTCGGCCGCCGTCCGTTCGACCTGGCCGACGGCCCCGTGGTCCGCGGCCTGCTGATCACCGACGGCGACCGGGACCACCTCCTCGGCCTCGCCGTCGACCACATCGCCTTCGACGAACTGTCGGCCGAACTCCTCACCACCGAGCTGGCGGCGCTGTACGGAGAAGCCCGCGGCACCGCGCCGGCCGGCCTGGGCCCGGTGACCCAGTACCAGACCTACGCCCGCATGCGGGCCGAACGCTACGCCGGCCCCGAAGGACGGGCGGCCGTGAACCGCGCCGTCGACGAACTGCGCACGAACGGGTTCCGGCCGCCGCTGCCGCTGCCCGACCACCCCGGACACGACCCGCGCGCGACCGGAGCGACCCGGACCCTGGAACGCGACCTGCCCCCGATCCCCGCCCCGGCCGCCGCCCGCCTCGCCGCCCACGGCATCACCCCCAACGGCCTCCACCTGTGCGTTCTCGCCCGGGCGGTCTCCGCCTTCGCCGAGCAGGAGCGCTTCGGCTTCCAGATCTCCCAGTCCGGCCGCCACCTGCCGGGCACCGACACCACCATCGGCTGCCTCACCGAACTCGCCTTCGTCCACTTCGAACGGACCTGGTGCGCGGACCTCGCCGAACTGTGCGAGAAGACCCGACGGCAGTTGGTACGGCTCGCCACCGACCCGCCACCGCTCGCCGCCGCACTGGCCCACTTGCGCGCGGACGGCCACCGCCAGGAGGTGGAGCGGTTACGCCACCGCCCCTACCTGCTGTTCCACCATCGCCAGGAGACTCCCGTGACCCCCTTCGCTCCCGATGTCAACCTCACCCCCTTACCGCGTCCGGCACCTCGCACGGGCGCCCGCCGGGATCCCGCCCTCACCGTGACCACCCGCTCCGGCCCCTGCGGCGGAAAGATCACCGTGGAGTACGTCGAAGCCGCCTATCCGCGGGAGTTCGTCGCCGGCCTCGCCGACGCCGCCGCCGACGCCCTGACCGACCTGACCACCTGGGCCGGCTCCCGGTGAGCCCGTCACGCACCCGCCCGGCCACGGCGCACCTGGCGCAGCGGGCCGCGCTGGCCGCCGTGCTGGGGTACACGGCCGTCGGTGCGAGCAACGTCATCCGGTCGGCCCGCTGGAAGAGTCGCGCCCGGGCCGGCTTCACCGCCCGACCGGCCGGCTCCGCCCCCGGCGCCGCCTACGTCTACCTGCTCGTACCCGCCCTGCGCGAGCAGAACGTCATCGAGGACACCCTCGCCCACCTGCGCCGCCTGGACTACCCCGCGGACCGGTTCGAGATCGTCGTGGCCGTCGACGGCAAGGAGACCGACGAGCCCACCACCGCCCGCGTGGTCGAGGAGTACGCCAAGCACCACCCCGACGGCGCCCCGATCACCGTCGTCGCCCACACCGGACCCGGTCAGCGCCGCAGCCTCCAGCTCAACGTCGCCCTCGACCACGTGCTGGAGCGCGTGGCGGAGCGGCCGCCGCGGGAGCGTGTCCTGGTCGGCGTCTACGACGCGGACTCCCGCCCCGAACGGCAGGTGCTCGCCTACCTCGACGACCACCTGCTCCGCCACCCCGAGGCGATGGCGTTCCAGCAGACCGTCACCTACCTGGACAACCACGAGGAACTGGCCGGACGCGGGCTGGTGCACGCCAACGCCGTCTACCAGAGCCTGTGGAACTACGTCTTCGAGATCCCCCGGCTGCTCGCCTCCCGGGACCGGCTCACCACCGGCCGCACCCTGCGGTTCCCGCCCTACTGCATGGGCCACGGAGAATTCTTCGACCTGCGGGCCCTGCGCCTGATCGGCGGATTCCCGCGCACCGGACCGTGCGACGGCATCCAGATCGGCTTCGCCCTGTCCCGCGCGGGCATCGCCGTCCACCCGGTGCCCTTCGACGACGCGTGCCAGTCGCCCACCTCACCGGCGACCATCGTGCGCCAGCACACCTTCTGGTACTCCGGACTCCTCCAGTTCTTCCACTGGTACACCCCGCGTCGCCTGAGCCGGGACACCGCCCTCCCCCTGCTCTGCCACACCGCGCACTCCACCAAGTGGCTGGTGCGACCGCTGGTGTTCACGCTGGCCGCGGCCGGCGCCCACCGCGCCTACGGGCGGCGCGGCCCCCTGGCGCTGACCGGACTGGTCTACGCGTACTACGAACTCGGCGCCGCGGCGCTGCGCCGTACCAGTGCCCCGGAAACCGGCGCCGCCGCGCGCCGGGTACGCGGACGGATCCCGCTCGCCGTGGCCTTCAAGTCGCTCGGCGCGGCCAACGCCGTCGGCCGGATGCTGCTGGGCAGATCGACGTTCAACAAAGTCGAGCGATAGAGAGGAAAACACGATGGACGAGACCTGGGTCTCCGACTTCCTCGCCCACGAGGAGATGGAACCGAACCGCACCGGCCACGCGGCCCTGCCGGCCGGACCGCCCGGATGGGGCGGACGCGACGCGCCGGACTCCGTCCGCGCCGAACACCGCGAGCGGCTCGGGCTCGGCTGGCTCTACTACGGCCTGGCCCGTGCCCTGGAACCGCGCACCGTACTCAGCATCGGCTCCGGACGCGGCTTCGTGCCGATCCTGCTCGCCAAGGCCCAGCGCGACCGCGGCGCGGCGCCCGTCACCTTCGTCGACCCCTCCTTCGACGACGACTTCTGGACCGACGCCGAACGGGTGCGCAAGTGGTTCGCGTCCTTCGGCGTGGAGGACCACATCGTCCACCACCTGATGACCACCGAGCGGTTCGCGACCACCGAAGCCTGTGCCCAGCTCCCCCTGGTGGACCTGCTGTTCATCGACGGCGGGCACTTCTACGAGCCGGTGGAGGCCGACTTCCGGCTGATGTCCCCCCGCCTCGCCCCCGGCGGCACGATGGTCTTCCACGACACCGTCAGCCGCAGCGCCAACCCCAAGTGGTCCGGCCCGCGCCGGCTCCTGCTGGAGATCGAGGAACGCGAACCGGGCCGCTGGCAGATGCTGGACCTGCCCTTCGGCGCCGGGGTGACGGTGGTCCGCGAACGCGCGGAGCAGTCCCTCCCCGGCTATCTCGCGGAACTGCACGAGTCGTGGCCCGACCCGGACTCCACGGAATTCTGACGGAGGCACACACCCGTGACGACAACACAGCGACACCTCCAGGAACGCATCGAGGCCCGCATCCGCGACAACCTGGTGGGCCTGGTCGACAGCAAGCAGTGGAACATCTACCGCGGGCGGTTCGTCAACGCGGTGGAGGCCCGCGCCCGGGAACTCGTGGGCGTGCCCTGTCTCACCACCAACGCGGGCACCTCCGCCATCGAGCTGGCCCTGCGCGCCCACGGCATCGGACCCGGCGACGACGTGGTGATCCCCAGCTCCACCTTCGTCGCCACCGTCCAGGCGGTCCTGCTCACCGGCGCTCGCCCCGTGCTGTGCGACGTGGACGACGCCACGTACAACCCCGAACCGGAACACGTGGCGGCGGCGCTGACCCCCGCGACCCGGGCAGTGCTCTTCGTCCACACCTTCGGCAACCCCTCCGGCGCCGCTCGGGTGGCGGCGTTCTGCGCCGAGCGGGACCTGATCCTGCTGGAGGACGCCGCCCAGGCGTTCGGCGGCCGGATCGGCGGCCGACCGGCCGGCACCCTCGGCTCCGGAGCGGCCTTCAGCTTCAACAGCTCCAAGCCCATGAGCTGTGGCGACGGTGGGATGTTCGCCACCGGCGACCTCGAGGTCCACCGACGGGCGAAAGCCATCCGGCACGCCGGACTGCGCGAGGTGCCCGACGGCCGCTTCCTGGCCCACGAGATCGGCGGCAAGTCGCTGATGACCGAGTTCCAGGCGGCCGTCCTCGAACCGCAGATGGACCTGTTCGACGAGTTGTCGCGGGTCCGTACCGGGGCCGCGATGTCGCTGCGCGAGGCGCTGCCCGAGGTGTCGCCGCACGCCCGCCTCCAGCGGGTGGACGACGACGCGGTCAGCGCCTGGCAACGGGTCGCCGTCACCCTCGACACCCCCGCCCGGGCCGAGGAGACACTCGCCCGCCACCCCTGGCTGGAGCGGTTCTACGCCGCGGCCCTGGTGGACGAGCCCGTCGTGGCCCGGCACGCCGTCTTCACCGACGACGTCGCCCACCGCTGCCGCGATCTGTGGGGACGCCTCATCGGCGTCACCCTGTGGCCGTTCCAGGACTTCGGCGATGTCGTGGCCAAGGCCCGCGAGGCGAAGGCAAGCCATGTCTGACCCGGCGGACCCGGCCGACCCGACGTGGGCCGTCGGCTCGACCCTCCTGGTCACCGGCGGCGGGGCGGGCATCGGGGCCGCGGTGTGCCGGGCCTTCGTCCGGGCGGGCGGTGAGGTGATCAGCCTCGGACGCTCCCCGGCCGAGGGCCCCGGCGTCCGCAACCACCTGGTGGACCTCGGCGACGCCGAGGCCCTCGACTCCGTACTCGCCCACCTCGCGGACACCGGCACCCCCATCCGCTATCTGGTCAACAACGCCTCGCTGCGGCGGACCCGGCCGCTGCCCGACGCCGACCGCGGGCACTGGTGCGAGACCTTCGAAGTGAACCTCTTCGCACCCATGGAGATCTGCCGGACGGTCGGCGGCCGGCTCCCGTCCGGCGGCGCCGTCGTGAACGTCACCTCCAGCGCCGCCCGCCACCTCAGCCCCGGCACCGCCGCCTACGCCGCGTCGCAGGCCGCGCTGGAGGCGGCGTCCACCGTGCTCGCCCGCGAACTCGCCGGCCGGGGCGTCCGCGTCAACACCCTCGCACCCGGCCCGACCCGGACCCCAGGGCTGAGCCGCGCGGTGCGCGGCGGACAGTCCCTGGACGAGGCACGGCTGGCCGAGCGCATCCCGCTGCGGCGACTGGGGCGGGCGGAGGAGATCGCCGCGGCCGTCATGTTCCTCCTCTCCCCGGCCGCCGGTTTCGTCACCGGACAGGTCCTGCCCGCGAACGGAGGCCTGTGATGCCCGCCATCGCCCTGCGCGCCCGCCGGGACGGCCGGCGACCGCCGCACGGCCTGGACGCGGCGGCCGGCACGGCGTTCGCGGCCGACCTGCACCACTGGCGCCGGCAGGCGGAGGAGGACTGGCGTGCGCTGTGCGGGCCGGACGAGGATTCGCCGGTCTCCCGCACCGTTCCCGGATACCTGCTGGACCGGTACGCCTTCCGCGCGTTCATGCGCGCCACCCGCGAGGTACGGATCGCCGACCGCTTCGCCCGCCCCACGGGGCCGCAGGCCGCGCGCTGGGAGGAACTGACCCGGTCACGGCTGCGCGGCGCCCCCAGCGTGGGGCTGGCGCCGGTACGGCTGACGGACCCGGTCACCGACACCCCGCTCGTGCGTGACCTGCTCGGCCGCTGGCGAGACCACCTGGCCGCGCTCGGCGTCGACCATGACCCGGCGCTCTTCCGGCCTCCCACCGGGCAGACCTGGCTGGACCTGTACCGTGCCTCCGTCCTCTACCCGTTCTACCCGCCGGCCATCCTCGGCCCGTCGTTCATGGAGCGGATCAGCGCCCGGCAACGCGACGAGATCCTCGCCACGCACGGCCCCACCGGCGTCATGAGCCTCTACACCTTCCTGCTGGAGTCGCACGAGGACACCCACCGCGCCCAGCGTGGCGAACCCCTGCTGTGCGAGTACGTGCTGGCGATCCTGTGGTGCCGGTTCCTCGACGAACACGACCAGTGGTACTGGGAGCGCAACGAGGACACCGGTGTCTCCCTCAACGTCGAGGAGCCCTACGTACGCCGCGTCCATCTGGCGGACGAGGCCCTGCGTGCCCTGTTCCGCGACACCGCGACCGGCGTCCACGAGGTGCTGGGCCCCACCGCCTACGACGAGTTGTGCCTGACAGGGTGGCTCTTCGACGCCCGGGCCATCACCTACCGCGACTATCTGGAACTCATCACCCTGCGTCTGACCGGCCACTCCCTGCACGACCGGCTGGCCGCGCTCACGACCGCGCTCGACGACCGCCTGGCGCCGCGGC
The DNA here is from genome assembly GCF_040932295.1 of Streptomyces sp. C36. Lineage (NCBI taxonomy): Bacteria > Bacillati > Actinomycetota > Actinomycetes > Kitasatosporales > Streptomycetaceae > Streptomyces > Streptomyces sp. C36. Next base: position 1,117,199 of record NZ_JBFQGI010000001.1, on the reverse strand, counting down.
CCCGGCCCGATGCCGGTGACACCGCCGGCTCCGCGGACCCCGCCGACCCAGCAGAAGGGACGCACCGTTGACCCCGACCGACCCGGCAGGGTTGCCCGGCACCGCCTACCTCTCCCTCCAGAACCCCTGCAACGCGAGCTGCCCGATGTGCCTGAGCTGGCGCGACGACAGCGCCCTGCCGATAGCGGCGGTCCGCGACACCGTGCGCGCCCTCGCCGACCAGGGCTGGCGGCGACTGATCTTCACCGGCGGGGAGTTCGTCACCTACCCGGGCTACGACTCCCTCCTCGACCTCGCCACCGACCTCGGTCTCGACCACGGCTTCATCACCAACGGAACCGCCCTCGACCCCGCCTACGACGCACTGCTGGACTCCCCCGGGCTGACCAAGGTCGTCCTCTCCCGGGACTTCGCCGACCCCGCGCGGCACGCCAAATGGCGCAAGCTGCCCGAATTCTCCGACGAGACCATCGCGGACGTCTTCGCCCGGCTGTCCGGCCGCGGTGTCTTCTGCCAGGTGAACACAGTGCTCATGCCGTCCAACGCGGACGCCCTGGTGGACTTCCCCGCCCTGCCGTTCTGGACCAGCCTCCACCTGTGGCACCTGATCCCCGTCAAGGGTCCGATGGCCAGGCGGTGGACACACGAGGCGCGCGAGCGCTTCGCGGCCACCGCGGAGGCACTGGAGCACGGACCGGGCCCGGGACCGACCCTGGTGACGCCGCTGCCGTCCGGCTTCGCCGAGCTGCCGCTCGCCGACATCCGCGGCTCACGCCCCACCGAAGCCACCGTCCAGGGGCGTTCCTGCGCGGTGGAACGTGCCCAGATCTACGTCGACGCCTCCGGCCACGTGCTGCCCTGCAACTCCATCGCCTGGGAGGAACGCAGGACGGTCGGCTTCGGCAGCCTCCACGACGACCCGGCCCACGTCATCCTCGACCGCCGCCGCCGCGCCCTGGAATCCGACCACAACAGCGAACGCCGTGGCTGTCACGCCTGCGACCCGCTCAACTTCGCCATGAACGAGAGCGCGTCCAGGGTGTGAGCGCACGGTCACTGTGCTTCGGCGGGCTGTCCCAGCCCGCCGAAGGCTGATTGGTCGCGCTATGAGAGTGTCCGATCCGGTGGTGCTCAGGGTCCCAGGACTCCGGCGGTGAAGGCCGCCAGGTGAGCCCGCATCTGCTCCCGGGTCATCCCCTGCCGGCCGACGAGGTGTTCGACGAGGTCGGCGCGGGTGGCGGCAAGCAGAGCATGCGCGGTGAAGTCGCTGTCGGCGAGTCCGGGAATCCCTTCCAGCGCGGCCTGGAGTGTGCTGTGCCACCGCTCGTAGTGCTCTGCCGCGTAAGGGCTGTCGCCACCGGTTCCCTCGAGCGCCAGGGCGAGGTGCCGGTTGTCGATCTTGAAGCACAGGACGGCATCGAGGAGGGCGGATACGCGCTGGAGCGGCGGGGTGGCCGGCCCCAGAGGTGGCGCCCCTTCCTCGATGGCGCGCCGGATCGGTGCGAGCCGCATCTCGTACAGCGCATGGATCAGGCCGGTGCGGTCACCGAAGCCGCGAAAGAGCGTCGCCTTGCCGACGCCGGCCGCTGCCGCGATGTCGGCCATGGTGACCGCCTCGGGGCTGTCGCAATGGGCGAAGAGTGCGTCGGCGGCCGCGAGGACGGCCTCCCGGTTGCGAGTGGCGTCCGCGCGCGGCTTGCGTTCAGGGCGTTCGGACCGTTCGGGCATGAGGCTCCTCCTTTACAAAACGGACCCCGGGTCCGTATCGTCGGCCCCATGAAGCGGACCCAGGGTCCGTATCGTACGGGGCGGAGCAACTCATGAGCGCGAGCACCGCACCGGCGGATCCGTACCGCCACGGCCTGCGGCTACTGCTGGAACCCGCTCGCCGTCCAGAACACCGCCGCCGACTTCGCCAGGAGCAACCAATGAACGAACCCCAAGAGTTCACCCTGGTCATCGGGGCCACCGGTACCACCGGCAGCCGCGTCGCCGCCCAGCTTGTCGCCGGGGGCCGGTGCGTCAAGGCCGCCAGCCGACGCGCCACCCCCGTGGACGGATCGCGTTCCGTACGGTTCGACTGGGGCGACCCCGCGTCCTTCGAAGGCGCCCTTGAAGGCGCGGACCGGGTCTACCTCATCCCACCGCTCGGCGATCCGGACCCGGCGGCCGTCATGCTGCCCTTCCTCCGACAGGCCCGCACCGCAGGGGTCCGCCGCGCGGTCCTGCTCAGCTCGTCGGCGATCCCCGCCGGCGGCCCTGCCGTGGGGCAGGTCCACCAGGCCCTGCCCGGACTGTTCGACCAGTGGGCGGTCCTGCGGCCCTCGTGGTTCATGCAGAACTTCACCGGCGACCACGCGCACGCCCGGACCATCAGAGCGGACGGAACCATCCACACAGCGGCCGGCGACGGCCGCGTCGGGTTCGTCGACGCCGACGACATCGCCGCTGTCGCCGTGCACGCACTGACCGAGACGCAGGCCCCCAACACCGACCTGATCATCACCGGACCCCAAGCACTGAGCCACAGCGACATCGCCGCCATCCTCACCGACGTCACCGGCCGGACCATCACCCACCGCAGGCTGACCTACGAGCAGATGCGCGACCGCCTGGCCGCCGACATCCCCGCCGAGTTCGCCACACTGCTCGCCGACATGGACCACGCCATCGCCCAAGGCGCCGAAGACCGCACCACCGACACCGTCCAACGCCTCACCGGCCGCCCACCGAGCACCTTCCGCGCTGTCGCAGAACGGGAACTGGGCCGGCTCCGGAGCTGAACTTCCCGGTTCCCACCGTGGCGAGGGCGCAAGTGAAGCGATGCCCTGACGGGCTCGAGTGGAGACATCACCCAAGGCTGGGTATCGTCAAGTAGGCGTTTCAGCCGGATGCTGGCGGCGTGTAGGCATTGATACCAAAGGCCGGTATCAAAGGCCGGAATGGCACGCCCACAAACGACCATCCCGCTGCATTTCGCTTCAGCATTCACACCCCGATTCCCCGGCACTCCCGTGCTGTCTCCGGAAGGGGAGAACGATGCGTTCCATGCGATCCCTCGCGCTGCGGGCAAGCCCGATCGCCGCCGCCGCGGCCTTGGCGTTCTCGCCGGTTCTGACGCCGCAGGCCGTGGCCGCGCCCGCCCATGCCACGGTGGTGGCGGTACCGCAGGTCACATGGGAATACGCGACCGCGCCGCTCCTCCCGGGGGCGACCAAGCAGATTCTGGACTTCTGGGGCGCGGACGGCTGGGAGCTCGTTCAGGTCGTCCCGAACCCCGCCAACCCGGCTCAGCTCGTGGCCTATTTCAAGCGGGCGCTGCCGGCGTAAAGGTCGGATCCCGGGGGTTCACGCCGGCCAGGGCAGCCCGAAGCGCCTGCCGATCGAGGGGCTCGGGGGCGACGGCCGGGTTCGGGCCTACCGGGGAACGTCTCCCCGCGCCTCCCGCCACATCGACCAGAGAGTCGGGCCTCCGCCGGGTACGTGGATCTCGCACCGCACGGTGAACCCGAATCGCTCGTAGAAGCCGATGTTGGCCTGCTTCGACGATTCGAGGTGTACCGGCAGACCGGCGGCGTCCGCCTTGGCCAGGCCCGAAAGCAGCAGGGCGGCGCCGTGTCCGTTGCCCTGGGCCGCCGGGTCGGCGCCGAGCACCGCCAGGTACCAGTGGGGTTCCTGGGGGGCTGCCTCGCCGACCAGTTCCAGCATTTCTCCCAACCGGGCCACGTGATCGCCCAACAGCCCGTTGATACGGGCCAGCGTCCCCTCGTCCGGGTGCTGCTCGGCCGTACCGGGCGGTGTCCAGAAGGCCGCTGCCGCGTCGGTGCGTTCACAGTGACCAAGTGGGCCGTACTTGTGCGTGAGCATGACGTCGAACCACTCGGCAAGACGCTCCTCACGCCCATCTTCGTCGGGGAAGAACCACAGCATCATCGGGTCGTCCCCGAATGCGCGGGCCAGGATGCGTGTGATCTCAGGGGTGTCGCCGGTCTCGATCGGCTTGGGTGTGTTCGGTGACTGCATGCGGCCAACGTAGGTTCCAAGATCCTTCCGGCACATCGGTCGTTCTGCCGATACCCGGGCCCCGGGTACGGCCCGCCGCGGCGCAGGGACGGCACACAGGCCGACTCCGCCGCGTCGATGGCGATCGTGGCGCTCATCGGCGGCACCTCCCCCGTCGCGGCGAGAGGAGCGGCGGCCCCCGACCCGTCCGCTCCGGCGACCGCGCCCGCCGGGCAGGGGCCCGTCGAGGGCAACGCGGAAGCCGGGAAGTCCGGCTCGGACGCGGACGCGTCCGCGGTGATCCGCTGTGACGGCCAGGTGCAGCGCCCGCACAGCGCGGCATGACGGGCCGGGCATGTGGCGGATGTACCTCGACCTGGGTTCGAGTCTCCATCCCCGACCCTGGCAGACGTGGCAGTTGCCGGTCACCGATCCCGCCGCCGATGTCCTGGAGATCGGCGGCGCGGGCGACTGGGCGGCTTTCGTCGGTCGCTATCCGCTCGTCCGCGGCAACGACGTCTACCCCGATTGGGCCAAGGTCGCCCGGGACTTCCCCGGGGTGCATATGACGCTGCGCGCGATCGTCGCGGCCCAGGGGTTCCGCATCCTGGTGGCGGACGGTCTGGCCGCGGCGCCGTTCTGGGACATCGAGTCAGTGCTGTGGCTGCGCTGGTGCTTCGACCCCCCGCGCCTGGTAGAGGTCACATCGCCCCACGTCCGGCCGTGACGGGGGCCGGCTCCTGATTCTGCCTCGCCACCGCTACGGGCCGGCCTGCGACCTCGTCCAGCTCGAGGAATCCGTTCGACGGCCGGCAGGAGGAGCGCGGTCACAGTCGGATGGCCTGGATTCCCTCCGAGGACAGCGCGTACAGGACGCCTGAGGCGATGTACGGATCGGCCATGGTGATGGAGGTGGCGGGCAGTTGCCACCGGGGTTTGCCGGTGCGGGCGTCGTAGGACCACATGTTCCCCGCATGGGTCACGATCACGTCGTCGCCGGCAACATAGGGACGTGACGAGCACCTCGTCGTGCGGTCCACCCGCCACAGCTGCTTGCCGGTGTCCGCGGACACGGCCAGGACGTAGCCGCGGTAGGCGCCCAGGCCGAGGACGCTGTCGGATCCGAATTCCAGGGCCGAGGTGACGAACACCCGGCCGGCGTGCTGGGTGACCAGCGGCTCGCGACGGTGACCCCACTGGGGTTCCAGTACCCGACTCCGACCTGCTTGTCCCATCGGCTGCGGCCGGTGGCGGTGTCCACGGCGAGGAGGCCGCCAGGCTGGTCGGTGGTGACGAAGAGACAGCGCCCGTCGCTGCTCGTGCCGTAGGGATTCAGCTTCCTCGGTGCGGTGAAGGACCACAGCGCTGTGCGCTGCGGCGGGGCGGGAACGTCCTTGTCCCGCTGCATTTCCCAGCTGGTGTAGCCACCGGCGCCGAGGACTCCCGCGGCCGCGGTCAGGAGAAGAGTCCGCCGCGACGGGAGACGGTTGTTCGAATTCAGGGACACGCACGGAACTTACCGTGCAGTAGCGCGAAAGCGCGGCCCGGATCGCGGCGGACAGCGGCTACGTCGACCAGTCAGGAGCAAGCACCGTGCGGCAGGCCGACCAGGCGGATCGGCTCAGCATGGGGCGGAAGCGGGTGAACAGGGCCAGGAGCTCGAGTCCACACGTCTCGCGGAAGAAAGGATCGATGCCGGCGAGGTCGAGTTCGTTGGCGGCGGACAACTCTGCGAAGTCTCGTCGCAGTTGCCATTCCGGAGCGTGGACGCGGCCGGTGAATCGGTCGCGGAAGGCGGCGTCGGTGGCCGTGAAGGCCGGATAGGTGGCCTTCCGGTCGCACGAGGCGTAGAGGTACACGACGGCTTCGGCCTCGGCGCCGATCACCATCGCGAGTTCGGTGCGACGGTCCGGCGTAAGCAAGGCGGCGGGAAAGCCGTCGGTGCCGTAGAACGCATGACACAGGCCTGCGAGCTGCAGCGCGGGGCGGGCACCCCATGCGGCGAGTTGCCCTTGGACGCGCTGGAGGTGTGCGAGGAGAGTGCCGCCCGGATGGGCGATGGCCGCGGCACCGAGTTCGCGCAGGAGCGCGGTGGCTTGGTCGGCGGCGAAGGAGGAAGCAGGCATGGCGGTGTCCTTCCTGCGCTCGGGTCGGCACCCGTCCGTGCCTTCGCCTGGTCCGGACACCGCGAAGACGCCGGACGGGTTGCCGCCCTGGGCCCTGCACCGATCCTCCCCGGCGTCCTGACCCCCAGTCAATCCTGGGGATTCATCGTCATATCCAAGCTGTAGCTTGGGTGTATGACTCTGGACGACCTTCGCGTCTTCGTGGCCGTGTGCCGAGCGGGAAACCTCAGCGCCGTCGCCCGGGAGCTGGAGTGCACACAGTCGGCGGTGAGCCAGCATGTGAAGCGGCTGGAACGGGAGACCGGCGTCAGCCTTCTGGAGCGCCGGCCGCGGGGTGTCGTGCCCACTCAGGCGGGGCGCGTCCTGGAGGAGGCCGCCGCCGACAGCCTTGCCGGCCTGGACCTGGCCCTGCGGCGCATCGGAGACCTCGTCAACGGCGACAGCGGCTCCGTGCGCGTCGCCACGGGCGGCACGACCGTACGGCACTTCATGTCCGAGGCCGTCGTCGCCTTCCGGCAGCGCTACCCCAAGGTGAGCCTGGAGTTCCGGACGGAGACATCCGGTCGCCGGTGTTTCGACGCCCTCGCCGCCGGCAAACTCGACCTCGCCTGGGTCACCATCGGCGATCCTGTGCGCGGCATCGAACAGCACCCCGTCGTCGACCTGCCCTGGGTGCTGGCCGTCCGTGCCGACGATCCGCTCGCCGACCGCCCTCGCGTCGGCACCGCCGACCTCACCGGCATCCGCCTCATACGGCTCCCCCGGAACTCCACCTCAGGTGCCCGCCTCGACGTCGCCTTCGCCGAGCTGGGCATCCAGACCGACTCCGACACCAGCGTCGCCGACTGGGACACCGCCCTCCTGCTGGCGGAACTCGGACTCGGCCGGGCCGTCATACCCGCCCTGCCAGGCCGACAGGTACCCGGCGAAGGCCCCCTCCGCCTCGTACCCCTCCCCGACCTGCCGCCGCTCCCGGTCGGCTGGGCCGTCCGCCGCTGGGACGCCCTCACCCCCCTCGCCCGGGCCTTCGCCGACACCGTCGCCCGCCATTGCGTGTCGACCTCGCCCCGACAGCGCGCGAGGTAGACACTGTCTACCTCCATCGGGTAGACAGCGTCTATGGAAAGCGAGAACTCCCTTCGGGAGCGGTTGATCGACGTCGGAGTGGAACTCGTGGCGACCACGGGTTCGGAGTCGTTGGGGCTGCGCGAGATCGCCCGTCGCGCGGGGGTGTCGCATGGGGCTCCGCGTCGGTACTTCCCCACACTCCACTCCCTGCTCTCCGCGATCGCCCGGCGCGGCTTCGAAGACCTCGGGGCCCGGTTCGCGGCGGCTGTCGCCGACACGGCGTCGCCGAGGGCTCAGTTGCAAGCGGCCGCGCGGGTGTACGTCGGGTACGCGCTGGAGTGCCGTGGAATGTTCGAGCTGATGTTCCGTCACGACCTGCTCGACAGCGAGAAACAGGCATCGGACGGGCCACGGCTTCGGGAATCGACCCTCCCTCTGTTCGAGCACTTCGTCGCCCTCGTCGCCCAGTGCCGGGCGGAGCAGGGCACCGCGAAGGCCGGCGGGCCGGGCACGGCCGCTCCCCCGCCTGCCGTGACGGCCGCCGCTCTGTGGGCGAACCTGCACGGCGTCGCCCAACTGTGGACGTGGGGCAGCCTGCAGCTCATCCTCGGCACCGAACCGCCCGGCGCCGCACCTCGTGGCGACCGACTCGACCGGCTCGACCGGCTCGTCGCGGCGGTGCTGGACGCTCACCTGGGCCCGGTGACCTCGTGATCGCCCCCGCGCAGCGGCACGTTGCGCTCCTGGCCTGCGTGGCCGGCGCGATGCTCGTCGCGCTGGACGGCACGGTGCTGCTGGTCGCGCAGCCGAATCTGCAGCATGACCTCGGCGCGAGCGTGGCGCAGGTGCAGTGGACGAGCACGGGTTATCTGCTCGCCGTGGCCGCGCTTCTCGTCATCGCCGGGCGCCTCGGGGACCGGTATGGGCACCGACGGCTGCTGTTCGTCGGCGTGCTCGGTTTCGGGGCCGCCTCGGGCGGTATCGCGCTCGCGCCAGGGGTCGGCTGGGTGATCGGCCTGCGCGTCGCGCAGGGCGTGTTCGGCGCTCTGCTCCAGCCGGCGACACTCGCGTTGCTGCGGCTGACGTACCCGGCGGACCGGCTCGGCAGGCCGGTCGCCATCCGGACCAGCGCGATCGCGGTGGCCGCGGGGGCCGGTCCGGTACTGGGAGGTGTCCTTGTCGCGCATCTGGGTTGGCGTGCCGTGTTCTGGATCAACGCCCCCATCGCACTCCTGATCGCCGCACTCACCCTCGCCGTCCGGCCGCCGGCGCCGGAACGCACCGGCCCCCAGCGGCTCAACCTCACGGGCGCGGCCCTGCTCGCGATCACGCTCGCGATCCTGGTCCACACCCTGGCCGGCGTACCGGCGCACGGGTGGACCACCGTGCCGACGCTGCTCGGACTCGTCGCCGTCGTGGGCCTCGCAGTCGTGCTCGCCGCGCACGAACGACGCAGCGCGTGTCCGATCGTGCCGCGTGCGGTGGCGCGGTCCGTGCCGGTGGCGGCGTCCATGGTGATGCTTCTGCTCACGGGCGCCGGCATGTTCGGTGCGCTGTTCACGGCCACGTTCTACCTCCAGGACGTACTCCGCCTCGATCCCCTCGCCTGCGGCTTGCGCGTCCTTCCGCTGACCGCGTTCATGGTCCTCGGCTCACCCGTCGCCGTTATCGCACTGCGCCGGTACGGCCCGCGCCGTAGCGCGATCGCCGGTACGGCTCTTGTCGTCCTGGGTATCGCGGGGCTGTCCCGGCTGGGACCGACGAGCACGTGGATGGCCATGGGCGCGACCTTCGCAGTGCTCGGCGCGGGGTGGGCCACCGTAATGGTCACCGCCACGGGGACCGTCGTCGGGGACGCCCCACCCGGTTACGCCGGGGTCGTCGGCGGACTCAAGCAAACCGCCATGAACATCGGGCCGACCTTCGGCATCGCCGTCGCCGCCGGCGTGACCTCGGACGGCTCCCCGGACAGGGTCGCAGCGTCCGCCCCGACGATGGGTTTCACGCTGCTGATCCTGGCCGGATTCGCGGCCCTTGGCCTGCTACCGGCATCTTTGCTGCCCCCCGCCCGGGCTACCGAGCGAGAGAAGCCGCGACCGCCGCGGCCGGACGTAGCCCCCGCCGCCGGTTGCGCGGCAGCCCGTGACGTCCGCTGAGTCCGCCGATTCCGCTACGAAGCGACTGTCCCGGTCGCAATCATCAACGCATGGCCACGAGGGGATGGTGGCGGACGCCTCACGCTACGGGTGACCACGGGACCCAGGGAAGAGCCTCACGCCAACCGGGTCGCCCGTAGGCCCAGGCCTGAAGCACCTCAGCCACAGGTTCTACGGCGAAGGTCTCGTGCTCGCGGGGTACCCATGCCTGGAAGTGCCTGTCCGGCCCTCCCTCTCGGTACTCCACCTGATAGCTCAGGTCGTCGTTGAGACGGACCTGCATGAAGTGCTGGTCGGCAGGTTCCACGTCGAGCCGCCGCACGACGACAAACCGCCACGTAAGGTTCATGTCGGCCAGCAAGTCGTGCAGTTGTTCTTCGGACGGGTCGTCCCAGGTCGTTCCGTCCGCTTCCATCGCTTGAAGTACTGGTGCTGCCATGCAGGTGACTCTAGTGGCCGATCAAGCCCTTGACCGCGGTGGGCTCGGCTACGTGCGGACCCGCCAGGCGCACGTAGCGGTGGCGGCTCTGCCGTTCCTCGGCCGGCAGGTTTCCGTACACGCAGGTGCGACGATCTTGGTATGAACACCTCTGAGCCGTTGCCTGCTGCGGAGAGCGCCTTCATGCTCAACGCGTTCGAGATCGACATCCTGCCCGGCGTGCGCGGGGACTTGGACGAGCCGCTCGCATCGGCCGCGCCCGAAGAACTGCTCCGCGTCCTTCTTCCGCTCGTCGACAGGGGATGGATCGAGGTGTGCCGCGTGATTCCGTTGGCGGCTCCGGACGGGCGGCGTGGTATCCAGGCCGGCGCGCCCCTTGCCCGTGAAGAACTGCCGAAGGTCCTGGCCGATGCCGCCAACTGGGAGTACCCCGGCGGCGGCGACTGGATCGGCTGCCTGACCCTCACCCTCACTCACCAGGGGCGTCAGATTCCCTGGTGAGTGGCCGGTGGTCCCACTTCGGTGGCGCCCCGGGGACCATCCCGCATGCGCGGGGAGCAGGCCTTCAGCGCAGCTTCGATCGCCTGCCACCCGGGCGCGCCCTCCCCGTACGGGCCCGAGCCCGCTCGGGCAGGCCCGACAGGTCGCGGTCGAGCCACCGCTCGGCCTGCGCCCATGCGGCCTTCGCCATGACGGCCCGCAGCCGCCCGGGCAGCGCCGCGCACTGCCGCCGGCACCGCTCGCTGCCGCAGTGCAGCGGGGAGGCCTTCGCGCCCGACCGCGGGTACTCCATCGACTTCGGCGGCAGGTAGACACAACCACAGACCATGCAGGTGAACACCGGGCGCATCGTCGACTGCTCCCCGGCCGCTTCTTCGCTCGTGCTCATCAGCTCTCCGTCCCCGTACCGCTGCAGTGTGAGCAGGCCGAGACGAACCTGTGGGTGACGGCGACCTGGTTGCCGTTCTCGTCGAGCTCGACCGAGTGCTGTTCCTTCTCGGTCACCGCATCGCCGTTGCAGGCGCCGCATTTCCGCTCCCGCCCACCGGACATCGCCGGCCCCCTTCTTCCGAGGTCGCCCCGAGGCTATCGCCGGAGCTTCCTCACGGACAGGTGGCGAGCCCTGGCGCAGCAGTGAGAGCCGGCGGTCGCTCATCACCTGGCCCACTCCCGGACGCCGCCCACACTGTGAACAGCGTTGCGTCAGGTGCCGGGCACGCCGGCCGGGGCCAAGGTAACGGAACGGGGTCGAGGTTACCGAATCGGCCACGTCGCTCTTCGGCCAAGGGCTATACCGGTGGCGTGACTGTGCCAAGGGATGTGGACGAAACGCGCGGTGAACTGCGCGATGTTCTCGACCGGTCCGAGGCGTGGCTGCGCGATGCGGCCGCCCTCCCCGAGGTTCCGGGAGAATGGCCGGAGGAATTACGCGGGGAAGCCTCGACCGTCAAGCGGCTGAGGACGCGTGCGGCCTCGACCCTGATCAACGTGGCGCTCCTGGGGGCCTTCTCATCCGGCAAGAGCTTCCTGCTCAGCGGTTTGCAGGGCGGTCTGGAACTGGTCGAAGTGCAGACAGCCGACGGCCAGACGGCGGACAAGTTCGTGGGACTGCTGCCGTCCTCGCCGGTGCCGACCACGGCCTGTCCGGCGAGCGTGGTGCCGGTGGACGTCCAGTCCACGGTCGACGCGTCCGGGACCGGCTATCTGCGGGTGCGCTTCACCGACTCCGCCGACGGCCAGTGGGAGGACGTCGGGAACTCCCCGGCCCCGTCCGTGGTCGCGGCGTACGCGATGCAGGACGCGGACGTCACCGACCGGCTCAGGGAGCACCGGGGCCGTGAGGTCGCCGAGGTCGAGGTGCTCCTGGCGGACGCCAGGCTTCCTGCGAAGTTCTACGACCTGCCCGGCTACGGCTCCCCGAACCCCGTCCACGACATGATCGTCAGGGCCGCGATGGCCGATGCCGACTGCTTCATGTACGTCTCGCACGCCAGCCGGACGCTGTCGGAGCGGGACCTCGACCTCATCCGCTTCCTCTACGAGCACTATCTGCTCTCCGGGAAGCGGGTCGTGTGGGTGGTCACCGCCATCGACTCGGCGTCGAACCTCGATCTGCGCAATGTCGTCGAGTGGAAGGCGACCATAGCCCGCAACAACAGCTACCTGCGGGAGAATTTCACCCTCCCCGACGGCCAACCGGACCTGGGTTTCATAGGCGAGGGTTTCCTCCCCGTCTCCCCCGCCCTGGAGGCGCGTGCGGCCAAGCTCGAGGCCGAGGAGGCCGAGGCGCCCGCACGGCGGTACCGCGCGGAGAGCCGGATGGACACGCTGCGTCAGGCGATCGAGGACCTGATCAGCACCGGAACCGGTACCCGGCACATCGCCGCCGTGGCGGCCGAAGCACGTGTCCTGCTCGTTCCCCGGCTGCGGGTGATCGAGGACCGGCTGCGGGCCGAGCGGCTCGAGGTCGACGGGCTGAAGGAACTGCTGGACGCCCAGCAGCAGCGGCTCGCGCTGTTGGACCGGGAGCTGCCGCAGTTGCGCGAGCAGCTCGAGCGCAAGCTCCAGACCCGCATCGGGCGGGCCGTCCGGCCGTTCGGCCGCCTGGCCGCCCATCTGCACACCGCGCTGGACTCCACCATCAGGCAGACCGACGTCAGCAAGCTGGCCAGGGCGAACCAGGTCCAGGTGTCGAAGTCCCAGGCGCTCCGGGCGTGGATGGAGGCCCCGACCGGTCCGGCAACGCTGTGGACCGAGCAGTTCGAGGCGTTCAAGCAGGACGTGGTGCAGGCCGTGGAGCACGTCTTCGGTGACAAGGACCTCGCGGGACGGCTTCCCGACTCCGTCTTCGACGTGAACGATCTGTCCTTGCCCCAGCGGCCGCATCGCGCGACCAGCGCCCAGGACGTGGTCCAGCGTGCGGCGGCCCTGGTCGGCATCGTCACCCCCGTCGCCGCGGGCGGGACCTGGCTGTACGGTCTGGCGGCGGCCGGCACCGTCTTCCCTCCCGCCGGGTTCGTCGCGGGCACGGCCGCGATGGTCTTCATGGGAATCCAGTACCGCAAGAAGAAGATCAGCTCGCTCCAGGCCCTTCAGGAGGAGTGGATCAGCTCCATCGACATCGAAGTCGCAACGGTCAAGGAACAGTTCGCGCTCTCCGCCGGTGTCCAGGGCACCGACGTCATCGATCACCTGAGCAACAATCTGGCGCAGTACCGGGAGCAACTGGAACAGACGCGCGACTTCGTACGGCAGCGCATCGCCAACCCCGAGAACCAGGTCCGGCAGGGCCTGATCGAACAGCTCGAACCGGTCTACGAGGAAGGCCGGGCGCTCATAGAAGCGCTGCGGACCCTGGAGAAGGCCTGACAGGTCCGGAGGCGAGGGCGGTGAAGGACGCCGGCGGGACGATCTGCCCAGCTCCCAGCGCCAGGGGATTCCAACAGGCACTCACGGATTCGGCATGGTGCGCCGGCGTTCCGTCATCGTCCTCACCGGTCGGGTCAGCCTGCGCATGACCGTGCCCAGGACGCGTTCGAGGGGGAAGTAGCCCACCTCCCTCGAGTCATAGCTGATGCCGCTGTTGTCGCCGAGGAGAACCAGCCGGCCTGGCGGCACGTGGCGTTCCGGAGTGGTGGCCAGGGAGCGGACGTGGTGACGGGGGACCGGGTCGCCGGGGACGGCGGCTACGCGCTTGATCAGCCATGCGCGTCCGTGGACGGCCGTCGCGCCGGCCGCGGGCGGGACGGGCGGGTCCGGCCAGGTTCCGCCGGGTGCCGGGTGTTCGGCCACGACCACCTGGCCCACGGCCGGTCGGGAGCCGCGCCGGACCAGGACCCGGTCGCCGTCCTCGAATGCCGGGGACATGCTCGCGCCGCGGACCGTCACCACGACCAGTCCGCGTGTGAGCACCAGCGTGGCGGTGGCGGCGACGAGCGCCGCGCCGGCCGCCGCCGCCAGGGCGGCCCTCACCGGGGTTCCCCGGTGACCGTGGGGGCGGGCTCGGTCCCGGCGGTGTCCTCGGCCTCGGCTCCGTCGACTGAGCGATCTGCGCGATCTGAGCGATAGCCGGCCGCCTGGAGGGCGAACAGGCGGGCGTAGCGGCCGTCGGAGGCGACCAGTTCCGCGTGCGTGCCCTGTTCCACGACGCGGCCGTCCTCGAGGACGGCGATGGCGTCGGCGTCTCGTACGGCACCGAGCCGGTGGGAGATGAGCAGGCTCGTACGCCGGCCGCGGTGGCGCCGCAGTGCGGTGTGGATCTCGTGTTCGGCCTCGGCGTCGAGTCCGGCCGACGGCTCGTCGAGGATCATCAGGTCGCGCCGGTCGCGGAGGAACGCGCGGGCGAGGGCGAGTCGTTGCAGCTGACCGCCGGAGAGGACCACTCCGGTCTCCGGATCGTCCTTGTCCGACTCCATGAAGAACCTCCGTGAGAGCAGGGTGTCGTACCCGTAGGGCAGGGCAGCCAGTCGGGGATGGATCCCCGCGCGCCGTGCGGCCGCCTCGACACGCGGGCGGTCGCCGAGCGCCGTGAGGTCGCCGAGGGCGATGCTCTCCGCGGCTGTCATGTCGTAGTGCATATAGTCCTGGAACACCGCTCCGATGTGCCGTCGCAGGTCGGCCGGGTCGACGGTGCGGATGTCCACACCGTCCCACAGGACCGCGCCGCGTTCGGGGTCGTAGAAGCGGCACAGGAGTTTGACGAGGGTGGACTTGCCCGCGCCGTTGAGGCCGACGAGGGCGAGCACCCGGCCGTGTTCGAGGCGAAGGTTCGCCCCGCGCAGCACCCACGGGTGCTCCTCCGAGTAGCGGAACCATACGTCTCGCAGCTCGATACCCGAGGAGAGGGGCGGGAGGGGTACGGGTGCGGCGGGCACGGGGAGGTCCGGTCCGGACTTCGTGACCGTCAGGTAGTGGTCGAACATCAGCAGCGCCTGGTGGGAGCGGGCCACCTCGCTGGCGAGGGTGGCGAGCGCACCCTGGATTCCGGCCACGGCCGCCACGAACATCACCACGTCGCCGGCCGACAGGGTGCCGGAGTGCGCGGCGGTCACCGCCCACAACAGCCCGCCGCCGGAGACGAGCGCGGCGAGGAGTCCGAGCCCTGCCATGACGAGGGCCTCTCGCCGGTCCACCGTCCGTTTGGCGGCGTCGGCGGTGCGCCGGTCGGCGAGCATCCGCGCGCGCAGGAATCCGCCGATGCCGAAGAGTCGGATCTCCTTGGCCGCTTCCACGCTGGACAGCAGTTCGCCATAGAACATCTGCCGTCGCTCGACCGGGCCGATCTCCCAGAATACGCGCGCTTTTCGGCGTGCCATGGAGACCTCGGAGACCAAGGTGGGCACGGCCGCGCCCAGCACGAGAGCGGTCATCCACGGGTTGAGTACGGACAGGGAGCCGAGGAACCCGCCGATCGTGACGGCACCGCGGGCGATGCCGACCGCCCCGTCCACGGCCTGGTTGGGGGTGCCGCCGCCGGAGCCCTGGGCCAGCCGCAGCCGGTCCAGGAAACGCGGGTTCTCGAAGCGGCCCAGTCCGGCGAAGCCCTCGACCGCGCGGAAGAGCCGGTCGTCGGCCAATAGCCCCACCCTGCGGTCGAGTTCGCGCCGGAGGTACTGGCTCGCCTGAGGTGTCACGGCGAGGACGACGCCCGCCGCGGCGAGTCCGGCGCCCACGCCGACGAGGTCGGCGAGCGGGGCGTGGGATCCCAGCCCGTCCAGAAGCAGCTTGGTCAGCCAGGCAGTGATCACGGGGAGGCCCCCGGCGACCAGGGTGAGGACGAGGTAGAGCCCCAGAGCGCTGGGGGACGCGCTCGCCACCAGCGCGGCAGCCGCGGCGATCCGCCTCGCCACGGCCGCGGGGCTGGTGGTCCCTCCGGGGGCGAGATCCGCCGCGTCGGCGCGGGGGCGGGGGCCGGCGGGGCCGGGCCTCGGGCCTGGGCCTGGACTCGGGCCTGGGCCTGGACTCGGTCCCGGGCCTGGACTCGGTCCCGGGGTGCGGTCCGGCCCTCCGTGGTCCTGCCCGCTCATGCCGCTACGACGGGCGCGTCCAGGTCGACATGGTTGCGTGCGATCACGGGCCGCCCCGCGGCGTCCGCGGTGACCTGGAGCAGGGTGGGGAAGCCGAAGACCTGGAACGCGTCGGTCACGGTGGTGTCGCTGCCTTCCTGCACCACGACGCGGGCGACCGGGCCGAGTTCGGCGACTTGCGATCGCGCGCGGTCGGCGGTACCCACCACCACGGCCAGCACCTGCTCGCGACCGCCGGGCACGTTCCGGGCGTACTCCACGAACTTCGGGAGCATCTCGTGGCACGGTCCGCAGTTCGGTGAGAAGAACGCCACGAGCGTGTCACCGGAGAGCGATGCCCGGGTCAGCGCCTCGCCGTCGGCGGAGACGGCGCTGAATTCGCCGACCCGCTCCCCCACTTTGATGACGGGAGGTCTGCCGGGGGCGCCTCCGTCGGCGACCTTGGTCAGCATCGCCGTGTGCTCCCGCAGCCTCTTGATCACCCCCAGGGTGAGGACCAGGTCCAGTGTGCAGAGCAGTCCCACCAGCACCACTGCCGCGGTCAGGACGGGCATGGGGTCGTCTCCTCCGGGATTCATGGCTTCGCAGGGATACGGGACGTGCGGAACAGGTCGAGGATGTCGTCGAGCGCGGCGACGAGCCCGCCCAGGAGCAGGCCGGTGCACGCCGCCAGTACGGCCCCGGCCGGGGCGGTGCCGCCGCCCGCGGTCACGGCGATCGCGCCGGTGACCGCCATGGCCGCCAGCGCGAGGTTGCGTACGAGGTGTCTCGGCCCGAGGACGCTCGCCGAGGTTCCGAAACATCGGCAGGGTGTTCGCGTGCCCCGCCGCACGGTCAGCGCGATGCCGGCCGTGAACACCGCGAGCAGGGCGGCCGCGAGCACGAATCCGGCGACGGCGGCCACCGGCAGCGGCGTGATGAGAGCCGCGCACACGGCGGCCTCGGCGGCCACCACCCACCGAGCCACCGACCGGGACGAGCGTGGGGGCACGATGCGCATGCCGTCCACCGAGGACACGAACCGGTCGAACGCCCCTGGCCCCGCCGTCTTGCCGACGGACGAGGCGAGGAACACCGCGCCGATCAGACAGCGGATGCCGAGCGCCAGATATCCCACCGGTTCTCCTCCTCCGGCTGTCGCCGTGTCGCTCCCGTTCCGGTCGGGGGCGGTTGTCGCCGGTCGTCACCTTGTGGTGCCGTTCAACCGGCTAGGGGTGAGGCAGTGGTGCGGGTCTTCTCCGGGCGACCGGTGTCATCAGCACTGACAGACGATCGTCGGGCAGCCGCGGGAGTTGCAGCAGGCCCAGCAGGGGGCGTTGTAGCCGCACTTCTCGCTGCACTGCCAGCAGGCCGGGTAGTTGCCGCAGGAGAGGATTTCAGCGGCGGCCGCGTCCACTTCGGGAACGAACTTCCCCAGCAGGCGGCTGCCCAGTTCCGTGAGCTTCGCGTACATCACATACTCCTCACTCGACCCGTAGCGGGATCGGATCCGGGATGGATCGGTGCGGCCGGGCTTGCGCCCCGCCTCACGGCGGTGAGTCTCATGGGCCACGAGAACGACGGATAGTGCTGTTTCCGGTCGAGGCGAGCCCGCGGGGCGGCGTATGCGGCCTCGTGGGGCGTGACGGGAAACAGGCCTTGCCGGATGTCCCGCGCGTCGCACGTGGTGTTCCGGCCCGCCCCGGGACACCGGGAACGGCGGTGACGGTCGGGGACGACCCGGCGGCTCCATGCCCCTGCGGACCGGTTCCTTCCTCCCGTGGGCGGGAAGCGCTCCCACCGGTTGCGCCGACGGGCGGGCACCCTGGCCAGGGTCGGTGCATGCCGCCGGTATGCGCCATGCGAGCGAGGCCGACCGAGAACGGTACGACATGTTCCGGCCGTCGCCTCCACTCCTCCGCACACCGGGCCGACGGGATGGTTCCGCTTCGGTACGAGGTGTGGTACGTGCGACGCCCAGGTCTCGTTCAGGACTTCGTCGCCGTCCGCCACTGGGGTGCGGGTGGTCCGTGGCCGCGCCCGTGTCGACGCTCCGGCATCGTTCCTCGTAGCCCGGGCGGCCCCGGACGCCTCTGCCGTACACCGATATGCGGACGTCCGGCCCGGAACAGCGCGGCAAGCATCGCGTGCGCGGAAGGGCCACGGCGGGACCGCGGGAGCTCCATCGGGCAGACGCAACCGTGGTGACGTGGTGCTCCGGGGCCGGGGAGCCGGATGAGGCCACCGGGACGTACGGCGGCCGGTTCTGGTCGGTCGCGCGGGGCGGCCGGGCGCTGCCCCCGTAACAAGCAGGGGCCGTGTCTGGGCCCGGGCTTCCGCCTCGTCTCCCGCCATTAGGAGGAGTCATGGGTGTGGCGGGATGCGGGCCGAGCGCGCCGCTCGTACGTTCAGGTGCTTGTCGAAGACCGTCCGCCGCGTGCGGCAATCCCGTCCGGAGCGCTCCCCCATGCCCTCTACCCTCCCCTCCCGTCCGCACGGGCCGACCCGGCGTGGCGCGCTCGCCGCGGGGCTGGCCACCGGCACCGGAGCGGTCGTCGCGGCTGCCACGTCGGCCCGGGCCACGCCCACTCCCGACACCGGCACCAGCCCCGGCACCGGCATCAGCCCTGGCGCCGGCCCGTCACCCGTGTCGTCCCCGGCTCCCGGAGCCATGAGGCTCTTCGCGGACGAGTTGTTCAACTTCAGTGCCCTGATGGCACTCGGCGGCTCCGGCATGGGCGCGGGTGAGGTGGGCGAGGTGCTCAGCGCGGTCAACGCGATCAACGCCGCGGGGCTCGGCGCGCAGACGTACACCGCGGAGTTCCGGCGCTGGGGCGACCGACTCGTCGCCACGGCCGGGAACCACAAGGAGACCCGCAGGTGGCGTTTCCTGCGGGCGGCCCAGTACTACGCGCAGGCGCTGTTCTTCGTCCTCGGCTCCGACAACCCCGGCGACGAGAAGAAGCTCTACCTCGCCGGGCGGCACGCCTGGGACTCGTTCGCCCGGCTCTGTGAGCCGGCCGCGCTGACGGACATCGTGCGATACGACAAGAAGACGTCCCTTCCGGTGTGGTTCTTCAGGCCCGACGACTCCGGCAAGCCGCGCCCGACCGTCATCCTCACCAACGGCAGTGACGGCCAGAACGTCGACATGTGGACCTACGGGGTCTCCACCGCGCTGGACCGGGACTGGAACGCCCTTGTCTACGACGGCCCAGGCCAGGGCCAGTTGCTCTTCGTCGACCAGCTGACGTTCACCCCCCGCTGGGAGCGTGTCGTCACCCCACTCGTGGACTGGCTGGTGCGCCGTCGGGACGTCGACGCCCGGCGGATCGCCCTGACCGGCCTGAGCATGGCCGGTGATCTGGCCCCACGCGCCGCCGCCTTCGAACCCCGTATCGCGGCCCTGGTCGCCATGCCTGGCACCCTGTCGCCCTGGCTCGCCTTCCCTCCGGAGATCCGGGAGATCGTCACCGCCGACAAGGCGGAGACCAATCGGATCTGGAACGAGGAGGTCGTGCCGGAACTCAACCCGCAGCAGGCCTACACGCTCGAGAAGCGGCTCGAGCCCTTCTCCGTCGAGGCCATGCTCGCCGCCCGCTCCGGCCGAATGCTGACGGACTTCTGGACACCGGCGCAGCGCATCATGGCGCTCGACATCAACGGTGTGGTGGGGCGGATCAAGGCACCCACCCTTGTTCTGGACTACGAGGACGAGCAGTTCTACCCGGGGCAGCCGGCCGAGTTCCACGAGAAGCTGCGCTGCCCGAAGAAGTACGTGAAGCTGACGGCCGCCACCGGCACCCAGCTGCACTGCTCCCCCATGGCGCCGCAGCAGCACGGCGAGGTCGTCTTCGACTGGCTGGAGGACACGCTCGGCAGGCGCGCCGGCCGAGCTCACCAACGACGGTGAGCACCGCGAAGCCCTGGCAGGGAGCCCACTCGGCCAGGCCCTGGGGACGGACGGCAGTGACGGCCCTGACCGGGCGACCGTGCGGCGGCCCCACTGCGAGACACCCAGTATTCGCCGACTTTGCCGTCAGGCTTGCGATGCGCTGTGTCCCACGCCAAGGTCGTCCGGCGGATGGGACCGCCACCCCTTCCACGCCCAAGAGTTCTCGCCGCACGCCGGGCTGCCACTGAGTCCGGACGCTCTCGGGCCGAACTCCCACCTGATCGTGTACAGGCGTCTCCAGGGAGGCATCGATGCTCCACCTGCAACTGATACCCCGCTCGCCCGCACGCGGAGGCACACGCTTCGCGCTGTGTGCCGTCGTCGCACTGCTCGCCACGCTGATAGCCCACCCCCAGACATCACACGCCACCGACAAGGCCAGGACCAGGGTCGCTCACGCCGCCGACCGGCCCGTCATGGCATGGCGGGGCACGGGGGCGGACAACGTGATCTGGTGGTCGCAGTTCGACGGCACCAACTGGTCCCCCCAGCAGGCACTCACGGACCGACGCACCGAAGCCGCACCCGCCCTCACACGCGGCAGCAACGGACGACTCCTCATGGCCTGGCGCGGCGCAGCCGACAACCACATCTGGTGGTCCCAATACGACGGTGCCACGTGGACCGCACCACAGGCGCTGGTTGATCGAAGAACCGACGGATCCCCGGCCTTGGGTACCGGAGCGGACGGCACGCCCGTAATGGCCTGGCGGGGAACCGGCCCTGACAACCTGATCTGGTGGTCGTACTTCGACGGCACCAACTGGTCCTCCCAGCAGGCACTGACCGACCGCCGCACCGAAGCCACACCCGCCCTCACACGCGGCAGCAACGGACGACTCCTCATGGCCTGGCGCGGCGCAGCCGACAACCACATCTGGTGGTCCCAGTACAACGGCTACAGCTGGTCCGCGCAGCAAGCGCTCAACGACCGCAGAACGGACGGCTCACCGGCCCTGGGTACCGGAGCGGACGGTACGCCCGTGATGGCCTGGCGGGGTGCCGGCCCTGACACCCTCATCTGGTGGTCGTACTTCGACGGCACCAACTGGTCCTCCCAACAGGCACTGACCGACCGCCGCACCGAAGCCGCACCCGCCTTGTCGCGCAGCGCCGACGGACAGCTCGTCATGGCCTGGCGCGGGGCCAGCGACAATCACATCCTGTGGTCCCGGTACAACGGCTACAGCTGGTCCGCACCGCAAGAGCTCTACGACCGAAGGACCGACGGCGCCCCCGCACTGGGGTTCTGACGGCTCCGGCTCTGCGCGGCCGGTAGCCGTCGGCCTGTGCTCCCGGCCGGACCGGCCGGGAGCACAGGCCCAGGCTCGAGCGCGGTACCGGTCGACCCCGGCTGACCCTGCTGCCACCGACGGCACGTTCCGGTACTCAGTCCTCCCACGGCCAGCGGGCGTTCCGGCCGGCCTCCAGCAGCGGCACCATACGGAACGCCGCGTCCGTCAGGCCGCCGAAGGTGTGCCGGTTGGCGGAACCCGACGGTCCGTGGGCGGGCCGGTAGCCGGCGAGGTTCCAGGTGTAGACCGGGACGTCCGCCGGGATCTGCTCGGTCGGACCGCCCGCACGGTGGTAGGAGGCCTGCTCGTCGGTGACGATGAGCACCCGGTCGTGGCCGCGGTAGTGCCGCCGCACCGCCTCCGTGGTGTCGGTACCGCCCAGGTCCCCGAAACGCTCCAGCACCTTCAGGACCGACTCGCCCCGGCGAAAGGCCACAGGGGCGCTGCTGGTGCCGAACTCGACGAGGTCGGCGTCGGCAGCGCGCATCGCCACGGCCGTGCCGAAGATCGCTGCCGCGTCCGCGCGGTTGAGCTGGGAACGGTCGGACAGCGGCGCCCACATGGAGCCGGAGCGGTCGACCAGGATCAGGGTCCGGCCGGGGAGCGCGGGCACGTTCGTCAGCGAGTGGCCGAGGGCCTGCTCCAGCGGGTAGGCCCAGCGCAGCGAGGGGGCGTGCTGGTATGCGGCCAGGTAGCGGAAGGGGAACTGCCGGGAGCGGGCGACTTCTGCCGGGTCGGCTATTCGCGCCGCCACGTGCTGGGCGACCTCGTCGCTGACACCGGCCTCGTCGAAGTTCCGCAGATTGCGGACCAGGGCCATGGTGCCCATGGAGGGGATGACGGCCTCCCAGGCCGCCGCGTCCATCGGGCCCTGCAGCCACCCCGCCAGCGCCTCCCACGTCATGCCGGCCGCGGCGAGCCGCTCGGCGCCACCGGGACCGGTGACCAGGGAGCGGCGTTCCTCGACGGGTACGGCCATCAGCGCGCGGTGCGCGCTCAGGGTGCGGTCCGAGGCAGGCGGCTCGGCGGTGTCGGGGTTGTGGCGGCGGTCGAGGGCGTACTGGAAGAGGTCACCCTGCCACGGCCTGTCCGGGTCGGGCGTGGGGTGGACGAGGTTGAGCACGTCGCCGAAGCGGTAGCCCTTGGAGGCGGTGTCGTACTTCAGGAGGCTGCGGCCGGTGTAGAGACGCCGCACGGCATCGGCGATGCCCCGCTTGACGGGCTTGGGCACATTCCTGCCGTACATGGAGGCCCAGTACGCCAGCATCTCGCCGGGCTCGTCCGCGCGGTACAGCACCGATGCGACGACCTCGCGGTTCGTGGGGCCGTCCGTGGCGCCGGCCTCGAGCCGGGCCTTGACGTACTCGGCCGCGCCGACCAGGGAGGCGGTGCGCATCTGGCCGTCGCCGCGCAGCCACTTGAGGAGGCCCGCGGTCCAGGCCGGGTCCTCGACGGCGAGCTTGCGCACGAGCGCGGCGAACCGCTCGTCACGGCCCGTGCCGCTCTCGTGGAAGGTCTGCTGGGAGACGAAGTTGGCGATCGCGAGCAGGAACAGCTCGGACCGGACGTCCCGCAGGTGCCCCTTGCCACCGAGGTGGGTGCGGGTGCCGATGGTCGTGGTCACGGGCGAGACAGCGCCGGCCGTCTTGGACGTGCGGGTGTTGAAGCGTGCCATGTGAATTCCCCCGAATTCCTCCGGGGAAGCACGACACCGGGGCGTCCGAGATCGGGGTCGGCGACGGTACGTAGACAGCTGCTCTACCTGACTGAGCTACACCAGCCCTCGGCTGGGACGGGATTCGAACCCGCGACCCGCTGTTCCGGGAAGTAACCGTCACCTGCGCACCGGACGCCCCGGTGCCGCGCCTCCCGAGTTCAAAGTGGCCACGGCATGGAATTCGATCACAACGAAGTAGCCGTGGCCCGCGCACCGGGAGGTGCGTGAAGTCTTGCGTCCAGAGATCGAGGCGGCGGAACCGACAAGGCGCTCTGTCCCCTGAGCTACGCCGGCCTGAGTACCGGCGGCGGGATTCGAACCCGCGACCTCCCGATGTGGAGTCGAAGTAGGTCCTGCCTTCGCACCTGGACGTAGATCAGCTTAGGTGTACCGGCGTTCCGGGTGCCAACGGTTTTTCGCACGGCTGCGGAATGCTCGTGGTCTGCCCCGCTGATGCCCCTTGGACGTGCCTGTACCGCCCTCGGGCCCGGAGGGCGGTTCGCGACTGATCATCGCCGGTCCGTCGGCCGATTCGACTGTCGCCGGGCCGCTCACCGGGCTCGGCGTCTTGCGCCGCTCGACGACGGGACGTCATCGAGCGGCGGCGCGCTTTGCGTCACTTCGTCGGGGGCAGCAGCACCGACGCCCGCACCGTGTGGAGGTGGATCACGATGTCGAAGGCGCGGCCCAGTGCCAGCGGCGGCGTGGGGTCGTTCGGGTGGCGCCCCGGGATGACGTACGTCGGGCGCGCCGTGTCCAGCCAGGCGCCCACACCGGGTGCGCTGCGTGCCGCGCGCAGGTCGATGTAGAAGTCGCGGTGGGGCACCTGGTCAAGGGTGTACTCGTTGCTCCCGGGTGCGGCGGGGGCGACGCTGAAGACCGCGCTCTCGCCGTTCGCCGTGCGGGCGCGGTAGTCGCCGCTGTCGATGGTGGTGCCGACGGCGACGTACTCACGGCCGACGAGCTCGCGCAGGTCGGCGCCCATGGTGACGGGGAAGACGGCGGGCACGGCCGAATCGTAGGCGACGTGCCCGTCGTGCCCGGAGACGACGAGATGGTCCCCGGTCCGCCGCTGCCACCAGACGGCGTTCTCGGCCAGGGTCCGGTCGCGATGGCGGTTGGCGGCGGTGGCCTGGGCGGGGTCGTCGCTGTCGAAGGCGAACGAGGTGGCCATCTGGGAGACGACGCGGGCGTCCTGGAGCACCCAGGGGTCCGTGGTGCCGTGCTGCTCCAGGAGCCGGTACGCGGCCCCGGCGTCGTCGGCCATCTTCTTCCGCTCGGCGAGTGGGAGTCCCATGTACGTCTCCAGCCGCGTCGCGACGCCGCCGGGCAGGGCGCGCAGGGCGGCGTAGTGGCGCTGCAGTTCGGGGAGGAGTCCGGGGGCGTGCTCACCCGTCCAGCCGAGGACGCGCTCGTACTGTTCGGGGTTGACGTCGGCGAAGTCCATGCCCACGAGGCGGACCTGGCGGCCGCCGGCCCGGTTGTGCTCCCGGATCCAGGTGAACAGATGCAGGTATTCCTCGGTGTTCGTCAGGCCGTATGCGTGCTGGAATTCCTCCCGCATGATCTGCCGCAGGTCGCCGCGCCCGGTGGTGAGGTAGGTGTTGAGCCGGGCGGCGGCCGACCAGTTGATCTCCATGGCGAAGGCGGAGAATCCCTCACGCTCGACCAGTTGCCGCAGTACGCGCTCCTTGACGGTGAACACGTCCTTCGAACCGTGC
This sequence comes from Streptomyces sp. C36, assembly GCF_040932295.1. Lineage (NCBI taxonomy): Bacteria > Bacillati > Actinomycetota > Actinomycetes > Kitasatosporales > Streptomycetaceae > Streptomyces > Streptomyces sp. C36. The sequence goes on along the minus strand of NZ_JBFQGI010000001.1, from coordinate 1,092,715 downwards.
GAGACCTCGCCGAGCCCGACGAAGTTCGCGCCGCGGGTCATGGCGGCGAACGCGTCGAGGTCGGCGGCGGGCCCGACCGGCGCGGTGGTGCGCAGCGGATGGGCGTAGCGCGTCAGGCCGACCACCACGGACCGGTCCGAGGGGGCGGAGGAGGTGGAACGGGACATGCTGTGTGATCCGGCTGCCGTGGCGGTAGTCATGCCCGCACAGCCCAGGACCGTGGTCAGGGCGAGAGCCAGGGCCGTCGAGGAGCGTAAAGGTATCTGTATCATGCAGCAGTTATACAAGGCATCTCGCCTGGCGACTGAGGCAGTGGAGACACCCACACCGGGCAGCCCGGATGGCAGGCGTGGCGGGAGTCGCCTACGGTTATCTGGGATGTTCCCCTTTTCGAACGCCTGAGCCTTTCATGGAGGTCAACCATGAACCGTTTTCGAACCCTCACCCTGGTAGCCGCTCCCGCCGCGATGCTGATCGGCCTGGCCGCTCCCGCGGTGGCCGCAGACACACCCGGCCCGAACACGCCGGCAACCGTGAGCTCCAGCGCCGCCGCGAAGGTGCAGGTCAAGACATGGCACTGGATGGGCAATTACGGATCGCCCTACGACGTGACCAATGCCGCCAACGGGGCCGGGATCGGGGCCGGGGAACTCCTCACCCAGAACGTCAACGGCCTGTACGCGACATTCATGTACTACTGAGCCGACGCGGCTCGGCAGTCCCGGCACCATCACCCGTACACCGCGCAGGGCCCGTCCGTGGCCGCACGCCACGGACGGGCTCCTGGGTTTACTTCCTGTCGGTTACGCGGTATCCACCGCGGCCTCCGGCTTCGGGCGGCGAGCGGCGAGCGGCGAGTGGCCGACAATCAGCTCTCAGCCCACGACTCCCATCGCCTCCGCGTCGGCCGACGGAAGCCATCCCGAGCCCGCGGGCCGCATCCACCGCTGTGCCGCACCGAGCTCCTGCGCGGCCGTCCGCAGCGCGTCGACCCCAGGGTGCCGCAGGCCGCGCCGCCACACCATCGACACCGGCGACAGGGGTACGGGCTCGACCAGAGGCCTCAGCGCCATCCCCGGCACCTCGATGAACTCGACGCTCGCCAGGACCGACCATCCCCGCTTGCGTACGACCCGGACGAACTCCTCCGCCCCCTCGATCCCGGGGAACGGTTCAGCCATGACGATCCCGTGCCCGTCGAAGAGCCGGGTGGCGAGATCGGTCCACTCCGCGGTGGCGGAGTTCCCGGCACCGGCGTACACCGTCTCGCCCCGCAAAGCCCCCACCGGCACGGCGTCGTGGCCGGCCAGCGGATGGTCCTCGCGCAGCAGGACGGCCATCCGCTCCAGCCGGACGGGCAGGTGATCGAGTCGCTCCCGCACCTCCGGCGCCAGCCCCGCGATCCTGCCGAAGGAGACGTCGAGCCGACCGGCGAGAATGTCCTCGGCCGCGCCGGTCAGGCCGCTGTGGTAGCGGGCGACGAACTCGAGCCCGGGCGCCGCTGCCCGCGCCGCGGTCACCACACGCTGCCCCGTGGACACCGGCCCTCCGACGTCGACGAGCAGCGGCCGGCTCTCTCCCGCCCGCGCCGCGGCCAGTTCGTCGTACGCGGCGAGGACACGCCGAACGTACGGCAGGAGCCTGGCTCCCTCCGCCGTGAGCGAGACGGCCCGGGTGGTCCGGGTGAACAGCGTGGCACCGACGGCTTTCTCGAGCCGCTGGATGTCACGGCTGAGCGCCTGCTGGGCAATGTAGAGGCGCGCTGCGGCGCGCGTGAAATGGAGCTCCTCGGCAACGGCGGCGAAGGCTCGCAACAAACGCGGTTCCAGGTCGTACGGCACGTGAAGCAGTCAACAACAGCAACGTAGTAAATGGCCAGTGATCAGGTGTTGGACCCGTCGGCGCCGACCGGCGACCGTAGACGGCATGATTCTTTTCCTCGCCACCCCGCCCCGTTGGACGCCCGACGCGCGCCCCACCGTCCGCACCCGCTTCCGCTCCGCCCTCGGCGCCGTCGTCACCACCGCCCGGCGTGCGCGGGAATCCGCTCGCGGCCTGCATCCGTTGTTGGCTGATGCTCCCTGAACGATGGGCAGGCCATCGCACACGTCTCCTTGGCGAACAGACAGTTCGACCGGAGGAGCGCACGATGGCCTTGTCGCCCGCCCTGCGGCGTCAGCGGCCGTCGTGAATTTCCTGGTGCATCTGGGGCTGCTTGTCCTTGTCGTGGGTGGCCGCGTCCTCCAGGACCGCGTTGAACACCTTGTTGCCGGCGCCGATGGCCTCCTTGTACGGGTCGATGCCGGTGGTCTGTTTGACGGCACCGCTCAGGGCGCTGCCCAGACCGCCGGCGAGACCATGGCCGGCGGCGGCGGGCTTGGCGAAGAGGTCGAGCGGGCTCCTGGGAACGCCGGCCATGTCGGCGTACTTGTCGGTGAGCGCCTGGCGGACCATCGCGATGAACGTGTCGGTCACCACGGGCGTCTTCATGAGCAGTTCCCGGTAGTACTTGATGGCCTGCTCGGTCATGAAGACGCCGTCATTGGTCTTCTTCCACTCGTCGTCGCGCACCTTGGTCCATACCCGGTCGACCAGGTCGGCGTCCTTGGGCAGCTGGAACCTCTCGAGAGTGCCGAGGTAGTGGTTGACGTAGTGCCAGGCAGCCATGAAGCCGTGGCGCTGGGCATCCGAGGGATTGATGCCGAGGTGGCGCATGGCCTGAAGGATCTGCACGCTGAAGACGCACGTGGCGCCGGTGGTGTACTTCTGCGAGACCGGCTCGCCCCACTTGGCGTAGTCCCACTCACCGCTCTTCTTGTGCAGCTGCCGCACCGAGGCGTGCACGAGCCGGACCTTGGTGACCGTCGCCTTCAGCGTCCCGTCCCGCATGGCGCCCTGGTCGCCCATGCCCTGGAACAGGCGTGTGGACTGCGACAGCCGACGGCCCGGACCTTCGACGCCGCCGAGACGGCCGGTGGAGCGCAGCGTGTAGGCGCCGGTCGGGGACAGGTAGGTGCCGATGAGTCCGACGGTGCCCTGAAGCATGGACGCCACGCCGTGGTGCTCGTCGAAGAAGCCCTCCGCGGCCTTCACGTCCGCCTCGGTCCAGCCCGGCGGATCGGCTTCCGCCTCCCGCATGAAGTCCGCCAGCCGCGGGGGCAGCTGGGAGTGGTCCATGCCGGGCTTGAGAGTGTTGATGGTGCGGAAGAGCTGGTTGACCCCATCGACTTCCCTGTTGTCGATCAGATCGGACACGAGCTCGTCGGCGGGCGGATCGCCGACCTGGCTCGCCGCTTCCAGTTCTTGGACGATGTTTGCTTCCGTCAGTGTCACGGCCGTTCTCCGTTTCTCGGTGACTCAGTGTGCGCGGGCCATCCCCCATGCCGGGGACGGCAGGGCGTGCGGAAGCGTCTAGCCATGGGCCGGGCGGCACGCAGCCCACCAGACAACCCGGCGTTCCTGGACTGCCTGACTCAGCATCCCGCTCCGCAGCTCCGCCGCCCGAGCAAGATCACCGTCTCCCATCCTTCCCGCTACCTTGCGTAACGACCGCGCTCCCCTAGGGGCGCACAGAGGTGCACCGGCGCACTGGGAGCGCACTGTGCGCCGGCCACAGCCAGAAGCCAACCCGGCCCGAACGGCGCACCAACAGGGTCTTCGCATACGCGCGAAAAACTCGTGTGTAACGTGCCCCTCTCCCCGCCTCGTGTATGGAGTGACGTCAGATCACGGAAGGGAACACGGTGGGGGAAGCACCCGGCGATTACCTGGAATTCGCGACCGCGCGCAGCGGCTATCTGTTTCGTACAGCGTGCCTGCTCACCGGCGGCGACTGGCACCTCGCGGAGGACCTGGTCCAGGAGACTCTCGCCAAGATGTTCCGGTCGTGGCGGCGGATCAACCGCAACCACTCCCCGGTCGCCTACGCGCACACCGTGCTGGTGCGTACGTTCCTGTCGCACCGGCGGCTGCGCAGCTCCAGCGAGCGTCCGAGCGATTCGTTCCCGGACGCCGCCGGGCGCGTCGACGACGCGGAGCTGCGGCTGACGTTGCTGGACGGTCTGGCCCGGCTGGCCGCCAAGGACCGTGCCGTGCTGGTACTGCGCTACTGGGAGGACCGCACGGTGGAGGAGACCGCCGTGGCCATGAAGCTCTCGCAGGGGGCGGTGCGTGTCCGGAGCCTGCGGGCGTTGCAGCGCCTGCGTGAGCTGCTCGGCGACGAGCTGTCCGAGCTCGCGGCCCGCTAGCGTGCCCCGCCGTTCCCCTTCCCCGCGGTTTCCCCGCAGTTTCACTGCAGTGCGAGTCACCGCTGCCAAGTCACCGCTGTACGAGCCGTACGAACGGAGCTGTCCCATGCCCCTCGACGACCATGACGACGCGTTCGAGCGGCGGCTGTCCGCCGCCCTGGAGGACGCGACCCGCGCCTGCCCTCCGCCTTCCCCCGACCTGGTCGACCGCGCCACCGCGCGGGGCCACCGGCTGCGCCGGGTGCGCGCGTTCCAGATGGGAGCGGGGTGCGCCGCGCTGACGCTGGTCGCGCTCGGCGGCACGCTTCTGGGCACCGGCGGGTCCGGCGGCGCGGCGGCCCCTCAGGACCTCTCGCCCGCGGCCTCCGGCGCCGCGCGGACACCCGCCACGACGATCAGTGGGGAGGAGATGGTCACGACGTTGAAGAGCCTGCTGCCGAAGGACGGGACGGTCTCCGACACGTCAGGGACCGGCTCGACGGGCACCGGGAAGAAGGCCCTGACCGCCAAGCTCACCTACTCCGACGCGCGCGGCAGTTCCAGCCTCGACATCGCCGTCGGTCGGCTTGGTCCCGGCGACCGGCCGGGCGGCTGCCTGCCCGTCCAGGTGCGGCCGTACGACCGGTGCGAGGCACGCAAGCTGCCCGACGGCTCGATGCTCTACACCACCCGGTCCTTCACCCACCCCAACAGCGACACGGGCCAGCGGCGCTGGTACGCCGAGCTCGTCACCGCGGACGGCGCGGACCTGTTCCTCCAGGAATTCGGGGGCGGCGACGAGAAGGCCTCGGACGGCACCGCCGACCCGGCGTTCTCCCTCGAGCAACTGAGCACGATCGTGCGGAGCCCGGCATGGCGCAAGGCCATCGCAGCCCTCCCCGCCCCGGCTTCCGGCGCACCCGCCAGGCCCCAGCGGCAGGCCGCCTCCGGCGAGCGCATGGCCGAGGTGCTCACATCCCTGCTGCCACCGGGCGGCAGGATCACGGACCTGCACACCGACACCGGCCTCGTCCAGCTCGTCCACGACGACGGCCACGGCAAGTCCATGATCGAGGCGGACGTACAGAGCGACATGACCGACGCGCTGGCCGAACACATGGGCTGCCCGTCCGACACCGACGACGCCGACTGCCGGAGCCGGACCCTGCCGGACGGTACCCGGGTCAAGGTCACCCGTCAGCCCTCGGAGAAGGGAGGCTCCGCCGTCGTCTGGACCGCCGACACCCTGCGCCCGGACGGCCGCCGCGTCCTCGTCCGCGAGATCAACTCGTATGCGGAGAGCGGCCCGGTGACTCGCCCGGAACCGCCGCTGAGCCTGGAGCGGCTGCAGGCCATGGCGCTCGAGCGGAAGTGGCTCGGCTGACGGAGAGAACGAAGCGGACGAAGCGGCACGAGGGTGCGCCAAGCTCAAGAGCTGACGCGCCCGTCGACCGCGCTGCCCTCCGAGTACTCTCCGCACCGGTCGGTTGCCCGGAACACCGTCTCCGCGGCGATGGGCGCGGCCCATACGCGGATCAAGTGTTCCTCCGCGCCCGCCTCACCGTCGCGGGAGGCGTCCCGGCCGCGTGCGTGGACCCGTACCCGGTACGGTCCCGGGCCGGCCCCGGAGAAGCGCGGGAAAATGTCCCGGGCAGTCCTGGGGGGTTCCTGATCACCGTCCTCGTCGGGCTCCCAGGGGTTGGTCTCCTCCGGCAGGGAGAACACTCCGGCCTCCAGGCCGTCCAGCGCGAGCGACACCTCGACGATCTCGCTGTACCGCTCGCGTTCGGCGGCCGAGGGCGGCAGTGGCGGAGCGTCCAGCACCTCTACGGTCAGTTTCAGAGAACCGGACCTCATCCCGGTGCTCACCACGCCCCACACGCCGCCGTCCATGACATGCCCGTCCGGGCCCACGGAGGCGACCAGGCCGTTGGACCCGGCGAAGGAGAAGTCGACCGGGCCCGCGTCGCCCTCCAACAGGTATTGACCGTGGTCGATCTCGATCTGTGCTGTCACCGCCGCCATCTGCCGTCCTCTCACCTTCCTGTGTCAGCTTCCTTTACCGGCTACGGCTACGGCTGCCTTTGTCAGCCCGTTCCTCGTCAGCCGGCGTCGACCCAGAACCGGTCGCCGTTGAGGATCCGGTTGTTGTCGTAGAACGTGCGGATCTGGTAGCCCTGCCGATCGTTCTCGTTCTTCGGCACCCAGCGCCAGCCCCAGTCCGGCCACTGCGTCCGCGACGCCCCCTGAAGGGTAGAGGCGAAGGGGTACTCGTCGCAGGTCTGCCCCGGAGGGCGCGGACGGGAGGACGGGCACGCGGCGTCGTTGTTGTTCTTCCGGATCGCCGCGTTCGAGGTGTAGACCAGCGGGTTCGGGTTCGTACCCGTCTTACGGCCGTAGTGGTGCGGCCCGACCCGCTGGACCTTCCGGATGCCCTGGGAGATGTAGGGGAACTGCTTCATCTCCGTCATCGTGGGCCAGTACTCGGGCAGTACGCACCCGGCTCCCACGCCGCCCCGGCCCATGTTGCGTATGGAGTCGCAGCGCACACTGGCCGAGGTCAGATCATGCTGGGCAACGCCCACCCAGCCGGGGTTGATGAAGACGGCCGTGGCACGGTTCTGACCCTTGCCACGTTCCTTGCCCTGCTTGTCGATCGTGGACCGCATCTTCCACTGACCCTCGTTCGTACGCCCTTCGCCCATGCGCTGCATGGGGAAGTTCGTGAACAGCGTCGTGCACTTGTCCGCGGACGCGCAGCGGCCCACCCCGTAGACGCTGGTGCCGGCGATACGGCCCCAACCGCCGGTCTTCTTCATCGAAACCGTCTGATCCCAGGTCAGGGAGTCGTTCTTGGCGACGATCATGCCGACCGACAGGTAGTAGAGCTGCCCGACGAGTCGGCCGGTGCGCACGTTCCGCACGTTGATCAGGCGGGACTCAGGGTTGCAGGCCCGGCCGCGGCCGGTGAACTTCCACCCCTTGTTGGGCGCGGTCGCGCAGGGGCCGGCGGCCAGCAGTTCCTTGGCGGCGGGGGTACGGAGCTGCGCCGCTGCCTCCTTCTCCCCGGCGGGCGCGTCGCACGCCGCCAGGGCCCCGTCCTGCGCGGCCTTCGCGAGCGCCGGAAGGCGCTTGTCCAGCTCCGTGCAGTCCGAGACCGCGACGGCCGCGGACACAGTCCTGGGCGTAGAAGCGCCCCCGGACCGCTGCGGGGTGTCGGCCGCGGTGGATACGGGGGCGAGGAGGGTTCCCAGGATGGCTACCGCTCCGAGAGCGGGTACGGTTATGCGTTTTAACTGCATGGATTCCCTTCGCAGGCGATGGACATGAACATGCCATGCGTTTGGCCCGTCGATCCTAAGCGGTCAACCGTGATCGACTCCAACAACTCCGCGGAAATTGCGAGCAGTTGGACGCACGGCGTTGCCATCGGCCGTCATCGTGCAGACAAGCACGAAGGGGCAGCCTTCAAGCGGACTCACCCCGCACTGCCTTGCCCCATCTCGCGTACAGCCACTCACAGCGGACCAGCGGTCGCGCGAAAGGAGGTATCGCCCGTTCGGCGCAGCCTGGGGGCGTACGCGGACGGGGCGCCGGACAATAGCGTCAGCGACGACGAGGGATCCGGGCGCTCGATGGCGCATGAGGGAGAGGCGCATGGACTGCGGCGACCACCGCGTGCAGGCCCTGTCCTTCGGTGCCGCAGCGGCCGCCTACCAGCGCGGGCGCCCCCCGTATCCGGCCCAGGCGATCGACTGGATGGTCCCGGCGACCACGCGCCGCGTCCTGGACCTTGGGGCCGGCACCGGCAAACTGACCCGGCAGCTCCACGAACGCGGCCTGGACACCATCGCGGTCGAGCCCGACGAGCAGATGCGCGCCGAGCTCACCCGGAATCTGCCGGGCGTCCCTGTGCTGGCCGGCTACGCCGAGGCCATTCCGCTATCCGACCACAGCGTGGACACCGTGGTCGCCGCGCAGGTCTGGCACTGGGTCGACACCGAACGCGCCTTGCCCGAAGTCGCCCGTATTCTCACCCCGAACGGCACCTTGAGCCTGGTGTGGAACATCCACGACGAGCGTGCGGACTGGGTGGCCGGCCTCGACCGGATCCTGCACCCGCACGGCATTCCACGGGTTCCCAGCGTCGGCGTTGGTGTCGACGCCATCCAGCGGCCTTTCGCGCCGGTCGAGCATCACACCGTCGAGTGGTGCAATCACCTCACCCACGCCGAGCTCCTCGATCTGGTCGCCTCCGGTAGCTCCTTCATCGCCCTACCGCCTGCCGAGCGCACAGCCCTCCTCGCCGAGGTCCGCACCTTTTGCGCCACCCATCCCGCACTGGCCGGCACGAAGAACATCACCATGCCGTACATCACGCACTGCTACCGCACCCACCTCCTGCGATAGGGAACGATCACCCGCGAAGCGCGGCCATGGCCTTGAGCAAGCAGACGTGCGTCAACGCGGCCGTCATGGAGGTCCGCCACCCCTGCACACCTGACGCGCTCACACCAGGCCCGCTCACACCAGGCCGCCGCGTCACGAGTCGCGGAAATAGCGGATGCGCCGCTCAAGAGGCGTCGGTTACGGTAGGTGCATGTCTACGCCCCGAATTTCCTAGCTGAGGACCCGCTTCCACGCCAGAAGTGTGTCCTTTTGCTTTTTCGGAGCGTAACCCTATGATCACCGTTCGTGGTGCCGAGCTGCGCGCGGGCGCCCGCCTGCTGCTCTCCGGCATTTCCTTCACCGTCTCCCCCGGCGACCGCATCGGCCTGGTCGGCCGCAACGGCGCCGGCAAGACGACCCTCATGACGACCCTGGCGGGCCGGACCGTGCCCGCCGCCGGGTCCATCACCCGCGCCGGCCCGGTCGGCTTCCTTGCCCAGGACTCCCGCGCGTCCGACCCGGACGTCACGGTCACCGACCGGATCCTGTCGGCCCGGGACCTCGACCGGGCGCTGCAGCGGCTGCGTTCCGCCGAGGCCGCCATGGCCGACGCGCCGGGTCCCGCCGCGCTGGAGCGGGCGATGAACGTCTACGCCCGTGCGGAGGCCGCCTTCCAGGCCGGCGGCGGGTACGCGGCCGAGGCCGAGGCCGCGCGTATCGCCGCCGGCCTCGGTCTGCCCGACCGGGTCCTGCACCAGCCGGTCGGCACCCTGTCCGGGGGCCAGCGGCGCCGCGTCGAGCTGGCCCGCATCCTCTTCGCGGGCCACAACGGCACGCTGCTGCTGGACGAGCCGACCAACCACCTCGACGCCGACTCCGTCGCCTGGCTGCGCGCCTTCCTCCAGGGGCACCGGGGCGGCCTGGTGGTGATCAGCCATGACAACGGCCTGCTCGCCGACGTCGCCAACCGGATCTTCCACCTGGACGCCACCCGCGCCACGATCGACGTCCACAACACCGGCTGGACCGCGTACCTGGCCCAGCGGGAGGCGGACGAGCGGCGCCGCGCCCGGGAACGGGCGAACACCGAGCGCAAGGCAGCCGCCCTGCACACCCAGGCGGACAAGATGAAGGCGCGGTCCGCGACCGCCGTCATGGCCAGGAGCATGGCGCGGCGTGCCGACCGGATGCTGACGGAACTCGAGCCGGCCCGGCGGACGGAGAAGATCGCGAAGATACGGCTGCCCGAGCCCGCCCCCTGCGGCCGGACGCCGCTCGGCGCGATCAGCCTCATCAAGTCCTACGGCGACCACCAGGTCCTGGGCGGTGTGGACCTGGCCGTGGACCGGGGCAGCCGCCTGGTCGTCCTCGGCCTCAACGGTGCCGGCAAGACCACCCTGTTGCGCGTTCTCGCCGGTGCGGAGCGGCCGGACGCCGGCCGGGTGACGCACGGGCACGGGCTGCGCCTGGGCTACTTCGCCCAGGAGCACGACACCCTCGCCCTCGACCGTACGGTCCGGGAGAACCTGGCCGACGCCGCCCCGCACCTGAGCGACGGTGACGTGCGCAGGGTGCTGGGCGCGTTCCTGTTCTCCGGGGACGACGCCGAGAAGCGGGCCGGGGTGCTGTCCGGTGGGGAGAAGACCCGCCTGGCCCTGGCCGGCCTCGTCCACTCCGGCGCCAACGTGCTGCTGCTGGACGAGCCGACCAACAACCTCGATCCCGCCTCCCGTACCGAAGTCCTGGCCGCCGTCGACTCCTACCCCGGGGCGATCGTCATGGTCACCCACGACGAAGGCGCCATCGACGCCCTGCGCCCCGACCGCGTCCTGATCCTGCCGGACGCGGACGAGGACCTGTGGAACGAGGACTACCGGGACCTGGTCTCCCTCGCCTGACCACCCCGCCCCGACCGGACCCACCGCTCGGGGCGGTCCGGGGTGACAACGTCCGCGCCATCACCGGCCCGGTGGTGGCGCGGGCGGGTGTCGGCGACTCACGCAACGCCGCTTCAGGGGCCGCGTCGGGCTGGGGCGTGGTCAGGAAGCATCGCATGCTCTCCGGACCACCACCGGGACTGCCGACGCCGGTCATGGGCGTTTGTCGCCGTGGGCCATTTGTGGTAATTGCTACCGCCTCCTCCCGCGCCTGCCGTGGAACCGTCCGCATCGCGATGAACAATCACGTCGCCGTGGCCGTTGGACGCCCGAGCGGCGTGCCGATGGACGCGTGAGCACATCTCAGCTCGCAGCGACGCATGGAGAAGAATCCGATGGACGCAGCAGGACACCCGCGCCGTAGAGCGCTGCTCACCGGTGGCTTCGCGGTCGCCGCGGCCGCGCTCGCCGGGTGCGCGAAGAGCACGCCGAAGCCCGCGACGCCCGCCGACCTGAAGGTGAAGGCGAAGGCGACGACCGCGCCACCGGACGAGCGTCCGACCACGGCCAAGGCGGCACTCGCGAGGCTCATGGAGGGCAACAGGCGCTGGGTGGACGGAAACCTCCACCACCCCGACCGCGATCCCGACCGGCGTCAGCTGGTGGCCCAGACGCAGGAACCGTACGGGGTGGTCCTCTCGTGCATCGATTCCCGCGTACCGCCCGAGCTTCTCTTCGACACCGGTCTCGGCGACCTGTACGTGCTGCGCACTGGCGCTCAGGCGGTCGGCCCGGTGGTCACGGGTTCCGTCGAGTACGGCCCCATGACGAGCGGCACCCCGCTGATCGTCGTCCTCGGACACCAGCGCTGCGGCGCCGTGGAGGCGTCGTACAAGGCCATGCGCGACGGCGCGACGCTGCCCGGCAATCTGCAGGCGATCGCCGACGCCCTGCGTCCTGCGTACGACCAGGCCGTCAGGCTGGACGGTAGCGACCCGGTCGACACGATGACGCGCGCCCAGATCAGACTGACCGCGAACGACCTGCGCTCCAACAAGGACCTCGGCCCACTCGTGAAGAAGGGCTCCCTCGCGGTGGTCGGCGCCTACTACTCCCTCGACACCGGGCGCGTGGAGATCCTGGGCGGCGCTCCCTCCTGACACGCCCTGTCCGTGGGCGTACGACGGGGCGGCTGCCGCGATGGCCGCAGCAGCCGCCCCGTGCTCCACCGCCCGCGCACGTCGGCCGCGGGCAGGGCGCCCATCAGGGAGCGCTCGGCCCTCGATGGATCATGCCGTCCCGGAGGACATCAGGGGGGAGACTCCTTACGACGACCCGGGCCCAGGGCATCGGTCTCGGCAGCAGGCTTGTCAGGGCGTTCCCCCGTCGCTGCCCGCCGTTCCTGCTCTGCTGCGTCCGGTGCCTTCTGCTGCCGCTTCCGCTTCTTCGCAGCGGCGCGGGCCTCGTCCCGTCCCTTCTTGTGCGTCCCGACCATGACTAAGATCCAATCTCTTGCACCGCGGGATCTCTTCTCAGGTTCACACGGATGGACGAGGCGCGCATCATGCCGCGTATCCACGCGCATGAGATGACCCTGCGCATCGCCTACGACGCCCACCGAGCGGCCCTGCGGCCAGGCGTCAGGGAGCCGATCCGGCGATCAGCTGACGTGGGCGGCGATGGTGAGCGCACACGCAAGGGACTCGGTGTGCGTCGTGTCCACCTCCAGGTCATAGAAGACCCCGTCGTGAACGACCTCAGCCTGCAACGCGGCCATCCCCTGGACGCGATCTCCTCGTGCGATCTCACGGCCCGCGGCGACCGCGCTCTCGCACCTGACGCCGACCCACAACACGGCCAGTCCGTCCAGAGCCTTCTGCCACCGCTGCTGGGACGCCGCTCCGCCGAGGAAGACGTCATCGATGATGACCCTGGCGCCTCCACGGGCCATCGCCGCTATGCCCTCCGTCCAGGCCGCCTCCAGCGCCCGGAAGTCCGCCCCGACGCTCACTCCGCCATCCGACGCGATCCGGATCCCCTCGTCCGACGCCCGCATCTTCGCGGGCATGGCGTCGACGAACGAGTCGCACCCGAAGGCAAGCCACGGATCCGGCAGTACGTCCTGCAGGCACCGTACGATCCCGGACTTCCCTGAGCTGGACCCACCGTTGAGAATGATCATCTGAGTCGTCACCGGGTCACAGTAGGGCGCAACCTGCACGGCACGAAGCGAATTTCGGCACACACACGCCAGCGGTGCCGACAGCAACAGAAGTCGCACGCGGGCGGGGCGGCATCGGCCGGCCGTGTGCCCGCCGGCACGCCTTCGTCGTCTGCGTCGTCTGCGTCCGTGTGGCCGACGGCCGCCGACGGCCGCCGACGGCACGGCCGTGGCGCGGTGTCTCGTTCATGCCTACGACGCGGTACGGCGAGCGGAGTTCATGCTGCTCGGCTCGTCCGGTGAGCGGCGGGCTGCCGGTCCGCCGGGACGGGGGTCAGCCGGTAGCCGTCGGCGTGGGAGCTGACGTGGCCGCCGGTGGGCGGGGGGAAATGGGTGCCCAGCACGAGGGCGCCGGTGCCGGCCAGTGAGGCGAGCAGGGTGCGCCGGGTGGCCTGGGATTGCGCGGGGTCGATGTCGACGCAACTGCCGATGCCCGGGTCGGCGAGCTGGACCGGGTGATGGATGCAGTCTCCGGTGATCAGTGCCGTCGCGTCGCGGCTGCTGACCTGGACCGCGATGTGGCCCGGGGTGTGCCCGGGCGTGGGGATCAGGCGCACGCCCGGGGCGATGTCCTTGCCCTCGGCCGGAACGTCGACGAGGTCGAGCAGCCCGGCGTCCTCGATCGGGTGCACGGAATCGCGGAACATCTGCTGCCGGGCTTCGTCCATGTCGTAGCCGGCCCAGAACTCCCGCTCGGCGCGGGAGGTGACGTAGCGGGCGTTGGGGAAGGTGGGAATCCATTGACCGTCCACCTCACGGGTGTTCCAGCCGACGTGGTCGGCGTGCAGATGCGTGAGGATCACCAGGTCGACGGACTCCGGGGGAAAGCCGGCGTTCGTGAGGCGGCGAAGGTAGTCGGTCCGCAGGTTGTGCCAGGCCGGGTTCGCCCGCGTCTTTCCGTTGCCGATCCCGGTGTCCACGACGACCCGCAGCCCGCCGGCCGAGAACGCGAAGCTGTGGCTGGAGAGGTGCAGGACGCCTTCGTGGTCGGCGAAGTCGGGCTGCAGCCAGTCGTGCCGGGTGACGACATCGGCGGTGGCGGTGGGCAGCAGCCACTGCCCGGTCGCGGGCGGGAGAGGCACCTCGTCCACTCGGTGGAGGACGATGTCTCCCACGGTCCAGGACGGGGCCGCGGCGGAAGTGAGTTCGGTGGCGGTGGGTGCCTGCATCGCGGTGGCTTCCTTCAGGGAGAGGGTGGGCGGCGGGTTGCCTGGGCGGAACGGGGAGGCGGACACGGAACCCCCTTCCGACCCACTTAAAGCAATGGGTTTGCGTTAAGCCAGCGTAGTCCCTAGCGCTCGACAAAGGCAAACACTTAGCCTTTAGGCGGGTCGCTGGCTTCAACACCCCCGCCGTGTCGACCCGATCAGGTGCCGCCCACCGCGCGGGAGAGGAGAGCAGCGATGCCGCCGCATGAGCTGTCTCCGGCCGCCGCCATCCGAGGAGATGACGGCACAGTGGAGCCACGGCCGACCCGGGGTCGCACACCTGACGCAACTATTTTGCATTAAGTTAAAAGTGATCACCATGCCCAGACCAATGGCCCGCGCCGGTCGCCGACTGCCTGCGGCACGGGCGACGCCGGCGTCACGCCACCGCTGCCGGGCCGCCGGTGTACTGACCGTTCCGGCCCGGCTCGTCGCGCGCGGCCGCCGTGGAACGTCCCCGTTCCCTCAACGGCCGCTCGGGACACCGCACCGGGCCGGAGCGGCGGCTCTCAGAGCCGCGGCCGTGCCCAGAACCGCTCCAGGGCGTCAGCCGCGGCATCGGGCCGTTCGAGCATCCACCAGTGCCCCAGACCCGTCAGCGTCTCGGTGCGGGCACCGAGACGGGCGGCCACGGCGGACGAGGTCTCGATGTCGTCGAAGGGGTCGAGCGACGGCTGGAGAACCAGGCCGGGAGCGGAGGTGGGCGCCGAGAGCTCCCGGCTCCAGGACGCGAAGACGTTGGGCGTCGCCGAACGGTAGAGGTCCAGGATGGAGACCGCCATGGTCTCGTCGAACGCCGCGGCCATCGCCTTCGCGTGCTCCTCCCCCACTCCGGCAGCCACGAGTTGGGCGGCGGTTCCCTCAGGAGCGCCGGGGGCGGCGCCCACCGCGGTCCGCACCCATTCCTCGCCGGCTCCGGATGTCTGCCACAGCCGCGCCGCCGCATGCCACTCGTAGTCCGGGTGGAGTACGCCGCCCACGTCCACGGCCCAACTCCGCAACGGAACACGGGAACCAGCCGCCACGCACACCACCAGCAGCGCACCCCAGTCATGACCGACCAGGTCGATCGGCCCCTCCGTCTCGAGCAGCGCCTCCTCCAGCCACCGCACGTAATCCTCCTTCGCGGCACGGAACCCGTGCGGCCGGGGACCACCGAATCCCGGGAGCTCCAAGGCCACCGTGTCCCCGCCCAGCCGGGCACGTAAGCCGTCCCACACGCTGCCGGTCTCCGGAACACCGTGCACGAACACAGCCGTCATCGTCCTGCCTCCTGTCTCGATCACCGGGCTGCGCCCATGGCAGCCCTTTCCTCACCGTTCAACGGCGCGGACATCAGTTCAGTTCATCCGATCGATCAACTCTCTCGCCCCACAGGGAGATCAGCTCATCCCGCGGGGCCGGGCCGCTGGGTCAGTCGGCGGCGGTCAGCGCCGGCAGTCCGGACAGGTGCCGGCTGCTGGGCTGGTGGGGTGGGTCAAAGGAACGACGGTCGCGGCCGACCGCGCAGATGTACTCGCCCGGCCGGCGGGAGCCGCCTTGGGCGAATGGCTCCTCGCGGCCAGCCTGTTGGTGCTACCGCCCCCGGTCCCGCTCGACACCCGGTGCCCGTGGCGCGGTGTGCATACGGTGCCCGCTGACAGCCTCCTGCTCCTTCACGCGGACGGCGCGGCGCGGGTCGTACCGTGGTGGCGCCCGTCACCGTTTCGGCGCGGGAAAGGGTGCCGCTGCGGGATCGCCTCGCCGCCCGACTGGCCGTGACTCTGGCTCGCCCGCTGGCCTCTCTGCCCGCAGGGCGCCCGAGGCGCCTCCTGCGCGTCGTACGCCGAGGCGCCGCTCCGGCCACCGCCGCGCAGGCCCTCGCCGCCCGGCGGGCCGTCGTCGCGGTGAGCGCACGCTGTGCCGGCCAGAACTGCCTTCAACGTTCCGTGACCACGGCGCGGACGTGCCGGATGGGCTCGGTGTGCCCGTCTGGTGTACGGGCGTACGCACCCAGCCCTTTCGCGCCCATGCCTGGGTGGAGGTGGACGACCTTCCCATCGGCGAGCCGCACGTGCCCGGCTATTACCACCGGCTGATGACAGTAGGGCCCGTGGCACATGGATCCACCGCGGGCCCTTCCCCTCAGGGCGCGCCGCATCCCTGACACAACGGGCCGATCCGGTGTCGCATCGGTGATCTCCTGTGCCCGAACAGGACTAGGTGTGCTCCGGGCCCAGGCGTCAGTTCTTCGCGCATGCGACGACCGGCCCCTTGAGCATTCCACCGGTGTAGGTTTCCTGGCCATTGGGCAGCCAGTAGCCCATCTTGGAGATGATCGTCGAACAGTGGGCCCCCAGGCGCACCATGACCTTCACCTTCGTCGGACGTCCCGGTTGCACACCGACCAAGGCGCAGTCCAGGACGTGCGGCCGGCGTTCCTCGGACGGGTAGGCCTTCGTCAAGGGGTTGGTGCACTGGCGGTCGGAGGAGGAGAGGCGTAGGCCTGTTCCTTCCTGGCCGATCAGGCCCAGGCGGGCATTGCTGTCGCCGCGCAGGTCGTGGCGCGTGACCGTGTAGGTCAGCGTCGTGGCGCGGCCGGGGCGGATGGTGGCCGGTGTGACGGTGATGGTGTGGACCGGAGCCGGCTTGGGCCATGCCAGGGTGATCGTGCGGGTCCAGCCGCCGCGTGCGTCGAAGGCCGGCGTCGCCGACCGCGCGCGCATGGCGACCGTGACCTTGTACGTGCCCGGCCCGGGGTATTCGGTGCGGGTGCCCAGACTCCCCGAGGCGACCTCGCGGCCGTCGCGCGCCGTCATTCGGTACGTGCCGGAAACGTCGCACGCGGAGTGTTCGCACCACGTCGGCGTCGACAGGGTGACGAACGCATTGTCCAAAGACGCGCACAGCCGTGTCCTCGCCGAACGCCCACCCGCGCCGGTGAGCGCACCGCCGTCGACGCATCGCTGCTCCCCCGCCTGCGGGGCCGCCGCTTCCAGGGCCTCCACTGCCGGCGGCGGACCCCATAGCGGCGTCGCGACCAGCGCGGCAAGAGCGAACGTACGAACGAACCTCTTCGGCCTCATCACGAACTCCCGGTGTCCGGTAACAGCGCAAACGCCCAGAGTGATTATCCGTGCGCCCACGCCGACCCTTCCGACGCCACGCCGACGACAGGCCCCCGGGGCCAAGGGCTTCCAACCCCCACTCAGGCGACGTCGGCGCGTACGAGCAGGTTCCCCAGGGCCTCGTCCCCCGGCGGGTCGGGCCACATGCCGGTGATGTCCCTCCGCCGTGGACGGTGACGCCGCCCGCCTCGCACCGCCCAGCCGTTCCCTGCACGGTGAGCGCGGTGCCCGGCAGCTCGCCGACGGCGTGGCCAAGGCCGGCCCGGTCTGGTCCGGTCCGGTCCGGTCCGGTCAGAGGACCGCATCACCGACCAGCCGCAGGCGGCCAACTGCCCGGTCCGGTGTGCGAGCCAGGCGGCGAACATGGTGCAGGGGCGCCGAGCGGAGCTGTTTCGCACACATGCCCGCCGAGTCCTGCATCGCTGTCCGGACCATTATCGTGGACAGCGGGGTGGGTACGGCCCGATCGGGACCGGCTACCGCTGCTCGCGGAAGAGTGTGGGCAGCTGGGCGGTGGTGGTGACATGTGCTTGGCGGGGGAAGATCGTGTCGGTGAGGAAGTTGTGGACGGCTGGGTCGTGGTCGGCGCATGCGTCGGCGAGGACGACGAGGCGGTAGTCGCGGTCGGCGGCGTCGCGGAGGGTGGACAGGACGACGCCGCTGGTGGCCACGCCGGCGAGAACCAGAGTGTCGATACCGGCCGTACGCAGACGGTCGTCGAGGTCGGTGGTGGAGAACGCCCCGATGCGGGTCTTGCGGACGACGATGTCCTGCGGGTGCGGCGTGAGCCGCTCGTGGACGGCGGTGCCGGGTACGTCGGCGTGCAGAGCGCGTAGGAGTTCGGGCGTGGCCATGGCCGCGATCGGGCTGACGGCCGGGATCGCGTCGCAGTCGGCGTCGGTGAACGCGACGCGTACGTAGCCGATTCTGCCGCCCAGGTCACGGACGGTGTCGATCGCGGTGGCGGCCTTGTCCAGCAGATCCGGGGCAGCCGCTGCGAGCGAGCCGAGGATGGAGGGCTGGTAGTCCATCACCAGCAACGCGGTGCGGCGGGGGTCGAGCGTCGGCTTGGCGTCTGTCATGAGTCGGCTCCTTGGTGTCGGTGGCGTTCAGGCGGTGGTGTCGCCGGTGTGGCGCAAGGTGCGGTCGGCGAGGGTGATGAGCAGGAACAGTGCCGAGGCGGCGAGCATGAACCAGGCCAGGTGGTGCAGCCCTGTCGTGCCCGAGCCCGGGGTCAGGAAGGCGCTGGTGGCAACGGTCGACCCGATGGCGCCCAGGTAGGAGAAGGTGCGCAGTAGTCCCGCCGAGGAGCCGATGCGCTGCGGGTCCGCCTGGTGGTAGACGGCGTTTTGGATGGCGAGATTGTTGAGCCCGTACGGGATGCCTATGGCGCACGCGGCCGCCGGCAGGAGCCAGAGCGGGGCGGAGGGGCGTATCGCGAACAGGAGCGCGCAGGCCGCGAGCTGGGCTGCGCTGCCGGCGAGCAGCTTGCCGCGGATCTCGGCGCGACGCCCGGTGATGGTCGAGACCGCGATGGCGGTGGCCGACATCGGCAGCATGACGAGTCCGGCCGTGGTGGGGTCCAGGCCGCGGTCCTCTTCCAACCACTGGGGGAAGCCGTACAGGAAGCAGTTGGCAACCATGGCGATCAGCAGGCCGCGCGCGTAGCTGGCCAGGAGCGGGCGGCTGCCGGCCAGGGCCCGTATGTCGAGGAAAGGCTGCGTGGTCCGCAGCTCACGCACGACGAAGGCCGCCGCGAGCACCGCGGTGATCACCGGGAGATACCAGTGTCCGGCATGCGGGCTCATCAGAAACAGCAACAGCGACAGCAGCATGGCGGCGAAGAGCACCATGCCCGGTAAGTCCAGGCCGGCCAGGCCCGCCAGGCCGGACCGGGTCTCCCGCGACGCGGTGGTTTTCGGGAGCCAGATCATGCCCGCGATCAGGCAGCCGAGCGCCAGTGGGATGTTGATGGCGAAGGTGGTGCGCCAGCCGCCGAGATGGATGAGCAGCCCGCCCAGGGCCGGTCCGATCACGATGACGGTCTGATTGGCGATCGCCAGCACCGACAGCACCCCGGTGGGGCTGCTGCGGCCGGTGCGGTCGGCTTCGCTGCGCAGCAGGTACATCGAGGCGGGATATCCGGCACAGGTGCCGAACCCGAGGATCACGCGGGCCAGCACGAGCACCCACAGCGAGGGGGCGAGGGCGCCGACTAATCCGGCGAGCCCCGTGAGCGCGGCTCCGGTGAGGAACAGAGGGCGCGGGCCGTAGAGTTCGATCAGCCGTCCCATCGCCGGCTGCCCGATGGCGGTGGCCACATACAGGGCCGAGACCAGCCACACGGTCTGCGACGGCGGCGCGCCGAACGCCACCCCGATCGCCACCAGGGACACCGAGATGATCGAGGAATTGACCGGGTTCAGCACCGAGCCGAGCACCATCGGGACCAGCAGCCGCCGGTCGAAACCGTCCGTCTTCTGCCGTCCCTCGTCGGCTCGTTGCGACGTGGACGTGACGGTCACTGCCGCACCAGCCTTTCCAGGAGCCCCAGCGCCGTCAGTACGGTCTGCCGCTCCTGCTCGGTGAAGTTCTCCTCGAGCTCGGCGGACAGCCATTCCTGCGCGGCATGCGAGCGGCCCGCCACGTAGTCCTGACCTGCCGGGCTCAGGGACACCAGCTGACGGCGCCGATCGTCCGGGTCCGGCCGGCGTTCGACCAGCCCCCGCTCTCCCAGCACTGCGACGGTCGCGGCGATCGCCTGCGGACGTACCCGCTCGACCGCCGCGATATCGCTGGCCGACGCGTCCCCGTCCCGCAACCGGCTCAGCACCGCCACCTGCGACGGCGTGAGCTCCCCACTGCCGGACGACTCCTGGAACCTGCGCCGCAACCGGCTGACCAGCCCCCGCAGGTCCTGCGCGGCCCGAGCAGCCGATGCGGAGATGCTCGAAGGGTTCTGAGTGGATTCGGACATACCCTCAGAGTAGATCTTCAAGTCAGATTGAACAAGCCAGGTTGAAGATTGTCCGCCGTGTGATGAAGCCGGGAAGGTGGCGCAACGTCACGAGGTGGCTGCCGACCTGGCGCCAACGGATTCCTCGAAGCTCGCATCAGGCGCGAAGAGCCAGGCACCTCGCCGGGCCCCGAGGCCGGCCTCGGCCATGGCGCTGCTCCCCCTACGCCTCCCCGCTGGTGGGTTGCCTCGCCAATTCGGCCTCGAGGTCGTCCAGGCCCAACGAGCCCTGCGAGAGCGCCATCATGTGCCAGCTCTTGAGGTCGAAGCGCGCCCCCTGCCGACGGCGGGCTGCTTCCCGCCCGCGCAGCCATGCCCGTTCTCCCAGCTTGTAGCCGATGGCCTGGCCGGGCCATCCGAGGTAGCGGTCGATCTCACCGGCGCGGCGCGCGGCCGGGCTGCCGTGGTAGGCGGCCATGAACGCGGTCGCCAGCTCCGGGGTCCAGCGTTCGCCCGGGTGGAAGCCGGAGTGGGTGGGGATGGTGAGCTTCAGGTGCATGCCGATGTCGACGATGACGCGAATGATCCGGAGCATCTGCTTGTCCAGGTAACCCAGCCGACGGGCGGGGTCGGTGAGGAAGCCCAGTTCGTCCATGAGGCGTTCCGCGTAGAGGGCCCAGCCCTCGACGTTGGCGCTGACCTTGCCCAGGGTGATCTGGTAGCGACTGAGCCGGTCGGCGACGGCCACCCACTGGGCCAGCTGGAGGTGGTGCCCGGGGACGCCCTCGTGGTACCAGGTGCTTACCAGTTGCCACGTCGGGAAGGTGGTGCGGCCCAGGGCCGGCAGGTAGGCGCGGCCGGGGCGGCTGAAGTCGAGGCTGGGGCCGGTGTAGTAGGGGGCCGTGGAATTGCCGGGCGGGGCGATCCGCGATTCGAACCTGCGGACGGGGCCGGCGAGGTCGAAGTGGGTGCCCTCCAGAGCGTCCATCGCCTGTTCCGCGATCGCTTGGAGCCAGTCGCGTATCCGGTCCTCGCCTTCGATCGCGTGGCCGGAGGTGTTGAGGTGGTCCATGACGTTGCGTACACCGGCCCCCGGCAGTACGCGGTCGGCCGCGGCCCGCATCTCCGTGACCGTTCGGTGGAACTCTTCCCAGGCCCAGTGGTAGGTCTCGGTCACGTCGATGTCGGTGCCGGTGGTCCAGCGAGCCGAGAGCAGGTAGCGTCCGCGCCCCACGGCGTCCGGGATGCCGTCCGCGGCAGGCAGGTACGTCTCACTCAGCCAGCCGCGGAACTCCTCGACGCCGGCGGTGGCGTGGGCAGCAGCGGCCTCCAGCTCCTGGCGCATCCGGGGCGGGCCGTCGGCGACGAATTCGAGGAACCAACTCCTGGTGCCGTTGTCATGGCCGGTCCAGGAGGCAAGCTGGCCGATCACCGCCCGGGCCTGGCGCGGCGCGGACAGCAGACCTCGTCCGATGCCCTCGGTGAGGGTCGCGCGGTAACCGGCCAGCGCTGCCGACACATTGCGAAGCCGGCCGGCCACTGCGGCCCAGTCGTCCTCGGTGTCGGTGGGCATGAGGGCGAAGATCCTTCGTACCCGGTGCACGGGCGAGTTGACGTTGCGCAGCTGCCGGTAGTGGTCACCGGCTTCGTGCAAGGCGAGCTCGGCGGCGAGGCGCTCCCGCAGCAGCCGGTCACAGGCGCGCTCCGCAGTCCCCGCACCAGTCGGTGCCGCGTTCAGCGCGGCGAGCGCACGACGGCTCTCTTCGGCCAGGGCGTCGAAGCCGTCCGGGGACAGGTCGGGCTGACGGTGGTTCCCCGGGAACAGGCCCAGCCGTGCGGAGGTCATGGGGTCGAGTGACGCGATCCGGTGGACGTGATCGTCGGCGATACGACGCGCGGTCATGGGCTTCTCCGGCACCCCGCCATCCTGACGGAACGTGGAGCGCGGTGTCACCAACGCAACCTGCACGTCTGCACACCTGCATGCCTGCATGCCTGCATGCCTGCACGTCACGCGCCGGGGTCAAGACCGGCTTCGTCGACATCTCGCTGAAGGTCGCCGGTCTCAGACAGGCAAGAAGGGGCTCGGTGAACACCCGACAAAAGTGGTGCGGAGAGTGTCGGGTGATCGGGACCGGTGCCGCCGCACGATGGGGGCATGGATGACACGACCTTGGTATCCCGCTTCCTCCGCGACGGCTTCGTGAAGTTGGAGGGCGCCGTCGCGCCGCGCGTGGCCGCGGACTGCGCGCGACTGCTGTGGCGAGAGACGGGCTGCGACCCGAACGATCCGGCGACGTGGACGCATCCCGTGCACTGGGTGGCCGGCATGGCGCAGGGGCCGTTCGCCGCCGCACCCAACTCCCCGTCCCTGCAGCGCGCGTACGACCTGCTCGTCGGCGCGGGACGCTGGGAGCCGCGCTACTCGCTGGGCACGTTCCCGCTGCGCTTCCCGCACGAGGAGGAGCCGGACGACGCGGGCTGGCACATCGAGGGGAGCTACCTGCCGGAGGGCGAGAGCTGGTACTTCACAAACCTGCGCTCCCGGGGCCGGGCGTTGCTGATGCTGTTCCTGTTCAGCGAGGTCGGTGAGGAGGACGCCCCGACCCGGATCCGGGTCGGCTCACACCTCGACGTGCCGAAGGTGCTGGAGAAGTACGGGGAGGACGGGGCGAGCGGGCTGGCCCTTGCGCCCGATCTGGTGGCGGCGTCCGACCACCGGCCACTCGCCCTCGCCACCGGGTCCCCGGGCGACGTCTTCCTGTGCCATCCGTTCCTGGTGCACGCGGCGCAACCGCACCATGGGGTGCGACCGCGCTTCATGGCCCAGCCGCCGCTGATGCCGGCCGCGCCGTACGAACTGGAGCGGGCCGACGGCGCGTACTCACCCGTGGAGATCGCGATCCGTCGGGGCCTGGGACAGGACACCCCGGTCACCGGCCTTTACTGAGAAACGCTCAATCTTCTGACAAGGGGCCGACCGGGCCGACCGGGCCGCTATACAAAGGGGATGACTTTCCCGGAGGCGTCCCGACGCCACTTCCTGCACGCGGCGGCCGCTGCCACCCCGCTCGCCGCGCTCGGCACGGCCGCGCCACCCGCGAGCGCCGAGCCGCAGCGCTGGAGCGGGGACTGGCCCGCGCCCCTCCGGGACGCGGTGACGCGCGCCATGCCCGCCGCCGTGGACCGGGCCCGCGAGGCCCGCTGGCCGTTCGGGGCGGTCCTGGTCGACGTGAGCGGCGGGGCCGTCGTGGCCGGAGCCCGTAACACCACGGACCTCTCCGGCGACCCCACGGAGCACGCCGAGGTGAACCTGCTGCGCAAGGCCGTGGAGCTGGACCTCGACCTCCACACTCACGTGGTGGTCTCCACCGCCGAGCCGTGCGTGATGTGCGCGGGCGCGCTCCTCTGGGGCGAGGTACGGGGTGTCGCCTACGGCACCTCCGTGGCCAAGCTCATCTCCTACGGGATCCCGCAGGTCGACCTGTCCTTCACCGACATGGCCAGGCGCTCGCGGCTGAAGACGGGGCGGCCCATCGTGGCTCGCGACGTACGGCCGGACCTCACCGATCCCCTCTACCGCGATCTGATGCCCTGAGCACCGCCATGAGCTCCAGCCCGTAACGGCCAGAGCGGCCAGGGCGGCCAGGGCGGCCACAGGCCGATCGGGGTTCGACCGCGGGGACGGTGGCACGGGTGCCGTTCCAGTCCGCCACGGCCGGCGGAAAAACCCACTTGAACGGGCCCTGGGTGGGCGTGGCAGGCTTGCGCGGTGATCGTTGAGTTGGCTCCCGGCTTTCTGAGCTGGGACGAGGTGGACCCTGCCCGTCATCCGTTCGACAGCGCGTCGGCAGCGCACGTGGTGCGGTCGCTCGGGCCGGCCCGGCGGGTGCCTCGCCGCCCCGACATCCCCTTCCACAACGTGGCGATGAGCGATTGGAGCCACGGCGAGGCCAAGCTCTGGGCCGACGCCATGTCGTATGCCCTCGTCCAGCGCTACGGCCGCTGGACCGTGGGCTCGCGCTGGGCACACGACGAAGGGGACTTCGACGGAGGACCGGTGGGCAACTGGTGCTGCCCTCGGGATTCCATCACCACCCCGGAGGAGACGCTTGCCCTGGTCGTCGCCGCGCTGCGCGAGTGGCGCGGGTGGCTGGAGAGCCTCGCCGGATGGTTCGAGGCCTATCCGCTGCAGCTGACCGCCGTCGAGGATCAGCGGATCTGGTGGGAGCGCGCGGCTCGGAACCTGATCCTTCAGGTCGTCGACCGCACCGGCAGCGGCAGCGGCTGGCACAGGCACTGCCGGCAGGTGCTCACCTGGTTCCTCGATCGCTGGGGAGTCGCAGCCGACGTGGCGCAGGAGCTGGTCGAGGAGGCGATCGGCGGTCGGTTCCACAGCTGGACCGGCCCCGAGACGGTGCTGGTCGACGATGTCGCGGAGCGGCTCGCGCTGTCGCTGCGGCCGGACGACGGCACGCGGTCCCCCGAGCCAGTCCCGGACCACTTGCGGCGCTGGCTCGCGGTGCGTGAGTCCGTGCCGTGGCAGGAGGCCCCGGGGGGTGGCGCGGACGGGCCGGTGACCCCGTGCCGCGACGGCGCGGCGGAGGACATCCGTGCCTTCGACGGCGCCGTGGACCCCGCCCGCGCCTCGGGCCTGCTCGCCGCCCTGGACGTGCTGCGGGCCGACGCCGCACGCGGCGTCCCGCTCGACTTCGAACTGCTCCGCCGCTGGCAGCAGCACGTCCTGGACACACCACAGGTGCCGCCGTTCCGCACTTCACCCGCCTTCGCCAAGGGTGGCCGGGAACGCTACGGCATCGGCCCGGACACCCGCGCCCGCTTCGATGCCTGCCTGGCCGAAAGCGCAACGAACGGCGGGCGCACCCTGCCCCTGGCCGCTCGCGCGGCACGCGCCTATCTCGACGTCTGCTTCTTCCATCCCTTCGACGACGGCAACGCCCGGTCCGCCTTCCTCGCCCTCGCCCTCGTCTTCGTGCTCGCCCGCGAGGGCATCGCACTCGAGGATGTCGGCTTGCTCCGTCGCGTCACCTTCCAGGCCGATGTCCCTCAGGACCCGCTGATCCTCGCCCGGTACATCGGCATCCATCTCACGGAGACCCGACGCACCGCTGTCTCCCCCAGCTCGTCACCGAGCTGAGCGGCTCAGTCCCACACCGCGAACCATCCGACCGCCGTTGAAGCTCGCACGTTTCGGCTGCTGCGGCGGGAGGAGGTTGACCCTGACCCTACGTCAGGGTTGGAGCCTGGTCGCATGACGAACCACATCACTTCCTCGGATCGGCTCGCTCCGCCGATCGGAGGGTTCCAGGAGATCGACGGCCGCCGTGTTTTCGTGCATCGGTCGGGCAGCGGCGGACCGGCCGTCGTGTTCCTGCCGGGCGCGAGCGCGACCGGCCTGGACTATTTCGGTGTCCAGCAAGGGGTTTCGCAGTTCACCACCGCTGTGGTGTACGACCGTGGCGGCTCGGGCTACAGCGATCCCCTCCCGCTGCCGCGTACCGCCGCCGCGGTCGCCACAGAGCTGCGCAAGCTGCTGCGCGCCCAGGGCATCGCCGCCCCGTACGTTCTGGCGGCACACTCCCTCGGCGGCTTCTACGCGCATCGGTTCGCGCAGCTGTACCCGCAGGACGTGGCGGGACTGGTCTGGTTGGACGCCCTCCATCGCGACTGGGACGAGTTCCTGCCGCCCGCAATGCATCTCGCCGCCTTCGAGCGGACGGCGCCCGATCTGAAGCAGCTCGAACAGATGCGCCCAGCCCTGCGCGAGATGCGCGACGAGTTGCTCGCGGACTACCCGGAGCACGTACGGCAGCCGCTGATCGATGCCCATGAGAGTGACGAATGGCTCCGCGTCGGCATCGCCGAGCGCAGCGCATTGGCCGAACTCGCCAGTGAATTGCGGGCCGGACCGAACATTCCCGACGTCCCGGTGGTCGCTCTCACCGTGCTGGGCGTAGACCCCGCCCAGCAGGCTCTGACATCGGAGCGGACGTTGCAGGAGATGCATGACGGGAAGACGAGGATGGACGCGGCCCTGGTGAGCGCGGTCTCGCACGGGGAACAACGCATCCTCTCCGACACCCTCCATCACCGGCTCTGCTTCGACCGCCCGGATGCCGTGGTCCAGGCGATCCGCGACGTCTTCGACCGGGTGGCGCACCCCTAGACTCGGCTCAATCCCCTTGCACGAAAACCAGAGGAGCACGGTGCTCACGATCAGCCAGCTCGCGACTACCGCCGGCGTGACCGTGCGCACCGTGCGCCACTATCACCACGTCGGCCTGTTGCCTGAGCCCGAGCGCGACGCCTCCGGCTACCGGCGCTACAGCGCGCAAGCGGCGGTGGATCTCATCCGGATCAGGACCCTCGCCGATGCCGGTGTTCCGCTGGCCCGTATCGACGCGCTGCTGCATGCGCAGCCGGCCGAGTTCGCCTCGGCCATCACCGACATCGACGCCGAATTGCAGCGCAAGATCGACCAGCTCGCCGATTACCGCCGCCGGATCGCGGAACTGGCCGGCGGCGAAAAGCTTGTTCTGCCCCCCGAGGTGGTCGACATCCTGAACCGGATGCGCAGTCTTGGGGTCAGCGAACGGAGGGTACGGCTGGAGCGCGACTCGTGGATCCTGATGCGGGCACTGGATCCGCATGTCATGCCGCAGCGGATACGGGAGAAGAACGCCGGCTTCGACGACCCCGAGACGATGCGCCTGTATCTCGCCTGTGATCAATCAGTCGACTGGGATCCGGACGATCCACGCCTGGACCGGCTCATCGATGACCTGGACGCCTGGGAGATCAAGCACGAACGAGACGGCAGCGAGCCGAAGTACGTGAAGCTGGCCATTGCCCGGATCTCCGAGGCGTCACCGGCATGGCAACGCATCCTCGACGCGCTCGCCCACCGTGCCAAGCAGCGCCGAACCGCCGGGCGCGACAGCTGAAGCCGGCGCCTTGGTGACGTCCGGCGCGAGCGATCGCGTCAGCGACGCCGCCCCAGGTCAGGCCGGGCCAGGCAAGCACATTCACATTGCCGCAGTGGCTGTGAGAGCACCACCCACCCCGTCTCATTTGCCGAAGGCCGCCAGGGCGAGGCGCAGGCCTGTCGCGGGGGCGCCTTGGTTGTCGGTGGAGGAGGTGCCCAGGGCGTAGACGGCTCGGCGGTTGAGGTCGCGGGAGGCGAAGACGCCGCTGCGGTAGCCGGGGTCGCTGCCGGTTTTGCCCCAGAGTATCGAGCCGTCGGGCAGGGGGACCGACATCAGGCCGACGCTGAAGCAGGCCGTCCCCTTGACGGGGCCCGTGTTGCAGTTGGAGTCGTTCGCATAGGGCAGGGGCTTGTTGTCGGTGCCGCGCGGGACAGTGAAGAGTTCGGCGGCCTGGGCCGGGCGCAGGAGGCTGCCGTCGAACAGGCCGGTGATGAAACGGTCGAGGTCGCCGGTGGTGGAGGTCATGCTGGCGGGCAGGCCGCCCTGTTCGTTGACGTCGACGAGCTCGCCGTTGCTCCTGGGCAGGTAGCCGGGGAGGTACGGGCGGGGTACGGGGGTGCTGCGCCCGGGTACGGCGGGGGCGGTCTCGCGCATCTTCAGCGGCTTGAGGATGCGCTTGGTCACTTCGTACTGGTACGGGTGTCCGGTGATCTCCTCGATGAGCTTGCCGGCGACGCGGTAGCCGAAGGAGTTGTACTCCTGCTTGGTGCCGGGGCTGAAGCGCGGTCCCGGGCCGGGCCTGCCCTCGGGGCGGAGGGTCTGCTGGATGATCTGGCCGAAGGTGAGGTAGTCGAAGCGGCGGTCGATGTCCTGGTCCGGGGAGGTCCCGGGGGCGCCTTCGAAGTCCTGGGGAAGTCCGCTGGTGTGGTTGAGCAACTGCCGTACGGTGATGGGCTCCTTGAACCGGTCCTCCGGCAGCAGGCCCGGCAGGTAGTGCTGCACACTCTGGTCGAGGTCGACGCGGCCCTCGGCGGAGAGCTGAAGGAGGATCACCGCCTCCATGGGCTTGGCGATGCTGCCGATTCTGAAGTGCGCGTCGGTCCTGATCCGCTTGCCGGTCACGAGGTCTCCGGAGGTTCCCCGCCAGGTCTGCCCGTCCTTGTGGACCTCGGCCACAGCGCCGACGGCGCCGTCGCCGGGGCGCAGATGTATGGCCTCGTTCAGGGCGGCGCGGTCCAGGCCGGGGGACGTGGTCGGCGCCGCCTGCGCGGGGGCCATGGTGAGCATCACTGCGGCGGTCGTGACGGTGGCCAGGGACAGGGCCGATGAGCGGCGCATGCGGGAGACTCCGGTTTCGCAAGAAGGCGGTTGTCGAACGATGTCGAGTCTTCCGGTCAGGGCCTGCCGGTACGACAGGGAAGACCCTGACCCGCCCCCGAGAGACCCCCGACGTCCAGGTCCAGGAAGTCCCCGACGGCCTTGATGCCCCGCGACCTCCACCGCATCCTGTACCGCCCACCCGCCCTGGCCTTCGCGTCCGGGCCGGGCAGGACGGAATACTCCGAGCACGGCCGAGGCTGACCTGATCATGAGTGAGATTCTTGTGACTGGCGCGACGGGCAATGTCGGCCGAGAAGTTGTGGCTCAGCTTCTGGCCGCAGGCAACGCTGTGCGTGCATTGGCACGTGATCCCGAATCGGCCGAGCTGCCGGGGGAAGCCAAGGTCGTGGGTGGGGACCTGTCCGAGCCGGACTCGCTGGAAGGGGCACTGACCGGGAGTGAGGCGGTGTTCCTGATCTGGCCTTTCCTTACGACCGAGGGCGCCCCTGCCGTACTGGAGGCGATTGCACGACATGCTCGCCGCATCGTCTATCTGTCATCGTCCGGTGTGAACGAGGACGCCGATCGGCAGACCGACCCGATCCACCAGCTCCACGCGGACATGGAGCGCCTGATCGAAAAGTCCGGCCTGGAGTGGACCATCCTGCGGTCGGACAGCATCGCCTCCAACGCGCGATGGTGGGCCGAGCAGATCCGCGCCACGGACGTCGTTCGCGGTCCCGACATCGCCGCCACGGCGGTGATCCACGAGCGCGATATCGCGGCCGTGGCGGTACGTGCGCTGACCGATGACGGGCATACGGGCGCGAAGCACGTACTGACCGGCCCGCAGGTCCTGAGCAGAGCCGACGAGGTACACACGATCGGGCAAGCGATCGGCCGTGCGACGCGCTTCGAGAAGGTTCCCCTCCAGGTCGCACGAGAGCAGATGCTCGCCGACGGCCTTCCGCCCGCTCTCGTCGAGGCCCTGTTGGCCAGCGCTGAAACGCGGCCCGAATCGAGCTTGGTCACCTCCGCGGTGGAAGAGATCACCGGAGCGCCGGCACGCACGTTCCGCTCGTGGGCGGAAGAGCACGCGGGCGATTTCCGCTAGGTTCGCCGGCCGCCACCCCCGCCCCATGCGACAGGACCGCGTCAGGCGTATTCGAAGCCGTGACTCTGGAGGGTGCGGTCGATGTGCCAGAAGGTCCTGCTGATGGCGTGGCGGGGGAAGGTCGTGGAGTAGGGCCCGGCCGCCGCGGGGACGGAGTCGCAGCCGTCCTCGATGAGGACGAGGACGCGGTCGAATCCACAGTGCCCCTGGAAGAGGCCGATCTCGTGGATCACGTTCTGGCGAGCGACCAGGTGTCCGTCGTCGGTGGTGTCTTCGGCGGTGAGGATGCAGACCGCGAAGCTGCACCGTTGGAGATACTCGCTCAAGGCTTCGGTGACCGGACGACTGCCCCAGGATTCGGATTCGAAGGAGTAGACCGGTACGCCGAAGCGTTCCTCGATGAAGGCCTTCACCGCCAGCCACTCCGGGCTTCGTCCGTGGGCGACGAAGACGCCGGTCGGCTGGGCGGCGGTACGTCGGGCCGCGTCCAGAGTACGGATGAAGTCGCGGGTGACGTCGGCGAGCTGCGCGTGTCCGTGGCTGCCGACGTAGCGCAGTTTGTGACGTGCGAGGGTCATGCCGAGCAGACAGCCGAGCTCGATCCGCAGCCGGTCTCCAGTGAGGACCGCGAGCAGGCCGGCGGCGAAGACGTCTCCCGCACCGGTGGCGTCCTCGATCTGGTCGTCGGGGAGAACGACCTGGGGGTAGAACTCGTCGAGCACCTTGTCGTTCTCGCGGCGCCAGGCGTGGATGCCCGTGCGGCGTTTGACGATGACGACGCCGCGTTCGTTGGCGAGTCGTTCCAGCAGCCTCGCGGCCACGTCCTGTTCGGTGTCCTGTCCTGTGCGGTGCCCGAGTTCATGGAATTCGCGGTGGTTGAGCAGCAGGTAGTCGGCGAGACCGACGATCGCGTCCACGTCGGTCGTGTGGTTGACGCTCCAGACGTGGCCCGGGTCGAGGCTGATGCGTGTGGCGGGGCTGATGCGTTTGACGGCTCGCAGCAGCGCGAGGAGCCGCGCCGGGGTGTGGTCGTCGAGGAAAGAGGTGACGTGGATGACGCGGGCGCCGGCGAGATAGGCGACGACTTGGTCGAAGGCCGCGTCGAGATGGTCGGCCATGGCGGCGTTGGCGCCCGCGTGGGTGAGGAGGGTGCGTTCTCCGTCTTCGGTGTAGGAGAAGCAGACGCCGCAGAGGTGTTCTTCGTCGTGGAAGACCAGAGAGTGGTCCACCCCGAGTTCCTGGAACCTCTGGACGGCGGACAGGCCGGGCCCGGGAACGCGGCCGGCGACTCCGACGTAGCCGAGGCGCAGATCGAGCTGGAGCTGGGCCAGCGTGTTGATCGCGTTGAATGCGGAGCCGCCGAGTGAGGTCTGCAAGGCCGAGGCGTTGACCGCCTCGAGCGCGGCGTAGACCGTGGCCTCGTCCACCGCCGCCTCGGTGCCCCACTCCGGGACGGGGCTGCCGTCGTCCAGCAGAGCCGCGATCCGCGCGCTCAGGGGCATCGAGCGGTCCGCGTCCGTGCCGCGGTCGTCGTGGGTGATGTAGTCGAGGTTGAGGGCGCCGACACCGACGACGTCCAGGGCGAACTCCGCTTGTGTTGCCGGCGGGGATCCGTCGCTCAAGTCAGTGGTCACGTTCGCGGCCTCCTTACCAGGACTGCTTCCCGGACCAGCATGCGTTCCAGCTGCACGAAGGTGCTGTCGATACGCCCCGGCGGAAAGCTCATTCGAATCAACCCGGCGTTGTTCGAAAACTGCTCGCATCCTTCCTCAGCCAGGATGGCCACACGCCCGAATCCGTAATAGCCCTGGAAGACGCCAACCTGGTGAACGATCTCCTCGCTCGCCCGGCGCCGGCCTCCCGCCATCACCCGGGAGGCGGTGAGGACGGATACAGCGAATCCACAGCGTCCCAGTTGATCGTGCATGAGCCGGGTGACGTCACCGCCGTCGGGCCGGGCCCTGCCAAGGGTATGGACGGTCAGTCGGCAGTCCTCCTGCAGGAACCTGCGCAGTGTCTGCCACTGGCTCCCGCCGTCGTGGGCCACCAGCACGGCTCTGGGCCGGGTGCTCGGTCCGGTCAGCGTTTCGGTCGACTGCAGGAATCCCTCTCGCCCCACCGCCGGGAGGGCGGCGGAGGGATGGAGATCCCCTCGGGCGATGCGGTACCGGGACAGGCTCAGACCGAGGTACGCCCCCAGTTCCACCTGCAGGCGCCCGGAGAGCAGAGCTGCCAGGACGGAGGCGGAGAACACATCGCCGGCGCCTGTCGCGTCTTCGATCTGCGTCTCGCGCAAGGGCCGGCGCAGGTGGAAGCGCTGTGCGAGCACTCCGGCGCTGGAGTCCCGGAACACCTCGATCGAGTCGTAGCGCTTGGTGACGAAGACGGTGCATCCCCGCGAACAGCGCGCCAGCACCCTGCGGGAGAGCACCTCGTCGGATTCGCCGAGCGAGTAGCCGCCCAGTGCCTTGAACTCCCGGTGGTTGACGAAGAGCAGGTCGCTCAGGGCGAGGATTCCGTCGATGGCGTCGCTGCGGTGTGCCGCCCAGTCGAAGCCAGGGTCGAAACTGATCATCAGCGCCGGGTTGCGACTGCGCGCCCGGGTGAGAACCTTCAGCATCACAGGGGGTGTCACCTCGTCCAGGAAGGAGGTGACGTGCACGATCCGAGCGCCGGCCAGGTACGCCGCGATCTCTTCGCCATGGGCACGCAGGTGGTCGGCCATCGCGAAGTTGGCGCCGGGGTGAGTGAGCATGACGCGCTCGACGTCGTCCAGGTAGGACAAGCAGATGCCGCAGAGCCGGGCCGGCCGTCGGGCCACCCAGCGCCGGTCGATCCCCAGCAGATCCATCTGGCGCACGAACGACAGTCCCGGGGTCTCGATCCGCCCGACCACGCCCACGTATCCCAGCCGCAGGCCCAGTCGCATCTGCGCCAGCGTGAAGATGGTCAACCACGCCGAACCGCCTAATGAGGCATCCAGCGATGACGCCCCGAGCCGCTGGACCGCCTTACTGATGGTCAGCTCGTCGACGGGCCCTTCGGTGTTCCACTCGAACCGGGCCGTCGACTCCGAGACCTGCTCGGCCATCCGGGCCGACAGCCGGGAGGCGCTCGCGATGTAGTCGACGTTCAACGCCCCGAACCCGACGACCTCCGGTGAAGAAGGCTGCACGTCGGCTGCGCGCGTGTCCCCATCCATGACTCCCCCGTCAGGCCGGTTCCTCTTCCCACCATGGGATACCCGCCCACACCCCCGTTCATCGCGGAGCAGGCAGTCGGTCGGAGACAGGCGGTGGATCAGGACGGTCAAGACGCTCGCGTGCCGGACGGTCGCCGAAGCCGGGGTGCCGGGCAACGGCCGGGGCGTGTCCCCCGGCCGCTCGTCACGTCACCGGCCCACGGCTTCACGCAATCGGTCGATCACTTGTGGATTTTGATGCAGATCTCGTCGGGGTAGTCCAAAGGCTCCTGCGTCTTCTCCACGCCGGCGCACATCATCGCGCCATCGGGGTAGTTCCTGCTGCTGAGCCCTTTCATGTAGATCACGGGCGCCCCGTTCTGCCAATCGGTCCAGTTCCACTCGATGTTTCCTCCGCCATACCGCACCTTCGCGAAGTAGTAGCCCGAGCGGACGTGGCCGTGTTGCACGCTGACCATCACGTCCGAGACGTGCAGCCCCTTGCCGATGACCTTGATGCAGGTACCGTTGCCGCACTTGGCGACCGTGGCGGAGGCAACTCCGTTGGTGACCAGCGGAAGGACCGCGCCGGCCACGAGGGCCACCAGTAACCGACCTCGAGGAATACGCATATCGCTCCTGTCCGTGCGTGGGTGAAGTCCGGGGCGTCGCTTCTCCGCTTCCCACTCTCACGAGCCGCGCCACGAAAGCGCCCCGGCGGTGCTATGGGCCGGCTATGCCGGCGGTTGGGGCGGGCCGCTCTCGGCCAGGGACGAGGCTTCCAGCGCATGACGGATGGCTTGTTCGGCCGTCATGGCGCTGCCGTGCTTCTCGGCTTCGGAGTGCTCCCCCGCGGCGAGGCGTTTCCGGAGGCGTCGTGCCAGTGCTCGCAGCACGGGGTGTTCAACGGGTGCCGGGTGCCTGCCGGTCGTGGTGCGCAGGGAGTTCGCCGCGGAGAAGAGGGTGACCGCGCGGGCGGGGTGTCCGCGGTCGGCTTCCTGGCGTGCGGCGGTGATCAGAGCGTCCACGGCCGGCATCCACAGGCCTTTGTCGAGGCAGGCGCGCAGTACGGTACGGAGCAGGCGCGCGCTGGTGGCGAGGTCTCCGGCGGCGTGGAGGTTGCGGGCGTGCTGTGCTCGGCGGCAGACCGTGGCGAACAGGTCGTGCCCGACCGCTGTGTCCTGTAGCGCCGCGGCGGAGAGCGCGGCCGCGCTGTGCGCGTCGCCGCGGTAGTAGGCGAGCTCGGCCTGGGCCCAGCGGACCGTCGCCAGTGCCTCGCGGTCCTCGTGAGCGGCGAGGACGCCTTCGGCGAGTTCGAGATGGTGCGCGGCGAGGGAGAGGTCCCCAAGTCCGCACCGCGCGACGGCGACGGCCACCCTGGCCCGGGCGGTCGCGAATTCGGTGGCCAGGGGCTGG
Source organism: Streptomyces sp. C36 (assembly GCF_040932295.1). Lineage (NCBI taxonomy): Bacteria > Bacillati > Actinomycetota > Actinomycetes > Kitasatosporales > Streptomycetaceae > Streptomyces > Streptomyces sp. C36. The sequence goes on along the minus strand of NZ_JBFQGI010000001.1, from coordinate 1,058,753 downwards.
ACGATGGTCAGTACGAATTCGGCGGTCCGGGTGGACTCCTCGGCTTCTCCCTGCATGCAGCGTACGACGGAAAGCTGGGCCAGGGCCTCCAGCTGCCGGGGAACGTCCCCGCACGCCTCGGCGGAGCGTGCGGCCTGCTCCAGCAGGGCGGCCGCGCGGGGCAGGTCGGTGCTCAGGTGGATCAGCCCGGCCGCGTACAGCACCTGGGGGCGGACCGTGGGCGGGGCCGAGTCCAGTCGGGTCAGGGCCCGCTCGACCCACTCAAGCCCCTCGCCGGGGAGCCCGACCCAGATCCAGGACATGGCGCCGACCAGCCGGAGCCCGTCGTCGAGGTCGCCGGGGCCGAAGGACCAGTCGAGGCCTGCTCTCAGGTTGGGCAGTTCGCGCCGGAGGCTTCTTCTGAGCCGGATGCTCCGGTGCTCCGCCCCGTCGCGGCCGTCTCCAGGAGCGTCGCCGGAGAGTTGGACGTGTTCGGCCATTTCCCGAAAGTACGCGGCGTGACGGGATCGTATCGCCGGTCCCTCGTCGTGCAGGGCGAGCCGCTCGCGCGCGAACTCTCTGATGGGCTCCAGCAAGCGGTAGCGCGTGGGCTCGTCCTCGGGCGAGGCCTGCAGGAGCGAGCGGTCGACGAGGTCGCGCACCGTGATGTCGACGGCTGCGGCGTCGGGCGGCGTGTGGGGGTGTACGGTCGCGGCCGGGACGTCCGCGGCGACGGCCTGGGCGGCGGCCAGGGTGAAGCCGCCGGAGAACGCGGACAGTCGGGCGAAGACCCGCTGCTCCCCCGGGGACAGCAGGCGATGGCTCCAGGCGATCGCCGCTTCGAGGGAGCGGTGGCGGTCGGGGGTGGCCCGGCGCCGTGACAGCGACCGCAATTGCCGAGGGAGTAGTGCCGCGACTTCGGCCAGTGCGTACGTACGCAGTTGTGCGGCGACCAGTTCCACGGCGAGGGGCAGTCCTTCCACGGCCCGGCAGATACGTGCGACCAGCTCCGCCTGTGCCGCGTCCGGCACGGCGAATCCGGGGCGGCGTGCGGCCGCGCGGTCGACGAACATCTGCCCCGCCGAAGAGCGCAGGACCGCCTCCACGGTGTCCTCCGGGGGTACGTCCAGCGGTCCGACGGGCTGGATCACCTCGTCCGGCAGTGCCAGTGGTTCACGGCTGGTGGCCAGGATGTGGAGCCGGGCACAGCGGGTCAGCAGGAGGTCTGCCAGCTCGGCGCAGGCATCGAGCAGGTGCTCGCAGTTGTCCAGAACGAGCAGGGCGTGACGTGGCGCCAGAGCTCCGCAGAGCGCGTCCATGACCGGTCTGCCCGGCCCGGCCGGAATCCCCAGCGCGCCCGCGACCGCGCTCGGCACCAGCTCGGGGCCGGTCACCGCGTCCAGTTCCACGACGTACACGCCATCGGGCAGGCGACCGGCCGCCTCCGCGGCCCCGGCCAGGGCCAGCTGCGTCTTGCCGACCCCGGGCGGGCCGACCAGCGTGACCATCCGCCGCTCGAGAACCAGCCCCACGAGCCCTGTGATGTCCCGCTCACGGCCGAACAAGGCACATCGCGACGCGAGGGATCCCGCTTGCCGCGGCCGGTCGGCCCCCTCCGGTGCCAGACCGGGGTCTTCGGTAAGGATCTGCTGGTACAGGGCCCGCAGGGCCGGGCCCGGCTCGACCCCCAGTTCGTCGCCGAGCGCTCTCCTGGCCTCGTGGAAGGCGTTCAGTGCCTCGGCGGGGCGCCCGGCCCGGTGCAGTGCGATCATCCGCAGCCGCTGCGCGGACTCCCGTAACGGATGGGCCACGGTGATGGCGCGCAGTTCGGTCATCAGGTCCATGTGCGGCGTCGGCAGCCCGAGGTCGAGTTCGACGCCGATGCACTCTTCAAGGACCGCCAGCCGGATCTCCTCGCATTGAGCGGCCTCCACCTCGAGCAGCCGGGAGGAGAACCCGTCGAACGCCGGGCCTCTCCATAAGGCGAGAGCGGCCCGGAACAAGCCCACCGCCTCGCCATGGCGGCCCGCGGCGGCCGCGGTCCGGCCCTGCCGTATCCGCCCGGTGAACGACGCGAGATCCGTGCGGACGCCGTCCGCGCGCAGCGCATAGCCTCCGCTGTGGGTCTCGATGGCCTGGGAGCGGGGGTCTGCGACGGCCAGGGCACGGCGCAGCGCGGAGACCAACGCTTGGACCTGGGCGCGGGCCGTGGCCGGGGAGTCCTCTCCCCAGGCCGCTTCGATCAGCCGGTCGACCGACACCGTCCTGCCCGCGTGCAGAGCCAGCACGGCGAGGACGATCCGCGCGCGCCCGGCCGGAAGCGCTACGGGACGGCCCTCCGCCAGGACCTCCAAAGGCCCCAACATCCTTATCTCCAACGTGCTCTCCTCCGTCGACCGCGTGACGGAGCCAATATCCGCGCTCCAGCCCACGGCCCGAAAGCCGTGCGGTCACGGACCGGTCGGCGAAGACCATCAGCGGCGGGACGGCCACGGGTGACAGATTCCGCGACGAAGACGCCACCCGGGCCGACCCGCACTCGTCCTCGTCGGTCGGGAAGTGCATCTCGCAGGGCGTGGCCGCGTTGACCGCCAGGACGTCCACGTGGGTCGGGCAGGATCTGGGCGAGCACGCCGAGCATCACCTGCTCGTACGCGAGGAACGAGAGGAAGGGTGCGGCCGGGGCAGCAGGCCCGCCGTGTAGTCCTGCGCCACGGTGCGCCCACCGGGAGCTCGATGGTAGGCATGGGGTACGCCTCGTCCCCGGCCGCCTGGGTCTCGTCGAGCCGCACGGGGTGGACCGCGCCCTCGATCGCCGGCGTGCGCGGGTAGGCGTGGCCGTTGTCCGGCCGGGCCGACTTGTACAGGCACTGCTCCACGAAACGGACGGGAGCGGGCAGAGCGTCCGGGGACCGGCCCGCGATGGATCATCTTCGGCCAAAGCCTGGGTAGAGTGTCGCCGCCATCAAGATCGACGCAGGTGAGGCAAGGTCAGCGGAATGGGCATATTCGAGCGGGCGAAGAGCCTGGGGGCTTCGGTGGGCACGACGGCCACCGCTTTCGGCAGCAATGTCGCCCAGGCCGTCCAGCGGGGCGTCGACGCGGGACGCGCCGGCACCAACGCCTCGGGCGAGTGGGTGGTCTCCGTCCTGCGCTCCTTGCCGGCGCCCGCCGCGCCCGCGCACCAGGAATGGGAGTTCTCGCTCGGCGCCCTCGTCTGCCGGCACCCGCGCGTGCCCGCCGTCACCGCGAAGGCGCTGCGCCCGCTGGACGCCATCGGCGCCCTGCGCTTCGGCCCCGAGTCGGTCGGCTTCGACGGGGAGGACATCCCGTGGTCGAAGGTGGTCCACCTCCAGCTGCACGACGCGTTCAGCGCCATGACGACGGAGGCGCTCGACGCCGAGATCGACCGGATCCGCGATCTGCTGCCCATGGTCCCTGGCCGGAAGTGGCTGGTCACCAAGGTCGTCGAGGGGCTCGCCTCCGTGATGCTGGCCGCGCTGGAACAGGCCGCCGATCAGCGGCTGGAAACCGTCGCCGTAGCCTGCGAGATCACCTACCGGGGTGCGCTCGGCATGAAGAAGACGCTGCACGCCAACCTGTTCACCACGGCCCTGCTGGCCCAGCAGGCGGAGGTCATGCACAGCCTGGTCCTCACCGCGCAGGCCAACGGCGTGCCCGTCCTGCCCTCCGAGGCGCCCCGGGCGGGAACGCCCACGGGCGAGCGGGTGCTCGCCCTGCGAGCCCGCACCGACGCCGTCGCCGCGCAGCTGCGCATCGAGCAGGGCACGGACGCTCCTCCCGCTCTGGAAGCCGGACCCCGCCCGTAGGCACCGCCGCCGGAACACGGTCGGCCACTGCGTCAACTCCTCGCGTACGCCGACCGCGAGACCGCTCAACGCGGGCAGATGGTGTCCTTGTCCGGCAGCCTGCCGGTCAGCAGGTAGTCGTTGACCGCCTTCTTCGCGCAGGGGCTGTGTGAGGAGTCGTACAGTCCGTGGGTACGGACGGGCACGGTCACGAGGCGGGAGCCGCGCATCGTGCGGTGCATGGCCAGGCCCCCGTCGTAGGGGGTGCGGGTGTCACCGGTGGCCTGGAGCTGGAGGGCCGGGACGTCGTTGCTGATCCTCGTCGGCTCTTCGCGGGGCTTCTCCTTCCAGAACGCGCAGGGCACCGGGCCGTTGACCATCGGGCCGAAGACCGGCTGGGTGGGCCGGGCCCGCTCGACGGCCTTCCGGTACCAGCCGGGGTCGCGGGGCGTGGTGACGTCGCCGCAGGCGATGGCCATCGTGGCCGCCAGGTCGACGTTCGCGCCGGTGTCCTGCGGCCGGAGTGTGAAGGTCAGCCATGCGCGGAGCGAATCGGTCGCCTCGACCGGTTTGCCGTCGGCCGCGTCGAGCAACTGCCGCAGCACGCCGGCGTACTCCTCGTTGCCGGCCTCGTCCGTTCCGAACGCGAAGAGCACGAGCGGCAGCATGTGGTCGTCCAGTCGGAAGCCCGCGATCGCGATCGGCTTCGCTTCCGCCCGCCGGATCAGACGTTCGACGGTGGCGCGGACGGCAGCGGGGGTGGTACCCAAGCCGTACCGCTTGTGGCGCCCGGCCGCCCAGGCGGCGAAGTCGTCGAGCGCCCGCTCATTCGCAGGGCCCATGACCTGTTGCATCCCTATCCAGTACGCGGCGGGATCGGGCGCACTGTCCAGCACAAGGCGGTCGACGCGGCGCGGGAACATCTGCGCGTAGGTGGCACCCAGGACGGTTCCGTACGACTGTCCGAGGAACGAGGTCTTCTGCTCCCCCAGCACGCTCCGGACGAGGTCCACGTCACGGGCGATGTTGCGGGTGGAGATGTGCGGAAGGATGTCGGGGTACTTCTTCCAGCAGGCATCGGCGTCACTCTTCGCCATGCGCCAGCTCTCGTCGAAGCCCGCGCGGTCCGTGCCCACCGACCGCAGCCAGGTCGCCCGTGTCAGCCCGCAGTCCAACGGGCTGCTCTCGCCGAGCCCCCGGGTGTCCATGCCGATGACGTCGTACGCCGCCGCGACCTCGGGTGTCATCTGTGCCCGCAGGATGGCGGGCGTCCCGAGGCCGCGTCCGCCGGGGCCGCCGGGGTTGGTCTGGAGGATGCCGCGCCGCTTCGCCGGATCGGCGGCCTTGATCCGCGAGATCGCGACGTCGAGCGTACGGCCATGGGGGTCGCTGTAGTCCAGCGGCACCTTGAGCGTGGCGCACTGGGTGCCGCTGTCGGCCGGTTTCGGGTCCTTGCAGGCGCTCCACTTGAGCGGCTGGTGACGGAAGCGGTCGAGGCCGTCGGCAGTGGACGCGGAGGCCTTCGTGGCCGTAACCGGTAACAGGCCGGTCATCGTGGCAGCCGTGGTCAGGGACAGGGCGAGAGCGGTGGTGGCCGCGGTGTGTCTCATGCCCCCTCACGCTAGGGAGGACATGATCTTCACTCCAGGGTGTGCGCTCCCCAATGCGGGCTACGGATCTCCCCCGGGCCGAACGGAGGATAACCCCCGGCCCCGGACGTAGCGTGTCCGGCTTCGTGTCGCCGATGCGGTCCGTAGGAAGGTCAGGTTCAGAGACGGCCCAGGCGGGCCACCAGGAGTGCGGCGTCATCCGTGGAGGCGGCCGGGCGGGCCGCCATGAGGGCGTCGCACACGTCGTCCAACGGTGCGTGAGGGTCGCGGACGGCGCGGCCCAGGGTGTCGATGGCCTGGTCCAGGTCGAGGGTGCCGGTGGGGTCCTCGACCATGCCGTCGGTGTAGAACACCAGCAGGCTTCCGGGCGGGAGGACATGCTCGGTGTGGGTGTACACCTGACGCAGGTCCATGCCCAGGGGCGGTCCGGGTTCGGCGTGCAGGGTGCCGGCCGTCCCGTCCGGCCGGATCGCCAGGGGTGGCGGGTGTCCCGCGAGGGCGAGGCGCAGGCGGCCGGTGGCGCCGTCGTAGACCGCGCAGGCGCAGGTTGCGGCAAGGTCTCCGGGGCCGGCGTCGGACAGCTGGTCGAGGCGGGTGAGCAGGTGGCCGGGCGGCAGCCCGGTGCCCAGGAGCGCGTGGGCGCTGGAGCGGTAGCGGCCCATCGCGGCGGCAGCCTGGACTCCGTGGCCCATCACGTCCCCGATGCTCAGGCCGATCCGGCCGCCGGGGAGCAGGATCGCGTCGTACCAGTCGCCGCCGGCCAGGGTGTCGTCCTCGGCGGGACGGTAGCGGTGGGACGGCTCGCACCAGGGCACGGACGGTAGCTGTGCCGGCAGCAGGTGGCGCTGGAGGGCGAGGGCGACCAGCCGTTGGCGCCGGTACAGCAGGGCGTTGTCGATGGCGGTGGCGGTACGGGCGGCGACCTCCTGGGCCAGCAGAACGTCCTCGCTGGTGAAGGCAGCGTTCGGGCGGAGGAAGGTGACGGCCCCGAGGACCTCGCCCGTCGTGATCAGTGGCACCGCGACGCCGCGTCGCGCCGAGGTGATCCCGTCGTCCTCGAGCATGACGGGTTTCATCGAGCGAACGCATTCCGCGATCGCCGGGTGGGCCGGGCGCGCGGGCGGCAGTTCCTCCTCCGGGAGCGGATCGCGTGCGTCCGGGGTGATGCCCAGGGAGTGGACGTGAGGGGCGGGTGAGGGGCTGTGCCGCGTCTTCGCCCCCTGTTCCTCGGTGTCGGCGGTGGCCGGCTTGAGCGAGCTCTCCAGCAGGTCGACAGCGACCGAGCCGGCGAATTCCGGGACGCACGCCGCGGCCAGCTGGCCGGCGACCGTACGCGGGTCCAGCTGCCGGGTGATACGGGCGCTGACCCGTCCCAGCAGGTCCAGCCGACGCCGGCTGCGGGCGAGGTCCAGCAGCTCACCGGGAGAATCCCGCAGTTCGTGGACGAAGCCCCCCGCACCCGTGATCGTGCCATCGGGGTCCCGGAGGGGGAACAGAGTGCCGATGACGGCCATCGGTTCCCCGTCCGGCCGGAGGGCGGAAACGCGCAGGTTCTCAACGGTCTCCCCGTGTTCCACGACGCGCCGCAGCGTCTCTTCGTACGCCTCCGGGTCGGGCAGGGCGAGGACGTCCGCCACGCGGCGGCCCAGGTGATCCTCGACGGACTTGCCGTTGAGCCGGGCGCAGGCGCCGTTGATGAACCGGAAGCGCAGCTCGGTGTCGACCACGGCCAGACCCACCGGGGTGGCGTGGACAAGCCGCTCCACGGCAGCCGGGTCGCACCCATCGACCGGCTGTGCCTCTGGTGGCGCCACGGCGAGCACACCCTGGCCGTCCGCCAATGGAACCGCGATCGGGTACCAGGCCACGCTGCGGCACGTGCCCTCACGTCGGCGCAGCCAGTCGGTACGCATCTGGCCGACGGTGCGCAGCAACGTCCGTACCAGCGCGTCCCCGCGCGGCGTCGCCCGGTCGGCGAGCAGGGCGGCATGCTGACCGATGATCTCCCGCTCCGGGTAGCCGGTGAGGGCCTGTGCCCCCGTGCTCCACTGCCGTACCCGTCCGTCGGGGGCGATGAGCAGGGTGGCGAGGCCGGTGTGACCGGCGGGCGGGGGTTCGGCCATCGACTGCATTCTGCCGTTGTGAACGGGCCAGGGCCGTGGAAGGACACGGGCACCGCAACGCCCTCGCGTTTTGCCGTAACCCCCGCAGCCCGCCGAGGTCGTGGGACGGGGCGGGCGGCCTGTCTCCGCGGTGGGTCTCAGCCCTGCGATCCCCTACGCCGAGGCCGGCCGGACGACCGGGGCGAGCCGATCGCGAGCAGCCCGACAGCGCCCCGACCGCGCGGCTCGAGGGCCGGCGCGACGACGGTCACGTCCGCTGGAGAGTCGGCGCATCGCGCGTTTGCGATCACGAGGGGTCCGGCGTAGAGAGGAAGAAAGGGTGCGAGGTCTGGTGGACCTCCTTTCTGCGCACCTGCTGAGGGGGCTTCCGATGCCCGATGCAGGCCCCTCGCAATGGGCTTTGAGCGCCGTACTCCTTGTCCTCGGCGCCTTCCTCGCCATTCGCGCCTGGCGGATGGCCATGAAGGAACCGGATTCCGAGCCGAAGATCGAGGTACTCGCGGGTATTGGCGGCGGTCTGGTGTGCGGGATCGCCGTGGGGTTGTCCGCCCTCTTCCTCGGCGAGGCGATCCGCGAGTCCCAGGAGCAGGCGTCATGGCGGGCGGACGTTGCTACCGCGGAGAGCATTCCGGGGTTCGTCATCGGCGACCACAACGTTGAAGGCATCAACTTCAGCGGGAAGTCGCTCCACGACGCGGACTTCCATGACGCTCACCTGCATGGCTTCCAGTTCCGGGACGCCGACCTCACCGGGGCCAACTTCGTGGGCGCCGATCTGCGGGGCGCGAACCTCATCGGTGCCAATCTCCAGGACGCGGACCTGACGGGTGCCAAGCTGGACAACGCCCTTCTGCACAGCGCGAACCTCTCCCACACGGACCTCCGCGAGATCTCCCTCGCCGGGACGAAGACGAATCCGCGCACCTGCTGGCCGAAGTCGCTGGGGCCCAAGGATCTCGAGGGCCTGCTCGCCAACGCGGTGGTGGAGAGGTATGAAGACGATGCGACCGGGCGGACACTGACGGCTCAGGACGACATCAAGGAAGACGGCCTGAAGGGCGGCCAGCGGGTACCGTCCTGCGACCTGTGGAAGAACGGCATGCGCATCCACCCGGAAGGCGGGCCGGTCGCTCCGCCACAGCCGCCCCACGAGCCCCAGTGACCTGAGTCGTAGGCGTGTCGCCGGGGCGGGGTGAGCGGTCCTCCCGACCGGATAGTCCAGTGTCACCCCCTGTTGCAGGCCTACACCTGGGAACTTACGGTGACATTCTGCGCACTTTACGTAAAGCCGAGGTGGCCGTGGGCACTCCATTCATCCGGGATCCGGCCGTGGTCCTGGAAAGGTGCAGCCTGAAGGGCTTCGGTCCACCCTTGCTCCACGGCCGTTTCCCTGGGGCCGCGGACGAGGTCGCCTCGGCATGCGGCCCCTACTGCAGACGCCCGCCTCGGGCATGACGTCCCCGGCCTGGCGGTGGGCCGTGCTCACCCTGACAACGCTCGCATGGTGGGCGGCACAGCCGACACCGGCGCACGCTGTCGATGCGACCACCTGCCCGGCCGTCCCCCAACACCTCACGAACACCAATGTCAATTACAAACTGATCTTCGACCAGCACCATTCCGATTTCGTTGAGGTGCGGCAGGTGACACGTATCGAGCTTCCCGAACAGCAGTGGGGGCTCGCGGACGATCTGACGCTCAGCACGGACAGCCTCAAATACAAAAACGCTACACGTTGCCTGCTGCACGAGGAGAGGAAAGCACAGAAGAAGGGTGACGGTTGGCACCCGGAGTGGCGATCCACCGGCTCCCCGGCAACCAAGGAAAAAGGGCTGGTCACGGCGCAGTACGAGTCATGGAATCTGATCAATGCTCCTGGTGAGTTCGAAGTCGGTCCATGGACGATCACCGTCGCACCCGACAAGGACTGGAAGGCTGTCCTCCATTCACCTGACGCTCTGAGCGGAGCCTCGCGGAGGACGATCGAGATCGACCCGGGCGGCATGGAAATCAGCGACGCCCCCGAGGCGACGAGCGCACATAAGACCAGTAGGGTATGGATCGCAGAGAACCCGGACACCGAGGCCACGATCGCACCGCCGCGGCACCTCACTCCGACGTTGAGCCGGCACACCCCTTGGATCGGGGCCCTGGGCGTCGTCTCGTGGTGGGTATGCGCCTCGTTCGTGATCGCCTTGTCGGCATGGCCTTTCCTCCGCAAGAGGACCGACAACAGTCCCGAGAATGCCGCTGCCGGAATGCTGGCCACCACGGTCTTGCAGTGGGCCGCGCTGAGCGCGGCCCTCGGTCTGACGTTGTTGCTGCTGCTTCAGCCTTCTCCGGGCGCCAACCGCTGGCGCGCCCTCATCGGAATTTCAGCGGGGCTTTCCCTCGTCCTTCTCGCACGTCCGTGGCTTCCCTTGGCTCAGGGCCCCGATGAAAGGCAAAAGGGCCTGAGGAGGCGCACACTGGTCGTCGCCGCCTCCTCCACGGCGGCTACGATCGGCCTGCTGGTGATCGTGGCCCCTCACCTCTTCGGCCTCCCGCCGGATCTCATGCCGACGAGCCCGCCCACCTCCCTGGGCATTGCCGGGTTGGCCCTCTTGGACATGTCCATCCTGTGGCTGTGGTTCACCGCGATGGCCGCGTGGGCCTGGCGCTTCACACGCGAGGGAAGGCTGGGGCGCCCTTCGATCGAAAACGAGCCGGATCATCGCCTCGGCCATATCACCGCGATCGGCGTCGCGCTGGCCACGGTCGCAGCCGTGGTGGTGGCCTTTCACCTGCTGGCCTTCGAACTCAGGTGGGAACGCGCCGACTGGGCGGGCGAAGCAAGCACATTCTTCGGCCACGACCACAGAAGCGCCCTGAGTCAGCAACTCGTACAGTTCTCGTCCACCGGCCCCACATGGGCATACGCCTACACATGGGTATTGTCGGGAATCGCGCTGGTAGCGCTGCTCCACAGCAGTTCCCGCGCGAACCCGAGGAAGTCCCTTGGGCCGGAAGGGTGCGATCTCCTTCTGGTGGCAGGTATCTTCGCCATCGCCGTGGCACTGAGGGGGACCAAGTTCGCAGGCAGCTCATCGGAGATCTACGGCCTCTGGCTGCCCCTGAACATGGGCGCGCTCTACGTCACGGTGAAGGCAGGGCGTCAATGGTCCGTCCTGGGCCGAGTGGACCGGGAAGCAGCGAATTGCGTCGTAGCGGAGCTGAGCACGCCAACAGGGCACCGGCGACTGATGGAAGACGCCCGCCGCTGCCGTGATCTGCTCCACCGCCTGGACCTCGTCGACAACGGACGTACGGAGTCGAGCACGAGACGAAATCTGGAGAAACAACTCCGCGCACTGCACCGCTGGCGGCCTACCGGATGCAACCGCGACTGCCTGCCGGACCCTGTATCCGTGGTCGACGTCGCCCTCAGCTGGGGACCGGGTCGGCACTGGTGGAACAACGCCCTCAAGGCTGCGCGCTCGGCCTCCGTCTTCGGAATTGTGCCGAGCATCGTCACTGCCTGGTACATGTACGCATACGACGTCGAGCATTGGATGTTCACACTCAACTCCCCCACGGGCATCCCGGACATGGTGGGGAAACTCCTCACACAGGAGATCTCCTTCGCCGGCGCGGGACTGGTTCTGGGGGCGTTGTGGCGCGTACTGCCCGGAGAACGAGGCCCGGTGCGGGCTTTCTACCTGTTCATCGCCTGGCTCGTCCCCATCGGGATCGTTGCCGCGCTCCACCACAGCATCGACCGCAGGGAACTGGCCTTGGCCGTCCTGAACGTCGTCCTCATGCTCATGGTGCTGACATTGACGAGCATGTGGATGGACACCGAAACGTTCAGCCGCGAGCGGCACTACTGGACAAGGCGTCTCGGCCTGCTGGCGTCGATCTACCACGTGCACGGCCTCTCCGGGCAGGTCGCCTTCCTGCTGTTGCAGGCGGGAGCAGCGGTGACGATCTGGCGTCAGATCGTCACCAAGTGATCACTATCCGACTGTCTACAATGCCTGCCGGCTCCTTGCGGATCCGGGAGCCGCTCAGCGAAGCGGGCGACTCCTTCGTGCGCCCCTGCTCCCCCCGGTTCCCCTTCCCCCAGCCGCCACGCCTGCCCGACAATATGAACCACCCCTGAGTTCGAGGGGTTGTGGCCGGATGCGGCTGCGTCACTTCCCACCGACAGGAAGGACGAGTGCATGCGACACGATCTCACCGGCTTCAAGCAGGTCGTCCTGCCGACGATCAAGCTGCCGTGGCCCAGCGCTCTTCATCCCGAAGTCCAAGGGATGCACACGGCCTTGGTCGACTGGTCCGAGCAGCACGCGTTGCTCCGGAACGACGACGAGCGCGACCGGTACGCGGGCTACCGATTCGCGTGGCTGACCGGGCGCTGCTTCCCTCGTGCCGATCGGGCGTTCGCCCAGTGGGCCGCCGACTTCATGCTGTGGTTCTTCCTGTTCGACGACGTGACGGCCGATCGCGTGGAGAGCGCGGAGCAGGCGACTGCCATGGTGCGGCGATTGACCGCGATGTTGGACGTGGTCGATCTCGACGAGCTCGGCGAGCAGCCCGTGCACGGTGAGGCGGCATGGCTGGACCTGTGTCGTCGACTGCGAGCGCTGGCCCCCGCGGCCGAGAATTATCAGCGGTGGGCGACGGCGATGCGACTGTGGTTGCTTTCGCTGAGTACGCAGGTGTTCGATCAGGTGAACACCCATCGCGTCAGCGCCCGTTCGTACGCGTCATACCGCCGCTACTCCGCGGGCCTGAAGCCCCCGATCGCACTCGCGGACGTGGCCAACGCCGGCCCCATCACGCCCGAGGAGTTCTACGCGCCCGAGGCACGCCGGCTGGAGCTGTACGCGGTCCACGTCATCGCGTGGTCGAACGACGTGCTCAGCGCGCCGGTCGAGGTGCATGAGCCGTCGACTCGTAGCCTCGTCACCGTCATCAAAGACACCGAGCCAGGCTGCTCATGGCAGGAAGCGGTAGATCTGGCCGTCGACCGGACGCATGCCGAGATCGCCAAGTTCGCCGAGCTGGCCGAGGACGTGCGCCGAACCGCGAGCCCCCAACTGTCCGGATGGATCGACGGCTGCCAGGACTGGATGACCGGCACGGTCAACTGGTCTCTTCACGACAGCGCCCGCTACGGCCACACCACCGCTGCTCCTCTCTCCATCGGGGGGACACCCAAGGCTCCCTGACCACAGCCGTTCCCGGAGTCCGACACGACAGGACGGTCCCGCACGATGGCCATCACTCGATCGTTGCCCCCCGGACCCGCCCCCGACCTCGAAGAACTGCGGTACCTGGAACAGCAGCCCGCGATCCTGGAGGACTTTCGCGCCTCCTACGGGGACCTGTTCACGCTGCATCGGCCGGACCAACCGCCGCGGGTGTTTCTCAGCGCCCCTGCCCACTTCCGCAGCATCCTGCTCCAGCACGACCAGGAACTCGTCGGTCTGGGCACCACCCTGTACAACGACCTGATCGGCCCGCGCAGCATGCTGAAACTGGCCGGAGCCGAACACCGACGAATACGGCAGATCGTGACACCACCCCTGGTCGGCGCGTCACTGCGGCGGCGGGCCGGGACGGTGCACCGGCTGATCGCACAGCGACTGCGCGACCTCCGTGGGCGACCCCCACAGCCGCTGGCCAGGATGACCATCGGGATCACGGCACGCATCATGAACGCGCTGATCTTCCCCGACCTTCCCGAAGCCACCGACCGCGCGCTGGAAGAAACGCTCGTCGCCGTACTCAACACCATGCACGACGCACGCACGGCGGTCCCCCGGCAACGCGCACAGCTCGACGCGCGATACCGCCACCATCGCACCGTATTGGACCGCCTCCTGCTGGCCGAGATCGCGCGGGCCCGCACCACCAGGGCCGACCCCGGGGAGTCGCTGCTGGCCGCACTGCTGGCCGCACCTCACCCGCTGTCCGACGAGGACATACGAGATCAACTCGTCAGCCTCCTCACGGGAGGCACCACGACGGCCGGCAACGGCATGTCCATGGCCCTCTACTGGCTGCACCACCGTCCCGATGTCGCCGCACGCGTATCCGCAGAACTACGGGCGCTGCCGGAAGACGCCTCCACACTGGAGATCGCGTCGCTGCCCTACCTGTCCGCCGTGTGCCTGGAAGCCCTGCGTGTCCCGACGATCACCCCGACCAGCGCTGCGCGGCGCGTGGTGACGCCCTTCACCGCAGAGGGCTTCCACTTCCCCGCAGGCACGGAAATCATCGTCGCGATCCACCTGGCCCATCACCACGAACAGACCTATCCCGACCACGCCCGGTTCCGGCCGGAGCGGTTCCTCGGCCGGCCGACCGACAAATTGCGCTACCTCCCCTTCGGCATCGGCACCCACCGCTGCCTGGGCGCCCAGCTGACCGAACTGGAGATGCGGCTCACCCTGGCCGAAGCACTGCGGCTGCACGGTTTCGGTCTCCTGGGCGCCGACGACGAGCTGAGGCCACGCTCCCACGGGGTCAACCTCACAACCCCTCACTCGATCCAGGTGCACTGCCGCAGCGCCTGATGGGCGGGGGCGGAGGCCGGTGGTCGGGTGGTCGGGTGGTCGGTGACTCCTACAGCGTGCGCCCCATCGTGTGGAGGAGACGATCCTGCTCGGACGAATCCGATGTCGGCGCACCCGTCGGCGGCCCGTAGTAGCGGTTGCTGTCCGCGATCGGGCTTTCGCTCACGCCGTGATAGATCCACTCGAAGTTGTCGAGTATCCAGCACACCGTGCGCGCGTCGAGTCGTTCATCGAGCCGTACCGCGCGGGCGAGATCCCAGGTGTGTGTGACCGCGTCCACCACGTACAGGCCGAGCAGCTGCCGGCCGGGTACGGGACCGAAGGGATAATCGACCGTCCGGTCGAGCGCGCCGGCGGCATGGAACGCCGCCCGGCACTCGGCCACCGCATCCCGGTAGGTGGTCACCGGGTCGCCGTCGAGCGCCTCCTGGCCCAGGTTCGCCATGAACTCCGCACTGTTGCCACCGCGCAGGAGCGAGGTGTAGATGCGGCTTCCCTGGATCATGTGGTTGACCAGCTGTCGCACGTTCCATTCGGTGCACGGCGTGGCGTTCTCCCAGCACGTGTCCGGCACCTCCCGTAGCCGACCGCCAAATCCTTCTGCCGCAGTGTCGAAGTAGCTGAGCAACGCGCTGTCCGTGTCATGCATGACGCCAAGTCTGGCTATCGTATGTCGCCGCTTCCGGCGGGAATCGGACCTCGACCTGATCACGCGAGTCGGCCGGTCGCGGCATGAGACTCGAAGCCGGCCGGGCGGTTCGCTCTCTCCTGTCCACGCCACCGCGGGCAGAAGAGAGCGCCTCAAGGCCTGTCCCTGTCGGTCGTTACGAGACGGTCAGCTCGGCAATCCCCGTACGGGACTTGGCGTTGGTCTCACCGCGCACAACCACGCGTACGTACCGCGCGGGCACCGGCCCGCCGCTGCCCGTGTCGGCGACGGCGTCGCGCCAGTGCCGGCCGTCGAGGGAGAGCTGGATGTTGTACGAGGTGGGTGCGGGGCCGCTCCAGACGGGGGTGGTCTTGGTGACACGTACGGTCTTGCCGAGGTCGGTGGTCAGTTCGCCGTTCGGCCCGTCGGGGATCCAGGCCGTGGCCGGGTTGCCGTCGACGGCTGCGGCCGCGTACATGCCGGGCTCCTCGGAGGAGGCGGTGACAGTGGTGCAGCGGGCAGCGTTGTCGGTGGGGGCGAGGTCGGGGCGGCGGGTTTTGAGGACGGCCGGGGCGGCCTTGGTGACGATCTGTTCGCCCTTCGGGGTGTCGATGGTCATGGGCGCGCCGTCGGTGAGCCGCACGGTGGTGTCGTGGGCGCCGATCTCGATGTCGTACGTGCGGCCCTGCCAGTGCAGGCCGCGCAGGGTGACGCCGCGGCCGAGTTGCGGGGGCAGCGTCGGGTCGAGGTGGAGCCGGTCCTCGCGCATGCGCATGCCGGTCAGGCCGTTGGTGAAGATCTGCAGGAAGCCGCCCTTGCCGGTGAGGAAGTCGTGGGCGGGCGTGCCGGCCAGGGGGTCCTCGGCGCCCGCCTTGGCGCCGCGGGCCTCGGAGAACTGGGCGAAGGGGCCTCGCACGAACGGCCTGATGGAGCGTTGCAGGTAGGTGTAGGTCGAGCAGCCCGGTTCGCCCGTGCCGGCGGCGGCGATGGCATGGACCGAGTCCGTCATGGCGGGGCCGTCGGGGTCGGTGCGCTGGGCGTAGTAGTCGAGGGTGCTGGTCGCGGCGCCCTGGGGCATCGGCCACTCCAGGGGGTACATCAGCAGGACCGTGTCGGCTTGTTTGATCTTGCTGCCCGAGTAGCCGTCGTACTGCTGGAAGACCTTGCGTCGCGCGTCGTAGGGGATCCGGATCCGGTCGGCGATCGCCGTCCACTCCCCCGGGGCGCGCTCGCCCAGCAGTTGTGCGGCACGGGTGGCGTTGCGCAGTGCGGTGACGGCTCCGGCGTTGGTGAAGACGGCGTCGTCGACGCCGTTGCTGTACTCGTCGGGGCCGGCGGTGTCCTTGATGGAGTAGCTGCCGTCCGCGTTGCGGTTGACCCTGCCGGCCCAGAACTCGGCTATGCCCTTCATCACCGCCCAGCCGCGCTCGCGCAGCCAGTGGGTGTCGCCGGTGGCGAGGTAGTACTGCCAGGTGGCGAGGGATATGTCCGACTGGAGGTGGATCTGGGTGCGGCAGTGGGGCGGGTCGACGCTGTGGCACTCCTGGGCCAGGTCGCCCTTGCTGCCGCTGTTCCAGGGATAGAAGAGACCCTGGTAGCCGAGCTTGCGGGCGTTTTCTCGGGCTCCCGGGAGGGTCCGGTACCGGTACTCGACGACGGTCTTGGCGAGGTCGGGCGCGGTGGCCAGCAGGGCCGGGTACATCCAGGTCTCGGCGTCCCAGAACACGAGGCCGGCGTAGTTGTCGCTGGTCAGCCCGGCGGGGGCGATGCTGTTGGCCGCCCCCTTCCGGGTGCCGGACAGCAGCCCGTACTGGGCGGAGCGCGCCCATGCCTGCAGTTCGCGCTGCCCCGGCACCTCGATGTCGGAGCGCCACAGCCGGGCCCAGGCGGCGGCGTGGGCGCGCAGCAGCCTGTCCCATCCTTGCCGGGCGGCGCGCTGCGAAGCGGTGGTGGCGTCCTGGCGGGGCGTGCGCGACGTCAGGGCGGTGTCGACGCCCACGTACTTGGTGAATTCGTAGGCGCGGCCCTTGCGGACGGGGAAGGTGAGCGACTGGCGCGCACTCAAGTCGCGTGCCGCGTTGGCGGCTTGGTACTGGGTTGCGCGTACGTCGCGCCCGGCCCGGAGGGTGGAGGCGACGGCCCCGTCGGTGTTCGTGCCGTCGGTGCGGAAGGCCACGTCCATGGTCCGGCTGTCCGGGCCGGATCCGGCGGTGCGGTCGCCGCCGCCGGTCTGGCGGATGCGCCGGGCGCCGTGTCCGTCCAGCACGTCGGTGACGGTGGCTTCACCGCTCCAGCGCGGCGTCATGCGCAGCCGTACGGCGCCTGTGTGCGGGTCGTCGCGGTCGGCCAGCACCTCGTAGACCAGGTCGGTCTTACGTCCGTCGGCGGCGGTCCAGGTCAGGGAGGTCCGGACGATGCCGCAGTGCAGGAAGAGGGACTGGCGATATCCGGATATTCGACCCGACTTCGTCAAAGAGTTGAAGGTATCGCTGTGTTGGCCGCCGGTACCGACGGTGAGCCCGGTCCAGGTGGGAAGGGCGGCGACGGCCTGCCGGTCCGCTGCGGTCCGCTGGTTGTGCGCATAGAGCCCGGACACGAACGAGCCGTCGTAGCTCGGAGTGAAGAGCGGCCAGCCGGTCTTGGCGTCGCTGTCGGTGTAGCCGGCTCCGTTGGGCGGTACGCGCTGCCCCAGGTAGCCGTTGCCGACATAGACGTGGTGGGTGTCGTCGGTGTTGATGCGGGTGGTCTCGAGTGTCCACCCGTCGCCCGTCCGGCAGCCGCCGGCGGGAGAGAGGTAGGCGGAAGGTCGTTCGGCGGTGGGGGGTTGCGGTGCTTGCGCGACGGCCGCGGGCGGCACCGAGGCAACGAGAATGCCTGCGAGCAGCAGTGCGGACAGGCGTGTTGGACGCGGCTGTGCGCCGGGAGAGTACGTCATTGTTCTCCGTCGTCTTGATCTCTTCCAAGAGTCCCGCGACCTTAAGTTGGTGAACACACAACGTCAACAGTCGAGTTTGTCCGTATGACTCTTGAAGGCGACGCGGTTTACGGTTTGCCCTGGGCCGTGTGTGACGACGCGGATGCGCATCCGTCACGACGGCGGAGTCGACGAGTCCCGTGACCGCTCCGGCCACCCTCAGCCGACGGGGCCACGCTGCGCAGGCGGAACTCGACGCCGGCTGACACGTGAGAAGAGGGT
Source organism: Streptomyces sp. C36 (assembly GCF_040932295.1). Classification (NCBI taxonomy): domain Bacteria; kingdom Bacillati; phylum Actinomycetota; class Actinomycetes; order Kitasatosporales; family Streptomycetaceae; genus Streptomyces; species Streptomyces sp. C36. Next base: position 1,040,824 of record NZ_JBFQGI010000001.1, on the reverse strand, counting down.
CGGCAGGGCCCGGGCGGGCACCGCGACAGCTCCCATGAGGTGAATGTGCGGACCTGCGGCGACCGTCCTGGGTAGACGGTAGGCATGAGCGACACGTTGTGGATCGTCGTCGGTGTCCTGGCCGTATTGTCCGCTGCGACGGCCGTCGCAGCCGTGATCGTCGCGGTCCGGCTCTTCAAGGCCCGGCGGCTGCTGCGCGGCGCCGGTGTGCCGGACAGCAGCAGGCTGTTTTTCTGGGGCGCCCTGCTCTACCTCGTCTCCCCCGTGGACCTGCTGCCCGACCCCATCTATCTGGACGACGTCGGAGTCCTTCTGCTGGCACTCCGGTCGCTCCGGTCGCTGCACGAAGCCGCCAACGCCGCGGGCGTGCCACCCGCGAGGGACGGGCGGAAGCCGACGCTGTGACCGCTCTCCCCCGCCCACCGCGTACGCGCCCGTGACCGCGGTGTGGTGCCTGGATCAACCAGCAGTGAGGAGCTGCCCTCCCCTACTGGTCGGGCAGCATCTGCAGCCGCCCCGCGGCCACACCCTTGCAGAGAGCACCGACAAGCCGGCTGTTGTGCATACTTCTGGGATGACTCCGCCGCTCACCGCCCGCATCCATCTCCTGATCACGCTGGTGCTGGTGACGTGCGCGACTCTGGGTGGCTTGTGTTCGGGCCTGCTTCTGGGCGGCCGACTGATGGCTCTGGTTGCCGCGGGAGCGGCTGGGCTGGGGGCGTGGATCGGCTCGCGTCTTGCCCGTCGGCAGATCATGGCCTGCGTCTCACCCGGCGTCCAGGCGGTGTCGGCGGACGGATACGCGCAAGGAATCGCCGACGCGGTCGTCGTCAGCATCGCCACCTACCGGGCCGCGGTCTTCCCTCTGGTCCCCCACGGTGTGACCGAGGAGGAACGGGATGCTCGTCGTACGCTCGCCTACCGGCTCTCCGCCATCGACGCCGTGCCGCGCCCGGTGCGGCTCTCAGCGGCCGCGGCCCTGGAGGCCATCGATCGAGGAACGGACGTCGAGCAGGCGGATGCCGCGCTGAAGGGCCTTTATCTCACCGCTTACGAACAGCGCCACAGCCAGTGAGCCAACCTTCTTCACCGCTCGGCTGTCACACGCCTGCGGTCTTGGAGAGCGAGTCGGTGCGGGTCGCGGCCCGGCGTGCGCGTTGGGAGTCTCTGTAGGGGATCCCGCGGTTGGCCGGTGTGGTGCCCTTCAGGTGCTGGTACAGCAGCCGGATCATCTGTTCCAACTGCAGGTCGATGTGCCGGCGTCGCCGGTTGCGGATCTCGGCGACGGTGAAGGTACTGGTGCCGAGCTGCCGGGCCAGGTAGGTGGCGGGCCAGCCCCGCCTGGCCAGTTCCAGCAGCCGCTCCGCCGCATGCTTTCCCGGGGTGAGGCCTGGTAGGCGCGGTGCCCGTGCCTGTGAGGGGACGGGCAGGCCCAGAATCGCTTCGGCGGTCGTCCGGTGGATTCTGGCCTGGATGCGTGCCGGCCTCAGGAGCCTGCGGACCAGGGTGACCGAGATACCGGCACGTTCGGCGATGTCTCCGGCGGACATGCCTGCCCGGCGCAGACGCATTGAGTGAGCCGCTGCCGGTGCTGCATCGACTCGGGCGTCCTGACCGCGGGCACGATCCGTCTCCCGCCGCACCCTCGCTCTGCGCGCGGCCCGTCGGCACTCCTCGCGGCCACAACCGTAGTCCGCACAGGAGGGGCTGCCGTGACGCACCCGGCTCTTCGAGGGCCGCCGGCCGCGAGCAGCGGGCTGCGGCATGACACGGCCTTCCCATCTCGTTGGCCGGTTGTGTTCGTGAGGGGACACGGTTGCCTCGGTGGTGATCTCCATGGTCTGCAACATGCGGTGATCTTCGCAGAGTCTCCAATTCGCTGCCGTTGCCCGTGTCCTGAGTACGACATACCCGGATGTGTCAGCGGGGCGCTACGCATCAGGGACGCGGCGAGCGGCCTGGTCGTACGGGACGAACCCGTCCTCCTGGCGCGTGGGAACTGGCCGCGCCCCTCCGGTGCCGCATCCTCCAGGAGCCGGCGGTGCTCGGCGGGCCCGCCGAGGACTCCGTACCGCTCGGGGTCGAGTGGGTCGCGCTGGACAGGCTCGCCGGGCTGCGCACGCTGCTGCGGGTGGCGGTGGAGCACTCCGCATGGATGTCCTGCTACGCGTGCGCATCGGAGTGCGACTCTGCGATCGGGTCCATCGCGAGCTCGACTTGGGGTTTACCGAGCCCGCCCTTCCAGCGGAAGGCGGAAGGAAGTTCGAGACCGAAGTGGTCGAGGATGCGGGCCACGAGGTGCATGACGATGTCGTCGATGCTCTTGGGGTGGTTGTAGAAGGCCGGCATCGGCGGAAGGATCAGGGCGCCCATGCGGGCCAGGGTCAGCATGTTCTCCAGGTGGATCTCGTTCAGTGGCGCCTCACGGGGGACGAGAACGAGCTTCCTCCGCTCCTTGAGCGTGACATCGGCCGCTCGTACGACGAGGTCTTCCGCGTACCCCGCCCGGATCGCGGCCAGCGTCTTCATGCTGCACGGGGCGATGATCATCCCGTCGGTCGGATAGGACCCGCTGGATATCGCGGCTGCCTGATCTCCGGGTGCGTGAACATGGGAGGCCATCGCGCGCAGATCCTGCACGGTGTGATCGGTCTCGTATTCCACCAGCGCACGCCCCCACCGGGTGAGCACGAGATGGGTCTCCACATCCAGGGCCTGCAATGCCTGCAGGGTGCGCACGCCGATGATGGCACCCGATGCGCCGGTCATGCCGACGATGAGGTTCACGGCTGTACCTTTCCGTGGTCGATTGCAGCAGCCGCGGGAGAAGCGGTGTGCAGCGGCTGCTCATTGAGCGACCAGGCGATTCCGTGCAGGAGTCCATGCCGGCTGACGACCATCGTTTCCTTGCCGGTGTGCTTCATCGTGGCACGCACCGCCAGCGCGCTCGCGACGATGACGTCCACCATGTCCGGGTGCATGCCGGGGATCTGGGACCGCTGCGCCGCTGTGGTTCCCAGCAGATCTGTCACCACTCGGTCCGCCTCGTGGTAGGTCAGGTATCCGGGGCGGCGACTGGATGAGGAGGACGACCGTGCCCAGGCGATTGCTGCCACTGTGGTGACCGCTTCGGAGGCCCCGATCAGGGCGGCTTCCTGCCGCCACCCCGGCAATGCCGCCAGCGCCTCCTCGAGCTTGGTCTCGATGGCCTGCTCGGCCGCGGCGATCTCCTGCGGTGTGGGCGGATCAGTGTGCAGATACTGTTCCGCGATCCGCACGCATCCAAGGTCGGCGGAGACGGCATGCTCGGCTTCCGAGGATCCGAGGGCGAACTGGGTCGAGCCGCCACCGATGTCGGCCATCAGGTACGGGGCCTTGATCCCGCCGGCCAGGCCGCGGGTGACTCCCGTGAAGGCCAGGTGAGCTTCCTGTCTGCCGGACAGCACGTCGCTCGTCAGGCCGAGCGTGTCGCTTACCAGGGCCAGAAACTCCTCGCCGTCGGCAGCGCCGCGTGAGACCCAGGTGGCGCACATCCGAACGCGCTCGACGTCGAACGCGGAGATCAGCGCCGCGTAGTCGGCCAGGACCGCACGTGCTCGGTCGACGGCCTCCCGCGCCAGCCTTCCGGTGTGACCGACGTCCTGCCCCAGGCGGATGATGTCGAATCGTTCCACCACCTCGACCATCTGCGCGACCGGGCCGCGCTCCGCCGAGGGCAGATCGGCCACGATGAGCCGCATCGAGTTGGTGCCGCAGTCGATCGCCGCCACCCTGGTGTACGTACGGCCGGACAGCGCGGGCCGCCGGCGCGATGCGCCGTCGTCTTCTGTTCGGTCCTGTGCCCCAAGGGCCGGGACGCTGACCGGCCCGCTGTTGGCACGAGGCTGCCGGAATCGAGGGGCCAAGGCAGCCGGGTCGACGTAGTGGATGCCGATTTTGGTCATCCAGTCGTCCTCCGGCAGAGGCCCGATGACGTAGATCTTCTTCCCGGTACCCGCGGCGTAGCCGAGTTCCCAGGCGCAGTCACGGCCGATCGGCGGCTGGCAGATGACGCAATCAGCTTCGTCGATCGCCTGCCGGCACGCCAGGGCGCCATCGGGAAATCCGAACGAACCGGCCTTGTCCTTGGGTAACCACAGGGGTAACCCGAGGATGTCGGCGAGGCGTTCGGCGTCACGGGGGTCGGTCTGCTCGTTCTTGCACTTCGCGCAGTAGTAGGCATGCGGCATACGAATCGTTCCTCCAGTCAGGGCGCAAACGACGGCATTCCTACGGCGATATCGAGCTCGGCGCTGGTGAGCTCGAAGGTCTGACTGCACACCAGTACCCGCCGGTGTTCGGCCGCGATGGCCCGGCGAACGTGCGCGTCGTTATGAATCACTGTCCCTTGACCGAACTTGACACGGAGTAGGCGATTTGCGCCGTTCTGATTCGCTGTGCTCTCGAGCTCCATGAGGGTATGCATGGATCGGCGCGTCACTACCCACAGGATCCGGCCTGGTGAGACATAGCCGGTTTCACCCCTCAGTCAACCCGTTGCCGCACAGCCGCTGCTGTCCCCACCACGCCGAAGCACCGTTGAGAAGTGGGCCGGAGGGCAGCGCATACGGCCCGGACGTCGGCAAGGCGTCGTCTCCGAACGTTCTGGCGACTCCGAATCTTGCCGACGTCGATCAGCCCGCTCGCGCCCGCTGCCTTCCGAAAAACACCGGCAAATGACTCCCGGAGAAGTCAACGCAGTCGCCCCCGAGCACGGAGCGGCTGCTTTGCGTCAGAGTTCCGCGCCCAACTCCCGTACCTGGCAATAGCGAGAGGAGGGGATGGAGTATGTCGTGCAACGGGTGAGGCCCACGGTCGGCGTGGCGCCTGACGCGGAGGGGGAAGCGTGTCATATCTGGTTGAGTTGCCCATATCCGACGTCGCCGGGTCGGGTTCCGCGGAGGCGGAAGCCGCGGGCGTGGTCATGGTCGAGATCGAGGAAGCGGCGGAAGGCTTGGTCAGGGTCGCCCGGCCAGGCCAGGTCGTGGCGCGAGCCTCCCGTTCGTTGAATGACATGCTGGCCGGGATACGGCCGGTCGCTCAGAACTTCATCACCAGCTTCCGGGGCATGGCTGACAGGCCCGACGAGATCGGCATCGAGTTCGGGCTGTCGCTGTCCGCCGAGGCGGACGTGGTGGTCTCGCGCACCACTGGCCAGGCCAACTTCAAGGTGACGCTCACGTGGCGCAAGCCTCCGGAGTCGGCCGGATGACGGCGTCGGCGTTGCCGGCCCAGCCCACGGAGGGCATCGGTCCGAAGGCCCTGGACGCGGCTGTGCTGCGGATCCGCGACGAGCGTGGAGAAACCGTAGGCCTCGGCTTTCTCGTTTCCGACACCGTTGCCCTCACCTGCGCGCATGTGGTCTCGGCTGCGCTGGGCACTCTGGAGGACGTGGAACCGCCCGCCTCCGCCCGCGTCCACGTCGATCTGCCCCTGGTGCCCGCTCCCGCGGGCGGCGCCTCCGCACCGGGCGTGACGGCGAGCCTCGAGCACTGGGTGCCGCCGAGGCCCTCCGGGGCCGGCGATGTGGCGGTGCTGCGGCTGAGCGCTCCGTTGCCCGGTGCCGGCCCTGTCCGGCTGGTCGAGGCACAGGATCTGTGGGAGCACCCCGTACGGGCCTTCGGGTTTCCGGCGGGTCGGCCGGGAGGGGTCTGGCACGCCGGTGTGCTTCGGGCGCACCAGGCGGACGGATGGGTGCAGGCCGATCTGATCGGCAGCGGATACCCGGTTTCCAGGGGGTTCAGCGGAACTCCGGTGTGGGACGAGAAGCTCGTCGGCGTGGTGGGCATGGTCGCGGTCGCCGAGTCCGGGCAGCCTCCGGTGAGCTATCTGATCCCTGCGAGTGGTCTGCTGACCGCCTGGCCCGAGCTGCGTGGTGTGGCCCTGCCCCCGTCGCCGTTCCGTGGGCTGTCGGCGTTCGAGGAGTCGGACGCGTCGGTCTTCCACGGCAGGCGGTCCGAGAGCGACGATGTGGCTGGGGCCCTTGCCGCCGAGCGCTGGGTCACCGTCGTCGGCCCCTCGGGCTCCGGCAAGTCGTCGCTCGCCCTGGCCGGTGTCGTACCACGACTGCGCGCGGACGGCGCCTCCGCGGTCGTCCTGCGGCCGGTGGCGGGAAGCAGTCCCCTGTCCGCACTCGCGGCCTCGCTGCTGCCACTCCTCGAGCCCGGGCTGTCCGAGACCCAGCGCCTCACCCGGATCCCGGAACTGTCCGACGTGCTGAGGGAGCGGGGACCGGCCGATGTCGTGGCACGGCTGCTGCAGCTTCACCGCAGCCGGCGGCTGCTGATCGTCATCGATCAGTTCGAGGAACTGCTCGGGCTCGGTCCAGCAGCCGTGGACGAACTGGCCGACGTTCTCTTCGGGGACGCCCTGCCGGACACGGTCCGTGTGCTGATCACCCTACGAGCCGACTTTCTGGAGCCGGTGCTGGCACACCCGCGCCTCGGTCCGGTGGTCGGCCGGCACCTCCACGCACTCGGCCCCCTGGGCCCGGAGCGCCTCCGCGACGTCGTGACCGCGCCCGTCGCGGCCATCCCCGGCGTGCGCTACGAGCCTCACCTCGCCGACCGGATCCTCGCCGACACCGGCTCCGAGCCGGGAGCTCTCCCGCTTCTCAGCTTCACCCTCGACCTGCTGTGGCAGCGGCAGGAAGGCGGCCTGCTGACCCACCGGGCGTACGAGGAACTCGGCAAGGTCACCGGTGCCCTGGGCATCCACGCCGACCGGGTCTGGGGCGAGTACGTACCGCCGCATGACGAGGAAGCGGCACAGCGGCTGTTCACCCAGCTCATCCGGGTGCCGCTGGGGGCGGCGGCACCCGCGCGCCGCATGGCACACCGTACGGAGCTCAAGCAGGAGCAGTGGCACATCGCCCAGCGGCTCGCCGCGACGCGGCTCCTGGTCACCGGACGCGATGCCGAGGGCGCCGAGACGGTCGAGCTCACGCACGAGGCTCTGATCAGCGGCTGGGGGAGGCTGGCCGCTTGGGCGGCCGACGACCGCTCCTTCCTGGTGTGGCGGGAGGCCCTGCGACACGACATGGATCGTTGGGAGCGCGGGGGACGTGCTCCCGAGCTGTTGCCGACCGCTGTCGCGTTGGCGGGTGCCCAGCAGTGGCTGAGCGAGCGCGGCGACGAGCTGAGCGAGGCGGAACGGCACTATCTGGAGGCGGGGCGCGCCCGTCGCCGTTCGCGTGCCCGCAGACGCCGGGCGCGGTTCTCCGTGCTCGGCTTGGTTCTGGTACTGGCGCTGGTCCTCGGGACGCTGTTCTTCGTCACGCGCAGCGAGAGCCAGGAACGCGCGGCGCTCGCCTCATCGCGCTCCCTCGCGCAGGCTGCCGAGGACGAGAGTGTCCTCGACCCGGCTCGCGGGGTGATGCTGGCGTTGGCGGCGTACCGGAGGGCACCGACGCAGGAGGCCCGCAATCAACTCCTGCGTCAGTATGTGAGGTATGAGGACAACGACCGTGTGCTCTCCGGCATGTTGGGGAACGTCAGAACCTTCGACAAGAGCCGCGATGGGAATGTGGTGCTGGCCGCGTCGGAACTGGGCCGGGCGACGCTGTTCGTGCACGCCATGTCTGGGCAGCGGGTACGCAGCCAGCAGGTGTACTCCACCGGTCAGGTGCTGTATGTCATGGTCTCGGCGGACGGAAGGCGGGCCGCCTACGTACAGGAGGACGGGAAGGCCGCCTGGTTCGAGGTGGACGTCGGCGCCGAGCGACCGATGGGTCCGCTGCACAAACTGCCGGACGCCGGAGGAGCCGGTGCCGGCTGGAGCGACAGCGTCAAGCCTTCGATGTCGACGGACGGGAGGATGCTCGCCGCCAAATTCCGGGACCGGCTGGTGTGGTGGAACCTCGACAGCGGCGCCCACGGTGCCCTCGGCGGAAGTGTGCCCGCTCCCAAGGGCATGATCTTCGATCTGTGGTTCGGTGCCGATGACCGAACAGTCCTGACGCCGGTCTATGAGCATCTCAACGAGCTCAAGCAGCAGAACACCGAGAAGACAAAACAGAGCCTGCTCGCTGTCGACTTGAGGACCGGCCGGACCCGGGTCCTCGTCTCCGGCGTACACGAGTTCCGGCTCTCCGGTGACCGCAAGTCGGCAGTAGCCTGCCGCGTGGAGGACAAGAGAACCGTCATCACCCTGTACCAGGTCTCGGACGGCGTCCAGCAGGGAGCCCCGTACCGCGAGCAGGACAAGAAGTTCGTGACGGATTCCTGCATGGTGCAGGCCGTCGATGTGACCGGCCGGCGTATAGCGCTCAACTGGTCCGACAGCGTGCGCGTCGTGGACCTGACGTCCAACAAGGTGATCTCTCACGTCGCGCTGCCGAAGGTGGACACCATGGCCATGAGCAACCCCGGCCTCGTGGAGTTTCGCGGAAGGCTCCATTACGCCCGCCAGGACAAGTCGATGATCACCTTCGTCGGCCTCCCCCCGGGTGACCAGTTCCTCGATATCAGTCAGCAGACGCTCACTGACGACGGCAAGAAGACCATCAGCGTCCTGGGGGACGGCTCCCGTCTGCAACTGCGCCCGGCACTCGGCGAGGACGGCGTCAAGGTACTCACCGAGGCGCAGCGCAGAAAGCCGTACTGGATACCACAGCACAACGACATGCTCGCCCTCGACAGAACAGGACGGCTCGTCGCCGATCGCGAGGACAAAAACATTGTCACCATCCGCGAGGTCTCGACCCTGCGGCGCACGGCCACCGTGACCGCCGTCGAACCACCGAAGGTCGCCGGCACGACACCGCAGATCCTGGACACCAGCGGTTCTGTCAGCGCGCATCGGCCGACATGGGACTTCCACTACCGCTTCGATCACAGCGGAAACCTGATGACCGTCTCGGGAACCGTGGTACAGCAGTGGAACGCGCGCACCGGGAGACAACTCGCGCGCTTCGATGCCAAGGCCTTCCGGCCCAAAGGCGCACGGGACGGCGAGGCCGAGGTGATGATCGGTGGATACCCGGCCCCGAACCAGGTGTCAGTGGTGGTCCTGGGCCGGCCCGGGATCCGCGTCGTCGACATCACCAATGGACGCACAACAGCCGAAGTGAAGACCACAGATGACGTCCTGGCGGTCCAATTCGACCCATCCGGCAGGTACTTCGCGCTGATGAGGCGCGGTTCGGTGATCGAGCTATGGCGACGCGACCCGTGGCGAAAGGAGCTCGGCCCCTTGCGGAGCGTCAGTGAGGACCGTTTCACCCCATGGGTCGCGCGTTTCCTGGATGGCGACGGTCGCTATCTTATAGCCGCCAACAACGCCGTACAGACGTATCGGATCGGCGAGCGCGGCTACCGGGACTCATATGAGTTCGGTAACCAGAGCCGCACCTTCCTCGACAAGGGGCACTCCTTCATGGGCACGTCGAAGGACGGAAAGACAGTGATCCACGTCGACCCCACCGGCAAAGGCGGGCCACTCTCACTCGATCCTGCCACGTGGCAGCAGAAGTTATGCGAAATCATCGCTCACCGAGAATTCACGACCGACGAGCTCAAGTTCCTGCCGGCGGGCGTGCCGGGACGGCGAGTATGCCCACGGAGTTGAGCGGTGACGTGAACCATGTTCGCCGGCACCGCGTGTGGAGGTCAGTTGGTGAGCGTCACGCAAGGCAGGCCGACGCTCCGGCCTCCACGGAAGCCCTCCGCGCACAGCCGGGTGCCCGCTGGAAAATGACGCTGGGGGTATACCTGGTCGCGGTAGGTCCGGCAGTCATGCCTCCTCAACGACGCTCGTAGCCGGTTGTTACGAACCTGCAGCGGGCCGCGCCCGAGCGGCCCCGCTCGGCTCAGGGTGCGGGACGTTCACGTTCGGTTGACTTGGAGCGCGCTCCAACACCTAGCGTCCTGGGCAGATGATTCCGAGCTCAGGAGGCAACACCATGACCGACACCCCCACCCGACACCTGGGCAATCTGACAGTCTCCGCGCAGGGCCTGGGGTGCATGGGCATGAGTCATGCCTACGGCGCCACGGACGACGCGCAGTCGATCGCGACACTGCACCGTGCCCTCGACCTCGGGGTGACCTTCTGGGACACCTCCGACTACTACGGCGCCGGGCACAACGAGGAGCTGATCGGACGGGCCGTCGCCGGGCGCCGCGACGAGGTGGTGCTGGCCACGAAGTTCGGCTTCGCCAACCGCCTGGGCGAGCCCACCCAGGTCCGCGGCGACGCCGCCTACGTACGGCAGGCGTGCGAGGCGTCGCTGCGCCGGCTCGGGGTCGACCACATCGACCTCTACTACCAGCACCGGGTCGATCCGCAGGTGCCGATCGAGGAGACCGTCGGCGCCATGGCCGAGCTGGTGCGGGCCGGGAAGGTCCGCCACCTCGGGCTGTCCGAAGCCGGCGCGCGCACCATCCGACGGGCGCACGCCGTGCACCCGATCACCGCGCTGCAGAGCGAGTGGTCGCTGTGGACCCGCGACCTCGAGGCCGAGATCGCCCCGGTCTGCCGCGAACTCGGCATCGGCCTGGTCCCCTTCTCCCCGCTCGGGCGCGGCTTCCTGACCGGCCGGTACAGCTCGCTCGAAGGGCTGGCGGAGACCGACATGCGGCGCGGCCAGCCGCGCTTCGCCGACGGCAACCTCGAACGAAACCTGGCGATCGTCGCGAAGCTGAACGAGCTGGCCGAGGCGAAGGGGGTCACCACCGGGCAGCTCGCCCTGGCCTGGGTGCAGCACCGTGGCGACGACGTGGTGCCGATCCCCGGCACCCGGCGGCAGCGCTACCTGGAGGAGAACCGCGCGGCCCTGGCCGTCGAGCTGTCCCCCGAGGACCTCGCCGCCATCGAGGCCGCCGCCCCGCCCGAGCGGATCGCGGGCACCCGCTACGACGCGACCAGCCTGACCTTCGTCAACAACTGAGCCCGCCACGATCGCGTGCTTCTGCCGGGACGCGATGCCTCGGTGACCGGCCCCGTAACAGGCGCGGATGGGGCCGATTTACCAGGTGCTCGAGCCGCCTGATGTACGGCAGAGTCGGTCGGGCACCCCGAAGGGATCGATCGCTGACAGCGCGGAGGCTCCATGGGACGACCCCACGGCGTGAGCCAGGGAACCACTGAGGTCTGACCGTCACCGGACAACCCCGAGGAGCCGACGTGGCAGCACGCACCGGCAAGGACTTTCTCGACCGGCTCGCCGACTCGCGCCCCACCGTGCACATCCAGGGAGAGACCCTGACCGGAGGGATCCAGCACCACCCCGCGTTCCGCAACGTCGTCCGCACATACGCCGAGCTGTACGACCTGCAGCATTCCGCCGAGCACAAGGACGTCCTGACCCACCCCTCCCCCACCTCGGGGGAACCCGTCGCCACCTCCTTCCTCGCCCCCACCGCACCCGACGAACTCGTCAAGCGCCGCGAGGCGTTCACCGTGTGGGCCGAGTACAGCAACGGCATGCTCGGGCGTACCGGCGACTACCTCAACAGCGGGCTGATGGCCATGGCCACGGCCGCGGACTGGTTCGCCGAGGCGGACCCGGCCTTCGGCGACAACATCCGCCGCTACTACGAGAAGGTCCGGGAAGAGGACCTTCTTCTGAGTCACACGCTCATCCCACCCCAGGTCAACCGTGCCGTCGCGGGCCCCCGGCAGGCCGGGGGGAGCGTCACCGCGCGCATCGTGCGGGAGGACGACAACGGCGTGGTGATCCGGGGCGCCCGGATGCTGGCCACCATCGCACCGTTCGCCGACGAACTTCTCGTCCTCCCCTCGACCCTGCTGCGCGGCGCCCCGGAGGACAGGCCCCATTCGTACGCCCTCGCCGTCCCGATGGACGCCGAGGGGCTGCGGTGCATCGCACGCGAACCGCTCGATCACGGCCTGCCGCGCCACGACCACCCGCTCGCCTCGCGCTTCGACGAGCCCGACTGCGTGGTGGTCTTCGACGACGTGCACGTGCCGTACGAGCGGTGCTTCCTGCTGGGGGACGTCGATCGGTGCAACGGCCTCTTCGCCCGGACGTCGGCCGTCGTGCACATGTCCCACCAGGTCGTCACCCGCACGGTGGCGAAGACGGAGTACGTCCTGGGCCTGGTCTCGCTGCTGACGGAGGCCATCGGCATCGAGGGGTATCAACACGTCCAGGACGACGTGGCAGAGGTGATCACCACGTTGGAGATGCTGCGGGCTTTCCTGCGCGCCGCCGAGGCCGATGCCGCTGTGAACGAGTTCGGGGTGCTGACCCCGGCATGGGCCCCGCTGAACGCCGCCCGCAATCTTTACCCCAAGCTCTACCAGCGCTTCCCGCAGATCCTGCGCAAGCTCGGTGCCGCCGGACTGATGGCCACGCCCACCGGGTTCGACGTCATCGGACCGGCCGCCGCCGACATCGACGTCTACCTGCAGTCGGCGACGCTGACAGGGGCCGAGCGCGTGAAGCTGTTCCGGCTGCTGTGGGACACGTGCGGCTCGGCGTTCTCCGGTCGGCAGGCGCTGTATGAGTACTACTTCTTCGGCGACCCGGTGCGCATGGCCGGCGCGTATGTCGCCTCCTACGACCGGGAGCCGTACAAGGCCCGTGTGCGGGCCTTCCTCGACGGGTACGGCGCGAACGCGGCCACAGACGTCCGGGCCGGGCGGGGGCCGGCATGAGCCCCGCCGCACCGCCGACGCCTTCCGTCATCAGACACTGGATCGGAGGCGAAGCCGCCGATGCCGCCGACCGCCGGACCCTCGATGTGACGGATCCGGCCTCCAACCGGCCGTACGCGCAGGTGGCCAGGGGCGGGCCGACCGACGTCGCCCAGGCCGTGGACGCTGCCCGCACCGCCTTCCCCGCCTGGGCGGCGACCGCCCACCACGAGCGAGCCCGCGTCCTGCACCGCATCGCCGACGCCGTCGAGGACCGGCACGACCGGCTCGCCGCCCTCGAGTCGTACGACTCGGGGCTGCCCATCGGCCAAGCGCGGGGGCAGGCCCGGCGCGCCGCCGAGAACTTCCGCCACTTCGCCGGCGTGATCACCACGCTCGGCGAGGAAGCCTTCCGGCAGGGCGAGGAGCAGCTCAGCTACGTGGTCCGCGGCCCCGCGGGGGTCGCGGGCCTCATCACCCCGTGGAACACCCCCTTCATGCTGCAGAGCTGGAAACTCGCCCCGGCCCTCGCGGCAGGCTGAGCCGTCGTCCTCAAACCCGCCGAGTGGACCCCGCTGTCGGCCTCGCTGTGGCCGGAGATCCTCACCACGGCGGGCGTACCGGCCGGTGTCGTGAACATCGTGCACGGCACCGGCCCGGAGGCGGGTCAGGCGCTCGTCGACCACCCCGGTGTCCCGCTGATCTCCTTCACCGGCTCGACCGCCACCGGCCGCCACATCCTGCGTTCCTGCGCCGACCATCTGAAGGCCGCGTCCATGGAACTGGGCGGCAAGTCCCCCGTCGTCGTGTTCGGCGTGTTCTCCCTCAACGGGGAGCGCTGCACCGCCGGGTCCCGGGTGCTCGTAGAGCGCCCGTTGTACGAGGAGTTCACGTGCCGTGTCGCCGAGCGCGCCGCAGGTCTGCGCGTCGGACCGCCCGCCGACCCTGCACCACGGAGGTCGGCCCGCTGGTCCACTCCGACCATTACCGGCGCGTCCTGGAGTACGTCCGGCACGGGCGCGAGGACGCCCGGCTCGTCACCGGCGGCGGGCGGCCGGCGCACCTGCCCCACCGACCTGGACAGGGCCCGATGGTTCTGGGCGGATCCAGCCGGTGTCCGACACCGCGCTGGACGAGTCGTCCGCCCGGGTGGGAGCGGACGGGCTGGGCTGACACGGCGACGGGGGTCGTCGAATGTCCGGGCGGGCGTCCTTGAGCGCAGGAGGAGGGCTGGGCTGTCAGCTGCTGTTCTGGATCACGATGCCGCCTGGGAAGACGATCACGCCGGGGGCGGCCGACGTCCCGTCGCAGCCCCGGAAGACGCTGCGGTCCGTACCCTCGGTCACGAGTGACAGGGCCTGCGGCGTGGCGGTGTACGTTCCCTGGTGGATCACCCCGTCCCCGAGCTCGTACTCGAATGCGCCGCCGGCCCGGAACGTGATCCTGAGGATGGTCTCCGGGGCGTAGAGGCGGTATGTCACGCCCACATAGTCGTCGGGCTTGGTGCCGCAGGGGTCGGCTGCCCGCGCGGGCCGAGCGGGGCCGAGCGGCGTCACCGCCACCAGCACGGCGGCGAGCAGGGGGAAGACGAGGGAGGAAAGACGGAGACGGTGTCGCTTCATGGGTACTCCTCCGACGGAGGCGGGGGGCATCGGCTGCCGCCGTACGCCGCCCCGGATGTGCCGGGGCCCGGGCAGCACGACCCGGGCCTACGGGTACGGGACGGTGGTGCCGCCTTGGAGACTCCTGCGCAGCATTGGGGTGCCGCACCCCGCCCACCGTCAGGACACCTCTCTTCACGCCGGCACGCAACACACGGCCGTCAACCCCGGCCGTACCTGGCACTCCCCCGCTTACGCGAAGCTCAACGCCTCGTGTCGCCCGCCCACGCCGAGATCTCCGCGGCACCCCGACGAACAGCTTCTTCCGGGTCCTGGGCGAGCTGCCCGCAGACCGCCGAGATGTCCGGCACGCTGTCCGGCTCCGCGAGCGCGTCGTGCAGCCCGGTCAGCATCCAGTCGGCATGGCTGTCGTCGGCCTCGGCAAGCGCGAGAGCGATGAGCCTGACGGCGGCCACCGTCCCCACCTGGGCCAGGGCCTCTGCCGTCTGCCGGGTCACCGCCGTGTTCACGGCGTCCAGCAGCAGGCCGACCAACGCTTCCGCGACTTCAGGAGCGTCGGCGAGGGAAGCAAGGTCACGCCCGGCGCGGGCACGTTGCGACCACGAAGGAGACGAGGCCTCGGCCAAGGCCGCTTGCAACCCACCCGGTATCTCTGACACAACCAGACAGTCTCATCCCCCACCAAGAAGATCGAACCCGGGCGCCTGCGCCCGGTGCCTCACCCGTGCCAGGTCAAACGTCGACATGCCCGGCGATGACGCCGGGCAGGGCGGCGTCGTTGTGTGATTGACCGACCTTCGCGCCACCCGTGACCGGCGAAACCCACCCACACCACTCCGATAGCATGTTCGGGCTCACGACGATCAGCTTGACCGCCCGCCCTCACCGGAAAATTAAGCTATCCAGCACGAAGAGTGACCCATTTAGCTAACATCTATCAAATTGGCCAAACAATTGATATCCATATCATCACGGGTGCTTTCGCGAATAAACCGCAGAATGACATTCGCCGCGTGGCGTCAGCCGCGGGCGATACTGTGGGCCACGGTGGGTGTGGTGGCCCTCGGTTTTTTCATCGCGCTGGAGATCGCCGCGCGCCACTACGGCCAGCCGGGGCCGATCACCAACCAGGCGAAGGAGGTGATATTCGCCCCTAAATCGGGTCCGCTGCTGTACGCCAGCATGGCGTTGATGATGGTGGTGCTCACCTGGCGGCAACGATTGATCGCGGCCGGTGTCGCGGTCGGCATCGATGTCGTCTTCGTGCTGGTGCGGTGGGCGTTCGACATCAAGATGAGCCACGGCCATTTCTTCGGCAACGGCGCCTTGTGGGTGATTTTGGGCTATGCGGTCATCGCTGTCACGCGCCGCACCGGCCGGGAACGCATTCTGCTGCTGAAGGGTGTCGGGCTGGGCCTGCTGCTGGTGGCCGGCCGTAAGACCGGCGATACCTGGCTGCTCATCACGTCGAAGACCCGGCCGACGGTGCTCGACCAGTATGTGGCAACCGCCGATCACGCGCTGGGTGACCCGTCGTGGCTGATAGGCCGGATCGTCAGAGCCAGTGGTCCGATCGGCGAGCACGTTCTCGACTACGTCTACATTCAGCTCGCGGTGGCCGCGTCCGTCGTCGCGCTGTACCAGCTGCGCAACGTGGCGGCCGAGCGCCGCTTCCCGCGCCATCACCTGGTGCGCACCTTCCTGATGATCGGCCTCCTCGGGCCGGGCATCTACATGATCTTCCCGGTGGTAGGACCGATCTTCGCCTACGGAGCCGACGGCGGCCACTGGGCGGTGGCCGACCTGTGGCCGAACACGGCGCCGACTCTCGCCGCGCCGCACCAGATGCCATTCGACGAGATCACGCCCCGCAACTGCATGCCCAGCCTGCACACCGCATGGGCCACCGCCATCTTCATTCATTCCCGCAAGGGCCCGAGGCTTCTGCGATTCGCCGGCGCATTCTGGCTGATCGCCACGCTCGGCGCAACGCTGGGATTCGGCTATCACTACGGCACGGACATCATCGCCGGCGTGGTGTTCACGCTCACGATCGAGGCCGCCCTGCGCGCGCTCGACCGTGGCTGGGATCGGTCGGGAATCCAGATGGTCGCTTATGGCGCCACGGTCTTCGTTGCATTCCTGGTGTCATACCGCTACCTGCCGATGGAGATGGCCGAACACCCGTGGGTGTTCGGACCGCTTCTCATTCTGGCGACGGCCTCGGTGATCCACCTCTATATACGGACCACCAAGCTGTGGGAATCGGAGGCCCCGAAGGCCGCACCGGCGCGGCAACCGGAACCGCAGCCCGAACTGGTCTGAAGCCGTCCCGCCGGCCCGGACGACCCGGGCCGGCGGGAGGGAGACCGCCACGCGGCTGCTGTACCTGGGCAGGGGCCATCAGAAGCTGGCTAGCGGCCGCCGTCACGCGCCCCGGACGTCCGCTCCCAGGCCTCCGTGAACATCTCGTGCAGTGGTGCCGTCGGCAGCACCCGTCCGAACGGGGCGTGGATCTCGTTGCCCCACAGGGGGCGGACCAGGTGGCTCGCCAGCTTCACGGTCTCCAGCGGCAGGTGCGGGGCCTTCAGCTCGGTCCACTCCCCCGGCAGGAACAGGGTCCGGCCCGCCCGCGCCCGCTTGGCCTCCACCACGGCGCCGGTGGCGAGGAGCTCCGCCCGGACCTCCGCGTGCCGCTTGGTGGACCAGCCGTTCCACCGCCGCACGTTGCGATCGGTGGGCGTGGCCAGCGTCGCCACCTGGAGGTACAGCGCCGCCGCGGCCGCGCCCACGCCGAGCTTCTCCGCCACCCGCGTGACCAGCTCCGGGCAGGACTGCCGCGGATCCGCCTCGTACGCGCCGGCCGGCACCGCTCCCGAGCGGGCCCGGCGCATCATCCGGTCCAGCCCGCCGCCCGCGAGAAGCGGTGCCACGCGGTCCAGCTCCTCGGCGAGGTCGGTGACCTCGCGGACCCGCCGCCACGTCTCGGCGTCGGCGACCGCCGCGGGCCGCAGGAAGGAGGCGCCGCCGGGCGCGCACACCACCAGTGGTCCGGAGTCGTACGCGGTCACCGGAACCGGCCCCTCCTCCTTACGTCGGTCCATCGCCACCGGCAGCCGAGCGGACCCGAACCGCTCGGCGATCCGCGCCGAGGTGTCCTTGACCCGCCCGCCGGGCAGTGCCAGCAGCAGTTCCGGACGCTCCAGCTCGGCCCGCAGCCGTTCGTAGAGGGCCATCGCGCCGGCCACGGCGGGATCGCCGACGGGCCGGTCCGTCCACGCCCACACCAGCGCGCTCGCCATCTGCCCGAGCGGGAGGCCCACCGGGGTGCGGTAGGGCAGCTCGGGCCCCGCCGGCGGCACGGCCCTGACCTCTGCTCCTATCCCGTACGGGGTCGCGGCCAGTTCCCAGCCGGCCGCGGGCACCGTCGCGTCCTCGGCGGCCTCGTAGCCGCCCGCCAGCCGCCGGGCCCACACCTCGGAGAGCCCCAGGCCGGCCTCCAGGGCGTCGGCCGCCTCGTCGTGCACGGCGGGCAAGGCCCCGACCATCTCCTGCCACACCCCGGCCATCCGTTCCACGGCCGCCTCGATCCCTCCCGGCCGCCACAGCTCGGCCGGGTCGTCGGGCAGGGCGGCGGCCAGGACGGCCCGCCGGCCGTCGGCCCCGAGCCGCTCGCGCAACCGCTCGTACGACTCGGCCGTCATCGGGCTCGCCTTGAAGGGGGCCTTACGGACCAGGGCGCGGTCCTCGTCCCGGTCGGGCCGGCCGACCAGGCCGGCCACCACGAGCCGGGCCACGGCCCGCCGCACGCCCGTCAGTTCGGCGAAGCGCGCGGCCGCCGACTCCGGCAGCGGCAGCGGTCCGTGTGCGTCGACCGCCGCCACCAGGGCCCGGAGCCGGGTGGCGTCGTCCCGCTCCACCCGGACGAGCCGCGCCCCCTCGGCCACCGCCGGCACCGGGTCGGCGTCAGGGTCCTCGGCGGCGGGCGCCACGAACCAGCACCGCGACCCTCCGCCCCGCACGGCCGCGGACACCACGACGGTCCCGCCCGCACGCGGACCGTCCAAGGTCTCGGAGCCGGACGCGCGGCCCACCCACCACCGGCTGCCCGCACGGGCGAACGGCTGGTCGGCCCAGGTGTCCAGGAGCGCCAGCAGCGCGGCCCGCTCCGTGTCCGGGGTCGGTGCCACCGCCGCGCGCCACGCCGCGGCGTCGATCGCGCCCAGCAGCTGCGACCAGTCGTGCGGCGGCGCCGGCGGCGAGAGCCGCCGCACCTCCTCCGTGATCGTCCCGGCCAGGCAGGCACCGTCGGCGGCCAGCGCGCTCAGCGTGGCCGCCAGGGCCGGGTCCGGGGTCCGCCGCCACCGATCGCGCTCCTCGTCCAGGACCAGGCCGAACAGCGCGGGCATCAGCTCGGTGTCCGGCGCGGACCGGCGTGGCAGGGCCGGCGGCGCCTCGGCGAGCAGGGTGACGCGCCGGTGCAGGGCGCGCCGCCGCTCCTCCACCCGGGCGGCCCGCTCGGCGACCGCCACGACGGCTTCGACGAGCACCGGGTCGGTGACGTCCGGCAACTCCCGTGCCACGGCCGCGCGCAGCGCCCCCGTGCCGTCGAGGGCGGCTGTCAGCAGCGTGTCCGCCGTCCCCTGTCGTACGGTCCGCAGCGCCCGGGATCCGGCCGCGTCCCGGGTCCGCAGCAGGTACCAGAAGGCCGGCGGCAGGGCGACGCCGCCCGACACGGTGACCGGCCGGGCCGGCTTGACCCGCGGGTGCCGGGGTGAGTGGTGCCCGTCCAGCTCCCACAGCAGGACGCCGTCGGCGGTGTACGCGCGTACGCCCGTCCGGGTCTCCGCCTCGGCGAGGACCACGTCCTCCGCCGCGCCCTCCGGCGGCGCCCACAGCGCCCAGGGCTCCTGCCCGGGGCGGTCGATGTCGAAGCGGGCCGTGCGCCCGTCGACGCTCTCCACCAGGAAGTGGTCGGGCGCGTGGTCGCGGTGCCGGGTGCGGAAGAGCACCCGGGTTCCGATCAGTCCGTCCCGGCTGCCCAGCGGGGAGTCGGACAGGCCGGCGGGCAGTGGTGCCAGCTGCAGGGCCTCGACGGCCAGCGTCATCCCGGCCTCGGACGGTTGCGCGGCCGGATCGGCGCTCGCGGCGCGGCCGGGGAAGTCCGGCAGCGCCGTCGCGCCCCGCCGCTCGCCGGTGACCGGGTCCACGACCTCCCACGGCTGCCCTCCGTAGACGGCGTTGGTCCAGATCCGGGTGCCGTCGCCGAGCTGCAACTCGTCCCGGTCGATGCCCTCTCTGCCGCCCGGGCGCAGCACCCGCAGGCCGCCGTGCCGTCCGCCGGCGTCGGCGGTCTCGAACTGGAAACCGTAGGCGCCGTCCAGGCTGCCGCCGAACGGCACCAGGCCCCCCACCTCGTCCGGTGTGAAGGGCTCCTCGGGGCGGTCGGCCCAGACGGCGGTGTCGCAGTAGTAGGGGTCCGGCTTGAGGGTCCAGCTCACGAGGAAGGATCCGCCCACGTAGTGGACGGCGTGCATGGTCGCGTCCTGCGGGACCGTGAACCGGCAGGAGCCGCGCACGCCGTCAGGGGCGACGGCGACCGCCCGGTCGCGCCCGAACACCGTCAGCACCGGCCAGGTGGAGGTCACGCCTGCCACTCCCGGCAGCGCACCGTCCGCCTCATTCCCAGGTGCGGCGTCCGCCGCGAACTGCGCGTACACCGACTCCAGGGCCGGCCAGGCCAGCTCCTCCGGCAGCCCGGCCGCGAGCGAGCGTCGCAGCGCGCCCGCCGCGCCCGCCCCGGCGAGGGCGTCGGCAGTCCCGTCGAGCGCCGTCACCGTCGGCCGGTCCAGGAGGGTCTCCAGTTCGGCCACGGCCTCCTCGGCTCCCGCCATGCCGCCGCCGGCGACCGTGTCGACGAGCTTGCCGACCCGTACGGCGACCTCGTGGGCGATGCCCTTGTTGCCCGGCAGCAGCGTCACCGCCGACCCGGACCGGCGCCGCGCCAGGGACCAGTTCGGCAGCAGGTCCGCGTGTACGGTCCCCTCGAGCCGGGGGCCGAAAACCGGGTCGGCGGCCAGCGCGGCGAGGTCCCGCCGCGACTGCTCGCCCCAGAAGCGCATCCGGGTCTCCGGGCCCGGGTCGACGACCGTGGCCCCGGCCGCCAGACAGGCGTCCAGCACATCCGCGTCGAAGCCCTGGTAGTAGTGACGGGTGGTGTGCACCGTCACCGGGGCGCCCGCCGCCCGCAACCACGGCCCCAATCGACCCACCAGGTCGAGGAATTCCACCGGCAGCGGCTGCCGCGCGACCCCGCCGCCGGACTGCGCCGAGTACTGGTACATGTGCACGAAGTGCCCGACCCAGCGGTGCACCCCGCCCTCCGGCACCACCCGCCCGGCCTCCATCGCCTCCGCCGCGCCGCAAGCGATCAGCATCCGCAGCCACGCCCCGCCGTCGGTGGCCCCCTCGGGGAAGACCTCCACCAGCCCGGCCGCGACCGTGTCCGCCGGCGGGTGGGCCGCCAGCACCGGGCCCGCGGCGGTCAGCAGCGCGTCCGGCACCGACTTCTTCCGGGTCACCGAAAGGATCGCGCCCACCAGCCGCGCGACCTCCTCGTCCCCGTGCCCGGCCGCCTTGGCGGAGGCCCGGACCCGGCGCACCAGGTCCGCCGGCAGGTCCGCCTTCGAGCCCGCCCAGGCGGTCAGGAACGCGTCCAGGGCCGCGTGCGCCGCGGCCGGCTCCAGTGTCTCGGCGAGGAGCCGCTGATGGGCCCCGAACTCCTTGGCCGGCATGGCCCCGCCCGCGGCGAACAGCAGTGCGTTGGCGCGGCGGTAGCCGGGATCCACCGGCAGCCCGTGCTCGGCCTCGGCGGCCCGCGCCGCCGCGTAGGCCCGCCCGCCCGGCCGGCTCCCGTAACCGATCAGCCGGTGGCCCACGGTGTCCCAGAACCACGGCAGGTGCGCCGGCGGCAGCCGCCGCGCCCGCACCGCCATCGTGTCGACGAACCGCCCGGGCTTGGTCCAGGACTGGTTGAGTTCGCGGCCCATGTCCACGATCAGGTCACGCGCGGCCCCGGCCGCGTCCGGGTCGTGGGCGGCTACCCAGTCGGCGTAGGTGGTCGAGACGTGCGTACCGGCGGCAGGCAGCAGGGCATCAAGCGAGACGATCATGCCCCGGATGGTCGCACGCCCCACTGACACCGCTTGCGCGGGAGCGCATCCGCCGGTCCGCCTCACTCCCGGCGGCAGCCGCGGCCGTCCTCACGGCCCGATCTCGAACCGGGGCGGCTTGAGGCCGGTGAGGCATCCGGTTTTCGGGGCGGTCGGATTGTCGAAGAAGGAGACGGTGATCTCTTGGGCGCACGGGGAGGTGGCGAACACCACGTGGGGCTCGTAGGGGACCGTGACGACGGTGGCGCGGCTCAGCGTGCGGGCGACGTACGGCCCGTTGGCCGCCCCGGTCTGGGAGTCGAAGCCGCCCGACAGGGCGAGGGTGGGGATGTCGCTCCGCGTGACGTCCCGGATCGAGCGCGGCGCCGCGGGGACGTTCCAGACGTCGCAGTCCGGACGGAGGAAGGTGAGCTGCGGAGCCTGGGCCAGTACCGAGCGGGGGAACGACGGGAACGCTTCCCGCCCGCCCCGGAGCGCCTCGGCCCGGCTCTCGTACGGCACCCACTCACTGCAGAAGACGCCGTAGGCGAGCCCGTGGGCGACCCTGCCGAAGGCCTGGGGGCTGAGCTTGCCGCCCGCCCACTGCTCGGCGATCCGCTGCGGGTTGCCGTGGGCCAGCTCGTCGAGGGAGCGGGGCACGCCGGGCGCCACGTGGGTGGCGGAGGTCATCCAGTTCACCAGGGCCCCGCCGTCCAGTACGACTTTCACCGGCTGCGGGTGGCCGGGGACCGTGACGGTGGTGGTGACGGGGTGGGCTTCGAGTTCACGGACGAGACGTTCGAAGGTGGCGGACAGGTTCGGATAGCGCAGGTTGCACGCGGGCTGCTCCGCGCAGGCCTTGAACAGGCCGTCGAAGCCCTGCCGGGCGCTGCTCCAGGTCAGCGCGGACCCTGCCGTGGACGGCGGCAGGATGCCGTCGATGCCGACCGACCGGATTCCCTGGGGGTGTTGGCGCATGTAGATGAGTGCCAGGTGGGTGCCGTAGGAGATGCCGTACACGTTCCACTGGTCGATGCCCAGCGCCACGCGCAGGTCCGCGTAGTCGGCGGCGCTCTCGGTGTCGTTGTAGGCGCTGAGGTCGGCTCCGCGGCCCGCCAGCTGGTCGCGACAGGTGCGCGTCGCCTTGACGTGCAGGCGCTCGGTGGACGGCGCGTCGTAGACGAGGCCGACCGCGCGGGCGTTGAACTCGTCGATGTTCGGGCAGGTGAGCACCGGGTCGGCCGAGTACGTCCCTCGCTGGGACATGAAGATCACGTCCCGGTCGCGGTTCAGGCCGCCGTCGATCGCCATGCCCGCCTCCCCGACCGCGTCGTCGCCGGGTCCGCCGGCGAGCCACACGATCGGGTCGGGCTTGGGAGTGCTCGTGGCCGCCGGCACGATCGCGACGCTGAGGGTGATCGTCCGGCCGTGGGGCCCGGCGCGGTTCTCGGGCACGGTGAGCGTTCCGCAGCGGGCACCTGCGAGGGCGGGGACGGGGTCCGCCGTCTTCGGGCAGGGGCCCGGAACGAAACGGGCATCGCCCGCCGTCCGGGTGGCTGTGCCGATCGTCGCTCCGGTGCCGGTGCTGATGCCCATGCCGATGCCCATGCCCGTGCCGATGCCGTGTTCCGCGTGAGCGGGCGTCACGAGCAGGCCGGTTATGAGGACCCCGGTCGCCATGCCCGCCGACGTGGCGTGGAGCTGTCGCAGGGTGCGGCGGCGACGGCGGGGCGCGTGGTCGAGTGCCATGTGGCCTCCCGGTCACTTGGGGATGATCGTGAACGGTTTCGGCGCGAGGCCGCCCACACAAACGGTGTCGGGGGGCGCGGTCGGAGACGCGAGGAAAGACGCCAGCACATGCTGCGCGCAGGGCGACTGGGGGACCACCCAGTGGCCGATTCCGGGGATCCGCACGGACGTCGAGCGGGACAGCGTACGGGCCGCGTCCCGCGCCAGGCTCGCCCCGGTCTTCGTGTCGAACGTGCCGGAGACGATGAGCGTCGGGATCGCGCTGACGGTGGTCACCCGCTGTTCGGCGGTGCGGTCCGGAACGTTCCAGACGCGGCACACCTCGTGCTGGAAGGGAAGCTGCGGTGCCTGGGCCAGGACCGTGTCCGGCCACCCGGGGAAGGCCCGGCGTCCCGCGTTCAGCAGGCCTGCCGCCGAAGTACCCGGGGCCCACTCGCTGCACGCCACCGACTCCGTCAGGCCGTGGGCCCACTCGCCGACGGTCTGGAGCGAGTCGGCCGCACGGGCCCGCGCGAAGCGCTCCGGACGCCCGTGGGCGAGCTCCTCGAGCGCCGCCGGGACGTCGGTGGCCGGGACGGCGTTGGCGACCAGCAGGTTCACCAGCGCACCGCCGTCGAGGACGACCTTGACCGGGTCTCCTCCGCGCGGCGGCCGGGCGTTCAGGGTCAACGGCTGTGCCTCCAGCCGGCGCACCTGCTCGGTCAGCGTACGTCGGAGGTCGGGGTAGCGGCTCTTGCAGCGGGGCTCGGCCGCGCATGCCTTGAGGAGGTTGTCGATCCCCTCATGGGCGCTGCGCCAGGTCACCGGCAGCGTTGTGGTGCGCGGAGGCGCGACCGAGTCGATCGCCACCGCGCGAATTCCCTGGGGGTGTCCGCGCAGGTAGGTGAGGGCCAGGTCGCTGCCGTAGGAGTACCCGTAGACGTTCCACGAGGGGAGGCCCATCGCCGTTCGCAGGTCGGCGAAGTCCGCTGCGTTCTCGGTGGTGTTGTAGGCACTCAGGTCGATCCCGCCGGCTGTCAGGCGGTCTCGGCACGTCTTCACCGCGTCCAGCAGGAGCCGTTCCGTCGACGGTGCGGCGTAGGGGAGCCCCACGGCCTTCGCGATGAACCGGTCCATCTCCGGGCAAGCGAGGTGCGGCTGCGTATGGAGGTTTCCGCGCTGGGCCATGATGATCAGTTCGCGATCCCGGTTCAGGCCGGAGTCGACCAGGAAGGGAATGTCATCGAAGGTGTCGGCCCCTGGGCCGCCCGCCATGAACACCACCGGGTCCGTGGCGGGCTTCGCCGACGTGGCCGGAATGACCGCCACGGCCAGCCGGATGGTCCGGCCCCCGGGGCGGGCGCGGTTCTCGGGGACCTCCAGAAACCCGCATCGTGCGGTATTCAGCGCGGCGATCGGCTCAGGCGTCGCCGGGCAGGGGCCGGGTATGAACCGCGGCGGGACCGCCGGCCGGGGTTCGGTGGAGGGTGGCGACGCAGGTGGTGATGCGGCACTGCTCGGTGCCGGGCCGAGCGCTGCCAGCAGCGTCAGGACCGCGGTGGCAGCCACCACGGTGGCCGGCGCGCGGCCGGACCGCCGCCGGGCGCACCGGGCCTTCGCTCTCGTCCGTATGGACCTGCCGCTCTCGAGAGCGGATGACGGGCTTATCGGACCGTTGCTGTCCTCTGTCATGTGATCCCGTTTCTCTGCCGACATCCACAGCTGCCCAGCAGGACAACGCCACAGCAGTTCGGGCGAAAGGTGTGATATGGACCATACCGGGCGGCGCGGACGCGCGCACTCGGACAGGTCACCGGTCCACCACGCACAGCTGCCGGAGCTGAGGGTTGCGGTCGCGGGAGGTCTCTGCCGTGCGGATATCCCTTTGTGGGTCCAGGAGTGCAGCCCTAGGGTCTTCTGCATGTCTCTTCGTCTTCGGATGCGTCAGGCCCTGCCGGAAGCGATGCGTGCCCGCGACAAGGCTGCGGTGAGCGCGCTGCGTTCAACGCTTGCCGCGCTGGACAACGCCGAGGCGGTGCCCGTGGACGAAGCCGCGCTACGTGGTTCGGCCCTCGAGCAGTCGCCGGTCGGTGCCGGCGCCACCGAGGCGGCGCGCCGTGAGCTGAGCGAGCACAGCGTGGCGGAGATCGTACGTGCCGAGGCCACCGAGCGACTGGAGGTCGCAGCGCAGCTGACCGCGTCCGCGCACGCTGATCGAGTCGCGCGGCTCCGCGCGGAGGCCGCCGTGCTGCTTCGGTTCCTCGACGGCGTCGACACCCTTGGAGCGCGGTGAGGCTTGGCGCGGTACCGCGTCACTGGTACCGCGTCACTGGTACTGCGGGCGCCATTCGAAGAGCTGGATGGTCGCGTCGTCCCGCAGTTGGTTGCGCTGGTAGTCGAGGATGGCGTGGATGAGCAGTCGTAGAACCTCGGCCGGGCGCTGGCCTGCGGCGGAGGAGCGGATGATGAAGTCGGTGAACCGGTCGAGGCCGAACTCCGCCCCGTCCGCGTCGCGGGCTTCCACGACACCGTCGGTGTAGAGCAGGACGCAGTCCCCTGGTTCCAGTGTCGTCTCGTGGACCTGCCGGGGCGCCGGGGCGAGTGAGCCGACCAGGCCGATCGGCGGCTGCGGGGGGCTGTCCAGCGCCCCGTCGAGCACCCGCTCGCCACGGATCAGCAGCGGCGGCGGGTGACCGCAGTTGACCCAGCGCAGCACCCCGGTGAGCGCGTCGAGCCGGCACAGCACGCCGGTGCAGAAATGGTCGGGCAGCCACTGGGCGAGCGCCTGGTCGACGGAGCCGACGATGTCGGCCAGGTCGCCTCCGCCGCGGCGGGCGTTTCGCGCCGCCGCCATGGCGACCGACGTGGTCAGGCCGGAGTTCAGGTCATGACCCATGGAGTCGAGGATCATCGTGTGCAGGATGTTCTTGACGACCGAGTGGTCGAAGGCGTCGCCGGCGACGTCGTACGCCGGTTCCAGGACCGCGGTGGAGACACACCTGCTGCTGCCGATGGTGTGGGACGGCAGGAAGGCCCGCAGCATCTCGGTGGGCAACCGCATGGTCGCGGTACGGGCGCGGGCGGCGAGCCAGTCGCTGTAGGCGCGCTTGGAGGTGATCAGCATGGCGAACAGGTATGCCAGCATGCGGCTGCGGCGCATCCGCACCCCGTCGAGCGAGGCGGTCCGCACCGCCAGCACGCCCAGCCGCTCCGCGCCGTCGACCAGAGGCATCCAGATGACCACGTCGTCGTCGGCGTCGGCCACTCGCGGAGTGACCGTGCGGTACGCCCAGCCGGCCAACGAGCGCTCCACCAGCAGCGGCTCCAAAGTCTCGTCGAGTGGGATGAGCAGCTGTTGCTGCAGGTCGACGAGGTAGATCAGCGCGGTGCCCAGGCCGAGGGCCGAGGCGCACCGGTTCGCCAGGTCGGGCAGTTCGAACGGCAGGGACGTCTGCGCCTCGATGATCAACTCTTCCAGTCGAGTCTCGTCGACGGCGGTGCCGGGACCGGCGGGCGCGTGCGGTGGGTCCGGCACGGGATCACCCCTTCCCTTCCAGTCTCACACCGATCCCAGCCTCTCTCACATCGGGCGCGATCGCGCGGCATGTGACCGCGGTGAGGGCGAGCGCGGCGGCCAGGTCGGTGAGCCCGGCTCGACCGGGCACGCGTCCCACGCCGGCCACCCGATCAGCCGGGCCTCATCGGCTCCTGACTGGCGAGCTCGCATGGTGAGGTGTCGTACGTCCCTCGACTGCGCGGCGCGGCCGGGGCCGCGCCGCTCGACCGGTCCGGTTCAGCCGCCCAGAACGGTGTTGCCGGTCAGGTTGCCGCTGGTGCCGTCGACGGTCACCACGTGCCGCACCGCGTCGGGGCCGACGACGACGATCTTCCAGGCGCGGCCGCCTCCCTGCTCGGTGACCGGCGCCAGCGACTCGACCTTGCCGTCCTTGACCGCGGCGGCGGCCTTGCCCACGGCGTCCGCCGCGGAGAGCGAGGGCAGCGGGGCCGGGGCGTGGCCGGCCAAGAAGTCACGGCCGTGCTGACCGCGCGGGCCGGGCCCGCCGGCCCGGGTCCGGCCGTCGTGGCCGTCGCGGCGCTTGGACTTCTCCTGCGACCCGTCGCGCCACTTGTGGCCCCCGGCGAACGCCATCTTGTGGTCGCCGCGTCCCTTGTCCTCGTGGTGGTGGTGGTGGATCGTCGCCGCGGCCGCGCCGCCGCCTATGACCACCACGGCCGCCGCGCCGGCCACCGCCCAGCGCGCCCTGCGGCCACGCGGCCGACGCCCACCGGCCGGCTTCGTCCGCGTCGTGCCCGGACCGTCCTCGTCCGTCCGCTCCCGCTGCTCCCCGGCGCCCATGGATTCGCTCACTGGGCCCACCCCGATCTCCTGACAGGGTCCGGGCCCTGTGCCCGGACGTCCGGGGCACAGCATCGCCGGGGCACGCTGAAGAGAAGCTGAAGACCTGAAGGCGCCTTCAGCTCGGCGGCTCCGCCTTCCGGCGGCATGCCACCCTGGGGGCATGCGTGTACTGGTGGTGGAGGACGAGCGCCGACTGGCCCTGGCGCTTCAGCATGGCCTGAGTGCCGAAGGGTTCAGGGTGGACGTCGCTCACGACGGCCTGTCCGGGCTCGCCAAGGCCACCGATCACGCCTACGACGTGGTCGTGCTCGACATCATGCTGCCCGGCCTCAACGGCTACCGGGTGTGCTCGCGGCTGCGGGCCTCCGGCAGCAACGTCGGCATCCTCATGCTCACCGCCAAGGACGGCGAATGGGACGAGGCCGAGGCGCTGGACACCGGCGCCGACGACTACCTGTCCAAGCCGTTCTCCTTCGTGGTGCTCGTCGCCCGCCTGCGTGCGCTGGCCCGCCGGATCGGCAGCCGGGCCCCGAGGCGCACGGTGCTGGGCGACCTGGTGGTCGACTCCGCCGCCCGCACCTGCACCCGCGGGGGCGTGCCCGTCCCCCTCACCCCGCGGGAGTTCGCCGTCCTGGACCACCTCGCCCGGCGGGCCGGAGAGGCCGTCTCCAAGCGCGAGATCCTCGACGAGGTCTGGGACAGCGGCCCGGACAGCGACCCCAACACCGTCGAGGTCCACGTGAGTGCCCTGCGCCGCAAGATCGACACCCCGTTCGGGCGGGCCGCGGTGCAGACCGTCCGGGGCGCCGGGTACCGGCTGGCGGCCGACGGTGGCTGAGCCGGAGCAGACCACGCCGGGACCCTCACGCCCCGGGATCGTATCCGCCGTGCGCCGCCGGGTCCGGGCCGCGATGCACCGCCTGACCGGCCGTTCCCGGGCGGCCACGCTGATCCGCGGGCTGGCGCCGCGCTCGGTCCGTGCCCGCACCACCCTCGCCGCGTGCGCGAGCGTCGCCGTCGTCCTGCTCGCCGCGTCGGCCGTCGTCCTGATGCTGCTGCGCCTCAATCTGGAGCGCACCGTGGAGACGGTGGCTCGCGATCAGGCACGGGCCGTCGCACGCCTGGCCGCCGCCGGACGCCTCACCCCGCAGCTGCCGCTCCGCCCCGGAACCGACTTCATCCAGGTCGTCGACGCCCGCGGGAGGGTCGTCGCGCAGAGCCAGAACCTCACCGGCCGCCCCGCCCTCACCCCCACCGGCGCCCACAACCGCCACCGGACGTACAACCTCGACGCCCTCGGCCAGAAGCATCACCAGCGCGTCACCACCGTCACCACCGTCACCCCCGCCGGCCCGGTCATCGTCCACGTCGGCGCCTCGCTGCGCACCGCCGACGCCGCCGAGGACCTCACCACCGCGGCCCTCACCGCCCTGAGCGCCCTGCTGCTGTTCACCGTCGGCGCCCTGACCTGGCGTACGACCGGACGCGCGCTGAGGCCGGTCGAGGCCATCCGCGCCGAGGTCGCCGCCATCAGCGACCGCGGCCTGGACCGCCGGGTCCCGGCCCCCCGCGGCGACGACGAGATCGCCCGCCTCGCCGACACCATGAACGCCATGCTCGAACGGCTGGAGGCCGCAGGCACCCGGCAGCGCCGGTTCATCGCCGACGCCTCCCACGAACTGCGCAGCCCCCTCGCGGTGCTGCGCACCCAGCTGGAGGTCGCGCTCACCCACCCCGATCCGGAGGTGCGCAACGCCTTGGTGGCGGGCGCCCTTGAGGACACCGAGCGCCTCCAGGCGCTCTCCGCCGACCTGCTGCTGCTCGCCCGCCTCGACGCCACCGGTCAGAGCCGGCCCGACGAAGCCGTCGACCTCACCGAACTCGTCCGCACCACCGTGACCGCCCGCTCCACCGACCCCCACCCGGTCGCCCTCCACACCCCCTGCGACATCACCATCCCGGGCAACGCCCTGTGGCTCGGCCGCCTGCTGACCAACCTCCTCGACAACGCCCAGCGCCACGCCCACCGCACCGTCACCGTGCGGCTGACCGCGGACCCGGCAACCGGCGACGCTGTCCTGGACATCGCCAACGACGGCCCCCCGATCGCCTCCGCGTACCGGGAGAAGATCTTCGAGCGGTTCACCCGCCTCGACGACGCCCGCAGCCGCGACGACGGCGGCACCGGCCTCGGCCTGCCCATCGCCCTGGACATCGCCACCCTCCACGGCGGCACGATCACTGTCGAGGACACCCCGGACGGCACCACCTTCCGTACCCGCCTCAGCACCAGCATCCGGGGATGAAGCAGGGGCACCGCCAGGACGACCGTATGCGTGCGGATCCCCGACCAGGCCCTGGTGGGGCCGGACATCGGTTGAACGACCGATGTGCGCGGACGCCGCCGATCGACGCCGGCGTGACCGTCACCAGCGGCTCCGACGCCCCCGTCACCCTCCCCGACCGGCGGCAGGGCGTCTCCACGATGATGCTGCGCGAGTCCAAGGCCAGCGGTCGCGTCAGCGGACCCGGCCAGCGCATCCGGCTCGCCGAGGCCCTGCGTACGTACACCTCCGACGCGGCCTGGCAGGACTTCGCCGAGGACTGGAAGGGCACCCTGGAGGTGGGCAAGGTCGCCGATCTGTGTGTGCTCGCGGGCGACCTGCTGACCGCCGACCCCCACGACATCCCCGCCATGTCCGTGGTGTTCACCGCCGTCGGTGGCGACGTCGTGCACGACGAACTCACCGTTTGACCTCCGTACACCGGATGATCATTCTGAGCGCATGGAAGCCGAGCCGACGCCCATGACACAGCAGCCGAGCGCGACGGACGTCCTGAGCGCGGCCTTGGAGGTGCGCGAGGCCGCGCGCCACGCCGTGCGGGGGAAGGGCGGTGCCGACGCCGTCCTGACGGCACTGTCCGCGGTGATCGATCACGACCACGCGTCGTTGTCCCGGTGGGATCCGTTGCTCCGCCGCCACGTGACGCTGGCCGGCAGCTACCCGGCGGGAACCAACCGCTACATCGAGACCCGGCTGCACGACGATCCGGCGTTCGCGCTCATGCGGCACGCGCCGGGCAGCACGAGCTGGTGGCACGACGTGCCCGCTCCGGTGCGGCGGGCCTCCACCGGGTTCCAGGAGGTCCTCGAACCGCTGGGCGTCCAGGACGGCGTGGCCCAGTGCCTGTTCTCCACGGACGGCCGGTACGTGGGCATCCTCAACATCAGCACGACGCGGATACGGTGCGACCAGCCGGCCGTCCGGGCGGTGATGACGCTGCTGGGCGAAAGCCTCGCGGCCGTCGCCGACCCGCTCGCCGGGCACCGCTCCCCCGGACCCGGCGGCTCCGGCCACACCTGTGCCGTGCTCCTGCCGGACGCCGACAACGCCGACCACGCCGAAGGAGCAGCTCCGGTGACACTGAGCGGGGAACCGCTGCCCGGCCTCACCGAGGCCGGTTCCCCGCTCGTGGCCCTGCTGCGGCGGACGGCCGCACGACGGACGCTGCCGGCCACAGTGCTGGTGCCCTACCGGCAGCGGATGCTCGAACTTCACCTGACCCGCCAGGGAGACCGCACGGTCGCCGTGTGCCGTACGGTCACCCGACCCGCGGCACTCTCCCCACGCGAACTGGAGGTACTGGCGGAACTCACCCAGGGGCGCACCAACCGGGAGATCGCCGACCGCCTGTACGTCAGCCCCCGCACCGTCGCCACGCACATCGAGCACATCCTCGCCAAACTCGACGTCCCCAACCGCGTGGCCGCCGCGGGCCGAGCCGTCGCCTGGGGCCTCGAACCGGCTCCCTGACCGGTCGATCGACCCACATGACAATCGCCGCTGCTCTGGCCTGTCGCGGAATTCGATTTGGCCCGCATGCCGGGCACACATACCCTCTGGCTCGTGATCCAGATGGAGAATGACGAGTTGCGCAGCTATCAGGTGGGGTCCATACATGCCGAGCTTCGCTCGCTCACGGTAAGTGACGACCGTGAAGGCATGCTCGAGGGGACGCCGCACCTGCATCGTCGCTTTCGTCTGAGGAGCATCGACAAACAGATGGCGGCGACGCCGTATTTGTATGTGCATGATCTCGACAAGATCCGAGCCGATGCGGAGGCGCGAGTCGAAGAGTGGATGCCACGAGAGAGGGTCCGTGCTGAGCTGACGTCATGGTGGACGCCCGAGGACACTGCGGAATTCGGGCAGACGGTGCTCTCGGTCATGTGGTTCCAGACGGCAAGGAAGGATCCCTTTGCCTACCTGGCCACGATCGTGCGTCCTCTCGACTGGCCTGCGCTTGCCCGTTTTGAGCCTTGTGACGACTGACGTGTGGCCCGGCTCCTCCTGCCGGGCACCGTGAGAACCACGACGTGGAAGGGCTACTGGAGCGCTAGCGGTTGCTTCATGACTCTTTGTGCACGAAGTCGGTGGCCGGCTCGGTGGCGTAGCGGCTCATCGTTCGGATGCTCGCCTGTGGGGTCGGTGCCTGGCCGCCGGCAATCATGTCCTGCAGGTCCCGGAAGTACTGCACGTACAGGTCCGGCGTGAAAGTGCTGAGCATGACGGCCGGTTGGTCGGTCGTATTGGCGAATGTATGCGGGGCTCCGGCCGGGACCATCACGAGCGTTCCCTCGGTCGCGTCGTAGTCCTTCCTGCCGACCGTGAACCGCACCGTGCCGGAGATGACGTAGAAACCCTCGTCGTGCTGAGCGTGACGGTGCTGCGGCGGCCCGGGCGTGTGCGGTGCGAGGACGGACTCGG
Organism: Streptomyces sp. C36; assembly: GCF_040932295.1. Lineage (NCBI taxonomy): Bacteria > Bacillati > Actinomycetota > Actinomycetes > Kitasatosporales > Streptomycetaceae > Streptomyces > Streptomyces sp. C36. The sequence goes on along the minus strand of NZ_JBFQGI010000001.1, from coordinate 1,008,555 downwards.
CGAGCCCGAGGCGGTGCCCGGTGTTGCTGCCGTCCTCGAGGACGCGCAGCCGCGTGGTGCCCAGGTGGATCGTTTCACCCTCGCCCGGACGGACCACCGATACGGCGGGGTCCGCAATCGGATCGATCTGCTCACTGGCTTTCGGTTCGTCAGTCATGCCTCCGAGTCCACTGCCAAGACACTGCGACTGTCCAAGACCCATCCTGGAGTGCCGATACCGTACGGGTATCGTTGCACTATGGAGCTACGCACGCTGCGTTATTTCGTGGCGGTCGCCGAGGAACTTCACTTCGGCCGGGCCGCCGTCCGGCTGCACATGAGTCAGCCGCCGCTGAGCCGGGCGATCAAGCAGCTGGAGGCCGGGCTCGGCGCCACGCTCTTCGACCGATCCTCCACCGGTGTCGCGCTCACTCCGGTGGGGACGGTACTGCTCGACGAGGCACGCGCCCTGCTCGACCAGGCCGACCGGGTACGCGCACGTGTGGCCACCGCGGCCGGCGCCACCACCATCACCGTCGGCATCCTGGGTGACAGCACCGACCCGGGCGCAACCCGGCTGGCCGACGCGTACCACCGGCAGCACCCGCGGGTCGAGGTCCGCATCCGCGAGACCGACCTGACCGATCCCTCCTGCGGGCTGCACGCCGGACTGGTCGATGTCGCCCTGACCCGCGGGCCGTTCGACGAGACCGGGCTGACCGTGCAGGAGCTCCGCGCCGACCCGGTGGGCGTGCTGCTGCGCGCCGACGATCCGCTGGCCCGCCGTAGCAGCCTGGAGCTGGCCGACCTGGCCGACCGCCGCTGGTTCCTGTTCCCGGAGGGCACCGACCCCATCTGGCAGTCGTACTGGAACGGCGGAGAAACCCGCGAGGGCCCGGTGGTACGCGCCGTCCAGGAATGCCGGCAAGCCGTCCTCTGGAACGGCACGGTCGGCATGACCCTCCTGGACCACGAACCGGCAGAAGGGCTCACGGTGGTGCCGCTGGTCGACATGCCGCCGAGCCGCGTGGTGGTGGCGTGGAACGAGGGCGACACGAATCCGCTGATCCGCTCGTTCGTCCGGATCGCGATCGCCGCTTACCGCGACTGAGCGCCTCACCGGCGGCACACGGGCACGCGAACCCGGGGCGGCGCGCAGTCGGTTCGGGTCGACCGGGGCGATCCAGTCGTCGGCTTCGTCCAGGCCGGTGCCGAACCTTCGCCGGACGCCCGGAAAATCGGTGTCCCGGCCGGCGCAGTGCCGTGATCATGGACCGGAGACCGATGACCGACTTCCCCGAGGAAACACCGACCATGCCTGTGCCTGCCGATCCCACGATCCTCCATCCGATGCCCGAGCAGCCCCGAGTGGTGCTGCTCAAGCCGCTGGTCAAGTCCCCGCTGATCGAAGTCGGGGAGTACTCCTACTACGACGACCCCGACGACGCGACCGCGTTCGAGACGCGCAACGTGCTCTACCACTACGGGCCGGAGAAGCTGGTCATCGGCAAGTTCTGTGCGCTGGGCACGGGAGTGCGGTTCATCATGAACGGCGCCAACCACCGCATGGACGGCCCCTCGACCTTCCCCTTCCCCACCATGGGCGGCTCGTGGTCCGAGCACTTCGACCTGCTCACCGGCCTCCCGAACCGAGGGGACACCGTCGTCGGCAACGACGTCTGGTTCGGCCACGGCACCACGGTGATGCCCGGCGTCCGGATCGGACACGGCGCGATCATCGGCTCCGGCGCCGTGGTCACCACCGACGTACCTGACTACGGCATCGTCGGCGGCAACCCGGCCCGCCTCATCCGCACCCGCTACAGCGAGCAGGACATCGCCCGGCTGCTGACGGTGGCCTGGTGGGACTGGCCCGCCGAGCACATCACCGAGCACGTGCGCACGATCATGTCGGGAAGCATCGCCGACCTGGAAGCCGCCGCCCCGGACACCCGCCGCGCGTGACGAGACGGGAGTCCCCGTGCGGGACACCCTCTCCACGGAGGCCGCCATAAATGCGATGCACCGAAGACCGGAGGCGGGCTAGAGTCGCGGCATGCACCTTTACCAGATCTACGGCTGACACGGGCGGGGCAGAGCCCCCGCTTCCGTCCCGCATGCTCCAGTGCGCCCCCGCGACTGCGCCCTTCCTCGCGCAGCGGTCGGCGCACCGGCTTGCTGTTCCTCTTTCGCCGTAGACCTGAGACGAGTGATCCTTCATGTCTTCCCTGCCCCGTCGCCGCGCGCACATCGCGATGATCGGTATCCCTGCCGTAAGTCACGTGCTGCCAAGTCTTGAGATCATCCGAGAGCTGGTGGCTCGCGGCCATCGGGTGACCTACGCCAACGACCCGGCGATGACCGACCTGATCGCAGCCACCGGCGCTGAATTCATCCCCTGCACGTCCGTGCTGCCGGTCGCCGACAACAACTGGCCCGACGACCCCATCGCCGCGATGAGCCTCTTCCTCGAGGACGCCGTTCAGGCACTCCCGCAGTTGCGCGCCGCCTACGACCACGACCCGGCGGACCTCTACCTGTACGACATCGGCGCCTACGCCGCGCGTGCCCTCGCCGAGTCGCAGGGCCGGCCCGTCATGCAGTTGTCTCCGACATTCGTGGGCTGGAAGGGCTACGACCAAGACGTCGCAGCACACGTGCGGCAGTTGCCGGGCGCCGACGTGTACCGAGCGAGGTTCGCACAGTGGCTCGCCGACTGCGGGGCGTCCACCACCGACGTGGACGCCTTCTCCGGCCGTCCCGCGCACGCTCTGGCCCTTATCCCCCGAGCGATGCAACCGTACGCCGACCAAGTCGACACCGACACCGTGACGTTCGTCGGCCCCTGTCTCGGCCCACGTTCAGGCGAGGGCGTCTGGACGCGTCCGGCCGATGCGGAGAACGTGCTGCTGGTCTCCCTGGGCTCGGCGTACACACGCCGGCCGGAGTTCTACCGCCAGTGCCTGGCGGCCTACGGCGACCTGCCCGGCTGGCACGTCGTACTCCAGATCGGCAAGTACACCGACCCGCGGGAACTCGGCACCATCCCGCCGAACGTCGAAGTGCACTCCTGGGTGCCTCAAATGACAGTCCTGGAAGAAGCCGACGCCTTCGTCACCCACGCCGGAATGGGCAGCTGCAACGAAGCGCTGTTCGCCGGCGTCCCGATGATCGTGGTCCCGCAGGCCGTCGATCAGTTCCTCAACGCCGACCGACTCGTGGAACTGGGCGTGGCCCGCCGCATCGACACCCCGGAAGCCACCGCCGAAACGCTACGGACGACGCTGAACGAACTTGTCACCGACGCGGAGGTCGCCCGCCGCTCGGCGCGACTCCGTGCCGACGTACGAGCCGAGGGCGGCAGCATGCGCGCCGCCGACCTCATCGAGGACGTGCTGGGCTGACATCCACATGCCACAACCTGGGGTGGTGAAGCAGCGCCCGGCTTCACCACCCCGCCGCTCACGCCGGCGCCGCGCTCACCCCACGTACACGTAGGTCTCACCACGCGGACAGCGGTCCCTGGCCAGGGATATCCTGCCGTGACACCGGCCATGGCACCTGTCAGGGCGTCAGGCCAGGCGAAGGCGACGGGGGTTCATGCGAGCGCGGCGACGGGACCGGCTGCGGTACTGGTTCGAAAGCACGATGGACCGGGGGACGCCCGCTCTGATCGGCTGGCTGGGCCTGGGGTCGGTGGCGCTGATCGCGGTCATCACCATGGGCGTCGTGCTCCTCACCAATGAGGACACCGAGGCCAACGGCGGTTGGGCCGGGGTGGCGTGGATGAGTCTTCTGCGCACTCTCGATCCGGGCACCATGGGCGGCGACGACGGCAGCCCGTTGTTCCTCGGGCTCATGCTGGCGGTCACGCTGGGCGGCGTCTTCATCGTCAGCGCCCTCATCGGTGTGCTGACCACCGGGCTCAACCACCGTCTTCAGTTTCTGCGCAAGGGGCGTTCCCGGATCATCGAGCGTGGCCACATCGTGGTGCTCGGCTGGTCGGAGCAGATCTTCACGGTGGTCGAAGAGCTCGTCGAGGCCAACCAGAGCGAGCGCCGGTCCTGTGTGGTGGTCCTCGCGGACCATGACAAGGTCGACATGGAGGAGCAGATCCGCACGCGGGTCCGGGTAACGGGCCGGACGCAGATCATCTGCCGGTCGGGCAACCCTCTCAAGCAGGCCGACCTGGAGTTGGTGAGCCCGGACACCGCCAGGGCGGTCATGGTGCTTCCGTCCTTCTCCTCGGAGAGCGACACCACCGTCATCAAGACGCTGCTCATCCTCAACAACAGGCCCTGGCCGACGGGTCGGCCGCCCTTCGTCGCCGCCGTGATGGATTCGGGCAACCTGGCCGCCGCCCGGCTCGCCGCCGGTGAGAGCGGGCTGGTGGTCGACGCCGACGACCTCGCCGTCCGGCTCGTCGTGCAGTCGCACCGGCAGTCCGGCCTGTCCGCCGTCTGCAACGAGCTGCTGAGCTTCTTCGGCAACGAGATCTACATCCGGCACGAGCCGGCGCTCATCGGCTCGACGTACGGCGAAGCCCTCGCGCGATACGACCTCGGGGTGCCGATCGGCCTCCGCACCAAGGACGGGCGCGTCGTCCTCAACCCCGCCGGGTCGACCGTCGTCGCCGCGGACGACAGCATGATCCTTGTCGCCGAGGACGACGTCCTGATCCGTCTGGCGGATGCCCCGGTCAGGACGGTCGAGTCGGCCATCGCGGGTGCCACCGCCTGGCGACGAGAGCCCGACCGCACGCTGATGATCGGCTGGAACTCCCGGGCCGCGAAGATCATCGACCTGCTGGACCAGTTCGTCCAGTCCGGCTCGCACCTCGACGTCGCCGCACCCGACCGCCCCGACGCCCCGGGCTCGGGCCCGGCCTTGATGAACCTCACACTCGGTCACCGGACGTGCCGGCCCACGAGCCGGGTGTCCCTCGAGGCCCTCGGTCCGGGTGACTACCAGCACATCCTGGTCCTCGCGGACGAGTCGGTGGACCCGGAGCTCGCCGACAACCGGACCTTGGTGACACTGCTGCACCTGCGCGACATCGAGGAGGCACTCGGCGATCCGTACTCGATCGTCTCCGAGATGAACAACGACAGCAACCGCGAGGTGGCCCAGGTCACCAAGGCCGACGACTTCATCGTCAGCAGCAAGCTGATCTGCCTGCTGCTGACCCAACTGGTCGAGAACCCACAACTCCACGAGGTCCTCACCACGCTCCTCGACCCCGCCGGCTCGGAGATCTACCTCAAGCCCGCGGACCAGTACCTCCAAGCCGGGAAGGAGGCCAACTTCGCCACCGTCATCGAGGCCGCGCTCAGGCGAGGGGAGACGGCCATCGGCTACCGGCACGGGCGCGACCGCAACACCGCCCCGTCCTACGGGGTACGTCTCAACCCGCCCAAGGACACAGCCCTCACGCTGGGGCACGACGACCACATCATCGTTCTCGCCGAAAGCGAGTAGCCGAACGGGCGAGCAGCCGGACGGACCGCTCGCCCCGGCAAGGCACTTCGGCGGCGCCTCCCGCCCGGCCATCGCCGCACCTGCCTGGTGACGGCCGAAGAGGTCCGCTGGGCGATCGAGCACGCGCCCCCGGCACCCTGGCTGTGCCTGAATACCTCGACGCCGGACCGGCTCACTCCGGCGAACTGATTCGGATTCAGACAGGCGCCCGTTTACCGCCGTTGATCCGTACAAGGCGGCACAGGCGGCGACTCAGAACTTTCGACAGTGCTGTAGTTTTATGTGCAGCCGGACGGGACCTCGTCCCGACGGAACCACCTCGCGCAGGGCGACACCGTTCGCGCGTTCCGAACCTCTACTACCCACCCAGGGGGTACATCTCGATGGCCGTGAGCCTGACCAAGGGCGGAAACTTCTCCCTCACCCGCACCGAGCCCGGCATAGCCAGTGTCGTCGTCGGGCTCGGCTGGAAGGTGAACACCGGCCCTGGCGACGTCGACCTGGACGCCAGCGCGCTCGTGCTGGGCGGTGACGGCAGGGTCCTGTCGGACGAGCACTTCGTGTTCTTCAACAACCGTGCCACGCCGGAGAACTCCGTACGCCACACCGGCGACAACAAGACCGGCGAGGGCGAGGGGGACGACGAGCAGATCGCCGTCGACTTCACCCTGCTGCCGGCGCAGGCCGAGTCCGTGGTGTTCGTGGTCTCGGTCCACAACGAGAACGGTCCGGCCATCACCTTCGGCCGCGTCCGCGATGCCTACATCCGCGTGGTCCACCAGGCCACGGGCGTGGAGATGTGCCGCTTCGAGCTCACCGAGGACGCGCACGACCAGACCGCCATGGTCTTCGGCCAGCTGTACCGCCGTGAGGGCGAGTGGAAGTTCCGTGCGATCGGGCAGGGCTACGCCTCGGGGCTGGCCGGCATCGCCAAGGACTACGGCGTCAACATCTGAGCGTTCCCCGACGCTGACCGGACCAGGGGTGAACGCCCGGCGCCCCGCGCGCCGGGCGGGAGTCCGGCCCGGCCACACCGGCGGGCTTGTTGCGAGCGCGTTGCACCTGGTCAGTGGTGGTACGACGGTTGTGGCCGCGATGGGTTTCGCGTGCCACGGTAGGCCGTATGGAGGCACATCACCGCACACACGCGCACAGGCCTGGCGAGTGGTGGACTCGCGTACGTCACCAGGTGACCCACCTGCTCACCCCGCATTCCCACGCGCCGGTCGACAAGCTGGACGGCGCGCTGGAGTCGTCCGTGCGGGGAATGCGCGCGCTGTGGATCTCTCTGGTCGTGCTCGGGGTGACGGCTGCGACGCAGGCTGTAGTCGTGATGCTCTCGGGGTCGGTGGCGCTGCTGGGCGACGCGGTGCACAACGCCACCGACGCCATGACCGCGCTACCGCTGGGCATCGCCTTCGTCCTGGGGCGACGAGCCGCCACGCGCGGGTTCACCTACGGATACGGGCGAGCGGAGGACCTCGCGGGTATCGCGATCGTCCTCACCGTCGCCGCCTCGGCCGCCTTCGCCGCGTACACGGCTGTCGACCGGCTGCTGCATCCCCGCGATATCGCCTACCTCCCGGCGGTCGCGATCGCCTCGGTGATCGGGTTCCTCGGCAACGAGTGGGTGGCCCGCTACCGCATCCGCGTCGGCCGGGAGATCGGCTCCGCCGCGCTCGTCGCGGACGGTCTGCATGCCCGTACGGACGGTTTCACGTCCCTGGCCGTCCTGCTCGGAGCCGGTGGCGCCGCGCTCGGATGGCGCCTCGCCGACCCGCTGGTCGGTCTGGTCATCACCGCGGCGATCCTTCTCGTCCTCCGGGATGCCGCCCGTGAGGTCTTCCGTCGGGTGATGGACGCCGTGGACCCCGCTCTGGTGGATGCCGCGGAACGCGCTCTGCTCGGTGTCGCAGGTGTTCAGGCGGTAGGGGAACTGCGCATGCGCTGGATCGGGCACACGCTGCGTGCCGAAGTGGCCGTCACCGTCGATCCGCGCCTGCCGCTGAAGGAGGCCCACCGCATCGCGGTCGATGCCGAGCACGCCCTCCTGCACGCCGTTCCCCACCTGGCCGCCGCTTTGGTCCACACCGATCCGGCCCCTCAGCCGGGGGCGGCGGACCCGCATGCCGTGCTGGCCCACCACGCCGTCGCGTGACCGTCGCGGAGCGGCACAATCCGTCCGGTCTCCAGCGCAGCGACGACCGTGCCCGACCGACGCCTTCCCCGGCCCGTCCGCACACAGCATCGCGCCGGTGAGCTCGAACAAGGCATCCGCACGCGCGGTCAGCGACGCGTGCGGCTCCGCCCGGAAGCATGACAGCGACTCCAACGGCTCCCGCCCGACATCCTGATGCAGCAGACTCACTCTTACGGCCTTCGTTGATCCAGTCGCCTCTGTGACGGAAGGCAGGATCGAACGAAGGCCGTACTCACGCCCCGGCCCACCGACAAGCCCCTCACGTCGGGAAGGGAGTCGGGCGGCGGCACCGGGGGAAGCCTGCTCGCGATCGGCTGGGATCGTCGTCGAAGGAGGATGACCACATGCGCACTCTGACGTTCGTCGTCGGTACAGGCCGCAGCGGGTCGACCGCACTGTCCCATATCGTCAACGCGCATCCGGATGTGCTCAGCCTGAGCGAGCTGCTGTCGTCGGTACAGAGTCGGGGCTTCCCGCAAGGCCTCGTCGGCGGTGGGGAGTTCTGGCGGCTCCTGGCCGATCCCAATCAGCTGTTCGAGCGCATGATCCGCAGCGGGGTGCCGATGCCGGAGTTCGTCTACACGCGGCGCCCCGGACGGTTCGCGACCGAGACCACCGGCATCCCCGCCCTGTCCCTGATGGTGCTTCCGCACCTCACCGACGACCCGGACGGATTGTTCGACGAGCTCGAGAAGCAGGTATGCCGCTGGCCGGACCGTGCCGCCGCAGGCCACTACGAGGCCCTGTTCGACCTGCTGTGCACGCGGTTCGGGCGCACGGCGGTCGTCGAACGATCCGGCTACTCCCTGGAGCGCGTGCCGCTCCTGCGCGGGGCCTTCCCGCAGGCACGCTTCGTGCACCTGTTCAGGGACGGGCCCGACTGCGCGTTGTCCATGAGCCGGCACACGGGCTTCCGACTGATCTTCCTGCTGAGGGAAATCCTTGCCCGGACCGGCGCACAGCGCGTCGAGGACCTGACCGAGGACCAGGTTCGATCTTTGCCGCCCGAGCTGTCGGACCTCTTGACCGAGCGTTTCGACTCCGCCCTCGTGCTGGACAGTGACGTGCCGCTGACCGGATTCGGGGCGCTGTGGTCGGAACTCATCACCCGGGGCGTGGACCATCTCAGCGAGGTACCCGCACCCATGCGGACCACCCTCGCCTACGAAGACCTGCTCGACGAACCCCGCAAGGAGCTGACGCGACTGGCCGACTTCATCGGCGTCGAGCCGCTCCCACAATGGCTCGACGCCGGCAGCGCGCGCCTGGACGCCGGCCGACGCGGCGCCTCCCGGCGACTGCCGACGGATGAATTCACCGCGCTACGAGAGTGTTGCGCTCCCGGCGCACGCGCCCTGGCAGACGACCAGGGGTAGGAACCGCCTGCGGCGACTGATCTGCCGGCCCTTGGCAAGGTTCACGGTCATGCCGACCTCACTTCATTCTTGGGGCTGGTGTGGCTGTCGCGGTGTACCGGAGCGGTTTCGCGGAGCGCGCGGCGGAGGAACGGGAGGAGTCCTCGTTCCAGCAGGGACTTGCGCCATGCCTGGCGGGTGCGGTCCACCTCGTCCGCCTCGGGCAGGCCACGCCCGGCGGGCGCGGCGGTCGCAGGGGCTCGGTGGTGACGTAGCGCCGTGATGAACAGCCCGGCACCCGCCAGCAACGCGGTGACCGCGGCGATGCCCGCCGCCGCCCAGCCCGCGAGGGACAGAGCGGCGACGTTGCGGCCGTTGCCGGTGAGTTCCAGCGCGTAGCCGAGCAGGAGAAGGACCGCAGAGGCCACGAAGGCCACGATGGGTGCCAGGACGGCCAGCATGGGGAGCAGTCCGGCCGATGGTTTCGGCTGATGACCGGGGCTGTGGTGGGACAGGCGGTCCGCTTCTCGTGCCTGCCGGTAGGCACGGTACTCGGTGTCGCATACGGCCGTGATGTCGTCGGCCGACCCGAGCGCGCGGGCGCGCAGCCGCCCGGCGTCCCTTCCGGCGTCATGGAGTGCGGTACGGACTTCGGCTGTGTTCAACGCCTGGTGCAGCACCTGCTCGAAGGTGTCCAGGTCTTCTGGTTGCAGACGCATTGGGCTGGTCACGGTGCATACACCCCAGGTGGATTGCCTTCGGCCGGGAGCCGGCCGTACCCCGGTGCGGCTGGGCGCCGGGGTACGGCCTGTCGGGTCAGGGTGGCGGTGTCGACTCAGACGTTGATGCCGTAGTCGCCGACGATCCCGGCGAGCCCCGAGGCGTAGCCCTGGCCGACGGCGCGGAACTTCCACTCGGCACCGTGCCGGTAGAGCTCGCCGAAGATCATGGCGGTTTCGGACGCGGCGTCCTCGCTCAGGTCGTAACGGGCGAGCTCGGCTCCGCCGTTCTGGTTCACGACGCGGATGTAGGCGTTGCGAACCTGTCCGAAGCTCTGGCCACGGGCCTGGGCGTCGTGGATGGAGACCGGAAAGATGATCTTGGCGATGTCGGCGGGTACGGCGGCCAGGTCGACCTTGATGGTCTCGTCGTCGCCCTCCCCCTCGCCGGTGAGGTTGTCGCCGGTGTGCTGGACCGAACCGTCGGGGCTGGTGAGGTTGTTGTAGAAGACGAAGTGCTGGGGCGAGGCCGTCTTGCCTGCCTCATTGCACATCAGGGCGCTGGCGTCCAGGTCGTAGTCGGTGCCGGTGGTGGTACGTACGTCCCAGCCGAGGCCGACCTCCACGGCGCTCAGGCCCGGCGCCTCCTTGCTGAGCGAGACGTTGCCGCCCTTCGCCAGGGAAACTCCCACGTCTTTCCTCCCGATCGTGACGCGCCGGGCCGGGTGGGCCGGCGTCGCGGACAGAACGATGAATCTACAGTACTGTCGAAACAATGGGGTAGGGCGGGCCCCCGCAGTAGGATGGGGCGCCGTGCCCGAGGCAGCGGGCCGAGCCGACGAAGGGAGACGGCGTGACCGACAGCAAGGGGCCGCTCGACGAGCCGCGCTCCCGCCGACGAGGCCAGGGCGAACTCGAAGCACACGTCCTGTCCGTGCTCCAGTCCGCCCCCGGACCGGTCACCGCCGCGTGGGTGCACGAGCGCCTGGACGACACCACGCTCGCCTACACCACCGTCGTGACCATCCTCACCCGCCTCCTGGCCAAGAACGCCGTCACCCGCAAACGCGCGGGCCGCTCCTTCGAGTGGCAGGCCACCTCCAGCCAGGCCGGCCTCGCCGCCCGCCGCATGCACCGCGTCCTGGACGCGGACGAGGACAGGGCAGCGGTCCTGGCAAGCTTCGTCACCTCCCTCTCCCCGGACGACGAACAACTCCTGCGCGATCTGCTCAACCAGACGGCCGAGAACTCAGAAGGCTGACTCCGTGGGCGTCTTCGTCTTCCTGCCACTCGTCCTGCCCTTCACCGCGTGGCCCATCGCACGACTCGCGGAACAACAACTCCACCCGCGCAGCGCCACCCGCCTCCTGACCACCGTCAGCGTGGTCCTGGCCGTCTGCAGCACCCTCTGCCTCGCCCTGCTCATGGTCGTCGGCACCGCACAACTCCCCGGCAACCCCCTGCCCGACGGCTGGTCCGACCCCGAGGTCCGCGCAGCGGTCCCCTTCGACGAGATCGCCGGCAAGGCGTCCATCGTCGCCCTCATCGCCGTGGCCGCCGCATGCACGGCCACCGGCGTGCGCCACTGGCGCGTACGGCGACAGGCCCGCCAAGCGCTGGCCGGACTCCCGCCCCGCCAGGTCGCCGTCCTGCCGGACGACATGCCCTACGCCCACGCCGTCCCCGGCAAACAGGGCCGGATCGTCGTCTCCACCGCCATGCTCGCCGGCCTCAACTCCCGTGAACGCCGAGCCCTGTTCGCCCACGAACGCGTACACCTCACCGCACGCCACCACCGCCACCTGCTGGCCGTACAACTCGCCGCCCGCGCCAACCCCTTCCTACGCCCTCTCGCCACCGCCGTGGCCTACACCGCCGAACGCTGGGCCGACGAAGAAGCGGCCCACGCCATCGGCGACCGCCGACTGATGGCACGCGCCGTCGGCAAAGCGGCGCTCATCTCCCCCGCCGTTCCCTCCCTGCCATTCGCCGCATTCGCCACACCGGGCCCCGTCCCCCGCCGGGTCGCCGCACTCCTGGGCCCGGCCCCCTGCCCACGCGGCTGGCCGCCGGTCTTCACCCCGGCCGGCTTCGCCGCCTGGATGGCAGCCACAGGCGCCGCCGCCTCGGCCCTCTCCTCCGCGAACGCGGCCATCGGGCTGGCTCTCGTCCTCCACGCCGCCACGCCGTTTGTCTGAGCCGCGAGAGCACGCGGTGGTCCGAGCTTCACACCGTGCCTCCCGTCGTCGTGGTCCAGCCGTGGGTGGACAGCAGTGCACCGGCACAGAATTGGTGCAGGACGGCGGCGGTGTAGGGGACGCAGTCCGAGGGGGGCTGCGCCGGGTTCGCCCAGATCAGAGCCGAGCACTTGTCCGGCTCCTGGTTGTGCGGCTCTCCTGACCACCGTTGCGCGGTGAAGACGACGCCCAGCCGGGCCTCCCCCTCCGGGGAGCGGTGATGGACGAGGTGGCAGAACTCGAGGTCGGGCCGGGCGATGCCGACCCCGACTTCTTCGCTGACCTCGCGCAGGGCCCCGTCGACGACGGTCTCGCCGCCCTCCAGGTGCCCGCCGGGCGGGACGAGGAGACCGCTGGCGTAGACGTTTCCGGCCCGGCGCAGCAGGAGTACGCGCCCGTCGGGGCGGTGCAGCAGGACCATGACGTCGACCACGCTCGTGTAGCGGCTCCGGTGGCTCATGCCGGCCTCCTCATCGGGTTGCCGGTGGAGGCGACCAGGAGCCGGCGTTCGAACAGCAAGGGCACCCTCGTGTGGTTCGTACGGCAGGTGGGGCGGTGACGCACTGCGCCTCCTCATTGACGGGCCGATCGGACGAGTGATCGGAAAAACGACCCTCGATCGGGCGCGTCACGGGCCCCAGGGGGCGTTTCGTCGCGCGTAAGTTCGGATTTATGTCAATCGGCCTGTGATCAAGGGGCAGGAGCTGGTGGCAGGCTTGTGCGATTCACTCGGCCGTGTCCGCTCACCCGATCCGGGGGTTGCGTTGCGTGAGGAAACGGCGGTCCGCAGGCTGCCGCCCGGGGGTTACCGGGCGGTGGGCGCGGTGGCTTTGCAGCCGGCCGGGTGACGGCGCCCGGGCGTGACGACTCGCGGCTCGGCGGCGTCACGTGGCGGGTTGGGGGCGGGGTGAGGAGCGGTGGTCAGGACGCGGTGCCGTTGCGTGCCACGATCCGGTAGGCGTTGGAGAGCCGCGTCCGGCGGAGGAGCGGGGCGAGCAGTTGTTCCGCGCCGTACACGCCGGCCAGCAGGGGGGCGGCCGACCAGAACAGGGCCGTACGGGCTTTCCGCTGGAGGTCGCTGGGCGGGGCGGCGTGCCAGGGTTCGTCGGCGAGGGGCAGTGCGTTGACGAGGGCGAGGACCGCGGCCCCGGTGAGGTCGAACGGGATGTGGGGCTCGTGCCGTTCGACGGCGACGACGGTGTAGCCGAGTGATTCCAGTTCGCGGCGAAGGTTGGCGAGCGGGATGAGGTGCAGGTGCTGGGGCTGGAAGTACGGCATCCAATAGCGGCCCAGGATCGCGCTCGAGACGCACTCCGGGTCCGGGACCTCGATGATCAGGTGTCCGCCGGGGGTGAGGACCGTGCGGGCGGCGGTCAGTTCCGCGCGCGGGTCAGTGGTGTGCTCCAGATAGTGGAACATGCTCGCCGTGTCGTACGTGCCCTCGAGCTTGGGGGCGAGTTCGGTGAGCAGGCCGCGGTGGGCCTCGGCGATCCGGCCTTGGCGCTTGGCCTCGTCGACTCCTCCGCTGAGGTCGAGGCCGTCGAAGGTGGTGGCCGGATGCACCGTCCTGGCGGTCTGGGGGAAGTGCCCGTGCCCGGTGCCGACGTCCAGCCAGCGGCGGGGGGCGCCGAACGGGAGGAGGGCGCGGGCGCTGGCGAGGTAACGCTTGCGGTTGCCCTTGCCGTCGAAGACCCATTCCGCCAGGTCGGCTCCCAGGCCGTCGTAGAAGTCCCGGTAGTAGAAGTCCAGGCCCTCGGGCGTGAGCTGAGGGTTCTGGAAGGAGTGGGAGCAGTCGCGGCACTGGTCGATCACGAAGGTGCCGGGCTTGTGCTGAAGCAGGTCGACGGTGCGCAGCCGGGTTCGCAGGCGGGAGGAGCCGCACCAGGGGCACATGGTGCGTTTCGGGGTGTGGAAGCGGTCCGTGCCGAGGGCGAGTTCGCGCTGGTAGTCGACACGGAGCCGGTCTACCTCCTGGGTCCGGTTCATCATCTTCCCCGATCTCCTTGTCCTGTGGGGGCGACTTCTTCGATGGGCGTGGCGACTTCTTCGAGATGTGTGGCGGCCGCGGCGGCGCCCCCCGCGGCGCGGAAGGATTCCTGGACGCGGCGGGCGGCCGCGCGGTACCGGGGGTCGGTGAGCACGGCGTCCAGTGCGGCGCCGATCGCGTGGCGGTCGCCGCGGCCGAACCGGATGCGGATCCCGGCACCGGCCGTGGTGAGCTGTGCGGCGATCACGGGCTGGTCGTCCCGTATGGGGGCGACGACCAGGGGCACCCCGTGCAGCAGCGACTCGGCGACGGTGTTGTGGCCGGCGTGGCAGACGACTGCGGACGCCCGGCGCAGCAGGGCGAGTTGTGGCATGCGCCGCACGGCCAGCACGGTGTCGTCCGAGGTGCCCTCCAGCACCCCGCCCAGGTCGGCGACGACGGCCTGGAGGTGCGGTGACCGGTCCCGTACGGCCGCCGCGCACTCGGTGAGGAAACGGCCGCCGAGGTCGGTGTTGGCGGTGCCGATGGACACCAGAACGGTGTGCCGTGCGGGGTCCGGCCACTCCCAGGGGAAGGGCGTGGTGTCGGGCCGCCGGGCGAGGGCGGGTCCTACGAAGCGGGTCTGCGGGGGCGCGGCGCACTCCCCCGTCAGGGCGGTGGTGGTGAAGGCGAGGACGAGGTCGGGCGAGAAGCGGGGGTCGTGGGTGCGTGCCGGGTCGCCGAGCTCGGCTCGCAGCCCGGCCAGCAGCCCGTGGATCCATTCCTCCACCTTCGGCATTCCGGCGAGGGCGTCGGAGAACTCGGCGGAGGTGGTGGCGGAGGTCGCGTAGGGGATGTTGAGCCGTTCGGCCGTCAGGGCGCCGGCGAGCGCCTGCTGGTCGGCGACCATCACATCCGGGCGGAAGGCGGCGACGGCCCGTTCCACCCCGGGCGCCATCGCCACGGCGAGCGGGGCGAGGCAGTCCTGCCACAGGAAGCGCAGCGCGGCGGCTCCGCGCAGCCCCGGAGGCCGGCGGAGATCGCGGGGTATCTCGCAGGGGTGGATGTCGGCGCCGGGCCCCGCCGGCTCCTCGACGAGGCCGGGGAGACCGGCCCAGGCCACCCGGTGCCCGCGCCGGGTGAGTTCGGCGGCCACCGCGGCGGCCGGGTTGATGTGCCCGACGAACGGCGGCACCACGAAGAGGAACCGGCTCATGCCCGTATGGCCTCCGCCCGCTGCCGATGGCCCGCCCGGACCCAGTCGAGCATGAGCGCGCCGACGGCGCGTGGGGCGTTCACGAGTACGTAGTGGCCGTGGCCCGCCACGTGATGGGTACGGCAGTCGGGGAGCAGGGATTCCAGCCATGGCGCCGTGCCGGCGAGGTCGGAGGTGTCGCCGTACACCGCCAGCACGGGCAGATCGAGCGCCCGCCAGCGTTCCTCGGCGGGTATGCGGCTGGCCGCGATGTCCTCGGCGATCGTCGTCCCGTGCAACAGCGGGCAGGCCTGGCGCGCGAGCCGGGCTTCGTGCCGGCCGTTGGTCCGCTCGATCCGGGGCAGGGCCTCCTCGTCCCGGAGATCGGTCGCCGAATCCGCCAGAAGCCTGCTGACCTTGGCCGCCCAGGCGGCGGTGGGTGGTTCGGACTCGACCACCAGGAGGCTGGCGACGCGGTCGGGGTGGCGCAGGGCGTAGTCGAAGGCGACGGTGCCGCCGAAGGAGTTCCCGATCAGGTGGACCGGCCCGGTGGTGTCCGTACGGTCGAGGAGGGCGGCGAGGTCGTCGGTGAAGTCCTCGAGGCGGTAGCCGGTGGCGGGGCGTTCGCTGCGGCCGTGGCCGCGCTGGTCGTACATCACCACGTCGTGTCCGGCTGCCGCGAGGGCCGGGGCCACGGTGAAGTAGTAGCTGGTCAGATTGTCCGTGACCATGCCGTGCACCAGGACGACGGTGCCCTGGCCGACCGGTCCGAGGCGTACGGAGTTCAGGCGCGGGCGGCCGGCCCCGTTCACCCCTGGCACCCGGCGATGTGACGCACCACGTGGCCGACGGAGAGCCCGATGATCTCGGAGAGTTCGAGGGAGGCGAAGAAGGCCGGGAAGTCGACCCGGTCGCCGTACCGGTGCCCGAGTTCACCGGCGAGGGTGACCAGGTCGATGGACTCCAGGTCGAGGTCCTCGACGAAGCGGGTGTCCATGGTGATGGCCGTGCCCTCGAGGCCGATCTCGGGGAGTACGGCGTGCAGTGCCTCGGTGACCTCGGCGAGCACGGCGTTCTCACCGGCCCCCGGGAGGGGGGTGGCGGCGTCGGGTGTGGGGGTGGTGGTCATGAGGGTTTCTCCTCGTGATGCTGCCGGTGGGTGTCCTCGGTCCAGGCGACGATGTAGCGGCGGGGTCGCAGGCCCGGCGGATTGCCGACCTCGGCGAGGGATACGGGGTGGGTGCGGCCGGAGGGCGTACGGACCGTCAGGCGGTCGCCGTCCGCGGTGGTGACGCGGAAGTCCCGTGGTCTTCCCCGCAGGCCGGTGCCCTCGGCCTTGGCCGCGGCCTCCTTGGCCGCCCAGAAGCGGATGAGGGTGCGCGCGCCGCCACCGAGGCGGTCGTGGAGCGGGTGTTCCTCGGGGGCCAGGACCGCGTCGCGGGTCGTCTCCGGCCGCTCGGTGATCTCCTCGACGTCGATGCCGACGGGTGCGCCGCCGGCGGGACGTACCAGGGCGACGGCCGCTTCCGCGCAGTGGGCGAGGGACAGGTCCAGGGGCGGAAGTTCCCGGCCGTGCACTCCTTCGGGGTGAGGGCGGCCGCTGTCGTCGTTGCGCACCCGGATCTCGGCGGGGAAGACGGGGCCGGCGCCGTGCTGCCAGAGGTGGTGGCGTACGGCGTCCTTGGCGGCGATCCGGCCGAGCAGCCACTGGTGTCTGCCCCGCGGCGGCCGGGCCGCGTAGGCGTCTCGTTCGGCGCCGCCCAGCACGTTGCGCATCATCAGCTCGCGGGAGGCCGGGTCGGGCCAGTATTCGAAGACCAGGTGCCAGCCGCCGGGCTGTGGCCGGGCCAGGGTGCTGCGCTCGGGGCGGCGCCGGATGGCGTCGGTGGCGGCGGGTGAGTCGAAGCGGCGATTCTCCCAGCCGTCGATCTCGCACCAGACGGTTCCGCGGTGACTGAGCTGGATGTCCGCTGTCAGCCGGGTATCGGTGAGGGAAGTGATACGGACGTGGCAGTCGAGGCGCTCGCCGGTGGTGGGTTGCGGTCCGTGGTAGCGGATCTCGCCGATCCCGACCGGCAGGACGACCGTGCCGTCGGAGCGGGTGGCCATCAGCCAGTAGCCGATGAGATGCCCGGCGCTGTCGAGGAGCGCTCCGGGCGCGGGCGGAGCGGTGAGCACGCCCCGGACGTGCCGTGCGCCGAGTCCGGTGACCGCGGTGACGCCCTGGTAGAGCGGGCCGTGGAACATCCAGCGCTCGTCGTACATGCGCCGGGCCGAGACGGTGGGCGCCTCTTCGCCGGCCGGGGCGGGCCAGCGGGCGGGCGGTGCCGGGTGGCGGGGCGCCGTTTCGGTCTCCACGCGCGCGTACCCGCCGAAGTCCACGGTGTGGTGGCCCGGCCGTCCGGGGACGCTCCGCACGGTCGTGGTCACGTCGACGGCGGGCTCGGCGACCAGCCACGCGAGGAAACGGGCGTCGCGGACGGCGACCGTGACCCCCGTGCCGGGCGCGGCCGCCGCCGCGTCGGTCATGTGCTGGACCATGGTCGTCGCGGGAACCACGGGCCAGCGGTCGCCGAGGTCGGGCCAGTCCGGCCGCTGGCGGTAGAAGCAGTGGTCGGTGAGGTACGGCATGGTGTCGAGGGCCACCCGGAGGGTGCTGACCCGGACGTCCGCCGCGTGGCCGGGCGTCGCCGGGGCGGAGGCGCTGATGGCCGGAACCGGCGTGGTCCGCGCCGGGGCCGGCGGAACCGTGCGCGCGGTGTCGTGCGCCGCGAACAGGGCCGCGGCGGTGTCGGCCGTCTCGGTCAGCAGAGCACGTAGGCGTTCCGCCTCCGGGTAGCGCCGTGCGGCGTCCTCGAGCTGACCGGTGCCGGGCGTTCCCTGGCCGCCGAGGGCGCCGCGCAGCACCGTACGGAGCCGGTCCCGGGTGGCGGGTTCGAGACGGACCGGCCCGGCGTCCAGGCCGAGCCGTACGCCCGGCCGGGCCGATGCCGCGGCCGACGGTGGCGTGGCGGTAGTGGTGGCGCGGCCTCCTCTGGGGGCCAGGGCGGCGAAGTCGGGCTCCGCCCCGTACGCCCACAGCCCGGCCACGGCGCGCCGCATGTGGCCGAGGGCGTCGTCGCCGGCGCTTCCGGCCGTGACCGCCACGTGCTCGCGGTCGGTGAGGATGTCACCGACCAGGGACGGCAGCTGGCCCTGTCCGGCCTGGACGAAGGCCCGGAACCCGGCCGCGTGCAGGGCTTCGACGAGACCGCGGAACCGGACCGGCTCCAGCAGGTGGCGCACGGCGAGCTCACGGACCTCCGTCTCACGGTCCGGGAACGGCGCGCAGGTCGTCCCCGACCACACCGGCACCGAGGTCGGGTGCAGGGTGAGGCGCCGCATCGCCTCCCGGATCGGCCCCAGGCTGGGCGCCAGCATGGGCGTGTGGAAGCCGGACGCGAAGGGCAGGGCACGGCCGATCACGCCGTCCCGGCGCAGTCGTCCGGTCACCTTCTCCACGTGGGCCGCGGGGCCGCAGACCACGGACTGGTGGGGGGCGTTGTCGTGGGAGAGCACCACCTCGTCGATTCCGGCCAGGGCCGCCTCCACCTGGGCGGCGGGCGCTCCGAAGGTGACGAAGACCAGGTCCGGGAACTCCAGGGCCATGGGGTCGAGGTCCCGTAGGAGGGCGTCCACTTCCTTGTCGGCGAAGATCCCGCCGACGGCCATGGCGGTCCACTCCCCCACGCTGTGCCCGGCCAGGGCGTCGGGGGCGATACCGCAGCGGCGGAGCGCGGTGGCCAGGAGCCGGCCGGCGTCGACGACGGCGGCGGCGTGCTCGGCGACGGCGCCGACCTGAGCCTGCTGCCAGGAGGGGCGGGGCAGTCCGAAGTGGCGGGCGATGTCCTCGCCCTGGGCGGTGAACCCGGCCTCCAGGCCGGGGAAGAGGAAGGCGGTACGGCCACCGGCCGGTCCGAGCAGGGGCCTTGGTGCGAACCATACGTCGCGGCGACCACCCCAGGCCTGACCGCGGGCGACGATTTTGCGGGCCAGTGCGAGACGGTCGGCCCCGGGCCCGGCCACGGCCAGCCGGGCGCCTCCGGCGCCGGTGTCGCTTCGTACGCGCAGTCGGGCGTCCTCGGTTTCGAGGAGCGCGCGCAGTTCCTCCGTCGTGTCCGCTGTGATCCGCAGGACCGGTTCGGGCTCGGCCACCCGGAGCGCCGTGGGCGCGGAGCGTCTCCTTCCCGCCGCGGGGCGGAACTCCTCGAGGACCACGTGGGCGTTGATGCCGCCGAAGCCGAAGGCGTTCACCCCGGCCCGGCGCACCTCCGCCTCCCAGGGGCGGGCCACCGGGGACGGGCGGAAGCGGGTGGTGAGCAGCTCGGGGTGGGGGTCGTCGCAGTGCAGGGTGGGCAGCAGCACCTGGTGATGGAGGGCGAGCGCGGCCTTGACCAAGGCCGCGGCCCCCGCCGCCGGCATGGTGTGGCCGATCATCGACTTGACCGAGCCGATCACCGCGTCCGGCTCGCGCCCGGTGCCGAACACCCGGCGCAGCGTGGTGATCTCGGCCGCGTCACCGTTGGGGGTGCCTGTGCCGTGCGCTTCCAGCAGGCCGATCGCGCCGGGGGCTGCGGGGTCCAGGCCGGCCGCCTCCCAGGCGAGCCGGACCGCCCGGGTCTGACCGTCCGGGTCCGGGTTCACCAGGGCGGCGGCGCGCCCGTCGCCGGCCACCCCGGTGCCCCGGACCACCGCGTACACCCTGTCCCCGTCGCGCACGGCGTCGGCCAGCCGTTTGAGGACGAGCACCGCGGTGCCCTCGCCCATCAGCACACCGTCCGCGTCCCGGTGGAAGGGGCGGATCCGCTGTGTCCGGGAGAGCGCCCCGAGCCGGGCGAACACCGACCACAAGGTCACGTCGTGGCAATGGTGCACGCCTCCGGCGAGCATCACGTCGCAGCGCCCCGCGGCCAGCTCTCCCACGGCCTGGTCGACCGCCAGCAGGGAGGAGGCACAGGCCCCGTCGACCGTGTAGGCGGGACCGCGCAGGTCCAGCCGGTTGGCGATGCGCGAGGCGGCGAAGTTGGGGACCAGGCCGATGACCGCGTCCGGGCTGTCCGGCCCCAGGGCCTCCTCGAAGGCGCTACGAACCTGAGCCAGCCGCTCCTCGCCGAGCTCGGGCAGCAACTCCCGCAGCGTACGGGTCAACTGACCTGCGGTACGCACGCGTTGGTCGAGCCGCGCCAGTCCGGGCGTGAGGTAGCCGCCCCGGCCCAGCACCACGCCGACCCGTGCGGGATCCACCGTGGCCAGGCCGCCCGCGTCGGCGATCGCGGCGGCGGCCGTGCGCAGGGCGATCAGCTGGTCGGGTTCGGTGGCCGGGACGGAGTCCGGCATGATGCCGAAGGCGACGGGGTCGAATCCGGTGAGCCGGTCGTCGACGAAGCCGCCGCGCCGGCAGTAGATGGCACCGGAGCGGTACTCGTCCTCGTCCCAGCGCCCCGGCGGTGCCTCGGAGATGGCGTCCACGCCGGTGAGGAGGTTGTGCCAGTAGCGGTCCAGGTCGTCCGCGCCCGGCAGCATGACCGCCATGCCGGTGATGGCCACCGGTTCCTGTGCGGGATTCCCGGAATGACCGTGGTCCACCGTCACCACCCCGGAGCGGCGTGGACGACCTCGCACGTGTCGTCGTCACCCCAGGTCAGTTCGCGCAGCAGGGCGAGCGTCCCCTCCCTCGGGTCGATCAGGCCGATGCCGCGCCGGGCGTACTCCCGGGCGAGCTCGGGGCCGACCATCCCGCCGTACGTGCCGTCCGGGGCCCACGGCCCCCAGTGGACGGTCACCGCCCGCGTGCCCGTGGAGCGGTGCCATGCCCTGCCCTGTGCGGCGAGGGCGTCGTTGGCGGCGGCGTAGTCCGCCTGGCCCCGGTTGCCGTACACGGCCGCGACGGAGCCGAACAGCACGGTGAAGCGGGGTGGTGCGGGGAGCCGGCGCAGCGCGGCGAAGAGAGTACGGGCGCTCTCCGCCTTCGTCTCGTGGACGCGGGTGAAGGACGCCGGGTCCTTGTCGGCGATGAGTTTGTCCTCGATGACGCCGGCGGCGTGCACCAGGCCGTCGATGCGTCCGTGGCGGGCGTGGGTCTCCTTGACCGCCTGCTCTACGGCCTCCGCGTCCCGCAGGTCGACGGAACGGTATCCGCCCTCGCCGCCGGCCGCGCGGATCGCGGCGAGGGTCGCCTCGATCCCGCGGCGGGCCAGGATGAGGCCGGCTTGCCGGTCGATCTCCGCGGGGCGGAGCTCGCCGCGCTCGGCGAGCGCGGCCCGCAGCGCGGCGCGGCCGGTGACGCCCGCGATCCCGGGCGGCTCGGGGGCGTCGACCAGGGCGGTGCGGCCGAGCAGTTCGATCCGGCAACGGGCGGCCGCCGCGAAGGCGACGGCGACGCGCGCGGCGATGCCGCGTGCCCCGCCCGCGAACAGCAGGACGGAATCCGGCCCGAGCCCGAGGGCCGTGACCGCCCGCTCCGCGGTGGACTCGTCGTCCGTGAGCAGCGGGCCCAGCGGTGTCTCCTGCGGCTCGATGCCGAACCGTCGGCCGTCTTCGGTACGGACGACGACGGGTTCCCGGTCGGGTGCGAGGAGTTCCGCGACGATCGAGGCCGCCGTGCCGTCGGTGTCCTGCCCGCCGGGAAGGGACACCAGGCGGGCTGTCGTGTCCGGATACTCGCGGGCGACGGTGCGGAGGAAGCCGCCCAGCCCGTCGAATCGATCCCCGTCCTCGGCCCACCGTACGCACAGCAGGCGGCGCGGTCCGCGTCCGAGCAGGTCCTTCAGGAGGGGGAAGGCGCCCGGCAGCACGGGCCCGGCGGACTCCCCCGCGGGCCCGGCCAGCAGGATCACCCCGTCCAGCGGCCCGGCCGGGTCCGTGGACGTGCCGTCGGAGTGGGTGGCGTGCGCTCCGTGCTCCCGGAGCCGGGCGACGAGGGCCCGGGCGGTACGGTCGCCGCCGCCGAGCACGAGGACCTGCGTGTCCCGTAGGGCCGGGGAGCCGTCGGGTGGCGGTGTGTCGTCCAGGGTCACGCTCCGCGGGACGTACCGCCGGGGCGCGACTCCGGTCGGCTCCGCGGCCGCGGTGTCGTCCGGCTCCCGCTCCGGGCGCGAAGTGAGGGTCCGGGACTCTGTCGGACCTCCCGTGTGCGCGTCCATCCACTCCACGATCGACGCCACGGTCCGTGCGCGGGTCAGGCTCTCCAGGTCCGCGTCGTCCGGGATCCGCGCCCCCGCGCCTCCCAGGCGCTTCGCCAGTTCACCGGCGATCTCCGTCCGCTTGATCGAGTCCACGCTCAGATCGGCCTCGAGGTCGAGCTGGGGGTCGAGCATCTCCACCGGGTAGCCGGTCCGTTCGCTGATGACCGACAGCACCGTGCGCAACAGGTCGGGCTCGTCGGCTTCCGCGGGAAGGGCCACTGCCGCCGCCTCAGCCGCCACTGCTGTCGCTGCTGTCGCTGCCGGAACGGCGGCCGATTCCATCACCGGCGCGGGGGCCTGCGGCGGGATGGCCGCCGTCCCGCCGAAGTACGTCAGCAGGACGTCCCGCTGCGCCGCGATCAGCTCACGGCTGCCGCGCAGGAAGTCCTGGAGCAGGACCGCCCGGTCCACCCCTCCGCTCCCGTTCGCGTCGGCACCGCCCAGGGCCGGTGTCAGCGGTGCGATCCGCCGGGCCGGCCGCATTCCTCCGGGGAGCAGCGCGCCGTCCGCGGTGCGGACCAGGTGCCCGTCCACGATCCAGCCGGGGCGCTCCGGCGTCCGCCCGGGCTCGGCCACCACCGCGTCCCGGCCCGCGAACAGCGCTTCCGCGTCGACGTGGACGCCCCCTGAGACCGCCAGCCGGGCCAGCGCCTCCAGGTGACCGCGCAGACCCGCCTCGGGGTGCGGCTCGAAGGGGACGGCCAGGTGGGGTCGGTCGCCGAGGGTGGCGCGCACCAGGCCGGTGAGTACGGTGCCGGGGCCCGCTTCGACGAAGATCCGCGCCCCGGCCTCGTACATCGCCTCGATCTGCTCGGCGAAGCGCACCGGCGCCGTGATCTGCCCGGCGAGGCGGGCCCGCAGCTCCGTGGTGTCCGCCGGGTAGCGGGTCGCTGTCAGCCCGGACCACACCGGGATGTCCGGTGCCCGTAAGGGACGGGAGGAGAGCGCCTCGGCGAAGGTCTCCGCCGCGCCGGCCATCATCGGGCTGTGGAAGGCGCACGCCACGTCGAGCGGCTGCGCGCCGAAGCCGGCGCCACGCAGTGCCGCCACGCCCTGGCGCACCGCCTGGCTCGGCCCCGCGATCGTCGTCTGGGAAGGGGAGTTGTGGCCCGCGACCACCACCTGGCCGGCGAGACCGGCCCCGGCCAGTACGGCTTCCACGACTGCCGCGCCCGCTGTGACGGCGGCCATGGTGCCCGACTCGTCCCCGGCCGCGCTCAGCATCGTCCCGGCGCGCAGCTCGCTCAGCTCCGGCAGGTCCGCGGCGGGGAACGCGTCGGCCACGCACAGCGCCACGAGTTCCCCGTAGGAGTGACCGGCCACCATGTCGGGGCGGACTCCGAGCTTCGACAGCACGTCGTGGGCGGCCAGGCAGGCGGTGCCCAGGGCGGGCTGGGCCCGTCGGGTGTCGGCGAGCCGGGCGCGCTGTGCGTCCCGGCTCGCCGGGTCGAAAGCGGCCGGCGGGAACATCGCGTCGGCCGGGGCCCGGCGCAGGTGCTCGTGCGTCTCCGGGAAGGCGGTGAACAGGTCCGCCAGCATGCCGGGCCGCTGGCTGCCCTGGCCCGGGAAGAGGAAGGCCAGCTTGCGGGTCTCGCCCTCCGCGGTGGCCGCGTGGTCGTTCCCCCCACTCCCGGCCGTGAAGACGCCCGGCGCCGCACTGCCTGCCAGCGCGACCCGTAGCAGGCCGGGCAGTTCGGCGAGGTCGGAGGCGACGACGGCCGCGGTGACCGGCCCGGCGGCCGGGTCCGCGGCCCGGCGCGCCGCTGTGCGTGCCAGGTCGCGGAGCCGCCACGGCCGCCAGTGGGCGGTGTCCTTCCCGTCCCCGGCGGCGGCCGTTCCGGCGACCGCGCGGTCCGCGTCCGTCTCGGCCAGCCGCAGCAGCTCCTCGATCGCCGCCTCGCTACGGAACAGGAACAGCTCGGCGGGCCAGGCGTCGGCGGCCTGGCGTGGCGGCGCTTCGTTGTCGCACCCGCCCAGGACCACATGGAAGTTGGTGCCGCCGAAGCCGAAGGCGCTCACGCCACCCACGCGTTCCCCGGACGGCGTGGCCCAGGGCAGGGCCCGTTGGTGGAAGACGAACGGACTGCTCTCCGGCCGCCACGCCGGATTGGGCCGCCGGATGTGCAGGGTCGGCGGGCGCACTCCGGCGTACAGCGCCAGAGCCGTCTTGATCACGCCGGCGAGGCCAGCCGCGCACTTGGTGTGGCCGATCTGCGACTTCACCGAACCGATCACGCTCGCGCCCGGTGCGGCCCCCGACTCCTGGAACACCTCGGTGAGCACGTCGAGTTCGGTACGGTCGCCGACCACCGTGCCGGTGCCGTGCGCCTCGACCAGGCCGACCCGGGCCGGTGAGATCCGGGCCTGGGCGTAGGCCCGCTCCAGCGCCGTGCGCTGGCCCTCCGGTCGCGGCGCGGTCAGGCCGCGGGAGCGTCCGTCGCTGGAGGAGCCGACGCCCTTGACGACGGCGTAGATCCGGTCGCCGTCGCGCTGCGCGTCGGCCAGTCGTTTGAGCACCACGCAGGCGACGCCCTCGCCCAGGGCGATGCCGTCCGCCCCCGCGTCGAAGGTCTTGCAGCGGCCGGTGGGCGACAGCGCGTGCACGGAGGAGAAGAGGACGTAGTCGTTGATGCCGTTGTGCAGGTCGGCGCCGCCGCACAGGGCGAGGTCCGCCGCGCCCGTCGTCAGCTCCTTGCAGGCGACGTCGAGGGCGGCCAGCGAGGAGGCGCAGGCGGCGTCCACGGTGTAGTTGGCTCCGCCGAGGTCCAGGCGGTTGGCGATCCGGCCGGAGATGACGTTGGCGAGCATCCCGGGGAAGGAGTCCTCGGTGAGGGCGGGCAGCTGCTCCGCCAGGTCCTCCGGAAGTCGTCCGCCCAGATAGGACGGCAGGACGGTGCGCAGCGTGGTCGCGCCGGCCATGTCGCTGCCCGCCTCGGCCCCGAAGATCACGGCGGTGCGTGCGCGCGGGAAGTCACGCCGCTCGTAGCCCGCGTCGGCGAGGGCGCGCCGGGCCGCCTCCAGGGCGAGCAGCTGCACGGGGTCGACGGAGGCGAGCGAGGACGGTGGAATGCCGTAGCGCAGCGGGTCGAAGGGGATTCCCGGCAGGAAGCCGCCCCATCGGGAGGCCGAGGTGTCGTCCGCGGGCGCTTCCGTGCCGTAGTGGAGGGCCGGGTCCCAGCGGTCCTCGGGCACTTCGGTGACCGCGTCGGTGCCGGCGAGTACCTGGGCCCAGAAGGCGGGCAGGTCGGGGGCTCCGGGGAACATGCCGGCCATGCCGATGATCGCGACGTCGAGCGGCGGCGCGGGGGCCGGGGTCGTGCGGTCCGTCGCCCCGGAGGGCGCGTCGCCGGTCAGTTCCGCGGCGCGCCGCTCGTAGAAGGCGGCCGCCCGGTCCGTGACGGCGTGGTGCAGCTCGGCCACGGTGGTGGTGGCGTCGCGCAGCACCGCGACCTCCCCGGCCATGAACATGCCCTCGTCGAGCTGCCGTTCCTCTCCCACCTGGCGGAGCTCGTCGTCCACGCGCTCGACGCCCTTGGCGGCGATGCGCAGCCGTCCCAGGTTGAGCCGTTCCAGCCGCTCCCAGGCTTCTCGTCCGCGGACGCCTCGCCGGCGCAGGTCGTCCTGGTGCCTGCGGTAGGTGGCGGTGAACGGGCTCGGTACGCAGCGGGTGACGTGGCCGGGCGCGGTGTCCAGCAGGACGGTGCTCTCGGCGGTGAGCACCGTGTGCTGGAAGGCCGGCTGGAGCGCGCCGCACTCCACCGCCTCGTGGGTGAAGAGGTACGCGGTGCCCATCAGGACGCCGACCGCGGCACCGCGTCGGGTCAGCCCGGTGGACAGAGCCGCGACCATGGCCGCCGAGCGCTCGTCGTGGATCCCGCCGGCGAACAGCACCTCGATCCCAGGTGGCTCGTCCCGCTCCCGCCGGTCGCGGTCGTCCAGGAACCGTTCCAGGACGGCCAGCTGGGCCTCCCAGAGCGGGAAGGAGTTGCTGGGCCCGACGTGGCCGCCGCACTCGGCGCCCTCGAAGACGAAGCGCCGGGCTCCCGCGTCGAGGAACTGCCCGAGCAGCCCGGGCGTCGGGACCTGCAGGAAGGTGCGGACGCCGTGGGCTTCCAGCGCGGCGGCCTGCGTGGGGCGGCCACCGGCGAGGACGGCGTGGGTGGGCCGGAGTTCGCGTACGGCTTCGAGCTGGGCGCGGCGCACGTCGTCCGGCGCGAAGCCCAGGATGCCGACGCCCCAGGGCCGCCCGTCGAGGACGGCCCTGGTCTCCTCCAGGAGGGACCTGGTCCGCTCGGGACCGGAAAGGGCCAGCGCGAGGAACGGGAGGCCGCCGCCCTCCGCGACGGCCGCGGCGAAGCGCGCCTGGTCGCTGACCCGTGTCATCGGCCCTTGCGCGATGGGGAGTTCGGTGCCGAGCGAGCGGCTCATGGCGGATCCGGGGCGCAGCGCCTCGGGCCCGCCGGGGGTGCGGAGCGCCCGGTCGATGCCTTCGCGTACGGACCGTATCGCGGCGCCCACCGTGCGGTGGTCCTGGGCGAAACGGCGGGCGAGGAAGGCGTCCTGTCCGAGCGGGACGGGGCGGTCGCGCAGTTCGGCGGCCAGGCCCGGCCGGTCGCGGTCCAGCAGGCGCCGCCCGTCGGCGAGGATCGTGCCGGTGCCGTCCGCCGTGCGCAGCAGGCGGGCGAGCGCGGGCGGGGTGGCCGCTTCCTCCAGCAGTGCGAGTTGTACGTCGAGTACGACGCCGGTGGCGCCGGCGAGGACGGCCGCCGCGGCGGTGTTCGGCCCGATGCCGCCGCACGCCCAGAGGGGGACGTCCGCTTCCGGGTCGGCGAGCAGTTGTTGCAGCAGGACGAAGGTGGACAGTTCGCCGGCAGGGCCGCCGCACTCACTGCCGCGGGCGACGATACCGGCCGCCCCCGCCCGTACCGCGGCACGGGCCTCGGCCCGGGAGCGGACCTCGGCCAGGACGGTGACGCCTCCGCCCCAGTCCGCGGGCCGGCCGACGCCGGGGGCGAGCAGGACGGTGTGCGGTCCTGGGGCGTGCCGGTCGTGCAGTTCGTCCGGATGGAGTGCGCACTCCTCCGCGACACGTACACCGAAGGCGCCGCCGGTCCAACGGCGGGCGAGGGAGAGGGCTTCGCGGGCGTGTCGGCCTCCGCCGCCGAGGTCGAGGATGCCCAGCCCACCGGCTTTGCGGATGGCCGCGACGAGCCGCGGGTCGGCCTCCCCGAAAGGACTGACACCGATGACGGTTGTCTGCACCACGAAGACGGCTCCCCACCAGGAACTCTGGAATCTGGACGATGCCGGAGGAGCCGGACGCAAGGACGATCGCTCCCGCCTCCGCAGTTACTTGAGCCTCTGCAGCAAACGTTCCGGATCACCGTTTCACGCCCGCAACCGGAGGGACAAGTCCAGTTACACGGCGCACAGTTGCATACACGGGAATCCTTTTGGCGCTCGCGCATCATATTCCGCTTGACATTGGACCTCAATACTCAACCTGCGACCGGCCATTCGCTGCCCGGCGCCGAGTGGACCCCCAGGACGACCCACCCGGGTCAGCTGCCGGTGGCCGTCTTCCACGCCTCGACATAGGAGGGGAGGTTCTTGTCGATGTCGGCCCAGTCGGGCTGGAAGATCTCCACTCCGCGCATGATGCCGGTGAGCGCGGTGGCGTTGAGGTCCGTCGCCTTGACGTCCGTGCGGGAGGGGAAGCCGCCGCCCACGGCCGAGACCTCGCGCTGCACGCGGTCGGTCAGGAGGTGGTCGAGGAACTTCTTGGCGCTCGCCGCGTGCGGGGCGTCCTTGACGAGGCCGGCGGCGTACGGGAGGGCGAACGTGGTGGGCTTTCCGTTGTCGCCCGCGGGGAAGAAGATGCCCTGGTTCGGCATCGACTTCGTGTTGGCGAAGTTCATCTGTACGTCCCCGTTGGCCACCAGGAGTTCACCCTTGTCGACCTTGGGGGCGAGCTGACCGGTGGACTTGGAGGGGCCGACGTTGTTCTTCTGGAGGTCCTTGAGGTAGGCCATGGCGGGTTCCCTGCCGCCGAGGTCGTGCATGGCCTTGATGAGGACGGCCGTGCCGTCGCCCGCCACGCCGGGCGTGGAGTACTGCAGCTTGCCCTTGTATCCGGCGTCGAGGAGGTCCTTCCAGGTCCTGGGAGGGGTGTTGTGGAGCTTCTTGGTGTTGTAGATGAAGCAGAAGTAGTTGTTGGCGATGGCCGTCCACTTGCCCGCGGGGTCCTTGGCGCCGTCGGCGACCTTGTCGGAGCCCTGGGGCCGATAGGCGGCCAGCAGGCCTTTGCCGTCGGCCTGCTGGATGAAGGGCGGCAGGGTGACGACGACGTCGGCCTTGGTGTTGGACTTCTCCCGGGCCAGGCGCTGCACGACCTCGCCGGAGCCGCCCTCGACGTAGCGGACCTTGATGCCGGTCTCCTTCTCGAAGTCCTTGAAGACCTTGTCGTAGAAGCCGGAGCCGTCCTCGGCCCTGAGGCCGTCGGCGCTGTAGACGGTGATCTCCTTCGCGTCGGCGCCGGCCGTCCCGCCGCACCCGGTGAGCGGCAGGACGAGCAGGGCGGCCAGGGGAAGCATCAAGCGGGTACGGGGCATGGCGGACTCCCTGGGGTTCCTGGGGTTGTAGGTGATCAGCGGTGTACGGCCCGCGTGCGGAGCCGGGAGACCGCGAGGAGCGCGAGGAATGTGGTGGCCATGAGGACGACGGCGAGCGCGGCACCGGAGAAGAGCGCACCGCGGTCGGTGGCGGCGAAGACCTTGACCGGCAGAGGCGCCCAGTCGGGCGGGTACAGCATGATCGTGGCGCTCAGTTCGCCCATGGACAGGGCGAAGCACAGCCCCGCGGCCGCCGAGAGCGACGGCAGGAGCAACGGCAGCTTGACCCGCAGCAGTACGCGCAGGGGGCTCGCGCCGAGGCTCGCGGCGGCCTGTTCGTAGGCGGGGTCGAGGCGGTCCAGGGCTGCCGAGACGGCCCGGTGGACGAAGGAGGTCACGAGGACCGCGTGGGCCAGGACGACGATCGTGGGGGTGCCGTTGAGCAGGAGCGGCGGCTTGGAGAAGGCGACCAGGAGGGAGAGCCCGACCACTACGGACGGTACGGCGACCGGCAGCATGAACAGCAGGTCGATCACCCGGCGGGCGCGGGAGCCCTTGGCCGCCAGTGCCGCCCAGGTGCCGGTGACGAGGGCGGCGGCCGAGGCGGCCAGGGCGGTCAGCAGACTGGTGGTCAGGGCGTCGAGCGCGTCCGCGTCGGTGGCGGCCCGGTAGTGCTCCAGGGTCGCGCCGGCGGGGAGGACCCCGCTCCACCGGGTGGCCAGGGAAGCGGCGAGGACGACGAGGAACGGCAGGGCGAAGACGGGCAGGAAGAGGGCGAGGAAGGCGGCGTGAACGGCCCGGCGGGCGCGTCGGCTACGCACGAGCACGGTGGGCTCCGTCCATGCGGTGGGTGAGTGTCCGGTAGAGCCCGTACAGCGCCAGGGAGAGGGCGATGTTGACGACGGCCACCACGCAGGCGCCGGTGTAGTCGCCGTCGAGGATCGCCTTGCCGTAGACGAGGACGGGCAGGGTCGTTACTCCCTTGGCGCCGGTGAAGAGGACGATGCCGAATTCGTTGAGGCACATGACCAGGACCAGCGAGCCGCCCGCCGCCAGCGAGGGCAGGGCCTCGGGCAGGATCACCTGCCGGACGATCCGTGGGGCCCGGGCGCCGAGCGAGGCCGCGACGTCCAACTGTGCGGGATCGATCTGCGCGAAGGCGCCGAGCAGCGGCCGCATCACGAACGGTGTGAAGTACGTGATCTCGGCGAGCAGCACGCCCCAGGGGGTGTGCAGGAAGTCGAACGGGCCGGCTGCCGCCCCGGTCGCACCGGTCCACAGGCCGTTGGCGATGCCCGCGGTGCCGTAGACGAACAGCAGCGCGAGGGTGATGAGGAAGGAGGGGAAGGACAGGAAGACGTCGATGAACCGCCCGATCGCCTTGCCGCCCGGGAGGGGTACGAACGCGATGACGAGGGCGAGGGCGAAGCCCAGGAGCAGGGAACCGGTGGTGGCGCCGACGGCGATCAGCACGGTGTTGCGCAGGGCGTCCCGGAAGGCGGCCTGGGCGAAGACCTCGCCGTACGCGGAGAACGAGTGCCCGCCGCCGTCCGGCGACACCGACTGCCAAAGAACGAGCGCGAGGGGATGGAGGAAGACGACACCGAGGGCGGCGACGGGCGGGAGGGCCAGGACCCAGGCGGGGATCCGGCGCGGCCGGGCGGGCACGGCCATCCGTACGAGCGGCAGGCGCACGCCGCCGCTAGCCATGAGCGGCACCTCCGCCCGGCCCGACGGGGGCTGCTGTCGCCGGGAGCACCACCGCGTCGCGCGCGGCGAAGTGCAGCGTGACCTCGGTGCCGAGCGACGGCGTTTCGTGCAGTTCGCGGACGTCGGCCGTGACCGGGTGGCCGGCGACGTCGACGCACAGGCGGTGCGTGGCACCACGCCACTGCACCTCCATGACCGTCCCGCGCAAGGCGTTCGGCCCTACCCCGAGCCCGATGGCGTGCGGGCGTACGCACAGCGTGGCCGGGGCGCCCGGCGCGACGGCACCGGCCGCCGGTACGTCCAGCACGGCGTCGGCAAGCTGTACGCCGTCGCCGGTGACCGTCACCGGCAGCAGGTTGGCGTTGCCGACGAAGGAGGCGGTGAACTCGGTGCGCGGCCGCCGGTAGAGGTCCTGCGGCGTACCGCAGTCCTGGAGGCGGGCGCGGTCCATCAGCGCGATCCGGTCGGCGAGGGTGAGCGCCTCGATCTGGTCGTGCGTGACGTACAGCATGCTGACGTCCGGCAGGTCGCGGTGCAGGCGGGCGAGTTCGGCGAGCATTCCCGAGCGCAGCCGCGCGTCCAGGGCGGACAACGGTTCGTCCAGGAGGAGCACGCCGGGCCGGACGGCCAGCGCGCGGGCGATGGCGACGCGCTGCTGCTGTCCGCCGGAGAGCTCGCGCGGGTAGCGCCGGGCGTACGCGGACATGCCGGTCATCTCCAGCGCCTCGGCGACGCGCGCCGCGATCTCGTCCCGCGGTGCCCTGCGTGCCCCGTGCGTCCCGTGCCCCCCGCGTGCCTTGAGGCCGAAGGCGACGTTGGCGTCGACCCTCATGTGGGGGAAGAGCGCGTACTGCTGGACCACCATGCCGACGCCGCGCCGGTGGGGCGGCAGGTCGGTGACGTCCCGGTCCCCGATGAACACCCGGCCGGCGACGGGCTGTACGAAGCCGGCGACCGCGCGCAGGGCGGTGGTCTTGCCGGAGCCCGAGGGGCCGAGGAGCGCCATGACTTCGCCGGGTTCGACGGTGAGGTCGAGAGCGTCGAGGACGACGTTTCCGCCGTAGGCGACCGAGACGCCGTCGAAGCGGATGCCGGTGTTCAACGGCCGTCCTCCAGCCGGGTGAGCAACTCCGGGAGATCTGCCACGGAAGCGAGGACGTGGGTGGCGCCGGAGGCGCGGAGCGTGGCCTCGTCGTGGGCTCCGGTCAGGACGCCGGCCACCACGGCCGCCCCCGCCGCGGTGCCGGAGAGGATGTCGGAGGAGGTGTCGCCCGCCACCGCGACCTGCCGCACGGAGTCCGCGGCCCGGGTGCGGAGCAGGGCGGTGAGCACCATGTCGGGGTACGGGCGCCCGCGGCCGCCCGCGTCGGCGGGGCAGAGGGCGAGGTCGGCCAGGTTCGTCCAGCCGAGGGCGCGGAGAATGGCGTCCTGGGTGACGCGCGCGAAGCCGGTGGTGAGGACGACGGTGCGGCCGTCGGCGCGCAGCCGTTCGATCGCTTCACGGGCGCCCGGCACGGCCTCGCAGTGGCCGTCGGCCACCAGGCGGCCGTAAGCGGACTCGAATTCCGTGTTCGCGCGTCGCGCCTGCTCCTCGTCGCCGGGGAACAGGTGGCGGAAGACGGAGATCTTCGATTCGCCCATCGTGGCGCGCACGTAGGCGAGCTGTTCGCCGTAGCGGGGCGTGCCCGGCTCGACGCCCAGTGCCGTGGCCGCGGCGCCGAAGGCCCGCTCGACGAGGCCGTCGTCGATGACGGTGGTGCCGGCCATGTCCAGGGTGACAAGGGTGATCTTCTCGGTCATGCGTGTGTCACCAGCCCAGTTCGTTCGCGGTCGTCTCGGCGATCGCCGGGGAGCAGGTCATGCCGCGGCCGCCGGGGCCGGTCACCAGCCACACGCCGTCGCGCACCCGCTCGCGGTGCACGACGCGGGTGGTGTCCACGCACTGCGCGTACACCCCGGCCCAGCGCCGGCGGATCTGCGGCAGGGGCCGGCCGAGCAGCGACTCGGCGACGGCGGTCAGATGCTCGTACGGCGCCTCGTCCACGTCGAAGGCGAACGGTTCGGCGTACTCGTGGGTGTCACCGATCGTCAGGCCGCCGTCCGCGCGCTGCACCATCAGCAGCTGCATCTTGTGCTCGGCCGCGACCGGGGGCTGTGCCTGGCCCGCGGCCATGGCCTCGAGGGCGGTGCCGCTGTAGGCGGGGTAGTAGCGGAAGCTGTCGGCGTCGGCGACGGAGGTGGTGAGCTCCTCCCCCAGTGGCGCGGTCTGCATCATCTGCAGCCGCACACGACGTACGGGGAGGGTGGGTGCGAGTTCGCGGACGAGTCCGCCCAGCCAGGCGCCGGTGCACAGGATGACCGCGTCGCCGCTGTGGACGTGACCGTGGTCGTCGCGGACGGCGCCGTCTCCGACGACCTCTCGGACCTCTCGCCCGCCGAGGAAGGTGTAACGACCGGACAGTCGCAGGGCGTCCTTCAGTGCGCGCTGGGCGGTGCGCGGCTCGACGGCGGCGTCGCGGTCGCAGGCCAGGGCGCCGAGGAGCTCGCCGCGCAGGGCCGGGTTGGCCACCCGGACCTCGGCGGGGGTGAGGAGGCGGAACCCGCGGGCGTCCGCGTCGGGCGCGGCCAGGGCGGCGCGGGCGACGGCCAGTTCCGCCTCGGTGGTGACGGTGGTCAGGGAACCGTTGGCGCGGAAGCCGAGGCCCGGTACGGCGGTGGCGATCTCCTCCCACAGGGTCCGGGCCCGCAGGGCCGTCTCCAGCTCCTCGCCCGCGGCCCGGCCGCTGACCCAGATCAGACCGAAGTTACGGACGGAGGCACCCCTGGCCTCACGCTCGCGCTCGATGTGCACGACCTCGTGGCCGCGCTGAACTGCTTGCCAGGCGTGCATGGTTCCCAGCACGCCCGCTCCGACGACTATGACTCGCATGAGTCGAACACTCGTCAAACGGAGTGACGCGACGGCGGCCGAACGCCGAACCGGCGGCAAACGGGCCGCCAATCTTGGACTAGACCCGTTATCTTCTCGTGACAATGGCTGGAACGACCGTTGGGCGGTGCCGACTCAGCCTTCGCTACCGCGCAGGTGCGTGGTGAAGGAGAACCGGTCCCCTCTGTAGAGCGAGCGCACACGCTCCAGCGGCCTTCCCTCCGTATCCCGCGACACCCGGTGGATCAGCAGCATCGGCAGGGCGGGCGGCGTCCCGATCAGCAGCGCCTCGCGGGGCGTGGCCAGAACGGTCTCGAGCCGTTCGTCCGCGTCCCCGAAGCCGATACCGAGGCGCTCGCGCAGATACGCGTAGAAGGACGAGTCCGGCTCGAACTCCGAGTCCAGCCCCGGTGCCCGCTCGACCGCCACGTACGTACTCTCCAGCCCCACCCGTTCGTCGTCGGCGAGCAGCACCCGCTCCAAGTGCCACACGGGATCCCCCGCCGTCACACCGAGGTCGGGAGCGAGCGCGGCAGGGCAGGCGAGCCGGTCCAGCCCGATGAGGCTGCGTCCCGGGCGCCGACCCTGACGACGTACGCCCTCGGTGTAGCTGGCCAGCGACAGCGGCTGCTCCAGCTTGGGCCCCGCGACCACCGTCCCCCGCCCCATCCGGCGCAGCCGCCCCTCGAGCAGCAGCTCCCTCAGAGCCTGCCGAACGGTCTCCCGCGACACCTCGAAGCGCACGGCCAGCTCCCGCTCGGTGGGCAGCAGGCCCCCTTCCCCCAGCTCGTCGAGGAGGACGGCGACTTGGGCCTTGACCGCGTAGTACTTGGGGATCCGCCCGTGTTCGGGAATGCCGGCGCGCACCGGGGCACCGGGCGGCCGCGCGGATTCGTCGTGCGTGTGCGTAGGGTCCACGGCGCGATCTTCGCATCTGCCGCCGGTGCGACGCATGGAGCCGGTGGCTTGCCGCACGGGCCGCTTTGAAGAGCCCAGCAGGGGGTCCGCTGTCACTTCGTAACGGTGGTGTATCGGGCCGGTAACCGGGTGAGGCTGCCCCGGTGTCCGGCCCGTACGAACCGGTGAAGGCTTCGGGCGGACCGGAGCCATGACCTGGGGGGATCATCATGATCCGCACGCGCACCGCCACATCCGTCGCTATAGCCACTGCCGGACTCCTGCTGCTCACCGCCTGCGGCGGCGACAACGACAGCTCCGCGCCCGCCTCCTCGGCGTCCGCCGGATCCAACCCCATCGCCGCCGGACAGGGCCTGGGCTTCCTCGGCGGCACCGCGAAGGCGAACAACGCCCCGCCCAGGACGGGTGACTGGGCGAACGAGCCGGGAAAGCCGGCGGTGAAGCCGGAGGCGCAGCAGTGGGTGCAGCTGTCCGCGTCGAAGGCCGGTGTGCTGAACCCGGTGGTGGTCAACGGCTCGGGCTTCACCCTCTACCGGTTCGACAAGGACACCGCGAGCCCGTCGAAGTCCACGTGCAACGGCGAGTGCGCGTCGACCTGGCCGCCGGTCGTCGTCGCACGGGGCGGCAAGATCTTCCTCGACGGGGTCGACAAGTCGAAGGTCGGAACCGTCAAGCGGGACGACGGCACGCTCCAGGTCACCGTCGGGGGCTGGCCCGTCTACCGCTTCAGCAAGGACACCAAGCCCGGTGAGACCAAGGGGCAGGGCGTCGGGGGCACCTGGTTCGGTGTGACCCCCGACGGCAAGAAGGCGGGCGGGGCTGCCGCCGGCAGCGGGAACGGTGGTCAGGGCAAGCCCGCCACCAGCGTCGTCCTGTTCGACGACGCCAACTTCGGCGACCCCTCCCAGGGCCTGGCAGGCAAAGGCTGCCAGAACGTCGCGCGCGACAACGTCGCCTCCTCCCTGCAGGCGCAGGGCAGCCTGAAGATCTGGTCCGAGGCCAACTGCAAGGGCAGGTCCAAGGTCGTCAACGGCGACGTCGCCGATCTGGCCACCATCGGCTTCGACAACGACATCTCCTCCGTCTTCTTCGGCTGAGCTTGCCCTTCAGCCTCCGTCTGCGCGGTACCGCGCAGACGGAGGCTCTCGATCGCGCGGAGCGGGAGAGCCGTTCAAGGGCCGGTGGGTGAACGTGATGTTCTGGCCATTGCCCGTGCTCGTGGGCACCTCGTCACACCTGGGCGTCGCCGGTGGCCGTGAGTCGTGTGCCGAGCCATGCCCGGATGGTCTCCGCCGTCGTATGCGCGTGCTCCTCGGTCATGCTCCAGTGGTCGCCGGGGACGTCCACTGAGGTGTGCGGCAGCGGCCAGGACGTTCGCCGCTCCCCGGCCCCCGTCTCGGGCATGCCGTGGCCTGGCGGCCGCGGCAGCGGTTCGGTGGCGCGGAGCAGCAGTGTGGGGACGTCTGTCGGTTCCGGCTGCCAGCCGCGGGCGATACGGGTGTAGGCGCCGAGGGCGGCCATGGACATGTCGTCCACGGCGGTGTCGAACCGCTCGCCCATCTGCCAGGGGATACGGGCGGGCAGGGCGAGCAGCCACGGCTCGCTCTCGAGGTCCGGGGTGACGTGGTAGGTGTCGATGAGGACGAGCCCGAGCGGCGGTGTACCGGTGGCCGCGAGGCGCGCGGCCACCGAGTGCGCGGGGCAGCCGCCCATCGAGGAGCCGGCGACGACGTACGGGCGGTCGCCGAGGTGCTTGCGCACGGTGTCGGCGTGCAGGTCCACGAGGGTCTGCCAGTCCCGGGGGACGGCGTCGCCCTCCGCGACGCCGGGGTGCTGGATCTCGAGTACGTCCCGCTCGCCGCCGAAGGCGGAGGCCAGCGTGGCGTGCCCGGGTCTGCCGAGAGCCGGGAAGAAGCCGGGGAAGCACACGAGCGCGGGACCGGCGGTGCCTTCGGCCAGCTTGAGGGGCGCGAGCGCGTGCCGGGCGCTTTCGGCGTGGTCGAAGGCGGGCAGGGCGAGCGAGGCGGTCACCAGCAAGTGCATCGCCGACACGACATCCCCCGTCTCGCACACGCGCCGGTAGAGGGAGGCGAGGGTCTGCGACGGCCGTGCCGTTCCCCGCGGGGCGGCGAGCCCGGTGACGGAGACCTCTTCGAGCCGGGCTGTGCCCAACTCCTCGTCGAGGTGATCGGCCAGCTCCACGGCGCTGGGCCGGTCGAACACGACGGTGGCGGGCAGGGGCACGCCGGTGAGAGCGCTGAGACGGTTGCGCAGCAGTACCCCGGTCAGGGAGTCGAAGCCCAGCTCGGTGAAGGGGCGGTCGGGCGCCACGGCATCCGCGCCGGCATGGCCGAGCACGGTGGCGACTTCCTCGCGGACGAGTGCGAGCAAGGCCGGTGCCCGGTCGGGTACGGGCAGTGCGGCGAGCCGTTCCCGCCGGGCTCCGGCCGCGGCCTCGGGATCGTCGGCCGGCCCGGCCGTGGCCCCGGCTGCCGGGCGGGCCGTGCGCAGCAGCCCGCGCAGGGGCGGCGGCACCGGCTGTCCGGCGGTTGCCGCCTTCCGCGAACGGTCCAGCAGCAGCTGGGCCAGCACCGGTTCACCGCTGCCCAGCGCGGCGTCGAACATCGCCAGACCCTGTTCGGGGGAAACGGCGCGCAAGAGGCCGTCCATGGCCCGGTCGGGGGCGGCGGTACGTGCCGCCATCCCCTCCCCGCCCGCCCACGGCCCCCAGGCGAGGGAGAGCGCCGGCAGGCCGAGGGCGGCGCGATGGTGCGCGAGCGCGTCCAGGAAGGTGTTCGCGGCGGCGTAGTTGGCCTGGCCCGCGGTGCCCAGCACTCCGGCCGCCGAGGAGAACAGCACGAAGTGGGACAGGGGCAGATGCTTCGTCAGCTCATGCAGATTCCACGCGGCGTCCACCTTCGGGCGAAGCACCGCGGCCAGCCGCCCGGGCGTCAGGGACTCCAGCACACCGTCGTCCAGGACACCGGCGGCATGAACGACGGCGCTCAGCTCGTGCGCGTACGTTTTCACGACGGCGGCCAGCGCGGTGCGGTCCGCGGCATCACAGGCGATCACGTCCACGCGGGCGCCGGACTCCTGCAGCCCTGCCCGCAGCCGCCGCGCGGCCGGCGACCGGAGGCCGTGACGGCTGACGAGGACGAGGCGGCGGACCCTGTGCCGGGTGACCAGGTGCCGGGCCAGCAGGCCGCCGAGGGCTCCGGTGCCGCCCGTCACCAGGACCGTACCCTCGACCGGAGAACGGCCCTGCGGGATGCCGGTGCCGGCCAACCGAGGGACACGTATAGCGCCTTCGACGAGGGAGAGCTGGGGCTCACCGGTGGCGACGGCGGCCGGCAGCAGGCGCAGGGAGTCGGGCCGGCCGTCGGTGTCCACGAGCGTGAGACGCCCGGGATACTCCGCCTGTGCGGAACGCACCAGGCCCCACACCGCGGCGGCCGGCAGGTCCGGCACGGCGGAGGTGGCGCCGCGGGTCACCACCACGAGGCGCGATCCCGGCGCGGCCGGGGCGGACAGGTGGGTCTGCAGCACGGCCAAGGCACGCGCGGTCAGCGTATGGGTGTCCGCGGCCGGATCGGCGCCCGAGGCGAGGCAGGACAGAGAGACCACCTCCGCCCCGGGGCCATCGTTCCCTCTTCCGGCCGACGGCCCGGGGAGCACGGAGCGCAGGCCGAGGTCGTCGGGTTCCGCCACGGACAGGAGCGGCCTCTCGCCGTCGGCCGGAACGCCGACCCACCGCAGGCCGTACAGGCCCCCGGAAGCGCTCACTTCCGCGGCCGCGGCACCGATGGATTCCGGTACGGGCCGAGTGGTCAGGGAATCCACCCGGGCCACCGGTCTGCCGGCGGGGTCGGCGAGGTCCACGGCGACCGTGTCGGGGCCGGTGGCGCGTATGTGTACGCGCAGCGCCGTGGCACCGACGGCATACAGGCTCATGCCGCGCCAGGCGAAGGGCAGGCGGACGGGACCGGCGGTCGGCGCGACGAGCAGAGTCGTGTGCAACGCGGCGTCCAGCAGGGCGGGGTGAAGGCCGTACCGGCCGGCGTCGGCGCCCGTCGCCCCGGGCAGGCGTACCTCGGCGAACACCTCCTCGTCCAGCCCCCGCCAGGCTGCCGTGACGCCCCGGAAGGCAGGACCGTACGCGTGACCGGCGTCGGCCAGGCGGTCGTAGGCGCCCGCGAGGTCCACGGGCACGGCGCCCGGGGGCGGCCACGCGGCGGCGCCGGCACCATGGCCTGCCTGCCCGGTGGCCGGGCCGAGCCGCCCGGTCGCGTGGTGCGTCCAGACGCCCAGCGGACCCGACTCCCGCGGACGGGAATGGACGTCGGCGGTGCGGCGGCCGGAGACGTCCGGCTCGCCGAGGACCACCTGCACCTGGACCCCGTCGCCAGAGCCGGAGGGCGGCAGCGGCAGCGGGGCCAGCAGCGCGAAGTCCTCGATGACTTCCAGCCCGCATGCGTCGCCCGCGTGGATCACCATCTCGGCGAACGCGGTGGCGGGTACGAGCACCTGCCCGGCGATGACGTGGTCGCGCAGCCAGGGCTGGGCGGCGGTGGAGAGGTGGCCGGTGCAGAGCAGGCGTTCCGTGCCGGGCACAGTGGTCGTCGTGCCGGTCAGCAGAGGGTGGTCCTTGCCGGCCGGTGCGGGAGCTTCGGTGTCCTCCAGCCAGTAGTGCTGCCGTTGGAAGGGGTAGGTGGGCAAGTCCACCCGCCGGGCGCCGCTGTCCGCGTACACCCGGCGCCAGTCCACCGGCAGGCCGTGTACGTGCAGTCGGCCGAGCGCGGCCAGGACCGCCTGCGCCTCCGGCGCCCCGGCCCGGGCGGTGGCCGTGCACACCACTCCCCCGCGCTCGCCCGCGACGCCGCCCATGGCAGCCGCCGTGAGCTGCGCGTCGGGGCCCAGCTCCACACAGGCGGTCACCCGCTCGTGGTTCACGAGATGTCGCA
Organism: Streptomyces sp. C36; assembly: GCF_040932295.1. Taxonomy (NCBI): domain Bacteria; kingdom Bacillati; phylum Actinomycetota; class Actinomycetes; order Kitasatosporales; family Streptomycetaceae; genus Streptomyces; species Streptomyces sp. C36. The sequence continues at coordinate 969,071 of NZ_JBFQGI010000001.1, read as the reverse complement.
CGGCGTCCCCGAACCGTACGGTTTCGCGGGCGTGGCGCACCCAGTACGCCGCCGAGCGCAGGTCGTCCCCGTCGGCTGCGCGCCCTGTCACGGTCGATATCACGGGGATGCGCGGCTTCCCGTAGGTCATGCCCGAGGCGATGCGGCCGAACTCGGCGAGCATCGGTTCCATCAGTGGTGAGTGGAAGGCATGGCCGGTCCGCAGCCGCGTGGCGCGACGTCCGCGACCGGAGAACCGGGCGGCGACGACGCGTACGGCTTCCTCCTCTCCGGAGACGACGACCGACCGGGGACCGTTCACCGCCGCGATCGCCACGCGGTGCGTCGGATCCGCCAGGTCCGCCAGCTCGTCCGCCGCCTCGGCCTCGGTGGCCTCCAGGGCCACCATGGCGCCGTGACCGGGCAGTTGCCGCATCAGCCGCCCCCGGGCCGCGACCAGCTCCACGGCTTCCGCCTCCGACAGGACGCCCGCGACGTGGGCCGCTGCCAGCTCGCCCACGGAGTGCCCGGCCACGGCGTCCGGCTGTACTCCCCAGGACTCCAGCAGCCGGAACAGCGCCACTTCGTAGGCGAACAGTCCCGCCTGCGCGAAGTCGGTCCTGTCCAGCAGAGCGGCGTCGGCGGTGTTCTCACCCGCCCACAGCACGGTGCGCAGCGGCCGCTCGAAACCGCCGGTGCCGTCGAAGCGTTCGCACAGGGCATCGAAGGCGGCCGCGAAGTGGGGGAACGTGCTGTGCAGTTCCCGGCCCATGCCAGGCCGTTGCCCGCCCTGGCCGGAGAACAGCAGTGCCGGCCGCCCGGCAGGCGCGCCCGGCCTCACCTCGGTGCTTCCGGGGACCTGACCGGTGGCCGCCAACGCGTCCAGAGCGTTCAGCAGCGCCTCACGATCCCCTCCGGTCACAGCCGCCCGATACGTGAGCGCCGCCCGGGTCGTGGCCAGGGAGAACGCGACATCCAGCGAGGACAGCCGGGGCCGCTCCCGCAGCAGGGACGCCACCTGCCCGGCCTGTGCACGCAGAGCCTGCGGATCCGCACCCGACAGCAGCAGTGGTGGCACCGCTTTCCAGGGCCCGGGGGGCGCCGTTTCCAGAACCGTTTCCCCAGCGGGCTCCTCAAGCGCCTCCTCCAGAATGACGTGGGCGTTGGTCCCGCCGATGCCGAACGCGGAAACCGCCGCCCGGCGCGGGCCGCCGGGTCGGGCCGGACGCCACTCCTCCTCCTGTGCCAGGAGCCGTACGGCGCCCGACGACCAGTCCACGCGCGGTGACGGCTCCTCGCAGTGCAGGATGCGCGGCAGCCGTCCGTGGCGCATCGCCAGGACCGTCTTGATGACACCGCCCACGCCGGCCGCGGCCTGAGTGTGCCCGATGTTGGACTTGAGCGCCCCGAGCCACAGCGGCCGGCCGCCGGGCCGCTCCCGCCCGTACGCGGCCTGCAGCGCCCGGGACTCGATGGGATCGCCGAGCGCGGTGCCGGTGCCGTGCGTCTCGACAACGTCGATGTCGGCCGGGGACAGCCCGGCGGCCGCGAGGGCCTGCCGGATGACCTCCTGCTGGGCCGGGCCGCTCGGCGCGGTCAGACCGTTGGACGCGCCGTCGGAAGCGACGGCCGAGCCTCGGACCACGGCCAGCACCGGATGGCCGTTGCGCCGGGCATCGGACAGCCGCTCCAGCAGGACCACGCCTACGCCCTCCGCCCAGCCGGTGCCGTCGGCCGCGGCCGAGAACGGTTTGCACCGGCCGTCCGGCGCCAGGCCCCGCAACCTGCTGAACGCGACGAACGACGCCGCGGTGGCCATCACCGTGACGCCCCCGGCCACCGCCAGCGAGCACTCGCCGGACCGCAGTGCCTGCGCCGCCGAGTGCATCGCCACCAGCGACGACGAGCAGGCGGTGTCCACGGTCACGGCGGGCCCGCGCAGGTCCAGGGCGTAGGCGACGCGGCCCGAGGCCACGCTGCCCGCCGAGCCCAGCGCGAGGTGCGCCTCCAGCTCGTGGGGGCCTCGGTTCAGCAGACGGCCGGCGTAGTCGTCGTGCATCACGCCGACGAAGACGCCGGTGTCACTGCCGCGCAGGGCCGCCGGGTCGATGCCGGCCCGCTCCAGGAGCTCCCAGGTGGTCTCCAGCAGGATCCGCTGCTGCGGGTCGGTGGCCAGTGCCTCCCGCGGAGACATCCCGAAGAAGGCCGCGTCGAAGTCGGCCGCCCCGTGCAGGAAGCCGCCACGGCGGGTGACGGACGTGCCGAGCCGGTCGGGATCGGGGTCGAAGAGGCCGGGCAGGTCCCAGCCGCGGTCGTCGGGGAGGTCCGACGTCGCGTCGATCCCGTTCGCGACGAGCTGCCACAGGTCTTCGGGTGAGGCCACGCCACCCGGATACCGGCAGGCCATCGCGACGACGGCCACCGGCTCCGCCGCGAGCGTACGCGCCCTGGCGCTGCCCGAGCGGCCGTCCGGGGCCGAGTCGCCGAGCAGCGCGGTCCGCAGAAATTCCGCCACGGCGGCCGGCGTCGGCTGGTCGAACACCAAGGTGGCGGGCAGCTCCAGGCCGGTGGCCGTGCCCAGCCGGTCGCGCAGCAGTACTCCCGTGAGGGACGTGACCCCGAAGGCGGTGAAGGGCCGGCCCGGTTCCAGGTCCCGCTCCGGCACGCCGCTCGCGTGCGCCGTCGCGGTGAGGACGAGACGCAGCACCTCGTCGTACCGCCCGGACGGGGTCAGATCCGCCAGGCGCCGGCGCAGGGCGGACGCGGTGGCGTCGCGCGCCGAGCCGAGCCGTTCGGCCAGATACCGGGCCAGCGCGGGACGGTCGGTCTTGCCGGAGGGAGTACGGGGCACGGAGTCGGTCTCGTACACCTCGTCGGGCACCTTGAAACCCGACAGCCGCTCCCGGCACGCGTCGCGTACCCGGTCGGTGTCGACGCCGAGCCCCGGGTCGGCGACCACGAACGCGACCGGCACCTCACCGAGCACGTCGTGCGGTCTGCCGACGACGGCTGCGTCCACGACGCCGGGGCAGGCGAGCAGTACGTGCTCGACCTCGACCGGGTTGACGTTCTCGCCGCCGCGGATGATCAGTTCCTTGACGCGGCCGGTGACGCGCAGACCGCCGTGTCGGACGCGGCGGCCGAGATCCCCTGTGCGGTACCAGCCGTCCTTGAACGCCTGGGCGGTGTCGTCCGGGCGATCGTGATACCCCAGCATCAGGTTCGGGCCGCGGACCCGGATCTCCCCCTCGTTCCCGTCGGCGACGTCGTCGCCGCTGGACGGATCGGTCAGCCGCACCTCGACACCGGGCACCGGCAGACCGCTGGGGCCGGCGCTCCCGGAGCCGTCGAGCCGGTCGACCGCGATCTTCCCGCAGGTCTCGGTGCTGCCGTAGCCGTCGAGCAGCGGTGCGCCGAGCAACTCCTCGACGTCCGCCCGCAGCTCCGGGGGACACGGCGCGCCCGCGGTGACGCACAGACGTATGCCGGCCGGCGGCCGAGGGGCCTCGCGGACCGCGCTCGTGAGCAGGCGGTAGGTGGCGGGCACGCCTGCGACGATGGTGAACCGCTGATCGGTGAGTGTCCGCGCGACGTCGGCACCCCGGTCGAGGAGGTACGCGCTCGCGCCCACGGCCACCACGCCCAGCAGGCACAACGAGTGCGCGTAGGCATGGAACATCGGCAGCGGCCACAGCAGCCGGTCCTGCGGCTTCAGGTCCCACAACGGGGCATAGGCCGCCGCCACGGACCACAGGGCGGTGCGCTGGCTGGAGACCACCCCCTTGCTCCGCCCGGTGGTGCCCGAGGTGTAGAGGATCCAGGCCGCCTCGTCCAGGCCGAGGTCGTCCCGGGGCGCGCATCCCGGATCCGATCCGGCGAGCTGTTCGAAGAAGTGCGTGCCCGCGGCCGCTCCGTCCGGCACGGCGCCCGCGCCCGCGCCTGTGCCTGTGCCCGCCACCAGGACCCGCGACCGTAACCGTGGCCGCACGGCCACCAGCCGCGAGACCCGTGGCAGCAGCGTGTCCTCGGTGACCACCGCGACCGCCCCGCTGTCGTCGAGGAAGTACGCGAGCTCGGCGTCCGCGGCCCCGGGATCGAGCGGAACACCCACCGCTCCGGCCCGCAGAACCGCGAGGAAACCCTCCACCGTCTCCACCCGGTTGCCCAGCACGAGCGCCACCCGGTCGCCCCTGCGTACGCCAAGCCGCCCGAGGTGACCGGCCAGACGACGGGTCCGCTCTTCCAGCTCCTGGTACGTGACGCCCCGGCGCGCGTCTTGGAAAGCGGTCTTTCCTCCCGACCGTGCCGCGTGCGTCTTCAGTACTTCCGGCAACGCGCGGATCAACTCGCGACGGATCTCCGTCATCCCCACCCCATTCGGCCCCGGACGAGCGAGACAGCTCTGCTCCGCGAACTCCTCGTCGAAAGCGGAGCGTTGCCGTCACGGCGCCCCCCGGCGCCATGACGACAGGCTACAGACGACCCCCGGGCGGGAACGGCTCGAGGCATCGGACGCGTTCGAACCGGCCGTGCTGCCAGGACGCGGCAGTCACTGCCTAAACCGTCGCCCCCAGCAGTTCCTGGAACGCCTCGGTCCCTTCCGGTGTCACCTTCACCGCGCGTCCGGAACCCACTCGCCGCACCCACTGTCGTTCCAGCGCCGTGGCGCACAGGGCGGCCCCCAGTGCTCCGGCGAGATGGGGGCGGCGCTCCGTCCAGTCCAGGCAGCCGCGTACCAGGGGCCGCCGGGTGCCTGGCGGTCGTGTGAAGCCCAGGGTGTCGGCCAGCCATGTCCGGCCGTCCGGGGTGACGGCGAGGCCGTCCTCGGCGGCGACCAGGCCTCGGGCGATCATCCCGTCGGCCAAGGCCACGCCCAATCGCCCTGCCAGATGGTCGTAGCACGTACGGGCCCGGGCCTCGGCGCTCAGGCGCACCGATTCCCGCAGGTTCTGCGGCGGTGGGGTGCTCGAGGCGTGGGTGGCGTATGAGGTAAGCGCTTCGATCAGGTTGGCTGCCTCTGGGCCGGCCAGCCGGACGTAGCGGTGCCGGCCCTGGCGTTCCTCGGTCAGCAGTCCGCCCTCGATGAGGCGGGAGAGCTGCTCGCTGGCGGTGGAGGGCCGCACCCCCGCGTGCCGGGCGAGCTCGCCCGCCGTCCAGGCGCGTCCGTCGAGCAGGGCCAGGCAGAATGCGGCCCGCGTACGGTCGGCGAACAGGGCGGCGGTCTCGGCGAGCTGAGGTGGTTGAGGCATGAGGCGATGATGCCGTAGGCATGGTTCGGGGAGCGCCGAACTGTCGCGGCCCTAGGGTCAGGGCCATGACGCACATGATCACGACGCATGAATTCGACCGCCATGAGGACGTGCGGGCCGCGCTCGCGGACCCGGCTCTCGTCCCCGAGTTGCCAGCGGCGGACGGAGGTACCGCCGGGGCGAGTGTCGCGTGGTTGCGTGCCACCGTGGTCCGGTTCAGCTCCGGGGAGCGGCATCGACGGCGACGTGCCCTGGTGGAGGCCGAACTGGACCGGCTGGACCCCGCCGCGCTGCGCCGGGCAGCAATGGAGGCGCCTGCGGGGGACGTACGCCTGCGGGTGGTACGGACCCTCGCCGAGGCCCTGGAGATGCCGGAGCCCGGGGCGGTCGCCGAGGCGGTGACCGTGGTGGCCGAAGCCTACTTCGGGGGCACGGACCCGGCCGCAGACGAGGCGGTGGCCTGGCTGACGGCTCACCTGGCGGCCCCCGAGGGGGCGGACGAAGCCCGTCTGGAGGCCGCCGCCAACCGCATCGGGCTGCTGGTGCAGGCCTGCGCGGCGACGGCGGCGCTGGTGGAGGCCGCGGCCGAGGGCGACGTACCGCTGGCCCGCGCGCTCCGGGAGGCGTCACCGGTGCGGGCCATGCGCCGGGTCGGCGCCCGTGCCACGCGCATCGCCGGTCGTGAGATCGCCGAGGGCGACGTGGTGCTCCTGGACGTGGCCGCCGCCCACCGCGCGCACCCCGTACCCCTCTCCTTCGGCGCACCGCCGCGCGTATGCCCCGGCCGAGCTCACGCCCTGGCCTTGGCCGACGGCCTGCTCCAGCGCCCGCTGACCGCCTTCGCCGGCCTTCACCACCAGGCCGCACCGCTGTTGCTGCCCAACGCCTGGGACTATGCCTCCGCCGCCGCCCTCGCGGAGCAGGGATTCCGGGCCATCGGTACCACGAGCCTCGGCGTGGCCGCGGCCGCCGGCCTGCCGGACGGGGTGGCAGCGACCGCCGAAGCGACCGTGGCGCTGGCCCGACGGCTCGGACGGGGCTCCTTCCTGTTCACCGTCGACGTCGAAGGAGGTTTCAGCGACGACCCGTTGGACGTGGCGGTGCTGGCCCGAAAGCTGTACGACGCGGGCGCGGCGGGGATCAATCTCGAAGACGGCCGCCCGGACGGCTCCCTCGCCCCGCTGGAGCTGCACGCCGCGAAGATCGCCGCCGTCAAGGCCGCCGTACCCGAGCTGTTCGTGAACGCCCGCACCGACACCTACTGGCTCGGACGTCGAGAGGAGGAGACGGCGGCGCGCCTGGCGGTGTACGAGCAGGCCGGTGCAGACGGGGTGTTCGTGCCGGGTCTGTCCGATCCGGACCGGATCGCCGCTCTGACGGCCATGCTCGTCGTCCCGCTGAACATCCTGTACTCGCCGACCGGCCCCTCCCTCACCGAGCTGACCGCGCTGGGCGTGCGCAGGGTCAGCCTCGGCTCGCTGCTCTACCGCAGCGCCCTGGCGGCGGCCGTGAGCACCGCGACCGCCATCCGCGACGGCCGTCCGGAAGACCTCACGGCCCTCTCCTACGCGGAGGTGCAGGCGCTGGCAGTGCCCGATGGGATTCCCCGCTCTTGTTAGAGCGAGTCGGCGACCCGTCGGACACGCCCTGGCTCCTCCGGTGCCGTGGCACTACGACGCCACGGCAAAGGCCGGGGCCGGGGCGCGGTTCCAGCACATGCGGGACCACGGCAGGGCCAGCCGGCTCTGGTCGGGCACCTCCCTTGGGGTGAGATCCGCGATCGGCGCGGCTTCGCGGTGCCGGGCGTAGACGGTGTCGACGTAGCGGTGGCCGGTGTCGGCGGCGATGAAGAGGACCGTCCGCTCGGGGGAACGCTCGCGTTCGTGGCGGGCCGCGAGGTAGCCGGCGCCGGTCGACAGGCCCGCGAAGACCGCGTGCCGGCGCAGCAGGTCGACGCTGCCGGCCAGCGCCGCGTCGAAGGAGATCCAGTGCAGGGTGTCGTACAGCTCGTGGGAGACGTTGCCGAAGGGGATGGAGCTGCCGATCCCGGCGATGATGATCTCGGGGTCTGAGACGTGTTCGGCGCCGAAGGTGACGCTGCCGTAGGGCTGGACGCCGACGAGTTCGACGTCGGCCGAGCCGACCGGGCTCGCGGAGCGCAGGTGGCGGGCGAGGGCTCCGGTGGAGGCGCCCGACCCGACACCGCCGACGACGGTGAGGGGCCCTTCCGCGCCGGTCGCCTCCCGGATCCGCTCGGCGATCGGGCGGTAGCCGAGATAGTGGATGTCATCGTGGTACTGCCGCATCCAGTGGTACTCGGGGTGTTCGGCGAGGATCTCGTGGATCCGCTCGACGCGCCGTTTCTGGTCGAGTTTGAGGTCGCTGCACGGTTTCATCCGCTCCAGCGTCGCCCCGAGTACGGTGAGCTGGGTGCGCAGCGTGTGGTCCACCGTCGTCGAGCCGACGATGTGGCATCGCATGCCGTGCCGGTGGCAGGCCAGGGCGAGGGCGTACGCGTAGATGCCGCTGGAGCTGTCCAGCAGGGTGTCCCCGCGCCGCACCGCCCCGGTGTCCAGCAGGTGGCGTACCGCGGCGAGGGCGGAGACCACCTTCATCGTCTCAAAGCGCAGGCAGACGAGCCGGTCGTCGAGGCGTATCAGGTCCGGCCGGCCGATCGACTCCGCGATGTGCTGGTCCATTCAGCAGCTCCTTGGTGGTGGTGAGGGTCGTGAAGGTCCGAGTGGCGGGGATGCCCTGGGCGTCCAGGGCCCGCAGGCAACTGCGGACGCGGTGCCGCAGGCCCGGCGCGGCCGGGTCGAACAGCACGCCCGCCACCGCGCCGCTGTGCGCGATCTGGACACCCGCCGCCCCGACCCGGCGGGCGACGCCGGTCAGCACGTCGAACTCCGGGTGGCCGAGCACCTGTTGTCCGCGCCGCGCGCTGGCGGTGGCGACCTGGCCGAGCAGCTGCACGTCGCCCGTCGCCACCGCGCGGCGCAGCCGCGTGCGCATGCGCTCCCAGGCCCGTACATCGCTGTCGCCGGGCTCGTGCACGGGCAGGGACAGGGTGTCCACGGGCGCGCCCCCGCCGAGGGCGCAGCCCACGACGACCAGCGGAGGCAGGGCCGGGCCGAGGACCTCCAGGACGCGGCCCTCCCGTTGGGCGAACAGCACCGGGCGGTCGTCCAGCATCAGCGGATCGCAGGCCGACTCCGCGTGCACGGCGAGCCGGGCGACCGTGCCGGGGGCCAGCCGCAGCCCGTAGGAGTCCGCGACCGCGCGCACGGTCGCGATGACGTCGCTGGTGGAGCTGCCCATGCCCAGGCCCACCGGTATGGCACCGGTGAGCCGCAACTCCCCGCCGCAGAGCGGCTGTCCGGTCCGCCGCGCGCATTCGGCCACCGCGAGGGCCGCGGCCAGGGCGGCTTTCGTACGGTCGGCGGGTACGACCGTGAGCGCCTGGGGCGCCGTGCCGGGCCGGCGGACGAACTCGGCGCTGCTGCCCGGCCCGGCCATGGGGAGAGTGACCAGGCCCGCGCACCGGCGTCCATCGCCGTCGAGGAAGACGCCCTGGAGGATCTCGCCGTGGTGACACGGGGCGTATCCGGTGCCTACGGAGGTGCCTACGGAGAGGGCGTCGGCACCGCGTACGGCGGTGGTGGTGGTGGTGCGGGCGGCGGGTGTCATGCGCCGCTCACCGCCCGGTAGCGGTACAGGACGGTCTCCTCGGCGCTGAACTGGGAGAAGGGGAACGGTTCCGCGGACAGGGCGGTCACCCCGGCGCCGAGGAAGGCACGGGCGACGGCGCTACCGGTCTGCGCGTAGACGACCAGCGGGACGCCCCGGGAGCGGCAGCGCTCGAGGATGGTGTCGAACGAGCCGTTGCTGAGGGTCATTCCGGTGGCGACGACGGCCTCGGCGCGCTCGAGGACCTCGTGCATGTCATCGGTGACGGGGTCGCCCCACTGGGTGGTCCTGAGGTTGAAGTCGCACGGCAGCGGTTCGCCGCCCCGCTCGCGTATCGCCGCGACCAGTGGGTTGACGACGCCTATGAGGCCGACCTTGGCGCCCTCCTCGATGTCCAGCAGGCCGGCGATGGCCGCGTCGCGGGCCGTCGCTCGGACCTCCGGGGTACCGGTGGGGAGGGTGACGGGCTCGGCGTCGCCCGCCTCGGCGGCCACGCGGTGCGGTCGGATCGAGGAGAGGTAGGCGTCGAGGCCGGCGATCCGCAGCGGGCGTGGGGCTTCGCGCAGCAGGACGTCGAGCGGGGCGCCGGAGGAGTCACGACAGATCACCGGGTCGATCTCGCCCGCTTCGAAGGCGCAGCCGCCGAAGGCGTCGCCGAGGCGGACCAGGACGTACTGGTTGAGGTAGGTGGTGTCGCCGCCGGCGAGGCGGGTGCCGTGGTGGATCCAGAACACGCTGGTGGCGACGAGTTCGGAGGGAAGCGGGCCGTGTTCGCCCGCGAGGACGGCCTCGACGAGCGCGTCGACGGTCGGGGCGGGGGTGATGGCGGGGGGCGTCCGGTGCATGGGATTCCTTTTCACGGGGATTCGGAGAGGTTCAAAGGGAAGGGTCGGGGTGCCAGGGCAGGGGCGCCGCCGAGCGGCCCGCGGTAGGTGACGGCGGGGTGTCCGAGGGTGTCGGTGGCGAGATCGGCGTCGACCTCGAAGACCTCGGCGAGCCGCTCGGTGGTCAGGACGGCGGCGGGGGTGCCGGAGGCGATCAGGCGGCCATGGTGCAGAAGCAGCAGCCGGTCGCAGTAGCGGGCGGCGAGCGACAGGTCGTGCAGCGCGACCAGGACGGTCCGGTCCGTACCGGTCAGCAGCCGCATGAGTTCCAGCTGGTGTTTGACGTCGAGGTGGTTGGTGGGCTCGTCGAGCAGGAGCGCGTACGGCTGTTGGGCCAGCGCGCGGGCGATGTGGGCGCGCTGTCGCTCGCCGCCCGACAGGGCCTTCCAGGAGCGGCCGGCGAGCGCGGTGAGTCCGACGCGTTCCAGCGCGGCGGCGACCACGTCCCGGTCGGTGGCGTCCGGCCCGCGCCAGCGGTCCCGGAACGGCGTCCGGCCCAGGCCCACGACGTCGGTGACCCGCAGGTCGCTGTCCGCGCCCGAGTCCTGTTCGACGAAGGCGACATGGCGGGCGATCCGGCGCGCGCTCCAGTCCCGTACGGGCTCGCCGTCGTAGCGGACCGTGCCCGTGTCGGGGGCCCGCAGGCCGGCCAGGCAGCGCAGGAGCGAGGACTTGCCCGAGCCGTTGGGGCCGAGCAGTCCGACCGTCTCGCCGGGGGCGATGTCCGCGTTGACGTCGCGTACGACCGGCGTGCCGGCCACCGACCAGCTCAGGCCTTCGGCGGTGATCCTCACAGTTCACCCCTCTTGCGCAGGACGAGGAGGAAGAGCGGCACGCCGAGCAGTGCGGTGATCACGCCCACGGGTACCTCGCGGGGTGCGAAGGCGATCCGCGCCAGCGCGTCCGTCCACACCAGGAACACCGCCCCCGCCAGCGCCGCGTACGGCAGCAGCACCCGGTGCAACGGCCCGACGAGGAACCGCACCCCATGAGGGACGATCAGCCCGACGAAGCCGATGGCGCCGACGGTGGCCACCGCCACCGCGGTCAGCGCGGCCGTGACCGCGAGCAGCAGCATCCGCGTGTTCCGTACGCCGATTCCGAGGGACGCGGCGGTGTCGGTGCCGAACGCGAGCCCGTCGAGGGCGTTCGAGCACAGCCACGCGGTCACCAGCCCCAGCGGGGTGACGATCGCGCAGACCACGACGGTGTTCCAGCGGGCCGGCGCCATCGAGCCCAGCAGCCAGTGGGTGACGGCCCGCGTGGTGTCCGCGTCCGCCGAGGCCATCAGGACGAGCGAGGTCGAGGCGGTGAAGAGCTGGCCGACGACCACGCCGGTGAGCACGATGCGGGCCGAATCCAGGCCGGTGCGTCGCAACAGCAGCAGAAGCAGCCCGAAGGAGAGCAGCGCCCCGGCCAGCGCGCCACCGGTGATCCCAAGGGTGCTCGCGCCCACTCCGAGGACGACCACGGTGACGGCTCCCGTCGAGGCGCCGGAGGAGACGCCCAGCAGGTAGGGGTCGGCGAGTGCGTTGCGGGTGATCGCCTGGAGGACCGTGCCGCACACGGCGAGGGAGGCGCCGACCAGGGCGGCCATCAGCACGCGCGGCAGCCGTAGGTCCCAGACGAGGGAGTCCAGCAGTGGGGGCAACGGCTCGACGCCCAGGCCGAGTCGCGTGCCCAGGACGCGGGCGAGGCCGGTCCAGCCCACGTCGGCGGTGCCGATGCGTACGGCTGCCGCCATGGAGCCCACCAGGGCGAGCGCGGAGAGGAGGAAGAGGAGTGCCTGGGTGGCCGCGGACCGGCCGGGTCGACCGGCCGGTGCGGGCGATCCGGGTGCTCCGGGTGCTCCGGGTGACAGCAGGAGATCCGCGGTGGGTTTCGGGGCGAGGGGGTCAGCGGACATACCCGAGGTCCTTCATCCCCTTGGCCAGCAGTTCCAGAGCGTGCACGGAGCGCACGGACGGGTCCAGTTCGATGCCCGGCACCTCGAGGATCTTGTTGTCGTGGACCGCGGACAGCTTGGATATCACCGGGTGCTCGGCCATGGTGGCGCGCTTCTCGGCGGCGCTGTCGCCGGGCCGGCCGCGCTCGGACAGGTCGCCGATCACGATGAAGTCGGGGTCGCGCTTGGCGACTTCCTCCCAGGAGACCTCCGGCCAGTCCTCGTCGATGTCGTCGAAGGCGTTCTTCGCGCCGACGATCCGGCTCATCTCACTGGGCAGGCCGGACTTGCCCGCCACGTACGGCATGCCGTTGAAGACGGAGTAGAGGTGGACGACGGTCGGCCGGTCGTCGCCGTGGGGAGTCTTGGAGGCGTTCTCCCCGGCCTTGGCGACCGCGGCGCGCTGGTCGGCGGCGAGCTTGCCGGCCCGCTGCTCGGCGCCGAAGGCCTTGCCGAGGTTCTCGTAGTCGGAGAAGAGCCGCTCGAAGGGGGACCTGACGGCCGGGTTCTGCTGTGGGCAGTCGACGGCGCTGACGAAGGTGGGGACCTTGAGGGCGGCCAGCTCCTCCCGGGTGCCGGCGCGGTCCTTGGTGTAGAGGTCCGAAGAACCGGCGACGAGGAAGTCGGGGGTGGCGGAGCGGAGTTGCTCGCCGGTGGCGATCTTCGGGGCGATGACGGGGATCTTGGCGTACGCGGCCGCGTACTGCGCGGGGATCTTCGTCTTGAGGTTGGCCGTTCCCGCCATCCGGTCCTCGAGTCCGAGGGCGAGCAGGGTCTCGGTCGAGGTCTGGTCCAGGGCGACAGCCCGCCGGGGAGGTTCGGCGAAGGACAGCCGGCTGCCGCAGCTGGTGACAGAGGTCGCCTTGACGGAGGCCCGGGCTGCGGGGCCGTCGCCCTCCTTGGATCTGTCGCCGACTGCCGCGGAACAGCCCACGGTTGCGAGAGCGATGGTCAGGGCGATGCCGAGGCGGGCGGGGTGGCGCATGGCTTCTCCGGTCCGAGAGGGGGCGAGGGGTGGGGAAAGCGTGAGTGCTGTGGTGCACCGGGGCAGGAGTGCTGCACTCGAGGGTACTGTAATGGTATTCATTTTCATTAAGGAAATCGGGTGCGGCCATCGAACCTCACCCCACACCCTCAAGGAGCACCCACACCGTGACGACCACACCCACGCCGGCAGCGATCAAGTCCGCTGCCCCTCCCCCGCGTTCAGTCCTTCGCAGCGCCGCGTTCCTGCGCCTGTGGACCGGCACCACCGCCTCCGGCCTCGCGACCTGGGCCCTGCCCTTCGTCCTCGGGCTCGCGGTACTGCACCGCGGCCTCGGCGCCGCCGGCCTCGGCCTGGTCCTCGCCGCGCGCACCGCCGGCTTCCTCGTGGCCGTCGCCATCGGCGGCGTACTGGCCGACCGGCACTCCCGCCGCACGGTCGTCCTCTGGTCGGCCCTCGCGGCGGCGGTCGCCGCACCCCTCCTCGCAGCCGGACTCGGCCGCTCCCTCGTACTGATGACGGCCGCCGCCGCCCTCGCGGGCGCCGGACAGGGCGCCTGCCGCCCGGCCTTCCAAGCGCTCACCGCCGAGACCGTCGCCCCCGAGCACCGTCAGCAGGCCAACGCCGCCATGACCATGGCCGTACGCAGCTCCACGCTCGCCGGACCAGCCCTGACCGCGCTGCTCGCGGCCTTCCTCGACATCGGGACGCTCCTCCTCGGCATCGGCCTGCTCTGGCTGGTCGCCGCACTCGTCCCGGGCCAGGGCACTACGGGCATCACCGTGGCGAACCGGGCCGGCGCCGAGCCCGCCCCGCGCGCCGGCTTCCGCGCCGAGTTCCTCGAAGGGATACGCGAGGCACGCCGCCACCCCTGGTTCCTCGCCGGACTCGTCGCACTCGTCGCCGTCATCGCCCTCGGCTACTCGGCGACCAGCGTCGCACTGCCCCTGATCAGCCGGGACCGCTACGACACCGAGTGGGTCCTGGCCGCCGCCATGACCGCGTACACCGTGGGAGCGCTCGGCGGGGCGCTGGTCATCGCCCGCTGCCGGCCGCGTTCGCAGGGCTGGGCCGCCTTCGCCGGGCTGGCCGCGTACGGCTTCGCCCCGTTGAGCCTGATGCTGCCCGTGCAACCGCTCGTGGTCGTCGCCGCGTACGCCGTCGCCGGAATCGGCATCGAACTGTTCAACGTGCCCTGGTTCACGGCCACCCAGCGCGAGGTCGCCCCGGACAAGCTGGCGCGCGTCTCCTCGCTGGACTTCCTCGTCTCCTACGGCCTCGCGCCGGTCGGCCTCGCCCTGATCGCCCCGGCCATCGACGCCTTCGGGGTCACCCCCGTACTCGCCGTATGCGCCGCCGCCTGCTTCCTCGTACCGGCCGCGGCGGCCCTGGTGCCCACCGCCCGCCACTTCGCACGCACGGCCCCGGCGACGATGGACTGACCGCCGGACGGTCATGGCGCGCTCGTGCCCTCCGGCCGGGCAGCGAGGGCCCGGCCGGTCCTCTCCCCCACCGGCCGGGCCCTCGCAGGGTCGGCCATGAAGGTGAGCGGAGTCACCGTCACACCGCGTGAGATGTGCGGCGATCATAGTCGTCATGAAGATCCATCGCGCCTCGCCGCTGGAACCCGACCGAGCCACGATGGTGGACATGGCGGACCTGGTGACGCAACAGGTCGCCACCTTCCTCACGACACTGGACTCCCGACCGACGCACGACAGGACCGTGCCCGAGGTCGAGGAGAAGCTGGCGGAGTCCTTCCTGTCGGGGCCGCCGGAGAACGGCACCCCCTTCGCGTCACTCATGGACCGGCTCGGGACGGCCGCCGAGAGCGCCATCGAATCCGCCGGGCCGCGGTTGATGGCCGCGTTACCCGGAGGCGGACTCTACTCGTCGGCACTCGCCGAGTTCTTCACCAGGGCCCTCAACCGCTACGGCACCCTTGCCGCCGCGGCACCCGCCCTGACGGCCCTGGAGGAAGGTGTCCTGCGCTGGATGGCGCAGGACGTGTGCGGGCTTCCGCCCGGCAGCTCGGGAGTCCTCACCACCGGCGGATCCATGGCCAACCTCTCCGCCGTGGTGACGGCTCGTCATGACCGGCTGGGAGAGGACATCGGGCGGGGCACCATCTACGTCAGCGAACAGGCGCACTACTCCGTTGCGAAGGCTGCCCGTATCGCCGGGATCCGGCAGCAGAACGTTCGCGTGATACCGGTCGCCGAAAACTTGAGGATGGATCTCGGCGTGGCCGCGGAACGGATACGCGCCGATCGCAGTGCGGGATTGCGGCCATTCCTGCTGGTCGCGACAGCGGGGACAACGGACACCGGAGCC
The DNA here is from genome assembly GCF_040932295.1 of Streptomyces sp. C36. NCBI lineage: Bacteria > Bacillati > Actinomycetota > Actinomycetes > Kitasatosporales > Streptomycetaceae > Streptomyces > Streptomyces sp. C36. The sequence continues at coordinate 954,008 of NZ_JBFQGI010000001.1, read as the reverse complement.
ATCGATCCGCTGACGGACGCAGGCGCCCTGGCTGATCGCGAGGACCTCTGGTTTCACGTGGACGCGGCCTACGGGGGCTTCTTCCGGCTCACCGCACGCGGCCGCGAGCGCACGGCAGGCATCGAGCGGGCGGACTCCGTGACCCTGGATCCCCACAAGGCCTTGTTCCTGCCGTTCGGCACCGGTGCCCTCGTAGTCCGGGAGCCGGCCCGTCTGCATGCCGCGCACGAGGGTTCCGCCGCCGCCCTGCAGGACGTCGGCACGTCCGATGCCCTTCCGGACTACGCGCAACGGGGAATCGAGCTGAGCAGAGAGAACCGGGGGGTGAGGGTGTGGCTCCCGCTGCACCTCCACGGGCTGTCCGCCTTTCGCGACGCGCTCGATGAAAAGCTCGACCTCGCGGGCCGTGTTCACAGCAGGCTGAGCGCCGTTCCGCATCTCGACGTCCCCTGGCGGCCCGAGTTGACCACCGTCGCTTTCGCCGTCCGGCCGAGGCGACCCGGGGCGACGGCACGGCGTGATGCCGACGCCGCCACGCGACGGCTCCTCGACAGGATCAACTCCGACGGCCGTGCGATGGTGCACAGCACCACCATCGCGGGCCGGCAGCTGATCCGCATCTGTGTGCTCGCGCATCGCACGCACAGGGAACACGTGGACGAAGTACTCGACGCGATCACCGCCGGGACCGCCGAGTTGTGAGCTCGAGCGTCAACGAGACAAGGGCGCGCGAAATGCCGGCGAAGCACCCGGGGCGGGCTTCCCCGGAGTGCCACGCGGACGGCCAGGACCGGGACACCGCGCCGGCGCCGGCCCCGAAGAGGGCGGTTTCGACACACACACGGAAAGTTGAGCGATCCATGGCACCACGGTATGCAATATTCGATGCGGGCGATCAGTCCTTCGGTGAGTTCATATGCCGTCAATGGGAAAGCGCAGCAAGCGCACTCCGCCTTCCCCATGAAGGCATGAGACAGACGGAAGCAATCATCCGCGAGGTCCTGACCGACTGGTTCGACACGCGCATCGGACGCGAATGCCGAATGCCCTCGTACGTTGCGGCAGATGGTTTCCCGGCCGAATTCTCGATCAACTGGTCAGGAGCCCAGCCGGAGCTCCGGATCCTCTTCGACGCCGGGTTCTGCTCACCCCGGCCCAGCGCATCAGCCATGGAAGTGTCGCGGAAACTTGCAAGCCGGCCTGGCGTCGACCTCGACCGATACCTGAGTGTCGAGGACATCTTCCTCGGTGATGCCGGCCACGAGCCCGCACCCCTTTGGCACGCGATGGCCTGGCGCCCTGGCGAGGGGCTCACCTTCAAGGCGTACTTCGGCCTCTACCGTTGGGACCACCGAAGGCGCGAGGCCGTGATCGGGCAAGCCATGGAGCGGCTGCACATGGATTCCGCGTGGAAGAACGCGACACGATCGCAAGGACCGGTCCCGAGCGACAGGGAGCTCGAGTTCTTCGCCCTGGACCTGTCCCCCGAGCCCAAGGCACGAGCCAAGGTGTACTGGCGCAATCGCGTCGTGGATCTGGACACGGTCAATGCTTACGCCTCGACGGCACGGGCCCACGATCCGCTGCAGGCGTCGAAGGTGTTCCGCACACTCGCCGGTCCGCACAGGAATGACGCGGGTGAGGCGGCGTGGACGTGTCTGGCGTTCCGGGGCGGCGCGGACCGGGCTGACGAGGCGACCACATACCTGCGGATGCCGGACCTCTGTGAAGACGAACTGGAGGTGGTCCGCCGGGTTGAGGCGGTCCTGCTCGAAGAGGGCGTACCCGTCGGCCCCTACCGGACTCTTGTCGACTCCCTGGCGCCCACATCACTGGACTCGTTCACTGGGCTCCAGGAGCTCGTCAGCTACCGGACGGGGCGCCGCCGCGGCGACATCACGACATATCTGCGCTTCTCGGTCTACCCGGGCCCTTGCCCCGAGGACTACGCGTCCCAACAGCACGGCGCAACGACTTGACTCTCGCGGTCGAGGCCTGCGGGGTGGGCGGCGAAACGGTCAGAACCAGTGCAGGCAGTGCGGGGGGCGGTCGGCGCGGAAGAGGGCGTCGGCGAGGGTGGCCGCGCCCGGGCGGTGGGCCCGGATGTGTCCGGCGCGTACGAGCGTGCTCGGCGCGGTGCCGCCGAGGTAGACCGAGCCCAGGTCGCTCACGTCCAGGGACAGGTCGGGCGCCCGGTCCGTCGGGACGCAGTCGGCCTTGCCGTCCCGGACGGTCAGCAGGTAGCGGCCGTGCTCGCCGAGGAACGGGTCGTCGACGTCGAGGACGAGCTCGCCGTCGGCGAACCAGCCACGCGCGGTCAGCGCACGCGGGACGTCCAGCAGCCGCACCCACAGCCAGTCGGTGTCGTCGCTCACCTGCCCGGCCCGGAAGTCCGCGAGCTGCCAGCGCAGCGGGTGCTCGGGCGGAACGTGCTTGAACACGACCTGAGTGACCAGGTCATGTTCAAGCACGAAGCGGGCCAGGGCCGTGAAGACGGCGTCGTCGGTGGCGATGTTCTCGTCGACCGTCAGGGTGCCGGACTCGACCGAATAACTGGCGTACCCGTCCGGGACGGCGTCGGCGTCCCGGTGGACGGCGACGTAGCGCGGCGCCGGAGCAACCGGGGGCCGCCCCGCACCCAAGGCCCACCAGCGGTGCGGCCGGGACAGCGCGCCGGGCTGTGCGCGGCGGTACCGGTCGTAGACCTCTTCCAGGATCTCGCCGCACTCGGCACGCCGCAGCAGCTCGATGGAGCCCGGGTCCGATCCGGTCGCCGGGGCGCCGACTGTTCCGCGCGCCCGAGGGAGGGCGAAGGCGGCCTGGTGGCGCGGCACCGTCAGCCGCTGCGTGTAGGTCGCCGGTCCGTAGCCGAACCTGCCGTAGATCAAGGCCTCGGAGGCCAGCAGGACGGAGAGGAACTCCCCTCGGGCCCGCAGCTCGGCGAGCTGATGCCGCATCATCGCGCTGAGCACGCCCTGGCGTCGGTGCGAGGGCAGGACGCCGACGGCGCTCACGCCGGCGGCCGGGGCGAGGATCTCGCCGGGCAGGGTGAGCTCGAAGGAGTACGCGCCGGCGGTGCCGACGGGCCGCCCGTCCGCAGTCCTGGCGAGCAGGTTGCGGTCCGTTTCGAGCGCCGACCACCACAGACCGCCGCCGCCCTCGGTCGGGGTTTCCGGGAAGAGCCCGAACGCGGCATGAAGTGTGTCGACGAAGACGTCGAGATCCTCGTCGGTCGTGGGACGGATCTCCATTGCTGCGCTGCCTCCCCGGGATACCGGCACCACGACTCGTGGTGCCCCGCCACAGTGCAGCGTTGCCCCGTGACCAGGTCAAACGAATTACGTGCGGTGGGCGGGCGCAGGCAGTCTGCGGCCGGCTCGGGGGCCGGCGGGTGCCGGCACCCGCCGGCATCCGCAGTGACCGAAAGCCGCCTACCCAGGGCGCACGCACACCCTTAGTGTCATGGCCGCTTCATGCACGACTCGGCAGTCATCGGCGCGGAAAGTGGTGGGTATGGGCTTTCTCGAACGTTCCGACGAACCCTCGCGGCAGTCCGACGGTGAGCCCCCTGGGCGCCGTCTCTTCCTTTCCAGAGCACTCGGCACCACCGCCGGCCTCGTGGCCGTCGCCACGGCCGGTGCGGTCACCGGCGGCGTGACGTCGGCGTACGCCGCGCCCGTCTCCGGCCAGGGACCGACGCGGCAGCAGGGCCAGCGCAACTGGCGCTTCTGCAACAAGTGCTTCGGCATGTTCTATTACGGATACCCGCAGAACGGCGTCTGCCCGGCCGGCGGTGCGCACTACATGGCCGGCTACGACTTCGACATCCCGTACAACGTGGGCGAGACGCCCAACGCCCAGGCCAACTGGCGCTTCTGCGACCGTTGCTACGGCATGTTCTTCTTCGGCTACCCCAGCGGCGGCTGGTGCCCGGTCGGCGGGTCGCACCACGCCGCGGGCTTCAACTTCGTGCTGCCGCACGAGGTCGTCGAGACCCCGAACGCCCAGGCGTACTGGCGTTTCTGCACCAACTGCTACGGCCTCTTCTTCTGGGGCTACCCGTCCAAGGGCCGCTGCCCCGCGGGCAACGAGCACAACGCCGCCGGATTCAACTTCGTCATCCCGCACTGGTGAGCAACGGGCGGTGCAGCCCGATCGCGGTGCCGGCGGTGGAGGTCCGTCACGCACGGCTCGGCGCCGGCTCCGGCTCCGGCTCGAGCTCCGGCTCGGAAAGAGGCGCTGCCGCGCGGCGGGGAAGCAACAGCGGGGTCGCCAGCAGGAGCACGCCGGCCAGGCCGATGGCCGTTCGCGGGCCGAGCAGAGCGCCCAGCACGCCCCAGGCGGCCGTCAGGAGCGCGGTCGCGGCCTTGGTCGTCACTGCCCAGGCTGACAGCGTGCGGGCGACCCGGTCGGTCGCGGTGCGTTCGAGCCGGTAGGTGGCGTGGACGGGGTTGAAGACCCCGCAGCAGAAGATGAGCCCGAGCTCGACGCCCATCACCAGCACCAGTCCTCCGGCGCCCGGCCCGATGAAGGCCAGGCCGACGGGCCAGAGCGCGCGCAGCGTCCCGGACACGACCAGGACCTGGTGCTGTCCGAACCGGGTGACGAGCGGTCGGGCCAGCCGCGAACCGAGCAGCCCGCCGATCGAGGGTGCGGCGAAGGCGAGGCCGTACTGCCAGGGCGTGAACTCGAGTCGGCCGAGCATCAGGACGGCCAACAGCGGCTGGGAGGCCATCACCAGGGCGTTGAACAAGGCGGTGTTGAAGAACAGCGGACGCAGCGTCGCGTCGGCGAGGATGTACCGCCAGCCGTCGAGCAGGTCCCCGGCCCGCACGCGCGGGGCCTCCCGGCGCTCGGGTCGTGGCTCGTGCGCGCCCGTCGCACGGATGCCCAGGGCCGAGAGCAGGTAGCTGACCGCGTCGGCCACCACCGTCGCCACCGGACCGAGGAGCCCGATCGCCGCGCCGCCCAGTGGCGGTCCGATGATCGTGGTCGTCCAGGCCGTGGACTCGAATCGGGCGTTGGCGACGAGCATGTCCTCGGCCGGCAGCAGCGTCTTGAGGTACGCGCCGGAGGCGGCGCGGAAGGTGATGTCGGCCGCCGCGACGACGACCGAGACCAGCAGGAGCTGAAGAAAAGTGAGCACGCCGAGCGCGAACGCGGCGGGGATCGTCAGCAGCGCCGCGAACCGCACCAGGTCCATCGCGATCAGCACCGGCCGCTTGCGGCGGAACTCCACCCACGGGCCGAGCGGCACCGCCACGGCCGCGCCCACCGCGGCCCCCACGGAGGAGAGCGCGGCGACCTCGGCCGGTCCGGCGTGCAGCACCCGGATGGCGATGAGCGGGAACGCGCCGAAAGCGAGCCACGTGCCGAGCGCGCTGGTCCCGTACGCTCCCCACAGCCACCCGAACCGCCGCCCCAGCCGGTGCCCGCTCCTCATGCCCCACGCCCCCTCGCCACTCACCCGTACAACCGATCCGCGATCGAACCAATCAAAGCGAGCGCCCTACCCAGGGATCAAACAACCGCAAGGCCACCCAGCCACAACCAACGGTTGTACCCCTAGGGTGTCGGCATGGACCTCGACACCGTCCGGACCTTCGTGGCCGCCGCCGACGCGGGGCAGTTCCAGGAGGCCGCCGCCGAGCTGGCGGTCACCCAGCAGGCCGTCTCCAAGCGCATCGCCGCGCTCGAGCGCAACCTCGGCGTGCGGCTGTTCACCCGCACGCCGCGCGGCGCCGAGCTCACCATCGACGGGCAGGCGTTCCTGCCCCACGCCCGGGAGCTGCTGCGCGTCGCCGAGCGCGCGGTCGCGTCCGTGCGCGCCGGCCGCCGTCCGCTGCGCGTCGATGTGATCAACTTGCGCGGCGCGGCGTCGGGCCTGATGCGCGGCTTCCACCGCGCGCACCCCGAGATCGAACTCGACGTGGTGACGCTGTTCGACATCGACACGGCCGTCGCCGCCATCCGCTCCGGCACGATCGACGCCTCCTTCCGCGCCGTCGCCGCGCCCGGCCGTCCCCTTCCCGAGGGCATCGAGTCCGTCCGGGTGGTCGACGAGCCCCTCCAGCTCCTCACCGGCCCCGCCCACGCGCTGGCGGGCGCCCGGTCGGTGTCCCTCGCCCAGCTCGCCGGGCACCGGATCTGGATGCCCGGCATCGTCCCCGGAACCGAGTGGGCCGCCTACTACGACGGCCTCGTCGCCGAGTTCGGCCTCACCATCGAGGCGACCGGCCCCAACTTCGGCTCCGACGCCCTCCTCGACACCGTCGCCGACACCCCGGCCCTGGCCACCTTCATGGGCGAGCACACCCGCCTCGTCTGGCCCGCCGGCCACGGCCTGCGCCGCATCCCGGTGACCGACCCCACGCCCGTCTACCCGCACTCGCTCCTCTGGCACCGCGACAACCCCCACCCGGCACTGGCCACCCTCCGCGCCCACCTCGCCGCCACGGCGGCCGGGCACGACGCCGCCGGGACCTGGACGCCGAGCTGGGTGATCCCGCGCTGAACGCCGCGGTGCGCTCAACCCACCCCAGTTGAATACGCGAGCTCACATGAGTCAGCGCTGAAGTCGAACCGGCAGGGCTGGTAACAGCGTTACCCATCAGATACGGTGTTGCCGTGAACACGCCCTACCAGGACGCCCAGTCCATCGGCCAAGCCGCCGTGCGCACCACGATCCTCGACCACGCCATCGACCTCCTGGTCACGGAGGGGCCGGCCGCCCTGACGATGCGTCGGATCGCCACCGGGATCGGCGCCTCGACCAAGGTCCTGTACACCATGTTCGGCGGCAAGGAAGGTCTGGCCGACGCCCTCTACCGGGAGGGGTTCGCCCGGCTGCGGCGCGCGCAGCAGCAAATACAAGGTGCCGGCGGTCCGTTGGCCCACCTCAACGATCTCGCAGCCGCCTACCGCGCGCACGCCCTGGCCGAACCGGCCTACTACCGGGTGATGTTCGAGCAGGCCATACCCGGCTACCGGCCGAGCGCCGATGCCCTGAGCGCGGCCGAGACCGCCTTCGACGCCTCCGTGACGGCCGTCCAGGCGTGCATCGACTCCAGGGTGTTCCGGCCCGGAGACGCGTACGAGATCTCCAAGCTCTTCTGGGCGGCCGCACACGGTGCGGTGAGCCTGGAGATCGCCGGCCATTTCCCGCCGGAGACCGCGGCGCACCGCTACGACACATTGATGACGGCGCTGGGACAGTCGTTCCTCGCCGAACAGGGACAAAGTGAACAGGGACAAAGCAGTGACAAGGACTGACATGACGATCAACCGCTACCTCTCGGGGAGCTTCGCACCGGTCACCGAGGAGGTCACCGCGTTAGACCTGCCCTTCACCGGCCGGATCCCGGTCCACCTCAACGGCCGCTACCTGCGCATCGGCCCCAACCCGCTCGGCATCGAGGACCCCGCCGCCCACATCTGGACGCTCGGCGCCGGCATGGTGCACGGGGTCCGCATCCGCGACGGCCGCGCCGAGTGGTACCGCAACCGCTGGGTGCGCTCCGGCTCGGTCGCCGACCGGCTCGGGGAACCACGACGCGGCATCCCCTTCGACGAGCGCCTGGACATGGCACCGAACGTCCAGGTCGCCGGGCTCGCGGGCCGCACCTTCGCCCTCATAGAGGGCGGGATACGCCCCTACGAGCTCACCTACGACCTCGACACGGTCGGCCCCTGCGAGCTCGGGGTGACTCCCGAGGGCTACAGCGCCAACGCCCACTCCATCTTCGACCCGCACACCCGCGAACTGCACTCGCTCGCCTTCCTCTACGGCTCGGAGCACGTCCAGCACATCGTCATGGACGAGACCGGCACGGTGGTGCGGACCACGCTCATCCACGCGCCCGGCAACCCCTACATGCACGACTTCGCGCTGACCGAGCACCATGTGATCCTCTTCGACGCCCCTGTGCTGTTCAGCGCCGCACACCTTCCGACCGGGGTCCCCTTCGTCTGGGACGACTCGCACCAGGCGCGCGTGGGCGTCATGCCCCGCACGGGAGGCGAGGTGCGTTGGTTCGAGGTCACGCCGAGCCTGGTGGGTCACACCCTCAACGCCTACGAGGACGGCACGGACATCGTCGTCGACATCGTCCGGCACCCCGAGGGCTTCGACATCAGGGACTTCGGCAACAGCCGCCCCACCCTGGACCGCTGGCGGATCGACCTCGCCGCCGGAAAGGTGCGGGAGGACCGGCTCGACGACCGCACCCAGGAGTTCCCCCGCGTCAACTCCCACCGCGTCGCACGTCCTTACCGCTACGGGTACTCGGCCGCCGTCGAGCTCTACGCCCCGCCCACCGGCCCCATGGACCCGCGGCCGGGCACCGGGTTCAGCAACGCCCTGCTCAAGCACGACGTGGTGCGCGGCACGACCGAGGCGCACGAGTTCGGCCGGTTCGGAGCCGTCGGTGAGGGCGTCTTCGTCCCCGCGGAGTCGCCCGTCGCCGAAGACGACGGATACGTGATGGCGTACGTGCACGACCCCGAGCGCGGCGCGGCGGACCTGGTGATCCTGTCCGCCCAGGACTTCACGGGCGAGCCGGTCGCCCGCATCCACCTACCCGTTCGGGTGCCGCTCGGACTGCACGGCAACTGGGTCCCCGGCGACCCGTGGGGTTCGCGTCCGTAAAGGCCGACGCGCCGGTACTGATCCATCGCACACCCCGAGGCGCTCATCTCACGGAGGATCTTCAGAACAGTGGCGGTATCGCGTGGCGATGATGAGCCGGGGTGTGCTGTACCCGGGCACATGGCGGCCTGGTTGCCGCCGGCGGCTGGCCCGAGGCTGGGGTCGTAGCTCACCACGTAGGGGCCCGTCGCCCCTGGCATGACGAACAGGATCCTCCCCTTGATCTCCTCCGGCACCACCAGCCCTGACGTGCTCGAACAGCTTCGGCGCCGATCCGCCGACCCGAAGCGGCGCGTTCTGTTCACCGGCGCGACCATCGTCACCATGGATCCCGATTCCGGTGTCCTGGACGGCGCCGATCTGCTCGTCGAGGGCAACGCGATCACCGCGATAGGTCCTGACCTGAGCCGGGAGGGCGCGGTGGTCGTCGACGCGACCGGCACGATCCTCACGCCGGGCTTCGTCGACACGCACCGGCATGCCTGGCAGACGCAGCTGCGTCGGATCATGCCGGACGTCGACGATCTCGGTGCCTATGTGATGTCCACCCTCGCCGGCTACGCCACGGCCTACCGGCCCGAAGACATGTACGTCGGTACCAGGCTGGCCGCGCTGACGGCGATCGACAGCGGCATCACGTGCATGCTCGACTTCTCCCACAACTCCCGTACCCCTGAACACTCCGACGCCGCCGTCCAGGCCCTCATCGACACCGGCATCCGCGGGGTGCACGCCTCCATGGGCCCGCACTTCGGCGACTGGGCCAAGCAATGGCCCGGTGACCTGGCCCGCCTCAAGGAGAAGTACTTCGTCGGCGAGGACGGGTTGCTGACCCTGCGGCTGGCCGCTCTGGCCACCGACGAGGTCGCCGGGGCCGCCCTCGCCTACGGCCCCGAACTCGCCCGCACGGCCAAGGACCTGGGAATCGGTGTGAGCGTGGACGCCGTCTTCGGCGTCTCCTCCTCCCGGGCCATCCTGGATTGGGAGAGGGCCGGCATCCTCGACGCGGACCTCACCCTCATCCACGCCACCGGCCTGACCCCCGAGGCGTGGAGGGCGATCGGAGAGAGCGGCACGACCATCGCCCTGGCTCCGACCTCGGACGCCCAGATCGGGCTGGAGACCGCGATCCCCGCGATCGACGAGGCCCTGTCGGTCGGGGTGCGGCCCGGTCTGAGCATCGACGTCGAGGTGGCGCTGGCCAGCGACATGTTCACACAGATGCGGGCTCTGCACGCCATCCAGCGGATGCGCGCGGTCAACACCGCCCACGGCACGGACCAGCAGCCGGCCCGCATCACCACCCACGACGTCCTGGACTTCGCCACCCTCCAGGGTGCCCGTACCAACGGGCTGGCCGGCGTCACCGGCTCGCTCACCCCGGGCAAGAAGGCCGACCTGCTGGTGATCCAGGCCGAGGACCTGAACAACATGCCGCTCAACGACGCCGTCGGCACCGTCGTGCTGGGCTCGGACGCCCGTAACATCAGCGCCGTCCTCATCAACGGCGAGCCCCGCAAATGGAACGGCCAGGTCCTCGATGTCGACCTGGCCGCCCTGCGCGACGAGGTCCACGCCTCCCGCGAGTACGTGCTCAATACGCCCGCCGTCTGACGCCGTCGCCCCTTCCGGGCCTGGACGGCCCGCTCCCGCCGCTGACCACGCCGCCCCACGTGCACAAGGCCGTGCCGGGGTGTTACTGCTCGGAGGCGGACTCCTGGTGGCGTGTGGCGTGGAGGCTGCCGAGCAGGGCGAGCGCCTGGGCGCTGGGGCTGCCCGGTTCGGCATGGTAGACCACCAGCTGCTGGCCCGGCGCTCCGCGGACGTCGAAGGTCTGGTAGGTGAGGTCGAGGGGGCCGACGTCGGGGTGGACAAGCTCCTTGCCGTCACGGGTCTTCGCGTGCACGGTGTGCGAGGACCACAGGTCGGCGAACTCCTCGCTCTCCTCGGTCAGGGAACCGACGAGATCGTGCAGACGCCGATAGTTCGGGTCCAGACCCATGGCGTGGCGCAATCCGGCAACGACTGCCTCGGCTGCTCGCCCCCACCGGGCGAAGAAGCTCCGGGCGGCCGGGTCCAGGAAGGTCATGCGGGCCAAGTTGTCCACCTGCCCGAACGGTGAGAACAGCGCGTCGGCCAGCGCGTTCGAGGCCAGGAAGTCGTTGGCCGGGTTCAGTACGAACGCCGCGGCGTTCGGGTATCCGTCCAGCAGCTGCCGCAGCGCGAAACCGACCGTCTCCCGCGGCTGCGGCCGCTCGCCTTCCGGCGCGGTGCCGGCCAGCCGGAACATGTGCTCCCGCGCTTCGCCGTCCATCCGCAGCGCACTGCTGATCGACTCCAGCATCTGCGGGGAGGGGCTGCGCTCGCGGCCCTGTTCGAGGCGGGCGTAGTAGTCGCTGTTCATCCCGGCAAGGACGGCGACCTCCTCGCGCCGCAGTCCCGCAACCCGGCGCGCGCCGTAGGAGGCGAGCCCGACGTCGTCGGGGCGCAGGCGGGCGCGGTGGGCGCGCAGGAAATCTCCGAGATCGTTGCTGGTCATCCCTTCAGGCTATGCCGCCCCCGCCCCGCGTGCCTGGGTGCGCCGTACCCGGGCACGACTCGTCCTGGCTCCCCCTCTCCTCGCCCGCCCACGCCGGTGCCCTCCGCTCACCCCGTGCGGTATCACGATCGCCATCACTTGTGGCCGATGACTGACTGGCCGGCGGGTTCTCCCAGGGCGGCCATGACGTCGTGCAGGGTGTGCTCGAAGAGCGGCTCGGGGTCGGTGAGGGCGAAGTCGAGGTGGCCGAACACCTCGACTGCCACCGCCCCGTACAGGCGGGCCCAGCAGGCGACGAAGACGTAGATGGCCTCCAGCGGTACGGGCTCGCCCGCCAGGTGCTCGCGTACCTCCTCCAACTGGCCGATCCACGAAGGGTCCAGATCGGTCGGCGGCCGCATGCCGCCGCAGCGCCACAGTTCGACCATCAGGTCGAGGAGTACGGCGCCGAAGCGCCAGCTCGGGTCGTGCGCGGCCGAGCCGGGCGCGGTGTCGGCGTCCGTGACCGGCTTGGCGAACAGCAGCCCGAACTCGCGGGGATGGGCCAGCGCCCAGCGGCGCAGTTCCCGGCACACCTCCCGCAGCCGTCGCCCCGGCTCATCAGCAGGATGGCGTTCGCGCGCCTCGGTCAGTGCGGCGGCCAGCTCGTCGTACAGGTGCGAGGTCAGTGCCTGGATCAGGTCGCGGTGGCTGGCGTAGTAGCGGTAGAGGCCGGGTGCGGTCATGCCCATCTCCCGGGCGATGGCCCGCAGTGTGACCGCGGACGGCCCCTCCTCGATCAGGAGTCGGCGGCCGGTGCGCAGGATCTCGGCCAGCGCCTCCTCGCGGACGCGGTGACGCCGGCCGGTGGACCCGGTCCCCGATGTGCTCGGCACGGCTGCACCCTCACCTTCCCTTGACAAAGTTAACGCCTATCACTTTAGCTTGCGCCGAAAGTTAACGGTGTTAGCAAATTTCTTCGGGGGATCTCATGACCTACGGCATCGTCCTGACGTACACGGTCACGCCGCGGTGGCTGGCGCTGTCGCGCGAGCAGCGCAACGCGATGCGCGCCCAGCACCTCGAGCCGGTCTTCGCCTCCTACGCGGACCGGGTGACGGCTCGCTTCTTCGACGCGGAGGCGTTCAACGGACGCGTCTCGGACTTCGCCGTGCTGGAGACGGAAGACCTGGGCGCCTACTACTTCCTCATCGAGGCCCTGCGCGACACGCCGGTCATCGCCGAGGGGTACCTGACCTTCAGCGATGTCTTCCTGGGCGTCGAGGACGGCTTCCACGCCTACGAGCAGGCGCTGACGGCCGGGGCCGACCCCCGGTGAGCGGAAAGAACGAGGCGCCTGTGCGCCGGTGGCCTTTGCGCGCGCTTCGGGTGGTGGCCGTGCTGGTGCTGCTGGACACACTGGCCCAGGCGGCTCTGGCCGGTCTGTTCGTCATCGGGGATCTCGACCTGCTGACCTGGCATGCGGCGAACGCGGGCGTGCTCAGCGCGTTGACCATCACTCAAACAGCGGCGGCGCTGGTGGTCCGGCGCACCGGGCGCGGTCCGTGGTGGCCGGCCGTGGCGAGCGCGGTGCTGGCCGCTCTGGTGAGTGTGCAACAGGGGCTGGGTGAATCGCGTGTCCTTGCCGGCCACATGCCGCTGGGCATGGCCGTCTTCGGCTGCGCCACAGCCCTGACGTACTGGGCGTTCACCCAGCACACCAGCACGTCGCCGCTGGTGGCCCGGCCCCGGCAGGGGGTGGCCGAGTGATGCCGAGGCTGATGAGCCGACGCGGACTCCTCGCCCTGACGGCCGGAGCCGGCACGGCGATCACAGTGGGCGCGGCGGGCTGGTCCCGCGTCGCCGAGGCGTCCACCGGCCGGGTGCTGGCCAGCACGGGCCCGCTCCCCCGGCCGTTCGGTGTACCGCTGCCGGTACCGCCGGTGGCCCGGCCGGTGCGCAGCGAGCACGGTACCGACTTCTACGAGGTCGAGCAGCGCGAGGGCCGGGTGGAGATCCTGCCGGGCCGTAGGACAACGGTGTGGGGGTACGACGGGATCTTCCCCGGTCCGACCTTCACCGCCCGCTCCGGGCGCCGGACCGTGGTGCAGGTGCGCAACAGCCTCACCGTGCCGACCGTCACCCACCTGCACGGCGGCGTCACCCCGCCCGAGTCCGACGGCTACCCCACCGACCTCCTGCTGCCCGCCCGCTGCGCACCCGGCCGGACCCACGACGGCATGGCCGGCGCCCACCCGGGGCGGACGGCCGTGGGGTACCGCAGCTACGCGTACCCGCTGCCGCAGCAGGCCGCGACCCTCTGGTACCACGACCACCGCATGGACTTCAGCGCCCCACAGGTCTGGCGCGGCCTGGCCGGCTTCTTCCTCATCAGCGACCAGGAGGAAGAACGGCTGCCGCTGCCGGGCGGGCACCGCGACTACCGCTGATGCTGTGCGACCGCTCCTTCGCCGAAGACGGCTCCTTCCGCTACCCCGCCCACCACGGCCACGACACGTTCCCGGACGGCGTGCTCGGTGACGTCCAGCTCGTCAACGGCGCCCCCTGGCCCGTCCTGGAGGTCTCCGCGACCCGCTACCGCTTCCGGCTGCTGAACGCCTCCAACGCCCGCCGCTACCGGTTGCGGCTCGACGCCGGGAACGGCAAGTGGGGGCGGTTCGTCCAGATCGGCAGCGACGGCGGCCTGCTGGCCGCACCCCAGCCATTGGGCACCATCGACATGGCGCCCGGCGAGCGCTTCGACGTCGTCGTCGACTTCTCCGCCTTCCCCGTCGGCAGCAAGGTCACCTTGCACAACTCCGCGGCCGAGGACGGCATGCGCGACGTCATGCGCTTCCACGTCGTGCGCAAGGAGAAGGACGACAGCCGCGTACCGGACCGCCTGTCGGCCTCCTTCGAGGCACTCTCCCCGGACAGAGCGGTACCGGTGCGCAGTTTCGACTTCCGCCGCACGCACAGCACGGACGAACGGCAGATGTGGACGATCAACGGACGGCCGTTCAGTACGGATGCGCTCCTGGCTTCCCCGCGCCTGGGCAGCGTGGAACGCTGGCGCTTCAGCAGCGACTTCCACCACCCTGTCCACCTGCACCTGGCCCAGTTCCAGGTCACCGCCCGCGGCGGCAGACCACCGGCGGCCACTGACGCCGGCTGGAAGGACACCGTGGACGTCCGCCCCTACGAAGTGGTCGAAGTGCTCGTACGGTTCACCGGATACAAGGGCCGCTACATGCTCCACTGCCACAACCTCGAACACGAGGACATGGCCATGATAGGCAACTTCCAAGTGGTCTGACCCCGGAAAGAAGGGGGCGCCTCCGGCGTAACAGGGCGACTACGATCCGACGGCCGTTCGCGACCAGAGCGTGAGATCGCTACTGGTTGCGACCGCCAGGGAGTGCCCCGACGGTGAGCCGCGCAGGACTCCCGTAGTCGGCCGGATCGATGTCTTTACACCCCTCTTCCCGGCAAGAAGAGTGACCACTTCTGCCCAGGTTCAGGGGCGGCGCCTGTACTGACTCACTGCTTGACCGTCCTCGCCGCTGTCACCGCTTCACCGCCGTCCCCGTCCTCACCTTCCTGACCGTCCTGACCTTCGAGGTCCTCCAGGAGGCGAAGTGTTACCCGAACCATCCCGCCGGACCGGCCTGTTCCGACTTTCCCGCCTCTCCCGTCTCTCCCGTCTCAGATGGCAGGGGCTCGTCCTGCTCGCCTTGGTGGCGGTCCTCGTCGCGCTCCTGCCCGTACTGAACGCGCGGGGCGGCGGGTCCGTCGCCGAGGCCGAGGCGCACGGTGATCACCCGTCACGTCCGCACCATGCCGCTGCGCCCGCCTCGGCCATGGAACCGGCGGCACCCGTCCTCTCCAGGGCGGGTTGGACGGCAACCGCCAGTGACGAGGAGACGGCCCGGGCCGACAACCGTGCCGCGAACGTGCTCGACGGCAAGGACGAGACCATCTGGCACAGCCGGTGGTCGGGGAGCGCGGCCGCGTTGCCGCACTCCCTCGTCATCGACATGCACCGCACCGAGGTCGTGTCCGCGCTTCTCTACCGGCCGCGTGCCGACGGCCCCAATGGCCGCATCGGCGAGTACGCCATCCACCTCAGCGCCGATGGGCGGAACTGGGGAGCGGCCGTTGCGAGCGGCACCCTGGCCGACGACGCCACGACCAAGACGCTGAGCTTCGCCGCCAGGGGCACCCGGTACGTCCGGCTGACCGCCATCTCCGAGGCGGGCAAGCGCGGTCCCTGGAGCTCGGCCGCCGAGATCCAGCTGCTGGGTGACCCGGGACTGCCCGCTTCCGTCGTCGAGCTGCCCACCACCGGCTGGACAGCCTCCGCGAGTGACGAGGAGACCGCGCAGGCCGACAACCGTGCCGCCAACGTCCTGGACGGCGACGCCGACACCCTCTGGCACAGCCGGTGGTCGGGCGGTGCGACCCCGCTGCCGCACTCCGTCACCATCGACATGCACCGTACGCAGACCGTGTCCGCGCTCACCTACCAGCCCCGCAGGTCCGGCGGCGGCCCCAACGGGCGCATCGGCGCGTACTCCGTCGCCACCAGCCTCGACGGCGTCTCGTTCGGGGCCCCCGTGGCCGGCGGCGTGTGGAAGGACGACGACACCGTCAAGAGCACCACGTTCACGCGGCCCACCCCGGCCCGGTTCGTGCGGCTGACCGCGACCACCGAGGCCGGCAACCGGGGCCCGTGGAGCTCCGCCGCCGAGATCCGGCTGAGCGGCCCCGCCGACCCCTCCGTCTCCGGCGCCTGGGACCGGGTGACCGGCTTCCCGCTCGTCCCCGTGGCCACTGCCGTCCTGCCGAACAACAAACTGCTGGCCTGGTCCGCGTATGCCATCGACCGGTTCGGTGGCAGCAACGGATACACCCAGACCGCCATCATGGACCTCGGCACCGGACAGGTCACCCAGCGCCGCATCGACAACACCGGCCACGACATGTTCTGTCCCGGCATCGCCATGCTCTCGGACGGCCGGGTGCTGGTCACCGGCGGCAGCAACGCCTCCCGCGCCAGCATCTACGACCCGCGCACCGACGCCTGGTCCGCCACCGGCGATATGAACACACCCCGTGGGTACCAGGCCATGACGCTGCTCTCGAACGGCGAGGCGTTCGTGCTCGGCGGCTCCTGGAGCGGTGCCCGCGGGGACAAGGACGGCGAAGTGTGGTCCCCGGCGACCGGCAAGTGGCGCAAGCTGCCCGGCGTACCCGCCAAGGACACCCTGACCGCCGACCCCGCCGGCCCCTACCGCGCCGACAACCACCAGTGGCTGCACGCCACTTCCCGTGGCCGAGTGCTGCACCTCGGGCCGAGCAAGCAGCTGAACTGGATCGACACCACCGGCAACGGCACCATCACACCGGCGGGAACGCGCGCCGACAGCCCGGACGCCATGAACGGCAACGCCGTCTCCTACGACGTCGGCAAGCTGCTCACGCTCGGAGGCGCCACCGCGTACGAGAACGCGAACGCCACCCGCCGCGCCTACACCGTCGATCTTGGCAACGGCATCG
The DNA here is from genome assembly GCF_040932295.1 of Streptomyces sp. C36. Taxonomy (NCBI): domain Bacteria; kingdom Bacillati; phylum Actinomycetota; class Actinomycetes; order Kitasatosporales; family Streptomycetaceae; genus Streptomyces; species Streptomyces sp. C36. The sequence goes on along the minus strand of NZ_JBFQGI010000001.1, from coordinate 937,284 downwards.
GCGACGGCTCCCTGCCCGTCAGCAAGCGCACGGGCGACATGGGCTACGCCCGCTCGTTCAGCAACAGCGTCGTCCTGCCGGATGGCAAGGTGGCGGTGTTCGGCGGGCAGTCCTACCCCGTCCCCTTCAGCGACGCCACCTCGGTGATGACCCCGGAGATCTGGGACCCGGCGACGGGCAGTTTCACCAAGTTGGCCGGCATGGCGGTCCCGCGCAACTACCACAGCGTGGCGAACCTGCTGCCCGACGGACGGATCTTCTCGGGCGGGGGCGGGCTCTGCGGCGACTGCGCCACCAACCACTCCGACGGGGCCGTCTTCACCCCGCCGTACCTCCTCAACCCGGACGGCACCCGGAAGCCCCGCCCGGCCTTCACCAGCACGCCGCCCGCCAGGATCGCGAACGGCGCCGCCCTGCCGGTGACGACCGACAAGCCCGTCACCGCCTTCTCACTGGTACGGGCCGGAGCGGCGACCCATTCGGTCGACAACGACCAGCGGAGGATCCCGCTGACGTTCCGGCAGACGGGCGACACCTCCTACGAGCTGAAGGTCCCGGACGATCCCGGAGTGGCCCTGCCCGGCACGTACATGCTCTTCGCCCTCGACGCGGCGGGGGTTCCCAGCGTCGCCAAGATGATCGCGATCGGCTGACCTTCGCCTGATCTTCGCCTGACCCTGCCCGTGGGGGCGTGGTGAAGCGGTGCGCCCCGAGCGGGTGCACCGCTTCCGCGCGTCCGGGACGGCCGGGCCGTCCGGGCCCGTGATCACGGCGAGGTAAGGGTGCGGGTTCGCGGGAGGGGGAAGGACGCACGTCCCTCTTCGGCCCGTTCCCTCCTTCCGTGGACAAGGCATGAAGTGAAGGATCACGGCATGTCCTTGACATCCTCCAATAGAACCCCGGTCACGCCTGCGTGCCGGATCGGCGCCCTGGTGCTGGCCGGGGTGCTCGCCTGCGCGATGCTTCTGGTCGGCGGCGGGCCCGCGGCCGCCGCCGACCCCGACACCCACCGCCTGGCCACCTGGAACATGCAGGTTGGTTCCACCCGTTGGGCGGGCGTGCGGACGCTGTCGCGCACGTTCGACGTCGTGGCCCTCCAGGAGGTGCCCAGAGCCGCCCCCGGCGGCTCGCACCTGCTCGGCCAGAACGGCAACATCCGCTCGTACCTATGGGACATCGGCAGCGGGCAGTTCCGTTACCTCCACATCCTCAACCAGCGCTCCCGCAACCTCGGCATCGTCACGTCGTTCTTCCCGGACTCCGTCCATGAGCTGACGGGCGGCTACCGCTCGGCACTCGCGGCGGTGCGCGGCGAGGACCGGACCGTCTTCGCCTCCGTGCACGCGGCGTCCGAAGGCGGGCGGCGCAACGACGCGGCCGGCCTCATCCGCCGGGTCGCCGGCTACGCGTCCAACAACGGCATCGCGAACTGGGTCGTGCTCGGCGACTTCAACCGCTCCCCACAGGCCGTCGCCAATGACGGCGTGCCGCAGAACACCCGGATCTACAACAGCGGGCAGGCCACCCAACTGAGCAACAACGAGCTGGACTACGCGGCCTCCAACGTCAACACGCAGAACTGGCACGCGACCGTGAACCCGAACTACGGAAGCGACCACTGGCCCGTCGGCTTCTCCACCCTGCGCGCCTCGGGGGGCCCACGAGACCTGACCATCCACGCGGACAACAGTGACCGGCTCCTGGACGTCTACAACGGCCAGAGCGCCAACGGCAGTCACGTGATCATCTACCACGCCAACGGCGCCGGCAACCAGCGCTGGCGACTGTTGCCCGTGGGACGCTCCGCTGAGACCGGGCAGCCGTTGTACCGCATCCAGACCCTCAGCAGCGGCAAGTGCCTCGACGTCTACCGGGGCCAGAAGAGCAACAACGGCGACTACCTGAACATCTGGGACTGCCACGGACCCAACGGCGAGCCCGACCCGGGTGGCCCCCAGCGCGACACCCAGAACTTCACGCTGGAACACCCCAACTGGCGCTTCCCCAACGTCACCGTGCTGCGCAACATCAGCACCCGCCGGGTGGCCAACGTCGACCACAACCGCACGGGTGACGGGACCTGGCTGATCCAGTGGCCGTACCAGCGGAACTCCGACGGCACTCCGGCCATCAACGAGACCTTCTACCTGCACCCCCGTTTCTGAGCCCCGTCCCACACACACAGGGCGCCGGCCGCTCCCCCGCGGCCGGCGCCTCGAGACCCCTCGCTCTGTCAGGCGACCGTCCCACCCGCGTTGCGGATCAGCTGCTGGAGCACCTTCACCGTCCGGAGACCGGAGGCGCCGGCCGTCTACCTCTCAGTCGAGACAGAACTCATTGCCCTCGATGTCCTGCATCACGATGCACGACTCGTTGTAGCCATCGGCAATCAGTACTTGCACGCGTACCGCGCCGAGCGCGACCAGTCGTGCGCACTCGGCCTCGAGTGTGGCGAGGCGCTCTTCACCCACGAGCCCGGTGCCGACCCGCACGTCGAGATGCACCCGATTCTTGACGACCTTGCCTTCGGGGACGCGCTGGAAGTACAGTCGCGGGCCCACACCTGAGGGATCGATGCAGGCGAACGCCGCACCCTGGCGCTCAGGCGGCAGCGAGCTATCGAAATCGCCCCAAGTAGCGAACCCCTCCGGAGGCGGAGGTACGACGTACCCCAACACCTCGCACCAGAAACGAGCGACGCGCTCAGGTTCTGCGCAGTCGAAGGTGACTTGGACCTGCTTGATCGACGCCATCGGTCCACCATAGTGGCGCGTGCTGCTCACCGAGACCCCAGGGCGTCATCGCCCGCGCGGGTCGAGGTCCAAGCGGGTCGACGCGCCCCCGGCCGGTAGGTTCACCAGCGCCGCTCTGCCGACCGGCAGGCGGCTTCGGGGTGCGACCGGCGTGCGGCCGACAGCACTTCCCGCTCGAAATAGTTCACGCACGGTGTCACCAGATCCAGGCCGCTCAGTGCCTGCATGAAGAGAAACTGCCCTTGAGGGTTGACCTCCAGCCAGACAGGAGTCCCGCCGCTGTCCAGCTTCATGTCGACCACGCCCATTCTCAGCCGAAGGCGTCTGAGGACATCTATCAGGCCGGCGCGGGTGGCATCGTCGACCTGCGCGATCCCGAATCTTCCGGGGAGCCTGCCCCGCCAGTCCAGGTCCTCGCTGTGGATGGAGACCGCATAGATCTCGTCCCCCAGGACCAGTGCGCGAAGGTGATCCTGCCCCGGCACGCATTCCTGGTAAATGGCCGGGGCCAAGCGCATCGATATCTCTTCCCTGAGGTGTGCATCGGTCACCTTGGTGGTGAATATCGGCGCGGAAGAGCAGCCCCGCACGCTCTTCACGACCACGTCGCCCTCGGTTGACAGGCAGAAACTCCTGATCTCTTCCGGGTCCTGGCTGACGAGGGTCCGCGGCACGGGCAGTCCCGCCGCCTGTGCTGCGCGCAGTTGAACGAGCTTGTTCTCAGCCGTGGCGGTGGCGTGCGGGTCGCTCACCCATGTGCCGTGAAAATCGTTCCAGAGCATCCCGGCCAATGCCGTCCGGCAGTCGTTGTTGATGACTTCCACGTCGGCCCGGTCGGTGATGTCCGGCGGGATCCTTTGAAGGTTGCCGCCGCGCCGCCACCAGACGACGTCGAGGTCTCCGACGTCGATCGATCCGCCGCCCTTGACGGACATACGACTCCGGGCGTCCGACCAGCTCAATCCGCCGCCTCCGCAGAGACTGTCCGTCTCGACGACGTCGCAGGCGATCGTTCCCCGGGCATTCAGTACTTGCTGCATGAGCAGCGCGTGAAGATCTGCCGAGTCCGTGAGGATCGCCAGGCGGCCCGTCTTCACCCTTCACCTCCAAGCCGGCCGGTACGTCGTTGTTCCGGGCTGCTTGCGGACTCCTTCCGCAGCCGTGCTGGAGCCGGGACGTACACACCCGGCTCCAGGGCCTTGCCTACATGTCTTGCCTACATAAGGGTGTAGTCCACCTTGGAGTCATCGGCTTCACGAGGAGTCCCGCTCGTGGAGAAGGCGCAGGAGCCACCGGATCCCTCCGGGATGTCCTCCCTAAGCTCCGCGAAGCGAATGACTGCCGCTTCCCACTCCCTGAGCTCCGGGGGCACCGGAGTGTCGACGCCACCTTGCGGTGCGCCGAGGAACACGATCGGTCGTGAATTTTCGGATTCCGAGGCCATGGTTCGCATCCCATTTCTCGCGATCAATCAGCCACCCCTGGTGTGTGATCAATCCGCCACCAGGGCAATCCGCCGGCAAGCGGCGTGCAGTGAGAACCGGGTTCTGTGGTGCCGGGACCTGAAGCGGCCACAGCTCTCTTTTCATGAGATCACCAGGTGTCGAGCCTGTCAAAATGACCTCTTATTCCACCTTTTTATTACACTTTCCGGGTTGTTGTGCGATCAACAAGTGAGACCGTAAAGGGAGTTCATCGCAGGCCGGGTGTCGCCCCGCTTCCCGGTCCAGGTGCCCGATCCGGTCATGGCGGCACGTCCGGACACGCGCACGGGCAACGGGAGAGCGAACATCCGGCCCCGTACGACCCCCTGCCGCGCACCGCCCCGCCACGGCTCCCGCCTGCGGCGGCCCCCCGGCCCGCGCGCATCACGCCGCGCCCTCCAAGAAGCGGCTCAAAAGCGCCTAAACCTCATGTTTATCGGCTAATCGGTCGGGGATTGATCTCTCGCTCTCAAGATTGTTCACAACAGTGACGTCACCCCAACAGCACCACTTCAGCCACAGTCGCCAAGACAGGAGCCACCGCACATGCTGCCTTCCATGCCGCGCCCCGACCGTGAACGCTTCCTCGCCGAACCGCGCGTCGGTGTCCTGGGGGTCGCCGACTCCCGGGGCGGTGACCGCGCGCCCCTGATCGTGCCGGTTTGGTACGACTACGAGCCCGGGGGCGAGGTCGTCGTCCAGACGGACCGGGAAAGCATCAAGGCTCGGCTTCTGCGCGCCGCCGGGCGCTTCAGCCTCTGCGTGCAGGACGAGGGACGACCGTACCGGTACGTCAGCGTCGAGGGACCGATCACGGCGATCGAGGACCCCGTGGACCCGGCCGTACGAGAGGCGCTCACCCAGCGGTACCTGGACCCCGAGGAAGCACGCGCGTACCTGGTGGCGACCGAGGCCCAGCTCAAGAACGACATCCTCTTCCGCATGCGCCCCCAGCACTGGCGCAGCGCCGACTTCGCCGCGTTCGCGGCCGACTTCGCCGAAAGCGGTGTCGGGACGGCCGGCGACGCCGGCTGAACACCGACGAGTCAGCCGCATACCCGTAACTGTCCCTTCCCCCGCACCCCACACCCCGCACCACCCCACGGCCACACCGGCCTCCCCCGCGCCTCCACGAACGTCTCACCGGCCGCGCGGCCGCGCCGCACAGAACCGCTCGAGCAAGAAGGAATCGATGACCGACACCCACGTTTCGTCACGCCTGTTGCCCCCTCCCCCGGCCTCGGACCCGGCCCCGGCCAAGTCCCCGGCGGCCGGCACCCTTGTGCCCGGCTATCCCCGGGACAGCCGCATCCCGGATCTGTTCGAGGCACAGGCCGCGGCGCGGCCCGACGCTCCGGCGGCCCGGCACGGGGAGCGCGTCGTGACCTACGGGCAACTCGACGCCCACGCCGACGCACTGGCGGCGCGCCTGGTCGAGCATGGTGTCCGTCCCGGTGAGCTGATAGGTGTGTGCGGCGGCCGCTCGCTCGAGGCGCTGGTGGCCTTGCTGGGCATTCTCAAGGCCGGCTGCGCGTACGTACCGCTCGACGAGGACCTTCCGCCGGCCCGATTACGGGCCATGGCCGAGGACGCGGGTCTGAGCGCGGCGGTCACTCTGCCGGGCAGTACGCGTCGCGTGCGTGGTCTACGCGCGTCGGTCGAGGTCGATTCCCTCGACCGTGCGGCCGACGACCCGGTGCTCACCGCCACCGCCCGGCCCGCAGCCCCCACCCCCGTCCCCGCCTTCGCCCGTACCGGCTCCGCGACCGACTGCGCCTACGTGGCCTTCACCTCCGGGACGACCGGCCGCCCCAAGCCGGTGGCGATACCCCACCGGGGCGTGGTGCGCCTGGTGCTCTCCGAGCCCGAACTCCCCCCGCCCGCGCCGGGCGACGGCGTGCTGCACGCGTACGGCCTGTCCTCCGACGCCTCGACGATCGAGATCTGGGGCGCGCTGCTCACCGGCGCCTGCCTGGTCATCGCCGACCGGGAGGAGCTCCTCTCCCCCACCGCTCTGGAGCAGCTCTTCCTCACAGCGGGCGTCACCGTGGCCTATCTGACGACGAGTGTCTTCCACCTCGTCGCCCGGACACGTCCCGAGGCGCTGGCGACGCTGCGCTTCGTCTCCGCCGGCGGGGAGGCGATGGACCCGCACCTCGCGAACGCCGTCCTCGCGGCCTGCCCCGGCACCACGGTGGTCAACTTCTACGGTCCGACGGAGAACGCCGTCGTCTCCACCGCCCACATACTGCGCCCCCTGCCCGAGGACGCCACGCACGTCCCCCTGGGCCGCCCCTTCGGCGCCTCCACCTGCCACGTCCTGCGGGCCGACGGCTCGGTCGCGGCGCCGGGCGAGGAAGGGGAGCTGTACGTCGGCGGGGACGGACTGGCCCTGGGCTACCTCGGCGACCAGCGGCTGACCGCCGAACGGTTCGTCTCCCTGCCCGCCGTGGAGCCGGGGGGCGGCCTGCTCTACCGGACCGGTGACCGGGTCGTGCGGCACACCGACGGCCTGCTGGAGTACCGCGGCCGCCTCGACCGCCAGGTCAAGCTGCGCGGCGCGCGCGTCGAGCTCGACGAGGTCGAGGCCCGCCTGCGCGCCCACCCCGAGGTCGGCGAAGCCGCCGTCGAGGTCGAGTCGGGCGCCCTGACCGCCTACGTCACGCCCGCCGTCCCCGGCCACCGCCTGCCGCTGCCCGTCCTGCGCGCGTACTGCACCGAGTGGCTGCCCCCTCAGGCCGTCCCCACCCTGGTGCCCATGGACCACTTCCCCGTGACCAGCGGGGGCAAGGTCGACCGCACCCGCCTGAAGTCCACCGCACCCCTGACCGACCGCGTCAGCGACACGACAGGGGCGCAGGACACCGAGGAGACGGACGAGCCGAAGGTCGAGGGCCTGCTCGACGTCCTCACCGAGGTGTGGCAGCAGGTGCTGCGCGTACGCCCGATGCCTCACGACGACTTCTTCCACCTGGGCGGCGACTCCCTGCTCGCCTCGGAGGCCGTCACCCGCACCCTCGCCGTGCTCAGCCTCGACGCCACACTGGGCTCCACCCTGATCAGGGCCCTGCTGGCCACCCCCACACTGGACGGCTTCACCGCCGCCGTGCGCGAGGCCCGAGGCGGCTTCGGCGCTCCGACAGGACCGGAACCGGTCGTCGACTTCGTCGGCGAGAGCGAACTCGGCTTCGCCCTCCCGCCCGCCGAAGGTCCGGCCCCCCGCCCGCAGGACCCCAAGGACGTGCTGCTCACGGGCGCTTCCGGGTTCGTCGGCGTGTTCCTGCTGCACCGTCTGCTGCGCTCGACGGCAGCCCGCGTCCACTGCCCCGTACGGGCGACGAACCCGGCACACGCCGAGCAGCGGGTGCGCACCGCGCTCGCCCGCTACGGCCTCCACCTCGACGAGGCCGAGTGGCGACGCGTCGAGTGCTTCCCCGGGGACCTGACCCGGCCGGAGCTGGGCCTGTCGGCCGAGCACGCCACCCGACTGGCCCGCCGGCTGGACCTCATCGTGCACAACGGCGCCCAGGTCAACTTCCTCTACCCCTACGAACAGCTGCGGCCGGCGAACGTCGACGGGACCCGTGAGGTCATCCGGATCGCGGCGCCCCGCCGGATCCCGGTGCACTTCATCTCGACCGTCGCCGTCGTCGCCGGATTCGGCACCGCCGGAGTGCACGAGGTGGACGAGGACCTTCCGCTGGCACACGCGGACGGGCTCACCATGGGCTACGCGGAGAGCAAGTGGGTCGCCGAGGGCGTGCTGCGGCAGGCGGCCGCGCTGGGCCTGCCGGTGGCCGTGTACCGGCCGTACGAGGTGACCGGCGACCGGGTGCACGGCGCGTGCAACACCGAGACGGCCATCTGCTCGCTGTTCAAGACGATCGCCGAGACCGGCGTGGCCCCCGACATCGAGCTCCCGATGGACTTCGTCCCCGTCGACCACCTCGCCGAGTCCGTGGTCCACATCGCCACGCACCAGCCGGCGGACGGCCGGGTCTACCACCTCACCAACCCGCGCCCGGGAATGCTGTCGGACGTCCTCGACCGGATGCGTGCGGCGGGCTTCACCCTGCGCACGCTCCCGTACGACCGATGGGTCGGCGAGCTGGTACGTCACGTCGCCGAGAACCCGACGAGCGCCACGGCACCCTTCGTGTCCCTGTGCGTCGACCGCAGCCGCAACGCCGACATGTCCGTCAAGGAGATGTACCTCAAGGACACCTTCCCCGTCCTGGGACGGCGCAACGCCGAAGGAGCACTGACCGACAGCGGGCTGGACTGCCCGCCGGTGGACTCCGCGCTGCTGGACCGGTACCTGGAGCACTTCTTCACCACCGGCTACATCGCACGCCCCCCGCACGCACCGGACCGCATCACACCGGTCCACAGCACGTCGCACATCACCGCGGGATCGGAGCACACCGCATGAACCACCCCGAAACCATCATCCCGGTCCCGGACGTCGAACCCGGTACCGCCGGGCCGCCCTGCGCCTACGCCCGCCTGCGCGCCGAACAGCCCGTCGTCAAGGCACTCCTCCCCAATGGCGAGACCGGCTGGCTGATCAGCCGCTACGACGACGCGCGCGCCGCGTTCGCCGACCCCCGGCTCATCCGGCCGCTGCTGTCGGCCTGGCCGCCCCGCGAAGGCGACGACGCCCCGCCGCCGGCCCTGCCGACCTTCCTGGAGATGACCGGCGAGCACCACGAGCGCGTACGCCGCACCGTCCTGCCGATGTTCGGCCGACGGCAGCTGGAGTTCATGCGGCCCCGGATCCGGGCGATGGCCGAGGAACTCATCGACACGATGGTCGCCGGCACGGCGGGCGGCGCGACAGCGGATCTCGTCGCCTCCTACGCCGAACCACTGCCGCTGCGCGTGCTGTGCGAGACCGTCGGCCTGCCCTACGAGGACCGCGAGATCTACCTGCCGCACACCCTCGCCCTCCTCGGCGCCTCCGGGCTGTCGATGGAGGAGGTGCTCGAGGCGCTGTACGCGCTGCAGGACTACGCCGACGAGCTGATCTCCCTCAAGGAGAAGGCCGCCGAAAAGGACGGCGAGGACGAGGACTACATCCGCCGGCTCCTGGCGGAGGCCCGGCGACCGGGGGGACAGCTGACCCGCGACGACGTCGTCAGTTTCGTCGTCACCATGCTCATGGCCGGCTACAAGACCAACATCCAGCACACCGCCAACGCCTTGCTCGTACTGCTCACCCACCCCGAGCAGCTGCAAAAACTGCGCGAGAGGCCCGAGGGGATCAGCACCGCGGTGGAGGAACTGCTGCGGTACGTCCCACTGATGAACGCCATCAACATCCTCGTCGCGACCGAGGACCTCACCCTCCACGGGCAGCACATCCGCGCGGGCGACGCGGTCGTCCCCGTACCGGCGTCCGCCAACCGCGACCCGGAGGCCTTCGCCGACCCCGACCGCCTCGACCTGACCCGCACCCCCAACGCACACATCGCCTTCGGGCACGGCCCGCACGCCTGCACCGGCGGGCACCTGACCCGCATGCAACTCGCCATCACCATCGAGGTGCTCCTGGAACGCCTCCCCGGCATCGAACTCGCGGTACCGGCGGAAACCATCGCCTGGGACGAGTCCACCCCCCTGCGCGCACCGGCCCGGCTGCCCGTGCGCTGGTGAGCGACAGTCCCGCTCCACCAGCGCGCCCTACGCGCCCCCAGAAACGTTTCGCAGGCGACCCCAGGAAAGAGGGCCCGCACCCCATGACCACACCACAAGCACCCGCATCCACATCCACGTCCGCATCCGCATCCGCATCCACATCCACGTCCACGGAAGCCCCGCACGAAGCGCCCCTCCCCCACTATCCCTTCAGCACCCGCGGCGACCAGCTCGCCCCCGAACTCACCGAGCTGCGCGGCCGCTGCCCCGTCGCCCGGGTCAGCACCAACTCCGGCGACCAGGCTTGGCTGGTCACCGGCTACGAGCTGACCCAGCACGTCATGCGCGACCGCGCCTACGCCCGCTCCGTCCTGGCCGCCGCGGACAGCCCGGCACAGGACGCCCCGATCCTGGCGCCCGAGCTGCTCGACGCCATGAACCACCTGCAGCAGGCGGGCCTGCGCGACGAAGTGCTCAAGGCCCTCGGCCGCAACCAGCCCGACCTCCCCGCCGACTGGGTCGAAGCCGCCACCCACGAAGGCCTGGACGCGATGATCCAGGAAGGCGGCCCCGGCGACCTGCAGCGTCACTTCGCCGAGTGGGTCGCCGCCCAGTGCATGTGCCGGCTCCTCGGACTGCCCTTCGAGGACCGCGAATGGCTCGCCGTACGGGCCGACCTCGACCTGACCATGGTCACGCCCACGCACGAGGAACTCGCCCGCAACTGGGAGGAGATCCGCGCGTACATGCACGAGCACATGGCGACCCGCCGCCCCGGCCATCCGCGCGGCCTGGCGGACCGACTCGCCGACCTCAACGCCGAGCACCAGGGCCTGACCGGCCGCCAGCTGTCGAACATCGTGTCCGTCCTCTTCGTCAGCGGCTACGAGGACTTCGCGAGCTTCCTGGGCGTCGCCGCCTTCAACCTCCTGCAGCGCCCCGACGTCATGAGCGCGGTCCGCGCCCGTCCGGAAACGATGCCGCAGTGCGTCGAAGAGCTCCTGCGCTGCAGCGTCGTCCTGGGCAACGCGATCCCCCGCTTCGTCACCCAGGACGCACAGCTCGGCGACGCGGAGGTGAAGGAGGGCGACATGGTCCTGCTCTCGCTGGACGCGGTCAACTACGACCCCACCGCGTTCTCCGACCCCGAGACCTTCGACCCCACCCGTTCCCCCAACCCGCACCTCCGCTTCGGCTACGGCCGCCACCACTGCCCCGGCGCCCACCTGGTCCGTCGCCAGTCCGACGTCGCCTTCCGCGTCCTCCTCGAGCGCCTCCCCGGAATCCGTCTGGCCGTGCCACCGGCGGAGGTCCCCTGGCACCCGAACCGCATGGCCATCATGGCGGCGGCGCTGCCTGTGACCTGGTAGTTCCGCAGGGACGGCAGAAGGGCCGAGCCCGGCGGGCCGAGACGGCTACTCAAACGTGTCGTGTCGTGCCGGGCTCGCGCCCGACCAGCCGTGTTAGATCTCCCGCGGCCACGGGTAGGGTTGGTTTGAGGCTCAATGCGTGGATTTCAGAACCAACTCCAACGTGGTCGAGGACCTGGTCGTACTCACCGGCCGGGACATGGCCCACCACCCGGACACCCCGCGCCCGGCCAGGGGCTGACGCCGCCCCTGGCCGCCGGACGCCACAGTTGCCTGCCGGTACGCGCGCGACGCCGACCGCGCGATCTCCCGGCCGCCCGTTCCTCGTTGCACTGCATCTCGGCCACGGCCAGGCGTCCGACCAGATGGCGGCAGCCGCGACAGCGGCAATCCTCAAGGGGCCATGATGACCACCGATGCGCGTGGACGGGGCGACGGACGCGAGTCCCTCCTCCCCGTCGACCTGCCCCACCAAGCGACAGGAACCCCGAACGTCGACACGGAAGACGAGTCGCGGACACCATCGACGCGTCCCCCCGTCTACAGGCCACCCGACATCCCCGGCCTGGAGTTCGACCCGTTCCTGACCCAGGCGCTGGCCCAGGGCCCGGTGATGAAAATCCGGCTGCCCCAAGGAGCGGCGCTGGCGGAGTGCTGGCTGGTCACCGGATACGAGGAAACACGGTTCGTGGCGTCCGACCCGCGATTCAGCCGGGACATCACCAAGCGTGCCTTCCCCACGATGAACCGCCACCTCATCCCCATGGGCGCCAGCGTCAGCTTCATCGACCCGCCCGACCACACCCGGATCCGCTCCGTGGTCACCCCGGCCTTCTCCGCCGGCCGCATGCAGGCGCTGCGCCCCCGGGCGGAAGCCCTGGTGACCCAGCTGTTGGACGGCCTGGAAGCCGTCGGCCCGCCGGCCGACCTGATCGAGCAGGTCATCTCCCCTTTGCCGCTGACACTCATCGGAGAGATCTTCGGCATCGACCCGGCCGAGCGCCCGCGACTGCGCCGCTGGGCGGAAGGCATCCTCGTACGCCCACGCACCGAACAGGACGCGGCACACGCCCGCGCACTGCGCGACGAGGCGGCCGCACATTTCCGCGACCTGCTGGACCGACGCCGCGCCTCGTCCGGCGGCGACCTCATGACAGTCTTCGCGCACGCTGTCGAGGAGAGGCGGATCAGCGAGGACGAAGCACTCGCCATGGCCTCTCTCACGGCGCTGAACGGCTGGCATCCGGTCCGCAACAACCTCGCCAACATGGTCTTCACCCTGCTGCGCCGACCGCACCTCGTCGAAGCGCTCAGCGGCGGAGACATCCCCGTCGCGCAGCTGGTCGAAGAGCTGCTGCGCTGGATTCCCCACAAAAACGGCATCGGACAGCCCCGAGTGGCCACCGAGGACGTGGCACTGGGCGAGGCCACCATCTGCGCCGGGGACTACGTCTACGTCCAGTACTGGGCCGCCAACCGCGACCCGGCCGCTTTCACCCGCCCAGCCGAGATCGATGCCGACCGCTCCGGTCCGCCCCACCTCGCCTTCGGACACGGCCCCCACTACTGCGTGGCCCCGCACCTGGCCCGCCTCCAGGCCCAGCTACTGCTGCCCGCCCTCTTCACCCGTCTCCCCGCGCTACGCCTGGCGGTGCCCGCCGACGAGGTGGCCTTCCGACTGGACGCCCTGATCCGTGGCCCCGTCACGCTCCCCGTCGCGTGGTAGCCCCTACGAGCGCGCCCTGCCGCAGCGGCACACCGCCCGGTGCGTGCGGGGCCCCGGGGTTCACCGTGTGATCGGGGTGGCGCCGGTCGCGGCGATGGACAGGTCCCAGAGCCGTGCGGCCGCGTCGGGGTCGATGGCGTACTCGCGGACACCGCCATCGTCCATCGGCGCATCGGGGGCGGAGACGCGTGCGATGTCGCAGTCCTCGAGGTAGAGCCCGCCGCGGTCGTCGAGGAGTGGGGACGTAGCTGCCCACAGACCGGTGGCGGCGCCCTGCGAGGGCGTCTTGAAGTCGGCGCCGATCACGTTGCCGTGCGCGTCCACCCACCCGCGTTCGATCTGTTCCTGGAACGTCATCTCCCGCTGAAGACCGGTGATGATCTTGCCTGGGTGGAGAGCGAACGCCCGGACGCCGTCGTTGCGCCCGAGGGCGTCGAACTGCACGGCGAAGAGGGCGTTGGCGGTCTTGGCCTGGCCGTAGGCCAGCCACTTGTCGTAGCCGGTGCGGAAGTGCGGGTCGTGCCAGCGGATGTCGGTCAGGACGTGTCCGGCGGAGCTGTTGATGACGACGCGCGCACCATCGGCGGCGGCCAGGAGCGGATAGAGCTCGCAGGCGAGGGTGAAGTGTCCGAAGTGGTTGACGGCGAGCTGGCTCTCCCAGCCGGGGCCGACGTGCCGCTCGGGGGTCGCCATGACTCCGGCGACGGCCATGAACAGGTCGAGCCTGGAGAGCGAGTCCCCGATCCGTGCGGCGGCGGCGCGCACGCTCTCGAGATCCGCCAGGTCCATGGGAACGACGTCGCAGCCCTCCACATCGGCGAGCGCGGCGCGGGCGATGTCGGGTCGGCGGGCCGGAACGACGACCCGAGCCCCGGCGGCCGTCAGGGCCCGGGTGGTTTCCAGGCCGAGCCCGGAGTAGCCCCCGGTGACGACGGCGCTCGCGCCGGAGAGGTCGAGGCCGGCCATGACGTCCTCGGCGGTGCTGGCGGCGGAGAAGGGCGAGCCGAGCGGCTGCTGATCAGTGCTGGTCATGGCGTCGACGCTACGATCTGGAGCGAGGTCTAGATCAAGTCCTAGACTGACCGGCATGGCGACCACCGAGACCTCCGCGGAACCACTGAGCATCGGCGAGGTGGCCGAGCGGACCGGTCTCAGCGTGCACGCACTGCGCTTCTACGAGCGTGAGGGCCTGCTCGTCGGACCGGTCCAGCGCACGTCCGGCGGTCGACGGCGGTACACCGCGTTCGATGTCGACTGGCTGCTGATCTGCGTCAAGCTGCGTGAATCAGGGATGCCCCTGGCCGACCTCAAGCGGTTCGCCGAGCTGGTGCGGCACGGCCCGGGCAACGAGGCGGAGCGCCTCCAGCTCCTCGATGCCCACCGGCAGCGCGTCGACGCACAGATCCAGGCGCTGCAGGAGTGCCGTTCCGTCATCACCTGGAAGGTCGGCGTCTACGCCGACCACCTCGCCCGCGGCGAAGCCGGCGGACTCTGGGATCCGACGGCCTGAGACAAGAACAAGCTCCCCGCATCCGGAAGGACTGCTCAGCTCACCTTGGCCTGGGCCTGGGCCTGCTTGGCAGACGCCTCCAGCCTGTTCCAGTACTCCTGGTACCAGGCTTCGTCGTCGCCGGCCATGTTGCTTCTGGTCTCCCGCATGCCGACCTTGCCGTCGATCAGCTCGCGGACGATGTCGGCGTGGCCGGCGTGCCGGTTCGTCTCGGCCGTCATATGCAGCATGATCCGCTGAAGCGTCACGTCCCCGTCGTCGCCCCACCACGCGACGTGGCCCATCGCGTCGAGTGCCAGCGCCTCGATCGTCGCATCCGCGTGCGCCCAGGCGCGGTGGTAGAGGCCGAGGATTTCCTCGCGCGACTCGTCGGCGGTTGCCCACATGTCCGAGTTGGGCTCGGCGTCCTCCTCGTGCCAGGGGAGCAATTCGTTGTGCGGGCGGCCGAAGGTCGGGCCGAAGTACCCGAACTCGACGCTGGCGAGGTGCTTGACGAGGCCGAGAAGGTTGGTGCCCGTGGGGGTCAGAGGGCGGCGGACGTCGTACTCGGACAGTCCGTCCAGCTTCCAGACGACGACTTCGCGGGCTGTCTTGAGGTAGCGGTGCAGGTCGCCTTTAGGGTCATTGGGCTTCATGGTGCCGAGTCTCGCACCACCTGCCGACAGCAGTCGCATGAGTTTCCCCCTCGCTGCTCAGCGCTCAGATGCCGCTGCCTCAGCCGGAGGACGCGTTCCCCTGGCCCTCGCCACGTCGGGCTCCGACCAGCAACAGGCAGGCCGCGACAAGGAGGATCAACAGGGGCGAGGGCCCGTCGACCACGAAACCGAGTACGACCCACGCCACCATGGCCCAGGCGATGAACGCGGGCGGCGTGATTCCGCGACGGGCGAGCCACAGCACCGTCAGGCCGGTGAGGAGAAGCGGCGGGCCGAAGCTGTACACCGAATACCACCAGGCGACGGTGGCGTCGCTCATCTCGGGGTAGTCCCCGAGGTTCCACACCCCGCCGAACCAGGTCCCGGCGTAATCCGGAGCCGTTTCGAGGAGGCTGCCCAGCGTGTGCCCGATACCGGCCAGCGTGATGATCCAACCTGCCCACTTGATCATCTGAGTACTCCGTTTCTCGCGACCACGGGGACGAGGGGACGGGCGGGTCGTTCCCCAGGGGAGGCGTCCGCCCGGAACGCCGAAGGCCCCGCCCCCCAGCGCCCGTTATACAGTTACGTACAACACGAGATTAGCCCCGTTATACAGCCCTGTACAACCAGCAACTGCATGAGGTGGACCACAAGATGGGTGCGCTGCGCACACCGCGCGAGACCTGGGTCGAAGAAGGACTGCGGGCCCTGGCGAAGGGCGGCGTGGAGGCCGTACGCGTCGACGCCCTGGCAAAGACGCTCGGCGTCACCAGGGGAGGCTTCTACGGCTACTTCGCCAGCCGCGAGGCGCTGTTGACCGAGATGCTCGACGCCTGGGAGCGAGAGAGCGTCGACGACGTCATCGACCGGGTCGAGCAGGAGAGCGACACTCCCCTGGAAAGGGCGCGGCTCGCCGGGCAACTCACCTTCTCCGGCGACCGTCTGCTGCCCATCGACCTCGCCGTCCGCGACTGGGCACGCCGCGACCAGGCGGTCGCCGACCGGCTGCGCCGCGTGGACAACCGGCGCATGCAGCTGCTGCGTGACGCGATCAGCACATTCTGCCCCGACCCGGAAGAGGTCGAGGCCCGCAGCCTGCTCGCCTTCTGCATGGCCATCGGCAGCCACTTGCTCGCCGCCGACCACCCCGGCCGCACCCAAGCCGAGGTCCGCGCCCGGGCCGGCCGGCTCCTCCTCGACCGCTCGCCCGGCACGGACGACCGCTCACCCCGGTGACCGGCGGCAGCCTCCTCTCTCTGCAACTACGCCGGCTCCGGCCTGCGCCGGAGTCAGGCGGCCGCGTGCTGGGCGGGCAGGTGGTCCCGTATCTCGTCGTAGCCGCCGACGGCGACCACCCGCCCGCCGTCCAGCACGACGACCTGGTCGGCGGACCGGACAGGATCTCCGGCCGGGCCAGCAGGGCACGAGCGATCGCCACCCGCTGTTGTTCGCCATCGGACAACGACGAGCCGTGTTCCCCGACGGGGGTGTCGAGGCCGTCGGGCAGCCGCTTCACCAAGGCGGACAGGCCCGCCATCTCCACCACCCGGTGCAGCCACGGTTCGTCGGCGTCCGGTGCCGCGTAGGTGAGGTTGTCGCGCAGAGTGCCGTACATCAGCGGTGAATGCTGCTCGACCAGGCCGATGCGGGACCGCCATTCGCCCGTGGTGTGCTCGGTGTGGGCGTCGCGCCCGTCAAGGGTGATGGTCCCGGCCGCAGGCTCGTAGAACCGTCCGAGCAGGCTGAAGATCGTGCTCTTGCCGGCCCCGGACGGCCCTGCGATGGCCGTGAAGCTGTGGCGGGGCACCCGGAACGACGCCCCCTTGAGAATCTCGCGATCGGTGTAGCGGAACCGGAGCTCACGCAGCACGAGCCCGGAGGCGACGGCGGTGGCGGCGACGGGCTGCTTCCGGAGCTGGTCCGTCCGCGGGTGGTCCGTCCGGAGCCGGTCCGTTTCGACCGGCAGATCCAGGACCTCCTGGATGCGCTGCAGCGCCGCGAGGCCGGCTTGCAGTGCGGGAGCGATGTCGAACAGCCCGGCCATCGGTACTGCCCGGTAGTTCACGTAGAGGAGGAAGGCCACCAACTCGCCGACGGCCATATCCCCGGACGCGACCCTGGCCAGGCCCACGACGATGACCACAATCAGCGAGCCCTGCACCGCGAGTTCGATGGCGGGTGAGACCACGGCGGTCAGAACTGGTCGACCATCGCCCTGCGCAGCCGCTGGACGACGCCCTCGCCGGCCTGGTCGAGCCGGAACGTCGACCAGGCCTGCAGTGCGGCTTGGCCTGCGAAGACGGCGGCGAGAAGCCACAACAGTCCGGCGACGGATCACCCCAGAGCCCGAGCGGAAGACGGCAGGGCGGTGGCCGAGGCGGTCATCGGCGAACCCGTCCAGGGCATCGGCGTCCTGTGGTGGATCGAGGTCGGACCCGAAGCCCGCAGGCAGGGCCTGGGACGCGCGCTGCTCGGCTCCGCCCTCGACACGCTCACCGGCCTCGGAGCCACCGACGCGATCCTCTACGTCGACGACGACGAACCCCCCGGGGGCGAGCGCGACCGGACGGCGGCCAACGCCCTGTACGAATCCGCCGGATTCAGCGAAGTCGATCAGCTGTGGATCTACGTACGGCCCGCCACGACCACCGATCCGGCTCCCGAGTAAGCCTGTTTCCGTTCACGCGGCGGGTCGGCTGCTCAGGAGCGTCCGGTACGAACCCACCTCGCCGCCCGCCTCCTCGCCGGCCGGGCGGCCGTCGACCTCGACCCAGGCGTGGGCGGCGAACGGGCTCGTCCGCACGCCCACGCACCAGTCGGCATGCTGCCCGTACAGCCGGGCCAGCAGCACCACCGCCAATGAGCGGCGCAGACAGCCCTGCTGGCCGCGGCAGCCGGGGCTGACGGCGACGACGGCAGCCCGGTACGCGCACACCGACGCGTAGTCCGCCCCGCGCGCCCCGCGCCCTACGAGGCTCAGAATCCGCAGAATCACAGCGGGCGGGCGGTGGGCCAGCGGTGCGGCGAGGCACGCCGCGGCGTACGCGGGCACGCGCAGCCGCCAGCCCGGCAGCGGCGGGCGGTCCAGCGCCTGGGCGGTGGCGGTGGCCTTGGCCGTCATGGCGTCACCAGACCCGCGTCGCGCAGCCGGTCGATCAGTGCGGTGACGTCTCGGTGCACCGTCTCCCGGACCGCACCCGAACGCTCCGCGATCCCACTGACCACATCGGGCAGGCGCTCACCTGCCAGCAGGCGGGACAGCACTTCCGAGCCGGTGGCGTTGAGTTGGTAGAACTTGCCGTCGCGCTCGTGGAGCAGGACCGTGCCGTCGTCCGTGTCCAGCGTCGACACGGATCGCGCGAGACGCATGCCGCCCCCTCCTGCCTGTTGTCCTTGTGCCTGTTGTCCCTGTTGCTCTTGTCGTTGCGTCCGTCATCGAGTTCGGTGGTGCGCGCCGACCCCGGTCACCGGCCCGCGGTCCAGCGCGCGCAGCCACACCTCGCCGCCCAGCGTGAGGGTCACCGCCGCGATGGGCAGGCGTGGCGGGAGCGGCCCGGACAGGAGCGTGCGTAATGTCCCCGCGTCGATGAGGCCGAGCCCGGCGAGGGCCGAGTCCTCGCACAACTCCAACAGCTGATGACGGTGCCGGCGCAATCCCTCGTGCGCGTCCCGCGACGTCTCGTCTTTCGTGCGGCGTGCCAGGAGCTCCGGCGGCAGGACGCCGGTCATGGCCTCCTTCAGCAGCGGCTTGTACTCCCACGGTGAGAACCGCTCACCGGAACGGACGCTCAGACAGGCGTCGACGACGGTGTCGTCGAAGAACGGGACCTGGCAGCGGACCCCCTCCGCCTCGAAGACCCGCCCGTACAGGCGGCTGCCGCGGGATCCTGCCCGTACCCGCTCCACGGCGAGGTGCCGCCCGCGGCCGTCCGCCTGCGGTCCCGCATCGGTCAGGTGGCTCTCG
This sequence comes from Streptomyces sp. C36, assembly GCF_040932295.1. NCBI lineage: Bacteria > Bacillati > Actinomycetota > Actinomycetes > Kitasatosporales > Streptomycetaceae > Streptomyces > Streptomyces sp. C36. The sequence continues at coordinate 918,202 of NZ_JBFQGI010000001.1, read as the reverse complement.
ACGAGCCCGCAGACCAGCTCGGCGGCCGTTGCGGTGGCCCACGGCGGCAGCTTGAGCGGGTAGCCCCACGAGGTGGGCGGCGCCGAGTAGTTCATGTCCGTACGGAGCCCCTGCCGCTGACCCGACAGCCACCGTGCGTACCCCCGGGGTCCGCCGCCGAGCAGCCCGAGCGCCTGCCGCAGGGGCCAGCGGTGGTGCGCCCGGTACGCGCTCCAGTGGCGTAGGGCGTGGAGTGGTTCGCGGCGGGCGAGGTCGTGGAGGTATCCGTGGGAGGGCGCGAAGAGTTCGTCGCCACCGAGGCCGGCCAGGTGCGTGCGGGCGCTTCGGCCCGCCAGGTGGCGGGCGACTCCGCGCAGCCGGGCTTGGGTGCGGGCTTCGGGGAAGGGTTCGTCAGGTGGCACCCAGGCGTCGGACAATTCCGCGTAGCAGGGGGCGAGTTCGTTTGCCGCGTCGAGTGTGATGTGGGTGGCGTCCGGCATCAGGGAGCGGGTGAGCGCCGCCCAGCGCATGTCCTCGTCGCCGAGCCCGGTGACGGACACGGTGGTGAGCTGGGCGCCCGCTTGGTGGGCGAGGAGGGCGAGACTGCTGGAGTCGAGGCCGCCGGAGAGGTCCGCGGTGAGTGGTCCGAGAGCGGTACGTACCGCGACGGACCGCCGGAGTTCGGTGCGGAGGAGTTCGGCTCCTTCACGTAGGGAGAGTTCCTCGGCGGGCGGCGTCCACCAGCGGTCTTCGGCGGCCCGGCCGTCCGGGGTGAGTGTCAGAAGGTGGCCGGGCGGCACGGCCCGCAGGCCCTGCCAGACCGTTGTGTCCGCCAGGGCCTGCGGCATACCGGGCAGGAGCAGCCGGGCAGCGAGAGCGGCCGGCTCGACGCGGGCCCTGACGAGGCCGGCGAGGATGTCCGCGCGGTCCGCGGCGACCGTCAGGCCGCCGACGGACACGGTGAACACCTGCCGTACGCCGTGTGCGCCGCCCCGCAGAGACGTCCGCCCGTCGGCTTCGCTGACGGCGACGTGGAACGAGCCGGGCAGGACGGTGCGCAGCAGCCCGGCGGGTCCCGCCGATGCCAGCACGGCACGGACTTCGGCGTCCGGGAAGGCTCCGCACACCGCGACCCGCACCGGCCCCACGTCGAGGACGCATAGCTCATCCGCCCGCCAGACGCCCATCAGCCACGGCCGGCCCGAGCGGTGGGCCACTTCGGCGGGGGTCGCTTCGGCGGCTGCGCGGGAGCGCAGGCTCGCCGCGACCGGCTCGCCCGCCGGGCAGTCGGGGAGCGCGACGAACCAGCCCGCATCGGCAGCGGGCATGCCCTCGGCGCGCGCCACGGCGGCTTCAGCCGTTGAAGCCGAAAGCCATGGGCTCCACGGCGATCGTCCCGGTCCCCTTGGTCAGCTCGGCGAAGGCGCCCAACTCGGTGAAGGTCGGGGCGATGTACGTCATCGGCTCCGATTGTTCGGCAATCTCTGAGCGTGCGGTGTCATTCTGCGGTGTGATGCGTGTGCTGTCTTTCCTGTCGTTCATGGAGACCTCCCAGAGGGGTGAACGGTCTGCAAGGAACGGATCATCCGCGCATTCATGGTATCGAGAGGCTCAAGGTTTCCTCAATGAGCCGTCAGCAGCGCGAATTCGCAGGGGTATGCGCAGCCGCGAATCGGCCGTCTGGTGCGGCATCGCAGTGAAGCCGGGGGTGTAGCTCACCATCTCCGTCGGCAACAGCGGAAACGGCGGCAACAGCAGTAACGGCGGTCTATAGCGAGACCTTCCGTTCGTCGGCCTTGAGACCGCGGAGCGTCCAAAGTCCGTACAGAGCCAGCAGCGGTTTGACGACCGTCCACTCGCCAGGATGGTAGTCATCCGCCCGCACCAGCCTCTCTGCAAGATCAGGGCGCTGGCGCCGCAAGTACGCGCGGGCCTTGAGCGCGTGAGCCGGCTGGGAGACGATCTTGATGCGGTCGACATCCTCAAGCAGTGGGATCACGTTCGTGATGTTCTCCCACGTCGTGGCGCTTTGGTCTTCCAGGATCACCCTGCCGTCGAACTCAAGCACCGACTTCGCGTAGTCAGCCATCAGCTGGGCCTCCGCAGCGCCACCGCTGGTCGCACCGCCGCTGAAGATCACGCGAGAGCCATACGCGCTGTCAGCGGCGATGGAGCGAATGCCGGCACGGACTCGCCAGCGATTGATGAGGTTCGCCGTCGCTTGGGGATTCCGGTAACCCAACACCACCACGGCCTCGGCAGCACCCGCACCGTTCCCTACGAGAGCTCGAGACCAGCGCCAGTTCAGCCACTCGCCCCAGGCAAGAGCTGCGACCCCCGCTACCGCCAGTCCTGTCCTTCGCCGCATGCCGCGACTCTAGGGCACCCCACGCATCGGGCAACCACTTGCTAATGCTAACCGTTATGATTTCATAACGGTTCTGGCTTTGCATTTGATAGCGTCAGGGCATGACCGAACCGCCCGGACGCCGTGAGCGCAAGAAGGCCGCGACCCGCCAGAAGATCGCCGACGCCGCCCTGCGGCTCTTCCTGGAACGCGGATACGACGCGGTGGGCATCCGTGACATCGCCGCCGAGGCCGACGTCGCCGTCACCACGCTCTTCTCCCACTTCGCCTCGAAAGAGGCCCTGGTGTTCGAGCAGGACCAGGACTTCGAGCAACGCCTCACCCAGGCGGTCGCCGACCGGGCACCCCACGAGCCGCTCATCCCCGCGCTGCGCCGCGAGATCCATGCCCTGGTGCGCCACTGCACGGCGGACAGCGCCGCCCCGATCTGGCGCATGATCGACGCATCGCCTGCCCTGCGTCAGTACGAGGAGTCGATGAGGCTGCGCCATGCGGACTCGCTGGCGACGTCCATCGCCGCCGACCTCGGCCTGCCGCAGACCACGACGGCCTGCCGGACGATCGCGAGGTTCGCGATCGACGCCTATTCACTGGCCCGCGAGGCACCCGATCCGGACGCCGCGATGGATGAGATCTTCCCGATGATCGAGGCGGCCTGGGAAGTCGCCTGCCCCATCCCGGCGCCGACCGGCGACACAGACAAAGGGGCGAGCCTCACTGCTCCGCCGTCGACTCGTCGTCGGCGAGCTCGATGAAGGCCAAGACGGCGGCGTACCGCTCGGCGCTGAGGCCGAGCGGCTGCTCGCCCCGTTCTTCGGACGCGGTGTACAGGTGGCGCTGGATCTCGGCCCAGGAACGCAGCAGCGTACGGGCCTCGTCAGGGGCGATGTCCAGCGCCGCGGCGACCTCGGACCAGGTCGCACCGAGCTGCAGGGCGTCGCGGACATGGGCACCGCGGCCGTACTCCATCTCCCGGCGGATGGCCTCGCGCAGAGCGAGCACGGCGAGGGCGTCGTCGGAGGTGCCCCGCTCGGCCTCGTGCGGGGAGTCGGCGGCGAGCAGGTGACTGGTCAGCCGGTCGGCGTGTCCCTGGTGCTTCTCGGCCAGCCACATCAGCGGCGTGGCCGGCGGGACGTCGCCGGGGCGGCAGACCTCAAGGGCCTGCCAGTGCTTGTACGCGTCGGTGCTCATTTGGGTTGCCCTTGTCCCTCCGTCGCGGGGGCGCGCCGATCGTGGCGGTTCTCCATGCCGGTGAAAGCACCTCGCCGCTCGGGCCATCCGGCCCCACCTGACGGGAGCGCCCGTCCCGAGCGCAACCTCTTGGCTGCCACGAGGACCCATCACGCCATGCCGGGCGGGGGCGTTCGACGATGACCCTACGTACGCGTTGACAGCCCCCGGCAGCGTCGCCGTCGGGGCAGCCCGGCGCCTCTCCTCGAGAAGAATCCGGACACCGTCGCCAGGAGGTGGCGGTAGCCGGCGAGCCAGACCTTCACCGGAAGACCACGCCATCCGGCACGACGAACGACCTTCTCGGCCAACACCCAACAAATCGGTCAAATAATTGATGCCTATAGTATGCGGGTGTTTTCGCGAATAAGCTGCAGAATCAAGTTCGCCGCGTGGCGTCGACCACGAGCGATCCTGTGGGCCGCGGTGGGTCTGGCGACCCTCGTCCTCCTCGTCGCGATGGAGATCGCCGCGCGTCGCTACGGCGGCGTGCCGGGGCCGGCGGCCACCCTGGTGAGAGAGGTGATCTTCGCCCCCAAACCGGGGCCGCTGTACGGCGGTCTGGCGTTGATGATGGTGGTGCTCACCTGGCGGCAACGGTTCCTCGCGGCCGGCGCCGCGATCGGCATCGACATCGTCTTCGTGCTGGTGCGGTGGGCGATCGACGCCAAGGTGCCCGACGGCCACTTCTTCGGCAACGGCGCCTTGTGGGTGATGCTGGGCTGTGCGGTCATCGCGGTCACGCGCCGCACCGGCGAGGAACGTGTCCTCCTGCTCAAGGGCGTCGGGCTGGGCCTGCTGCTGGTGGCCGGCCGCAAGATCGGCGATTCCTGGCTGCTCATCACGTCGAAGACCCGCCCGACGGTGCTCGACCCGTACCTGGCAACCGCCGACCACGCGCTGGGCAACCCCTCGTGGCTGGCAGGCCGGATTCTCAAGTCCACCGGCCCGATCGCCACCCATGTTCTCGACCTCGTCTACGCGCAGCTCGCGGTGGCCGCGGTCGTCGTCGCGTTGTACCAGCTGCGCAACGTGGCGGCCGAGCGCCGCTTCCCGCGCCATCACCTGGTGCGCACCTTTCTGGTGATCGGCCTTCTCGGGCCGGCCATCTACATGATCTTCCCGGTGGTCGGACCGATCTTCGCCTACGGCCCGGGCACCTCCGGCACCGGCGGCGTGGAGTGGGCGGTGGCCAACCTGTGGCCGCACACGCCGCCTCCGATCGCCATCCCGCACCCGGTGCCCTACGACGCGATCACCCCTCGCAACTGCATGCCCAGCCTGCACACAGCGTGGGCTACCGCGATCTTCATTCATTCCCGCAAGGGCCCACGCGTTCTGCGCTACGCCGGGGCGTTCTGGCTGATCGCCACCCTCAGCGCAACGCTGGGCTTCGGCTACCACTACGGCGTGGACCTCGTCGCCGGTGTGGTGTTCTCGCTCACGACCGAGGCAGCTCTGCGAGCGTTCGACCGTGGCTGGGATCGGTCGGGAATCCAGCTGGTCACCTACGGCACAACAGTCTTCGCTGCGCTCCTGGTGTCGTACCGCTATCTGCCGATGGAGATGGCCAGGCATCCGTGGGTGTTCGGACCGCTTCTCATTCTGGCGTTGACCTCAGTGATCTACGGCTACGTACGGACCACCAAACTGTGGGAGTCCGAGGCACCGAAGGCCGCACCGGCGCGGCGACCGGAACCGCAAGCCGAACTGGTGTGAGTCATGTTGCATGGGGTGGTGGGCGCTGCGCGCGGTGCCTCACCCCATGTTCAGCCGGCTGGACTCAAGGGAGGGTCATGTCCGATTCCCCGGATTCCGAGCCAGGCCCAGCACACCGCGAGACCTGACCCGGCATCCTGCCGGACGACCGCCGAGCCCGCGCCCCACCTACCTGGGCACGATGCACAGCCGGTCGAGGATCATGGACAGATGACGACTGATCACTCCTCCGACGGGCCGGCTCCGGCCGTCGTCCGTCTCGCCCGGTACACGACCACGGATCTGCAGGAAATCCTCGGTGACGGCAGCGACCCGTTCGGCGTCGCCGACACCGGTCTGACCTGGCTGCCGAAGGAAGAGCACTTCGGCATACAGCACGACGGACGTCTCGTGGCGCACGCCGGCCTGCTGCGGCTGCCCCTGTCCATCGGCGGGACCGTCACGGACGTCGTCGGCGTCGGCGGCGTGGCCGTCGCACCTGACGTACGGGGCCGGGGCCTGGCACGGCGGGTCGTGACGGCCGCACTCGACCACGCACGGACGATGGGCCCCCGTCACGCAATACTCTTCTGCCGGCCTCCGCTCGTCCCCCTCTACCAGCGCCTCGGCTGGCAGGCACTCGACGGCGACATCCGCGTCGAACAGCCCTCCGGCTCCGTGGTCATGCCCCTGCGCACCATGTGGACGCCCCTGCACGAGAACGCGGATTGGCCTGCCGGAGAAGTACGCCTGCTGTCGTTCCCCATGTGAGCTCGGCCTTGGACCGTGTCCTACGTGATGAGGTGGGCGTTGCCCCGTCCGTAGGACCCGGTCCTACTGCTTGTGGGGCCACCATGACCGGCCTCGGCTCGGCGATACCCCAACCAGGGCCGCGTTAATGGCCGCCTCCGCGTGCAGCCGTGTAGTGGGGAAGACCGGGACGGGGCTGTCCTGCGGCCCGACGAGAAGCTCGATTTCGGTGCAGCCCAGGATGACGCCCTCTGCACCCGCCTCGACGAGACCCCCGATAACGCGCTGATATTCCTCGCGTGATGCGCTCTTCACGATACCGAGGCACAGTTCTTCGTAGATCACCCGGTGCACAAGAGCGCGTCCTTCGGCATCTGGGACGCACACGTCCAGCCCACCCGCCTCCAGGCGTGCACGGTAGAAATCCTGCTCCATGGTGAACGCGGTCCCGAGCAGGCCGACCTTGCGTATCCCCGCAGCCCGCACCGCATCCGCTGTGGCATCGGCAAGGTGCAGCAACGGAACCCCCACTGCCGCCTCCACCTGACCCGCGACCTTGTGCATCGTGTTGGTGCAGATCAGCACCATGTCGGCGCCGGCCTTTTCCAGAGAACGGGCGGCGGCGGCCAGAATTTCCCCGGCTTCCTCCCAGCGCCCCTGCACCTGCAAGTGCTCGATCTCCGCGAAATCCACCGAGTACAGCACGCACCGGGCGGAGTGCAGACCGCCAAGCCGGTGGCGTGTGAACTCATTGAGCAGCCGGTAGTACTCTGCCGTCGATTCCCAACTCATCCCCCCTATCAGCCCGATTATTTTCATCGTCACCCCTCGCCATCCGCTGCTGATGTGCAGATTTTGCAGGAACGCAACACTCAAAGCAATTCAAGGAAATCCAAGATCCTCCCCAAGGTTTCCTTATGGGGGACGGTTCAGGATTGCGGAGTCCGGGCGGCGACGAACAGCTGGTTCGAGTGCTCGAGAGCCGGGACATCACGTCGACGGTCCGGACCGGGTCGGCTGGGATGAACTTCGGTGCGCGAGCGCCCTCGGCGTTTTATCGTGGCCGCATGGACGAGAAGCGAGCGCTTCGAGTCGTGGACGTGTTGCGGCAGCGGGGCACGGATGCCCACCTGGCCCGCGAGGGCGTCTACCAGATCGGCGTGCGCGTAGTCCTGCGCGACGGCCGTGAGGCGGTCTGGGACACCGACGGCACCGCCGGCCTGGAAGCCCAGGTCATGCGGGACGGCGTCCTGGTCGGCTTCGTGCCGTGCATCGAGGGATCCGAGGACTTCGACGTCGACCGGACCGTCGACGCGATCGTCCGGGCCGACTACGACCAGCCGATCGCCCGCGAGCGGCCCACGGCTCCACCGCCGTCCGCCCCGCTGCCCCGGGAGGGCGGCGTGTTCCGCCGCTTCCTCGGCGGCTTCCGGGAGCGTTGAGCAGCGGCCGGAGCCGCGGGCCCGGCCCGCGGGTCAGCAGGCTCGGTCATCGGTGCTGACAGATCACCGATCAGCTGGGCGTCGGCACGTCGGCAGGCTGGGTGGTTACGGCCTGGCGGCGACGCCGTGCGAGGGCACGAGCAGTCGTTCCGGTCCGGCTTGGGAAGCGCCCATCAGCGGTGAGTGCGCCGGCCCGGCAGAGAGCGGAGATGCGATCGTGTGCGCGAACCGCCGCAATGCCCCGAAAGGGTGAGCCACCTCGCGCGGGTGATTCGAAAATGCCGCCACACCGCCGGAGCCCAAGCGTGCGCTGGGGCGCGGACGACTATCGAACCTTCGCTCCAGCCTTCGCCCAGCCGCGCCCGTGACGGGCCCTTGATCAGCAGCGTTGTTCCGGGCGTCCGCGTCGACTGCCCACCCACGGAGGACTCGCGACCCCCATGCTTGACGCCGCCACCTCGCGCACCGCATTCGAACTCCTTCCGTCCAGCGATCAACCGGGAGAGACGAGCGCGGTTGACGGTTTCTTCGCCCGTGCATTCGACGCACCGTGGCGGCCACCAGGGCGGAGGGCAAGACCGCCGGAACACCGCAGCGCCCGCGGCCGCACCGAAGCACACCCGAGCCAGAGGAGAGGAAAGCCTGTGTCGACCCTGCCGAACATCGTTGGCGCGCACCTGTTGTTCGAGCGGAGAGGTCACGTCCTGTTGGGGCTACGGCCGCCGGAGGCACTGTTCGCGGCGAATGTCTGGCATGTACCGGCGGGCCATGTGGAGCGGGAGAGCGTACGGGCCTGCGCCGTGCGGGAAGCCGGCGAGGAGCTCGGCGTCACCGTTGCCGAGCCCGACCTCGAGCTCGTACATACCGTGCACCTGCTCCACGCCGATAACTCCGTGCCGCGGTTGCAGCTGTTCTTCCGCGTTCACCGGTGGCAGGGCGAGCCGCGGTTGATGGAGCCGGACCGGTGCGTGGAGTGGCGGTGGTGGCCGTTGCACGCTCTGCCCGAGCCGACGGTGGAGTACACCGTCGCGGCGCTGGAGGGCATGACGAACGGCTGGCCGTACACGGACATGGGCTGGCCCCGATGACCCTCAGGGACTTAACCGACCCGCTGCCGCGTGAGAGCTACCGGCTGGAGCCGGCCGCCGATGGCCGGCAATACGTCTGCTCCGCCCGGAGCGCGGCGGCCCTCGCGTGGGAGTCGCCGAAGCAGGCTGAGTCCATCGACGAAAACGAGGGGGAAAGCACAAATGAGTGACGCGGACGACATCAACAGGTCGGAGAACGGTGATCGGAAGGAGGTCCCCGGCCCCCGCCGGCGCGTGGAGTTGCCGTTGCCCCCGGCCAGGGCGGCGGCTGCACCGACAGGCGAGGAGGTCGGCGACGAACTGACCAGTGTCTACTGGATGCAGTGGGACGGCGAAGCCGCCCGCACCAGCGTGGCGCGGATTCTCGGCCGGCTCCCGGCGATCAGCCGTAGGGTGCTCGGATTGGCCTACCGGGCCGACGCACGGGCCACGGTCATGGTCGTCGTGCTGCAGCTCGCGTCGGCGTTGATGAGTGCGTTCGGGCTGCTGGCCTCGGTGCGCGTGCTGTCGGCGCTCTTCGCCCAGGGCGCGACCTCCGAACGCATCCACCACGCCCTTCCCTCGCTCGCGCTGGTCGCCGGCCTGTTGGCGATGCAGGGACTGCTCGACTTCGGTGTCGCCCGCGGAGAGGCCGCGCTCACTCCGAAGGTCCGGCGCACGGTGGAGCAGGAGTTCTTGCGGTTGAACTGCCACGTGCGCCTGGAAGCGGTGGACGACGCCGCCTTCGCCGACGAGGCCAACAAGGCGAACGACCGTGGCCTGTACTACATGCGCCAGGCCGTCCCGCAGCTGATCGCGCTCGCGCACGCCGCACTCGGTCTGATCGGGGCCGCTGGCGTCCTGGCCGTACTGCACCCTGTGCTGCTGCCCCTTCTTCTGCTCTCCGTCGTTCCTCAGGGGTACGCGGCGGTGCGCTCGGCACGGGCGCAGTTCCTCTCCCACAGCCGCTACAGCACCCTTCAGCGCCGCATCCGCCTGTTCACCTGGCTCCTTCTCGACCGCGACTCCGCACCGGAGGTACGCGCCTCCACGGCGCAGCAGGCGCTGCTCGAGGAGCACGAGCGCTTCGCCCGGCGGATCGAGAAGGAAGACGCCCGCCTGGGGCGGCAGGAAGCGAATGTCTCGCTGTGGGGCCGGGCGGTCGGCGGCCTGGCGGTCGGGGCCACCTATGCGGTGCTGGGATGGATGACGGCGGCGGGCTGGATGCCGCTGGCGGCGGGCGGCGGCGCGTTCCTTGCGATCCGCTCCAGCCGGGGCACGCTGGTGAACGTCGTACTGGCCATGCACCAGATCTACGAGCACGCCCTGTGGATCGACGACCTCGAGCGGCACCTGGAGCGCTGCCGTGCCCTGCAGCCGCACCGTACGGGCCGGCGCCTTCCGGACGCGGTGAAGACCATCACGGTCACGGACGTCCACTACACCTACCCCGAGGCCGGCCGGGACGCGCTGCGCGGGGTGTCGATGACGCTGACGGCGGGCTCCACGGTGGCCTTCGTCGGAGCGAACGGGTCCGGCAAGTCGACGATGGCCAAGCTCCTGGCCGGGCTGTACACGCCGAGCGAGGGCAGCATCCGCTGGGACGGCGTGGAGGTGCGGGAGGTGGACGCCGAGAGCATCCAGGCCCAGGTCGCCATGGTGCTCCAGGACCCGGTCGCCTGGCCGCTGTCGGCACTGGCCAACGTCACGATCGGCGCGGGGACCATCACCGAGGCCGACCCACGGCGGGCCCTCGCGGCGGTGACCGAGTCAGGGGCCGACCGCGTCATCGCCGGTCTGCCGCAGCTGTGGGCCACCCCGCTGTCCAAGCGTTTCAAGGGCGGACAAGAACTGTCCGGCGGGAACTGGGCGAAGGTGGCCGTGGCCCGGGGCCTGTACCAGGACGCCGCGATGCTGGTGCTCGACGAGCCGACGGCCAGCATGGACGCCCGCGCCGAACACGCCGTCTACGAGGCCGTACTGCACGGTACGCGCCGCCCGGACCGCATCACCGTCCTGATCTCCCACCGGCTGGCCAGCGTGGCCGCATGCGACATGATCTACGTCTTCCGCGACGGACACGTCGTCGAGTCCGGCGACCACCACACCCTCATGTCCCGCAGGACCAGCAGTGGAGAACCCGGCGAGTACGCGCAACTGTTCACCCTCCAAGCCACCGCCTACCAGGCGGCAACCGGCACCGACGAGCAAACGTGACCGGCGCCGTCACGGCCGTGGGCGGGTGGCGGGCAGGCGGGGTCGTCACGGACCGATACCCCCGAGCGCACATCCTGCTGACCGGGAATCCCGCACGCACCGCCCGTGAGCCGTGAGGTTACAAAGCCGAGAGCGATCGGGAGCAGGCCGCCGCGACCTCAAGTGCCTCGCTCAGCGAATCCACCTCACGCCGGAATGCGACTGGATACGTGATCACTTGGTAAGTGCCTCCAGAAAGAGGAGTGACCTTCACAAGGCCGGATTCCAGGTCGCATGGCTTCCGGCTCAGCATCAGGCTCCTGTGGCTGATGTCCGGGTAGAACACCCGCAGGTCAGGATGCGCGTGGGCTGCCTGGAGGAGCGGGCGATCGGGCAGATGCCAATCGCTGGAAAGGAGCTGTCGCCACTTCGTGGGGGCAGGGTCACCGTCCTCGAACGCCTGCGCCAGTTCGTCCCAGCTCATGAACGGGAACCGGTCGTGCAGCTCCCGCAGAAGGCCGCCCCGGCGCCACAGGTCCGCCACCTCCACCACCGCGACGAGATCGTTCGTCCAACCCTGCGACCAGGCGAAACCGCGGTGGAGGATCCGTACCTGGAATGTCCCCTCCACACGCGGGGACACGATCACCCTGCCTCGATCAGTGCCTATCTCGGCACCGGCGTTCCAACCGGACGTAGCCTGCGGCTCGCCCAAATCGATGCCGCGGGCCAGTGCGATGAGCGCCATGCTCCGAACCAGATCCTCAGGCGACTCCGCACCAGCGGCGGCCGCAGCCCGCGACTCAGCCTCTTGGTCGCCTGTTGCCATGACCGCCTCCACAATTGCGATGACTCGGGCGGACAGGATAAGCCGGTCTGCATCGCTCGGCCCGCCCGCGGACCGGCCCGTTCCGACGCGTCATCCGGTCACCGGGCCGCTGTGAGGATCGAGGCGATCACCGAGGGGGCGGGAGGGCCGTCGAGGGCACGACGCAGTTCCGTCACTGCCCCGCGCCGCTGGTCCGGAGTGAGGGAGAGGTACTGCTCGATGCGTTCGTTGAACGTGCTGCGGAAACGCGCGTAAAGGTCGTCGTCCCGGACGATACGGCCGGCGACGGCGACGAGGGCCTGGGTGCCGGCGTAGTCGTCCTCGGGCAGTGCGTGACCGGGCAGGACGTCCGCGAATCGGCCGGCCAGATGCCCGAAGAGGGTGTCCTCGAGATTTCGGATGGTGAACGTGTGGGCGTAGTGCTGTTCGTGGAGGCCCAAGGGCAGACGCCCCAGGAGCGTGGCCTCGTTGAGCGCCGAAAGGCCGGGGGCGAGGAGGGAGTGGGGTGTTCTCGCCACCTGTCGCATGAGCTCGCGCTGGGGCAGGAACTGGCGGTCGACGCGACGTCCGGCTGTCCGGTGGGTACCGCCGCGGTGTCCCGCGTACGGGCCGCCGCAGACCAGGACGCGGGTGAAGCGGGGCCAGTCGGCGAGCAGGTCCGGGATCCAGCGGTCGATGAGCCGGAGGTAGTCGTTGTTGGCCTCGAAGTCCAGGAGGAAGTTCTTGAAGCCGCCGGTGTTGATCAGCAGGTCGTAGCCCGGTCCGCCGACCCCCGGTGCGTCTTCCCCCGCCTCTCTCAGACCGTCCAGGTCGACGAGGGGACCGGTCGGATGCATCGCGCAGTCGGCGCCGGCGTCGGTGAACTCGGCCATGTGCCGCGAGACGCCGGGGAAGTTCTGGACAACGCTGTGGTCGGCCAGCAGATGCGCCGCGAGGACGCGTTCGTGCGGCGAGAGGCAGGCCAGGTGGCGGCGTGCCGCCGGTAAGGAGGTGCGGGGAACGGTCGCGCACAGCTCGCGGATCCGCGCCAGGGAGTGGTGGTGCTGCCAGAAGCCGAACAGGCAGTCCACCAGGACCACCGGTCGGCGCGCCACGACGGAGCGCAGGACGAGGTCGGCGTCCATGACGGAGACGACCTGTTCGCTGTCCTCGAGCAACCGGTCAAGGAGCGGGGCTCCGTTCCTGTGCGGCCGGGTGAGCTCGTGGATGCCGTCGAAGGCGCTGGCGTTGCGGTGGGCGAAGGCCGCTGCGACACCGTCGCCCACGAACACTCTCTCGTGTCCGGGGAGCAGCCGGGAAACGGCGACGAGCACGGAGGCCGGACCGAAGCCACAGTTCTGGGCGCCCATCAGGATGCGCATGGCGCGTCAGCCGAGTGAGGGCTGTGCGTCGGCCAGGATTGCCGCGAGCTGTGCGGCGAAGGGGGCGGGGTGTCTGGCGTAGCCGGCGTGCCCGCCGGGGAACTCCGTCAGTTTCCGCCCGAGCCGCTTCGCGAGGACGTCCGCCGGACGGTGCACGTCATGGGTGCGCGATCCTTGGCCGCCGGCCATGACGAGGCGGTCCGCCACGGCCGCCAGGGCGTCCACGTCGGGCACGCAGCGGGTGGAGGGCAGCATCACGTGGGAGAGAAAGAATTCGCTGTTGTCGGTTGCTTCGGGGAGTGGCGGGGCCGGACTGCCGCTGAAGATGGCCCGGAGCTTGTCCAGGGCCGCCGGGACGCCTTCCCGGCGGAACGTCGCGTGCACCTCGTCGAAGAACGCGGCGTGTCGTACCGCGTCCGGCAACATCCCCATGGCAGGCGGCTCATGGGCGACAGCCAGCCGGATCCTCCGCGGATCGCGGACCATGAGTTCCAGGGCGATCAGGGCGCCCGAGCAGCTGCCGAACACCCGCACCGGCTCGCCGGTGCGGGCGAGGTGGTCGAGCAGCCGGGCGGCGTCGTCGGCCTGGGTGTCGAGCCACGATTCGGGCGGCGGTCCGTCGAGGAGGCTGCGGGAGATGCCGCGCGGGTCGTAGGTGACGACGCGGTGGTGGGCGGCGAGTTCTTCGGCCAGGTCCCGGAAGACCTCGGCGTCGGAGGCGCCGCCCGGGATGAGCAGCAGCAGCGGCCCGTTGCCGCGCGCTTCGAAGTACAGTCTCGCGCCCGGCACCGTCAGCGTGCCGCTCCGCAGCGTGTCCATCTCTCTCCAGCTCGTTCCGGCGCGGGGCCGTATGGGAGGTCGAAGGGGCGGCACGAGGCTACCCGCGGGGCGGCCCGCGCGGGTAGGCGTGCGCGCCGCTTCGCGCGCCGTTCACCGAGACCGGGCATCCGACATCGCTCTGGCGCGCCTGTCTCCGGGCGGTACGACCGGGGAAGGGTTTGTCCCATGTCGCTGAGTGTGAAGAGATCCGCTGTGGCCGTCGGCGGGAAGCGGCTGCGCACGCTCGCCCTCGTGGCCGCCGTGATGTGCGGCGCGGCCGCGCTGGTGCCTGCGGCCGCGTCCGCCCACCCGCGGGAGTCCGTGCTGTTGCAGTGCCAGGGCACCGAATCCGTCAGCTACGAACCAGGGGTCACCCTCCGGCCACGCCCCATCCACGTCACGGTCGACGGGCGCTTCGCCTCCTGCGTCGGCGGTGACGGGACCGTGAAGAGCGGTGGATACCACGAGGAGTTCACGCTCGACACGGGCTGCAGCAGCCTCCTCGAAGGCTTCCGGAGCCGCCGGACGTACACCTGGAACACCGGTGACTCCAGCACTGCGGACATCACCGGCAGCAGCACGGCCGTAGCCGGTCAGGTGGTCACCCCGGTCACCGGCACCGTCACCCGCGGCCGCTTCCATGGCCGGAAACTGTTCCAGCTCATCCCCCTGCCCCAGCCGAGCGCACTGCAGTGCCTTGGGCGCGGTTTCACTGGCGCGACCGGGGTGACGACCTTGACGATCTCCTAGCTGCTCGAGTCGCTCGTTGTGCCGACGGAAGGTAGCTGGTCTCCGGCCAGCATGGGGGCGGCAGGTATGACACCACCGGTCAGGGTCCGCACACGACCGAGCGGGGTCGGCCCCCTGATGGCGGTCACCCCAAGCTGATCCCGCCTCCACCGGCGAGGCCCGCCACCGGTCCCGTTCGGCGAGCAGCCGCCGGTGGTGGCCGCGTGACCCGGAAACCCCGGGGTTTGTATCCGGTGGGTATCAGGAGGCGCTTGGTCGTCCATCAAAACAGCGCGCCGGGCCGCGGCGACGGAAGCCCCACAAGGTATCGGAGCGCCCTGGGTCCGGCAGCTGCCCGGCCCGGTGCCACACAACCTGACCTGCGGGTTTACTGATGGAGAAGACCCTGCACAGGTGTCACGCGTGTCCGCTGTGCGACCTGGCTGTACCCGGCGACGTCTGTCGTATCGTTCCCTTCGGGTCGCCGACTGCGCATGAGTCGTGAGCGCAGCCAGGCCTCTGTCCCACCCGGCCCGTACGAACAGGAGTCATCCGCCCGTGTCCTCGTCCACCCCGGCTGGGGTCTCTTCGCGACCTGTTCGCGTGTTGCTGGTGGAGGACGACGACCTGATGCGCCGGTCCTTCACCGTCGCGCTCGAGCGCTATGGCTACGAGATGAAGGCCGCGGCCGACGGTCTCACCGGGCTCGAGCTCTTTCGCGACGGGAGCTTCGACCTGCTGATCCTGGATGTGATGCTGCCCGGTCTGGACGGGATCGGCCTGTGCCGCAGGGTCCGGGAGACCAGCTTGGTGCCCGTCTTGATGATGTCCGCTCGCGGCGACGGGCTCGATGTCGTCGCCGGTCTGGAGGCCGGGGCGGACGACTATGTGGTCAAGCCCGTGGACACCTACGTACTCGTGGCACGCATCCGCTCCCTGCTGCGGCGGGCGACCTACGCCGCCGCCCCAGGACCGGAGCGGGCCGCAGGCGAGGGGCCGCCGTCCGAGGGATCCGAGAGGGACATGCTGGTGCTCGGGGACCTGACCATCGACACGGCCGGCATGGAGGTGTTCCTCTCCGGATGCCCGGTGGCGTTGACCCCGACCGAACTGAAGCTGCTGCTGGAGTTCGCCGCCCACCCGGGCGTCGTGCTGGAGCGGCACACCCTGCTGCGCAACGTCTGGGAGTACGGCTGGGACGGCGACAGCCGGGTCGTGGACCTGTGCGTACAACGGCTGCGCAAGAAGCTGGGGCGGGAGCGGATCGAAACGGTCCGCGGCTTCGGCTACAAGCTCAGGCGATGAGGCCGGTGCGTCCGTTCCAGAGGCCGGTGCGTCCGTTCCACCGACTGCGACGGCCGGCCCGCACGTACCTGCGCTGGAAGATCGCCGCGCTGGCCGCCGCCACAGCATGCCTGGTGGCGGTGGCGGTGGGTGTGCTGGTGCACGTATGGACCGCGCAGGAAATCCGCGACCGGGCCGGAGCACAGGCCTTCAACACCGTGTACTCGGCCATGGACGTCTACCGGCGTACCGGAACGCTCGCGGACGGCGCCGAGCTCGATCCGGCCGAGCTGCCCGCCGCACTGCGCCACCCGGCCGACGGCGAGCGGCACACCGCCTACGACGGGCGCGTCGAGGGAAACCTGGGCCCGAGCGTCTGGGCCGCCCAGCGGACCGGCGGCCCAGGCAGCCCGGTCCTTGCCGTCCGGGTCAACATGAGCCCGGATCTCCACACCCTGCGCCGGCTCGACGTGACCATGACGCTGGCCTCGCTGGTTTCGCTCGCGGCGGCCGTGCCCCTGGCGGTGTACGGGGCCGGGCTGCTCGGCCGTCGGCTGCGGCGGGTCTCCGAGACCGCGGGCCGGATCGCCGCCGGGGACCTCGACGCCCGGACCGGGCCCACCAAGGGCCGCGACGAGGTGGCCGACATCGCCGCCACCGTCGACCTCATGGCCGACAGCCTCGGCCGACGGCTGCGCACCGAGCGTCAGTTCACCGCGGACGTGGCCCACGAGCTGCGTACCCCTGTCGGTGGTCTGCTGGCCGCCACCGACCTGCTGCCGCCCGGTGAGACGGAGGATCTGATCCGTGCCCGGGTGCGTGATCTGCGCGGTCTGGTCGAGGACCTGCTGGAGATCTCCCGGCTGGACGCGGGTGCCGAACAACCGGTCCATGCCCGGGTGCCGCTCGGCGCTGTCGTCTCCGACGCCGTGGCGCGCACCGGCTTCGACGCCGAGGTCACCGTCGGCGGCACGCAGCGCGCAGAGGACGCCGACACGCAGCACGTGGAAGACGCCACGACCGTGGAGACCGATCCTCGGCGCCTGGAGCGGATCGTCAGCAATCTCGTCGTCAACGCCCATCGGCACGGGGACACCCCCGTGCAGGTCACCGTCGAGGGCCGTACGGTCGTCGTGCGCGACCACGGCCCCGGCTTCCCGGCGGACCTGCTGCTCCACGGTCCGCGCCGGTTCCACACGGGCGCGACGGAGCGCGGATCGGGCCACGGCCTGGGCCTGACCATCGCCCTGGGACAGGCCCGGCTTCTCGGCGCCGAGCTGCGCCTGGACAACGCCCCGGACGGCGGCGCCGTCGCCACCCTGCGCCTGCCGGCCTGACCGCCTGGCCCCCTGACCTCCTGGCCCCCACAGAACCGCTACCGGCCCGGCCCCTACACAACTGCTACGAAGCGGCGCGGCCCCTGATACACAGCGGCCCAGGCCCCGATACGTTCCCCCGGCACCCTTCGAAGTGCATCTTTCCGCACCCGAAGAGGAGTCCCTGTGATCGTCGATCCCTTTGCCCCGCACGCGCTGCACACGACGCCGGGGATCGCGGCCGCCACCGTCGGCCTGACGAAGGTCTATGGCAGCGGCGACACCCAGGTCGTCGCCCTGGACGGGGTCGGCATCGACTTCCGCGAGGGCGAGTTCACCGCGATCATGGGCCCTTCCGGCTGCGGCAAGTCCACCTTGATGCACTGCGCCGCCGGGCTCGACTCGCCCAGTTCCGGCTCCGTGCGCATCGGCACCACCGAACTGAGCACGCTCGACGACCGGCAGCTCACCGAGCTGCGCCGCGACCGGATCGGCTTCATCTTCCAGGCGTTCAACCTGCTGCCGACGCTGACCGCGCTGGAGAACATCACGCTTCCGCTGACCATCGCCGGACGCCGCCCCGACCGGCAGTGGCTGGACCGCGTCATCGCCATGGTCGGCCTCTCCCAGCGCCTTGACCACCGGCCCTCGCAGCTGTCCGGCGGGCAGCAGCAGCGCGTCGCGGTGGCCCGCGCCCTGGCCTCCCGCCCCGCGATCATCTTCGGCGACGAGCCCACCGGCAACCTCGACTCCCGAGCCGGGGCCGAGGTCCTCGGCTTCCTGCGCGATTCGGTACGCGAGCTCAGTCAGACCGTCGTCATGGTCACCCACGACCCCGTCGCCGCCGGCTACGCCGACCGCGTGGTCTTCCTCTCCGACGGCCGCCTGGTCGACGAGATGACGCGTCCCACCCCGGACCGGGTCCTGGACCGGATGCTGCGTCTTTCCGGGGGGAACCCCCAGACCCCCGCCTTCGACGGCCACTCGCGCACCAGCTGACCCACCGCACACCGGTGCCGGACGAGCCACCCGCTCGTATCCGTCGATCCCGCCTGCCGGCCCCGCGCACCGCGCCGTACGTCCCCGCCCCTCCCCCGTTCCCGAAAGCTGCCCATGCTGAGAACAGCCCTGCGCA
Source organism: Streptomyces sp. C36 (assembly GCF_040932295.1). Taxonomy (NCBI): domain Bacteria; kingdom Bacillati; phylum Actinomycetota; class Actinomycetes; order Kitasatosporales; family Streptomycetaceae; genus Streptomyces; species Streptomyces sp. C36. The sequence goes on along the minus strand of NZ_JBFQGI010000001.1, from coordinate 899,999 downwards.
ACGTCCTGGCGCACAAGGCCCGTCTGGTCATGACCGTCCTCGCGGTCTGCCTGGGTGTCGCGTTCGTCTCCGGCACCCTCGTCTTCGCGGACTCCTCCGCCGCGGCCTACCGCGCCGCCGCATCGCGGAACTTCGCGGGCATCGCGGTCACCGTGACCGCGAAGGAGCCCCCGCCGGGGGCCGCCGCGAACGAGCACACCAGCGTGCTCGACGACGCGCTCGTACGGAAACTGGCCGACGTGCCCGGTGTCGCCGCCGTGCGGCCGTCGGCCGACGGCTCGGCCACTCTGAACGCCGCCGACGGCACTCCGATGCGGGCCGACAAGGCGTGGGCGCACCTGGCCGCCGCCTACGTACCCGGCGCGGACGGCAAGGACAGCCGCTATCCGCTGGTCAAGGGCCACGCCCCCACGGACGGCGGCGAACTGGCCGTGGACAGCGGCACCGCCGTCGCGGGCCACCTCCGTATCGGTGACCCGGTCACGCTGGCCACGGACGGCCCCGTCATGACCAAGCGGCTCGTCGGCATCGTCAGCACCAAGGACTCCAGGGTGACCGCCGGCGGCACCCTCGCCCTGTTCGACAAGGCGACCGCCCAGCGTCTGTTCGCCACCCCGGGCCACTACACCGGAATCGACCTGTCCGCCACGCCCGGCACCCACCAGGTCGAGCTCTCCAACCGGGTCACCGCCATGCTCCCGGCCGACCGGGCCGAGGCCACCAGCGGCAGCGCCCAGGCCGCCCAGCAGGCCACCAACGTCGACATGCAGACCCGTGGCTACAAGAAGCTGCCGCTGGTCTTCGCCGGGGTCTCGCTGTTCATCGGCTCGTTCCTCGTCGTCAACACCTTCACCATGCTCGTCAACCGGCGCACTCGCGAGATCGCGCTGCTGCGGGCGATCGGCGCCTCGCGCCGCCAGGTGGTCCGCTCCGTCCTCTGGGAGGCCCTCCTGATCGGCCTCGCCGCGTCGGCGGCCGGATTCGTAGTCGGCCTGGGCATCGCCTCGGTGCTCCCCGACATCCTGGGCACCAGCGCCGACCCGCTGCCCCGCGGCCCCCTGGTGATCGGCCCGCGCTCCATCGTGGCGGCGCTCGGCGTGGGCGTGGGCGTCACCGTACTCGCCGCGTGGCTGCCCTCCCGCCGGGCCGCGAAGGTCGCGCCCGTCGAGGCGATGCGCTCGGCCGAACAGCCGCCCTCCGCCACCCGGTCCCGCATCCGCGCCGTGGCCGGTCCTGTCCTCCTCGTCGTCGGCGCCGGCCTGCTGATCTCGCTCACCGGAGCGAAGGACGCCTCGGAGAAGAACCTCAACAGCGCGATGCTCGGCTGCGCCGTCCTCGTCATCGCCATGATCGTGCTCGCGCCGCTGCTCGCCACCCCCGTGATCCGGCTGATCGGACGGCTGACCCGCCACTTCGGGATCACAGGCCATCTCGCGCAGGAAAACGCGCTGCGCGACCCGCGGCGCACCGCGGCCACCGCCTCCGCCCTGATGATCAGTACGGCACTCGTCGCCGGGCTCGCCGTTCTCGGCAACTCCACCGGACAGGCCCTCGACCACCGGGCCGCGGCCGGCCTCGGCGCCGACTACGTGATCGGCACCCGCACCGCCACGGTCGCCATCGACCCGGCCGCCGTACAGCGCGTGGCCGACACCCCCGGGGTACGGACCGCGACCGCCGTCGCCGACTCCACCGTGGTCATCGGCGGCAGCGTCCAGGGCATCTCCGGCGTCGAGCCCGACACCGTGAAGGACGTCATGAAGCTCGACCTCACCAGCGGTTCCCTCGCGGACCTCGGGCCGGGCCGGATCGCCGTCTCCAGCACCGTCGCCCGCGAACACGGGGTGAGCGCGGGCGGCAGGATCAACGCCGGCATGGGCCGCAGCCAGGACTTCAAGAAGTACACCGTCGTGGCCGTCTACAAGGACAACCCCATCGCCGACGGCGTACTCGGTTCCCGTGCCGAAGTCCAGCAGAACAGCTTCAAGCCCGGCTCCGTCCAGCGGATCCTCGTCCGCACCGACAGCGGCGGCGCGGTCTCCAAGGCCACCGAGCATCGGCTGCGCACCGCCGTGGGCAACAACCCGCTGCTGAAGGTGCAGGACCGAAAGGCACTCGTCCGAGAGGCCGCCGGCGCCACGGGCGATCTGCTGACCCTGATGTACGGGCTGCTCGTCATCGGCGTCGTGATCGCCTCGCTCGGCATCGTGAACACCCTGGCCATGTCGGTCGCCGAACGCACCCGTGAGATCGGCGTGCTGCGCGCCATCGGCATGGACCGCGCCGGCATCCGGCGGACGATCCGCCTGGAAGCGGTCACCGTCGCCGCGTTCGGCACCCTCCTCGGCCTGGCAGGCGGCCTGTTCAGCGCCTGGGCCGTCGGCTCGCTGGCCAACGGCGCGATGGAGCAGTACTCCTTGGCGCTGCCCTGGGGGACGCTGCTCCTCGTGTGCCTGCTCTCCCTCGCGATCGGCGCGACAGCGGCCGCCCTCCCGGCCCGCCGGGCAGCCGCCCTGAGCCCGCTGGAGGCGGTCGCGGAGGCGTGACAACACGGCCTCTTGGGCCGCCCCAAGTGGGGCCCCGCCGAGGCGGGGCCCCACCGGTGTCTCAGCTGTTCCCTTCCTTCAGGGCGATGCCCTGGAGGTTGTAGACCAGGCCCTCGTTGGACTCGGCCAGCGAGTGGTGCAGTACCTGCACCTGCACGTCCAGCGGTGTGTTGGGCTCGATGCTGTGACCCGTCGCGGGCGACTCGATGATGACGTGCCCGTCCGCGCTGCCGTCCTTCACCACTGTGTACCAGTGGTCCTTGTACGCCGGGTTGAAGCGGCTTCCCGCGGGCAGCCCGTCGAAGGAGAGCTGCCATTGCTGGATGCGGTTCTTGCTGGCCGCCAGCGTGAAGGTGTACGACCAGACGTAGCCCTTGTACTCCTCGGGCCAGCTCTGCTCGAAGCCGTTCTTCGCCTTGATGGTGATGTCGATCTTCGGTGCGGCTACCGTCGTCGTCACGGATCCGGTCTTGTCCGGCGAGGTGTTGGTGACGTCCGGGGTCTCGATCTTCGACGTACTGGTGAGGTCGCCGGTGAAGTTCTGCTCGATCGTGCCGGTGATGCGGATGACGGCCTTGCCGCCCATGGGCAGGTTCAGGGGCTGGGTGAAGTCGGTGCCGGAAACGGTGCCCTGGCCGGCCGTCGCGCCCCCGGAAAGCTGGGGCGTCTCGAGCTTCGCCCCGGTGATGTGCGCGGCGAGGGTGCCCGTGATCTTCGCTGCGGGAACGGCGTTCGGTCCCTTGTTCTCCACCGTCATCGTGTAGGAGATCGGCTTGCCCGAGTCGGCCGTGGCCGGCCCGCGCATGCCCAGCGGGACCTCGGCGGTCGGTGGTGCCGTCACCGTGGTCGTGACGGAGTCGGAGTGCTTCGTCGCGATGTTGGCGCGCGTCTCCGAGGTGACCGTGGCATCGCATGTGATGCTGCCGGTGGTGCCGGTCTTGACCGTGCCGTTCAGCGGGATGATGGCCTTTCCTCCCACCGGAAGGTTCAGCGGCTGCGTGAACGTCCCGTCCGTGATGCTGCCCGTGCCCGCCGTCGCGCCGCCGCTGAGTTCGAGCGTGCCGAAGGCCGGGGCGGTCACCTCCGTCGGCAGCTTGCCGGTGACCTTCGCGTCCGGAACGGCGTTGGGGCCCTTGTTCTCGACCGTGATCCGGTAGCCGATCTGCGAGCCGGCCTGGATGGACTGCGGGCCCGTCATCGCCAGCGGGAACTCGGCGGGGAGCGTCACCTCGAGGTCGCGGACCTCGTAGTTGTTGGTGAGCGCGCCCGTGGCGGCCGACAGGCCGAGCTTGAGCGTGCCGGGGAGCGGGGCCTGGCCCGCGGCGGCGTGCAGGTCGTAACCGTCGATCAGCCGCTGCCAGTTGTTGTCCTTGCGGACGGAGACCGACACCTTGCGGTCGCTGATCGACAGGAGGACGCGGGTGGGGTTCGCACGCTCGAGGCTCAGCGGGGGCAGGGCAGCGCCCACGAGGTAGCGGTACCCGTCGTACCCGTCCCCCGAGCCGCGCAGCACGACGTTGTCCGGCCTCGTCCCGGGCCCGGTGTCCCCCGCCTGGGTCGGGTTGGAGAACGAGCCGTGCTGGTCCACGCCGATGCCGACGTAGCCGTGGGAGACGCCGGGCTGCTTGTCCGGCTGTCCCTTGCGGTAGCAGGCGTAGCCGAGGGCTCCGCCGGGACCGCCCACGCCGGTCTCGTACGCGCCGTCGATGAGGAAGAACGAGAGTCCGTCGGCGGGGTCGCCACTCCCGTAGGCGGCGAGGTCGAACTGCACCGAGATGCCGTCGCTGCTGGGGAAGGCGACGTTCAGCAGGGCCGTCCCGGCCTGGAACGTCGTGGCGGGCGTGAGGCTGAGCCAGCCCTCGCCGGTCATCCTCGCGGAGCCGTACAGCTTCCAGTCGGGCGGGACGGTGGATCCGGCGAAGGACTGCTTGTAGGGGAACAGCGACATCCCGAGGGCCTCCGTTGTGGACGAGGACGGGTTCGCTTACGCGACCAACGACGCAAAACGTACGGGCGCGCCCGGCCGGCCCGCAGCGGCGCCAATGCGCCACCGGCGCGAAATGTGCCCTATCAGGACATGGGGTTGGCATCGCAGCGCACCGGGCCTCCGCCCTGGCCCGGATGTGCGCCCGGCGCGCGGTGAATATGCCGAGGCCATGGCCGGAACCGACTCAGTAACCGTTTCTGCTCACGGGCGCCCGAAGCACCGTTGGCCTGCTTTGCCCCGTCGTCGAGCCCCTGGAGGGTACGGAGAGCACCGGCGGCCAAGGGTGATCAGGGCGCCGCACGGGCCCGCACCCGCTTGAGTTGCGACGCTTATCCGTTGGGCTGCCATCGCCAACGCATCAGCGACCGGATCACTACCAGACGACCGGGCCGGTCCTGTCGAAGAAGCCGCTGGTCGGGCCGTCGGCGCCGATCGAGGCCATGCGGACAATGATCTCCGCCCCCTCCTCGATGGTTTGCGTGCCCGTGTGGCCGTTGAGGTCGGTGGCGGTGTAGCCGGGGTCGACGGCGTTGAACCGGATGGCGGGAAAAGCCTTGGCGTACTGCGAGGTGACCATGACCAGTGCGGTCTTGGAGGAGTTGTAGTCCAGCGCCGTCACCTGGAACTCCACCCGGCCGGGGTCGGCGCATGCCGCCGGCGAGCCCAGACCGCTGCCGACGTTGACGACGACCGGGGCGTCACTCGCCTCCAACAGCGGCAGGAAGGCGTGCGTGACGCGCACGACGCCGAAGACGTTCGTGTCGTACGTGGTCAGCATGTCGGCCCCGGTGACCTCGCCGACGGGCTTGCGCGCGCCCACGATCCCGGCGTTGTTGACCAGGACGTCGAGGCCGCCGGCGTCCGCACGGACGAATTCGGCGGCAGCCTTGACGGAATCCTCGTCGGTGACGTCGAGCTGCACGAAGCGGGCACCGAGCCTGCCGGCCGCCTCCCGGCCGCGCTGTGCGTCGCGTGCCCCGGCGTAGACGGTGTGCCCGGCCTCGACCAGGCGGCGGGCGGCCTCGAAACCCAGGCCCTTGTTCGCTCCAGTGATCAATGTGATGGTCATATGTCCGCTCCGTGATCGGTGGGTGGGTGGTGCCTCCACCCTCCTCGCACCGCACGAAAACAGACAGTGCCCGCCTCAGCCAGTGGACTGGCAGTACCAGGCTGTCCGGGAACGGCAACGCGATACTGGGACGATGAACGAATCCAGGGAACTGGGCAGAGCCCTGCACGGCTGGCGGGACCGGATCACCCCCGAGGCCGTCGGACTGCCCGCGGGCGGAGTACGCCGGGCGGCCGGGCTGCGCCGCGAGGAACTGGCACAGCTCGCCGGCCTGTCGGTGGACTACATCACCCGCCTCGAACAGAGCCGGGCCACCTCCCCGTCGGCGCAGGTCCTGTCCGCGCTGGCCCGCGCCCTGCGACTGTCGGCAGCCGAGCGCGAATACCTGTACCGCCTCGCGGGCCGGCCCGCGCCGGGCCCCGGGCAGCTGTCGACGCACATCCCACCGGGGGTGCGAAGGCTGCTCGACCAACTGGACGGCTCACCGCTGAGCGTGCATGACGCCGCATGGAACCTGATTCTGTGGAACCCGTTGTGGGCCGCGGTGTTCGGAGACGCGTCCGCGCAGCGCGGACGCGAGCGCAACATCGCCTGGCGGCACTTCGCCGGTCTGCCGAGCCGTGTCAGCCACGCCCCCGAGCAGGAGGCCCGGTTCGAGGCGGCCGTGGTCGCCGATCTCAGGGCAGCGACCGCCCGCTACCCGGCCGATGCCGGCCTGCGCATGCTGATCAACGACCTCCGGGGTGTCAGCACCGACTTCGCACGCCTGTGGGACACGGGCATCGTGGGCGTCCATGAGTCGGACACCAAGACCGTCCATCACCCCGACGTCGGCACATTCACCTTCGACTGCGACGTGCTCACGGCTCCCGGCAGCGATCTGCGCATCGTCGCCTGCACCGCCACTCCTGGCAGCGACACCGCCGGCCGACTCAGGCTCCTCAACGTCATCGGCACCCAGGCCATGACCGAAGCGCTCGACGCGAGTCAGCAGAAGAAGGCGTTCATCCCGCCCACATCGGACAGGTAGCTGTCGATGGCCGTGATCTTCCCGTCCCGGATGGTGAGCACGGTCGCGAGGTGCTCGTCGAGGGTACGACCGTCGGGCGTCACGGCTGTGTTGCGCAGCGACAGGGTGACGCCGTACTGGCCGGACAGGACATGGAGCAGCTCCGTCCGCAGCCCCCTCCCGACGATCTCCCGTACCCGGTCGATCGCGGCATCCGCGCCGTGGACGGTGCCGGATATGGTCCCGGTGCCGGGCATGCTCCAGGCGATGTCAGCGGTGAACAGGGCGCGCAGCGCCTCCCAGTCGTGTGACCGGTACGCCGTGAGAAAGCGCTCGGCGATCCGGACGTCAGGGCCGTTTTCGGTGTGGGTGGTCATGCTTCGACGGTAGACGGCCCGTGGGCCGCCAACGAGCCCGCAGCCTGGTGGCGTCGCCACCAGGAAACGGCCGTCGGCGGACCTGGGAGGCGTGGTTCAGCGGCACAGGGCCGTGTCCACGACCCTCTCGGCACGCTTCATGACTTCCTTGTCGGTCGCCTGGACGGTCACCGCGATGTTGGCGGCGCGGCCCTTGTCGGTGGCGCCGCCCCGGGTCTCGTACCCCGGGATGCTCCCGCCGTGGCCCCAGTAGACACCGCCGCACGACAGCGGCCTGCTCACGAGTCCCAGTCCGTAGCGGGCGCCGGAGCCGAGGTATTCAGCGGGGACGGTGGTGCGCATCTGGGCGAGCTGGGCCGGCTGGAGGAGTCGGCCGGCCAGGAGTGCGCCGAAGAACCGGTTGAGGTCGGAGTCGGTGGAGATCATTTGACCGGCCGCCCAGGCCCAGGAGTGGTCCATTTCCGTGACGTCGCGCAGCGGCGCGCCTGCTGATTCCTGGTAGTAGCCCTTGGGATGGGGCTCTCGGATGGTCGCGTCGCCGGGGGCGGGGAAGTAGGTGTGGCGCAGCCCGATGTGCTTGATGATGCGCTGATCCACCTCCTCGGCGATGGGCCGGCCGGTGACCTTCTGGACGATCAGGCCGGCCAGTACGTAGTTCGTGTTGCTGTACTTCCAGTTCGTCCCGGGGGCGAAGTCGGCCTTGTGCCGGAAAGCGATGTCGAGGAGTTCGCCGGGTTCGTAGTGACGGATGTCGTCGCCGAGGTAATCGCTGTAGTTGGGAAGTCCGCTGGTGTGCTGCAGGAGCTGACGGACGGTGATGTGGCCTCCGTCGATCCCCTCCCCGCGGACGAGGCCGGGCAGATAGGTGTCGACGGGTGCGTCGAGGCCGATCCTCCCTTCGCCGACCAGTTGCAGCACGACCACCGCGGTGAACGTCTTGGTGTTGCTGCCGATCCGCACCTGACCGTCAACCGGCACCTTCGCCCCGGTGGCCAGGTCACCCACCCCTGCCGTGTAGGTGCGCGTGCGGCCCTCGAGGTCCTTGACGCTCGCCAACGCGGCGGGCACGCCGTCGGCGCGCACCAGCGTGTCCAGGCCCTGCTGGACGGTATCCGGCCTGGAGGCGGCAAACGCCGCGGGCGGCGCCAGGACACCCATCGTCATCACGCCCACGGCCACCGCGACCGCGGCCGGCACGGCTCTGCGCCGACCGCCTCGCCGCTTGGAACCACGAAACTCTTGCCATGTCTGCTCGCGCACGAGTCAACTCCCACGGATTCACTGGAACATCAGCGGTATCTGCCGGTCCCAGCATGTCCGGACACGAGCACCCGCAGCGATCCTGCTACCCGCCCAGCTCCAGGTAGGGCTAACCCCCGGTGCACCCAGCCGACGGGGAACGGCGAGCACATGACACCGCGAGCCCTCCACGCCTTGGTTCGCCTACGGGTGGTACAAGGCTCGCGCACGCGCCACGTCGACGGGCCCGTCCTCATGCCCGAGACGCAGGAAGTAGTTCACCTGCCACGCCTGGGTGCTGCTCGCCTGGCGATTGGTCGTGGTCACCCACGGCGGGTACACGCGAAACCCCCGCTTCCCGCCGGACCCGTTCCGGGAGACGATGCCGCGCTCGCACAGCACCTCTCGCGGGAACACGAACTGCCCGAAGTGGCCGCTGTCGCGGCTGCTGATGACGAAGAGATCAACCCCGTCATCGGCGTCGAAGGGCCGGATCGGGCCTTCCACGGATCGCTGCCACACGGTGACGAACTGGCCGACCTTCGTCGGGGTGGTCTTGCCCACGCGGAACCTGACCGACAACCCGTCGAGCGTGAAGCCGTGAGCCACGTATTCGGCACTCTCCGGTTCGGGCACCGGCTGTGAGCACGTAAAGCCATTCGGGTCGTACACCAGGGTCTTCGCCGCCAGCAGGTCGTCGTGAAGTCCTGCCCACGGTTGGTTCGTCGCCATCCCCACATCCTGCCACTTCGCTCGCCACGCTCTGCCGAGTCGCACAAGGCGTGGTGGACCGTCGCGCCGCCCGCAAAACCCGTGGCGGCGTAGGCCCCACCCCTCGGTAGACTGCTGCCGCGCCGGGGTGCCCGGTGCGCAGGTGGCGGATCCTTCTGGGGCAACAGCCCCTCGCGGGTTCAAATCCCGTCGCCGGCCCCGGTGGCCGGTGTGGCCGAGCGGTCCATGGCAACAGCACGCCGCCGCCGACCCCTGATCTCGGGCACCCCACGCACCCACCCCGAGCCCGCCCTGACGAGTACTGATGACCACTCCCTCCTGCACACCACTCGACGACACCACGGCGAAGCACCCCGTCCCGACCCGCTTGAGGGTCCAGGCGCTGCTCGTCCCGGTCATGACCGTCCTGGGGGTGGTCAGTGCCTGGTCCGCGCAGGTCACCGCAGGTCACCGACTTGATCGGTCGAGGCCCTGCAAGGTGGTGCGGGCGTCCGTCCCACCGACGGAATACGTCGCCGCCTGGGCCGGCCTGGCCCTTGGCATCGCCGCCGTCGTCGTCTGCGTTCTGGCAGCCAAGAGCATCCGCCGGCAGTGCGCCGTGGGTCTCTGGTCGACGAGGTCCGGTCTGCTCGCCTACATCAGTGTGTGGTTCAACGTCCTGGCGATCCCGTTCGCGGTGTTGACCCTCCTGATGGCCCACACGCCCGGTGCCACCTGGGGCGGCGGTGACTGCGGGTGATCGCCGCACGGGAACCCGCTCCCGTCCCCGCAGGGACGGGAGCGGAGTGGCTTTCACACCTCTGACCGGATCAGCGGATCAGCGGGTCAGCGGGTGTCAAGGGAGGTTGACCCACCTGTGGGAAGCGATGTTGTCGTTCAGTTGCTCGCCGGCGCCTCTGCCGGTGCCCGCGTCGAAGGTGTACTGCCGGAGGTCCGGCAGGGCGACTCCGTTGTAGACGCCCCGACCGGCGCCGGTGTATCCGCTGCCCCAGTAGACCCAGACGTCGTCCAGGTTGCCCGGGTAGCCGTTGTTCCACAGTGAGGTCGCCTGGTTCTTGCACGAGCCCCAGTTCGAGGAGTTGCCTGCCCAGGTACAGGCGGGACCTTGGTAGTTCAGGTGGTACCAGGCGTACAGATTGCCGTCCGGTGCCTTGATGGAGTCGGGCCCGGCGACGGTGGGCGGCGGGGCGGGTTCCGCTGCCTGAGCCGCGAAGGGCGCGGCCGTGACGGCCAGTGCGGCGACCGCCGTACTGACCATGAGCGTGCGCAGGGTTCTCATGCTGCCGTGTCCTCTCTTGTTGTTCCGGGTTCCGCCGTCGTGGTGCCGGCGGATATCGGGGCAGGAGGTCTGTGGCGAGCGATTGTGCGGCTGTGCGGCGTGCGACCGAGCGGTCAGCCTGCCCTGACGATCTCGCGCGCACGAGGCAGCGCCTCGAGCTGGAGCCGGGATGCGGTGTTCACTTCGGACGCGTGGCGTCCCCGCAGTTGTGCGTCGTGTTTCCGGTCGAGTCGCTTCGCCGTTTCGGCCAGGCCGGAGGTGTGAGCGCAGTTCGCCTCGGCCAGGGCCAGTGCGACCTCTTGTGCTCTGGGCAGGGGCCGTTCCGGGGGCGGCAGGCTGCGGCGTAGAGCGGCGGGGTCGGCGTAGTCGTGACCGGCCTGCCGCATACAACGGGCCCAGGCCCGGGTGGCGGGAGCGTACTCGGCGTCGGACGTCACGTTCTGGATGCGCATCTGGCGCAGCGCGTCCCGCGTGGCCCGGGCTTGGAACCAGGCCCCGAGGTCGTGGTAGAGGGTACGTTCGGCCTCCGACCGGCATCCCTGAGGGCTACGGGTGAGCCTCACACCGTCGGGGCCCGTGGCGGTGAGGCCTTGCGGTTGTGTGCCGTTGGCGGCGGCGAGTGCTTTGGCCCTCTGCTCGGCGGGCAGACCGCGGAAGTAGCGTTGGTTGGGGTCGTTCGTACGAAGCTCGCTCATGCGGCGCTCGATGTCGGTGCCGTAGCCGTGTCGGCGGGCCCAGTCGGTGTCCTCGATGACGTAGGGGAACTCGCGGGCATCGGGCACCGGCTCACGCGGGACAGGGCGGTACTCGAAGCCCTTTTCGCGCATGCAGTCGCGTAACAGGAGCTGTTCGGCGGAATGGAGTGTGTCTTTCTCCGTGCCGGTCAGCTCGCGTGGTTCCCGCACTGTCCGCAGGGGTGGCGTTGGCGGAGGTTCGGCTGCTTCCTCGGGGGCGGTGTACGCCGCCAGCGCGGCCGCGCCTGCGACCACCGGTGCCACGAGGACCGTGACGAGCACGGGGCGCGGCAGTCTCACCACCGTCAGGAGGGCGTGCCGTAGGCGTTGATGACGCCCGCGTTGAGGTCGCACCAGACGGTCGATGTACCGCCGGACGGCGCCCGGTTCCCGAAGTGGCGGTAGACGTAGCCGGTGTCGAACCGGCGGCAGTCGATGACGCCGGTGAACGACCCTCCGTAACATGTGATCGCCGAGCCGTAGTGTCCCCCGCTGCCTCGAACTCCCCGGGCGCCGCACGAGAGGGCGTCGGCGGAACCGGAGGAGGCGGAAGCGGGAGGAGCGGAAGCGAGGGCGCCTCCGGCTGCGAGGACGAGGCAGGCCCCGGTTGCTGCGATTCGCTGACGGACATTCATGGTGATCTCCAAAGATGATCGAGTATGTCCACGCTGTCTCGCATGCAGGAAGCTACGGGCAGGCATGAGCTCGCCGCTAGTCCACTTGAGCAACTTGACCGGAAATGCGCTCGGGGCTCCACGCTGCCGCGCTGATGGCACACCTGGGCGGGGCTCGGTAGTCGTCCCGTCAGCGGCACCGGCGGGCGTTGAGCCGGGCGGCCTGGCGCGTCAGGTAGTCGCGTTCGGCGAGGTTGGATGCCTTTCGGGCCGCCTCGGCGTACAGCCGTGCCGCCGTCGCCGGGTCGCCGTCGCGCTCGTGGAGGTACGCCGCCACCGCTGCGTGGCGGGGCAGTGAGTCGTCCAGCGCGGCGAGTGCCGCCAGCCCGGCGCGCGGGCCGTCGGCCTCGCCGACGGCCACCGCGCGGTTGAGCCGGACGACCGGGCTGTCGGTCAGGCGTACGAGCTCGTCGTACCACTCGACGATCTGCACCCAGTCGGTCTCCTCCGCGGTGGGCGCGTCCGCGTGGAGTGCCGCGATGGCGGCCTGGGCCTGGAACTCGCCCAGCCGGTCGCGGGCGAGGGCCGCCTGCAGGATCTCGACGCCCTCGGCGATCGACCCGGTGTCCCACCGGCCGCGGTCCTGCTCGGCGAGCGGCACCAGGCTGCCGTCGGGCGCGGTCCGGGTGGCGCGTCGGGCGTGGTGGAGCAGCATGAGGGCGAGCAGCCCCGCCACCTCGGGGTGGTCGATCGCGGCCGCGAGCTGCCGGGTGAGCCGGATGGCTTCGGCGGCGAGGTCGACATCGCCGGAAGTAGCCCTCGTTGAAGACCAGGTAGAGGACGCGCAGCACGGTGGCGACGTCGCCGGGCCGGTCGACACCGCACGCCGGAGACCGTGCGCTTGGCACGGCTGATGCTCCCCCAGCCTCCGGCCGGGGGGTGCCCCCATCGCCATGGTCGCCTCGGGCACCAGGTAGGCCTGGGCGATCTGGCGGGTGGTGAGCCCGCCGACGGCGCGCAGCGTGAGGGCGACCGCGGACGACGGCGTCAGCGACGGGTGGGCGCACAGGAAGTAGAGCTGGAGCGTGTCGTCCCCCGCGGGGGTGGGCCCGGGCGCCGGCTCCTCGTCGACGAGGTCCTCGCGCCGGCGGCGGGCGGCGTCCGCCCGGGTGGCGTCGAGGAACCGGCGCCAGGCCACGGTGACCAGCCAGCCCTTCGGGTCCCGCGGCAGGTCGGCCGGCCAGACGCGGACCGCCTCGACCAGCGCGTCCTGTACGGCGTCCTCGGCCGCCGCGAAGTCGGCTCCGCGGCGGACGAGGATCCCGAGCACGCTCGGCGTGAGGCTCCGGAGCAGCGCCTCGTCCATCCGAGGCACCGGAGAGGTCACTCGGTGACGGTGGGCGGCGCGGTCAGGAACGGGCGCAGCTCGAGCCACTCGTGGATCGGCTTCCCGCCCGCCCCCGGGGCGGCCGACAGTTCGCCGGCCAGCTCGACGGCGCGCTCGTAGCTGTCGACGTCGATCACCATCCAGCCGGCGATGAGGTCCTTGGTCTCGGCGAACGGGCCGTCGGTGACCGGCGGGCGGCCTTCGCCGTCGTACCGGACCCACGTCCCCGCGGGGGCGAGCGCCTGAGCGTCGACGAACTCGCCGGTCCCCTCGAGACGGGCCGCGAAGTCGTTCATGTACTGCACGTGGGCCGAGATCTCCTCCGGCGTCCACTGGTCCATCGGCACGTCGTTGACCGCGGCCGGAGCGCCGCGGTAGTGCTTGAGCAGCAAGTACTTGGCCATCGTGCTTCTCCTCAGGGCTGGTGCGACCCATTGTGGTCGCGTTCACCCCTGGGACGGAGCCGGGCACGGGTTCTCGACATCGCCGCCGAAAATTTTTTCCGGCTCTCGTAAGGCCGGCGGGCGCGCCCGTGGCAGGCGCTACCTCAGCAGCCATCTCCTGGTCAGCTCCATCACCTCCGCACGGCTGCGTGTGCCATGGTCGGCGGCGACGAAGTGGTGGCCGACGCGCACCGAGAAGGCGAGCATGCAGCGGACCTCGACGTCGTCCTCGTCGGGGCAGAACGAGCCGAAGAGTGAGCGCAGGTACTCCATTCGCCGGTTGTCGATCCGCCGGAGGCGCTGCGCCACGGCCTCGTCGCGGCGGGCCCAGTCGCGGATCGCGAGTTCGGCCGTGATGCCTCTCATCGGATCGTCCGCGGTCGAGGCGATCGCGAACAGCCGTATCAGCTTGGCCCTGGCGTCTCCCCCGTCGCTCTCGACCCGCTCGATCACGTTCTCGGTGACCTCGCGTTCCCAGGTGTCGAGGATCTCGGTGAGCAGCGCGTCGCGGTTGCGGAAGTACCCGTAGAAGCCGCCTTTGCTGACGCCGAGCGACTGCGCCAGCGACTCGATCCGGACGGCCTCCGGGCCGCCGGCGGACAGCGCCTTCATGCCCTCCTCGATCCACTTGCCGCGCGGCGTGCGGGCCACGGCCATGATGCGTCTCCCTTCCTTCCCACCCCCCATCTATACGGGTCCGTATAGATGGGTCTATCCTTGATCTATACGCCATCGTATAGACAGGGGTCCGCCCATGAGACTGCCCGCGACCGCACACACCTCCCGCCCCTGGCGGATCCACGAGATCGCCGGCGACTTCCACGTCGAGGACGTATGGGCACTGCCGACACCCGGCGGCCCCGACGACCTCCACCACCTCGTACGCCAGATCACCGACGGCGGGGGCGACAAGAACACCATCTCCTCCCCCACGTACCGGGCACTCTTCGCGCTTCGCTGGAAGCTCGGAAAGCTGCTCGGCTGGGACAAATCCGACGCCGGCATCGGCACCCGGGTGGAGACACTGCTCGACCGGCTTCCGGCGGACCTCCGCGAGGGCCCCAGGGGGACCGACCCCCGCTCGGTTCCGTTCACCTCCCTCTACCAACTGCACGACGAGTGGGCGGCCGAGATGGCCAACCGGACCGTGCACGCGGTGATGCACATCGGCTGGGTGCGGGACGGGACCGGTGGCTACCGCGGCCAGATGGCCGTCCTGGTGAAGCCGAACGGGCTGTTCGGCGCCCTGTACATGGCAGCCATCAAGCCCTTCCGGTACGTGGGGGTGTATCCGGCGCTCTTCCGGGCGATGGGACGCGCATGGCAGGCGAATGCCCGGGAAAGGAACGCCGCGGCGCGACCGGGCCCAGCGGAAGGCGCGGCACGGACGACGTGACCGTCAGGCGTGACCGTCAGGGGGGTGTCGAGCGAGTGATCGCGGCGAGGGCGTGGTGGAGGGTGACGTCGCTCGGTGGGCCGTCGGGCCAGCGGGCGCCGATGTGGCCGTCGGGCCGGATGAGCAGCGCTCCGTACGGGCCGAGACCGCAGAGGCCGGCGTGCTCGCCGGGAAGGGTCTCGACGCGCAGGGGCCACGGCGCGTCGACGCGCTGCTCCCAGCTAGCGGGGGCCGGGGTGAGCAGGGTGAACCATTCGCCGAAGGCGTCGAGCGTGGAGCGGTCGCGGGTGAGCCAGAGGTGTGGCATGCGATGGCCCGGTTCGGCGGTGGGGACGTAGTCCGTGCCCATGCCGGAGGGATCGGGTGGGGTGCTGTCGTCGGTGAGGACGGCGTCGGAGTGGTAGGTGACGCCGAGCACGAGACCGAGCTGGGCGAAGTACCGGTCCGTCCAGGGGAGCTCGACATGGACCGGCGCCGCTTCACCGGCCTGGCGCTGCTCGCGGCGCCGGCTTTGCACGTCGAGCAGGAGTTTGGTGTTGGCCACCGCTTGGCGGAGGGTCTGGTGGGCGACGGGTTGCCGCTCCGCCCCGTAGGTCTCCAACAGGCTCGGGTCGGCCCAGCCGTGGAGAACGCCCGCCAGTTTCCAGCACACGTTGTGCACGTCGGCGATGCCGGCGTTCATTCCCAGGCCGCCGACGATGGGGACCGCGTGCGCGGCATCGCCGGTCAGCAGGATCCGGCCGTGACCGAAGCGCTCCGCGACGAACGCGTTCATCACCCAGTGCTGAACCCGCAGGACGCGGACTTGCACCTCGTCGCCGGATCCGAGGGCGTGTGACACGAGGCCGGGCCAGTCGGCGTGCGCGACGTCCTCGGGCGTGGGGACGAACCAGGCCCAGCCTCCTTCGGGGTAGAGCGGGGCGAACATGCCGTGCGCGGTGAAGTAGACGCCGGCGGGCTGGTGGGCGCTCCAGTGGTTGAGGTCGGCGTCGAACACGACGGTGGTGAAGCCTCCCATCTCCCGGGGGCCGGTGGTGTCGATTCCCAGCATCTGGCGGACGGTGGAGTTCGCACCGTCGGCGGCGAGGACGTAACGGGCACGGACGCGTGTCTCCTCACCGCTTCGGTGGTCGACGACCACGGCCACGACGCCGTCGGCTTCCTCGGTCAGGTCGACGAGCTCGACCCCGAACCGCATGGGTGCCTCCGCTGCGGCGAGCAGGGTGGGTTCCAGCCGGTCCTGTGAGGTGACCACGCCGGTCACGGGGCTCTCGGGTACCGGCGCGTTGATCCCGACCATGGCCGCTGTGGCGAAGTCCCGTTCGAGCAGGGTGTCGCGGAAGCGGATGCGACCGTACTCGGGTGGGAACGCACGGGCCGTGATCCTGTCGGCGAGCCCGAGCCGACGGTAGATCTCCATCGAGCGCACGTTGACCAGCCGGGAACGTGGGAAGGGTGACAGCTCGCCGTGTTTCTCGACCAGCAGAGCCCGTACGCCCCAGCGTTCCAGCAGCGCTCGGGCGGTGAGCCCGACAGGCCCGCCACCGACGATCAGTACTGCCGCCTCCTGAACCGTCATGAGATCAATCTTCCGCACCCGGCGGGCGGCCGCAATGCGGCCTCCAAGGCTTCGGCGGAGCCGCCCACCCTGTGACCCGGCCCTTGCATCATCTATCGAGAATCGATAGATTCCCATCGTAGTTCGATGGGAGGACGGGTCATGGGAAAGCTGACAGTGCGCGCGCTGCGCGCCGTGCTCATGGTGGTGCTCACCGGCACCGTGTTCGTACAGACATTGATGCTGTGGGCGTTGGTCAGCGGGAATGACCCGGAGGACGGGTCGCTCCCGCTGACCCCGCTGCGCGTGATCACGATCCTGGGCATCGGCACGGCCCAGGTCGCCCTGGTCTGTGTATGGCGACTGGTAACGATGGTGCGGCGCGGAACCGTGTTCTCCCACGCCGCCTTCCGGTACGTGGACGTCATCATCGGCGCGATCGTCGCGGCTGCTCTCGTGTGGTTCGCGGTCACGGCCCTCAATGCGCCCGGCCAGCGGGACGACCCGGGCGTCACCCTCATCATGGGCGGGGTCGGCGTGGCCATCCTGGGAGTCGCGCTCATCGTGCTGGTGCTGCGGATGCTGCTCGCCCAGGCCGTCGCCCGCGACGTCGAAGCGGCTCAGATGCGGGCCGAGTTGGACGAGGTGATCTGATGCCGATCGCCGTCGACATCGACGTGATGCTGGCCAGGCGGAAGATGTCCGTGGGCGAACTCGCGGACCGCGTAGGGATCACGCCCGCCAACCTGGCGGTACTCAAGAACGGCCGCGCCAAGGCGGTGCGCTTCGCGACGCTCGCCGCGCTCTGCGAGGTACTCAAGTGCCAGCCGGGCGACCTGCTTCGCTGGGAGGCCGAGGACACCGCGGGCGAATGAACCGTGCCGGCCGACCCGCCACGCTCCTCCCGTAGACCGACGGACTCGAATGGCCCGAGAACATCGTTGACGGGTGCATGTAACCAGTCCGAGACTGAGCCCCACACTTCTCGGGAGGCACAATGCGAGCACGCGTCTTTGCCGTCACCCTCGTCATCGCCGCCGTCGCCGCCGCGGCGACCCAGGCCACCGCCCAGCCCGCGAAGTCCTATCCGAAGTCCCCGGCGGCCTGGTGCAAGTCCCAAGGTGGCGACCCGGCGAGCTACCGGCCGTTCTACGATTCGGGCCCCAAGCTCACCCCGCTCGGTGGCCGGCGGGAGCTGTGCGAGTTCACCGCCAAGGACACGTCGCACATCGTCGTCGCGACCGACACCCTCGCTGCCGACCTGCCGACCCTCGCCGCGCTCGCGTACGTCCGCAAGCCGCCGCTGCCGGAGCACCCGCAGGGCAACCCGTCGGCCGCCTACTGCGCTGCCATCGGCGGAACGACGCAGTTCGGCGACCGGAAGGGCGACACCGGCGGCTGGATCAGGTCCGGCGAGCCGATCGACCGTGACCACCTGCGGAGCATGTGCCTCTTCGCCGACGGCTCGACCATCGACGCGTGGGGCCTGACCTATCACGCCCACGGCGTGATCCGAGGCGCCGACCTGGAGCACAGGTTCCGCGCCACCATCCCCGCCGGCACGTGATCTTCAGGTGTGCACAGAATCACGCCGCCGCGCTCGCTGGGACAGGGTCAGCCGGCCGACCGGGTTCGGGTGACCGTGAAGAGCAGCGGTGTGCGGACGCCGAGTGAGGCGGAAGTGTCGGCGAGGGCCTCGGCCAGCCAGCCGATCGCGTCGCACGACCACTCGGTGAGTTCCCCGCGCAGCGCCATGCCGTGCAGGGGCGGGCCGTTCCAGAAACTGTCGTCGAACGGTGGCGCGAGGACGGCGTCCCGGCCGACGAGGTCATGCGAGCTGTAGGCGAAAACCGGCTGCTCCAGGTGGCGGAGGCAGTCCGCGAGCCGTTCGGCGACGTCGGGGACCGAGGTGTACCGGCCGCTGTTGATGTCGACCTCGACCGGTGTCCTCGACCGCGGGTCGCGCGCGGCGAACCACAAGCCGGGGGCCCGCCGCAAACGGTCCTCGGAACCGCCTCCGGCCGACCTGTCGTCGAACCCCATGGCGAGCGACCGCTGGTGGAAGAGCAAGTAGGCCTCATGCTCAAAGCCGGGATCGCCCCAAGCGTGCGCGGTGAGTTCACCGCGCAGGGCGGCGAACATGGTGCCTGCGGTCCGACGGACCGCAGGCACCACGCCGGGCTGATCCGTGGCGCTCTGCTCCGGCACACCGAGTCCTCTCTTCTTGCTGTGCATCACAGCCGCGCCGTTCTCCACCTGTTCGTTCTCAGAACACCTGGCAGGCGACCTCGGCTTGGCGGTACGGCCGCTCGCCCGTGTCGCTCTCATCGATCACGTCGACGTCCACGTGGTTGCGCCACGATGCCACGCTGGTGTTGGTGCAGTCGTGGCGCGCTGCCGTGCGGTAGCTGCTCCCACCTGTGCTGAGCTTGAGCGTTTCGGTTTCCGAGCACGCTTTCCTGCGCCAGGTGCGGACACGATCCGCACACCGGACCGGCGGTCGCCGGCAGTCACCCCCAGCCCTGGCAGCCGGCCGACCCTGTTTATGATCACGCCCATGGCACTCGAATGGGAACAGATCATCGTCGACTCCTCCGACCCCATCGCCCTCGGGCGCTGGTGGGCCGAGGCTCTGGGCTGGGTCGTGGTCGACGAATCCGAGGAGATCATCGAGATCCGGCCTGAGCCGGACCGGATGCCGGGGCTGCTCTTCGTGCCTGTACCCGAGGGCAAGACGTCGAAGAACCGGCTCCACCCCGACTTCCGCCCCGACGACCAGGAGGCCGAGGTCGCCCGGCTTCTCTCCCTCGGTGCCCGGCCCGCCGACACCGTGCAGGACGAGCAGCACTGGGTGACCCTCCTCGACCCGGAGGGCAACGAATTCTGTGTCCTGGGTGAGCGGAAGAGCTGACCGGGGCCGGGCAGCCGTTCGGGCGAAGGTGCCGACGGTTCGCCCACCCGCAGCTGCCCCAGCTGCTGCTCGCCGACCCGGCTGCGCCGGGTGCTCTGACCGTGGTCCGTGCATGGCTCCGGCTGGTGCGTTGATGACGCGCGGCTCGGCCCGGATGGCCTACGAATCACCAGATGGTGTCGCGCTGAGTGGTGTACCGGTGATCTCGGTATAGCCCCTGACTATGGGGCGGCCATCGCGTAACTCTGCGAGTAGTGACGCTCGTTGAGAGGTGACGCGAAGGCCTTGTCCCAGCATGACCTACTCCGGCTGATGGAGTCACTGCGTACGGCGGACGGAATCGAGTTGGTGCGGGTCCTGGCCCAGCGGATCCTGCAGGAACTCATCGAAGCTTGGTGGGGACACCGGGATCTCCAAGTCCGAGGTGTCCCGCATCTGCGGCGACCTCGACACCGAACTGACGGTGTTCCGCACCCGACCACTGGATCACATCCGCTTTCCCTGCATCTATCTGGACGCGACCTACTGCAAGGCCCGCCTCCAGCACCAGATCGTCTCCCAGGCCGTGGTCATCGCGGCACGGGGGCACCCGCCCCGGCTGGTGTACTCGCACTCCGGGGCGGTCATCGGGCCGGTCGGCCACAGGCGCGTTCAGCGGGACTACCGTTGGTACATTTGGCCGATCATGGTGCACGTGGAAGTTCTCGGACCGCTTGCCGTCCGGGTCGGTGGAACGCCGGTGACGGTCGGACGGCGACAGCAGCGAACCGTCCTGGGGATCCTCCTGGCGGCCCGGGGTCAGAGTGTTCCGCTCGACCGGATCGTCGAGGTGCTCTGGGCGGAGCGGCCTCCGGCCAGGCCCCGTACGTCCCTGCATTCCTACGTCTCCAATCTGCGCGGCATCCTGGAGCCGGACCGGCGCGTGCGTACACCGTCCCGGCTGCTCGTCAGCAGCCCGGAGGGGTACGCCCTGCGGCTTCCCGACGACGCCGTCGACGCCCGGCGTTTCGAGTCCGCGGTGGGCCGGGCCCGGCAGGTGTCCGCCCCAGAGGCGGTTCCGCTGCTCGACGCGGCGCTCGGCTCGTGGCGGGGGGAGGCCTACGAGGAGTGGGGCCCGGACTCGTGGGCGGGCGCCGAGATCGCCCGCCTCAGTGAACTGCGGCTCATGGCACAGGAGTTGATGATGGAGTGCGGGCTCCGCACGGGGCAGCCGCACGAGGTGGTGCCGGCCGCCGAAGCTCACGTGCGCCGACACCCGCTGCGTGAGGAGGGATGGCGGATCCTGGCCCTGGGCCTGTGGGCGTCCGGACGTCAGGGAGACGCGCTGGCGGCGCTCAGACGCGCGGCCGCCGTGTGCGCCGAGGAACTCGGACTGGACGTCGGGGCGCGGCTGGTGGAGCTGGAGCGGGCCATCCTCTGCCAGGACCTCGGCGTCCTGTCCGCCTCGGTCCCGGCCGTCCAGAGTCCGGCCGTTGCACTGCTCGACAGGCCACTGGGCGGGGGCGCTGTACCCGAAGTGGTCCGCGTGGCCGACGTACCAGAAGCGATCCCCGTGGCCGACGTACCCGAAGCGGCCGGTGTGACCGACATACCTGCCGCCATGCCTGCCGCGGTCGGCAGCGGAATGCCGCCGGATGGTGCCCCGCACCCCTTCGTGGGGCGGCAATGTGAATTGGAGGTGCTGGAGCGGGCGGCACGGGCGGGCCTTCGGGGCGGGGCGGTGGCGCTGGTCGCGGGTGAGGGCGGCGCGGGCAAAACGGCGCTGCTGGCACGCTTCGCCGCCTCACTGCGGACGCAGGGCTGGACGGTGGTGAGCGGCCGCTGCCCCGACGACGCCGGGGTTCCCGCGGCATGGGCCTGGGCGGAGGCGCTCGGGGAACTGGCGCGGGTCCATCCGCCCGAGCGTGTGGGACCGCTGGCGGCGTTGATCGATCCGCTGGACGCCACGGCCGCCCCGTACGGCGACGCCACGGCGGGCCGCTTCCGGCTGCACACCGCCTTCACGCGGTGGCTGGCCTCGGCGGCGGCACGCGGCCCGCTCGCCGTGCTCATCGACGACGTGCACGAGGCGGACGAGGAGACGCTGGCCCTGCTGGGCCGCGCGGCCGGCGTCGACGCGGTCCCGCTCCTGGTGGTGGCCGCCTACCGGCCAGGGCACGCCGACGGGCGCCTCGCCCCGCTGATGGCCGCACTGGCCCGGCGTCATCCGTTCCGTATCGCACTGACCGGACTCGCTGTGGACGAGGTCGGTGCCCTGGTGCGCTCGCTCTGCGGCCGGGAGGTCGACGCGGAGGTCGTGGCCGTCCTCGCGGAACGGACCGGCGGGAACCCCTTCTTCGTCGGTGAAAGCAGCCGTCTGCTGGCCGCCGGCGGAGAACCGTCACAGGCGGTTGACGGAGTGCCCGACGGCATCCGTGACGTCGTACGCCAGCGGCTCGCGCGGCTTCCGGGCGACGTCGCCGACCTTCTGAGGCTGGCGGCGGTCGCGGGAAGCGAGACGCATGTCGCGGTGCTGTGCGAGGCCTCCGGACTGTCGCCGGCGGTGGTCGTCGACGCGTTGGAGGTGTGCCTCACGAGCGGGCTCCTGACGGAACCGAGCCCCGGGCGCGTCTCGTTCGCCCACCCGCTCGTGCGCGACACCGTCTACGGAGACCTCACCGGACTGCGTCGCAGCCTGCTGCACGGACGGCTGGCGGACACCCTGGCCCGCCTGCGACCGGACGACCTGCCGGCACTCGCTGTGCACTTCACCCGCGCCTGCGACCCGGCGAAGGCCGGTCAAGCGGTGGAATTCGCGCTGCGGGCGGCCGAACTCGCGCAGCACCGCTACGCCCATGACGTGAGCGTCGACCTCCTGGGCCAGGCGCTCGACGCGGCAGACCTCATTCCCGCCTCCGTGGACGAACGTGCCGAGCGCGCCGTCGGCCTGCTCGGGGCCCTGCTGCGCGCGCACGTCCGGGCCGGATCGGGTGACGCGGCCATCAAGACCCGTCGCCGGGCTCTCGCGATCGCCGAGCAGGCCGCGCGTGAGGATCTGGCCGTCACGGCATTCACCGCGTGGACCGAACCCACACCATGGCTGACCCGGAGCCACACCACGGTGGACCGGCACGTGGCCGACACCCTCGACCGGCTCGTCGCCCTTCCGGACCTGCCGCCGGCCGATCTCGCCCGACTGCTGCAGGCGCAGGTGGACGAGTCGCCGGAGAACGCCGACGGGAAGGCACAGGAAGCCGCCGAGCGGCAGCTCGCCCTCGCCCGCCGTACGGGAGACCCCGTCCTGCTGGCCGCGGCCCTCACCACCATGACGAAGCTGCTGCCGCACGAAACGCAGGCCGCGCGCTGCGTTCCCGTGGTCGCCGAGCTGCGGGCGCTCACCAAGAGGCACGACCTGCCGGCCCACCGGTGGGTGTGTGAACAGGTGGACGCGATGATCTCCGCGATCGGCAACGATGCCGAGGCGGTCGAGCGGCACGCCCGCACCGGCCTTGCCGTCGCCCGCCGCTACCGCATGCCGGAGGCCGAAGCCGCCAGCCTTTCCACGCTGGCCATGCTCGCCCACGCCGGGGACCGGTTCGCGGAGGCGGAGGACCTGTACGAGCAGGTACGGGAGCGGCTCGTACGGCACAACGCCCCACGCGCCGCCGACCTCCACGCCCGCGGCCTGATCACGATCCGGCTGAGCCAGGGCCGGGTCGCGGAGATCGAGCCACTGGCCCGCACAGTGGCCGCGGCCTGGGGGACGCGCGGAGGAGAGGCGCTCGCACTGGTCCTCGCGCTCCAGGGCAGGGTCGAGGAAGCCCGGACGGTTCGGTTCGATCCCGTCCCCGTGAAGGACCACTTCTACGGGGTCCGGCTCGGAGCCCGCGCCCGGCTGGCCTGTGTGCTGCGCGACACCGAGGCGGCGGCCGCGCTCGTCCCCCACCTGCAGGCCGTGCGCGACCAGTTCGGTTCAGCGGCGACGACCGCCTTCTGCACCCGCCCGCTGGGCCTCGCCCTGGGCGAGGTGTACGCGCTGCTGGGCGACGCGGCCGCGGCCCGGTCGGCGTTCCTGCGGGCCGGTGAGGTGGCGCGGTTGTGGGGCTCGGATCTCGGTGCGGCCGCAGCCCTGGAGGGCGCACGGTCCCTCCCGGAGATCAAGGGTCCGTGACGGAACCCGGCACGCGGGCAGTCGGCCGCCCGGGGCCGAAGCCGGATGCCAAGTCGATGCCAAGCCGGTGCCGGCCGGCGTCAAGCCGATGCCAATACCGGCGTGCCAGCATGGTGATCACCACGGAGCCGGTCGTGCCCGGCCTCCGCTGACGGCCCGTACCCGTACACCCGTACCCGTGCCGCTCGCGGCCCGGCCCACGTCTGCCCGTGCCGTCCCTCACCCCCTTCCTAGGAGAGTTCCACCATGGCCCTCGTCTGTGGCCACGACGCGCCTGCCTACGGTCTGCCCCTGTGTGAGCACATCCGCACCGCGACCGCCGACCCTCTTGAGCACTACCTCCACTACACCGGCCGGGGCGTGGAACGACAGTGGATCTGCGGGCTCTGCCGCAACGAAGCCGCTGCGGCGGTGACCGGAGCCGTGTGCGAGGACTGCTTCGACGCGAGCGAGGGCGGCATGCTGGGCGTGGTCGGCCGCCCGCAGATCATCGAGGCGTCCCGGCCCGTGGACGGCGCCGTGGAGTGCACGGCGCTTCCCGACGGGGCCGGGGCGGTGGTGGACATCGCGCCGACTCGGCAAGGATTCCTGCTGTTGTGCGACGACGGACGGATCCTGCGCTGGGACGGGACATCGACGAGCTGCACCGAGGCCGCCCGCAGCACGGTCGCCGTGCCGGCCGGCACCACGCCCTGGTGCGGCCGTGAGCAGAGCCTGCGGCTGCACGCCTCCCGGGACGGAGCCTTCGCCGCGGTCGTCGTCGACTACGGTCGCACGGGGCAGGTCCTCGACCTGTCCACCGGCACCGTCACGATGTCCTTGGAGAACGACGGGTACTACAGCAGCACGGTGCCCTTCTCCTTGGCGTTCGCCGAGCACGCCGGACGCACCGTGGTTCTGTACCGCAGCGTGTGGAGGGTCATCGAGGCCGCCGATCCCGCGACGGGCGCACCGGTGACCCGCATCCCCATGGGCGAGACCCGCACGGCCTGGTCGGGCTTCTTCCACGGCGCGCTGTACCCCAGCCCCGCGGGCACCAGGATCGCGTCGGACGCCTGGTGGTGGCACCCCGTGGGGCGGGTCGTCGCCTGGAACCTGAACCAGTGGCTCTCCGAGGGTGAACGCGCCTGGGCGCAGGACATCGGCTGGTCGGCACTGCCGGCCTGCGACTACTACTGGAACCGCCCCGTCGCCTGGCTCGACGACGACCGTCTCGTCGTGGGCGGCCTGGGCGACGACGAGGAGGAACTGGTTCCCGGGGCCCGCGTCTTCGACCTCGGCCGCCGCGGATCCGGCGCCACTGAAGGCGCCGAGGTCGTCGCCGAGGTCGCCGAGGTCGCAACCTTCGGCGGACCGGACGGCCGCTTCTTCGCTGCGGACGGCCTGCTGTTCTCCACCTCGGAATCCGGGCTTGAGATCTGGGACCCCACCAAGGGCGCCCGGCTCGCCGTCATCGCCGGATTCCAGCCCACCCACCACGACTTGGCCCGTGGTGAACTCATCGAGCTCTCCGCCACGGGGTTGCGCCGCTGGAGGACCGCTCGTGCCACCGCCTGACACGTCGTCCCCGGCCCGGCGTCGGCGGGCGGGCAGGATCAGGTAGTCCGGTGTCACGGTCACCCCTGCACCAAGCCGCGCGCCAGCCGCCCCCGGGCCTCTTTCAGCGCACCGGCCTGCGCCTGCGCGGTTCAGGAACACGGCACGTCCTCTATGCGCCTTGATGACGATCACGGGTTCGGCGTGCGAACGATCACGTGACCTCAGATTGCCGTCGAGGTGTTTGCTGGATGCCAGTTGCGCTGGTTTGGACGTAACAGTCGGCCGGCCCGTGCCCCGGCTTCTCGCAGCAAATCCCGAACCTGAACGACCTGCGATCCCGGACAAACCTTCTCAGTTGGAGCATCTGGCGCTCTTGCAGGTGACTGGTCCCGAGGAGTCGGCACGTGCAATAATCGTCTACATGACGATAAGAGTGAGGGATGTCGTAGCCGCTGTCGAGGACATGGCCGCCAAGCTGGACGGGTGGAAGGCACGCGACATGATCGCCTTCAGCCCCCATGACGGTCGGCCGTACGTCGTCGTGGATGACGCTGTGTTCCACTGGGCCGTGAGGGAACGTGGCCTGCTGAGGGAGCATCGCACCACGGAAAGCCTTGAAGAGCTCCTGCACTGGGTCGCCCTCGACACTGCCCAGGACGCGGCCTTCGACTGGGAGCTGCACATGCGGCAGCACTTCCCTCACCAGCGTCTGAGCATCGGCCGTCTGGCCAAGGAGCTCGAAGTGCTGGACCGGCTCAACCCCCAGTGGGCCGCGGAATTCCGGGCCGGCATCGCCGAGCAGCAGCCGGAAGTGCGCTTGGATGACGTGGACGCCTACCCCCTGAACTCCCTCGCCGAACAGACGGCATGGGTCGAGCAGGGCCGAGGCTGACGCGGACCATGGTCCGACCAGAGTCCACCTTCACCTCGACATGAACCGGACCAGCTTGCGCGACTTCATCTGCAGGACGGCCGCCCCCGCCTGCGTAGAGGAAGCTGGGATGGCCAAGTCCTGCCCATCCGCGCGGGTTTCCTCGGTGCCGCCGATCGAATGCCGGCCCACCTCGATGCCCGCTCTGCCGGCCAGTGCCAGCACCGTGACAACAAACCCCTCGGACAGGGATGTGCGTCGCGGCACTGCGGGAGGCCGTGACGAGAGCCCTGGCCCGCACGCCCGGCGGCCTCCCGCCGGCTTCATCAAGAACGAAAGGCCGTGGAAATACCGTGACTGCACCTGTGGTCCACCCCTCCCCCGTCAAAGGCCAGGCCGCCGTCTTCCAGGGTGACCGCCACCCGGCCCGTGGCGCTGTCGGGCTGTGGCCGTACGTCGAGCTGCTGCCCGAGCCCGGCCGTCCCGCGCCCGAAGGGCTCGCGCCGCGCGAGGCCGCCGACGGGTCGGTGGGATACCCGGTTGCGCCGGAGCATCTGGAAGCCTGGTACGCCGTGACGTGGAGGTTCCGCTGGCGCGGCGAGCTCTTCAAGTGCAGCGCCGCCACGCCCACCACGCTCGAGGGTGACTATCTCGGCTCCGACGAACACTTCGCCAAGGAACATCTCAAGCGTCTGGTCACCGACTACTACGGCGTCTTCCCGCGCGACGAGGTCACCGATCTGGAGGAGCATCACGAGGATCTGCTGCAGCCTCTGCACGCCCGGGTGCGGCGTCTGGACGAGGTTGACCACTTCCGCCCCAAGGCCTACGCGGTCCACCGCGGCCGGACGTATCCGGCCGCTGCCGAGGCCGACGCCTCGGGCCTCATCGCGCTGGCCACCGGGGATGACCGGCCCGAGGACCTCGTCGCCGATTCCCGGAACCCGGACGCCGGGCATTTCCTGGCCACCCCGGAGCAGTTGGACAGCTGGTACCGGACCCACTGGACCTTCCGGGTGTACGGCGAGCCCTTCGACATCGTCGGGACGGTGGACGGCAGGATCAAGGGCGTCTACACAGGCGGCAGCTGGGGCTTCGTCGGGCACAGCGGCATCGTGTCCGAGGAGATGGGCCCCGACGGGGTGCGCCAGTACACGGTCGAGACGGGCCTCGGCGGCCTCACCGACCTCGAACAGCACCGCACCGACCTGCTGGCCAACCAGTAGCCGCTCAGCACATGCGGTCCGCGGGTCTCAGGCAGGGTTCGGAGTACCGACGAGGGATGCTCCATCAGCGTCGACGGTCACCCGTCGGCGGGCTCGGGCCGTCGCGGACGACCGAGGCCTTCTCCAGGGCACCCGGCCTCCATGCCTGCCAGGCGCATGGCCCAGGTGCCGCATGGCTGTTCACTCAGGACATCCCTACGTTGAGAACCACCAGGGTTCGGTGAGAACCACTCAACGTCCGCTGAGACGGGTCACCGGCGATCAGCGGTAGTAGGGCTCGACCGCGGCCCGTACCTCTTCGAGCAGCGCGGGGCTGTCCTGCGGCACGGGCGGCCGGCTGCTGCCCGGCCTGATGTCCAGGAGCTGTTCGTTGGACAGGGCGAACACCACTCGCCGAAGTCCCGCCCATTGGATGACGGCCTCGCACATCCCGCACGGCTGGCAGCTGGTGTACATCGTGGTGCCTGCCGCCGTCTGCGCGTCGAGCTCTCTCGCGGCCCACCTCGCCAGTGCCTGGGCCGAAATTGGGGACGTTCACTCCGATCTTCATGGGCCCCACCCTAGGCAGGGCCTATGGGTCGCCAGAAGAGATTGAGATTGGCGCCGGCGATTCCCCCCTCAGCCCTTCCACTGCTCCCGACGAGCAGCGAGCATGATCGTCGGGAGGGGGCGCCCCCTCCACGGCAATGTCGCCTTATTTCGGGGGAGACAGAAGGATGAACGTTTTAGCGTCAACCAACGCCGCCTTACCGCAGGCCGGACAGCTGGCAGAGCTGCTCCGCCTGGCCCGCGTGGGGCCCGCCGGCCCCGAGGCGGCCGCCCGGCGCATCATCGGCTGGCTGGCCGGCGCCGTACAGGGAACCGCCGACATCACGGGTGCCGACGCCCACCAGGACGCGGGCCTGGACAGGGGCCCGGACGCGATCGCGGGCGGCGCCGGAGGGCTCGCGGAGCAAGTGAGGGCCGTCGCCCGGGGCAGTATCGGTTCGGCCGTGGTCTCCGAAGCGGACCGCCACACACGGATGTACCGCCTGGGCGATCAGGCACCGTACCGCGTCCTCGTCATCACCCGAGAGCAACCCTTCGACGCGGAGTCGGCCCGCCTGTGCGAGCACGCGGCCGTCGTACTCGAACTACTGCTACGAGTGGCGCACGCGGACGCCGTCCGCCGGGAAGGGGAGTCGAGCAGCCGGCACCTGCGGCTCGCCGTGCTCCAACTGCTGATGGGCGGGGACGTGGTCCTCGCCCAGAGGACGATGGCCGGAGCGAGTCCCGGGCTGCTGGACGCGCAATGGGCCCGTGTCTGCGTCCTGGAAGCGCCCATGACCGCGCGGGAGGAGGTGGCCCGGGACTGCGGGGAACGCGTCGCCGGTCGCGCCCTCGTCGTGCCCTGCCCCGCGTACGACGACCGCGTGACCGTGATCGTTCCGGTCACCGACGGGCGGACGGCGAACGGCGTGATCTCGGAGTTGTCCGCCTGCGTCGCCGCCCGCACGGACGTGTTCATGGGGCTGAGCCGGCGCCACGTGCTGGCGTCCGTCGCGATGGCCTACGAGGACGCGGCCCGGAACCTGAGCGCGGCCCGGTACATGCCCGCCCGGCTGGCCGGGAACACCACGCACACGGACCTGGTGGACCTCCTTCCCGCCACCGATGCCGCGCTGTGGGCCGCCTGCACGCTGCGACCGCTGGACGCGGTACCCCCGCTCGCCCGGAGCCAGCTGCTCACGACGATGAGCCTGGGACTCCGGTTCACCGCCGTACGAGCGGCGAAGATCATGGGCGTGAGCCGCAACACCGTCCGGTCACGGATGGAACGGGCCGCGGGCCTGCTGGGAGTGGATCTGGAGAACGTACGGGTGCGCACGTCCCTTTACGCCGCCCTCTGTCTGCGGGACGGGGGCGCCGAACCGGACGCGGGCACCGGCGAACTGTGCCGGCACCCGTGCCTGCGCCCTCTCATCAGCGCCGACCCCGGCCGGGCCTGGGCGCAGGGTCTGCTCGGCGTGCTGGACGCGGACGCACGCGGCCTGCGCCGGACCCTGCGGGCCTGGGTCCTGGCCGACTGCCGCATCGACGCGGCGGCCCGGCGCCTGGGACTGCATCCCCAGACCGTGCGTGAGCACCTCCGTTCCATCGAGTCGCTGCTGCGCCGGCAGTTGGTGTCCCGCGGCGCGGACGTCTACGAGGTGGTACTGGCCCTCGCCGCGCTGGGCGAGCTGGACGAGCCGGATGAGTGGGACGCGTTGGATGAGCTGGACGGGCCGGACGCGACAGGGCCGGGCATCCGCACGGACCGGCGCCGTCCGGCAGCCGGCCCGACCGTGCACCGGTGACAGTCCGCCCTCCCACGACCGTGCACCACTGCGATACCGGCACCCCGACGGCCCGCCATAGCTTGATCACACCGACACCGAAGACGGCGTGCTCGACCGAGCAACGCCCGCCGGACGTCGGCCTTTGGACGGAGGAACGGAAATGAAGAAGCGATTCGCCCGCGCAGGAATGCTGGCCACCACCCTGGCCGCCGTCGCGATCGGCATCACGGCCTCCCCGGCGAGCGCCGCGAGCGCCACCTGCGAGAGCTGGGGCGGCAACATCTGCACCAGCGGCAGCATCCCTGCCAACGACAAGCACGAGGTCTGCTTCGGCGGGCAGCACAAGGCCCTCAGCTACTGGGGCCGCGCCGAGCTGTGGGACGCCGACTCCGGTGTGATGGTCGGTTCCATCGCGACCAACGCCTACCGGTACCAGCAGAAGTGCGTCGGCGGCCTGTCCGGGCAGCACTACTACGAGCGCGGCACCGGCGGCGACTTCAAGGGCGACGTCTGGAACGACTGACCCCGGTCACGCCCCGGGATCGTGCCGACGGCCCTCGTCGGCACTGAGCCCTCTCCAGCCGCCCGGGGACCGTCGGCCCCCGGGCGGAGCCGGATCCGCGAACGGACAGTGGCGAGCGCCGGCAGCCGCGCAGGGACAGTTCGTAGGTCGCCGTCAGGCCGACGACGCCGCCCCCAGGATGAACACCTTCGGTTGTTCCTCGCGAGGGGCGGTCGGCAGGCCCAGCTCACCGGCCCCCTCGACAGGCGCCCTGACAGGGGGCGTTGGGAAGTACGAAGGTCCGTGTTCCCTACGGGGTCCCCCATGCGCGGGCGGCCCCGCCGGACCCCCGGCGACGACTGTCGGCGGGAGCCCGGGACAGGGCCGCGACCAGCGTTTCCGTCCGAAAGGCCACCACAACGGCCACGGTTTCCGGAAGGCACAGCACCGTCGGCCGGATATGCGCGGAAGCGGAATACGTCAGGAAGGCGAAGGCCGCGACGACCTCATTGCGGCCGGCGCGGACCGCAACCGAGAGGGACGCCCGTGCGCTCGAACTGGTCGCGGGAGGCCTTGGAGTCCTTGCTCAGGGCCGCCTCCAACGGAATGTCGGGCGCGTGCGTCGGACGTCCGGGCGGCGGGACGTAGCCGGGCAGGCGCAGGCCGCCCCAGACGTACGGGTCGGCCTGGGCGCTCCCGTACGTGGACCAGGCGAGTCGGGAGTGGCCCGTCTTGTCCTGGGTGTCGGAGTCGAAGAGGAGGACGTTGGCGGTGAGGCGGTCGGGGTCGACGGGCGCGGGGAGGTCGGCGAGCGGGATCTTCGCCTCTACGGTGTAGCCCTCGTACGGCTCGGTCACGGTGGACGCGACGACCATGCCCGGTGCGGTCTTGGCCGCCGGACCCTGCCGGTTGTCGCCGTCGCGCGCGGCGCACGCTCCTCCCCCGTTCGCGGTGAAGGGCAGGACGGCGGCCTTGAAGGTGGTGGACGTGTCGTCGGAGCGGCCCCGCGGGTCGAGGTCGAACTCGACGGAGTCGGTGCGCCAGTGGCGCTTGCAGTCGGTCTTGGCGTCGAGGGCGGCGCCCTTCTTGTCGTCGGTGACGTGCACCAGGACGAACAGGTCGTCGCCGTGGCGAGCGAACCGGGCGTCGGCCGCGCAGTCCTTCTCGGAGGAGCAGCGCGTGCCCTCCCAGTGCGTGAGCTTCAGCGCCGCCGCGGGATACTCGCCGGGGTCCGCCTTGCCGTTGACGACCGGCGCCTTCGCGACCTCGGGGACCGTGGCGGAAGGACGGGCCGGGTAGGCGGGCTGGGCCTCGTTGGCCAGCCACGGCATCCTCATCCGCCGCGCCCAGTCCTGGAACTCGGCGTACCGGGGGCGCAGGCCTGACTGGGCGTGCGCTTCGGCCCGCAGGAGCTTTCCGCCCTCGGCCAGGACCGTGAACCACTCGCAGGGCAGCTTGTCCGCCGGGGTGGTGACCGTTTTCGGCAGCGAGCCGAAACCCTGCGTTTCGTACGTGCGGGCCGCGTCCCGTTCCAGCTGGGCCCACGTCTTCCCGCCGGCGGAACGCCCGCCCGGCCAGACGCCGAGGACGGGCAGCTTGGTGCTCGTGTCGGTGATCCGCTTGCCGTCGCACCGGGCGCCCAGGGGGCCTTTGAAGCCCCAGCTCTGGGTGAGGAGCCGGGAGGGTTTCCACGGCTTGTACTTCTCGTCCTTGATCTGTTCGGGGAACGTCTTGGGGTCGCCGGCCATGGCGAACGCCTCGATCGCCCGACGCCCGGCCTGCTGATGGGCGCCGTGCTGGTTGAAGGGCCGCGGGTCCATGGTGACCACCGTCTTCGGGGTGGTCGCCCGGATCGCCCGGACCAGCCGCTCGAGCGTGTCCGTCGACCGCTGCGGGGTCCGGTTCCAGACCTTGCCGGTCAGAGGCGCGTTGAGCGTGTACCAGAAGTCGGGCTTGTCGAGGTAATAGACGTCGCGTATCCCGAGGATCCCTACGGCCTTGCGCTCCTCCGTCTCACGGATCATGCCGAGCGCGGCGCCCTCCTGGAGACCGACGGCGTTGCCGCCGCCCTCGCCACGAGTGATGGTGGCCACCGCGCTGCTGAACCCGTCCTTCTCCTTCCACCGCCCCAAGGTGGCCAGGGACTGGAACTCGTCGTCCGGGTGGGCGCCGATGAACAGGACGTCGGCGTGCGCCCGGTCCGTACCGCTGCTCGACGCCCCGCGCCCGGTCGGCGCGGCCTTCGTGTCGCACGCGGCCACCGCCGGCACGAGCGCGATCAGTCCGGCTGTCGTGAGCGCGACGGACAGAGCGCTTCTCTGCCTGCGTGGATTTTCGCGTTGACGTTTGCATGGATGTTTGCGTGGATTCACGGGAACTCGTCCTTTCCTCCGGCTGTTTCTCTTTCTACCCACGAATTCGTGCACGGCTCACCAGGAAAATCCGCCGCCTCCGGGCCGGTTATCCGATGGTTACCGCCACACGGTTGACGCGATGGCGCATTTCGTTTGCCTGCCGAAGCCGCCGGACAAACGCCGAACGCCGCCTCTGAAAGGATCACGATGCACACCGTCCGGCATGCCATCGCCCTGTCCGATCCCGATCCGCTCCGAAGGCTGAAGCTCCAGGAATTCTTCGCCAAGTGGTACGGAGACCAATTCACCGTTGTTCCCACCGCTCGCGCGGAGGACACCGAGCAGGTGGTGGACGCCCTCACCCAGGAGGGAATCGACGTGGTGCTCGTCGCCGCGGTGGGCGACGAGCCGAGCGCCTCGGCGGTGCTGGAGCGTGCCGGGGCCGCTGAGGGGGAACCCGGGCGGCTCTGGTTGGTCCCCGACAGCGAGGGCGAGGCCGTCGCACCCCATGACAGCGCACCCGCCCGCCTGCCGTTCACCACCGACACCCTGGCGGAACTGGACCCGCGCGTCGTCGATGACGCCATCGCCGACTGGTGGGAGCACGCGACAGCGGACCAACGCGACGGCCTCGGTGAGGTGACGGTCCGGGCACCCCACCGTTCCGCCAAGGCATTCGAGATCCGGGCCTTCCTCTCCGGCAGCGGCTTCGTCATCAAGTGGCAGAAGCCGCAACCGGCCACGGACGAGAACGTGTACGTGACGGTCCCGGGCGTCAAGGAACCGCTGAAGAACCCCTCCCTCGCCCGCCTGGCGGTCGCTCTGAAGCTGGTGGACCCGGCCGAGGACAACGCCTGGTTCGACATCATCATCGTGGGCGGAGGGCCTGCCGGACTGTCCGCCGCGGTCTACGCGGGGACCGAGGGCCTCAAGACGCTGGTCATCGAGGACGACGTGCCGGGCGGCCAGGTCGGGCCCAGCACCGAGATCGCCAACTACTTCGGCTTCCCCGACGGGATCGCCGGCTTCGAACTCGCCCGCCGGGCGCTGAAGCAGGCCCGCAAGTACAAGGTGGCCTGGCAGCCCGCCCACCAGGCCGCCGCGCTGCGCATCGGCGACGCCGAGAAGCCGCACGAGGTGACCGTCGGCGGAACGGAGACACACACCTACAAGGCCGGGGCGGTCGTCCTCGCCAGCGGGCTCAAACCCACCCGGATGGACGTCCCGGGGCTCAAACCCCTGCTCGGGCGCGGCGTCTACTACAGCGCCCTGGCCGTCGACGCGCCGGAGACCACGGGCGACCGCGTGGCCATCGTGGGCGGCGGCAACTCCGCCGGCCAGGCCGCGCTCCACTTCGCCAAGTACGCCAAGGACGTCACCGTCATCATCCGCGGCGACAGCATCAAGGCGAAGATGTCGGACTACCTCGTCAAGCGCATCGAGGCACAGAAGAACATCCACGTCTGGACGAACAGCAACGTCTCACGGTGCAAGCCCGACGCCGGCAACACACTGGCGAGCCTGGAGATCACCCACAACCAGACGGACGAGGTCCGCTACCTGGACGCCCGCTGGCTGTACCTCATGCTGGGCGGCAAGCCGGACATCGACTGGGTCGGCAAGGAGGCCAAGGACAGGATCGCCGTGTCCGCCCTCACCGGCGCCGTGCTGACCGGCATGAACATCCCCGGCCACGCCGAGGAGCTCCTGAAGGTCGCCGGTCTCGCCCGTAAGGAGGGCGAGAAACTGGGGTACACGGGAGACAAGCTGGCCAGACACATCGAAACCGCGGTCCAGAAGGTCCGGGCAGCCAACAACCAGACCAGCATCCCCGGCGTCTACGCCGCCGGAGACGTCCAGTACGGCGTCCCCCCGCGCGTGGGTTCCGCCGTGGGGCAGGGCGCGGCCGTCCTCGGCGAGCTCTTCCGCTACATCGCCAAGTACCCCCATCTCTTCCCGTCCTTCAAACCGAAGTCGTGACCGCCGGCCTCCGCGTCGGTGAAGAGCGGCACCGAGGTCATGGGGCTCCGTGCCGGCGTCTCCAGAACTGCCGGTGCGGCCAGCGCTGTTCGAGTGCGTAGTACGTGTGCCGGTTGTGCAGGTGGGCGGCGACGATGCCGGCGACGTTCGCCGCGTAGTGGTCGAGGGCCACGGTGTCCCCGTCCAGGCGCGCGGCGACCGCCTCGCCCGCTCTCATGCCCGTGTAGAGGGCGGTGAGGATGCCCTGGGAGGAGAGGGGGTCGAAGGCCGCCGCCGCGTCGCCGGCGGCGGTCCAGCCGTCTCCGTGCACCCGGTCGAGGTGCGCGGTGTGGGCGGGTGCCCGCCGTGGCCTCACACGCGCCACATCGCCGTGCGCGCCGGCGCCGGCGCGCGCCGCGATGTGGCGCGTGGCGGCGAGCCGGTCGAGCCAGGGCGGTCCGGTGCGGGCGGCCGGGAGGTCGGCGTCGGTGAACCAGGCGACGAGCAGGTGTTCCGAGGGCAGCGCGGCGGAGTACCACCAGCCGTCGGGGGCCGCCTCCACCAGCGTCGAGTGGTCGGCGCAGGCGTCCCGGTCGCGGCCGAGTACGCAGTGGAGCGCGGTGAGACGGTCGTACGTACGCCGCCGCGCACCGCAGGCGGTGGCGATGCCGGCGCGGCGGCCCGTGGCGTCGAGGAGCCACCGGCACCGTACGGTCCGGCGTTCGCCGACCCGGTAGTCATCCGTCCGGCAGTCATCCGTCCGGCAGTCATCGGCCCGGCGCAGGCTCACCGTCCAGGTGCCGTCGGCGTGCCGTGCCCGGGGGCGGACGGTCGTGCGGGTCTCGACGTGCGCTCCCGCCGCCTGGGCGCAGGCGCGCACGCGGCGGTCGAAGAGCGGGCGGTCGAGGTGCCAGCCGGGGCCGTGCGGGTCGTTGAGGCTGTCCACCGCGCCGAGTGCCGGCGAGCCCCAGGCGGAGAGGTTGGCGTAGCAGGGCAGGTGGCCGTCTCCGGGGATCCGGTCGCCGACTCCCAGGTCGCGCAGGAGCACCCCGGCGGCGGCCGGCAGGGCTTCGCCGACGCTGGGGGCGCCGGTGGCCGCGTCGGCCAGTACGACGGTACGGCCTTCCCGGAGCAGGGCCAGGGCGGCGGCCGCGCCGGCGGGCCCGCCGCCGGCCACCACGACGTCGTACGGTTCGTCCAGTTCGCCGCAACCCCTCACGGCATCTCCCCGACCGCTCCCTCCCCGTAGGGGTCGAGCTTGTCGATGTACCCCACGGTGATGACCTCCGGCGGGTAGCCCGTGGCATCGGAGATGTCGGAGACGACTCCGTCGAGGGACGCCCGGTCCAGGGCTGCGGCCTCGTCGACGTGGATGTTCACCAGGTTGTGGTCGTCGGACACCCCGGTGAGGTCGAAGCCGGGAACGGACTCGACCTGCAGGCGCTCGGGGTACTTCCCATCGCCCACGGTGTACGGGCGGACCTCGACGATGCCGAACTTGTGCCACTCCTTCGCAGCCTGGACCAGCTGCTCCTTCGGGTCGTTGCCGCGCAGGCCGCGCAGCCAGGAGGCGCGGCGGGCGAAGGCGTCCTCCCGGGCGCCCTCCCCCGCGTTCGGGTCGTTGACGACGTGGTAGTCCGATTCCTTGAGGACGTGATTGGGCACGCGGGCGGGCCAGAAGGTCGGCAGGTGGGGGTCGTAGCGCGGCCCGAGGTTCGCCCGGCTGAATTCGTAGCCCCAGCGGCAGCTGGCGGCGTCGGTCTGCCAGGGGACGGCCATCCACCGGGTCAGACCGCCGGGCGCCTGGGCGTGGAGCGGGCCGTCGGCGGCCAGTACCCGCTGGTGGGTGAGTGCGGCGCCGTAGTCCGGTTCCGGCTGCGAGGCCGGGCGGTGCCCGATGCGGAACGGCTCGGAGTACATCGAGGCGTGCCGGACGGGCCAGGTGACCTCGCAGCCGGGGTGGAAGGCGTCGGCGAGGCAGAAGTCGAGCGCGGCGCGGTCCAGGAGGCCGGGCCGGTCCCCGACTGGGGCGTCCTCGAGGGAGTGGGGGAAGCCGGCCCAGGGGCTGGGGTCGAATTCCCCCTTCACCCACTTCAGCAGCATGCCGTCCTGCAGCTTCGAGAGGGTCATGTACTGCAGGTCGGATTTCGGCTTGCTGGCCATTCCGTCGCCGTAGAGCCAGGGCCAGGTCATGGGGGCGATGCCGTCGCGGTGGCGGTCGCGCAGGGCGGTGTAGATCTGCCGGCGCAGTTCCTGGTGGGTGTCGCCGGTGCCGGAGAGGCGGCGCAGCGTCTCGGGGGCCATGAAGTGCTCGGGTCCGCCGAAGCCGAAGTGGGTGGCGAAGCCCTTGTTGACCCATTGGAGTTCGCAGAAGCGGCGGAGGATGGGCTTGATGTCCCGTTCGAAGGACACGACGGTGGGCGCGGGGAGTGTGCCTTCACCGACAAAGAGGTCGACAAGCAGGTCGTGGACCGTGCGCAGGGTCTTCACATCGGGTGCGTAGTTGGGCGGGGCGACCACGAGCCAGGCGGGGTGGACGGGTACGGCGTGGCCGCCGAGGGTGAGCTGTGCGGTGACGGGGCCGTCGGAGGTGTCGTCGTACCAGCCGTCGTTGTTGGCGAACGACGTCAGCGGCTTGTTCTGCGGAGACTTCGCCGCTCCGGCGCCGCCGAGCACCACCAGGCGCCCGTCGCCGTCGGCGTGCATCCGGCCGAGCGGGACGGCTTGGCCGAGGAACTTCCCTCCGCTGAATTCCACCGTCTGGCCGCTGGAGGCGGGCAGGGACTTGCGGCCCGGGTCGATGACGAGTTGGCCGCGGTCGGTGACGGTGCCGTTGCGTCGTGGCGAGCTGATGTTCACGCTGTCGTCGATGTCCAGGGCGAGGTTGAACGCGTACCAAGCGCCCTTCTTGTTCGCCAGGTGCACACTCCAGGTGAGGTCGGCGCCGGGCTCGGTGCCCTTGATCTCACGGACGACATGGCCCGCCGCGTCGTACCCGTAGAGACGGAACCGTGCCGCCTGGCGCTTCACGGCCCCCTGGGAGTCCTTGTACGAGCCGGGGGGCGCGGGCTGGGGCTCGGGGGTTTCGGGGCCGAGGAACCAGCCGTCCGGGTCGGTGCTGTTCCCCACGCGGGCGACCCCGATGGCGGGGTGGATCTTGGCAAAGGCGATGTCGTCGGGCACGGTCCGGGCCTCTCTGCACGGCGTGGCGGCCGGGCTGCGGGGAGGAGGGATTGTTTGCAGCCAAGTGACTGTTACGCCCAGAATTGACCGTACCGAGAATGCATGGCTATGCCATATAACGCATTGTGACCATTTGATGTGGTGCGACCGGGGCGCCGGTCCTGGGCATCTGCACACGCCGAGCCCCGGGTCAGGCCGAGGCCGTCCAGCACGCTCTCCCGCGTGATCCGGGCGGCCGTCCACTCCGACGGCCGCCCGCGGCTCGCTCGCCGGCCTACCGGCCCTCGCCGGGCGGCGTACCACAACTCGGGCCACCCGGCCCGTCGAACTGCACCGAGCTGAAGAAGTCCCGGTAGGCGGGGAAGAAGTTCCCCTTGCCGGTCGGTCCCGAAGACGTCACGGCCGTGCAGCCGCTGTAATTCGCGTCGGACCAGAGGTGGATGGTCGAAGACGTACGGTTCCAGTCCGACCTGGCCCGGTCGTTCATGCCGAGCGCCGCGAGATCGGGAGTGCCGCGCGTCAGTTTGATCATGTCGCCGGTGCCGTCGAGGCCCGAGAACATGCAGTAGTAGCCGGCCGGGCACCGGTCGTACCCGTCGGCCGCGTGAGCCGTGGAGACCGGCACCACAGCGGCGGTCGCGGCGGCCACCGACACGAGAAGTGCGGACAACTTCTCTCTCATCGCCACGTATGAGCTCCTTCCCTGAGACGTCGTGCACTCATCGAGGACAACGGTAGAAGCCGGGCACATCGCCACACCCAGACCACATGAGTCCTCCACCGAACGATCAGGAGACCCCGACATCGCGGTGCGAGCCGGCCTGGTCGAGCTCTTGATCGTCGCCGCAGAGCTCTCCGGCCTCCGCCCAGCACCCGACGGTGAGACCCGCACAGAGGACCCGGTTCCCTCACGTCCGTGTCGGGGCCCTCATCGGTGACCGTCGGCACGGGGCTGCAGTACGAAGTCGTACGTGGCGTGCCGGAAGGGCCGGTCGAGGGTGTTGCCGTCCGGGGCCGGGCCTGGGGTGTGGCGGGTGAACGCGGTGACCAGCTCCGGTCTGGTGGCGAAGACCACGTTGCTGTCCAGGAATTCCGAATCCTGCTGGTAGAGGATGGTGACCAGCTTCTCGTGGCCCGGGTGGTCGATGAGGCAGTGGATATGGGGCGCGTGGTGCGGGTCGATGTCCGTGGTCCGGACGAGTGCGCCGACAGGACCGTCCATGGGGATGGAGTAGGCGCGCGGGACGATGGTGCGGACGCAGAACGTACCGTCCTGCCGCGTCCGGTACTTGGCCCGCAGCCGGGCCTCGCCCGACTCGGGGAGCCGTGAGGTGTACGCCCCGTCGGCATCCGCGTGCCAGACGTCCAGGACCACGTCCGTGAGCGGCTTGCCGTCGGTGTCGGTGACGGTTCCGGTGAGGAAGAGCGGCTCTCCGGGGAGGCCGCCGGACATGTCGTGGCCGTAGGGGACCGTGGGCGAGCCGTCGATGTGGAAGGGGCCCATGAGGGTCGCCGGGGTGGCGCCGTCCCGGAGGTGGTCGTCCAGCTGGACGACGAGCCTGCTCAACCCCAGGACGTCGGAGGCGAGGACGAACTCCTGGCGCTCGCCGTCGCAGGCGCGGCCGGCGGCGGCCAGCCAGTCCGCCGCGGCCGTCAGCTCGTCCTCGGTGAGCCGGACCTCACGGGCGAAGGCGTGCAGGTGCCGCACCAACGCGCTCATGACCTCGGCCGCCCGGCCGGGCCGCGCGGTGGCCCAGCGGTGGGCCGCCGACTCGGTGATGTCGTCCTCGTCGGCGAAGGTCATGGCGATCGTCCCCGGTTCCGTGCTGGTGGTGCTGAGGGCCGAGTCCACGCTCCCATCGGCGTGCGGGCGCGTACAAGGGCGCACCCCGGCCGCTCGGGCCCCCGGCCGCTCCGGCTCCCGGCCGCTCCGGCTCCCGGCCGCTGGGGCGCCCTTCCCCGAGCCGCCCGTGATCGACCATGCTGCCGTCAGAGGGCACGGCAGGGCGCTGTCCCGGTACCGCGACGTGGAGGGCACTGTCATGACGACGAGCGCGAAGAACCGAGCGCTGACCGAAGAGGCCACCGCGCTCGTCGGCCTGCTGCGTCGCAACGCCGCCCGTACCGAGGAGGACCGGCGGGTGGCCGAGGAGAACATCGAAGCCCTTGCCGAGGCCGGCCTGTTCGGCATCACGGTCCCCGAGCGGTTCGGCGGCCACCAGGCGAACATCCGTACGCTCCTGGAGGTCAGCGCCGAACTCGGTCGCGGCTGCGGATCCACCGCCTGGACCACCACTCTGGCCAATGTGTGCGGCTGGCTCGTCGGCCTCTACCCGGAACGCGCGCAACGAGAGGTGTTCGAGACGGACGCCGCCGCCCGTGTGTGCTCCGTCCTCACCCCCGGCGGGACGAGCAGAGCGGTCGATCAAGGGCAGATCATCACGGGGCGGTGGCCCTTCGCGTCCGGCTGCCTGCACGCCCGGTGGGCGCTCCTCGGCATGCCGGTCACCGGTGCGTCCGGTGAGAAGCCGGAACAGGGGCTGGCGCTCGTCCCGATGGAGGAGCTGAAGATCGAGGACACGTGGCACATGGCCGGGATGCGCGGCACCGGCAGCCACACCCTCGTCGCCGAGGAAGTGTTCGTACCCG
The DNA here is from genome assembly GCF_040932295.1 of Streptomyces sp. C36. Classification (NCBI taxonomy): domain Bacteria; kingdom Bacillati; phylum Actinomycetota; class Actinomycetes; order Kitasatosporales; family Streptomycetaceae; genus Streptomyces; species Streptomyces sp. C36. Next base: position 859,967 of record NZ_JBFQGI010000001.1, on the reverse strand, counting down.
CCCACCGCATCCTTTCCGTCACCAGGGCGCTGCGGGGCGAGTACCCCACCGAGTTCACCGACGAGACCCTGTACCGGTCCGCGTTCGTACCGGTGCTCGCCTCGGTGCTCGTGGGACCGCAGCTCGGCCTGGCCCGCGGTGGCCTGGAGCTGGTCACGGCGTCCCTCGCCAAGGGACGTCCCATTTCGCACACCTTCTACGAGCAGGCCCGCGAAGCGCCCTCCACCCAGACGCAGATCGCCGAGGCCGCCCAGCTGATCGACACCGCCATGCTGCACCTGATGCGCGCGGCGGACGACATCGACGGCTGGGCGGCGAGCGGCCGGTACATGCCCCTCCTCGAGCGGGCACGCGTGCGCATGGACACCGCCACGGTCGCCCGCCGCTCACGGGAGGCGCTGGACATCCTGCTGAACGTCCACGGCGCCGGGAGCTTCGCCGAGGCCAACCCCCTGCAGCGCGTCTGGCGCGACCAGGAGACCGCCGCCCGGCACGCCATGACCAACCCGGCCATCACGAGCGAGTTGTACGGGCGGGCTCTGCTCGGCGTCGAGGAACAGGTCAGCGCACTGATCTGAGTCCGAGCGTCGGAAGACACCGAATACCGACCGCGGCGGCGCGTCACACGTAGGTGAACACCGCACCGCCCCCGATTTCACAGCTCGTCGGCAAGGTCCTCCCAGTTCATCTGCTGCAGCACGACACGCGTCGTGGCCCGGAACTGCTGGTGGCGACCCGGATCGCCGTCCAGTCTCTCCATGACCTGGGCGAGAACGGCGGCAGCGCGCATGGCCTTGGACTGGGGGTCCTGCGCGTTCCCCACGTACGGCAGCACCTGGGTGTTGAACTCCTCCCACGAGATGGGGCGGTCGCCGTCTCTGTGGAGGTCGATCCACCAGGCACGTGCCGCGTCGGCGCTGACGAGTACCCGGTGTCGCAGGTGATCGATCTGGTCGGTATCTAGGTGATGCCGCAGCTGCTGCTCGCGACGTGCGTCGTCGTACGCCTGGGAGCGCGCGCGGTCCTCGGGGGCGAGGCGGAGCGTAATGCTCGCCCTGATCTCCATCGGGCATCCCTCCGCTGCCGGCCCCCATGCGGACAGCCGGAGCGCCAGGGCGTTCTGTGCCTTGTCGAGCGCTGACGGCATGTGCTCGCTGGTGATGGGGCGGACGATGTCGTCGAGGGCTTGCCGTGCGGCGGCGCGGACAACGCCTCTGCCCCGCTCCCGGAATTCGGGGGCGGGGCGGAAACGCAGGACGCCGCCGGCGCTGTAATGGATGCCGTGGAGTGCTGTGGGCCAGGTGGCGGAGATGCGCAGGCGCATGCTCCGCCGCAGCCCGAAGTAGTGCATCACTCGGTAGCTGCCTTACGGCGCTCGTCGTCCCGGATGATGGCCTTGGTGAGGATCTTTCCCCAGAAGGACTGCAGGAACTCCTCGCCCCTCGCGAAGAAGCGTCCGAAGGTGTCCCCGCGCAATTCGGGTTGGTACACATCTGCCAAGAGGTCGATCAGCTCGTCGGCCGGAAGCTCCCCCCTCTCAGCGGCGGCTCCCCACCGGGTCAGCTCCGCGTTCGCGGCCTCCCGCGCGTCGTCGTACCCGAGCAGCCGCTGCCAGGCTCGTACGAAACGCACCCGCCCGTCCTGCTCACGCGCCGTATCCAGCAGGAGCCGCGCGCCCCCGTCGCTGGAGGCGAGGGCCAGGAAGGCGACCAAGGCGTGCCGCTTGGGCGCCTGCTCCCCCAGCCAGGTCTTGAGCGCCCTCGACACATCGGCGGGGCTGACCTCGACGAGCTTCGCGAAGGCCGCCACCATCGACGGGGAGGAGTACTGGGCGTGGGCGGCGGCTCTGGCCAGACGGGTGATGGCGATCGCCGGCTGGCGGTCCCCCAGTTCGCCACCGCAGATCTCCGTGACCAGCTCGACGAGCTCGTCGGCCGGCTTGCCTGCGACCATCCACTGGTACAGCCGATTTCTGACGTAGCGTCCGATCTCGGGGTCCAGCGCCGCGGTGGTGAGGGCCTCCACGGCCAGCGGGCGGCGGCGTCCGACTAGGTCCTTTCCTATTCGGTCGATGATGGTGTGGTCGTGTACCTCGGTGGCCAGGCCGAGCAGCGATCGGGTGACGAGGCGCGCGTCGTCCTCGGGCAGGCCCTGGTCGGCCGCCACGGCGACGGCCCAGGTACGCAGCCTTTCTCGCTGCGTCGGAAACTCCTTCCACAGGTGGCGGAGCACGGCCGGGGCCAGGTCGTGCTTGGTCCTGTCGTGGAACACGTGATCGCCATGCTGCGTGAGGTGTGCGGCGGCAAACCGCCGACTGGAGGTCGCGTCCGAGAGGATGTCCAACGGCGCGCGGGGGACGTTCAGCCGTTCCAACAGCATGTCGGCCGCGTGGATGGCCGACCGTCCGGTCCCGCCGTCCAGCAGGGCGCCGGCCCAGACCATGGCGCGTGTGGTCATGAGCGTGGGCTCTCCGGGCCCCTGTGCCGACGGGCTGAGAAGACCGTCGATGTGCTTGTGCCAGCCGCGGAACTCGTCGAGAAGGGGGCTCTCGTCGGGCTCCGCCGCTTCCTGGACGATCCGTGCCAGCCGGCGGGTGTCCTCGGCCGACGGGTTGGACTCCCAGACTTCCTTGAAGCCGGCGCCGTCGAGCCAGCCGGCCTTGAGGCCGGCGCCCCGCCGCCGGAGTTCCTGGACGAAGAGCGGCTTCGCATCGGGGGACGGGAGCGCGACCGTGAACGGCCGTGTCGCCTCCGCCCACGCCCCCTGCCAGGTCTGCGGTGTGGCGAGGACGACGAGGAAACGGTCGGCACCCCTGCCGGTCTCGCCGTACCCGCGCAGCGCCTCACCGAATCGCGGGCCGGGAGGCTCGGGCATCTCGGAGAGGTCCAGGAGGTACCTGTGGCCGGGCGCGGTCGGGAGCTTCGCCACGTCGGGCCTGGCCCAATGGGGTTCCAGGTCCATGAGCGGCGGCCCGGCGTCGGTGGCTCCGACCGTACGGAGCAGGCGGAGCGCAGCCGTCCGCCGACCGTTTCCGGGGAGTGCGCACAGGACGACGACTCCGTACTCGGCAAGGTGCTTCTGGGTCTGAGCCCATAGCTCCCGGTCGCGCGGTGCGACGAAGCGGTCGTCGGCGGTGGCCCGGAGGTCGGCCGGGGGAACGGGCTGGGGCTGCACGAAGTCGGTGCCGTAGAAATACTGGTTCTCGGCCTGATATCCCCGGCCGCCGGGACCCACTTCCTGCATCAGCTGCTTGGTGGGCCGATCCGGTTGGTCGGGTGCCGCGTCTACGCTCGCCACTTCCGGTGCCTTCGCGGCCGCCGACGGCTCGGAGTGCTCGTCAGTCCCGCCTTCACCGGCGGGGACGTGATGTGCGCCGACCATCTGGCCGGCCTCGTACAGGCCGGGATGCGGCCGAGGTCCATACCCGACCTCCGCTTCTCCGCCGTCGGGGTGTATCGCTGCCCGGTCCGGCGCGGGCACCGGCAAGTCGTCATCGCCTGCGATGCTGGACTGCGGCCGAGCTGCGGGAAGCAGAGAGGCAGCATCATTGCGTGTGGTGGAAGCCGCGTCGACGCTGTCCTCCTCGTGTCGGGGCCCGCTGGTGGCGTCGCCCGGGTGGGGGTCTCCCCCCTGCGGTCGGCTGGGTCGGGCGAGCCATGGGGAGAACCGCCCAGGCTGCGTCGGCGGTGGTGGGACGTCATCCTGGGCGTCGGGGTTCGTGTCCCGGTCGGTCTCCTCAGTCCGGGCGGTGTAGGCATCGTCGTTCATCGCGTTCCTCCGGCTTCGTTGAAGTACTGCTGCTGGGCCTGGTACTGGTTCCCGTCGCCGTTCTGGGTGAAGGACACCGCCGCGGGAGCGGGCGTCGGCGCCTGCGTCTCACCGGGTGTCCGTGAAGGCGTCTGCGAAGCCGACTGCGGCGTGTCGCCGGCATCCGCGGTCTCGAAGATGGCGGGATCCGCCAGGCCCCAGTCGAGGCCCGGGACGTGCAGCCACGCGGGCTGCTCGAACGTCTTGACCTTGGCGAGGCTTCGCGCGTAGTGCGCGGGCAGCGTTCCGCCCGTGGCGAGCCCGCTGCGGAAGACGTCTTCGTAGACGCGCTGCGAGATGACGACAGCCGTATTGGTCAGCTCCGGATTGGCACGTGCCAGCAGGTCACGCAACTTCTGGTGATCCAGCAGCCGGTGGGTTTCCACCATCGGCACGCCGAGCCCGGTGGGAGGCAACGGGCCGACGTGGATGCTGACCCGCAGCTGCAGAGCCGGCTGACCGGGGTTGTGCCTCCGGTAGTCGTGGAGGACCTGGCTGAGCGCGTCGGGGAAGCATCCGACCAGACCGGGCAACACCTCGGGGTCCATGCCGGCGACGTACCCGTCCCCGGTGTGCTGCGGGAAGGCGCGCTGCTCCCACCTCGCGCTCAGGCCGACAGCCGACAGTGCCTGCGCGAGCACCTGCTGGATGACGGCGTTGACCTGCTGCATACCCGTGCTGTTGTGCGCGCTGAAGTTCCTCGCATCGACCGCGAGGACGGCGCGGTAGGGCCACAGCGGCTCCCAGGACGGAGTCATAGGGGGTCTCTTCTCTTCGTGTCTCTTCATGGAAGGTGCCGCCGAAGCGGTCACAAGTGACTGTGGCGGCAGACGGCAGGCGGCACCGTCCAGCGCTGGACCTTCCAGTGGTGACGTGGGCCACATCGCGGTGCCGGTGCCGTGCTCTACTCCTCGGAGAGCTCCGCGAGCGCGGCACTGTCGTTGACCACCAGGCGGCCGCGCCCCAGGGTCAGCACCCCGATGGCGTGGAGATCACGGAGCACCGCCATGACCGAGGAACGGCTCATCGCGGCCATGACGGCGAGTTCCTCCCGGTCCATGCCCAGTTGCACGCTGACGGCTCCATCAGCGTCCGGGGTGCCGACTTCGGCTGCCAGGTGGCCGACCACGCGCGCCACACGCGCTCGAGGCGGCAGCCGGATCAGGGCGGCGTGCAGGTTTTCGTTCTCCTGCATACGTTCAACGGCAAGCCGGTACACGGCCCCCTCCAGGCGGTGCCGGGCAAGGTGACCACGGAACGCGTGCGCGGGCAGCACGTATCCGATGCACGCGGTCACGGCCGTCACCGTGGCCGATCTGCGGTGGTCGAGGAGCGCTCCCATCTCACCCAGCACTTCGCCCGCACCACGCAGAGCCAGGGGGACGTGCTCCCCGCTCCGGGCCGACTGCGCGACCTTGACGATGCCGTCGGTGAGGGCGATGACGGCGGTCGCCGTCTCTCCCTGCCTCAACAGCACAGCCCCTCGCCGGTACTGGCGCCGTTGACCGCGTTGCACAAGATCCGCCCATGCCTCTTCAGGCACCAAGCCGCGAAAGTTCATGAATCCCCCGTCTGCACTTCCCCGCCCGCGCTCCCCCGTCCGTGCTCCCCCGTCCGCGGCGGCTGCTAACCGATCACCGCCGCGATACCCAGCGCACCCGAGCCCGTCACCGCCGCCGCGAACGACCACTGCACCCGGCGGTGCTTGACCCAGGCGATCTCGCTCATGACCACCAACTGCCGCGACAGCGCGGCCAGGTGGTCTCTCTCACGCAGCGCGCTCTCCAGCTGCTCGGGTTCGAAGTGGCGCAGGTGGCCGAAAAACAGGTAGTCCTCGTCGGGTTCCTGCCCTCGCCGTTCGGATCGCAGGTTGGGTGAAACCGCCGCTGCCGCAAGACAGGCACCCACCAGGAGCGTCAGCACCCCCGCCCACCCCAGCACCTGCGCCGGAACCGGTCCCCCGCGGAATCCGTGCCCGGCTCCGGTCAGTACCCCGAACAACGCCAGCACGGCCGACTGCAGGCTGAGCGCGATCGACGCCTTGGCGTCGGCCTTCCCCGTCCAGTCCGCCAGAGCCGTCTGAATCCTCCACGCCGCATCCAACGGATCTGCTGCCACCAGTATTTCCGCCCTCTCACGGCTCCGGACGGCCCCACCAGCCGACTTTTTCGGCACCATGATCGCTCACCACCCGCGCGAACCAGCCCGACGACCGTTCTTCGGCCGAAAATGACCCATGGGCCAGTGCGGATCCCCCGCCATCGCCGTGGTTCCGGCTTCTCCACCTTCGGCGGAGGACGCGAAACATCTCCGCACGCTCGCCCAGGGCGCCCGGAGCGTGGCCGGGGGTCGGGCGAGTGGTCCGCTGCTCGATCAGCCGGCCCGACTGACGGGCACTGGCGTAAATCCGCCGCTTACCCCGGTTCCTGCCCCGCGACGGCCCCGGTGGGAGCACTGTGTTGCCGCTTCAGCACACCACAGGACAACACCACGGAACGCACGTCACCGGGGGGATCACCATGCCGAGCCGGATCGGGGTCGCGGTCGCCATCACCGCGCTCACCCTGTTGACACCCACAGCGGCCGCCGCCGCGCAGGACACCAACTCGTCGGCCACAGCATCGGTCTCGGGCCCCGCCGCCCAGCCTTCCGCCGGGCAGGCCGGAACGCAGGACGGGCCCACCTGGCCACAGCTGCGCGCCCGGGTGGTCGGCACCCTGGAGGAGGACGGCGTCGCCCGGGCGATGAACAAGCACGGCGACGTCCCCTTCCGCACCGAGCAGGGCGATCCTCTGGTGTGGAACGCGGCGACCGGCAAGCGACGCGCCCTCGAGGGCGCCCCGAACGCCAACCCCACCGACATCGCCGACGACGGCCGGGTCGTGGGCGTACGCGCCGGCCAGGGGGTGGTGCTGTGGAACGCCGACGGCACCCTGACCACCCCGGGCCTGCCGGATGGCGAGACGGCGGCCGGCATGGCACGGCTGGGCGAGGACGGCACGCTGCTGGTGACGGCGTCCCACCAGTTCATCGGCTGGCCCGGAGGGCACCCGCGCGTCGCCACCTCGTACTACCGCTGGCGGCCGGAGAGCGGGTACAAGCGCCTGGCAGGCCCGGGCGACGGCTCTTACACCTCCGCGATCAACGACGAGGGGCTCGTCGTCGGCTGGAGGAGCGACACGGGCACCGCCTGGCGGCCCGACGGTACGGAGGCGACGTACGCCGGCTCGGTGCCCGGCACCACCCGCACCTGGCTGCACGGCGTCAACGACAGCGGCGTGGCCGTCGGTGGGGAGATCCGCCCGGACGGCACCGCCGCGGCCATCCGCTGGGACGCGCCGAACACCCCGCGGCGGCTCACCGACGAAGGCCTCGGCGGAGAGGCCCTGGACATCAACGAACGCGGCTGGATCACCGGTACCGTCCGTGCCACCGCGGGCGGCGGCAGCCTCCCCGTGGTGTGGGATCCGCACGGAGGAACGCACCGCCTCGATCGGATGCTGGAGCTGCCCGAGGGCAGTTCCGTTCAGTCGATCGACGCCCTCAACGACCACAACCAGCTGCTGCTACGGATCCGCGACGCCGCCTCACGCCGCACCACCGCCATGGTCGTCCAGCTCGTCTGAGGACGGGTCATCAGGCGGATCGACGCGTCACCACCGGACACGTCGATCCGTCGACCTCCGGCACACCGGCACACCGCAGACCGGCAGACCGGCACACCGGCACACCGGCCGAGCTTCAGGCGGCGGTCCGCTCGGGCGCGGCGGACGCGGCCTTGCCCGGCCGGCCGGACCACCAGATCGAGGCGAGCAGGAGCACGCCGGGGAGGATTCCGGCGACCACCCTGATGACGGCGACGGAGGCATCGCAGGCCGCCAGTGCCAGGCCGGCGGCACCGCAGGCCGCCATCGACGCGCCGAGCACGCGCAGCAAGGGCCTTCCCCAGGCGGCTGCGAGGCCGAAGAAGTGCACGCCGACCACGAAGGCGATCCAGCCCACGGCCGCGCGCGGGGTGTGCAGCACCTTGCTGATCACGATCAGCCCGACCGCGAGCCCGAGCACTTCGGCTGCCACCACATACCAGTAGCGCCGCCCGAAGTTCGCGCTCGGCGTCGCGTCACCGCCGCTCTCGGTCCCTCCACCGCGCCGCCGCCCGAAGACGACCAGGCCGAGGAACGCGGCGATGGCGGCTATGCGCAGCGGAACGGCGACGGCCATCGGCAGCGCGCCCGCATTCACCTGGATGAAGGCGAGCCCGAAGCTGGCACCGATAAGACTGCCGACCCGATCTTTTGTCATGAGCACAAGTTTTTCACCCATGTGGATCATCGGCCAAATCCCACCTTGACAGCGGCCGGTCGCGAACCCTCCTCTTCCCGGTCCCGTTCGGCCTTCTATCCGGTCAGCGGTCCTGGCTGAGTTCGTACAGTTCCTGGAACAGCCCGCCGGCGCGGACGAGCTGGTCGAACGTGCCCTGCTCGGTGATGCGGCCTCGCTCCATGACGATGATCCGGTCGGCGATCTTCGTGTTCTCCAGGCGGTGCGTGACCACGATCGAGATCCGCTCGGCGGCCATCTCCTTGAGCACTTGGAAGATCAGGTGCTCGCCGCGGGCGTCCATCTCGCTGGTGGGCTCGTCCAGGACCAGTACGGCGGGCTTGCGGTAGATCGCCCGGCCGCAGGCGAGGCGCTGCCACTGCCCGCCGGAGAGCGTCACACCGCCCCACACCTCGCGGGCGAGGAGCATGTCCAGGCCGTCGGGCAGTTCCTCGACGGCCTCGCGCATGCCGACCGTCTCGACGACGTCCCACACGGCTTCGTCGTCCCAGGTGACCGGCTGGCCGAGGGTGATGTTCTCCCGGCACGCCAGGGGCCAGCAGGCGAAGAACTGCGGCACGAGACCGGTCTGCGCCCACACCGTGTCGGGGTCGACGCTCGCGAGATCGACGCCGTCCCAGGTGACGGTGCCCTTCTCGGCGAGATACAGCCCGGTGACGAGCTTGATGAGGCTGGACTTCCCGGAGCCGTTCTCGCCGATCACCGCCACCACCTCACCCCGGCGCAGGGTGAGCGACAGGTCGTCCACGGCCGGGTGGGGCTTGTTCGGATAGGCGTAGGTGACGTTCTCGAGACGGATCGTCTCCGGGCACACCGGAGCCTGCTCGCCGCCCCGGGCCAGGGCGACGTCGGCGGTGGTGGTGTCCACGAACCGCTTCCAGTCCCCAAGGAAGAGGGACGAGTGGAACAGACTCGCGCTGTAGTGGACGACGTTGGTCAGGTTCCCCAGCGCGGTGCGCACGGCCACCACGGCGGTGGCCGAGACCGCGAGCGACACCTGTCCGGAGATGGTCAGCCATACCAGCGTGGCCCAGGCGCCGGTCAGGCAGACGCCGCCGGCCGCCGCCGCGACGAGGTTCGTACGTACCTGCCGTCCGGCCGCGGCTACCGTACGGCCGTCGATGCGGCGGCTGAGCGTCTCGTACCAGAACATCAGGTAGCGGCGCATGCTGTTCGCGCGCACCTCGTTGGCGAAGCCGGAGGTGGTGATGTGCCAGCGCATCATCCCTTTGAGGTTGCGGTTGGCGGCGTTCTCGTAGTGCGTACGGTGCTCGATCTTCGCCTCCGCCACCGCCCCGATCCCCGACGGCAGCACCGCCAGCGTCAGGACCGGCAGCATCAGCGGGTGCAGCACCGTGACGACACCGAACGCCGCTACGAGGCGGATGAGCGCGGCCATGAAGGACTGGGCGTCGTACAGCATCCGCTCGCAGCGCACCACGCCCGTCTCGGCGTGCTCGTGCTCCTCGGCGAAGGAGGCGTGGTTGAAGGCCTCCAGCTCCACCGACAGCATCGCCCGCACCAGCGCCGTGTCCGCCGCCGTCATCACCCGCGGCTTGAGCCGGGCCACCGCCCACGCGGCCAGCCCGTAGGCGACCCGCCCCACCGCCGCCGCGACCGCGACGACCGCCAGCGCCGGCAGGGCCTCGCGCACGCGGTCGGGAACCAGGCCACCGCCCAGGATCGGCACCATCGCCTTCGCCGTGGCCGCGAGCACCACGGCCGCGGCGACGCCGGAGGCGATCTGGCAGCCGACCAGCAGCATCACGTCCCGCCGGTCGATCGCCCACGCCATCTTCGCGATCTGGCCGAGCAATGCCGGAATCCTCTTGCAGAGCCCCCAGAACGAGGTGTCCTGGAACGCCGACCGCAGCTTCGCCCGCTTCTGCTTCGGCTCCACCGGCTCCGGCATCGGCGGCCTGCCCGGCGTCCGGGTCTGTTTGTCCCCCTGTACAGCCTCCATGATTGATTTCCCTCCCATGGTGGGTAACGACTCCCCTGGTGGGTGAAGAGCACCGAATTCAAGGCACCCGGTGCCTAACCGGCATCATCGGGGAACGGTCACGGGTCCGGGCCGGCCGACTTCCTGACCTCGCGTCACGTGGTGGTCGCTGGTGCGGGGCTGGAACGATCCGGCCGCTGAGTCGTTCGGGGCTCGGGGAGCCCGCGGATCGCCTGCCTGTGCCAGTGACGCCGGGCGGGGCGGCTGCGGCTCGGCGTACGGGGGCTGGTCAGATGTAGGGCTCTTGGCGCCCAACCTCGTCAGGCGGTGACGAACCGCAGTTCAGGGCGTTCCCAGGCGACCTTCGGTGGCGACGGTGCGATCATTCCCACTCGCTCGGCGCCCAGGCGCCGGTAGAACTCCTCCGCCGGAGGATGAGAGACCACCCGCACATCGGCCAGACCGGCCTCCTTGGCCTGGCCGATCATGTGCTCCATGAGGAGCCGACCTACACCTCTTCCCTGCGCGTCATCCGCCACGAACGCCAGGTCCAGCTCCGGTGGCTCCAACAGCAGGGCGTAGAAGCCCAGGAGCCGCTCGGTCGTATCGACGGCCACGAAGACCCGGTGCTGGGCGATGTAGTCGGGGGTGACCCGGTAACCGGAGGTGATCGAGGCGTACTTCCCCTCGTACGCACCGGACTCCTGCACCAGGGTGGTGAGGCGCTCCGCATCCTGGGCAACGGCTCGCTTGATCATCGTGGGCTGCATCCATCGGAGTATAGGAGCACAGGCGGCCAGTGCCCATTACATGCCAGGCCGGACGCTCATCCGATGACGAGCGGGAGCTTCCCGGCCAGCGCGCCCAGTTCGGCCGTCTCCGCGTCGGTCGAGGCACGTCGTCCCGTGCCGACCAGCAGCGCGTCCTTGTCGGAGAACGACGCGGGGAACGTGTTCCCGGCGATCTCCTCGAGCATTTCGCGGGACCGGGCGAGCCCTTCCGCGGGCGGTTGTACCGCGTCGGGGAGGTGGGCGGTCAGGTCGAGGTGGTGCAGCGTCCACTCCAGGACGTACGCCGAGAGGTAGTCGCTCGCGGTGAGGACCTCGTCGCGGGTGCCGACCCGTAGGTGCGGGTCGGCGAGTTCGGCGGCGCGGCCGGCGGCGGAGCCGAGGTCGTCGAGGTGGAATTTGAGCAGCCAAGGCTCCTGGTACGCGGCGGCCAGGCGCACGATCAGCGCGTCGAGCGGGTCGTCGCCGGTCGGTTGCGTTTCGGCGACGGTCCAGTAGGTCACCGCGTCGCAGGTCGGTTCCCCTTCGGCGGGGGTTACGAGCGTGATCAGGACGTCCTGAGCGTCGATGACCAGATGGCACACCAGATCCCGCACGAGCCAGCCGGTACAGCCGGACGGCTGTGCGAAATCCTCGTCCGAGAGCTCGGCAATCGCCGTGCGCAACGCCATCCAAGAGCGCGAGAAGAGGTCCACCTCGGCACCGTAGTGCGGTGCCGAGGTGACGGACAAGCACACCGTGAAGCCGGCCGTTCCCTACGGAGTCCATCCCACCCGTCCCACGACTGCCTCGGCCGATTCCATGTCTCCGCAGGTCAGAGCGTGGGACGTCCCACGATGGCCCGACCCTCCGAGATCCGTTGGCAGGCGCGGACGCGGCACAGCAGAGTCGTTCCCGCAAGCCGACGGGCGGTGCGGTCCACCCCGCGCCGCCCGTCGCACCACCACTCACCGACGGACTCGTCAACGGGGAGGAATCCACCTCATGAACGTACGCAGGAACATCGCCGCCGTGGCCGTGACCGCCGCACTCGGCGGAGGGCTGGCGCTGGCGGCACCGGCCGCCACCGCCGCTCCGGCGTCCGGCACCACCGTGACCGCGCCCCAGGTCCAGGAGCGCTGGTACCGCCAGTGGGGCCCTGTCGACATCAGCCAGGCCTACCTCCGGTCGCACGACCACCGCTGGGACTCCTCCGGGCACCAGCAGCCCGGCGGCGGGCTGACCATGGCTCGCGGGGCCATCAGCTGCACGGGGAAGGGCTCGATGTCCCTGGAGGTGCGCAACGTGAGCCAGAACAAGAAGGACTCCGCGAAGGCCGGCTGCAACGGCAAGAAGAACTACGCCACCGTGGCCGCCAGGCAGGGCGACGTCATCAAGTTCACCATCAAGGGCAGCAAGGCCACCAAGATCGAGGCATGGGCCGGCTGACATCACATCCATCCAGGTACCGGGTGCCTGACGCCCTGACCTGACGCTCGTCCGACCGCGGTGGCGTGGCCTCTCTTGGGGAGGGGCCACGCCACCGCCCCTTTGCTACTTGCAGGGCGCGCTCCGGGGCGAAGAGGACCGACGGCGCTGCGGGCCTGGTCCCTCTTCAGCTCGTGAACCCCCCGCGGGATCAGGCCGTGCAAGACACTTGTCCGGGCTACGGCTGATCAGAGGGCGGATGCGGAATCCGCTCGATGGCAGCCGAAAGCACCTGCCTCAGCAGAGTAGTTCGCGCCTGGAAAGGCAACCCGGGCGGCTCCGGAACCGCTAAGGTCTTCCGCAGGCGCACTGCGGTGCGCTCCCCTCCACGAGGAGTCCCCTGAGGCTCGGGCTTCGCACCCAGGGGGCCCGATCCGGGTCTCCTCCGGAGTGGCCACCGGCAACGGCCACACCTGTTGGAGGGGAGCGTCCATGGGACGCCACCGCAAGAAGCCTCTGCACGAGCGGATCGCCTCGGTGATCCGGGAACTGTGGAGGTGGATGCGGGGCCGGTGACTAGCCCGCCCCCAAACACATTAGGGGCGGACTAACTAGTCCCAGCTCGGTCCTCGCCCGTGAACTTGCCCTTCACGGGTGAGGGCCACTCTACCGCCCCTGCCCTCCTCGCGCAGCCTCAGGCGCGGTCTGCGGCCCGCCGGATGGCCACGACCGGCTCCGTCGGCACTACGCGCGCCTACTGCCCCGGCTGAACGCCCAGCCCGACGGCGCGGATGACCGTACATGGGCTCGGCCCGATACCTAGGCCTCCGGTTCGGCGCGGCGGGAGCCCCGCCCGGCTCGCATTTCGCTCATCGAGTGCGGCCGGGCGAACTCCTCGGCGAACATGAAGCGCAGCAACAGTACGGCGGCTTCTGCCGCGTAGCCCTTGCCCCGGTGGTCGGCGCCTATCGTCACCGGTCGAGGAGCCCGCTCTCCCTCTCATACACAAGTCGGGTGCGGTGCCGTCCCTGCGGGAGCGGAGCGGAGTTCGGCGGGGGTGAGGGTCGTGCGGGAGGAGATGCGACAGAGGTGTGCGATCCACGTGGCCGGGGCGAGTGGCAGAACCGCCCACGATGAACGGCGCGTGTGCCCGACGAATGACTGGTCGTCGAAACTCGCGCCGTAGAGCAGGTGGCCGGTGGTCGGCGCCAGCGTGGCCGGTGACGTTTCCAGGGGTATGGCGCGCTCTCGCGTCCGCGTGAGGAGGTTCCAGATCGCCAGCTGCTGGCCGTCGCCCACCGCGAGCCGGTCGCTCGCTGTCAGTCGTGAGGAGGCGGGCAGCCGCATGTCCGACGAGGGGGCGTAGCCGTGGGCGGCGTCCCAGGTGTGAAGGGTGCCGTCGGCGGCAAGGGCGCGCAGGCGATCGCCGGCGTAGTGCAGGTCGGTGGTGTCCGTTCCGGCGGGGAGGTCGAGGGTGGCCCGTAGGGCGCCTGTCGTGGTGTCGTGGATTCCGATGTGTGCGCTGCCCTTGACCGCTGTGGCGTACTGGGCGGCGTTGGGCCGAGCTGCGAGCCGTGGGGTGATGGCCGCTCCGTCGACGACCGTGTTGACGCCTGCGGTGTCCTGGACCTTTCCCGGTGTTCCCGCGGCTCGGCCGGTGCGTGGATCCCAGCGGCTGATCAGGCCCTCGCAGGACGCGAGGAGGTGCTCTTCCGAGTCGACGGCGAGTTCGGGCGTGGGGGTGGCTCCGGTCCGTGGTGCGCGGCGGGTCGTGGGGAGGGTGATCCGGTGTTCTTGCCTCAGCTCGGGGATGCTCCAGACGATGACGTCGTTCGGCTCGCTCGTCGTGGTGATCAGGTGTTTCTCGTCCCTGGTGAAGACCATGCGCGCGGTGGCGGCCAGCGTGTGATCGGAGGCGGTCGCGGAGATGGTCCTGCGGCCGAGGGGATCCCACAGGCGCAGTTGGACGTCGGCGATGTCGTCGACGCTGTGGGAGACGGTGGCCAGGTAGTGGCCACGCGGGCTCGGTTCAGCTGTGATGCTGCTCTGCGGCAGCGATTCGAGCGTACGGAGCCCGAGGCGGAGTATTCCGACCGAGGTGACCTGGTCGATGGCGAGGAGGAGCTCGTCGGGGCGGCCGGTGTCCACGGCTGCCTGGATCCACTTGAGACCACGGGTCGGCAGGACCCGCATCGCTGTCAGTCGGCCGGTGGTGACGCCCCAGACCGACAGGCTGGTCCGCGGGGTGTATCCCATGAGCCGGGCCGCGGTGGGCGTGCTGATGAGCAGGTAGCGGCCCCGCGTGTCCAGGCGGACGGCACCACGGTCGCGACAGCCGAGGTCGCCGCTGGTGAACGAGCCGCCGGCCTTGCCTGTGGTCAGGTCCCACGTGCGCACACGCTGCAGCGAACCTCCCGCGTCCGTGTTCTCGCACATGACGTCGGCCAGAACGCGGCCGTCTCCGCTGACGAGCGCCGATTTCCCGGCCTTGATGTCGTTCCGGAAGGCGCCCGTGCCGCGGTCCCACACCGCGACTGCCCCCGCGTGCCGGACGACGAGCGTCGTAGGGCTCGGTCCTCGGCCGAGGATCGCGTCCAGCCCCTCGGCCGGGACGGCGACCCCCGGCGGGGGAAGCCTGCCGGACGCCACGTCGGCCGGTGCGACGGAGACCGTCTTGTGGTCGGCCCGTAGGACGACGAGTGCGCCGTCGCCGGTGAAACGCACGCTGACGGGCGCCGGCTCGATCGTCCGATCGCTGATGGCCGTGTGCTGGGCGAGGTCCCACACGACCACGCGCTTCCGGTGGGTCGTCACCAGCTTGGTGCCGTCCGGGCTGAGGTCCACCTGCCCGAAGCCGGAGCCGGGCAGGTCACGTCGTACGGGTCGCGAGGAGTGCAGGTCCCACGTTCTGACACCGTCCTCGCGGCCGAGGGCGACGGCGAACCGGCCGTCGGTGGTGAGCTGGACCCCGGACTGGTCGGGGACGTCCAGGACGCGCTCGTAGTCGTGAGTGTCGAGATAGCGGCCGAACAGGTTGGCGTAGGCCTCGGGAGTGGGGTGCGCCTGGTACGCGGCGATGCTCAGCAGGTTCGTCAGCGTCGGCTCGGACAGCGCCCTGCTGTTGCCGTCGGCCGCCGAGGCGAGGGCCCGGGAGGCGGCGATCGCCTGCTGGGTACGGGCGACTCCGTGCTGTTGGAGGAACAGCGCCCCCAGGACGAGGGCGGTCACCACGATGAGGCCGACCGTACCGATCGCCGCGCGGCGGACACGCCGTGTTCGGCGGTCGTGGGCCACGCTCAGCGCGATGTACTCCCGCTCCGGGGGCGAGAGGTCCTCGGCCCGCTCCTCGACCCGCCGCGAGGCTTCCCGAAGATCTGCCGCCTTCAGCAGCCGGCCGCTGTCGCGGCTATCGCGCTGCCAGTCGTGGAGCGCGTGCCGGAGGTTCTCCTGCCACGTACGGAAGTCGAGGTCCTCCTCCACCCAGCGGCGCAGCCTCCCCCAGCGCCTGATGAGCTCTTCGTGGACCAGCTCCACGACTTCCTCGCCCTCGGCGGTGCGGTCGGCCGTCAGAAGGCGGCTGTCGAGCAGGCGCATGGCGAACGCCCAGACCTCCGTCGGCACGGAGGTGCGGCGGACGAGCCGACGTGTGTGACGGCCCTGCTGGTCGGGCCGGACCAGCTGGGTGAACAGCCGGGGCGCCAGGGTGCGGTCGGCGTCGGACAGCTCGTGGGCGTGCACACGCTCGGCGTGGGTGGCCAGCGCTCCCAGGACACCGCCTGCGGCGTCGTAGGCACGGTGGGTGATCCAGCCGTTCTGCCTGGTCTCCCAGAGCTGGGTGAGGGTGAACTGCAGCAGTGCCAGGGCTCCCGATTCACCGCTCACCTCCTCGACCATCCGGGTGGCGAGGCCCTCCTCGAAGAACACCGACGTTCCCGCGACCGGTCCCTCGACCACTTCCAGCAGGGACGCGGCGGACGGTGGAACGACCGGGAAGACGCTCTCGGCCAGCGCGTCGGCCACGCCGCGGTGGCTCAGCGCCGCGTCGAGGTAGTCCGACCGCAGCACAACCACGGCGTGCCAGGTACGTTGGCCGCCGGCCTGACCGTCCCGTCCCGGCAGCTGTCTGACGAGAGCGGCGGTCTCCTCCTGCCAGGTAGCCAGCAGTTGCTCGAACTGGTCGATGACCAGGACCAGCCGCCGGGCCCGTGTGAGCGCGAGGATGCGGCTCACGACGGGCTGGAGGCCGCCGGAGGCGAGCACGGAGGCCAGCTTGGGCACTTCCGTCTGCCGGTCGACCTCGCTCATCGACGGTTCCAGGTACGGCAGCAGCGCTCCGGCCAGGGGCGCGGCGGGGCGCGTGTCGGTCTCGGGCCGGAAGGAGACGACCAGGCAGTCGTAGCGTTCCCGCAGCCGGCGCGCGACCCCGGCGTGCACCAGGGAGGACTTGCCGACCGCGGACGGCCCTACGACGGCCAGGGTGCCTGCGCGCGTCACGCGGGCGGCCAGCCGCTCGACGGTCTCGGTCCGTCCGAACAGCTCGTCCCCCTCGCGGAAGGGGTGAAGGCCCTTGTAGGGGCAGTGCGGGGGTGGCAGCAGGTCACGCAGACGCGGCCAGGAGCGGATGAGCGTGTCGACAGGGATCATGTAGGACGTCCGCAGGGCCGGGTCGCGTGTTCTGGCGACCGCGATGCCGACGATTCCGCCGAGCTCGACGTCCCAGACGGGCGTTCCGCTGAAACCCGGTCCCACCGGGATTCCGGAAGGGCGGACGTCGTCGATCTGGACCCACCCCACGGCCGTCCGCCCGAGCAGCGTTCCCCGCGCGTACGCTCCCCCTGCCTCGTCTCCCTCGGTCGGGAACCCATAAGCCCGGATGCCGTGGTTCCAGAGGCTCTGGCCGGTGACCAGCTGTAAGGGACGGGGCTCGTCGACTTCCGGCTCGAGCCGGAGCACGGCGACGTCTCCGGACCCGTCGGCGGCAATGGGGAACCAGCCGTCCTCACGCACCCGGGCGCTGGCGGGGCCCGTACGGGTCAGGGGAAAGGCGACCTTCACCGCTCCCGAGGGACGCTCCTGAGCGTCCTCGGGGAGGGCCAGCGCCTGGGCCACCACGTGGGCACACGTGATCACGGTGTCGGACGAGACGAGCAGCCCGCCTCCGCAGGCGACACCGGCCGTCGAATCGATCCGCGCGACGGCGCTCGCGCAGTCCGCCTCCCGGGGTGTCACGACGGGTGCTTCGTCCACTTCATGACGACCGTGAAGTTGGCCTCGGTCGCGGCTTTGGCGATGACGAGGCCGGCCTCGGTGTTCAGCTTGACCCCGAACTCGACGGTCATCTCCTCCGGAGCGTGCGCCACGTCCCGCAGGCTGGAAGCCAGGGTCTCGGCCACCGACCGCAGCCGCCCCAGGGCGGACTCCAGGGACTCCCCCGCGGCCTTGACCACCTCCCCTGGCCGGGTGACGCGCACGACGCCCCCCGGGGCGGCCTCCACCTCCACCTGAACCGGCTCGGCGCCGTCGACAGGTATCTCCACCAAGCAGCGCATGCGATCCCCCGATCATCGGCGCACAGGGCCTCTTGGGGCCGGTGGTAGCGGCGGGCAGGCCGTTTGCACAGATGTGCAGGGCGCACTGTCCGCCTGGAGCCGGAAAACTACTCCCGCCCTCCGGGCGGCTCCAGGCGCACGACACCGCATGTGGGGGCGCGTTGCCGGGCACAGAGGCGTACATGGAGGTGTACGCGCCGCCATTCCTGAGGCCGGGGCGGCCCATTGCCGGCAGCGGCGTCGCCAGTACGCGTAGGTCAGGGCCGGTACGAGCAGACCCCACGAGCAGAAGAGGCCGCTGACGGTCGCGGCCAGGATCCGCCACCCCTGGTTGTCCCATGGGCCGTCCCCGAAACCGGCGATGTGGAAGGTGCACACCACCCAGTCCGCGAACAGGAAGAGGAGGAAGAGGCCGGCGATCGTCGCGGGTACGAGCGCCACGACCGGCGGAATGCACTTGCCGCCGAGCCTCGGTACCCAGTCGGGCACGACCTCCCCCCACCAGCTCACCAGGCCGCGGCACGCGAACGCGGCGAGCTCGGTCAGCACGCTCAGCGCGCCGACGTAGGCTAAACCGCCCAGGATGCCGACCGGCAGAGGTTCGACGTCCATGCCCATCATGTACCCGAAGCCGATGGGGAGCCGCCACAGGCACACCGGCAGGGCGAGCAGGGGCAGGAGCCGGGCGATCCGCATCGCCCAGGGCGGGACGGGCCGTTTCGTCGTTCTCCCGGCGGACGTCCTCTTGGTGGGTGGTCGGGCGTCGGTATGCGTCATGTGCGGGTCGTCCTTTCGGCCAGGCGCCGGGGTCGGCCTCAGCCACCTGTTCGAAAATCGCAAACCGTTCTGCCCAGGGGCGTCGACCAAGGGGACGAAGCAGGTCCGCCTCGTGGCGGAGGCCGCGTTCCACCTCGGGATGACGCGCGGAAAGGGTTCTGGTTGGTGAACCCTCAGGGGCTTCGTGCACGAGGCGACCGCCGGGGCACGCACCGTCTTCTGGGTCGACCCCACGCCTCACTGCCATGCAGGTCTCGGCCCGTACAGGGACCGCGAGGGCCTCGGTCAGGCGCCGACGTAGGCGGAGAGGTGCTCGCCGGTGAGGGTGGTGCGGGCGGCGACGAGGTCGGCGGGGGTGCCCTCGAAGACGATCCGGCCGCCGTCGTGGCCGGCGCCGGGGCCGAGGTCGATGATCCAATCGGCGTGGGCCATGACCGCCTGATGGTGCTCGATGACGATGACGGACTTGCCGGAGTCGACGAGCCGGTCGAGCAGGCCGAGCAGTTGCTCGACATCGGCGAGGTGGAGGCCGTTGGTCGGCTCGTCGAGGACGTACACACCGCCCTTGTCGGCCATGTGGGTGGCCAGCTTGAGCCGCTGCCGCTCCCCGCCGGACAGGGTGGTGAGCGGCTGACCGAGGCTCAGGTAGCCGAGCCCGACGTCGGCGAGCCGGCCGAGGACGCGGTGCGCGGCCGGCGTGTGGGCCTCGCCGGCGCCGAAGAACTCCTCGGCCTCGGTCACCGGCATCGCGAGCACCTCGCTGATGTCGCGGCCGCCGAGGTGGTACTCGAGCACCGACGCCTGGTACCGCTTCCCCTCGCACTCCTCGCAGGTGGTGGCGACGCCGGCCATCATCGCCAGGTCGGTGTAGACGACGCCGGCGCCGTTGCAGGTCGGGCAGGCACCCTCGGAGTTGGCGCTGAAGAGCGCCGGCTTCACGCCGTTGGCCTTCGCGAACGCCTTGCGGATCGGGTCGAGCAGGCCGGTGTACGTCGCCGGGTTGCTCCGCCGCGAGCCGCGGATCGGTGTCTGGTCCACCGACACCACGCCCGCCGAGGCCGGGACGGACCCGTGGATGAGCGAGCTCTTGCCGGAGCCGGCGACGCCGGTGACGACGGCGAGCACCCCGAGCGGGATGTCGACGTCGACGCCGCGCAGGTTGTGCGTCGTGGCGCCGCGGATCGGAAGCGAGCCGGTGGGCCTGCGCACCGTCTCCTTGAGAGCGGCCCGGTCGCCGAAATGGCGGCCGGTGGCCGTGCCGCCGGCCCGCAGCCCCTCGACGGTGCCCTCGAAGCAGACGGTGCCGCCCGCCGTACCGGCTCCGGGGCCGAGGTCGACGACGTGGTCGGCGATGGCGATCACCTCCGGCTTGTGCTCCACGACGAGCACGGTGTTGCCCTTGTCCCGCAGCCGCAGCAGCAGGCCGTTCATCCGCTGGATGTCGTGGGGGTGCAGGCCCGCCGTGGGCTCGTCGAAGACGTAGGTGACGTCGGTGAGCGAGGAACCGAGATGGCGGATCATCTTGACGCGCTGCGCCTCGCCGCCCGACAAGGTGCCCGAGGACCGGTCGAGCGAGAGATAGCCCAGGCCGATCTCCACGAACGAGTCGATGGTCCCCTGCAGCGCCGTCAGCAGCGGCGCCACCGACGGCTCCTTGAGACCGCGGACCCATTCGGCCAGGTCCCTGATCTCCATCGCGCAGGCGTCCGCGATGCTGATCCGCTTGATCTTCGACGACCGGGCGCCCTCGCTGAGCCGGGTGCCGTCGCACTCGGGGCAGACGCCGAACGTCATCGCCCGCTCCACGAAGGCACGGATGTGCGGCTGCAGCGCGTCGATGTCCTTGGCCAGCATCGACTTCTGGATCTTCGGGATCAGACCCTCGTACGTCAGGTTGACGCCCTCGACCTTGATCTTGGTCGGCTCCTTGTGGAGCAGGTCGTACAGCTCTCTCTTGGTGAACTTGCGGATCGGCTTGTCCGGGTCGAAGAAGCCGCAGCCGCGGAAGATGCGGCCGTACCAGCCGTCCATGCTGTAGCCGGGGATCGTGAGCGCGCCCTCGTTGAGCGACTTGCCGTCGTCGTAGAGCTGGGTGAGGTCGATGTCGGAGACCGTGCCCCGGCCTTCGCAGCGCGCACACATGCCGCCGGTGCGGCTGTAGGTCGCTTTCACGGCCTTCTTGTTGCCGCGCTCGACGGTGATCGCACCGCTCGCCCGGACCGAGGGGACGTTGAAGGCGTACGCGCCGGGCGGGCCGATGTGCGGCTTCCCGAGCCGGCTGAAGAGGATGCGCAGCATCGCGTTGGCATCGGTGGCGGTGCCGACCGTGGAGCGGGCGTCGGCCCCCATCCGCTGCTGGTCGACGATGATCGCGGTCGTCAGCCCGTCGAGCACGTCGACCTCGGGCCGCGCCATTGTCGGCATGAAGCCCTGCACGAAGGCGCTGTAGGTCTCGTTGATCAGCCGCTGCGACTCCGTGGCGATCGTGTCGAACACCAGCGAGCTCTTGCCCGACCCGGAGACGCCGGTGAACACCGTCAGCCGGCGCTTCGGGATCTCGATGCTGACGTCCTTGAGGTTGTTCTCGCGCGCACCGTGCACGCGGATCAGATCGTGGCTGTCGGCGGCGTGCGGCGCAGGCGACTGCGTGCCCGTCCTCGAGGTCTTGCTCATCGTGTTCGTGTCTCCATCAGTGGGGCCGCGGCCGCCTTCGCGGTCTCCGTCGGGGTCGCCCGGCTCGATCCATCCGTCGCGAGGAGCGCCGCCGAGCGGTCCTCGCGACAGATCGAGCGCTACGCCTTGGGCTTCTGCTGGATCCGCACCATGTTGCCCGAGGGGTCGCGGAACGCGCAGTCGCGCGGGCCCCAGGGCTGGTCGATGGGCTCCTGCAGGACCTCGGCGCCGGATGCCCGTACCCGCTCGAAGGTCGCGTCGAGATCGTCGGTGCTGAAGACGGTAGTCGGCAGGACACCCTTGGTGAGCAGTTCCTGCAGGGCGTCGCCGTCGGCCTGGGAACGGCCGGCGTGCGGTTCCGAGAGCACGATCTCGAGGTCCGGCTGAGCAGCGCTGCCAAGGGTGACCCAGCGGAATCCGCCGGAAGCGACGTCATTGCGCCCTTCGAGGCCGAGGGCGTCACGGTAGAAGGCGAGCGCCTCGTCCACGTCGTTGACGGTGATGTGGCAGTACTGGAGTGCGATGTTCATGTCGCCAACGTTAGGTGGCGGCGTCGCGGCCCGCTTCTTCAATCCTGCTCGGTGGATTTCTCGTCGGGCGGGTGCGCACCTTCGCCACGCACGCGGGCATCGCCGCCACGGCGCGGTGCTCCCGTTTGCTGTACGCGCTCGGCGTCTCCCCCACGACCTCGGTGAACCGCGAGCTGAACGAACCGAGCGAGGTACAGCCGACCGTCATGCACGCGTCGGTCACGCTCATGCCCCCACGCAGCAGCGCCATCGCCCGCTCGATCCGGCGGGTCATGAGATAGCTGTACGGCGTCTCGCCGTAGGCCGCGCGGAACTGTCGCGAGAAGTGCGCCGGCGACATGAGGGCATGGCGGGCCATCGTCGGCACATCGAGCGGCTGTGCGTAATCCCGGTCGATCAGGTCGCGCGCTCGGCGCAGGTGCACGAGGGTGGCGAGCTCTTCCGGGGTCATGGCACGACGCTACCACTCGACCACTGAAACATCCGTTGACCTGCATGAACGGGATGTGGGGCAGCAGGCGGGGACATGCGTCGGGAGGTGGTACGAGGACCTCACGCCGCCCGGACCGCCGCCCGGACCGCCGGCTGGTCCGCGAGCCGGCCCACGGCCGCTCCGTAAATGGCTGGCACGCATCACGGCACAGCGGGATGATCCGAGGGTCCGGGCCGACGTAACGGTCCGTGATCGCGCTCCACCCTGCCCAGCGAGGGAGTTGTGATGACCGCCGCCGTATCCGATCCGTCCGATCCGTCCGGGCCCCGGCCCGAAATCGACGCGGTGACCGGCGCGTTGCACGGCGTCTGGGAGGCGGGTGTAGCGGTCTTCCGCGGCATCCCGTTCGCCGAGCCACCGGTCGGCACGCTGCGCTTCGCCGCACCACGGCCGGCCCGGCGGTGGGACGGGGTACGGGCGGCGGTGTCGTACGGGCCCCCGCCCCCTCAGGGTGGCGCTCTGGGCATGGCCGCGCTGTCGCGGGGCGCGACGGGTGACGACTGGCTGACGGTCAACGTCTGGTCGCCCGATCCGGGGCGGGGCGCGGGGCTGCCGGTGATGGTGTGGATCCAGGGCGGCGCCTACACGGTCGGCATGTCCGCTCTTCCCGAGTACGACGGCGGCCGTCTCGCGCGTGAGGGTGGCGTCGTCGTGGTGACGTTCAACTACCGTGTGGGGCTCGAGGGTTTCGGACAGATCGAGGGGGCGCCCGCCAACCGCGGGCTGCTCGACCAGGTCGCCGCCTTGGAGTGGGTGCGTGACAACATCCGCGCCTTCGGCGGCGACCCGGACCGTGTCACGGTCTTCGGCCAGTCGGCGGGCGCGGGATCGGTCGCCGCGCTGCTGGCGATGCCGCGTGCGGCCGGGCTCTTCGGCCGGGCCGTCGCGCAGAGTGTGCAGGGCACGTTCTTCTCGCCGGATCTCGCCGCCGACATCGCCGCCTCCTGTGCCGCCGAGCTGGGGCTGCGGCCCACGGTGGCCGACCTGTCCGCGGTGGCCCCGCCCCGGCTGTCCGCCGCGGGTGACGCGGTCGGCGCGAAGATGACCCAGTGGGCGGAACGCTGGGGTCCGGTCGCGCACAGGACCATCCCGTTCTCGCCGGTCGTCGACGGCGATGCGCTGCCGGTCACTCCATGGCAGGCCCTGGCCGACGGTGCCGGCCGGGACATCGGACTCCTCGTCGGCCACACCCGCGACGAACAGCGGCTGCTCACCGCGCTGGACGGCCTGCTGGGCCAGGTGACCCAGGAACAGGCGGCGACCGCGCTGGACGTCTTCGGCCCCGGCCAGGACGGCGCACGCCGCTACCGCGACGGCTTTCCGGCCGCGGGATCGGAGGAGCTCCACGAACTGGTCCAGTCCGACTGGGTGTTCCGCATGCCGAGCCTCCATCTCGCCCAGGCCCAGACGGCCTCCGGCGGTCGTGCCCACGTCTACGAGCTGACCTGGACCGCTCCGGGCATGGGCGGCGCCCTCGGCGCCTGTCACGGCCTCGACGTACCGCTCGTCTTCGGCAACCTCGACCGCGGCCAGCCGGCCATGCTGATCGGCGAAGCCCCTTCCCCGGAGGCGGAGGCCCTGTCGGCACGCATGCGCGCCGCATGGACGGCGTTCGCCGCCCACGGTGACCCGGGCTGGGCCCCGTACGACACCGAGCGACGCCTCGTACAGCTCTTCGACACCCAGCCGGCCGTCAGCGCCTACCCGGAGGAGGCCTCCCGCCTGATCTGGCAGGACCAC
This sequence comes from Streptomyces sp. C36, assembly GCF_040932295.1. Taxonomy (NCBI): domain Bacteria; kingdom Bacillati; phylum Actinomycetota; class Actinomycetes; order Kitasatosporales; family Streptomycetaceae; genus Streptomyces; species Streptomyces sp. C36. The sequence goes on along the minus strand of NZ_JBFQGI010000001.1, from coordinate 835,920 downwards.
ACCTTCCCCGTGCTACCGCTGATCGGCCGGTAGGTTCGCCCGGCCACGCATCCGGGATCGCGGTCCAGGGCCGCGAGAGGCAGCTCAGTGATCGACGGTGACGACGATCTTGCCCACCTGTGCGCCCGCCTCCATATAGCGGTGCGCTTCGACGATCTCGTCGAGGCCGAAGGTACGGTCCACGACGGGCCGGAAGGCACCGCTGCGCAGGCCGGAGGTCACGAACGCCGTCGCCCGGCGCAACCGCTGCGAATCGGCGGTCGTCTCGCGCACGACGGTGTAGGTGCGCATGTTCAGGGCGGGCATGCCGAGATCGAACCCCGGATAGGGGGTCGGCTCGCCGCTCAGCGCCCCGTACAGGAAGAGCGTGCCACCCGGGGCCACCACCTTGGCCAGATCCACCACGCCGGGGCCGGCGACGGCATCGAAGACGAACTCGGCACCCCGCCCGCCGGTCGAGGCGAGAACCCGCTCGACGACGTCGTCCTCATCCGTGACGATCACCTCGGCCGCGCCCGCCTCGAGCAGCGCGTCCTTCTTGGCGCCGGTGCGCGTGGTGGCGATCGGCACCGCCCCGACGCGCCGGGCGACCTGGATCGCGGCCAGACCCACACTGCTGGAGGCGGCGGTCAGTACGACCGTGTCACCGGCCCGCATCCCGCCGACGTCCACCAGCGCCCCGTAGGCCGTCAGGTACGGCATCCACACCGCCGCGCCCTCCACCGCACCGAGCCCCTCAGGTCGGTGCACCACAGCGGCCGCGGGAACGATGGCGCGCTCGGCGTAAACGCCGTAGTCGTTCATCGAGAACGCGGGCAGGACGCTGACCGGTTGGCCGATCTCGAAGCCCGTCACCCGAGGTCCGACGGCCTCGATCACGCCTGCGGCCTCCGCGCCGAGCCGGGCGGGGAACTCCTTGACGGGCTCGATGTAGTCGCCGCCGCGGAACAGCGCTTCCGCGCGATTGACGCCGATCGCATCCACCCGGATCAGCAGCTCACCGGGGCCGGGTTCACCGACCTCCACGTCCTCCAGCCGCAGCACCTCCGGGCCGCCGTACTCGTGGAACCGCACTGTCTTGACCATCACACATCCCCCTCGCGAGCGGTGACGGCGGCACGTGATCCGCGCCGCCGGGCCTCACTCAAGCCAAAAGTACGACGCCTGTCAAACTTCGATGATCGTCATACTTCGATGAGTGTCGTACGATGCGTTTCAGGAGGTCGACGAACGATGGCAACAGCACGGCGAAGCACACGCGAACGCGTCCCGCAGCACCCGGACATCCACACGATCCGCCTGCAGCAGGTACTCGAGGCCCTGGTCGACCCGGTCCGCCGCAGGATCATCGGCGCGCTCCACGACGCCCGCCAGGACCTCGCCTGCGGCACGATCGACCTGCCGGTCAGCAAGTCCACGGCCACCCACCACTTCAACGTCCTGCGCGAGGCCGGCCTCATCCGCCAGTACTACGCCGGCACCTCCCGCATGAACGGGCTGCGCCAGGACGAGTTCGAAGAGGCCTTCCCCGGACTCCTCCAGGCACTGCTGATCCATCGCGACACGGAAGGCTGAGCGACCGACCTCGCGCCACGCACAGCATGCGCAGCGGCCGCCGCTGCCGGTTCGGCGAGATCGCACTCACCACGGACGTGCGCGCCGCACAGGCGCAACCGGCCGGGCGACCGTCAGGGAGGTAGCCCTCAGCCTGTGGCACGCAGCGCGCGGCGCGCCGCGTCGCGGAGGTAGGCGATGACGTCCGGGTCGGCGTCGAGGGTGTAGTCGGTGTCGAGGCCGGCCAGGGTCCGGGCGATGCGGGGCAGGGAGTCGTCGGAGGCGTCGAGGAGGCAGGTGTTCTCCCCGGCGGGGCGAAGGCGGGTGGCCAGGCCTCGGGTGCGGGCGCGGATGTGGTCGGCGGGGGCGTGGACGGTGGCGACGGCGCGGTGGCGGGTGGGGGCGGCGGAGAGGCGGTCGGCGACGAAGGCGGCGGGGTCGTCTCCGGGCACCGGGCGGGGCGGCACGCGCCGGCCGGTGGGTAGGGGGTGGGTGATGCGGTCGAGGCGGAAGAGGCGCCAGTCGTCTTTCTCGGTGTCGTGGGCGAGGAGGTACCACAGGGCGCCGGAGGCGATCAGGTGGTGCGGTTCGACGCGGCGGGAGGCGGTAGTGCCCCCGCGGGTCGTGTAGTCGAAGGTGAGGATCTCGTGGTCGCGGCAGGAGACGGCGAGGGTGGCCAGGAGGGCCGGGTCGGCGCGTGGTCCCCGGTCCTCCCAGGTGATGCCGGCGACGGACTCCTGGAGTGCGGTGACCTGTCCGCGCAGGCGGCGGGGAAGGACCTGCTCGAGCTTGGCCAGGGCCCGCAGTGCCGTCTCCTCGATGCCGGCCAGGCCTCCGGCGGCGGTGCGCAGGGCGACGGCGATGGCGACCGCCTCGTCGTCGTTCAGGAGGAGGGGCGGCAGGTCGGTGCCGGCGGCCAGGCGGTAGCCGCCGGCGTGACCGCGGGCGCTGTCGACGGGGTAGCCCAGCTCGCGCAGCCGGTCGATGTCCCGGCGGACGGTACGGACGGTCACGTCGAGGCGTTCGGCCAGGTCGGAGCCGGACCATTCCCGCCGGGTCTGCAGCAGGGACAGCAGCCGCAGTATGCGGGCGGTCATGTCGCTCGTCATGACATCCACTATGACCGGATCAAAGGACACAGGTTGTCCTGAAATCCTCGACCTCGGCCCCCTCGTGTGCGCCCGTGGCATGGAGATGTACGCCCACATGCACTCCGCCATCGGCTTCGGCCTCGGCCAGCAGTTCGGCGGTCACTTCGGCATCAAGGTCGTGCGATAGGGCCGAGGAGCGAGTGCCGCCGACGGCGGCAAGGACGAGCCGCTCGTGGACGAGCCACCCGTGGACCGGTGATCCAGTACCTGGCCGGGCGTTGTCGCCGGGCCAGGGCTACGGGCGGGCGCTGCCGGCAAGGGCACGGATCATGCCGTGGTGATGACGATCTTCCCTCGCAGGTGGCCGAGGTCGAGACGGCGGTAGGCGTCGGGCGCCTTCTCCAACGGGAAGACCGCTTCGACGGGCATGCGGATACGACCGGCCTCGATCAGGGGAAGGACCTCGGCCATGACGTGGGGGATGGGCAGCGCTTCAGTGGAGAAGTGCACGCCGTGCCGGGCGGAGTCGAGGTCGGCGATGCTGATGACCTTCGCCGGGTTGCCGGTCAGTTCGATGGACAGAGGCAGGACGCCGCGTCCGGAGCCGTCCAGGACGGCATCGACGCCTCGCGGGGCAACGGCCCGTACCCGTTCGGCCAGGCCGTCGCCGTAGGTGACCGGCGTGGCGCCGATCTCGCGGAGGAAGGCATGGTTGGCCTCGCTCGCGGTGCCGATGACGGTGGCGCCCCACGTGCGGGCGATTTGGACCGCCATGAGGCCGACGCCGCCGGCAGCGGCATGGACGAGCAGAGTCTGTCCGGCCCGCAGGCCGAGCTGGCGCAGGGTGCGGTAGGCGGTCTCCGTGGCGATCGGCAGCGCCGCCGCCTGTTCGAAGGTGAGAGCGTCGGGCTTCGCGACGACGGCGTCGGCGGGAGCCAGGGCGTGGGTGGCGATGGCGTCGAGCGCGGCGGTGCGCCCCAGCACCGCCCGGCCGATGCTCCACTCGCTCACGCCCGGGCCGAGCGCGTCGATGACGCCGGCCATTTCGATGCCCAGCGAGGCGGGTTCGGCGGGGGCGGCCTGGCCGGGGGCGAACAGCCCCTGGCGCATCTTGGAATCGAGGCCGTTGACGCCGGCGGCATGGATCCGGACACGGACCTGGCCCGGCCCCGGCTCGGGCAGGGGTAACTCGGCGAGCTGGAGCACCTCGGGGCCGCCGTAGACGGCGTGCTGAAGGCGGCGGGCGATGCTGGCGGTCATGGGCGAACATCCTTGGGTGAGCAGTTGTGCGGGGGTGGGCGTGGGCCGGCCGGGGGCCCGCCCACGGAGGCGGAGCCGGCCATGAACGCATCTGCTACGCATAGGGCTTCGCCTCCGTGCCCGTACCGCCGGGGTCTCCAACGATGCGGGCGGCGTGTGCCCCCGTCCAAGACCCATTTCGGACCACCCGATGCGATTTCGGCATCACCGCACGCGGAGCGCGCCATGAGTGGCGGCTTGCCCCCGCCTCAGCCCGCAGGGCTCCAGCGCGGGTCGCGTCCCACGAAGGCCAGCAGCGCGGCCGCCCTGTCGGCGTCCTCCAGCTGCCGCACAGCCGGAGCGTAGACGCCGTAGGCGTCGCGGATCCGGTCGACAAGCTGGTCCGCCGCGGCACTCAGGCCCTCGGCCAGCTCGGCTTCCAGCGGCAGGTCCTGGCCGGTCGCGACCGCGATGTCCCAGGCATGCACGCCCGCGTCCAGGGCGGCCGCGGTGGCACCGAGCCAGACGGGCAGCGGACCCAGCGGCGTCGGCGCCTCGGCCGCGTCGGCCGGAAGCCGGGCGTAGGCATCGAACGTCTTGGCCAGGACGTCGTCCAGCACCTGGACGGGATCGCCGTCGAGGGCGTCAGCGGGCTGGAAGGGGTCGGACCGCGGGCCCCCTTCGCCGGTGATGGCAGCCGCGTACGCCTGCTGGTCCAGCCTCGCGTGGTTCAGCACCTGACGTACCGTCCACTGGTCGCACGGTGTCGCCGCACCCCACCTGTCGGCGGGCACGCCCGCGACCGCCGTACGCAGGTACGCGTGAGCCAGGCCCAGAATCTTGAAGCCGTCGGTCGAGTTCATACGTATCTCCCGTCCCCTGTTGTCCCAGGGGCTCCCCCAGCCCCTGCCGACAGATCAATGTACGCCCCTGGCGGCCGCGTTCGGCTACGTCAGGAGCAGGGCGCGCCCCAGACGACGTTGGCGGCACGCTCGGGGGGGATCGTCGTTGCTGGGGTTCCGTGCGGCCGCACGGGGCGGTCGCACGGAACGGGTCGGTACGTAAACCGAGGTCACGACGGACAGCGCGGCGGATCCGCCTACTGACCGCTCGTACGGAGGGTGTCACAGCACATCGCGGGCTCCAGCGCCTGCTCGTCCGTCTCCGGCAGCTCTTGCAGCTCCAGCACTGTCTCTTCCATGGTTCTCACCTCCTTCCGCGGAGGGGGGAACGGGCCTGTGGTGTCCTCCGTCTCTCACCTCCCTTCGGGGGCCGCCGGCCGGGGGTCCACGGACCAGGAGCGGCCGCCGCCGTGTTTGAGGCGTAGCAGCAGGTCCAGGGCACCTGCCAAGCCGACCTGATAGCTGACGCAGAAGTCGCGCAGGGTGTCGTCGGGGACGACCAGCCGCCCGTCCCTGAGTGCGGCCCGCGCGTGGAGGCATGCGGCGGCCTCGGCGGCCCAGGTGCGGTAGGTCTCATCGCCGGTGACCGCTGCCAGGTCGAGCAGGAGTTGGGCGTTGCCGGCGACGCCGTGGCAGGTGCCGGTGCCGAGCCGCCAGCGGTCCCGGTGGGTGGTGCGCGCGGCCAGTTCGGCGTACTCGCCGAAGCGCGGCTCGCCGGTCTCCTGCCACAGCCGGACGAGGGTGGTACCGATGCCGGAGGCGCCGTGGCACCAGAAGTCGAGGCCGGTGCGTTCCGTACGCCCGGGCCCCTTGGGCCAGACGGCGATGTCGCCTCGGCGTTCGGCCACGGCGCACAGCGCGTGCCCGCCGCCGATCGCGATGTCGAGGAGCTCCGGGCGGTCGAGGTCGCGGCCGGCGGCGAGCAGGAAGGCGGCGTTGCCGGCGACGCCGTGCCCGAAGCCGTAGGAGCCGGAGCCGGCGAGCTCGGAGCGGTATGAGGGGCCGAGCGGCCAGTCCACTCCCCCGTCGGCCTCCGCCAGCAGGCGCAGCACACCATCGGCGCAGGCGGAGGCCCGCTCGGCGAAGCGCTGGTCGCCGGTGGCGTGCCACAGGTGCAGCTGGGCGAGTCCGGCACCGGACAGGCCGTGGCAGATGTCGGGGTTGGTCGCCCCGGGGGGAATGCCCAGAGGAATACCGAGGGCGTACTGCCGTGCCCGGGCGGCGAGTTCGGGGTCGTCGAGGGTGCGGGCCGCGTCGTGCAGCGCCCATGCGGTGCCGGAGCGGCCGAAGTAGAGGCCGGGCAGGACGCGGCCGGTCCGGGAGAGTCGTTCGTCCAGCCAGTGGGCGGCGGTCCGCAGCAGCGGTTCGAGGGCGGGCGCCTCGCCCGTACGGACGGCTCTGTCCAGGACGGCCACGACGCCCGCCGCTCCCTGCTGGAGGTTGCAGGGGTCGCCTTCCGGCAGCGTGCGGGGTCTGGGCCACAGGTGTACGGCGGAGGGGTCGGCCGTCGCCGCGATGTGAGCCAGCCCGTCGGCAAGCAGCCGGTCGAGGTCGGCGCCGGCCGGAGCGGGGCCGACCAGAGCGGAGTCGCCCAGAGCGGGGCCGGACGAGATCGCCGGTTCGGCGGGCTCCGCCCGGAGGAACGCGGCGGCCTTCTCCAGAGGCCAGCGGGCCGCTGGGTCGGCCGTGAGGCCGAGCACGAGGGGAGCGAGGGCGCGGAGGGCGGGGCAGTCCGGGGCGGCGGCCTCCACGATCGCCGTGAGCCGCTCGCCGGGTGGGCGCTCGGGCGAAGTGTCGGGGGCGAGCAAGGGATTGATGCCGGCGGTGGCGTGGAGCAGGGTGGCACCCAGGCTGAAGCAGTCCGCTTCGGGGCCGGGCGGGAGCCCGTCGTCCTCCGCACGGGAGAGGTATTCGGGCGCGGTGAAGCCCTGGGTGCCCATGACGGTGGTCGTGCCGTCCGCGCGTACCGCGCACTCCAGGTCGACGAGGACGGGCCTGCCGTCGGGGCGCACGACGACGTTCGTCGGCTTGAGGTCGCGCAACACGAAGCCCGCCGCGTGCGCGGCGTCGACCAGGCGTGTGAGGTCACGTGCGAGCCGCCACGCCGCCGGGACCGGAAGCCTGCCGCCGGCGCGCAGGGCGCCGTCCGCCGACCATTGGTGCATGTTGTCGCCGTCGATCAGGTCCTCGGCGAGGAAGACGTGTCCGCCCGCCTCGAAGACCCCGTGCGGCGCGGGGGCGATGCCGAGCGGTGCCAGGTGGGCCAGCACGTCGGCCTCGTAGCGCAGCCAGTCCCGGGCGTCGGTCCCGTCGGGCCGCGCGCCGACGTGCGGGCGGGCCTCCTTGAGGAGGACGTCCCGGCCGGTGCGCCGGTCGTGCGCGCGGTAGACGCCGCCGCGGTTGGCATGGCGGATCGCCTCCCGGACCAGGTAGCGGTCCGCGAGGAGTACGGGGCCGCCGCCGGCTCCGGCGCGGGTTCGGGCGGGCTGGTCGAACGGCGGCCTGGCCCAGGCGGGCGGTGAGAACCACGGGTTGCGCTCGTCGGTGACGAGCGTCCCGTCCGGAGCCTGGAGCCGTCCTCGGTAGAAGCCCTCGTCGTCGAGCTCGCGCGGTGCCGAGAAACAGCCGTAGCGGTAGTGGACGAGGCTGCCCGGACGGTACCGCCGGTCCGACAGGATCGCGGGACCGGCGAGTCCGGCAGTGGCCCGGTGCAGCTCCTCCGCGAGGACGCGCAGTTGCTCGTCGTCGGCGGGATAAGCAGTGAGGAACTTGCCGGAGTGCGCCCGCGCGGCCCGCACGCCGGTGAGATCGGCGGTCACGCTCGGCGACACCGCGAACTTGAACGCGCAGCCGCGCGCCACCAGGACGCCCGCCGCCCGCTCCAGCACCTCGTGGGCCGAGACGACGGTCGCCGAGACGTGGAGCTTCCACCCCTGCCTGCGGGTCCGGTAGCCGGGCGGCGTGATCATGCACCACGCTTCCCCGTCCCGCATCGTCCACGAGGGGCGCTCGGCCCCGAGAATCCGCGCCGCGATCGACTGGTAGCTCACCTGGGGGCTCACCGTCACACGGCCACAGTGGCACGGCTCGACGCGGCGCGGAAGGTTGCGGCAGTGCGCTCTTGAAGCCCGCGACGCACACGACGAAACGGCTGTCCGAGTGGCCCTTGCCCGTCCGGTCGATGAACACGGTGGGAGCCGACAGGGACACATCGGCGGTCCCGGACCGGGGCGCAGACTGCGGATGCGCCTCTAGGCGTTGGCCAAGGGCGCGGGTTCTCGACGATGATCCAGCCAGGTGCGGCTCAGGTCGTCCCAGATCGCCTGATACCGACCGAAGATCTCGCCCAGCTGATCGAACGTGAGCTCGTCGGTGGCTGTCGATGCCACGAGGTATTCAAGGTCGTCGGCAAGCCGCTGGAACCGGTACTGCGCTTCCTCCATCAGAACGAACCTGGAGCGCCAATTGAAGAAGGGCTCGACGGCTCCCAGCAACGTCACCAGCGCCACACAGGCCAAGGCCAAACCAGCCCATGCGTTGAGATTCTGCAGGCCCAGGATGACGGTGGACGCAGCGGACAGTACAAGCGTCGCCACCTTGATGGCGGAGGCGCTTCGGCCGAATCGTTTCTTCTTGGCGCGGGCGTAGCCGTTGCCCTGACGAATCTTGTCCAGAAGGAGGGCGGCTGCCTCCCTCGGACCGAGACCAGCACCTAGTCCACCGTCCGGCCGCACTCCGCCCCCATAGCTCTGTCGCCACCTTGCAGCTCGCTCCCCGGCAGACGCTGCCCCTGGCATCGCGCGGTTCCCTGGCGTCGCCGCTCGATAGCCCGTACTGCGGAAGGCTATCGGGCGGTCAAGTTTTGTTAGCACGCGGCCAGGAAGCGGCAGCCGGCGGCTACGGCTCGACCGTGACCGGCTTCTCGGCGCGCAGGTCGCTGACGAATCCGTCCTTGACCGCGCGCATCCAGTAGGCGTGTGCTCGGTGCTCTGCGGGAATGCCGGGGTCACGCTCCAGCTTGCGGTCCACCGAGGTGGCGCCGACCGGGACGTCCCGCTGGAACGTGTAGGGGTGCCATATGCCGATCTCGCTGCTGTAGAAGGGCTTGCGTTCCATCAGCATGACGTGGTCCGGGCTGCCCTGCGCGGGCTTCCAGGTGACGCGGACGGTGGCGGCGTCGAGGCGGTCGATGGACGTCGGCGTCGGCGCCTTCGGGATCACCGAGGCGGCGGCGGGCTTGAGGTCGTTGCTGCGGATCGTCCGCGGTACGGACGAATCGTAGCCGTCCGGGTTGTCCAGCTTCCCCGTGACGCGGAGCGCGGTCGGGGCCTGACCGCCCTTCCCGCCTGCGCATGCGTCGACCTGGGTGACCTGGTGCCAGTTGCCGGAGAACCTCACGAAGTCCTCCTTCTGCACCGGCAGTTCGCGGGTGACGCCACCGAAGACCCCGCTCACGGAGTAGACGTAGCGGGAGTCGTCGGAGCGGACCACCTGATAGCTGCACGGGTCCACGGCCGCGGCGCGCGCGGTGATCGCGGGCCCGGCGGCGGGGGCCGACGGAGCCGCCGCGGCGACGCCCGCGCCCGCGGCGAGGGCGCCAAGGCTCAGCGCGCAGGCGGCGAGCGCGGTGGCGGTACGAGAGGGCATGCATCCTCCGGTGGCATTCAACGACTCACGAAGAGCCGACGAGCAGACGGCGTGCTGAGCCGGGCCCCGAGCGGGATCACCGGCCAGGACCGGACGCTACCGTCAACCGGCAGTCAAGAAAAAGTCAAACAGAGGCAAAGGGAAGGTTTTTCGTCACCTTCCTTCAGCTGCCTGACGATGGCACGAAACCGTGAATCACCCTCCCCGGACGGACCCACCGAGATGCCGCGTGCACCCCTCGCGCCCCTCTGGAATGGCCGGTTTCCTCTTGTTCCGACGGTACGCGGCGCCCTGCCCGCCACCGATCACCATCTCCGGGGCAGCGCATTTCACCCGTCGACGGTCTTGAGGGTGCCGGTGGTCCGGAGGGCGTGCTCCGTGTCGAGGCCGAGACGGGCCGCCCAGGCGAGGGCGTCGTCAAGGGTGGCGTCCGCGTCGGCCAGGCAGGCGGCGGTGAGGGCGGGAGGCACTCCGCCCTTGTCGAGCAGGGCGGTCCACTGGCGTCCGGTGAGGGAGAGGTAGCGAAGCTCCGTCAGGTCGGCCAGGACGGCCGGTTCGAGGACGTCGGCCCGGGAGAGGTCGAGTCCGCGCAGGTGGGGGATGGTGCGCAGCGGGGTGAGGTCGGCCGTGGCGGTGGTGGTCAGGTCGAGGGAGGCGAGGTGGGGGTGGCCGGCGAGCGGGGTCAGATCGCCCGCGTCGAGGGTGACGCGCAGGGATTCGACGGGCAGGTCGCGTACCGGCGTCAGGTCGGTGGTGGCGGAGCGGTTGAGGTGCAGTCGGCGAAGGTGGGGCGCTGCGGTGAGCGGGGCGAGGTCGACATGGCCGGTGGCGTCGTTGATGTGGATCGCCTGGAGGGTGACCGGGACCTCGTCGGGGATGTCGCCGATGATCTCGCTGGGAGCGTAGTCGCAGGCGGGTTCGAGCAGGGCGATGTGGTCGCCGTGCTTCTCGTACGCGCCGTGGTCCAGCAGTTCCAGGTAGTGGCCGAGGAGTGAGGTGACCGAGTCGGCGACGTAGCCGGGCCCGTGGTCGTAGTCGCGGCCGGTACGGATGATCTGCCCGGGACGGCCGGCGCGGGCCGGGGCCGTGTCGACGGCCAGGTAGTTGCCGTCCTCGCCGGTGGCGAAGGGCAGCCAGCCGGCGTGGCCTCCGCAGCGGCGGACGGTATCGGCGGGGGTGGCGTCGAAGACGACGGCGTCCCATTCGAGGTCCCAGCCGTACCAGGGCCGTTCGCCCGCGCCCTCGGTGTGCTCGGCGACGAGGCTCTCCAGCGGCAGCCAGGCGTTGCCCTGGAACAGGTAGCGGTGCTCGTGGCCGACACCGTCGCCGTCGGCGATCGTGTAGAGCGCCCGCAGGTCGGGGGGCAGTCGGCGGCCGAGTCGGCGTTCGGCTTCGTCGATCGCGGCGGCGGTGGCGGGCGGAGGAAGTTCCTCGGGGTGCCCGAGGATCGCGGCGCGCCGCTCGAGGTAGGTACGGAAGCGGGCCTTGGCCAGCTCGGGGTCGCCTGCGGGTGCCGCGGTGCCGGGCTCCTGGCGCAGGCCGGGCTGGGGCGGCCGGTGGTCGGGGTCGAGGACCGCTTGGAAGCCGTTGCCGCCCATCCCGATCACCCGGGTGATGGCGTCGTTGAAGGCGACGAGCCGGTACTCGCCGGACGGCCGGCACTGGATCTCGAGGCTGACGGGTTCCCAGCCGCGGTCTTCACGCAGCGTCCCGGCCAGTGCCATGAGTTCCCTGTACGGATTGGGCAAGCCGGTGTTCCAGCGGTCCTTTCGCGGGGTGTACCCCCCGGTCGCCGAGGTGCCGCCCCGCCCTGCCCGGCCGTGCAGCACCGCGTGCGTCCAACCGTCCGGCGCGCTCGCGACGATCGCCTCGACTATCGGTCGTAGGGTCCGCTCCACCATGCTCTGCTCCCGTGCTGTCGCTGTTGCCAGGGCATCATGGCAGCGACCACTGACACACAGGGAACGGCGGCCCCGCAGCCGCGCAACCGTGGAAGGGGCCGGGGACACCTTGGCCTGTTGTGTCCCCAAGTGATCGCCATGGCTGGTTCTCCCCCTCCCGTCCTCTCGGCACGTGCTGCGAAGGTGTGGCCTTCGCCGTCTCCGAGCCGAGAGGAACGACCGCCATGAGCAAGTCCTCCGCATCAGGGTGCGAGCCGGACCCGAACTCCCTTCCGCAGGAGCAACCCAGGGAACTGCACGTCTGCATGGGGCTCAACTCGTGCGCCTGTCTGGACGCCTCCGGCCAGGCGCCCATGGCGGGCATGGGTACCTGCGCGACGGTGTACCACGTCTGCCACGGCGAAGGGTCCTGCCGGGGCCAGGGTGGCTGCGGCTACGCGGGCACGGAGGCCGAACAGTTCCACCCGGGCGAGCAGGACTGCCGTTACAACGGCAGCTGTGCCAGTCCCATCAACGAGAGCCGGGTCTTCTCCGCCGGGCCTCTGAAGGGCAAGAGCGTCTGGAGGCAGGCCCGCCGGCTCTTCGAGGCGCGGATGTACGCGGCCGGCAAGGCGTTCGGGCCGTCGCCGGGCGAGGGCATCAAGGACGGTCAGATGCCGCACTACGACTACATGCAGCAGCCGAAGTGAGCGAGCCGCGCCTCGGCATGCCGCACCTGGGCTTCGGGGTGGGGTTACGGACGCCGCATCTGCCCTACATCCGCCGGCACCTGCCGCCGGTGGGCTTCTTCGAGATCATCTCGGAGAACTTCCTGGACACCCGGGGCGGCAGGCGCCGGGCCCTCGAGGAGATCGCCGAACGGTATCCGGTCGTCCTGCACGGGGTGTCGCTGTCCATCGGCAGCACGGACCCCCTCGACTTCGGCTATCTGCGCCGGCTGAAGCGGCTCGCCGACGAGATACGGGCGCCCTGGGTGTCGGACCACGTGTGCTGGACAGGGGTGCTGGGCGTCAACACCCACGATCTGCTGCCGCTGCCCTTCACCGAGGAGACACTCGACCACGTCGTGCGGCGCGTACGTGTCGTCCAGGACGTACTGGAACGACAGCTCGTGCTGGAGAACCCGAGCAGTTATGTGGAGTTCCACGCCTCGACGCTCACCGAGTGGGAGTTCCTCGCGCGGATGGCGGAGGAGGCGGACTGCGGGCTGCTGCTCGACGTCAACAACGTCCATGTCTCCGCGTTCAATCACGACTTCGACCCGGTGCGGTACCTGCGGGAGCTGCCGCACGAACGCATCGTGCAGATGCATCTCGCCGGGCACACCGACTACGGCACACACATCGTGGACACGCACGACGCGCCGGTCTCCGCTCCGGTGTGGGAGCTGTACCGGCTCGCGGTCGAGCTGACCGGGGGCGCGCCGACGCTCCTGGAGCGGGATGACAAGCTGCCGCCCTTCCCGGAGCTGCTGGCCGAGCTGGACACGGCGCGGGCGCTGACGACCGCACCGGCCGGGGGCGCTCGTGGCTGACGAGGCCCCCGCCCTGGCCGCCGTGCAGCGCTGGATGCAGGCCGTCATCCTGGACCCGACGGGCGAGGACCCGGGCCATACGATCACCGCGTCCAGCCGACTGTCGGCCCGCGAACGGCTGCTCGTCCACCAGCGCGGCTACCGGCTGCGGCTGCTGGAGTGCATGCGCACCCTGCACCCGGGCTCCGTTCACCTGCTCGGCAGGCAGATCTTCGACCAGTTCGCGCTGAACTACCTCGACGCGCACCCGTCCCGCTCCCCCACGCTGGCCGGGCTCAGCGAGCGTTTCGCCGGCCACCTGGGTCGTACGCGTCCGGACGCCGTGGCCGGCGCGGAGCGCGAGGCGTGGATCGACCTGCTGATCGACCTGATCCGCTTCGAGCGGGCGTTCACGGAGGTCCTCGACGGCCCGGGCCCGGAGAACGACGCGAGCCCCGCCCCTCCCGCCCGGCTCTTCCGGGCCTGCGCACCCGTCCACACGTATCTGGCCGCGGTCCACCGGGGCGACGATCCCGCACCGCCGGAGCAGAGACCGGTCCGTCTCGCCCTCATCCGGCGGGACTTCACGGTCGTCACCCGGGAACTGAGCCCGGGGGCGTACGAGCGCCTGAGCCGCTGACCCGGCGATCACACCCAGAGCATTCGCATCGGAGGATCTCGCATGGCCAAGAACGCACCGGCACCCGTCCCCCCGATCACCACTCTGCCGGACCTGATCGACCACCTGAAGGCCGCCGCACAGGTGGAGCTGTCCACGATCCCGCTGTACCTGTACGCCACCTACTCGATCAAGACGCGGGGCTATTCCCAGTGGGCCGCCGGGGCGTCGGCCCAGCGCACCATGATCGGCATCTCGATCGAGGAGATGCTCCACCTCACGCTGGTGCGCAACCTGCTGATCGCGGTAGGGGACACGGACTTCCGGCTCTACGACGAGCAGGTCGTTCCCACCTACCCGAGCCCGATGCTGAAGCGGGAACCCGAGCTGACGCTCCACTTACGGAAGCTCTCCACGGACCAGGTCGCGAACACGTTCATGGGAATCGAGCTGCCGGACCAGCACCTGAAGGAACTCCTCGGCGACATCGCTCCCTACGACTCCCTCGGCGAGTTCTACGCCCGCATCGAGCAAGGCATTCGCAACCTCAGCCTCGCGGGCGCCCACGGATCGGACGGCGCGCAGGCGCCGGACGCGATCGACTGGACCAAGGCCAAGAAGGACCTGTGGAAGTTCCAGTACCACCGGGGCTACTGGAACCAGAACGGCGGCTCCGACCAGCCGCTCGTCATCATCGACGAGAATTCCGCGATCCAGGCCATGCAGATCATCGTCGACCAGGGCGAAGGCGCCCCGGGGGACAACTACAGTCTTCCCGACCCGATCGTCCGCACGGACGACCATCCGCCGGAGAAGCTCGGAAAGTGGCAGGCATCCCACTTCGCCAAGTTCTCCGCCATCGCGAAGGGCCTCGACGGGATCGGCGTCGTCGTCGACGACAACGGCAGGCAGAAGTACACGATCGACGACAGCGAGGTCATCTGGCCCGTGCTGGACGACCCGAAACTCGCGACCGTTGACGCGGACCAGCCGGTCAAGGAACTGATGGAGTTCTCCAATGCCGTCTACTGCTACGTGCTGGCGCTGCTCGACACCATCTACCGGACGCCGATGGAAGCGATGGATCCGAGCAACAAACAGCCGTTCACGGACAGCACGCGGTACGCCTACGAGCGAGGGTTCATCGCCGTGATGCAAGGGGTGCTGTACCCGGTCGCCGACCTTCTGGTGCGTACTCCACTCAAGGCGAGTGAGCCGTCCACACACGCGGGCCCGCCCTTCGAGTTCTACGCGTTCACGACGAAGAACGCACGGGGCCGGCTCACCCCGAAGGCCGATCTCGTCGCTCTGTGCGGCAAGCTGCTCGAGCGCTTCCCCTCGTTGGGCGGTGACGACGGGGTCCAGCGACAGATCACGCTGCTGCCGGACATCGAACTGGGCTGAGCGAAAATCCTTGAGCGGCGGGTACGGGGAAATTGCGCTCTCCCCAAGGGGAGGGCACCATTTCCCCGTACCGGCCGCTTCAGCGGTTACTTGGCCCGGGCGATCTGCGCGTTGACGAAGACCGGCGCTCCGCTGTCGGCGTCACCGCTCTCGTTCTGCGGGACGGTGATGTCGACCTTGTTCCTCTCGAACAGCAGGCACATGCTCGAGCCGCCGTAGCTGAAGTAGCCGATCTCCTGGCCCTTGGTGATCGTGTCGCCGACCCCTACCGTGTGGGTGATCGAGGAGATCTCGGTGATGCCGATCGGCATGACGCACACCAGACCGATGGCCGGCGCGGTGCTTTCGATGATGACGATTCCGCGTGTGTTGACCGACGCCCCGTAGCACTGCGAGTGCGTGCCCGCGGTCGGATCGTCGCCCATGGACTGCAGCTCGGCGAACATATAGCCCGGCACCGTATCGCAGGCCACCACCTTGCCGTCGACCGGCGAGTGCCAGCGGTGGTAGTCGGCACCGGAGAGGAACGTCTGGAGGACGTCACCGCCCACGAACCGGTCCGTGTACTCGCTGTTGTCGAGCATGTTCTCCAGCGAGTAGGGCTGGCCCTTGAGCCAGAACTGGTCCTTGCGCCTCACGTCCTGCCGGTACCGGACGACCTTGCCGTCGTTCGGCGAGGCGACGGCCGCGGCGTCCGTGGTGAGCGGCCGGAACTCCTGCTTGATCGGGCGGTGGAAGAACGCGTTGTACGACGCGAGCCCGCCGTATTCCTGTGACAGGTCGATGTCGAACTCGTAGAGCTTGTTCTGCTCGTACGCCGGCTGCGAGAACCAGCCCTGCGGCCCCTTGTTGAGGACCACCCGGCTGTCCTCGCCGGCGATCTCGTTGCTCAGGAACGTGAACCAGTACTGGAGGACACCGGCCAGAGCGTCGTTGAACGCGGCGTTGCGGAAGGCGTTCCACCCTCCGTCCGTCGCCATCATATGGACGAACAGGGTGGACATCGGGAAGAAGACCCGCTTGGCGGGATCCCATTCGTACTCCGGGGCCGTCACCGCGATCTTGTCGAGACACTGGAGCAGGTGCGGGATGTCGGTGACGATCCGCTCCCCTTCGGGGACCTGCTCGATCATCCCGGCCACGTACTGATGAACCACCGGGTCGGTGTCGAGGAGCCGCTCCAGATCGGCCACGGGCGGGATGTGGTCCCCCTTGTGCTCCGTCGCCCGCTCCGCGAACTCCTTCGCCCACGCGTGGGCGTGCGCCCGGTCCTGCGGCAGATAACCGGCTGCCCGGCCAAAGGAGTTGTAGTAGTGCGCGTCGATTGCCGCGGACGTGGTCATCCGGCTCATCGTTTCCCCTCCGTCGGTCGATTCGCCGTGCGACGGTACTGCCGCGCCTTCCGGGGCCGCAGGAGCCCCGTTTCGGCCGCAGCACCGATCGAGCCACCCGGACGCCGGTCACCGCGGTCACGCCCGTGCCTGGATGCCGAGATCGGCGAGCAGAGCGCGGACGCGCTGCCCGATCTCGCGCTCAGGCAGCCGGCTCGGAGGCCTCGCGGACAGCCTCGACGTCGACCACGACATCGATCATGTCGCTGACGACCACCCCGCCCCGGTCGACGACGTCGTTCCAGCTGACGTCGAAGTCGTGCCGGTTGATGCGGGTCGTGGCGGAGAATCCGGCGCGTCGCCGGGGGCCGAGATCGCGGCCGTCCTCCCACCAGGGTGTTTCCCATTGCCCCAGGTACGTCACGTCGAGCGTCACGGGACGTGTCACACCGCGCACGGTGAGGTCTCCGACGAGCGAGAACTCCGTGGCGCTCAGCTGGCGGATGCGCCTCCCGGTGAACGTCCACGTCGGATGGTGCTCGACGTCGAAGAAGTCGGGGCTGCGGAGGTGATCGTCGCGCTGGGGCTGTCCGGTGTACACCTGTGCGGCGTCTATCGTCGCCTCGACCCGTGCCTGCTCCGGGTGGTCCGGGTCGACCTCGAGGGAGCCCCGCACGTTCTTGAGGTGCCCGCGCACGTACGTGACCATCATGTGCCGGGCGCGGAACTCCGCGCTGGTGTGACCGGGCTCGAAGAACCACTTGGTTGTGGCCATGGCCGCTCCCTGGCTTCACTGCCCCCTGCAGCCAGGATAGGCATCCACAGAGAGTCACATGAGTCATATACCAGGATAAAAGATGGCATAACACAGGCCCATCCGCGCCCTGGGGCCTCCCTTCGCACCAGCCTGGAGACATCGGCCCTTCCTTGGGCCGTGCACTGCACCTCGGTGGCGGCGGACGGGTTCGACGATCCCCCCGAGGTCCACTCCTTCGTGATCGCCCAGTTCCCGCGCGCCGCGCCGGCGGCGTCCCCGTGCCGCTGCGGCGCACGGTGGTCCGGGGCACCGTGCGCGGCAACAGCATGACGTGTCGGGCGCTGACTTCCTCCCTCCGGGCTGCGGGGACCAGCCTGTTACGTGCGCGGCCGCGGCCGGCGGGCGGGGGCGAGCGGTCCGGTGCCGCGTACGGCCAGGACGGTGCCGCGGACGACGGCCTCTTTGAAGACGGCCGCCGTGCGCCCGGTCAGTACGGACGCACGCGGGCTGTCGTCGGGGCGGGTGAACTGCACGATCCCGTCGCGGCGGCCGAGGCTGATGTTGGTGAAGGCGTACCGGATACGGACCGGTCGTGGTTCCCGGCCGGTCAGCCGGGCGGCGATGACATCGGCCACCTGACGCCCCATGGGCATGGCCGTCTGGCAGGACATCCGGGTGACGGCGGCGTCCACGGCATGTCCTGCCGCGGCGTCCCCGACCGCGTACACCTCCGGGTGGGAGACCGAGCGCAGCGTCCGGTCGACCGTCATACGGCCGTCCTCCTCCGTGGTGAAGCCCGCCTCCGCCGCGAGGGCCGGGGCCCGGAAACCGGCGGTCCATATGACGGCGCCGGTGGCGAAGGACCTGCCGTCGGCGTCCACCACCACGTCCCGGCGCACTTCCGTGACGGAGGTGCCCGCGTGGACGGTGACGCGCAGCCGGTCCAGGGCGCGCCGGAGATGCCGTCGGGCCCGTGGGGAGAGCAGGTTGCCGGGTTCGGCGCCGGTGTACAGCGCGACGTGCAGGTCCGGGCGGGTCTCGGCCAGCTCGGTGGCGGCTTCGAGGCCGGTGAGGCCGCCGCCGACCACGGCGATGCCGGCGCCGGAGGGGAGCCGGGCGAGGCGGCGGTGGAGTCGGTCCGCCCGGTCGGGCTCGGCGAGGGTGTGGGCGTGCTCGGCCGCCCCCGGCACGGCGTCGACGTGGGCCCGGCTGCCCAGCGCGTACACCAGCGTGTCGTAGCCGACCGCGTGGGGCGCACGGTCGACGTGCACGGTGCGGGCCGTGGCGTCGATGGATGTCACGCGGGCGACGAGGAGGTCGACCCGTGTTCCGTCGAGCAGGTCGCGCAGCGGAAGGTACTGCGGGTGCCGGCCGGCCGCGACTTGGTGGAGCCGGACGCGTTCCACGAATCGGTCCACGGCGTTGATCAGTGTGACGGTGACGTCGGTGTGGCGCAGCCGTCCGGCGACGCGCTTGGCCGCGACGAGACCGGCGTAGCCGGCCCCCACGACCACGATGTGATGGCTCACAGGGTGACTCTTTCTGTTTCGACTTCTGTTCGATGGATCCGGGGCAGATGGATCCGGGGCAGGCGGGCGGAGGCACGGCGGGCGGAGGCACGGCGGGCGGTGTCAGGCTGGGGCGAGCGCCACCGCGAGCGCCCAGCCGAGGTGGCCGAGGTTGACCGCCAGCCGCGCCGCCGCGCCGACCGGACGCCGCAGTGGGCTCGGGTGGCCGGCGCGGGCGTTCCGCAGGGCGTCGAGGTGGGAGGCGAGGTAGGCGGTGACGAGTACGGCGGCCGCCCAGCCGCCGGCCGTCCGGCTGCCGGGCAGCAGGACCAAAGCGGCCACGGCGATCTCCGCCGCCCCGCTCACGGCCACAACCGGGCCAGCCGAGCCGACCGGGCCGATCCAGGACGGCACCAGGGAGCGGAAGTAGCGCGGGAACACGAAGTGCGCGACACCCACGGCCAGGAGGAATACCGCCAGGGCGACGGCGGCGATAGCGTGCATGGCGCGATGCTCCCTTCACCTCGCGCGTGGGCGCTTGAACAAAACGATCGCCGGCTCGTCTTCGCCACCGACGCCCGGGCGACGCTGTTCGCCGACTCCGGCGCGTTCGGTGTGAGCCGTCATCTCCACCCCGCGTGGAAGGTCGTCCTGCCGATCGGCGGCCACGCCCGCGTCGGACGGGACGACCGTCCTCCCCTCGCGGCGGCCGGGCTGATCGTGCCTCCCCAGCTCGCCCACACCTGCGCGGCGACGTCCTCGTACGCCGCCGTGTTCGTCGACCCGTGGCTCGTGCACGCCGGATTGGGGCTCGTGCGGCTGGACGCCCGGGCGGTACGGCGCCTGCTCGCGGCCCTGGGACCGACCGGAGTCGACGGTCCCGCTGCCGCTCCCGACCTGAGCGCGTTCCACGACGAACTCATCGCCCTCACGGGAGCGGCACCCCGGCTCGACGCGAGGGTGGCCCACGCCGCGCGGGCGACCATGCGCCCGGGCCCCGGCGCCTCCCTGGACGCCGTCGCCGCCGAGGTCGGTCTGTCGCCGCCCCGGCTGCGGGCCCTGGTCCGCGAGTCGGTGGGGATCCCCCTCGCCCGGCTGCGGCAGTGGGGGCGGCTGCGGGGCGCGGTCGCCGACCTGCCCGGCTCGTCCGTGGCCGCCGCGGCGGCAGCCGCGGGCTTCGCCGATCAGGCCCACCTGACCCGCACGTCCCGCACCCTGCTCGGCCGCACCCCCGCTTCCCTGAGCCGGGCGGTGCCCGCCCCGCGCGACGAACGGCAGGAGCCGGCCGGCGGCGAAGAAACCCGCAGAGGTCCTGCGGCGCACGGCCAGTGATCCGACGGCCAGTGATCCGACGGCCAGGCCGAGGAGGGCGTCCCACGCCCCCAACGCGGGTTCCTCCCGCCCCGTCGCCCGGCGTACGAGGCGCCTCCGGGCGCGGGAACCCGGCGGGCGCGCGAAAAACCGGTTGCCGACGGGGGTGGTGGGTGCGCAAGCTGAAGGTCACTCGATCACCGATGGGAGCATGCGATGCGCCGATTCCTCGAAACACCCCAGCGCCCCTACCGGACGGTGAATTTCGAGGACTTCGTCACCCATGCAGATCCAGCACACCCTGAACATCGGCATCGTCGCGCACGTAGACGCCGGTAAGACCAGCCTGACCGAGCGCCTGCTGTTCGACACCGGCACGATCGACCGGCTCGGCAGCGTCGACGGCGGGAGTACGCAGACGGACACCGGGTCCGTCGAGCGACGGCGCGGTATCACCGTCCGCTCAGCGGTCGTCTCCTTCGCCGTCGGCACGACGCAGGTCAATCTCATCGACACCCCCGGGCACGCCGACTTCGTGGCCGAGGTCGAGCGGGCCCTCGAGGTGCTCGACGGCGCGATTCTGGTGCTCTCGGCTGTCGAGGGCGTCCAGGCACACACCCGCGTCCTGATGCGCACCCTGCGCGACATGGGGCTGCCGGTGCTCCTCTTCGTCAACAAGATCGACCGTCCGGGCGCGCGGCGGGACGGTCTGCTGACGGACATCCGACGGAAGCTGACGCCGCATGTCCTCCCCATGACGGCGGTACGCGACCTCGGTACGCGGGCCGCTCGCGCGCTGCCCGAGTCGCTCGACGACCCGGACTTCCGTACCCGCACGGGCGAGGTGCTCGCCGAGACGGACGACGCGCTGCTCGCCCGGGTCGTGGACGGCCCGGCTCCCTCCTCCGAGGAGCTGGGAGCCGCGCTCCGCGACCGCACGGCACGGGGGCTGGTGCACCCCGTGTACTTCGGTTCGGCGCTCGGCGGGCAGGGCGTCGGCGCCCTCGTCGAGGGGATCACCGGCCTGCTCCGGCCCCCGTGTGCCGATGCCGCCGGCACCGCCGGCACGGCACCGGCGGAGGTGGCGGCGCCGACGGGGACGGTCTTCGCCGTCGACCGCGATCCGTCCGGGCGCAAGACCGCGTACCTGCGGCTGTCCACCGGGGCGCTCACCGCGCGCCGGCGGGTCACGCTCCACCGCCGCGAGCCGGACGGCACACACCACGCGTACACCGGCCGGATCACCTCGCTCGACGTCGTCGGACGCGCCGACGACGGCACGAGCCGCCTGACGGCGGGGAACATCGGAAGGATCACGGGCCTGACCGAGGTCCGGGTGGGCGACCTGCTCGGAGACCCCGACGGGCGGGGCGGCGGGCCGCACCGCCCGCGCTTCCCCGCGCCCGCACTGCGGACCGTCGTCCGGCCGCGCGACGTGGCGCCCGGGGCGACGGCGCGCCTGCGCGCGGCCCTGCGGAGCCTCGCCGAGCAGGATCCGCTGATCCACGCGAGCGCCGAGCCCGACGGCGCCACATCGGTGCTGCTGTACGGCGAGATCCAGAAGGAGATCATCGCGGCCGCTCTCGCGGAGGAGTTCGGCATCGAGGCCGTCTTCGAACCCAGTCGCACCGTGTGCGTCGAACGGCCCGTCGGCACCGGCGAGGCGTACGAGGAGATGGGGCGACGTGCCCCGTCGCCCAGCGGCTTCTGGGCCACCGTCGGCCTGCGCGTCGAGTCGGCGGAGCGGGACACCGGTGTGACCTTCCGGTACGAGACCGAGCTGGGTGCCCTCCCCCACGCCTTCCACTGCGCCGTCGAGGAGAGCGTGCACGCCGCGCTACGACGGGGCCCGCACGGCTGGGCGGTCACCGACTGCACGGTCACCCTCGTCCGCTCGGGCTTCGCGGGCCCGGTCAGCACGGCCGGCGACTTCCGTGGGCTGACACCGGTGGTGCTGGGCAGGGCCCTGGAGCGCGCCGGCACACGGGTGTTCGAGCCCTACTACCGCTTCGAGGCGGACATCCCCACGGACACGCTCGCCTCGGTCACCGGATGTCTCGCCGAACTGGGGGCGGACATCGGCGCGACGACGGGCGGGACGGAGTCATGGCTCCTCAAGGGCCTGCTGCCGGCCCGCCGGGTCCGCGCCGTCGAACAGCGGCTCCCGGGCCTGACGCGCGGCGAAGGCGTGTGGTGGTCGAGACCGTGCGGGGATGGACCACTGATCTCAGCGTGCGGGCTCAGGGGTGAAGGTCGGGCGGGAAGCCGGTCCAGCGGAGCTCCGGGGGAAGGTGCCCCATGTCGTTGAAGAAGAGCACGGAAGCAGGGCGTCCGGGCGCGTACCGGATCACGGTCAGCGCGGCGTTGCCGTGATTGAGGCCCATCCAGCGCCACTTCGGTGCGTCGAGGGCGGCTCGGACGAGCCAGCCGATGAGGAAGTTGTGGGTGACGACGAGCTCGTGACGGGGCTCGTCGCCGTCAACGGGTCCGGCGAACCGCGCGAGGGCCGCCTCGGCCAGCGCGGGCCCCCGCTCCCGCTCCTCTGCCGTGAACTGGGACAGAAGGGCGAGCAGGGCGTCGGCCGAATCCGCCGGCAGCTCCTCCCGGTGCGGCACGTGGGGGATGTAGTCCCCGGCCAGTTCCGTCACCTGTGACGGAACGCCGTCGAGCTGTTCGCAGACCAACCGAGCGGTCTGCCGCGCCCGCGGCAGCGGCCCGTGATGGACGACGGACAGCGGGCTGTCGCGAAGCCGCTCGCCGAGCAGTACGGCCTGTCGGCGTCCGTTGTTCGTCAGCTCGCTCTCGTCCGGTGACGCCTCACCGTGCCGGGCGAGGTAGAGGAAGCGGGTGGCGGTCCCGGTCATGGGCAAGGTCCTCTGCAGCGTTCATGATCTTGCGGATGTCCGGTGGGACGCCGCCTTACGCCCTATGGTTTCCGGCAGCCGATGCGCGGCCTCTTCCCGCCACGCGGGCGAACGGGTCCAGGGCGGACCCGTTCACCTCGGACACACCGCACTCCTGGTCAGCCGAACTGGCCGGGCTGGTAGTCGCCGGCGGGCATCTGGAGCATGACGTTCGCGCGGTTGAAGGCGTTGATGAGGGTGATGACGCCCACCAGGGCGCCGAGCTGCTCCTCGTCGTAGTGCTTGGCGGCGTTCGCCCACACCTCGTCCGGGACGCCGCCGGCCGCGTCGGCGATGCGGGTGGCCTCCTCCGCCAGCTCCAGCGCGGCGCGCTCGGCCTCGGTGAACACCGTGGCCTCGCGCCAGGCCGCGACCAGGTTGAGGCGCTCCGCGGACTCTCCGGCGTGTACGGCGTCCTTGAAGTGCATGTCGGTGCAGAAGCCGCAGCCGTTGATCTGGCTGGCGCGGAGCTTCACCAGCTCCTGCGTGGAGGCCGGCAGGGTCGAGTCCCCGAGCACCTTGCCCGCGGCGATGATGTGCTTGAAGACCTTGCCCAGGACCGGGTTGGTGAAGGCGTTGAGGCGTGCTTCCATGATGCGCTCCGTTGATGTTGTCCGTCGGTACACATCTATGACGGGGCAGCCCGGCGAGTTGTGACACGACCGTCTGTGACGTGCGTCTCACCCGATCGCGCTATGGCGGCAGGCCCTGCGCCGACCTGGGCGGGCCACCCTTCGCCGAACACCCGTCCTCCCCAGGAATGATCGCCCGCACAGGTCGGTAGGAGCGGATCAGGGCGCCGTACGGGCTCGACTTCCACCTGGGCCTGCCCGAGGCGCTCGAAGCGCGCTATGCCGACGTGCTGCCGTTGCCGCCCACCCGGGCGTACCCATGCAGTCGCCCGGGTGGGAGCGTCGCTCGCCGACGTGGATGCCGACGACGTACCAGTCAGGTCAAAGTTCGCACGGGGAGGCAGCAGGCGCCGGCCGTCCAGCGCCCATGGCAATGCGGCCGGGAGGCGACCGGTGAGTCGGCAGAGTCTGCGGGCAGCAGAGGAGCTCGCGGGCGCCGGTGAGTGTCCGGTACAACGCCCTAGGGCCTCAGCAGGCCGTCGAACTGCTCCCACCCGGACCACGGGCCGCCGATCCTGGTCTGCCAGCGGTGGTACGGGTAGCCGCCGCCGTTGACGCCGAAGAGCTCGATGCGGCCGTCGGCATTGGTCTCGGCCGCGACCTGGCTCAGCGCACCGTCGAACTGTTCCCAGCCCGACCACGGGCCGCCGATGGCCTTCTGCGCGCGGTGGTAGATGGCGTCGCCGCTGTTGGTTCCGAAGATCTCCAACCGCCCGTCGGCGTTACGGGCCGCGGCGATGGACGTCAGGCTGCCGTCGAGTTGCTCCCAGGACGACCATCGGCCGCCGAGAGCGGTTTGCCATTTGTGGAAGATCTGGCCGGCGCTGTTGACGCCGAAGAGCTCGATGCGGCCGTCGGCATTGGTCTCGGCGGCGACCTGGCTCAGTCCGCCCTCGATGAGTTCCCAGCCCGACCAGGGGCCGCCGATGGCCGTCTGCCAACGGTGGTAGATGTTCCCGGCACTGTTGGTTCCGAAGATCTCCAGACGTCCGTCGGCGTTGCGGGCCGCGGCGATCGACGTCAGAAGTCCGTCGAGCTGCTCCCAGTTGGACCACGGAGTGCCGGTGTCCGGGGTCTGCCAGCGGTGGAAGATGGTTCCGGCGCCGGTGACGCCGAACAGCTCCATGCGGCCGTCGGCGTTGGTCTCGGCGGCCACGGCGCGCAGCGCGCCGTCGAACTGTGCCCAGGGCGACCACTGGCCGCCGCTTGCACGGTTCTGGTAGCGGTGGAAGACGGCGTCGCCGCTGTTGGTTCCGAAGAGCTCCAGCCGTCCGTCGGCGTTGCGGGCGGCGGCTATGGAGGAGCCGAAGACGCTGATGGCGACACGGTTCCCCGCGGTCGCGGGGGCCGGAGCGGTGCCCAGGAGGGCCACGGCCGCGGCCGACGCCACCAGAGCGCCGACCAGTCGGCCGATGGGTCTGTGCCTCGTTCTCATCGACTTCCCTTCCTGCTCGCGAACGCGAGCCATGTCGGTGTGAGCCGGTGTGAAACGTTGCGCACGCTACAGCCACCCTGCCGCACCGCACAGCCTTCCGGTGCGCCCTCCCGGGTCGCTTTCCGGTCGACTGCGGCGGGCCTTTTTGAGCACTCGGCTGGGATCACGCGTGTGTGCGGACGGGCGTCCTGTCCCGTGCGCCGACGGCGGCGGCACCGCGACGTGAGCTACGCGCGCCTGACCGACCCGCCGGGTGATCCGGCAATCCAGCGGTCCGGCGATCGGTACGTGATCGGCACCGCAGGCGGGTCGGCTCGGCTGTCCGGGGGATCAGCTGGTGTAGAAGCGCTTCACCGCCTTCAGGAACTCCTTGGGGCTGATGCGTCCGCTGCCGTCGGCGTCGAGTTCGTCGAAGTACGCCCTGGCGTCAGCGGCCGACACCCCCAGGAAGTCACCGGCCCGCAGGAATTCGTCCCGGTCGAGAGAACCGTCGTCGTCACGGTCGAGCAGATCGAACAGGGTCCGGCACACGTCCCCTTTCCCGGGGCGGTCCGCCGAACGGAAGGCGGGAGACGTGCGGGCGGTCACGTACTCGTCGGTCGTGAGGATCCCGTCGCCGTCGGCGTCGCCGAGGGACAGCAGGAACGTCCACTGGGTCTTGTTGGCCTCGAGGAGGGCCCGCCCCTTGTCCGACTCCTCCGGGATGCCGAGCTCGGACAGGAGCCGGTGCGGTGCCCGGAGGAAGTCGGTCAGGTCGACGGATCCGTCGCCGTCCGCGTCCATGCGCTGGAACTCCTGGACGGGCGCGAGCTGGGCGTTCTTGGCGATGTCGGTCATGTTCCGAGAGGGTGCCACCTCCTGGCCGACCCACCGGCGAGCCCCGGTGGTGTTCCCCCTGACGGGTGAACACCACCGCCGGACGGGACCACCGTCGCCCACGGTGGCCGTCAGCCGCCGATGGGGAGCCAGACGGAGTACACCCGCGGGTCGGGGTAGGTGAACTTGCCGCTCTGCCCGTCGTACCGGGCGTTCTGCAGCTGAATGGACCCCTCCTCGCGCATGTCGTAGTTGCACTCGGCCCACTTGCCGGCGGTCAGCTTGTTGCGGCAGCCTCCGGAGCGGCCGTAGTCGGTCCGCCACAGCCCGACCGCGGACTTGCCGTCGGCCTTGGTGTCCTTGACGTACACCTTGTCACCCGCCTTGTCGAAGCACGTTATGACTCCGGTGCTGGTGATGCACGGCAGTGCCGCCGTGACCGCTTCGGCGTTCTCGCTGACCACGCTGTCGTCGATCTCGATCCCCTCGACGGTTTCCGCGAACGCCTGGCCGCTGAAGGCCGTGGCGGACACGAGCAGCGCGGCGAGGCCGAGCCCGACGGAGGACAGCGGCTTCTTCCAGTGGGCGTTTCTCGACATCTTCCAACTCCCTCGTGATGGGTCGCCGACCCGCGGACGGGAGGGCGATCGGAGTCATGGGCCCTTGCCCCGGGCCCCGTTGCGCACACCGTACGCATGGGCGAACAGCGTGCGCAAGGGGTCGTGTCCCATCCCGGTCACCATCGGTGGACGCAACAAGTCGAGGCCTCACGGCGGCAGGTGACAGGCCAAAACCCCTCAGAGGGAGGACCGTCGAGCCACACCCGCCCCTTGGTCACCGACCGGCGTGGTGTTCCAGGTAGATGGAGGTGAACACTGCGACCTTGGCGCGCAGGGCCCAGGGGTCGAAGGGCTTGCTGATGTAGTCGACCGCGCCGGCCGCGTAGCCGCGGGCGGAGTGTTCCGGGTTCACGCCCATCGCCGTCAGGAAGATGATGGGCACGTCGCGGGTCCGGGCCCGGCGCTTGATGTGCGCGCACGTCTCGTAGCCGTCCGTCTCCGGCATCTGTACGTCCATGATGATGACCGCGAAGTCGTCATGGTCCAGCAACGCCTTGAGGGCCGCCCGCCCGGAGGAGACGGTGACCAGGCCCTGGTCGAGCGTTTCCAGTACGGCCCTCATCGTGAGCAGGTTGTCCGCCTGGTCGTCGACGATCAGGACCTTGGGCATGTCCTGGGGTCCGGAGGCGACGGCGGTCAGGGCGGTGGCGGGCCGCTCGACGGCGTCCAGTTGCCGTTCGAGCAGGGCGCACCGGGCCTCCGCGGCGCCGCGCCGTTGCGCCGCAACGCTGCCGGCGCCGCGCCGTGCGGCAGTGTGCACTCCTCGTAAAAATGTTTGACCTCGGTCGAGTTCGACGGTCGGATGGCGGTTCATGAGCGCAGGGCAGATGCATCCGGGCCAGTTCGCCGTCGACGAGGACCTCGTGCGGCGGCTGGTCGCGGGACAGTTCCCGCGGTGGGCGGGGCTGGCGGTGGAGCGGTTCGCGTCCGGAGGCACGGTCAACGCCATGTACCGGCTGGGCGACGGCATGGCCGTACGGCTACCGCTGGTGAAGGGCGGGGCCGAGGACCTGTCGATGGAACGCGAGTGGCTGCCCCGCCTCGCAACCCTGCTGCCTACGGCCATCCCCGAAGTACTCGGGGCCGGGGATCCCGCCGAGGGGTATCCGTGGCGGTGGTCGGTGTACCGGTGGCTGGCGGGTGAGAACCCCGAAGAGGGGGCGCTGAGCGAACCCGTACCGCTGGCCAAGGACCTGGCCGCGTTCGTGGCGGCGATGCGGAGCATCACCCTGCCGGGCGCGCCGCGGGCCCACCGCGGTGGGCCGCTCGCCTCGCTCGACGCCGAGACCCGGGCGGCGATCGAGGAACTGCGCGCGATCCCGCAGGAGGGCATCGACTGCGACGCGGTGACCGCCGTATGGGACGACGCGCTACGGGCCCCGGCCTGGGACGGGCCGCCGGTCTGGCTGCACGCCGACCTGATGCCCGGCAATCTGCTGGTGGCCGGCGGCAGGCTGACCTCGGTGATCGACTTCGGATGCATGGGCGTGGGCGATCCGGCCTGCGACCTGTTCCCGGCATGGAACCTGCTGCCGCCCGACGCGAGAAAGGTCCTCCGCGAGGCCCTCGACGTCGACGACGCGACCTGGACCCGCGGCCGGGGACGGACGCTCTCCCAGGCGCTGATCGCACTGCCGTACTACCGCAGGACGAACCCGGCGATGGCGCGCAACGCCCGGCACGTCATCCGGGCGGTGCTGGGAGGCGACTGAGCGTACGGCACGTCCGCTATGCGGGGGCGCCGGTCCAGGTATTCAGCGCCCGGGTCCGTTCGGCCCGACGGGTGTCGGTATCGGTGGTACGGGTGGCCCACGCGATGTGACCGTCGGGGCGGTACAACCACGCGCATCATCCACACCCCGCCAGTCGGCCCACCCCGCGCCCCACCGCTCAAAGGTTAGGCGGCGGCGCTCCAGCCGGCAGCCCCGACGGCTGTTCGCCGTACGCCTCATGGTGCGGGTTGGCCGCTGTGCCTTCGGTGCTGAGCAGCACGACCGTCGCGTCGGGGCGGAGCCCGACGGCGGCCCGGCGGTCTTCGGCCTGTACGACCGCACGGACCCCGGCGAGGGAGGCCGCGCCGCACGGGCCGGAGGAGACGCCGAGCGCGGCCAGGTCGCGGCCGGCTCGGGCGCCCTGCTCGTCCGTGACGGCCACGGCCGCCGCGAGCCCGTCACGTAGTGACGGCCACGCGAGCGCGGACGGTGTACCGCAGTTCAGCCCCGCCATGGTGGTCCGGCCCGTCGCCACGCTGACGCGTTCGCCGCGCGACAGGGAGCTCAGTACGCAGGCGGCGGCCACGGGTTCCACCGCGAGCAGTGCGGGGGCGTGGCCAGGGGAGCCGCCGTAGTGCGCGACCGCCGCCTGGGCCAGCGAGCCGACGCCGACCGGTACGACGACGAGGTCCGGGCTCGGGGCTCCGGTGGCGGTCAGTTGCTCGTCGATCTCGCGGAAGAGGGTCGAGTAGCCCTCGACGATCCAGCCGGGGACACGTTCGTAGCCGGGCCAGGCGGTGTCCTGGACGAGCAACGCGTCCGCGGTCTCGTCCGCGACGGCGGCGGCCCGGTGTACGGCTTCGTCGTACGAGCCGTCGACGCGTGTCACCCGGGCCCCCTCGCCGGCGATCGCGTCCGCGGCGGCGGGATGGACACCCGCCGAGACGAAGACGTGCGCGTGCTGCCCGAGGAGGCGGGCCATCCGGGCCACGGCCCGGCCGTGATTGCCGTCGGTGGCGGTGACGAGCGTCACCGGAGTGGAGGTGTCGCGCCCGGCGAGCGCGCGGTGGATGGCCCAGGAGGCGCCCAGGGCTTTGAAGGCGGGCAGTCCGAGGCGCGTCGACTCGTCCTTCACGAACAGTCGGCCGACATTCAACTCACTCGCCAGACCGGGAAGTTCGGTCAGTCGTGTCGGGCCGTACCCCGGGAGGGAGGCGTGGAATTCCCGTACGGCGGCTGGGGTGGGGGCGGGGAGTGGGGCGAAGGAGGTACGGGGAGCCGGCCTCGCGTACCACCGCGCAGTAGGTTCTTCGAGCACCCCACCACCCTGCGACGCCCCCACCGATTCGGTCCAGCGAATGTTTCCGGCCTTTTCTGTTCACGAAACCCGAACGTTTGGCGTGCGGGGCCCTGTTCGCGCCGCTCGGCGCCTGTCGCGTCCTGTGGGCGCCGGGAAAGGCCTGCTAGCCTGGACCGGACGTTGATCATGTATCGAGGAGCGACAGACATGGCAGGGGACGACGACATCTCCGGGTGATACCCGGATGTGATCGACCACCGGCAGCCGCATGCGAGCGCAGCCGTTGTGGTCTCTCGGTCGTTCCCTCCTTCATGTCTGCCAGGGCAGTGGTTTCCTCCTGCCCTCCTCCCGCACGAGGTCGTCTTCATGTCCAACGCTTCCGTCGTTTGCTCGAACCTGTCCTTCTCCTGGCCGGATGACACCCCGGTCTTCGAGGATCTGTCCTTCTCCCTGGGTGGGGGACGTACCGGCCTGGTGGCCCCCAACGGCTCCGGCAAGAGCACGCTGCTCAAGGTGATCGCCGGCGAACTGCGACCCCGTGCGGGTTCCGTTTCGGTGGCCGGAACCCTCGGCTACCTCCCGCAGAGCCTGCCGCTGACCGGCGACCTCACGGTGGCCGAGGTCCTGGGGATCGCCTCGGTGATCCGGGCCATCGACGCCGTCGAGTCGGGCGACGTGGCCGAGGAGCACTTCACGGCCATCGGCGACGACTGGGACATCGAGGAACGCACCCGCGCCCAGCTCGACCGCCTCGGCCTCGGTGACCTCGCCCTGGAACGCGGCCTCGACACGCTCAGCGGCGGCCAGATCGTCTCCCTCGGCCTCGCCGGCCGGCTACTGAAGCGCCCCGCCGTGCTGCTGCTCGACGAGCCCACCAACAACCTCGACCTGGACGCCCGGCACAGGCTCTACGACGTACTGGAGGACTTCAACGGCTGCCTGCTGCTCGTCAGTCACGATCGGGCGCTGCTCGACCGCATGGAACGCATCGTCGAACTCGACGGCCGTGAACCGCGCTTCTACGGAGGCAACTTCACCGAGTACGAAGAGGCCGTGCGAGCGGAGCGGGAAGTCGCCGAGAAGAACGTCCGCAACGCCGAGCAGGAGCTGAAGCGCGAGAAGCGGGAGATGCAGCAGGCCCGCGAACGCGCCGAGCGCCGCCAGAGCAACGCCGCCCGCAATCTCAAGAGCGCCGGCCTTCCTCGGATCTTCGCCGGAAACATGAAGCGCGGAGCACAGGAGTCGGCGGGCCGGGCCGGGCAGACGCACGCCAACCGGGTCGGCGAGGCCAAGGCCCGCCTCGACGACGCGGGGCGGGCCCTGCGTGACGAACAGCGCCTCACACTCGACCTGCCGGACACCGACGTCCCCGCCGGCCGCACCGTCTTCCTCGGCGAGCGGCTGCAGGTCCGGCTCGGTGACCGGCCCGTGTTCGGGGGCCCGGGCGTCGACCTCACCGTCCGGGGCCCCGAACGCATCGCCCTGACCGGCCCCAACGGGGCGGGCAAGAGCACGCTGCTGCGTCTGATCACCGGCGACCTCCCGCCGGGCAGCGGAGAGATCAAGCGCGCCGACGGGCGGCTCGCCTACCTCTCCCAGCGCCTGGACCTGCTGGACCTGGACCGTACCGTCGCCGAGAACTTCACCGCCTTCGCACCCCACCGGACGGACACCGAGCGGATGAATCTGCTCGCCCGCTTCCTCTTCCGTGGGGCCCGGGCCCATCTGCCCGTACGCGTACTGTCCGGTGGTGAGCGGCTGAGGGCCACCCTGGCGTGCGTCCTGTACGCCGAGCCGGCTCCGCACCTGCTGCTCCTCGACGAGCCGACGAACAACCTCGACCTCGTCAGCACGGGGCAGCTGGAGAGCGCCCTGAACTCCTACCGGGGAGCCTTCGTCATCGTCAGCCACGACGAACGGTTCCTCCATGAGATCGGCGTGAACCGGTGGCTGCGGCTGACCGACGGCGAACTGACGGAGACCGGGGCACCGCGACGACAGTGAGCCGCGAGCGGGCGCGCGGCCTCTGTCAGCGCCTCCCCCGCCGGCGAGCCGCAGCCGGCGGGCGGCCGAAGGTGTCGAGGTCCTCGACCGCTTGGCGCAGTGCCTTGCGGCAGGCCTCGACAGCGGGGTGGCGGCTGCTCCCGACCCGCACCGCCGTGATGATCTTGCGTGCGTTGAGGCCCTGGGGAAGCGGGTGGAGCGTCACGGTCGGGGTGCGGCCGCTCCAGAGCAGGTCGGGGAGGAAGGCCACGGCGTGACCTTGCTCGACGAGGCGCGCGTGGAAGAGGAGGTCGGCGGACTCGAACCGTACGTCGGGCTCGAAGCCGGCCGTGCGGCACAGCGTCAGGGCCCAGTGCCGCGCGGCGCTTCCCTCCGGTTCCAGCACCCAGGGCCGGTCGCGCAGGTCGGCGAGACGGACCGCCCTCCCCTCGCCGGGCGGGATGGCCAGGCGCAATGCGTCCTCGTGGAGCTCCTCGAGTTCCAGGCCCGTCGGGCGGGGGCTGGGGCTTCCCGGGTACTCCTCGGTCACGACCAGGTCGAAGTCGTGGGCGAGCAGGGCGGGAAGGGCCTGCTCGGGCTCGGCCTGGGTGAGGTGGACCCGTAATCCCGGGTGGGCGTCGCGCAGCAGCGTCAGCGCGTTCGGCGCCAGGGCGAACGCGGCCGTCTGGTAGCAGGCGATCCGCAGCCTGCCGGTCAGTCCGGCCAGCGACGTGGCGATGTCCGCCTCGGCCCGCTCCAGCTGTTCGAGAACGGCCTCGGTGTGCGCGACCAGGATCTCGGCCTGCGGAGTCAGCCGCACCCGCCGCCCCACCGGTTCCAGGAGCGGGAGGCCGACCTGCGCCTCCAGCTGAGAGAGTTGCTGGGAGACGGAGGAAGGGCTGTACGACAGCGCGGCGGCGACGGCCGAGAGCGTGCCGCGGTGCTTGAGCTCGCGCAGCAACCGCAGCTTGTGCAGATCGAATGTCATGCCGTCCCCGCTCGTCGACCGTTCGGATTCCGTGACGAATATAGGACGCATACATTCACTGGACCGAACGGGCGTGGACGCAGCACAGTAGTGACGTGCCCGATGATCTCTTACCCAGGCGGGGCGCGAGGACGCTTCCCCGCACCGCCCCCGCCCGCCCTCCACCTCCACGAACGTACGGCACTTCATATGCCTCTTCGCCCGGCGCTACGCACACCGAGGCCTCAGCCGGACGTCCCCACACCCGTACGGGGGTTGGGTGTGGGAAGCGTCCTTCCTCAGGCGGACCTGGCGGTGACCAGCTGGTCGGCGAGCTTGCACAGGCGGCGCACCGTGCGGTCCTCCATGGCGGCGGGGGCGGCCGGGGAGAGGGCCGTACGGTCGTAGTAGGCGCCGGGGACGAGTTCGGTGGCGGGTTCGCAGAGGCGGACGACGCGCGCGGCGCCTTCTGCGGCGGGGTCGCCCTCGTGCGCGTACAGGGGCAGCAGACCGGTGTCGCACACACCGGGGTGCACGCTGACCGACGTCCACGGGGCCTTCTCGCGGGCAAATACGGTCAGTGCCAGCTGGGACTGGGCGTAGGCGGCGAGGCGGGAGTAGCGCTTGGTGCGCTGCGGGTCGTTCCAGGAGATGGACGCGGTGCGGTGCATGGAGGACGACACGTTGACGACGCGGGCTCCGGGGCGGGCACTCAGCGGACCGGCCAGCTCGTGGGTGAGCAGGTAGGCCGCCAGGAAATTGACCTGGAAGGACAGTTCGTTGCCGTCGGCGGTCACCGTACGCCGTTCGGGAGCGGCGACGGCGGCGTTGTTGACCAGGATGTCCAGGACGGGGTGCTCCTCGGCGATCCGGACGGCCATGGCCCGGACCTCGTCGAGCCGGGAGAAGTCGGCGACGACCAGGCGTAGCCGCAGGACGTCCACGCCGGCCGCGGCCAGGCGGGTGACGGCGTCGTCGCCGGACGTCTGGTCGGGGGCGTGGACGATGACCGTGTCGCCCTTTCCGGCGAGGAGCCGGGCAGTCTCCCAGCCGATGCCGGAGGTGGCACCGGTGACCAGCGCGGTCCTGGGGGCGGGCGAGACAGCAGAAGACATGGGAATCCACTCCGGGAAGGGCAGAGCGGCAGCGAGCGCCGTATGGCGGAGCTGCCGTGCGAGCGTGAGGCGACATCAGCGACAGGTACGGCCGAAGCCGGAATGCGCCGTGCCACGGGATACCGACTGCCGCGTGATGGTGCAGCCGGGGTGTCAGTGAAGAGTGGGCGCGCTCAGCGCATCGTGCGTGAGCGGCGCACCGTGTGCGAACAGCGCGCCATGTGCGAACAGCGCGCGGAACCGGGCAGCGCCGTATGAGGCGGCCGGTCGTCGTGGCGCAGATGGCTGTTCACGAGCACCATTGAAGGAAGCCCCGCGCCCGGGCACAAGCGACACGCCACATCCCTGACGCCGCCCTGACGTGCGCTCCCCTGGCCTCCTCGGCGTTGCGTACCATCACATAGGTCACATATGCCGCATAGGCTCGCTTCGTGATCAATGTGACGGGGCTTCTGAAGCGGCTGGCCATCGGCCGGGCGATGCGCAGCGAGGAGCTGCACGAGACGCTGCTGCCCAAGCGGCTGGCCCTGCCGATCTTCGCCTCCGACCCCCTGTCGTCGGTCGCCTACGCCACGCAGGAGATCCTGCTGGTCCTCACGCTCGGCGGCATGGCGTACCTGCACTTCACGCCGTGGATCGCGGCGGCGGTCGTGGCGCTGATGGCCGTGGTGGTGCTCTCCTACCGCCAGGTGGTGCACGCCTATCCGAGCGGTGGCGGATCGTACGAAGTCGTCTCGCACAACCTGGGCGCCTCGGCCGGCCTGGTGGTCGCCGCGTCGCTGCTGGTCGACTACGTGATGACGGTGGCCGTCTCGGTCGCCTCGGGCGTGGACAACATCATCTCGGCGGTGCCCCAGCTGGCCGGATACCGGGTGCTCATGGCGGTGGTCTTCGTGGCTCTGCTGACGGGGGTGAACCTACGGGGCGTACGGGAGTCCGGCCAGGCCTTCGCCGCTCCGACGTACCTGTTCATCACCGGTGTAATGATCATGGTCGTCACCGGGCTGGTCCGCTACGCGCTCGGCCATGCCCCGGTCTCGGAGAGCGCGGGCTTCGGCATCGCCCCCGACCCCCGCGACGCGGGCCTCGCGGGTTTCGCCCTGGTCATGCTGTGCCTACGCGCGTTCTCCAGCGGCTGTACGGCCCTGACGGGCGTGGAGGCGATCTCCAACGGCGTCCCGGCCTTCCGTAAGCCCAAGTCGAAGAACGCCGCCTCCACGATGAGCATCATGGGCACCGTCGCGGTGGCCATGTTCGTCGGCGTGACGGCCCTGGCGCTGATCACGAAGGTGCACATCACCGACGATTCCTGCCGGCTCACGGGCCTGACGGGCGACTGCGACGCGTACACCCAGCGCACGGTCATCGCCCAGCTCGCCGCGGCGGTCTTCGGGGGCGAGCAGAGCTTCGGGTTCTACTTCGTCCAGGCGGCCACCGCCCTGGTGCTGATCCTGGCCGCCAACACCGCCTTCAACGGCTTCCCGCTGCTCGCCGACATCCTCGCCCAGCACCGCTACCTGCCGCGGCAGTTGCACAACCGCGGCGACCGGCTGGCCTTCTCCAACGGCATCCTCGCCCTAGCCCTGGCCGCCGGGCTGCTGCTGTGGTTCTACGAGGCGGACGTCACCAGCCTCATCCACCTCTACATCCTCGGCGTCTTCACCTCCTTCACCCTCTCCCAGACCGGCATGGTCCGGCACTGGAACCGCGAACTGCGCGCGGAGACCGACCCCGAGACCCGCCGGCGGGCGCAGCTCGCACGGGTCATCAACGCGGTCGGCGCCGTCGTCACCGGTCTCGTCCTGGTGATCGTGCTGGCCACCAAGTTCACCCAGGGCGCCTGGCTGGCCGTGGTCGCCGCGGTGGTGCTGTGGCTGACGATGCGCGGCATCCGCCGCCACTACGATGGCGTCGCCGACGAACTGGCCGTCAGCGACCCGCGCGCCGAGCTCGTCGGACCCTCACGCGTGATCGCCGTCCTCCTGGTCTCCACCATCCACAAGCCCACCCTGCGCGCCCTGGCCTACGCCCGCGCCTTCAGGCCCGACCTTCTCGAGGCGCTGACCGTGTCCGTGGACCGGGAGGAGTCGAAGGATCTCGAGCGCCGCTGGGCGGAACTCGACGTCGACGTACCGCTGAGAGTGCTCGACTCCCCCTACCGGGAAATCACCCGGCCGGTCGTGGAGTACGTACGTTCCCTGCACCGTGACAGCCCCAGGGACGTGGTGGGCGTCTTCATTCCCGAGTACGTGGTGGGGCACTGGTGGGAGCACCTGCTGCACAACCAGTCCGCGCTGTGGCTCAAGAGCCGCCTGTTGTTCACCCCCGGTGTCATGGTCACCAGCGTCCCCTGGCAGCTCACCTCCTCCCGCCGTGCGGACCACCCCGCCCGGCGCGCCCCCGGAGCCATCCGCCGCGGCGAGCCCCTGCCCGTCCATCAGCACCGCTCGCACTCCGCCGACAGCACACGGCCCTAGGGCATGCCCTGAGGGCGCGGACGGCGTTCGGACCGCGTCAAGAAGCAGGCAGTCACTTCCCCAGGGCCCGCAGCGATCATTCGGACTCCGCCGCGGCCGCGGGGCCGTCGTCGAGGCGCCCCTGGCGACCCGCGGAACCCGAACTTCCGCCGTATGTCATGTGAATTGCCGACGTCAAGATCACATAAGGAACCCTCTCCGACCGGTGACCTGACCCGCCGGTAATGGAAACGTTCCGGCCCGAAGATCGCATGTCCCGCGGCAGGTGACCTCCGTCCCTGCCGCGGGACGACCATGCCCACACTCGAGGGGGAACCCGAATGAAGATCACCCGGCGCACCGCCGGCATCATCGCCGGCCTGACCGCCACCGCTGTATGCGTCACCGGCGCCACGGCCGCTGCCGCGCCGAGCGGGGCCGACCACGCGAGGACCGTCAAGACCGCGCCCGCCAAGCCGGCCCCGAACGCCGCCGAGGACGGCAAGGCCGTCTTCAAGGGCCTGTTCTTCGGGCAGGGGAAGGTCGGCGCCGAGCTCGCCAAGAGCCCGCTGTTCAGCGAGATGCGTGCGGAGCTCGCCACGTCCGACGCCAAGGACTCCGCGCGCGTCGCGCAGGTCGTCACCGACGCCGTCGACGCCAAGCACCCCGGCTTCTTCGCCTCGTTCGCCAAGAAGGTCCGCAGCGGCGACCCGCGCAAGGTCGAATCGGCCGTCAACGACGCACAGGCCAAGCTCCTGTCGATCGCCAAGAAGGCGGACGCCAAGGACACCGCGCAGCCGGTCCAGAACGGCCAGATGTGCGGCACGTTCGTCGCCGTCGCCGGCGCGGTCGTCCACATCGCCGCCGCCGTGACCGCGGCGGCCGCCGCGGTGACCGTGACCGTCGCGGTCGGCGCCAACTTCGTCAAGGCGAAGAACTGGTTCTGGAGCGTCGCCCCCAAGGGTGACGACACCGCTCTCGGCCACGACGAGGCCGTCGCCACCGTGACGAAGATCCTCAAGACCGCCTGACCATGCTCCCGGCCGTGCACGGCCGGGACGGCACCACTCCGCGCGGGCCGGGCCACGCCGGCTGCCCGGCCCGCGCCCCACACGCACCCGCACCCGCACCCGCACCGAACACCACGGGGATTGACGACGTGATACGCCACCGATGGACCACAGCGGTCCACCGCTTCCCACGCTTCCTTCGCAGGGTCGCGCAAGGACCCGCGCCCGGCCGCGTCCAGGTGTCCGGTCGTTCGGTACTGGCCCTCGCGGCCGTGTGGGGCGTCGCGGTCCTCTACGTGGCCGAGGTCCACGTCCCCAAGAACGTGCTCTCCCTGCCCGGCCAGAAGCAGGCCCGCTCCACGGTCGCCAACGTCGCGCCGCAGGGCTGGGCTTTCTTCACCAAGTCTCCCCGGGACGTGGAGGTCCTGCCCTACCGGCGGACCGCGGACGGAACCTGGACCTCCCTGGCCCTCACACCGCACTCCAGCCCGCGCAACGCCTTCGGCCTCGACCGCGCCTCCCGATCGCAGGGCATCGAGGTCTCCCTCCTGCTCAACCTGGCCGAGAAGAAGGACTGGAAGGAGTGCGAGGAGGACCTCACCGACTGCCTGGCCGACGCCCGGCCAGCCCGGAAGGTCAAGAACCCCTCGCCCGAGGCGACCGTCTGCGGCCGCGTCGCACTCGTCCAGGAGAAGCCCGTCCCGTGGGCCTGGCGCGACCTCGTCCACGAGCGCACCACCCCCGAGCGCTACCTCGCCATGGACGTCACATGCTGAACACACCGACCCGCCGCACCCGTGGCATCCCCCTGCCCTGGGGCAACGCCTACGGCCTCGCCCGCACCCTGCTCGCCCTCGGCACCGCCGGCACCCTCGCCTTCAGCAGCTCGGCGACCCTCTTCCGGCCCGTCGCCACGATGGGCGAATACCCGCTGTGCCACGACATGGCGGCGGGCGGCGCCTTCTGCCTCGTACCGCGCGGACAGTTCGACCTGCTGCGATGGCTGTGTGTCGCCGTCCTCCTGGTCGTCGCGTCCGGCTGGCGGCCCCGCCTCACGGCCCTGCCGCACGCCTACATCGGCTTCAGCGTCTTCTCCGGCATCGCCATCGGCGACGGCGGCGACCAGATCACCTGGATCCTCTCCCTGCTGCTGGCCCTCGTCGCGCTCGGCGACGGCCGTCGCTGGCACTGGCGGACCCCCGGGCCGCGTACGGACGACGAGCCCGTCTCCCGCGCCACCCGTGCCTGGGCCCTCCTCGGGGTGAGCGTGTGGACCGTCGCCCGCCTTCAGATGGCGATCCTCTACTTCCAGGCGGGTGCGGCCAAGCTGCCGCACACCGAATGGGCCGACGGCAGCGCCATGTACTACTGGGCCAACAACTCCTCCTTCGGCTTCCCCGAGTGGCTGCGCCCCCTCACCGACCACGTCGTCTACTCCCCCGTCGGTGTCGCCGCCCTCTCCTGGCTCCCCATCGCCCTCGAACTCGCCCTGGCCGCTTCCCCGGTGATGTCACAGCGGGCACGGTGGATTCTGCTGCCGCTCGGCATCACCTTCCACCTCGGCATCGCCGTGCTGATGGGCCTGTGGAGTTTCGCCCTCGCCATGTGGGCCGGCCTCTTCCTCCTGCTGTCCCCCATCGGCCACAGCTTCCCCCTCCTCTCACCCGACCGTTCACGAAGGAAGACGGCACCGTCGTACGCACCCGCGGCACCCGGCGACGTCTCACCCGCAACCCTGTGAGACGGCAATTGACCTGGTCGACATGCGGATTGCCTTCCGCTCACCCAGCCTTCAGGTCCAGCAGCAGAGCCATCATGGCGACCAGGGTCGCGCTGCTGACGATCTCCCGTCGGGCGATCATGCCGGGGACGTCGGCCAGCGGGATCCACTCCAGCCGGTCCGACTCGTTGCGTTCCGTAGGCTCACCGACGCGCCGGACCCCGTCCGCGCGGAACACGAAGTGCTGGGAGTCGGTGATCCCGGCCGCCGGCTGCGCGTAGATCAGCTCCTGCATCGCCTGCGGGCGCCAGCCGGTCTCCTCCTCCAGCTCCCGGGCGGCGGCGTCCTGCGGGCTCTCTCCGTCCTCGACCAGCCCCATCGGCAGCTCCCACGCCCAGGTGTCCGTGACGAAGCGGTGGCGCCACATCATCAGGACACGCCGCCGGTCGTCGACGGCCGCGGCGATGGCGACGTCCCGCAGCCGGACGACGTGGTAGTCGGTGCGGGCGCCGTCCGGTTGCTCCACGTCCAGCGAGCGCAGCCGCACCCACGGGGTGTCGTGGAGGGAACGTTCGCCGTGCACCGTCCATCGCATGCTCTCGTACGTGCCCGTTTCCTCGTTCGACGGCGCATGTGAGTCCTGCATGTCAGCCCCTTTTCAGCGTTGTGTTGATCTCCTTGTTGAAGTGCTCTCCCGGCTGAAGCCGGGAGATTCCTGCTTACCTCGCGGCAGCGGGCTTGACGCGCTTCGCGCGCCTGACGACTGCCCTCCCGGCAGCCGGGATGAGCGCAAGGCCCATCCGGTACAGGTGCAAGACGTTCCGGGCTGCGTTGTGATCGGCGTTGCCCGACCAGCCGCAGTCCGGGTTCTTGCACACGAACACGGCCTGGCTCTCCCGGCTGCCGGACGTGGTGAAGCCGCACGCCGAGCAGCGCCTGGAGGTGCCGGGGGCGGGGACCTTGACCACGGTGCCGCCGAGCTGGGCGGTCTTGTACGTCAGCATGGTGACCGTCCGGCCCCATGCCTCTCCGCTGATGGAGCGGTTCAGCCCAGCCTTCTGGGCAACGTTCTTCCCCGGCTCCTCGATGGTTCCCCTGGCCGACTTGACCATGTTCGTGATGCTGAGTGCTTCGACCACGACGGTGCCGTAGGTGCGGGCGATGACGGTGGTCGTCTGGTGCTGCCAGTCCAGGGCCCGGCGCTTGGCTTTCGCGCGCAGTCCTGCGATCTGGTCATAGGTGTGGTGCAGCCGGCAGCTGGTGCGCTCGCCGGGCTTGCGGTGCTGCTTACGCTGCGCGGCACGCTGCTCCAAGTACAGGAGCCTTGCCTTCTCCTTGCCGGTCAGCCATTCGCCGTGCTCGTACGTTTCACCGTCCGAGAGGGCTATGGGCACGGTGACGCCCACGTCGATGCCGACGTCCGGCCCCTGGTGGGGATCGGGCTTGACCTCCACGGTCTGGACACGGAAGGCGATGTGCCAGCCGAGCGCGTCCTTGATCAGTCGTGCCCCGGTGATCCGGTTCTCCGCGCCTGCACGCTTGCCGACCGGAAGGTCTTTGGTCCACCGGAAGCGGACCCGGCCCACCTTGGGAATGTTGACCATGCCCCAGCGGCGGTGCACGCGGGTGATGTTCAGGTCCCGGCCCTGCGGGATGTCCACGGACATCACCGTACGGAACCGGTTCTTGAAGTTCGGGGCGTCGGCGCAGCCCTCCCAGCAGTTCTTCCACGCCCGGAAGTACGTCTTGAGTACCGCTTGCGCGGCCTGGGCGGGGAGGACGGCCAGGAAGTCGATGTCCTCGCGGGCCTGTCGGATCGCGGCGTCCGCGTTCGCGAGTGTCCGCTTCTCCTTCGGCATCATCTGCCACCACGCGTGCAGCAGGTTCCACATCGTGCGGGCCGCGTGCGCCTGGCCGTCTGTCTTCAACATCTCGGCAGGCGACAGCGCGAGCCGGGCACGGTGCCCGAACTGCCGCTTGACCAGGGTGTTGTGACTCACAATCGAGAACCTAACATTGGTTTATGTCACCCCGCTGGAACCCTAATCCCGATGTCAGAACCGGTCGCCATGTTGTCTACAACCTGCACGTTCACTTGGTTTTTGTCACGAAGTACCGGCGGAAGGCGTTCACCGACGCCATGCTGACCCGCACAGAAGAGATCATGCGGGAGGTCTGCACCGACTTCGAGGCCGAGCTGAAGCAGTTCAACGGCGAACAGGACCACGTCCACCTGCTCGTGCACTACCCGCCCAAGGTCCAGCTCTCCAAGCTGGTCAACTCCCTCAAGGGCGTCAGCTCCCGCAGACTCCGCCAGGAGTACGACAGCCACGTCCGCCGGCACCTGTGGGGTGGACACTTCTGGTCCGGCTCCTACTTCGCAGGATCATGCGGCGGGGCACCCCTGACCGTCGTCAAGCAGTACATCGAAAACCAGCAGCGCCCCGTCTGACCGTCACCCCGACGGTGCAGAGCGCTCCGGCGCTTCGCACCTCCGGGCCAAGGATGGCCTTCACCCCCGCCCTGAAGGGCGGAGCACTGGCCAAGATCAGAGGTAGACGGCAGCGGGGCCGGGCCAGTTCGTCCTGACCCAGCGGTTCATGCCGGTGTTCCCGTCAGGGTGTGGGCGATGTGGTCGCTGAGGTGGGACAGCCAGTCGGGCCGGGCGTTGCCGAGGAGGTGGTCGCCGTGCGGGACGGACAGGTAGGTGCCGTGTGGTGCGAGACGGGCAAGGGGTTCGCCGTTCGTCACGCCGGGAATGACGTCCTGACCTCCGTCCACGACCAGCAGCGGGGCCGTGATGCGGGGCGCCAGGGCGGCGAGGTCCACGTGGCGGGCGAACGCACGGGCGGCGGCGGTCCCTCCGGTGCGTCGGGCCAGGATGTCCCTCACCGGCGCCGGAAGCTCCTCCCAGTCGAGGCGGAACGGGCCGCTGACGGTGGCGGCCGCCGCCACGCGCGGCTCCAGTGCCGCGGTACGGGCCGCGAAGTAGCCGCCCAGGCTGAGGCCGACGAGCCCGATGCGGGTGACGCCGAGAGCGTCGACGACCCGGCCCACGACCTGCTCGTAGTCCGGCCTGAGGGTCGTGCCGGCCGCGAGCACGCCCTGCCCGGGGCCGTCCATGGCGAACACCGCCAGCCCCCTGGCCAGCAGCGCGGACACCAGATCGAGGAACTCCTCCTTGGCCGAGTCCAGGCCGGGCACGACGACCACGGTGCCCGGCGCGTCGGCCGGCCCTCGCAGCGATCCGGTGAATCCCTCGCCGCTCACGCGCCGGGCGCCCGGCTCCAGTACCGTGAGCGCCCGGCTCAAGGCGCGGTCCGCCTCGGCGGCCGCACGGTGTGCCTCCGTGTACGGCGCGAGCGTGGCGAGGTGGAACCATCGGGCCGCCATCAGCAGGTA
This sequence comes from Streptomyces sp. C36, assembly GCF_040932295.1. Taxonomy (NCBI): domain Bacteria; kingdom Bacillati; phylum Actinomycetota; class Actinomycetes; order Kitasatosporales; family Streptomycetaceae; genus Streptomyces; species Streptomyces sp. C36. Next base: position 794,072 of record NZ_JBFQGI010000001.1, on the reverse strand, counting down.
CTCGCCGGCCGAGAGGGACGATGCCGCGTCCTCCGCGCGCTCGAGGTAGCCGTGTCCGGTCCGCCGGAACGACGGTCCCCAGTCGGCGACGGAGGCGAGGCCATCGGTGACGCGACGGTATTCGTGGGGGTCGACGCCCGCACCGGTGGCACGCGTCCACTGAGCGGCGGCGAACTCGGCGGCGAAGTCGGCGGCGAGCTCGGCGGCGCTCATCGTGCTCCTCCCGTCAGCAGGACGGCCTTGCCGCGGACCCGGCGCTCCCGCAGGTCGACCAGAGTGCCGGCGGTCTGCGACCAGTCGGCGATCCGGCCGATCTCCGGGTGCAACCGTTCCCCTTCCACGAGGCTCACCAGAGCTTCCAGGTCGGAGCCGTACGGGGCACCGGCGTAGTGGAAGTGCCGGATCGTGACGCGCTCCGGTCCACCCAGCAGGTCGAAGAAGTCGAGGGTGACCGGGGTGCGGCTCGCCTGGCCGAACCAGACGAGGAGGCCGCCCGGGCGCACCTTGGAGAGGGCGAGCGGCAGAACCGGCCCGCCCGTGGACTCCAGCACGACGTCGAACGGCCCCTGGGCCGCCGCGACATCGTGCACCACCGTGGCGCCCAGCGCGGCGAGCCGCTCGCCGCGCACCGGTGTGGCCGTGACCGCGGTCAACTCGGCGCCGGCCCCCACGGCCAGCTCGGTGACGTAATGGCCGACTCCGCCCGAGGCGCCGGTCAGCAACACCCGTCGCCCGGCCAGGGAACCGGCCGTGCGCAGCAGCCGCAGGGCGGTGATCCCGGCCAGGGGCAGGGCCGCCGCCCGGACACTGTCGATGCCGTCCGGAAGCACCGCGAGAGAGTGCGTGGGCACGGCGGCGTACTCGGCCCAGCCGCTGTGTGCCGGATGCCCGACGACCCGGGTGCCGATGCCGGGGCCCGAGCCGTCCGCGGCGGCCTGTACGACGAGCCCCGCGATGTCCTTGCCGGGCAGCAGCCCCGGGCGGGGGTTCTCGAGGAGGAACGTCTCGCCTCGGTTCGGCGCGAACGCCTCGACCTTGATCAGTGCCTCATCGCGCTCCGGGACGGGCTGAGGGGCTTCGGCGAAAGCGACCGGACGCGCGGCGTCGCCCGTGGGAATCAGTCTTTGCATGCCCCGAATGCAACCCCCGCGGCCACCCGGCGATCCAACAACGAACACGCACGACCGACAACTTTTGGTTGTCGCCTATGGTGAGAGCCATGGATCTCGACGTGGCACATGTACGTGCCTTCGTACGCGCCGCCGAGGAACGGCACTTCGGGCGGGCGGCCGGGACGCTCGCCATCTCCCAGCAGGCGCTGTCCAAGAGGGTCGCGCGGCTGGAATCGCTGCTCGGCGTCACGCTGTTCCAGCGCGGCGGCAACGGCGTACACCTCACCGAGGCCGGACAGCGTTTCCTCCCGCCGGCCCGCCGGACCCTGGCAGCCGCCGACGCCGCGGTCGCGGCGGCCGTCGGCACGCGCCGCCCGCTGCGTGTCGACGTGTGGGGACACCTCTACGCGCCGATGCGGACGCTGGCCCAGATCGCGGAACGGGCCGGGGACCTGGCCCTGGGGCACGGGCGCGATCTGCCGTCGGTGACGAACGCACTGCTGCACGGCGACATCGACGCCGCCTTCGGCCGGGTCCACCCCCCGCTGCACACGGGGCTGACCCACCGCCTCGTCCGCCTCGAACCCGTCGACGCCGTACTGAGCGCCGACCATCCCCTCGCGGCCGAGCCCGCGCTACGACCCGGTCAACTGCGCGGCAGCCTGCTGTGGGCACCCGGAAATCTGGACCGGCTCGACTTCCTCCACCAGTTCGCCGACCGGTTCGACATCCGCGACAGGGCCGCGAGCGTCAACCTGGGACTCGCCCACTTCCTCGAAGAAGTGGCACGAGACCCACAACGCTTCTCCCTGATCCCCGCCGACGTCCCCCTGCCGGAGATCCCCGGCCTGCGCACCGTCCCGCTGGTCGACCCCACCCCGCTGTACGCCTGGTCCCTGTTGTGGCGCACCGGCGACGAACACCCCGGACTCGACGGCCTCACCGCCGCTTGCGCCACGGAAGCGGGACGAAGCCGCTGGCTGGAGTACGACCCGGCCCACGACTGGCTGCCCGAACCACCCAGTTGATCACCCTGCGGTGACTCCGGGGCGGAACCCTCGGTCACAATGCCCCCCCATGACTGATGACCAGGCCCACGTTTCCGCTCGTCCGCTGCTGCGTCGCCCCCAGGACGGTGAGCTCCTGGACGTCGCCGGTGTCGCGCACTTCTTCCGGCTCACCGGCGAGCACACGGGCGGGCACTTCGCCTTCGAGGAGTTCAGCCTCGCCCCCGGCACCATGGGCGCCAGGCCGCACGTGCACGATGGACACGACGAGTACTTCTACGTCCTGGAGGGCGAGTTGACGCTCCACACCGGGGACGGCGAGCTGACGGCCGGCCCCGGGCATCTGCTCGCCGCGACCCGCGGCACCCCGCACGGCTTCCGCAACGCCGGCCCGGTCACCGCACGCGCCCTGTGCCTCTACACCCCCGCCGGCTACGAGAACTACTTCCGCGACGTCCACGCCGCCGTGAACGCCGGGGCCGAGGTGACCGACGAGCTGCTGGCCGAATTCCGGAGCCGATACCGTACCAGCTCCCACCAGGTCTCCTCGGACAGGACCTAGCTCTGCCGGTTGGCTCTGCCGGTTAGCTCTGCCGGGAGACCGGAAGCCTTGCCGTCACTCGCCCGTCGAGCCGGTGATGGACTGCGGTTCGCCGTCACTTGCGGTCGCGAAGGAAGGCGGGGATCCCGCCGCGGGTCGGGTGGTTCGGCAGGGGCGCCGCCGTGTCCTGCAGGAATGCGGTGATGGTGGCGGCGGCTCGGCTGTTGTTGTCGTCGAGGCCGTTCCACATGTGGTGTCCGACGCCGGGCATGTACTGGGTGCGCTGGATGGCGGGATCATTGGCGAGGACGGCCGTCGCCCATTGGCGGACCTGGGAGGAGCACTCCGCGATCATCAGCATCGCGGGCGTCCGGGAGTGCCTCAGTTGCGGGGCGATGGAGGGAGAGTCCTTGGTCGTCCGCTGAACTCGGAGGCTGGCGGCGGGGCTGAAGGAGAAGTTCTGTGCCGTGTCCTCGACGGGTATGCGGTGCGCGTCGCGCGCGCAGTAGGCGGATGCGGTGTCGCTGCCGAGGTCGGCGGCGGTGAACGCGTTGTCGCCTTCGGCCTGTCCGATCAGCCCGCTGTCGGGGGTGAGGAGCCCGAGTCGCATGAAGCCGAACGCGACGGCGTACCGGGGGATGCGCGTCGACCGCGGTCCGGTCATGGCCGGCGCGAGGCCGCGCGCGGATTCTCGGCCCTTGTGCCCGGTGATGCGCGCGGTGGGGCCGTCCATCGGGCCGGGCTCGGCGATGACCGCCCGGTGCAGGCGTGCGGCGACGTCCGGGTCGGCCAGGGCTCGCGTGAGCACGACCGCGCCTGAGGAGAACCCGAGGATGTCGACCCTGCCCTTGCCCAGGCGGTCGACGAAGGCGGCGAGATCGCGGACCGACCTGGAGATCGCGTACCGGCCCATGGGAAGCAGGCCGCTTCGCCCGCCGCCGGCCTGCTCGTAGGCGTAGACGTCGTAGCCCTGTCGCGCCAGGAGCTGAAGGAACCGGTGGTCGAGAATCGAGATGCCGCGAACCGGCCCGCCGTTGAGGTACACGAACGGAACGGGGTGTCGGGTGCTGGCGTTCGCGGGCGGGTAGTGGTACACGGCGACCCGGCTGCCCGTGGCCAGGCTCCAGTGCTGCGTGGCCACGAAAGGCAGGTCGGGCGGGTACCGCCGTGCTGTGGGAGCGGTCGGGATGCACACCGACGCCGTCAACGCTGCCGCGACGACCACCGGCACGAACGGCACGAGCCGCGCCGGCCAGGTACGGCGCCAACCCCACCACAGCGCGGCGGCTGTCCCGATTCCAAGGGTGGTCGACAACGCGGGAAACCCCGAGCCCGCCCCGTCCGTGAGGACGATGAGCGCCAGGAAGAGGACGACCAGCACCGCGCCGGCAGCCAGGGCCAGTACGAGGCGACCGGCCAAGCGGACAGGTCGTATCAACGTTGGCATGAGGGGCCTCCAGCCGTTTCAGAACACTGTTTCAAAACGACGTTATCAGAGCGGGTAAGCTGTTCGCCGTGGGTAGGCCGAGAACGAACGACGAGACCGTCAAAGAGCGCCTTGTGGCGTGCGCGACCGAGATGCTCGCCACCCGCCCGCGGGAGTCGCTCACGGTCCGCGCCCTCGCCACTGCCGCCGGGACGTCGACGACGGCGGTGTACTCCTTGTTCGGCGGCAAGGACGGCCTGATCGGCGAGGTCCGCAACAGAGCCGTCGCCGGCCTGTTCCACGATGTGTCGGCGGTGCCGACCTCCCAGGACCCCCTCGCCGACCTCTACGCACTGGCCGCCGCATACCGTCGATGGGGCCGCGACCACAGCCACCTCTACACAGTGCTGTTCGGCGGCGTGCAAGCCTTCGACCCGTCCGGCGCGGTCGGCACCAGCGACCCCATCCAGCCACTCCTCGCGGCGATCGATCGCGCCCTGGCGGAATCCGTCCTCGCCGGCGAAGCGACCCTCATCGCCCTCTCGCTCTGGGTGACCCTGCACGGCCTTGTGACCCTCGAACTGGCCGGAGCCCTCGACGCCGACACAGCCGAGGCCACCTTCGGCCCGACGATCCACGCGACGCTGCGCGGCTGGACGACCCCCGAGGTCTTCCGCACCCTCCGGCACACCGAACCCGCCCCATAACAGCGGCGCGAGGAACGTCCGTGCGACACCATGACCGCATGGTGTCTGCCGCGCGACTGCCGCGCCCCCTGTTACCCGTGATGGCTGTGGTGTCCGTTGCCCTGGTCGCCTGCGGGACCGAATCCGCCGGAAGTGGGGCCGTCCATTCCGGAGTCGACCGGTCCGAACTGGAGGCACGTGCGCGTGCCGCCCAGGTGTCGATCAAGAACGTCTACGTCACCAAGGTGCCCGGCTATGAGGTCGCCAAGCAGTCCGTGGGCGTCCTCGGCGCCGACGGGTTCTCGGCGACGTATGTGGAACAGGAAACGGGGGCGCGGATACGCCTCGCTGTGGATCAGGGTTCCATGGACGCGGCAAGCTGCCCGAAGGCCCCGCTCAGGGGCGGCAACGGTGGCATGGGCGACGGTGCCAAGTGCCTGAGGGATGGCAAGGGGTGGTACCGCACGAGCGGCAAGCAACACGAGTACGCGAGCGAGGTGGACGGGCGCCTGGTGCAGGTCACCGCCGACACCGGGACCGTCGATCGCGCGACCCTGCGCAAGGCGGCCGAAGCCGCGCACGCTGCGAGTGACACGGAACTCGACGCCGTACTGCCTCCCCAGCAGAGCAGCGGTGGGCAGCCCGCCGGGCGGGGCGATCTGCCGCCAGTCGGCGACGGAGCACCGAACAACAAGGTGGGCGCCACCGGTTGAGCGCAGGGCCGGGTCCGGCCCCGAGGAGCGTGACCCGCGGGGACAACGAGGCCCGGTCAGCGCGGTCCGGCGCCCGGGCCTTCCTCGGGGTTGTCGTCGAGTGTGGAGCGGCGGCGGACCTGGTCCTCCTGGGCGAGGCGTCGCAGCAGTTCGAGCATGGGGCCGGACAGGGCGAGGACGATGACCGCCTGTTCGGCGAGGGCCGGCGAGTCGTCGAAGGCGGCCGCGCGTTCGAGGTCCAGGCGGGCGATGGAGTGGGCCAGTTCGGCGTAGGCGACGAGCCTTTCCGGTCGGTAGTCCGCGTCGAGGCGTCTGAGCTCTCTCAGCGCCATCGCCAGGCCGCGGATGTGGGGAGAGGTGCCGGGGATCTTCCAGTCCATGGCCGCGATGAGGCGCGTCACGTCCGCTTCCGCGGCCGCTTCGGCGTCCGCGTCCCGTTCGGCGTCTCCGGCCGATGCCGCCGTGACGGGTACGGGCAGGGCGTAGCTGATCGCCCGGAGCGTTCCGTCGGTGGTCTCGGCCTGGTCGACCGCCGCCAGTACGTCGCGGGTGGCGGCGATGGACAGCCCGCCCAGGGTGGTCAGGGCCTTGATCAGCCGCAGGCGCTGGACGTGCTCCTCCCCGTACTCGGCCAGCCTCGCGGCCGTCGCCCTGCCGGCGGGGAGCAGGCCTTCGCGGCGGAAGTACTTGATGCTGGCGACCGGCACACCGGTCCTGCGGCTGAGCTCCGAGATCTTCATGCGGCGTCCTCGCTGGTGGTGCGAACCGGGCATCCGTCGGCGACGACTGGACACCTTAAGAAGATACTGCCACTATCCAGTACTGGATACCTTAAATATCTAGCTACTCTATGTAACCTTCCGGAGCAGTCATGCCTTCCCCTCAGCCCTCCTCCGCGCTCCGCAGCCCGCGGCTGTGGATCGGGTCGGGCCTCATCCTCGCCATGGTCTCCACCTTGTTCGCCCTGCTCTATGTGGGTGGCAACGTGAACCCCAAGGGCAACCTGCGCGACCTGCCCGTCGCCCTGGTCAACAACGACAGCGGCGCCGAAGCGGGCGGCAAGCCCGTCAACCTCGGCGACCAGGTCGTCGCCGGCATCAAGAAGAACGCCGCCAACAACCACAGCTTCGACTGGCAGGTCCTCGGCCAGAAGGAGGCCGACAAGCGGCTGGGCCAGGGCAAGGTCTTCGGCGCGCTCGTCGTGCCGAAGGACTTCACCGCCGCGGTGATGGGGCTGACCAGCCCGCAGCAGAAGCAGCAGAAGCAGCCCGTGCGGCCGACCCTGACCGTGCTGACCAACCAGTCGGCCGGCAGCATCGGTTCCTCCATGGCCAGCCAGGCGAACCAGAAGGCCGCCCACGCCGCCTCCGCCCAGCTCGGCAAGGAGCTCCTCAGCCGCGCGAACAGCCAGGGAGCCAAGCTCACTCCGGCCTCCCAGCTGATGCTCGCCGATCCCGCGACCGTCGTCATCGCCGACGGCCACCCGCTCGGCTCGCACAGCGCCATGGGCCTGAGCGCCTTCTACTACGCGCTGGTCCTGGTCGTCTGCGGCATGCTCGGCGCCAACGCGATCAACTCGCAGGTCGACACCGCGCTCGGCTACCTGCACGCCGACTTCGGGCCCATCCGTCAGCGCATGCCCCTCCAGCGCACGAGCCGGGTGCGCACGCTGGGCATCGGCACCGTCCTGATGCTCGCCTTCTCCGTGCTCATGGGCTCCCTCGTCGAGTTCGCCACCGTCGGCGTCCTCGGCATGGACGCCTCCCACCTCGGTCTGCTGTGGCTCTACTCCGTGGGCGCGATCGCGGTCGTCGGCGTGAGCGCCCTGGCGCTGCTCGCCGCCTTCGGCGTCCCCGGCATGCTGCTTTCGGCCATCGTCTTCGTCGCCATGGCCGTCCCCTCCTCCGGGGCGACCGTCCCGCTGCAGGCGCTGCCCGGCTTCTTCCACGGGCTCTCGGAGTTCGAACCGCTCCGGCAGATCACCGATGGCATGCGCTCCATCCTCTACTACGACGCCCAGGCCGACGCCGGCCTCACCCGCGCCTGGGTCTCCATGGGCATCGCCCTGGCCGTCTCCGTCGTCTTCGGCTTCGGCGTCACCCGCTTCTACGACCGCAAGGGCATGCACCGCATCCCCCCTGCCGACGAGACCGCTGAGGCCGTCGAGACCGCCGAGGCCGCCGAGTCGGCTCCGGCGTCCGCCACAGCCTGAGGGGCGTAGACGCAACAGGGCGGCGAGGCCCCTGCCGAACAGGACCTCGCCGCCCACCCCACGCTCCGGAAACGCCGTTCAGGATGCCGCAACCGGCATCCTGAACGGCGTTTTGGCGTTTTGGCCTCTCCTCTGCCCGCGGCACGACCGACCCGGCCCGCGCGGCCAGGAGGCCGCGCACTCACCGATCGCTTACCTCAGGAACGATCCCGAAGGCCTGCCCGCTGCCCTCGTGGGCTCAGCGGCTGAGGGATTCCAGGTGTCGGTAGAGCACCTGATGGCCCTCAGCGGTGGGGTGAAGGCCGTCGACGAACAGTTCGGAGCTGTCGCGCAGCGGCTCCCACATGTCGAGGAAGTCGACGTGGTTCTCCGCGCACCAGGCCTGTATGGACTCGCGCAGGGCCAGCGCCCGGGCCTGGGTGAAGCGCAAACCCTCGTAGTCGCCGGTGCGCGCCTCGTCCAGCCACGTCGGGCCCGCGACGACGAGCCGCGCGTTGTGGCTCTGGGCCGTGGCGGCCAGCGAGCCGAGGTCGTCCGCGAGGCGGGCCAGGCCGTCGTGGCCGGCCCGCGGGGTGGCGAGCGGCACGGCGGAGTCGTTGATGCCGGCGGCGACGAGGATGGTGTCGGGCCGGCGGGCGGCCAGGAGCGGAGGCGTCTGCTCACTGACGTCGGTCAGGGTGCTGCCGGGGATGGCCAGGTTGAAGACCCGGTGCGCGGCCTCGTTCCGGGCGATGTGAGCGGCCGCCAGGTGCGCTGCCCATCCGCCGTGCGGATCGCAGCGTCCGTAGGCGATGCTGTCGCCCACGATGACGATGCGCTCCGCCGAGCGCAGCGGCTTCGCGTCCACGTACGCCCAGGCGCTCTCACCGGAGGTGAGGAGCACCCGCCGGCGGGTGTAGTCGTCGACCTCGTACGCGTCGGCCGCGGCGAGGTCCTGGTCGGTGAGGCGCAGGACGGCACCGTCGACGACGGCGCCGATCCTGCGCTCCAGGGTCAGGTGCACATCAAGGCCGCTGGCGTCGATCACGGACTGGTCGGTGATCGGCAGGGGCCTGGTCGTGTAGCCGACCAGCGACGCCGCGGAACTGGGCACGGACCGACCGAAGAGCGCGGTCTGAACGTGCTCCTCCCTCAGCGTGCCGAAGGAGAACAGGGAGTGGGGGCGGGACTCGGTCACCGTGAACGCCGTGGCCTTTCTTCAAGCAATGATCACGCCACCCTAACGACCGAGCCGGACCGCGAAGCACGCCAGGCAGGCGCACCGCACGACGCTCACCTGCGACGACGCCCCGTCCGACGCCTCGCCGACGGTCCGGCCGTCGTACCCTGCCAGGGGTCAGGCCAGGTCGAGCAGCTGCTCGTAGAAGCCGCCGAACCGGCGCTGTTCGTCGACGAGGTGCAGCTCGAGGATCCAGTGGCAGACCCGGCCCCCGCGGTCGGTGCGGCGCAGCGGGCCGTCGTTCTCGGGCGTGATGTAGGACTGGCTCTTCGCGCCCTCGTTGGTCTCGTGCGGGAACTCGCCGACGAGGTGACCGGTGTGCCAGATGCCGATGCTCCAGCCGGCCTCGGCGGCCAGGCGCTCGACCTCGGCGTACAGCTGCTTGCCCGTGATTCCGGGATCGGCCTCGAACGCGGCGCGCCCGGCGTCGAAGATGCGGGGGAGGTCGCGGACGAGCCGGTGCTTGTCCGGGTCGTCGCCGAAGACGTACGTGCGGCCGAAGTCCGCCTCGTACTCCTCGAAGATCGGGCCGAAGTCGACGAAGGCGATGTCGTTCTCGTCGATGACGCGGTCCGGCGGGTTCTCCTGGTACGGGGCGAGGGTGTTGGGACCGGAACGGACGATGCGCTTGTGCCAGTGCTTGGTCGTGCCGAACATCTCGTTCGCCAGGTCCCGGATGCGGTCGCTCGCCTCCCGCTCCCCCACGCCGGGCGCCACCAGCCCGCGCGCCTCCACCTCGGCGAACAGCGCGATCGCCTTCTCCTGTGCGGCCTCCAGGCCCGCGATGCGCCGGGCCTCGTCGTGTTCGGGCGGTTTCACTGCCATGTTCGAATTCCCCCATTTCACCTGGAACGGTGGTCTGCTCCTCACGGCGGCAGCGGACGGGGCCGCACGCACGCGGGATCATCCATGGCCGGAAATCCGTTTCATCGGCCACGCGTTCGCAAGCTTAGCCAGCCGGCGAGGCGCGTATCTGCGTGTCGATCACCACATCGTTCCCTGCGGGCACAAGGGAATACGGGACGGCGACGGTCGCCGTCGTTCAGCCCTCGAGCGTGCCGCGCAGCGCGGTCGCGAAGTCCGCCGGGTGCGTCAGGAAGCCCACGTGTCCGCCCGGGAACTCCACGATCCCGGTGCCGACACTCTCCGCCAGGACCCCTGCCGTACGGTGCAGCAGCGTCTGCGGCCCCTCGCCGCCGACCACCAGTGTGAACGGCGCGGCGCGCAGTGCGGCGACGTCCGGCCTGAACCGGACGAACGAGCGGAGCTCGTACCGCAGGCAGGTGTCCATGTTGACCCGCAGGCGCGCCAGCACCTGCCGCACCGGCTCGGGAAGGCCCTCCGCCGGTTCCGGCGGCGCGTCCACGCCGATCGCGTCGCCGAACTTCCGGAAGGCGGCGTCGAGCCCCTCGCGCTCGAACAGCTCGTAGATCTCCTGGAAGAACGCGTGCCAGCGGTCCGCGTCGGGCAGGAGATCGATGAGGAACGGCTCGTGCGCCACCAGCGCCCGCACCTGGTCGGGGTGACGGGCCAGCAGGTCCATGCCGATCATCCCGCCGTAGCTGGTGCCGAAGACGTACGCCGGTTCGCCGCCGGCGACCGCGCTCAGCAGCAGGTGGGCGTCCTGGCCGTGCCCCTCGATCCGTTGTTCCTCGGGCGGGCCCGTGAGGCGGCTGCGGGAGTTGCCGCGCAGGTCGAACGTGATGACGGTGTAGGTCTCCGACAGCAGTGCGGCCAGCGGCCCGAAGAGGGCCGCGTCGCCGTCGCCACCGTTGACGAGCAGAAGAGGCCGCCCCGATCCGCGTACCTCGTAGTAGATCTCGGCCCCGGGCACGGTCAACGTACGTGTCTCCATAAGACCATCAGGGTGCACCGGAGACGGGACGTCCGGCAATGGCCGGCGATGGCCCATGGGTGGCATTCCGCGGCCGCCTGGCTCCCCGTGCTCCCTGCAGGTGGTATTCCGCGCCGTTCGGTCGCGCGCCGCGCCGGACGGGTATGCACCGACCGGGCCCGGGCCGACGACCGCCGGTCCGGGCCCGGTGGCGGAGAGGAGGGAGTGCTGACCGGCAACGGTGCGGAAGAGGGAGAAGAGGGAGCGGACGCGACATCCGAGGGCGCCGGCGTGCGACCGGGCGGACGGCATGCGGGGCGCGAGCGCCGGGTACGACCGACGTCGTCCTGGTTCGCCGTCGGCTTCGGCATCGGCCTGGGGCTGACGCTCGCCTTCGTGGCGCTGCAGACGGTGCTGCACATCAGGGGACTGCTCACGCTCCTGTTGCTGGCCCTGTTCGTGGCGATCAGCCTGGAGCCGGTGGTGGGGTGGCTGGCGCGGCGCCGCATCGGCCGGGGCTGGGCGGTGGTCGTCGTGATCGCGGGCCTGCTGGTGGTGCTCGCGGGCTTCCTCGCGCTGGTCATCCCCCCGGTCTCCAAGGAGGTCTCCGCACTGGCCGACGCCGTGCCGAAGTGGCTGCAGCAGCTCCACGACCGTCACTCGCTGCTCGGCCGGCTCGAGAATCGCTACCACCTCGTCGCCAAGCTGCGCGAGCAGCTCGGGGCGGGCGGCGGCTCGGCCGTGCTCGGGGGGCTGCTGGGCGCGGGTCACATCGTGCTCAGCGCGGTCACCGGGACCGGGCTCGTCATCGTCCTGACCGTCTACTTCATGGCCGGCATGGAGCACCTGAAGCGATTCGCCTACCGGTTCGTACCGCTGAGCCGGCGCGCCAAGGTGATCGACGTGACCGAGGAGATCCTGTGGCGCGTGGGTCGCTACATGCTGGGCAACGCGGTCACGTCCGCCATCGCGGGTCTCGCCACGTTCCTGTGGTGCGTGGCCCTGGACGTGCCCTACGCCGCCGCGCTGGGCGTCTTCGTCGCGCTGATGGACATGGTGCCGGTGGTCGGCTCCACCATCGGCGGCCTGGTGGTCAGCCTGGTCGCGCTCTCGGTGTCCTTCCCGGTCGCGCTGGCCACGGCCGGCTTCTACGTCGGATTCCGCCTGGCCGAGGACTACCTGATCATGCCGAAGGCGATGAGCTACGCCGTGAGCGTGCACCCCATCGTCACGGTCGTCGCCGTGGTCATCGGCGGTGCGCTGCTCGGGGTGGTCGGCGCGCTCATCGCCATTCCGGTCGCGGCCGGGATCGGGATCGTTCTGGACGAGGCCGTCTTCCCCCGGATCGACGCACTGTGACGCTCCGCCCGCGATCCGGCGTTGACGTGCCGCGCCCCGGGCGTTGACCGGTCAGCTTCCGCCGATGACGAAGTCGAACGTCGCCTGCTTCGCGGGTCCGGCCTGACGGACGTTCATCAGGAGGGCCGCGTTGAAGATCGGGTCGGTGTTGTTGCGGGGCTCACCAGGGAAGTAGAGCTGGGTGGTGAGGATGGGGCCACCGGGGGCCTGGACCTTGACGTGGATGTGGCGGGTGCGGCTCGGATAGAGCCCGGGGACGATGGTGGTCAGCATGAAGGCTCCGCGCGCGTCGGTGTACTGGTGTCCTCTCAGCCGGAATCCCGTGTTGTCGTACGCGCCGGCCGTGTCCGCCTGCCAGAAGTCCAGCAGAGCGTGCGCGACCGGGCGGCAGGTCGGGCCGAAGACATAGCCGCTGACCGTGAGCCGGGTGCCGCGCGTACCGGGTTCCAGCAGGGAGGCACGTTCGGGAGAGTCGGGCTTGAAGTACGGGCCTTCGGTCTGCGGCGGCGTCGGGTCGTCCCCGTCGTCGCAGTACGGCGTGGGGGTGAGCGGCGGGTCCGACGGCCGGTGGTCGCGGGCGAGAGCCACGCCGCCGCCGAGCAGCGCGGGCATGGGCACCGCGATGAGTGCCGCCTTCAGCAGCGTCTTGCGGCTGACCGACCGTCGTCCGAAGGGTTCCGGGGCGTCGGCGCCGATGTGCTCGTCCGTCATGGTTCGCCTCCTGGGGGTGAGTGGCCCGCTGACGAACCTAGGGAGAACGAACGTGCGGATCGATGGACTCCGTTCGGTGAACGTGGTGATTCCCGTGGGTGTCCGCTCCAGCGCGGTTCCGGGACTCACTCCTCTCCAGCGCGGTTCCGGGACTCACTCCTCCACGGCCGCGCCCGCGGCCGCCCGCCGGAAGGCCCCCGGGCTGATGCCGGTCTCCCGGCGGAAGAAGCGGCAGAAGTACGCGGGATCCGTGAACCCCACGCGCCGCGCGACCTGCCCCACGCCGAGGCCGGAGCCGGCCAGCAGACGTTTCGCCTCCAGGAGCCGTGCCGCGCGCACCAGCTCGCCGGGGGTCCGGCCGGTCGCCTGCTTCACCACTTCGTTCAGGTAGCCGACCGAGACGCCGAGGCGGGCCGCGTAGGCGCCGACCGATCCCTCGGCCCCCGCGCTCTCGGTCAGGAGCAGGCCGAACGTCCGGGACACCTCCGCGGCCCGGCCCGTGGCCGTGCCGTGCTCCCGCGCGGCGGGCAGGCGCAGGGCGCGTACGAGGAGGATGTGCAGGTAGGCCTCCAGTACGGAGACGTAGCCGTCCGCCTTGGCGACGCATTCCCGTTCCATGGACCGGACCAGCGCCCCGATGCCGGCGCCGTCCTCGCCCGGCTCGGCGGGCTCGGCAGGCTCGGCCGGCAGCCCGGGTGGCAGGTGCAGCCATGACCGCTCGCCGAGCGCGCGCAGGAGGTGCCGGTCGCCGGGACGGGCCAGGAGGAAGTCCTCGGTGAACAGCATCAGCACACCGCTCAGGTCGGAGGCCTGTTCCCAGTGGTGCACCTGGCCGGGCAGCAGGACGCACAGGTGCGGTGGGCGCAGCGGCCGGCGGACGAGGTCGATGACGTGGGTCCCCGAACCGCCGGTGACATAGACGATCTCGTAGAAGGTGTGCCGGTGGGGATAGCCCGCCCGGGAATCGGGGCCGAGCGAGTCGAACGAGCCCATGGCGAACGGTGGCACCTGCGGCCGGGGGACCTGCAAGCGGTGCAGGGGCAGGGGGTCGGTGTGCCGAGTGTCGTCATGTGCGCACGTGTTCATGCTCCGCTTCATGCTCCGCCTCTCGGTCCGGCGCGGCCCGGCCCCTCCGGTGCTCCTTCGGAACGGAATGCACCATCTCAGGAAACGAAGCCGATGACATCGGACCCGGGTCGGCTCTCCGCATGCCGCAGCCGGCCGGTGCGGTCGAGGACGGCGTCCACGAGCCAGTGCGAGCCCCTCGATCGACTGGCCGCCGGCGTCAGTCGCCGGACGGAAAGTCGCGGGCCTTGATCTTCGCCATCCGGCCGTCGGGGTGGTGGAAGACGACGCCCTCGCAGCCGTCCGAGGTGTGGGAGGTCAGGACGCGGTCGCGGATCACGGTGAAGGAACGCTCCGGGATGTCGCACTGCGCGGCACCCCGATGGGCGATCAGCTCATGCCGCTCCTTGCGCTCCGGATTGCCGTTCACCTTCGGGCCGACCAGCTCGTACGTGCCCGGGGCGAGCGTCCCGGCGGCGGAGGCCGCCGGGTTCGCCAGCGCCTCCGCGTGGAACTTCGCGAACGACGACTGCGCGATGGGCTCCCAGCCGACGGTCTTGCCCGTCACCTCGTCCGTCTCGACCGCCAGGTAGCCGGGCGGGGGCGTCCTGCGCGGCTTGACCTCGCGACGGGCCCACCACTCGCCGGTGCCGTCGAGCATCACGCACGTACCGTCGTACTTGCGAGTCGGTATGCCTTCGCCCGCGATCACCCACTCACAGCCGGGCGTCACCTCGGGGAGGACGTACCGGCGGTCGTCGGGATCGCGGACGAAGAGCGTAGGGATCTTCTGCATGCGCCCATCTTCGCTGGCGAGACCGGCGACGGCCGGTGATTTTCGAACGACGGGCTGCGTGCTTTGGCCAACGCAGCGGCAGGGAACCAGCGTTGTGAAGCAAATCACAGTGAGGGGCTGTCACGGTTCGCCGGTCCGGCGTGTCCCGATGGGCAGCCGAAGAGAGGAGCCGGATGTGATGCCGGGATGCCGACACGTGCTCGGGCCGGTGGCGGGCCATGGCTGAGGACGCCTTCACCGAGCACCGTCCGCTGCTGTTCACCATCGCCTACGAGATGCTGGGCAGCGCCGGCGACGCCGAGGACGTGCTGCAGGAGAGCTACCTGCGGTGGAGCGCGGTCGATCCGGACACGGTCGAGCATCCGCGCGCCTACCTGGTCCGGGTGGTGACCCGGCAGGCCCTCAACCATCTGCGTGCGGTCAAGGCGCGGCGCGAGGAATACGTCGGCACGTGGCTGCCCGAACCGATCCGTACCGCACCCGACGTGAGCGAGGACGCGGTCCTGACCGAGTCGGTGTCCATGGCCATGATGCTCGTCCTGGAGACGCTGAACCCGACCGAACGCGCGGTGTTCGTGCTGCACGACGTGTTCGGCTACTCCCACGGCGAGATCGCCGCCTCGATCGGGAAGACCGAGGTCAGCGTCCGGCAGATCGCCCACCGCGCCCGTCGGCACGTCCACGCGCGGCGCCGTCGCTTCGAGCCCGACTCCGAGGCCGGCCGGGAGATCGTCCAGCGGTTCCTGCTGGCGACGGCGACCGGAGAGGTCCAGGTGTTGATGGACCTGCTGGCGCCCGATGTCGTGCAACTCTCCGACGGCGGCGGGAAGGTCGTCGCCGCCCGTCGCCCGATCATCGGCCGCGACGACGTCGCCCGCTTCGTCCTCGGCGTCACCCGCGCCACCGCCGCGACGACCCGCGTCGAACAGGCCACCTACAACGGCATGCCCGCGGCACGGTTCCTCACCGACGGCGAACTCGACTGGCTGGTCGCGTTCGAGATTCACGACGGACGGATCACCGGCCTCTACGGCATACGCAACCCCGACAAGCTGCACCGTGCCGAAACGGTGCGCCCACTCGACCGAGGAGGTCACCAGCCGTGGAAACCATGACGGTCGAACGCGTCATCAACGCCCCGATCGACGATGTCTTCGCCTGGCTCACCACGACCACCAACTACACGAGCTCGCCCCTGGTGCGGCGCTGCCGCCTGACCCGGCACGGCGAGACCGCGCCCTACGGCGTCGGCGCGATCCGGAACCACCTGTGGCTGATCGGCTGGTTCCGGGAACGCGTCACCCAGTACGACCCGCCGTACTCCACCGAGTACGTCGTCGAGCGCAGCCTGCCGCCGTCCAGGCACGAGCTCGGCCGCATGTCGTTCACCGAGGTCGACGGCGGCACCCGGGTGCTCTGGACCACTCGCGCCGAGATGCGTCTCCCCCTGCTCGGTGCCGCCCTCACACGGCTCCTCGTACGCCCTCTGATCACCCGCACCTTCGGCAACATCCTGGGAGCTGCCGACACCGCGCTGACCGGCGGATCGGCTCGACAGGCCTATCCGGTTGTGACGGACCGCCAGGTCAAGTAGGGTCACCCGACGTGAACACCGGAACGGCGCTACGCCACGCACGGATTGGCCACCCGGTGGGGGGCTGATCACGCGACGGGTGCGAAGAAGGCACCCCCTCGGTTCGGCACGCGGACCCCCAGCGCAGCTCGCGCACCACGAGTCCGTTCTTTCTGCCGAACATCAATGAGGTCAACCGCATGACAGTTACGTTCAACCACACCATCATCGCCGCCAAGGACCGCCACGAGTCGGCGCGGTTCTTCCGGGAGTTGCTGGAACTCCCCGAGGCGCCGTCCTGGGGGCCGTTCGTCAACATCCAGCTCACCGATGGCGTACTGCTCCAGTTCGCCGAGCCGCCGGTGGACATCCAGATGCAGCATTACGCGTTCCTGATCGACGACGAGCTGTTCGACCGGGCGTACCGGCGGCTGAGCGACGGCGGCATCGAGCACTGGGCCGATCCGCAGATGCAACTCCCGGGCGAGATCAACAACGGGCACGGCGGTCGAGGGGTGTACTTCAAGGACCCCGCCGGTCACGCGATCGAGCTGATCACCCGCCCGTACCTGTAAGGGGCGTTCGGGGGCGGCGGCCTCTCGTCGGCGGGGCTCCGGGCTGGCAGCATCGGAGCGTGGAGGCCGGGGAGGAGTCGGTGCCGCGCTTCGTCATTCGTGCGGGATACGCGTGCTATCTGGGTCCGTCGACGAACAGCGCGTTTCATGGTCACGCCGCCTTTCAGATCGCCATCGCCCTCCAGGGCGACGTGACCATGCTGGACGCGTCCGGGACGTGCCATCGCGACACGGCGCTGATCGTGCCGCCGATGGCCCGTCACCGCATGCTCGCGGCGACGAGCCTGCGGGTCTTCTTCGTCGACCCGCATTGCGCGTTCGCGGACCGGCTGCGCGAACGCTGCGGCGATGGCATCAACGGCATCACCGCCGCTCCCGACCTGAGCGGCCTCCGTGAAGAGCATGTCCGTCCCGCCGGCGCGCGCCCCTCGAGCAGGATCGACGGGCGGCTGCTGGCGGCGATGGACGCGCTGGCGGACCGGAGCGTACCGATGCCGAGGCTCGCCGAGGAGGTGGGGCTCTCGCCCCAGCGTCTTCGCGCGCTGGCGCGGCATCAGCTGGGCATGCCCCTCGCCCGCTGGCGTATCTGGCAGCGGCTGATCCGTGCTGCCGAGGCCCTGCGCGAAGGCCAGTCGCTCGCCGACGCGGCGATCACGGGCGGCTTCGCCGACCAGGCCCATCTCAACCGGCAGATGCGCGACATGATGGGCCTCACCCCCTCGGTCCTACGGCCGATACTGCTACGGCCGATTCCGCGCCCGTCAGCCGCGACGCGCGACGTACACCGAGATCGAACCGAAGACCGTTGAGACCGCCTCCGCCTCGCGAACCTCCCGGAATCCGGCCTCGGCGATCATCCCGGGCAGGACGCCGTCCGCGTTGGGCCGCGTGTCCTCCCTGCCGTCCGCCAGCTGTACGAACCGGAACGCCAGGCGCATCAACCTCGTCCGCTGCAGCCCGAAGTCGGCGATCACCAGCTTCCCGCCGGGCCGTAGCACCGCGAACGCCGAGGCGAGCACCGCCCGTTTCATCGCGACCGGACACTGGTGGAGCACCAGGCTGGAGACGACCGTGTCCGCCGATCCGGCGCCCAGGAGCTCCACCAGCGCGTCACCCATGCCGACCCGCCATTCCAGCACCGCTCCGGCGGCATCCGCCTTATGCCGTGCCAGCGCCAGCACGTCACGGTCGGGATCGACGCCGACGATCCGGGCGTCCGGTTCCACACGTTTCAACAGCAAGGCCTGCGAGCCGGTTCCGCAGCCCACGTCGACGATCACGTCGCCCGGGCGCGGCGCCGCATGGGCGGCCAGCAGGCCGCGCCACAGGGGTTCACGCATGAGGGCGAGGACGAGATCGAAGAAGCGCACGGGGGCGATGCGGCCCAGCGCGGGCGTGAAAGGTCGCTCAGTCACTGGCTCTGTCGCTCGCTCGGTCATACGAGCAGCTTCGGGCCCGCGATGCCGCCCGGTCTTGAACGAACCGCTCGCGCGGTCCGTCCCACCACCGACCCACCACCTCGGGCTGGATAGTCTATTTGGACTGATAGAGTTCGACCATGCCACGCCGCGCCCTCGACAACCCGATCGTCCTCGCAGTGCTGGGACTCCTGCTGGAACAGCCCTCGCACCCCCACCAGATGCTGAACGAGCTGCGCCGGCGCAGCGAGAGCCACGCGGCCGCGATCACACGGGGCACGCTCTACAACACCGTCGCCGCCCTGGCCGAAGCGGGATGGGTGGCCGAGCAGGGCCGGGAGCGCTCGGGAAAGCGTCCGGAGAGGACCGTCTACGCACTGACACAGGCGGGCTGGGACGAACTCGTACGGCGCCTGGACTCCCAGGTCCGCAACCCGCGGCGGGAGTTCTCGCAGTTCCTGGGCACGGTCACCTACCTCGGCGCCCTCGGGCCGAGCGGCGCGGTGGAGGCCCTGACCGAGCGGGCCCAACGCCTCCGGCAGCGCACGGACGCCGATGAGGAGCGCCTTACGAACGCCCTGGCGGCCGGCGTACCTCGCCTGCACGTGGTCGAGGCCGAATACGCGCTGTGCCTCGCTCGCGCCGAGCTGGCCTGGATCGCCTCGGTCATCGACGACATCCGCGGCGGCTCGCTGACCTGGCCTGCCGCCTCGACGGCCGCTCCCCCGCCGCAAGTCCACCGAGACGACCGCTCCCCGACCACACCGACCGCACGATCACACGACCACTGAGCCGAGAGGAATCGAACGCGTGACGCTGACAGCGCATGACGGCATGCTCTTCGGGATCTACCCGGGCGGAATCGCCGGTGACGACGCCGGGGGCCTGGCCGTCGGCCCGCCCGACGACCCGGCCCGCATATCGACCGCACTCGACCTGCTGCAGGGCCGGCCGGACCGCCCGTTCCTGGTGCGCGCCTACACCCGGTTCGACGACGCCACCCGGCTCGGCGAGCCGCACGCCACCGCGACACCGGCCGACGCGGACCGGTACGCCACCCGGGGGCGCAGCCTGGACCTGGTGGCGCAGTACCAGTCCACCGCCGGAGACGTCGACGGCTACTGCGACTTCCTGCGCGAGCTGGTCGAGCAGTACGGCGCCGTCACGAGCACCCTGCAAGTGACGGAAGAGCCCAACCTCACCTCGAACCCGACGCTGGACGGCTACTACCCGGCGGTGCATGAGGCGGTCGTCCGTGGGGTGTCCGTCGTAAAGGAGCGAGCACGCGAGCTCGGGTACACACACCTACGGGCCGGGTTCAACACCACCCCGCTCTTCGGCCCGGCCACCTCCTTCGTCGCCGACCTCACCCACCGCGGAGGCGGAGGCTTCATCGCCGATCTGGACTACGTGGGCCTGGACTTCTTCCCCGACGTCTT
This sequence comes from Streptomyces sp. C36, assembly GCF_040932295.1. Taxonomy (NCBI): domain Bacteria; kingdom Bacillati; phylum Actinomycetota; class Actinomycetes; order Kitasatosporales; family Streptomycetaceae; genus Streptomyces; species Streptomyces sp. C36. The sequence continues at coordinate 774,386 of NZ_JBFQGI010000001.1, read as the reverse complement.
CCAGCCTGTCGCCATGCCGGACCTCGCGCTGGCCGTCGAGGGGCTGCTGCGCCATCACCGTGACGCGGTGCTGACACCCGCCGGCCTGGGCCACCTGCCCCTGCACATCACCGAGCACGGCTGGCCCACCGGACCCCACCGCCCACCGCACCGGCAGGCCGGCATCGTCGAGACCGTCGTACAGGTCATCGCCGCCCAATCGAAACAACTCAACCTGAGCGGCTATACGCACTTCTCGCTGCGCGACGCCGACAGCGCGAAGCCCGGCCTGTTCCACCGATTCGGGCTCACCACCGACGACTACACCCCCAAGCCCGCCTTCGACAGCATGAAGACGCTCATCGAGCGCTTCAGCGCCTGAAGAGCCCGAAGGGCCCGGAGAATCTCGAAGAAAACGGTCGCCCGGCAGGCGGCACACGGCCGCCTGCCAGTAGCGGTCGCATCAGCAGCGGTCACAGCGGCAGAGGCTACCGGGATCGGGGCCGTCGTAGCCGGTCAGGGGGCATGGCTGGACGGCTCCCCGGCCGTCAGCCGACGGTGAGGGTCCGCGCGAGGAGGTCCAGCAGCCGGTCCCAATGCCGGTCGAGCCCGGCCTGGTTGAAGACCGCGGTGTCCGCCATGGTGAAGCCGTGCACCGTGCCCGGGTACACCTCGCAGGTGTTGCGGACGCCGGCCGCGTCCAGGGCCGCGCTCAGGCGCGCGACGGCCTCGGGCGGCATCGACTCGTCATGTTCGGCGATCCCGAAGTGGACCTCCGCGCTCACCTTGGGAGCGAGCAGATGGGGGCTGTCGGGGGCGTCCGTGGCGAGGGAGGCGGGGTGGAAGCCGGCGACGGCGGCCACCTGCCCGGGGTGGGTGGCCGCGGTCCGTAGGGCCAGGGTCGCCCCCATGCAGTATCCGACGGTACCGACCGGGCCGGGACGGACCTCGGGCCGCGCCGTCAGGAAGTCCAGGTAGGCCTGGGCGTCGGAGAGCACACGCTGCGGGGTGTGTTCGGTCAGCAGCGGTATGACGCGGGAGACGAAAGCCTCGCGGCTCTCCGCGTTCGTCAGGTCGGGGATCTCGAGCACGGGTGCGCGACCGGTGCGGTAGAAGACGTTGGGGACGAGCACGCAGTAGCCGTGCGCCGACAGCCGCTCGGCCATCTCGCGCAGCACGGGCCGCAGCCCGATGGCGTCCATGTAGAGGAGGACGCCCGGGTGGCTGCCGCCGCCCTCGGGGAACGCGAGGAAGGCGTCGGCCGTACCGTCGGGTGTGGGGACATCGATCATCTGGCTGGGCATCGCGCACTACTCCTTCTTGATCTTATTGGTGTCCGTCACGCTAGCGCGAGCCGGTGGAGCGAGACGAGGGGCCTCGGAGCCTCTTCCGCCCGCTTCGGCCCGGTACATCCCGTCCACGGCGCGCGTTCCGGCGATTTCCCGCCAGGCGGTCTACGGTCGGACACATGATGAAGATCATCACGGTGTACGAGCTCGAGAGGGCGCCGACCACGGCCGACGCGGCGTCCGGTGGGGAGGAGGCGACCCCGGTGGTCCACAGGGTGCATGCCGCGCCGACCGCCCCGGGCTCCTCGGCGCTGGGCCCTCGGACGTTCTGCGGCAAGGACACGTTCGCCATGGAGGCGGCGCCGGGGAAACCGTCGGAGCACCCCGGTTCCCCGTGGTACGCCCCGGAATACGCCGACCGGGTCTGCAGCACCTGCGACGCCGCGATGGAGGACGAGACCTGACGGCCGGCCACCACTCGGCTCGAGGGCCTACGCACTCCCGTCCGCGCCCTCCCCGAAGAGACGTGCTTCGGTCGCCGGAACGGCCAGGAACGCCTCGGCGACCGCGGTGTGCACGGCCGCCCCGATCGCCATCACGCTCTCGTCGTACACGACGCGGTTGGAGTGGTTGTCGGGAGCCGTCGCGGGCGAACGACCCGGTGGGCAGGCACCGAGGAAGGCCATCGCGCCGGGCACGCGCCGCAGGACGTACGAGAAGTCCTCTCCGCCCATGGTCGGGTGGGGCATCTCGTGGACGCGGCCGGGGCCGACCACCGTCGCCGCCGCCCGGCGGGCGCCGGCGGTGAACAGCGGATCGTTGTGCAAGGCCGGGGAGCCGTCGACGAGCTCGACGTCCGCCACCGCGCCGTGGGCCGCGGCCACGCCGTGGGCCACCCGGACGATGCCGTCGCGCACCACCTGTCGGCTGGCGTCGGTGAAGGTGCGGTAGGTGCCGTAGAGCTCGGCGGTCTCGGGCACGACGTGGAACGTGCTGCCCGCCGTGACGCTTGCGATCGTGAGGACGGCGGGGTCGAAGACGCTGACGGTCCTGGTCATCATGGTCTGCAGGGCTTGTACGATCTCGCAGGCCACGGGCACCGGGTCGAGGACCTTGTGCGGCGCGGCCGCGTGTCCGGCCCGGCCGCGCACGGTGACGCGCACGAAGTCCGCGGCGGCGAACTGCGGCCCCGGGCGCAGGTGCACCGTCCCCGCCTCGTAGCGGGCGGCGACGTGCAGGGCGAACGCCCCGTCCACCTTCGGGAAGCCTTCCGCGTCGCCCAGTACCCCTTCCTCGAGCATGAGCTGGGCCCCGCCGCTGAGCTCCTCCCCCGGCTGGAACATGAACACCACCCGACCCGCGAGCCGCTGCCTGCGGGCGGCGAGCAGCCGGGCCGCCCCGACGAGCATGGCCGTGTGCGTGTCATGGCCACAGGCGTGCATGAAGCCTTCGCTCTGCGAGGCGAACTCCAGCCCGGTGTCCTCCTGCTGCGGCAGTGCGTCCATGTCGGCCCGCAGCAGAACGGTACGGCCCGGAGCCGCGCCCTCGAGGACGGCGACGACCGAGCTGAGGCGCTCACCGACCGAGACGGTCAGCCCCAGGCCGGCGAGCGCGCTCAGCACGGTCTGCTGCGTCCGGGGCAGATGAATGCCGGCCTCCGGAGTGCGATGGATCTCGCGCCGCACGGCGACGATGCCGGGCAACAGCCCGCGGGCCTCGGCCAGCAGAGGTGACGGGGGCATCGTCTCCTCGTCGCCCGGCGCTTCGATCCGGTCCATGCCGCTCAGGCTCATCGGTCGGTCACCGCCTCGGGCACGGCACGAACGGCCTGCGGGGGTCCGACCGTACCGATGAGCAACGCCACACGCACGGGCGATACCTCCCCAGCCGCCTATGGATGTACCGGTCCCCACCACTCTTCCCAGTCGGGCCCCCACACATCCACGACCACGCCACCCTTCCCGGCACGGCACGTTCGGCGAGATCGCGACAGCACGGCCGGGACGCCGGCTATCTGATCCTGCGTCGGGAAGAACTCGGCCCTCGCATCCGTTGCACGCAAGCAGTGAACATACGGAATGCCGGACAGAAGGGTGAGGCCATGTCAGTGGCGTTCAACGAGGAGACGCGCAAGCTTCTGGACGGGAGGAACTTCGCCACCGTCGCGACGCTGAACCGGGACGGCGGACCGCAGACCTCGGTGGTCTGGATAGCAAGGGACGGAGACACGGTGCTGTTCTCCACCACGGCAGGGCGGCAGAAGGCCCGGAACCTCACCCGGGACCCACGGGTCAGCCTCACCGTCTACGACACCGAGAATCCGTACCACTCCGTGGACATCCGCGGCACCGTCGAACTGATCGAGGACCGGGAGAAGTCGCTTCCGCGCGAGCTCTCGCAGAAGTACCTCGGCGAGGACCCGCCCGCCGAGTCGGACGATGTCCTCCGGCTGGTCGTCCGGGTGACTCCGCAGAGGATCTCCGGCTTCTCCGTCTGAGGCCGACACGCTGGGATGTGGAAAGCCCCGAACCCGCCCTCGCCGCTTCGGATCTGCACATGGTGATGTTCTGTGCGATGTGCACCTTTACCTGTACGCGATGCTGAGCTGCACGGTTCATGGGGAGTCGAACCCCGGCGTTGCTCTTCACGCGCCATAGGTGGGCCGGAAAACCGCCGGCCCTCGGTTTGTGCACGCCTCCGAAACGGCTACCTGCTCCACATCGTCACGCCTCCTGCTGGGACTGGACTGTTCAGTCCAGCAGGTCGGCCTCCCAGTTCACCCGCTGGATCCGCATGTCGATCTCACGGATCTCCCGGGCGATGTCATCCGCCTGACGGCGCAGTTCCGCGACCGGAAGCGCGGAGAGCACCATCAGCTCGGAACGGAGCTGGCGGCCGTAGCCCCGGTCGCCCGTGCCCGCTGCGGCGTCCGCCGCCGCGGTGACCACCGAGTGGCGCAGTCGCAGCACGTCGCGGCGTGCGAGGGCGTCGGTGAGCGTGCCGTCCTGGCCCATCTCCACTGCGGCGTTGGTCCGGTTGATCCGCCGGATCAGCGTCTCCAGGGTGCCCAGTACCTCACCGGCCTCGGCCAGCAGCTCGGCCGCGTCCTCGGCGGGCGTCTCGCCTTCCTGATACCGCGCACTGCCGACGACGCGCGTTCGCAGCTGTTCCACACGACGCGTCGCCTCCGCGCGTTCTGCCAGCGCCTCGGCAAGCTTCATCGTCCCCACCTCCCGTCTTTTCGGCTCGCGCAAGTATACGAAGGCAAAGCGGCTCAAACGCACCTGGTTTTCGGGTCCGACGGGGCTCGGACCAGGCCATTCGAGACACGGTCCGCCACCCGTACCCCGGCTCCCCGGGGCAGCGGGCAAGCGCGCTAAGGTCTGCTTCATGAAGTGCTGACCACGCCCCGGTGCATCGATTCGCACAACGCCGCCGTCCGAGCCCTGCTCCGGCGTTCATCCGGTGTGCCGCCGCATCGCCCGTCATCCACTTCTCACGATTCACGATCGGATCGCCATGACCGACGACATCTTCCTCGACCACGTCGCCGACCGGCTCGCCGCCCTGCCCGCCGTACGCGCCGTCGCGCTCGGCGGCTCGCGCGCTCAGGGCACCCACACTCCCGACAGCGACTGGGACCTGGCCGTCTACTACCGGGGCGGTTTCGACCCCGCCGACCTGCGCGCTGTCGGCTGGGAGGGCGAGGTCTCCGGTATCGGGGACTGGGGCGGGGGCGTCTTCAACGGCGGCGCCTGGCTCAGGATCGACGGCCGCCAGGTCGACGTCCACTACCGCGACCTCGACGTCGTCGAGCACGAGCTCGCCGAAGCACGGCAGGGGCGCTTCCACTGGGAGCCGCTGATGTTCCACCTCGCCGGCATCCCCAGCTATCTGCTGGTCGCCGAACTCGCCGTCAACCAGGTGCTGCACGGCACGCTGCCCCGCCCCGAGTACCCGCAGGCGCTGCGCGAGGCGGCCCCACCGATGTGGCGCGACCGGGCGGCCACGACACTCCAGTACGCCAAGGGCGCGTACGCCCGGCACGGCCGGGCCGCCGAGGTCGCGGGCGCGTTGGCCATCGCGGCCATGCAGACGGCGCATGCGGTGCTGGCGGCGCGCGGCGAGTGGGTCACCAACGAAAAGCGGCTCTTGCAGCGGGCCGGCCTACGAGGGGTCGACACGATCGTGGCCGGACTGCGGCCGGAGCCCGGGGCCCTGACCCGGGCGATCTCCGAGGCCGAGACGCTGTTCGAGGTCGCTGCCGCATAGGGGAAGGGCAGGGCGGGCGCCGGCGGGCCTGGCCGGGACGTGCACGCCCAGGACCACCGCGCGGCGGGTCAGGCCCCGATGTCCACGACGCGCGCCCACGCGGGCGGGCGGTCCGGAACGTAGTCGGGATCGTCCTCGTCCCACGCCGCGTGCTGCCGGGAGAACAGACCCACCACCGTCCGGCACGGTGGTCGCGTGGCCGGCCAGGGCGTCTGGCCGTCGGTCAGGACGACGATGACATCGGGGCGGACCTGCGCCCGGAGCGCCTTGGCGAAGCCCGTGCGCAGGTCCGTACCCCCGCCGCCCATCAGCGGTATTCCCTCGGCGCGGCACAGCGGGTGCGCGATCCGGGCCGCCGCGTCGCACGGCAGTACGGTGATCAGGTCGCGCCGGCCGCCCACCGCACGGGAGATCGCGGCGACCTCGAGGAGGGCGCTGCCCAGTTCGGTGTCGCTGACCGAACCGGAGGTGTCGATGACCACGGAGACGCGAGGCGGCCTGCGGCGCAGGCTCGGCAGAACAGCGCCGGGCACCCCGGCCGAGCGCCGCGACGGCCGACCGTAGGTGTAGTCCTCGCCCGCGCCGGAGCCGGACACGGCCGAGCGGACCGCCGCACCCAGCAACTCCCGCCACGGCTGCGGCGGATGGAACGCCTCCTCCGCCCACCGCCGCCACGCTTTGGGGGCGTTCCCCGGACGGCCGGTGATGCCCTGCGCCACCCGGAACCGGACCGCGTCGATCTCCTGCTCGCTGAGGCCGTGCGCGCCGTCCGGACCCAGGTCCCACTCCCGTTCGAGTCCGTCGGCGCCGCTGCCGCAGTCCAGCCAGGTCACGCTCGGCGTGTGCTGCCCGAGCCTGAACTGGCGCAGGTAGTCCTCCATGAGCTCCCCTCCGGGCAGCCCCAAGGACTCCGGGTGGATGGCGCCTTCGGGCCGGACCAGCCCGTCGCCGAACACGTCGTCGTTGATCTCGCAGTCCGCGGCGATGTTCATCCGCAGCCGTTCCCCCGGGCCGGTCAGCCCGCGCTCCCGCGCGACCCGGTCACTGCGCCCGTGGTGGTCGCGCAGCAGGTGCGACACCTCGTGCACCCATACGCCGGCCAGTTCCTCCACGGGCGTCCGGTCCACGAACGCCGGGGAGACGTAGCAGCGCCAGTACCGGTCGACGGCCATCGTCGGTACGCGCCGGGACTCCACGGTGTGCAGGGCGAACAGGGCCGTCGCCAAGTAGGGCCGGACCCGAACGGCATGCAGCCGGGCGGCGAAGAGCTTCTCGAGGTCGAGTGCCCCCGGAGCGTCCAGGGTCGTCGATGTGTCCGCGGCCATCGATGTGTCCGAGGTCGTCGATGCGTCCGAGGTCATCGGCCGGCCTTCGCGGCGGCCGTGGCCCGGGTCGCCGCGTGATCTGCTCGCCGGGACAGGGACACCACTCCGGCGAGCCCCTCGATCGAGGGCGGAACGTCCCACTCCTCCTGCCGCAGCGTGGCCAGGGTGGTCGCGGGGACGACGACCAGGTCCGGGGCCCCGGTCTCCACGGCCCGGGCCAGGAGCGCCCACGCCGCGTCCCAGCGGGACTGCTCCGGACGCCGGCGGACCGCCTCCACCACACCGTCGAGCACGGCCTGGCGCAGATCCCCCCGCTCGGGCAGGGCGGCGCCGACCGGGTCGGCGAGAAGCGCCTCGGGGTCCGGGAGGTCCATCCGGTCCAGGGCCGCCAGCAGCTCCAGCCCCGGCCCGTCTCCCACGGTGCCTCTGACCAGCAGGGACAGCACGTCCCGGGAGGAGCCGGCCGCGGTCGCGAAGGCGATCAGGCACAGGGTCATATCCCAGCTCCGGGGTGACGGCCAGGGGCCGCCGCGGCGGGCTTCGTTTCCGGGCAGTCGGTGTACGAGCCCGGGGCGGGCGGAGAGGAGTCCGCACACCGCGCGGCGGGCGTGGCTCACGGCCTCCGGCAGCTTCTCCGGGTCGAGCCGTGGCAGCGTCGCCCGGGGCCAGGTCCCTCCGAGGCCGCGTACCACGACCTCGTGGTCGTGGGTCCATTGCAGGTGGACGAACCGGTTGGCCAGAGGCGGGCTCAGCTCCCAGCCGTCGGCGGCCGAGGAGCGTGGGTTGGCGGCGGCCACGATCCGGATCCCGGGCGGCAGTTGCAGGGAACCGATCCGTCGCTCGAGCACGAGGCGGAGCAGGGCGGCTTGAACGGCGGGTGGCGCGGTGGACAGCTCGTCCAGGAACAGCAGTCCTCGGCCTGCCCGTACCAGGCGCACCGCCCAGTCCGGCGGGGCCATCGGGACGCCCTGTTCCGCGGGATCGTCCCCGACGACGGGCAGGCCGGAGAAGTCGGACGGCTCGTGCACGCTGGCGATCACTGTGGTCAGCGGAAGGTCCAGGGACGCGGCGAGCTGTGTCAGGGCCGCGGTCTTGCCGATCCCCGGTTCACCCCACAAGAGCACGGGCAGGTCGGCGGCCACGGCCAGGGTGAGGGCCTCGAGTTGTGTGTCGGGCCGCGGTTCGGTCGTCGTGTCGCGCAGCAGGGTCAGCAACTCGCCGGCGACGTCGAGCTGGGAGGTGCGGGCCGGGTCGGCGGGTGTTTCGGTGGCAGCGGACGGGGTGCATGCGGGCATGTGTGATCACCTGAGGGTTCGTGGTGAGACGTATGGGTGTGCGTGTGCAAGGGGGGACGGAGTCCCAGGGTCAGCGGGAGATCGCGTGGCGTGGGTGGGAGCGGCGGTCACGGGGACGGCGACGCTTCGGGGGGATATGGCGGGGCCCGGGGCCGATCAGACCTGCCCTGTACAGCCCGTAGGTGATCCGCCGCAGGGCGGCCGTCTCCAGTTCGTCCCGCAGGGCGCCGGCGCGCAGCAGTGCGTCGGGGCCCAGCAGGCCCTCGACGACGGCCAGCGCACCGGCTGTGTCGCCATGGTCCAGGCGTTCGCGGACGCCGGTGAGGCAGTCGGGGTGACGGTGCGCCTCGTCGATCGCCCGCAGGCAGGGAAGCGGAGTGCCGGTCAGTGCGGCCAGCAGTTCCTCCCGCCGGATCTCGGCCGGGTCGTGGTCCAGCGGGGCGAGCACCCCGTCGACCAGGGCGATCCGGTGCCGAACTCCCCGGCACTCCACGAGGCGTGGCTCTCCCGCCCGGTCCGGAGTCCGGGGCGGACGGGACGGGTCGGGCGGTGAGTACTCCGGTACGAGCGCCGAGGCGACCAACGGGTGCAGCCGGTCGGCCTCGATCGAACCGGTGCGGAGCAGTTCGAGGTCGGGCAGCACCCAGGTCGCCGCGTCGGGCAGGACGGAGACGCCACGGTCTCTCGATGCCGCCACGATCCGCAACGCGGGCGGTGCCGCACCGCTTTCGTCCGTGCCCGGATCGAGGACCAGCCGATGCCGGGCCCCGAGCCATACGGTGACGGTGCCGGAGGCCCGTCCTTCGGCGTGCAGAAGGATGCCCGCCTCGGCCGCCCACCGGTCCACGGCGCAGCGGTGCCCCTGCGGCACCGCCTCCAGCAGCTCCGCGCCCAACGCAGGGCGGCCCTCCGCGGGGGGCCGGTCGGCGCCGGACCGGGCCCGCAGTTCACCGGTCCTGCGCGCGTCCCACAAGTGACGGTGCAGGTCGAGGCGGAACCGCTGGTGGGGACGGGAGTGCGGATGGGGGGAGGCGCCGGCCTCGGAGCCGGATTCGTCCCACAGCGCGAGGCTGATCCGCTGGCCCGCGTCCGCCCAGGCGGGCGGGGTACGGGCCACGAGGTGCACGGGGCTCGCGCCGTCGCGCCCCGCGAGGTCGTACCGGGCCAGGGAAGTGGTCAGGCCTGGGCGCAGCAGCCCGTTGGGAGCGATCCTCGGCATGTGCCAGCGCAGCAGGTCGGGCGCCAGGTGACGGAGATCGGCCCGGACGCGGGCCGCGAGTTCCTGGCCATGGGTACGTGCTGTGGAACGAAGGTTGAGATCGACATCGAAGCCTGCGGCGGCGCACGCCCCCGCCCAGTCGCCGGCATACCGGCGGGCGGTCGCAGTCTCGATCATGGACGGCGGCACGGCGAACTCGCGCACGCGCAGCCAGAAGGAAAAGCGGGAATCCCCGTTCGCGGTCCGAGTGAGCATCAGCACTCACCTTGCGCGGACAGGACCCCCGATCTGTGAGAAGAAGGAGTCATCATCGCAGTGATCATATCGCTCCTCGCTCCGGTCTGTCTGCCGGGCGCCCGGATGTTCTCCGCCCTGGGCGGCATGAACGCTTCCTCAGTGGGGCCGGGCGTGCCCACCGCTGAGGTGGGGTATCACCGAGACGCACTGAGACGATCGCTCTCGGCGATCAGGATCCGGACGGCGCATGGGGGAGCGATGGAGCCGGGTGAAATGCTGGATGGGCGCTATCGGCTGATCGACCCGCTCGGCGAGGGCGGCTTCGGCGTCGTATGGAAGGCGTTCGATGAGCACATGCGGCGCAATGTCGCCGTCAAGGTCCTGACCCGCACGGAACAACCCGGCCATGAGAAGGCGGAGGTGCGGTTCTGGCAGGAGGCGATCACGGCCGGCGGCCTGTCCCATCCGCACATCGTCACGGTGCACGAGTTCGGCCGGACGCAACACAACGGCAGCCGACAGGACTTCCTGGTCATGGAACTGCTCGGCGGGCGTTCACTGTCGCAGATACTCACCACCGGGCCTCTGCCCGCGCAGCAGGCGCTGCGCTGGGCACGGCAGATCTGCGCGGCGCTGCAGGCCGCGCACACGGCCGGGGTGATCCACCGGGACATCAAGCCGCAGAACGTGATGGTCGACGAGAGCACCGGCATCCTGAAGGTGGTCGACTTCGGCATCGCGAAGAGTGCCGCCTTCTCGCTGAACCTGACGATGACGGGCGAAGTCATCGGCACGGTGAGCTACATGGCTCCTGAACGAGCGGGCAAGGGCCCGGTGGACGCGCGCTCGGATCTGTACTCGCTGGGGTGCGTGCTCTACGAACTGCTGACGGGCAACCCGCCTTTCACCGACCCCGACGCGGCGCCGCTCATCGTGCTCTACCGCCACCTGCATCAACCGCCACCGGCACCCCGCGCCACCCACCCGGAGCTTCCGGAGGAGGCCGACCGGCTGGTCCTGGACCTCCTGGCGAAGGACCCCGGCCGGCGCCCTGCCGACGCCGCCGCCGTATGCACGCGGCTGGCCGCCCTGGCCTCGCAGGTCGAGCGTCCGCTCACCATCCTCACCGGCGGCGCACCCAGCGCCGATCGGCAGGCGATCCTGCTCCACCGCCTGCGGGAGGCCGTGCTCATAGGCGACAAGGGACGTGCCGACACGGCGAGGAACCTCCTGCGCGGCGTGGTCTCCGACCACACCCGGACGCTGGGCGCGGAAAGCCCGCAGACCCTCGAGGCACGACTCCAGCTGGCGCACTTCACCGCTGAAGCAGGCGGCTACGAGCAGGCGCGCGACCAAGCCGCCAAGCTGATGGCCCGTTGCTCTTCCATCCTTGGGCCCGAGCACCCTCTGAGCTTGCGGGCCAGGATCCTGCACGCCCACTCCACTGATAACGCCTTGAGGCCGGACCTCGCCCGAAGTCTGTTTCCGCCCCTGATAGCCGACTGCACTACCGCCCTGGGGCCCGACGCCGCCGAAACGCTTGAAGCCCGGGTGCATTACGCCGACGCCCTCCACGCGACAGGTGCCCACGCCGAGGCGCGAGATCTCGGCGCCATGCTGATCAGCCACTGTGCCCGCGTGCTCGGAGCAGATCACTCTTTGACGTTGAGCGCACGAGCGCAGCACGCGCTCTCCACGGACAGCGCCGGAGAAGAGAGCCGGGCCAAAGACCTGTTCTTGTCGCTGGTGACCGACTGCGCGGCCGCCCACGGACGCGATGCGCGTATCACGCTCGAGATCCACACCGTCGCGTCGATGTATCACTTCGCCGCCGATCCGTCGGGCGCACTGGACACAGTCGGTCTGCTGCTGTCCGACTGCCTGCGTGTCCTTGGACCCGTCGCACCCTTCACTCTGATCGCACGCCTCGGACAAGCGGTAGCCATCGCCACACTCGCCGGGGCCCAGGAGGGGGTGACGCGGCTGACCGCACTCACCGCTGACTGCACGGCGGCCCACGGCCCTGATTCGGCCTTGTCCCTGCTCTTCAGGAAGCTCACCGCGGACTTCCATGGTGCGTTCGGATACAGCGCTCAGGCACGTGACCTCCTGAAACCTCTCGCGGCAGACTGTGCCAGGGTGCTCGGGCCGGACGCCTCGTTCACCGCTGAAGTCCAGGCCTCTCTGAAGGAGCGGACCCAGGCCGCTCCCCGCCGGCGCCTGCTCGACTGGCTCAAGGGTCTCTGAGACGAGACCCCTGGCAGGGTGGGCGGTAGCGGTGCCGATGCAGAGGGCCACGCTGGTTCTGGGAGCGGCTGCCGGGGAGGAATGAGGCGATGGGTACGACGGGATTCGACGTGGCGACCGGCGATACGGGTCCCGTCAGCGCCGGTCCCCGTGAACGCGCGGACGCGGTGCGGCAGGCCGTCGACGGTCTGTTGCAGATCCGCCGGGTGATGAACGCCGGTACCGCCGAGCCCGAAGCGGTCCCGGCCGAGTGGGAACGTCGGCAGCCCGTACGCGCGGTCGCCTTGGTCCTGGAGGCAGCCGGAATCCCGCCCTCCGCCGTGGGCGAGGATGGGAGACGCCTGGGCACCGGGTACGTCGTCCGCCTGAGCGAGCCGACCGGGGCGCTCCCCCGCGGTGGTGAGCCGCGGAGCGTGGCACGTGTCGAATGGCTCGGCCCGCCGGGGAGCGGGGCCGTGCTTCAGCAGCACGCCGAGCTGCAGCGGTGCGCTGGGGCCCTCGAGGGGCTGGGCTGGCTCGCGCTGGCGTACCGCGGTGAGCGACGACAGCACTGGCTCGAAGTCGAGCCCGTCCTCCCCGGAGAGCGCAGGGCATCAGGGCCGTAGGATCCCTTGATGATCACTGACAGCCACCAGGGAAAGTCGGCAATGAAGAACACGTGGGGGACTCTGGCCGCCGTCATGGCCGTCGGCGTGCTCGCCGCCGGTTGCGGGTCCGGGGGCGATGGCAAGAACGCCCTGCCGAAGGCGGACAAGCTCGCCGCCGACACCGGAACCCGCTACAAGGAGCTCAGCGCGCCCACGCTGGACGGCATGACCTGCGACAAGGGCGACGGCGGCTTCCACTTCGGCAGCGACCTGGACATGCTCGTCGCCGGCGACGACGACCTCCCGAAGGTCAAGGACGCCGGGGAGGACCAGATCTCCTGCTTCGGCGCGACACGCATCACCCTCGGCAAGGGCGGACGGCAGGCGACCGTACCGCACCTCACCACGCGGACGACCCTGTACGACAAGGTCGCGGACCCCACCGCCGCCCTGGACAAGGTCTTCTCCCACACCATGGATCTGGAGAAGGGCTACGGCCGGAACCCGGTCGGCTCGCCCCAGGCCTTCACCACCAAGGAACTGGTGCTGAAGTGCCGGCAGAACGTCACCGATACCTTCCCCATGACCACGTGTTTCTGGGCGAACTACGGAGCGGTCGGCGTCGTCGACTTCTTCCCGCCGGAAGGCAAGCACGTACCGGTCGACGAAGCCGCCGCGCAGACGTACAAGTTCGCCATGGGCGCCCTCGCCGGCACCGGCAAGAAGTCCTGACGCCCGGCCGCCCGGGGTGCCGCTCGGTGGGGCCCCGGCGCGTCCCCCTCGTGCCGGGGCCCCACCACGGGGCCCGATCCGGGAATTCCGAGACTTCTCGTCCGGTTCAGGCGGCCGGGTCGGTGGGGGTGGGCTGGTCGTTCCAGCCGGACCGGGCGATCAGGTCGTACCAGTCGGGCATCGTGCCGGGCGGCAGGTGGCGGCGCAGGAGCTGGCCGGGGAAGCCCAGGGGGCCGGCCTTGGCGGGATTGTCCAGCGCCTGGTGGACGATCATGTCGGTCATCGTGTAGGCGAGGTCCTCGCGGGGGAAGGCGGCGTGCACACGGTCGGCGAAGCCGTCGGGCAGGAGTTCCTTGCCGTACCCGAGAACGTCCACGGAGATGCCTGCGTGAGCCAGCGCGACTTCCGGGCCCTTGCGGGAGGCGATGCCCTCCGAAGTGTGCAGGGCGATCGCGTCCCACACCACGGTCACGGCGTCCTCGTCGGTGCCGTGTTCGCGGAGGAAGCGGGCCGCCAGATCCGCGCCGTCCACCTCGAAACGCTGGTCGCCGTTGCCCTGCTCGGACAGACCCAGGTCGTGCAGCACACAGCTGACGAACACCAGCTCGTCGTCGAAGTCCGCCCCGGCCTCCATGCCGCGGTGGCCGGCGAGCGCCCGGGCGAAGAGGTAGCTGCGCACGCTGTGGCGGAAGATGACCGCCGGCTCGGTTTCCTCGGCGTAGCGCAGCGCGCGGGCGGCCAGGTCCGTCCGGGGCAGATCGAACGGGTCGTAGACAGCGGGCAGGGCGACATCCACCGCGGGGACTCCTCATACGTCGTTCAGTGAGTACGCCCTTGATCCTGCTGCCGTCCGCATCCCCCGGCCAGCGGCCACAATGCCGTCCTGCGCTAAATTCTGGCCATGACTCGTGTGGTGGCCGTGCTCGCGCTCGACGGCGTCCTCCCGTTCGAACTGTCCATCCCGGGCCAGGTCTTCGGCACCGCCAACCAAGCCGCCGGCATGCCGCACTACGACCTGCGGATCTGCGCTCCCGGCCGCAGCGCCACCACCTCACCCGAGCACGGCGCCTTTCGGATCCACACCCCTCACGGCCTCGACGGCCTCGCGGACGCCGACACCGTCGTCATCCCCGCCCACGCCGGTTTCCTGGGCGCACCGCCCCCCGCGGTCGTCGAGGAGCTGCGGCGGGCGGCGGGGCGCGGGGCGCGTCTGGCATCGGTGTGCGTGGGCGCCTTCACCCTGGCCGCCACCGGCCTGCTGGACGGTCGCCGCGCCACCACCCACTGGCAGTACGCCGGTGAACTCGCCCGGCGTCACCCGCGCGTCGACGTCGACCCCGCCGTCCTGTTCGTCGACCACGGCAGTCTGATCACGTCGGCCGGGGTGGCCGCCGGACTCGACCTGTGCCTCCATCTGGTCCGCCGCGACCTCGGTGCGGATCTCGCGGCCGCCACCGCCCGCCGCACCGTGATGCCTCTCCAGCGCGACGGTGGTCAGGCCCAGTACATCGAACGCCCCGAGGCCCCGACCGGCCTCAGTACCCTTCAGCCCGTCCTGGAGTGGATGGAGAGCCACCTCCACCGGCCCCTCACCCTCGCCGACATCGCCGGACACGCCGGGATCAGTGTCCGGACGCTCAACCGGCGGTTCCGCGCCCGGACCGGCACCACCCCGCTGCAATGGCTCCTGGGCGCCCGTATCCACCGGGCCCAGGAACTGCTGGAGACCACCGACCTGCCCGTCACGCACATCGCCGACCGCACCGGCTTCGGCTCCCCCGTGACCTTGCGCCATCACTTCACCCGCCGCACCGGAACCTCCCCCCACGCCTACCGCGCGGCCTTCCGGCGACAACATCTCGACACATAGAACCCCGTCACCGCGACCGTGGCACGCGTACCTCCGCTGTCAGCAGTCCCTGGCCGGTCGGGCGCGGGATCGTGGCCCAGAAGTCGCACTGGTGGGCGGTGTCGAAGTCGGTCCGGGGCGTGATGGCGTCCGGGGCCAGGGAGAGCGGGCGGTAGGGGTCCGGGGCGGTCGCGGGCCAGGTGCCGGGGGCGGGGTCCGTCGTGGTGACGAAGCGGGTCCAGAAGGTGGTCATGGCCTGCGACAGCCGGGTCTGGGCCGGGTTCAGTCGGAGGTCGCCCGCCTGCAGGTAGTCGAACAGGTACGGGAGTTCGGCGCCGTGGTAGGCGCCCAGCGGGAAGTCGGGGTGGACGTTGTAGAGGACGGGGGCGGCGCGGTCGGCGAACTCGTAGGCGAAGACGCGGCCCGGTGTGGCGGTGGCGAGTTGCCGCGCCGACTCCCGGGTGGGGCAGGCGACGAGGTAGTCGCCGAACGCGGCCGCGAACGCCAGGCGGTGGTCACCGCCGTAGTTCGACGCCGGGTAGTGGGCGGCGACCCGGGGGCCGTCCAGCTTGAAGAGGGTGGTGAGCACGGCCGGGTACGTGACGGCGTTGAAGCGGATGCCGGTGGATTCGAGGATGACCGTGTGGATGGTTCCCTCGTCCAGCCCGTTGCCGAGCAGCACGGGCACCTTGGCGTAGTCGCCCGCAGCGATGGCCTGGTCGGGCGGCACGGGGAGGACGGGCGTGCCGGATACCGGCCACCAGGGGGCGGCGCCGCTCGTCGGCGCCTTCAGCAGGTCGGCGGCCGGCTTGCCCCGCAGGCAGGTCACGACGGCGGCGTCGCTGCCCAGGCAGCCGGCTCCTGTGGCGAAGGAGGTGCCGGCGGAACCGGCCTCGGCGGCCGGGCGGGACGCCACGCCGCAGGGGCCGCTGTGGATGACGGCGCGTGTGAACAGGCCGCGCGAGGCGGGCGAGGTGAGGTGTCCGCAGACGCTCAGGCCGCCCGACGACTGGCCGGCGGCCGTGACCTTCGCGGGGTCTCCTCCGAAGGCGGCCGCGTTCGCCCTGGTCCAGCGGAGCACGGCCTGCTGGTCCATGAGGCCGTAGTTGCCGGATCCGGTGCCGGGGGCCTCGGCGGTCAGCCCGGGGTGGGCCAGGAATCCGAAGGGGCCCAGCCGGTAGTTGGCCGTGACCACGACCACGTCTCCCGCGCGGGCCAGGCGGGAGGCGTCGTAGTGGGCGGCGGAGCCGGAGACGAACGAGCCGCCGTGGAACCACACCAGGACGGGTTTGCCGCCACCGCCTCCCGGCGGGGTGAAGACGTTCAGGTAGAGGCAGTCCTCGTTGGTGGTCTCGGATGTGCCGAGCACCGGCCGGGCCGGCTGGGCGCACGCCCCGGCGAAGCGGGTGGCGTCCCGGACGTCGGACCACGGGGCGGAGGGCTGGGGCGGCCGCCACCGCCGCTCCCCCACCGGCGGCGCGGCGAACGGCACGCCGAGGAAGGCGCGGCCGCGCTCGGTGACGGTGCCGCGTACGGGTCCGGCGTCCGTGGTGACCACCGCCGGGTCCTCCGGCGCACCGGCGCCCGCCCGGGCCGGGACGACGGCCGCGGCGGTGGCGCCAGCGGCAGGGGCGAGAAGACCGAGGAGCCCGAGGAGAAGGGGGACGAGCAGGCTGCGTGGGGTGGCCATGAAGGGTGTCTACCCGTGGGCGGGGAGGGTTTCCGTCGCCCGGCCGGGGCACACGCGAACGACCGTGCACCCTCTGGGTGCCGTCATCCCGGGAAGGGGCCCGCCACCGGCGGGAACGACGCCCGTACGACCATGCCGCCGCCGCTCCCGCCGTTCGCCAGGGTGAAGTGGCCACCCAGCTCGGCCGTCCGCTCCCGCATGGACCGGATGCCCACCCCGTCGCCCGTGGGGTGTTCGACGAGCCCGTGCTCGGCGATCCCGTGCTCGACGATCCCGTGCCCGTCGTCGCTGACCTCGATCGTCACCTCGTCCGGCACCACCCGTACGCTCAGCGCGGCCGCAGTGCCGCCGGAGTGCCGCACGACGTTGTTCAGCGCCTCGCCCCCGATGAGGTAGACGGCCACTTCCACGGCGGCCGGCAGTCCCGGGAGCGGGTCGGGGGTAAAGCGCACGTCCACCCGCAGCCGCTGGCCGAACCGGTCCGCCAGCTGGCGCAGCGCGCCGCCCAGTCCGTTGCGGTCGAGCGCGGCCGGGGCGAGGCCGGCGGAGATCCGGCGGAGTTCGGCGATGGCCTGCCCGATGCCCTCGGAGGCGGTCTCCAGCGGCTGGGCGGCGGCGGAGCCGTTCGGTACGGCGTAGCGGGCGGTGTCGATCTGCAGCCGGGCGCCGGAGAGGGCGGGGCCGAGGCTGTCGTGCAGGTCGTGGCGCAGGGTGCGGCGTGCCTCTTCGCGGGTCACCACCATGCGTTCGCGGGCCGCCCGCAGGTCCTCGTAGAGGCGTACGGAGGCGAGCGCGGGCGACGCCTGGTCGGCGAGGGATCGCAGGACCTCCTGGTCCTGGCGGTCCAGTGTCCGCTGGCCCGTCCTGGGGGTGACGTGCAGGTGGCCGACGACGTTGCCTTCGAACGTCAGGGGGAATCCGTGGGAGTCGGGCACCGGCTGCCCGGCGGCGGCGAGGGTGCGGGGGCCGCCGCGGGTGTCGACCACCACTTTGGCTCCGGGCAGGTTGAGCGTGGTGACGACGGTGTCGCACAGCAGCCGTGGGGCCTGTGCGGGGGCGGCCGCCCGGCTGAGCCGCTGGGAGAGTTCGCGGACGACCTGGTAGGGGCGGGCGCGGTCGCCGTAGTAGATGCGGTCCACCACGCGTACGGCCAGGCGTGCGCAGGGGTAGAGCAGGGCGCCGAAGGTCAGGCCCGCGGCGCCCGACACGAGGGCGCCCGTGCTCAGTCCGCCGGGCAGGGCGCGCACGACCAGCAGGGAGACGGCGGTGTACACGGCGATCAGGGCGGCGGTGAGCAGGAGGGAGGCCAGCATCTTGCGCGTGGCCCGGTCCAGCTGGCCGGATCGGTCGCGGCTGATGCCGTAGATCGCGCAGAAGGGCCAGAGGAACGCCACGGCGTATCCGTAGGACCACAGGGCGCCCTTGGGCGGGGCGAGGTGGTTGACGTAGAGGAGTACGAGCCACAGCACGTACGGCAGGACGGGAATGATCTGCCGGCGGTCGGGGGTGCGCCACCAGCGCACGGCCATGACGGTGAGGCCGGTCAGCAGGAGCGCGGTCATGAGGGGGATGACGGGCAGGTGGGTCAGGAGGGTCGTCCTGAGTCGTGCCCACGCGCCCCGGTTCGTCGGGTCGGCGATGGTGTAGGTGCGCGCCGGGACGGGGTCGGCGTAGGCGTGCACCAGGCTCCAGGCGGCGACGAGAGCGACGTACGGCCGCCAGATCCAGTGGCGGGGCAGTTCGCCGCTCGGCAGGTACAGCGGCAGCACGTAGAAGGTGAAGACGGCCAGCGCGTAGGAGACTTTCGAGACGACGGTCAGGGTGACGCCGACGCCGTGCGGGGCGTCGGTGACGGCGGCGGCGATGATGCAGGCGTCCGAGAGGACGTTGGTCGTTCCGGTCGCGACGAGGAGCGGGCCCAGGACGCTGTGGGGGCGGTGGGCCGTCATGAAGGCGCCCAGCAGGACGACTCCGGTGGAGGCGATGACGGGGACGCCGCGGGGGACGATGTACGGGGTCAGCCGCGCGTCGTCCAGGTGGGCGAGGGCGATGACGGTCCAGGTCACGGCGGAGGCGAGGGTCAGCGTGTAGGCGGCGAAGGTCAGGACGGACCGCCCGCCCCGCACGGTTCCCGCCTCGTCCACCGCGGCGCGCCCCTTCAGTCCTCGTCCCCCAGGCCCGCGTCCCGCGCCCTGGCCACGGCCTCGGCGCGGGTGGTGACCTGGAGTTTGTCGAAGATGTGCGTGACGTGGTTGCGGACCGTCTTCTCGGACAGCACCAGCTCCCGGGCGATGCGCCGGTTGTCCAGGCCCCGGGCGATGAGCTCGAGGACCTCCGCCTCGCGCGCGGTGAGCGCCGGGAACAGCTGCTCGGCGTCGTGGCGGCGGCCCCCGCACAGCAACGCGGTGAGGCGGGCCGCGGTCTGCGGGCCGAAGACCGCCCCGCCCGCGGCGACCGTGCGGACCGCGTGCAGCACCTCCCCCGCGCCCGCGCCCTTGACCAGGTAGCCGCGGGCACCTGCCTGGAGCGCGGCCAGCAGGCTTCCGTCGTCGTCGGACATGGTCAGCATCAGCACCGGCAGTCCGGGGTACAGCCCGGCGAGCTGCCGGGTGACGTCGATGCCGGAGGCGTCGGGGAGGGACAGGTCCATGACGACGACATCGGGCAGCTGCCGCGACACGGCCTCCAGCGCCTCGCCGGCGGTGGCGGCCTCGGCGACGACGTCGGCGCATCCGCTGCTCTCCAGCGCGCCCTTCAGGCCGTTGCGGAACAGCGGATGGTCGTCGACGATCAGGACACGGGGCATGGCGGCGTCCTCGTCTTCTTGTCTCACAGGGCGACGCTAGCCGCCGCCCTGGGCGATCTCTCGTTCGTCAGGCCGTGTGGGTGCCGGTCATCAGTGCGGCCAGGTCCTCCGGCGCGATCCATGAGGGCGGGGGCGGCTGCCCCCAGCTGAAGAAGCTCTCGTTGACGTCGAAGACCTCCGGATCCCACAGCTGGTCGTCGACGATGCAGTCCATGTCGGAGTAGTACTCCGTGAAGTTGCCCGCCGGGTCCTTGAGGTACCAGAAGAAGTTGGAGCCGATGTAGTGGCGGCCGAAGCCCCAGATGTGGCGTTCGGGGTGCTCCTCGAGCATGGCCATGGCGCCGCGCCCGATGTCGTCGACGTCGTCGACCTGCCAGGACGTGTGGTGCAGGAAGGGGACGGGGGCCGCCAGGACGAGGATGTTGTGGTGGTCGGTGGTGCAGCGCAGGAAGGCGCCCGCGTCGCCCAGTGAGTCGCTGACCTTGAATCCGAGGCCGTCGCCGAAGAAGGCCGCGGTGGTCCGGGGATCGGGGGTGCCCAGCACGGCGTGGCCGAGCTTGCTGGGCCGTACCCGGTCGGCGCGCTGGACGCCGGGAGCACGGCCGGCGGTGCGTTCGTCGCGTCCGGGCCCGTTGTAGGGGGTGGGGGGTGTCGGCGGCGCAGCGGGACGCGGTTCGACCTGGAGCACGGCGCGGGCTCCGGTGACGGGGTCGGCCGCGGTCAGGCTAGGACCGGCTCCGCGGACGGTGGCGACGCCCATGCGGCGCAGCCGGGCGCCGGCGGCGTCCAGGTCGTCGGTGTCGTCGACGCCGACCCGCATCTCGACCAGCCGGCGGGTGGGTGCCGGCACGATGCGCAGCTGGCGGCCGCCGTCGCGGGTGGAGAACCAGCCGTCGTCCTGCCGGCGCAGGCCGAGTTCGGTGTAGTAGGGGGCTGTCGCGGCGGGGTCGGGGACGCCGATGGTGACGGAGGACAGACGGTGCAGGGACATGGTGGGTCTCCTTCGGTGGCATCGGGGCAGGGTGGTGGCATCAGGGCAGGAGGGTGTCGCCGCTGCCCGCGCGCAGGGCCTGCGCGACGATGGTCAGGGTCGGGTTGACGGCCGCGGACGAGGGGAAGAAGCCGCCGTCGACGACGAACAGGTTCCGTACCTCGTGGCTGCGGCAGTAGGGGTCGAGGACCGAGCGGGCGGGGTCGTGGCCGGCGACGGTCGTGCCGCACTGGTGGCCGGTGTGCTCGACGCCCATGCGGTGGGTGAGGACGAGCGGATAGCCGGCCCGGCGCATCATCCGCGCCCCTTGGCGCACCAGGCGCCGGTGGGCCCGGGCGTTGACCGGGTGCCAGGCCAGGGTGATTCCGCCGCCGGGCCCGAGCAGGACCCGGTTCTCGGGGACGGGCAGGTCTTCCGAGATGAGCCACCAGTCGACGCTGTGGGCCGCCAGCTCGCCCAGAACGCGGCGGGGCACGCGCGGGTGCGCGGTCGCCATGGCCGCCGGGTGGACCTTGCCCATGAGCTGGAGGTTGCCCAGCGGGTGGGGGGTGCGGGCGCCGGCGCGGTAGAAGTCGTTGACGGCGAGGGTCTTCTGGAAGACGGCCGGGTTGCGGTGCCGGGGGTCGACGGCCATCAGCATGCTGTTGTGGTGCAGCATCAGGTTGCGTCCGACCAGCCCGCTGCCGTTGGCCAGGCCGCCGGGGTGGGCGCCGCTGTCGGAGCGGAGCAGCAGC
Source organism: Streptomyces sp. C36 (assembly GCF_040932295.1). NCBI lineage: Bacteria > Bacillati > Actinomycetota > Actinomycetes > Kitasatosporales > Streptomycetaceae > Streptomyces > Streptomyces sp. C36. The sequence goes on along the minus strand of NZ_JBFQGI010000001.1, from coordinate 753,134 downwards.
GCCGCGGAGTTGACGGCCCCGCAGGAGACGACGACGGTGCCGGCGGTGAGGGTGACGCGGTGGCCGTTCCTCGTGGCCTCGACGGCGGTGACCGTACGCCCGGATGCGTCGGTGCGCAGCCGGGAGACGTATGTGTGGGTGAGCAGCCGGACCGACGGGGAGCGCAGTGCGGGGCGCAGGGCGCGGGTCTCCGCGTCGCTCTTGGCGCCGACGCGGCAGGGGAATCCGTCGCAGGTGCCGCAGCGTACGCATGTGCCGCCCTCGGCCAGGTCGATGCCCAGTTCGAGCGGGTGGGGGTGGAGGCCCTGGGCGCGCAGGCGGCGCTCCAGCTCGGCGATGCGGGGCGCGTGGGCGACGGGCGGGTGGGGGTACGGGCCGGAGCGGGCCGGTTCCGTCGGGTCGTGGCCGCACCGGCCGTGCACCCGGTAGAGGCGCTCGGCCTCGGCGTAGAACGGTTCCAGGTCGCCGTAGCCGAAGGGCCAGGCCGGGGAGGTGCCGTCCAGGTGTTCGACGGCCTCGAAGTCGCTCTCGCGCAGCCGGGGCAGGCTCGCTCCGTAGACCTTGGTGGTGCCGCCGACGTAGTAGTGGGCGGCGGGTGTGAAGGCGGTGCCGCCGGTGGTGTGCCAGGTTTCGGCGTTGCGGTAGCGGCCGTCGCCGAAGACGGCCTCCGGCGACCAGTTGGCCTCCTCGCGGGGGAGGAAGCCGCCGCGCTCGACGACGAGGACGCGGGCGCCGGTCCGGGCGAGTGCCCAGGCCACGGTCGCTCCCCCGGCCCCGGAGCCGATCACGACGACGTCGGCGTCGTAGCGGGTGGCGTCGTGCCGGACCACCGGCGGGGTGCCGGGCCCCCAGATGCCGGTCATGATCCTCTCCCTTCGTGCGGGGCCTGCGGCTGGTAGAGGCGTACGGGGGTGTGGTCCTGGTAGGGCTGGTGGCCCGGGGCGTGGACGAGTTCGAGGTGCTGGCCCCAGGGGGTGGTGAAGTACACCCACCGGGTGCCGCGGATGGGCCCTTCGCCGACCTGTTGCGGCTCGCCGAGCATCCGTACGCCCGGTGTGGCGGTGAGGTGGCGGACGCTGGCGTCGAAGTCGTCCGTCCACAGGGCCAGGTGGTGGCCGCCCCAGTCGCTGTTGCGGGGCATCTGCCGGCGCCGGCCGGGGCCGCTGTACTGGAACAGCTCGAGGTTGAGGGTGGGGCCCAGGCGCAGCATCGCGATGTGCGCGGTGGCCCGTGGGTCGACGCCGAGCTGCCGGCGCATCCAGTCGCCGCCGGGGTCGGGGTCGGAGATCGGGCCGGTGCGGTAGGCCGTTTCGGCGCCCAGGACGTCGGTGAAGAAGGCGACGGCCTCGTCGAGGTCGGGCACGGTGAAGGCGATGTGGTGGACGGCGCGCACGCCGGGGGCGTGCGGGGGACGCCGTGGTGCGGTGGCGGGCGTGGTGGATTCGGTGGATTCGGCGGATGCGGTGGTCATGTCCGGTCCTTGGTGGTGTCGGGGGTACGGGGCGGGAGGTCCCGGGTGACGGCCGGCGGTGTCACGGTCAGGCACAGCAGTTCGGCGCCGCCCGGGCCGGCCCGCAGGGTGACGTCCTGCGCCGTGCGGGCCAGGAGCAGGTCGCGGTCGCCGAGCACGGCGGTGGCGGGCGGGTCACCGGCCCACCGGGCGGTGAGCGGGCCGCGCAGGACGTACCAGGCCGCTTCGGTGCCGGCCCGGCCGACGAGGTCGTAGTGCGTGTGGGGGCCCAGGCTCACCCGGTCGACGGCCTCGCACTCGCTGTGCAGCATGCCGCGCCGGGCGAGGCAGCGGATGCGGATGTGTTCCCGGCCGCCGGTGTGGAGGGCGGCCGTCCGGCGGCTCGCGTTGATGATCACTGGTGCTCCTCTCGGGGGACGTCCAGGACGGCGTGGAAGTACTCCAGCCCCTGGACGCCGGCGCGGACGCGGGTCCGCGTGCCCAGCGGCAGGGTCAGGGAGACGCCGGGGGCGAGGGGCACGCTCGTCGCCCCGGCCTCCGCCGTGCCGGCGCCGGCGGTGACGTACACGGTGTGCTCGACGTCCCGGGCGGCCAGCTCGGCCGTGCCGGCCGGGAGCAGGCGGGCCACCCTCACGGTGCGCAAGGGGCCGGTGAGAACGGTGGCGGCGTCCACCGGTCCGGTCTCGTGCAGGTCGGTGATGATGGCGTCGGCGGTGGAATCTCTGTGGTCGGTGTCGGTCGTCCCGTGCATGGTGGTGTCCTTCGTGGCGGGTGGCCCGGTGGCGGGCAGTTCGATGACGAGCCAGGACAGCGGCTCCTCACCGGTGTTGCGCAGCCCGTGCCGGCGGCCGAGGGCGGTGAGGACGGTCGTGCCGGGGCGGACGGGGTACGGCCGGCCGTCGAGGGTGATCTCGCCCTTCCCGTGGAGGACGAAGTACAGCTCCTCGGTACGGGAGTGCCGGTGTTCGCCGCTGACGCCGCCCGGTGGCAGCCAGGCCCACTCGACCGCTTCCCACCGGCCGTGCAGCCCGGTGCGCCGGGCCAGGCACGTCCAGCGCGAGTGACCGTCGGCGGCGTGCACCCCGTGAACGTCGGCCGGGTCGTGGACGGTGGCGACGACGAGGCCCTCACGCATGACCGGCCTCCCCGGTCCCCGTGTGGTACGCCCTCAGGCGCCGGGCCGCGTGGGCCAGTTCGCCGGGCGTCACGTCGTCGACGAAGACGGCGTCGCCGATGCCGGCGGGCAGCGGCAGCCTCTGGCTGCCGTCGCGGTGCCGGACCGTGTCGGCCAGCGCCTCGCCCAGCACGCCCGGCTCGCACAGCCGGTGCCAGACGGGCAGCCCCAGCCCGCGCATCACGTCCAGGATCCGACGACGCTCTACGGGCCGGACCAGGCCTCGCCGTTCGGCGATCACCGTGGTCAGGGCCATGTCGAGGCAGACCGCCTCGCCGTGCAGCAGCTCGGGCAGGGCGCGCATCTCCAGCGTGGGGCTGAAGGAGTGGCCGTAGTCGACGACCCGTTCCAGCTCGCTCTCCCACAGGTTGCCCTGCAGCTCCTCCAGCATCCCGTGCACCGCCCGGCCCAGTACTTCCCGTACGACCGTGGCAAGGCCCCGGCCGTCCTGGAAGTGCTCGCCGACCAGTCGGCCGCCGTGCCGCTCCAGCAGGCCGAACAGCTCGCGGTCCTTGATCAGGGCCATCTTGAGGATCTCGGCCATGCCGTTGCTCAGGTGCCGCCGGTCGAGGGTGGCCAGGAAGCGCGGGTCCAGGAGCGTCTGCGCGGCGGGGTGGTAGGTGCCGAGCCGGTTCTTGTGGGGCCCGAAGTTCACCCCGGTCTTCGCCCCGACACCGGCGTCGACCAGCCCGATCAGCGTGGTCGGCACCCGTACGAACGGGGTGCTGCGGCGGTAGAGGCTGCACGCCAGGCCGACGACGTCCAGCAGCACGCCGCCGCCGACGGCGACGACCGGCTCGCTGCGCCGGGCGATGCCGAACCGGTCCATCGCCTCCACCACCGAGAAGACGGCGTCCATCGTTTTCAGCCGCTCGTGGGCGGTCAGCACGTGGACCTCGTACTCCAGGCCACGGGCCGCTCCGTAGGCGCGGACGCGGTCGCCGTACAGTTCGTCGACCGTGGTCTCCACGACGAGGAGCCTGCGCGGCGGCGCGGGATCGTCGGCGGGGACTCCGGCGCCGGCGAGCGCGGGGTTGCGCGGGTCCAGTACGTCCGGCGTGAAGCCCACCTCGTAGCGGACGGGCTTGGCGGTGCTCACGGTCCAGGAGCGGACCGGCTCGCCCGAGGTGAACAGGCCGTGGGAGGAACGGGGGGCCAGGGTGGTCACGGTGATCTCCTCACAGAAGGTGCGGCCCCGGTCGGGGCCGGAGCGGAACGTCCCTCACCACGCTGGGCGTCCCGGCGCCCCGGGCACATGAGAGGACGGTCCCGACCGAGTCCCGGCCGTGTCCCGGCCGCCGGGACGGGGCACCAGGACGTCCGCCGCCGCCTCCCCCGCCGCCAGCCCGGCCCGCAGCGCGTCCTCGCCGACCGCCGTGACGGTGCGGCCGGCGGACACGTGCGGCCGGCCCAGGGCCTCGAGGAGCACCATGCCGACGGTGCCGTCCGGGGCGTCTGTGCCGCCGGTGCCGGTCGTCGCCTGCCGCAGGGCCCGCAGGACGTCCTCCGCCGTGACGGGCCGGGGCAGTACGGCGGGAGCGCCCCAGCGCCCGATCAGTTCCCGGTGGGCGGCCTCCCCCTCCGCGTCGAGCAGTCCCATCCGGCGGGCGCACCGGGCGGCCACCAGCAGGCCCTGGGCGACGGCGTCGCCGTACCGCAGGGCGCCGACGCCGAGTACGCGCAGGGCGTCGGCCACCACATGCCCGTACCGGAACGCCCCGGCCGGGCCGTCCTCCAGCGGGTCGTAGCAGGTGAGGGCGGCGCGGGCGTCGGCGCACAGGGCGATGAACGAGGCCAGCGCGCTCCGGTCGTACCGGCCGTCCGGGCGCAGCCGCGCGCAGACCTGGTCGTAGGCGGCCGGACACACCGACAGCACGTTCCTGACCAGGGCGTACAGTCCCGGCCGGACGGCACCGGGGGCGAGCGTGTCGAGGAACTCCAGCTGCGCGCGGACCAGGACCGGTACGCGGCGCGGCCCGACGGGGCCGGCCAGCGACAGCGCGGTGTCCAGGACGGCGGGCAGCGTGGTCGGCATCAGGACCGGACCCCGGCGGGTGCGCGCGGCCGGGCGGCCGGCGGCCTCGAGGACGCTCGTACCGCCGAGAGCGACGACCACGGCGTCGGGAGGCACGTCGTCGGCCCCGACGGCGTCCGGTCCGGACGCCGGGACCAGGCGGGTGGGGGCGGCCCGGCCGAGGTGGTGCAGGACGCGCTCGGTGTGGGCCTCCGGGACTCCGGGGTCGCGGACGAGCAGGAAGCGGTCGGCGTCCAGCCGCCGGGCGATGCCGGCCAGCTCGTCCCACGAGCCGTGGCCGGCCCGTACCTGCAGGGGGAAATGGGTGAGGCCGGAGCCGATGCTCCGGTCGAGGGCTACGGACGGATCCGAGGGGGACATGACGGGACTCGCAGACCGGGCACTGCCCGAGGAGTGAATCGTTGCCCTCTCACCGTCGGCGGGCCCGCGCCCCGGCCGCATGAGGCTGCGGCCCCGTCACGGACCCAACGTCCGGTCCCGGACCCTTGACGAGCCTGTGAACCGTGACCGTGGCCGGGCGGGTGGCCCCGTACGGCTGTCCTCGCCGTCGCGGCTTCGGCCAGCCGATGAGTCGTGACCACGGGCGCGCGCGGGGCGTGGGCTGTGACCAGGGTGTTCCTGATAGGCAGTCACGGTGAGCAACCATGCGTCCGCGCGTCGAGGGGGCGACGCCGATCCCGGCCGGTACGGCACCGACCGCTGGTGGCCGTTCGCCGTGGCCGCCTACGCGTTCGCCGTCGCCATGTGCGGCACCACGCTGCCCACGCCGCTCTACGGCTTGTACCAGCAGGAACTGGGCTTCTCCTCGTTCATGGTGACGCTGATCTTCGCGGTGTACGCCGTCGGTGTCATCGTGGCGCTGCTCCTGCTGGGGCAGGCGTCGGACTCCGTGGGCCGCCGGCCGGTGCTGCTGGCCGGTCTGGTGCTGTCGGCGATGAGCGCGGTGTGCTTCCTCTTCCAGAGCGGGCTGCCGGAGCTCTTCGCGGGCCGGGTGCTCTCGGGACTGTCCGCGGGGCTGTTCACGGGAACCGCGACGGCCGCCGTGGTGGAGCTCGCCCCACGGCGGTGGGCCGTGCACGCCACGCTGATCGCCACTGCGGCCAACATGGGCGGGCTGGGCAGCGGACCACTGCTCGCCGGCCTGATGGCCCAGTACGTTCCGGACCCGCTCCGGCAGGTGTTCATCATGGACCTCGTGCTCGTGGCGGTCGCCGTCGTCGGCGTGCTGCTGATCCCGGAGACGGTGCGGGACCGGCACGGTACGTCGCGCGGCCCCCGGCGGCTGCGCGTGCCGCCGTCGGTGCGCCCGGCCTTCGTGCCGGCGGCCATGGCCGGCTTCGCCGGGTTCGCCACGCTGGGTCTGTTCACGTCGGTGGCGCCGAGCTTCCTGAGCGAGGTGGTGGGGGTGAGCGATCCGGCGGTGTCCGGCACCGTGGTCTTCGCGGTCTTCGGGGCGTCGACGGCCGGTCAGCTGCTGATGGGGCGGGTCGGTGTGCACCGGGCGCTGCCGTGGGGGTGCGTGGTGCTCGTGGGGGGCATGGCGATGATCTCCTCCGCGCTGATCACGGCCTCGTTGTTCTTGTTGGTGGCGGGGGCGCTCACCGCGGGCTCGGGGCAAGGGCTTTCGTTCCGGGCCGGCGTCACCCTGGTGGGTGAGCACAGCCCGGCCGAGCGGCGGGCGGAGGTCACCTCCGCGTTGTTCGTGGTGCTGTACGTGGCGATCTCGATCCCCGTGGTCGGGGTGGGAATCATGGCCGTCACCCTGGGGCTGCGACAGGCGGGGCTGATCTTCAGCGGGTGCGTTGCGCTGCTGGCGGCCACCACGGCGCTACTGCTGTGGCTGCGACCGGTGGCGGTGCGAGGCGGCGGGGCGTAGGGACGGCGGCCGTTGGGGCGGCCGACGGGGTGACCGCCCCGGCTCGTCCCGGTCACGATCCGACGGGTTCGAGTACCTGGGCGGCGTGCGGGACGTCGGCGGCCAGCGTGGGGTAGTCGGTGTATCCGGTCTCCCCGCCCACGTACATCATGTGCTGGTCGCGCACCTGATTGAGCGGTGCGCCGACCCGCAGTCGTTCGACCAGGTCGGGGTTGGCCAGGAAGGCGCGGCCCAGTGCGATCAGGTCGGCTCCCGCGTCCAGCAGCCGCTCGCCCGCCAGTTGGCCGCCGTCGGCGGGGATCGGCCCTCCCCAGCCCAGCGCCGGGTTGGCGATCAGCGTGCCCGGCCAGGCCTTCCGGAGGTCCTGGAAGAGAGGCTGGTCGGGGTCGGCCCACACGATGTGCAGGTAGGCCAGGCCGGTGTCCGCCAGTGCCTCGACGAGCGCCGGGTAGATGCTCTCGGTGTCGCCTTCCTCGATGCCGTTGACGGTGTTTCCCGGGGAGACGCGCAGGCCCACCCGCTCGGGGCCGATGGCTTCGGCGACCGCCTGGACCACCTCGACGGCGAACCGGATGCGGCCGGCGACCGAGCCGCCGTAGGCGTCGGTGCGGTGGTTGGTGTTGCGCGCCATGAACTGGTGCAGGAGATGGCCGTTGGCGGCGTGCACCTCCACTCCGGCGAAGCCGGCGTCGACGGCGTTGCGGGCGGCCGCGGCGAAATCGGCGACGGTCGACCGGATGTCGTCCTGGGTCATCTCCCGCGGTACGACGGCCTCCTGGCGCCCGGCGGGCGTGTGGATCGTCTCCGGGAGCGGCACCGGCGACGGCGCGACCGGCATCAGTCCGCTGTTGTCGGGATGCCCGACCCGGCCGCCGTGCTGCAGCTGCAGGAACATCCGGCCGCCCTTGGCCGCCACCGCGTCGGTGACCTGCCGCCATCCGGCCACGTGCGCCTCGTTGTGGATCGCGGGGATGTTGGGGTACGTCTGCCCCACGGCGTTCGGTGTGGCGGCCTCGGCGATGATCAGTCCCGCGGAGGCGCGTTGTGCGTAGTACGTGGCCATGATGGGCTGCGGGACGCCGTCGGCGCCGGCGCGGTTGCGGGTCAACGGCGCCATCACCAGGCGGTTGGGCAGGTCCAGGGGGCCGAGGCGGGCGGGGTCGAAGAGGCGGGACGGTGCTGGTGTGTTCGTCATGCCGGTACCGTAGGAGTTGACATCAGTGTCAGGTTCAAGTCCCGTAGCGGCGAGGCGACGGCAGCGGCAGGCGAGGTGGGGAATGCGGATCGGCGAACTGGCGCGACGCAGCGGAGTGAGCGAGCGTTCGCTGCGCTACTACGAGACGCAGGGTCTGCTGAAGGCCGAGCGCACTCCGGGCGGTCAGCGGCAGTACGGCGAGTGGGCGGTCGACCGGGTCATCCGCGTCCAGGCGCTCTACGCGGCGGGGCTCAACAGCAAGAAGATCGCCCAGCTGCTGCCCTGCATGCGGGACACGGACGGCGGCCCGTCCGAGGCCGCCACCGAGCAGCTGGTCGTGGAGCTCGCCTCGGAACGGGACCGTATCAACCGACTGATCACCGATCTGATCCGGTCCCGCGACGTCCTGGACGAGGTCATCACCACGGCGTCGGTCGGCGTCTCCTGAGGCGTGCCCGGCAGATCACATGACGCCATCCCCGGAGGGCGTGCGGATCAGCCGCCCTGACCGGCGCTTCCGATCGGGCCGACCTTCACCGGGGAGCCGGAGCCGTCCGTGACGGGCAACGTGGCGGCGCCCGGCCAGGAGAGGGAGACCGTCTTCGTCTCGCCCGGCGGGGTCACCAGCAGCCCCGTGATGCGGACGCCGGAGCCACCCGAGGTGTTGAACGGGTAGTTGATGCCGAAGAACGTCGACTGCCCGTCCTTGAGGATGGTCGAGGGGGCCTGCTCACCAGTGCGCTTCGCGGACAGCGACCCCGCGTTGGTCTTCAGGTCGACACCCGCGTACCCGGAGACCGTGCAGCTGTGGCCGCCGCGGTTCTTCATCTCCACCACGACGGTGGCATCGGTGTCACCGTCGATGGTGCGGTCCTTCGCCGTGATCTCCAGCTCGTCGGTGCGGCACTTGGCGGCCTTGCCGCTCTCCTTGGAGCCGGTCCCGGCGGCCGTGCCCTGCCCGCCGGAGCTCTTCCCGGCGGGGCTCTTCCCGGCGGAGTCCTTCCCGCCGCCCTGACCCGAACCGCCCGAGCCCGAACCGCCCGAGCCCTCACCACCCGAACCCGAACCGCCGCCCGTGGAAGACGCGGAGGATGCGGACGACGGGGAGCTCTTTCCCGCACCGTCGTCGTCGCTCTGACAGGCCGTGAGCAAGAGACCGGCGGCAACGGCCAGGGTTGCGAAAGTGAGCTTGTGAACGCGCATCGCTTCTGCCTCAATATCGGTTGGGGGTGCCGACCGCTCGGTACGAATTCGCACGAGCGAGCGTTTCTGATCACCAAGATGCACCCGGCCCGGCGAAGCGTTCCACCCAACCACCCTCTAATACATTCCTGTTACACACACAGCGGGGTCGTGGCGCCCGCCCGGGATCGCTACCCCTGTGCGCCCACCTCGACCAGCCCCGTCTCGTACGCGGCGATCACCGCCTGGGCCCGGTCACGGACGCCGAGCTTCGCGAAGACGCTGGTGATGTGGTTCTTCACGGTCGACACGCTGATGTCCATCTCCCCCGCGACCTCCGCGTTGTCGAGCCCCGTGGCCATCAGCCGCCACACCTCCTGCTCGCGCGGCGTGAGGTCGCCCGCGAGCGCGACGGGCGGCCGCGGCCGGTGCGGGGTCCTGACGTACGTGGAGATCAACCTGGTCAGCAGCCGGGGCGCGACGGCGGCCTCCCCGGTGTGCACCACGCGGACGGCGGCGACCAGTTCCTCGGGCGAGACGTCCTTGGGCAGGAAGCCGTAGGCGCCCGCCCGCAGTGCGGCCACCACGTACTCGTCCATGTCGAAGGTGCTCAACGCCAGCACCCGGCAGCCGGGCAGCTCCCGTGCGAGCTGCCCGGTCGCGGCGACCCCGTCCAGCACCGGCATCCGGATGTCCATCACGACGACGTCGGGCCGCAGCCGGTGCGCGAGGGCCACGGCCTCGGCGCCGTCACCGGCCTCGCCCACCACCTCGAAGGCCGGGTCGGGCGCGAGGATCAGCGCCAGCCCGCGCCGCACGAGCGGCTGGTCGTCCGCGATCAGCACTCTGATCACACCCCCGCGCATCGCCTCTCCCATCGCGGCGTTCGTCGTCCCCTTCATCGCAGCGCCCCCATACCGGTCTCCCGCGGCAGCCGTTCGTCGGCCGTCAGCGGCAGCCGGGCCGACACCCTGAACCCGCCCCGGTCCAGCGGACCGGCCTCCAGCGTCCCGCCGTGCAGCACGGCCCGCTCCCGCATCCCGACCAGGCCGTAACCGGAGCCCGACCCGAAGGCCGTGCTCACGCCGGCGCCGTCGTCCGACACCTCCACCGCAACGCCGTCCGGCTCGTACGTCAGCCGTACGGACGCCTCGGCCTCGCCCGCGTACTTGCGCGCGTTCGTCAGCGCCTCCTGCACGACGCGGAACACCGTCAGGCCCACGCTCGGCGGCAGCGGACGTTCTTCGCCCCGCACCTCGAGCGCGGTGGGCAACCCGGCCCGGCAGGACTCGGCGACGAGCCGCTCGAGGTCGCCGACGCCCGGCTGCGGGGCGGTCGGCGCCTCCTCGGCCTCGTCACCGGCCCGCAGGACGTCCAGCAGCTGACGCATCTCGCGCAGCGCCATCCGCCCGGATCCCTCGAGGGTGACCAGCGCCTCCCTGACCACCTCCGGGTCACCGCTGAGGTTGGCCCGGGCGCCCCCGGCCATCAGCTGCATGGTGGTGATGTGGTGCGCCACGATGTCGTGCAACTCCCGTGCGATGCGCCGTCGTTCGTCGGCCACCGCCCGGTCGGCGAGCATCCGGCGGTTGGCCTCGATGTCCCGCTGCCAGTGGTTCATCACGATCGCGGCGATGACCACGAGCGCTCCGGCGGACACGTCGCCCGCCACGTCCACGAGCCTCGGCCGCGGCCACGACGTCTGCCCCACCAGCGGCAGCGTCACGGCGACGAGCGACGCCGGCACCGCCACGGCCGCGCCCCGGGTCCGTACGACCGTGTAGAGCGCGACCACGACCGTGGCGTTGAAATGCTGCGCGACCGGGACGCTCAGGTTCAGCACGAGGCCGAGCAGCAGGACGGCCGCGAGCGTCGGCACCGGGGCGCGGCGCCGGGCCACCAGCGGCAGCGCGGAGACCATCAGGAGCACGCAGCCGACCGCCGGGACGTATCCCAGGTCGACCTGGCTGGTGAGCGTGAAGCCGATCAGGTCCACGACCGCCGCCCCGACCGCGACCAGCGCGTCGTTGCGCGTCCAGGGCGATGTGTCGCTACGCGTCCACGGCAGCGCGTCGCCGCTCGGCACGGCCCGGAATCCTGCGGAGGCTTCCGAAGCCCCGGAAGTCCCTGAGCCCGGGGAACCTCCCGGAGCCCTGGCTTCAAGGCGTGTCGTCGACATTACGGTCCTCCCCCTCGGCCGCCCCACCGACCACGTCCGGTGCGGCACGGCCGTCATTTGACGATCCATTCTGGCATCGGCTCCCGGCCCCTCCCCCGGCCCGTGAGTCGACAACGGCCTGGGACCACGGTCCTGGTCGGCGGCTCCGCCCGGCCCCCGCTCCCAGGCCCTTTCTCGTCCCGCGCTCGGACGATTCGCGCGTTCCGCGCTGATGAGCTGGACACCTGCCGGGAGAACCCGGTGCACCACCCACCGCCGGAGGACAACGTGATCCGCGCCCTCACCGGGCTCTCCACCCGCAACCCATGGAAGGTCATCGTCCTCTGGACGGTGCTGGGCCTGTTCCTGACCGTGCTCGGACAGGGGCTGCTCTACCGCGTCACCCAGGCCCAGAGCGGCGACTTCCTTCCCGCGACGTACGACTCGGCCGCCGCGCTCAAGGTCGCCGAGGAGCGGTTCGGGGTGAAGCCCGACGCCAACGCGGTGACCGTGCTCGTCGCCCGCGCCGACGGCGAGCCCCTCACGGAAGCCGACCACCGCCGCGTCGGCGCGCTCGCCGAGCGACTGGGCCACCGGCGCGTCGCGATGCCCGCGCCCAAGGAGGACGGGCCGCCCTCCTTCCTGGCCGAGGACCACTCCCAGACGCCCAAGGTCGCTCCCGCGATGGTCGCGCCCGACCGGAGCTTCGAACTGCTCTCCGTACAGCTGACCGGCAACTCCACGGACCCCGGCATGCACGACCTCTACCGCGCCTTCCGCGACCGGGCGAAGGCCGACTTCGCCGAGGCCGGGATGCGCACCGGCTTCACCGGCGGCCTGGCCGACGTCGTCGACACCGACGAGGCGGAGAAGACCACCCAGATGGTCGTCGGCATCGTCATGATGGGCCTGATCGTGCTGATCAACATCCTGGTGTTCCGCAGCGTGCTGGCAGCCTTCGTACCGCTGCTCGCGGTCGCCGTCATCGGCGGCGCCGCGACGGGAGCGGTGGCCGGCCTCGCGATGCTCACCGGCATCACGCTCGACTCCTCCACCCCCAGCATGATCAGCGTCGTGCTGATCGGCATCGGCGTCGACTACTTCCTCTTCCTCCTCTTCCGCTTCCGCGAACAGCTGCGAGCCCACCCCGACCTGCCCGCGCGCGCCGTGGCGGCCGAGGTCAGCGCCCGGGTCGGAACGGCGATCACCTCCGCGGCCCTCACCATCGTGGCCGCCTTCGCCACCCTCGGCATCGCGACGTTCGGGCAGTTCCGCGTGCTCGGCCCCGCCATCGCCGTCTCGGTGCTCGTCATGCTGCTGGCCAGTCTCACCTTCATGCCCGCGCTGCTCGCGGTCACCGGGCGCAAGATGTTCTGGCCGTCCCGCGCCCTCAAGCGCGAGCCCCGCCCCGGCACGGCCGGGCGCGTCGGCGACCTGGTGGCCCGACGCCCGTTCACCCTCGTGCTGGCGTCCGTCGCCCTGCTCGGCGCCCTGGCGGCCGGACTGGCCGGCATCCGGATGGACTTCGGCCAGACCGCCGGCGCCCACGACACCCCGGCGGCCGCCACCTCCGCCGAGATATCCCGCGCCCTGCCCGCCGGAGTGTCCGACCCGGCCACCGTCTACGTCACCGCGAAGGACGGCCGCGCCCTGACCGCCGAGGCCCTCGGCGCCCTTCCCCAGGCCCTCGCCGGGCTCAAGGGCGTCGGGCAGGTCGGCGGGACCGCCCTCAACGACGACCGCACCGCGGCCCGCATCGACCTCTACCTGACCGCCGACACCCAGAGCCAGGCGGCCCGCGACCTCGTCTCCGGGCCCGTCCGCGACACCGTCGCCCGCCACACCCCCACCGGACTGGAAGCCCATGTCGGAGGCACAGCCGCGATCTTCGCGGACATCTCCACCGCCGTCGACCACGACCTGAGGATCGTCTTTCCGGTCGCCGCCGTGCTCATCGCCCTCATCCTGCTCGTCCTGCTGCGCAGCCTGCTCGCCCCGGCCGTTCTCATGATCGCCGTCGGCCTCGGGTTCGCCGCCACCCTCGGCGCCTCCGCCCTCGTCTTCCAGCACCTCCTCGACAAGCCGGGCGTCAACTTCGTCCTGCCGCTGGTGCTCTTCCTCTTCGTCGTCGCACTGGGCACCGACTACAACATCCTGATCAGCGACCGCATCCGCGAGGAGATGGAACGCCCCGGCCCGGCCCGCGCGGCCGTCGCCCGCGCCGTGCGCCACACGGCACCCGCCATCGCCACCGCGGGCGTCGTCCTCGCCGCGTCCTTCGGCAGCCTCGCCGTCAACGCGGCCCCCTCCACCCAGCAGATCGGCTTCGCGACGGCGCTCGGCATCATGCTCTCCGCCTTCGTCCTCTCCATCGTGCTGGTGCCCGCGCTCGCCGCGATCCTCGGCCGGGGCATCTGGTGGCCGGTCCGCCCGGGCCGCGCCCAGGGCCGCCACCACGCCGGACCGCCGGCCCCCGAGCCGCACGTCGACCGCGTCCCCGTGCACTGACCGGCCCGGCGTACGAAGCGTCGACGCACGAAGGGGGACGAGGCGCGCCCCCCGCCCGGGCCGGGAACCCTACGGCTGCGGTGAACGCGCGTCGTAGCGGATGAAGTGGCGACATACGACGGCGATCAGTACGACGGCCACGACGCAGGCGGCTCCACCGCCCGCGACCGCGAAGGACGGTGAGGCCAGGTCGGCCGCGGTTCCCGCGACGAAGTCGCCGAGCCGCGGCCCGCCCGCGACCACCACGATGAAGACGCCCTGGAGTCGGCCGCGCATGTCGTCCGGGGTGGCCGCCTGCATCATGGTCATGCGGAAGATCGCGGAGATGCTGTCGGCGCACCCGGCGAGCGCCAGGAAGAGCAGCCCCAGCCACAGGTCGCGGGTCAGCCCGAAGACGGCGACGGCCGTTCCCCAGGCGGCGACGGAGATCAGGATGGCCAGGCCGTGCCGGTGGATACGGCCGAGCCAGCCGGAGAACAGCCCGCCCAGCACCGCGCCGACGGCCGGGGCCGCGACCAGCAGGCCGACCGTCTTGGTGTCCCCGCCGTACCAGAGTCCCGCGACGGCCGGGAAGAGCGCCCTGGGGTGGGCGAGGATCATGGCCGCGAGGTCGGCGACGAACGTGACGCGCAGGTTGGGTCTGGAGACGAGGAAGCGCAGGCCGTCCCGGACGGAGGCGCGACGCCGCACCGCCTGCCCGTCGGCCGGCTCGGGGCGCATCGACGGGAGCCGCCACATGGCGTACAGGGAGCCCGAGAACGCGACCACGTCGATCAGATACGCGGCCTGGTATCCCCACAGCCCGACGACCGCACCGCCGATCGCGGGCCCGCCCATGAGGCCGATGTTGGTCGTCAGGGACGCCAGGGCGTTGGCGGCGGGCAGTTGTTCCTTGGGCAGCAGCCTGGGGATCATCGAGGTGCGGGCGGGGTTGTTCATGGCGAAGCACACCGACTGCAGGGCGACGACGGTGTAGAGCAGCCACACCTGCCGCAGGTCCAGCAGCGCCACCGTGGCCAGCACGACGGACAGGGCCGTCAGGCCCGCCGCGGTCGCCAGGCCCAGGGTCCGGCGGTCGACCGTGTCGGCGACCGCGCCTCCGAACAGGCCGGCGGCTATCAGCGGGAACAGCGAGAACAGGCCGACCAGGCCGACCGAGAACGTCGAGCCCGTGATCGCGTAGACCTGCAGGGAGACCGCGAGCGCGGTCATCTGCTGGCCCACCCACGACACCGTGTGCCCGCACCACAAACGGCGGAAGTCCGCCGAGTCGCGCAGGGGTGTCAGATCGGCGAGCAGGCGTAACCGCCGTGCGGGACGCGGCTGTCGGCGGCCGGGCCGCCGGCCAGGCTGCCGGCCGGGTTCTTGGCCGGGTTGCCGGCCGGAATCGACGGGGAGTGTGGTCACAGGACATCTCCGGTAGACAAGGCGGATGCCATTACGGCAATAGAACCGGTGTACTACCTGTCGCTCGCGGGTGGTGACGTCCAGTGATCATTTTCACGTGATGTTCGCAGCGGACCCGAGGGGACGGAGGCTCCGGGCCGGCTGTCCGCACGCCCGGACCTCCCCCGCCGAACCGCCGCTGTCACCGGACCGGGAGGCCCAGGTCCGCGGCGACCGCGCCGACCTTGGTGTAGACGGAGACCGGGTACGTGTCGTCGCAGAACTTGTTCCCGGTGGAGACCACACCGATCACCTTCCCGCCGGCGACCAGGGGGCCACCGGAGTCACCGCGGCAGACGCTGTCCCGGGTGCCGGCGGTCGGGGTTCCGCACACCCTCGTCGCGTCGGAGTCGCCGGGGTCGGTGAACGGCTCGCAGCCCTTGAGCGGCCCCAGGGTGAGAACGGCCGACTTCAGCCGCGTCGCGAGGGTGCCCGTGGCGGTCAGTCCCCAACCCACGGTCTTCGCGCTCTTCCCGAACGCGTAGAGGGCGGAGTCCTTGGGCCCCGCCACCGGCAGCGTGGCGTACGGCATCGGCGCGGAGAGCGTGATGACCGCGGCGTCGTACCTGAGCGAGCCCCGGTCGAACTTCGGGTGGACCTTGACGGAGGCGGTGTGCCGGACCGTCCCCTTGGTGCTCTTCACGTCCGTGCGCCCGCCGATGACCGTCAGGTCCAGGAGACCGGAGGCGTCGTCCAGGACGCAGTGTGCGGCGGTGAGCACCTTGGTGGGGGCCACGAGCGTGCCGCCGCAGGACTGCCGTCCGTCCGGCGTCTCGAGGAGCATGGCGTACGGGTGGTCCGCCACGGTGGCGCTCTGTCCGCCGTGGATGGCGGCGGCCGGCGCGGCGGTGGCGGCGATGCCGGCCGCGGCGAGAACGGACGTGGTGAGCACGGCAGTTATGGCACGTCTGGTGAACGAGAGCACGAGACCCCCCAGGGCATGGTGCGCGGCCCGGGCGGCCGTGCGTTCTGCCGTACAGGATGCGCGTATCGGGAGAAAGGTTCCCCATCGGGCGAACGACCGCGCGGTCGCGGACGGGGGTGCGCGAACACCTTCGGCGCTGGGTGGCACATGGCCGAGTCAAGCGGTCATCACCCGATGCCGGTGATGACCGCGTCCACCACCTTACGGACGGCTCCGCTCTCCGGCGGAGTGCCCTTCCGGTCGGCGAACAGCATGTGCACCGCCCCGATCAGCATGGGCGCGAGCATGTCGACGTCGGCGTCCGCCGCGACGCGGCCTCGTTCCCGCTCGGCGGTGAGGTAGGAGGCGATCGCGGCGGCGGCTTCCGTCAGCAGGGGGATGCCGGTCGGCGTGGTGCGGCGAAGCCGGGCGCGCAGCTCGTCCCGGGAGGTGACGAGACCGACGATCGCCACGGCCACGGAGCCGAACAGGGCCGTCAGCACGTCGGTGAGGTTGTCGGCGACGGTGCCGGTGCCGGCGGAGTCCCGCAAGGCGGCGCCCTGGTCGTCGAGCCGGGCGATGCGGTCCCGTACGAGGTCGGCGAGGAAGGCGTCGAAGTCGGCGAAGTGCCGGTGCAGGACCCCCTTGGCGCAGCCCGCCTCCGTGGTGACCGCCCGGCTGGTCAGCGCGCTCGGTCCGTCCCGGAGCAGGACACGCTCGGCGGCGTCGAACAGTTGCTCGCGAGCGTCACGCAGAGCCACTCCTGTAGGCACGTCGGGCGTCCCATCTTCCTTGTCGGTCCCGTCCGTTGACGAGTGGGCATGTGCCCACCATAGTGGGCACATGCCCACTGTACCGTCGGGGCCACCGGCCCCTTCCGAGAACGAGCCCCATCGAGACCGCCGGACGGCAGAATCCTTCGGCTCGGACGCCGAACGCTACGACCGGGCCCGCCCTCGCTACCCCGAAGCCATGATCGACCGCATCATCGCCGCCGGCCCCGGCCCCGGCGTCCTCGACGTTCTCGACGTCGGCTCCGGTACGGGCATAGCCGCCCGGCAGTTCCAGGCGGCCGGCTGCCGGGTGCTGGGAGTCGAGCCCGACGCACGGAGGGCCGACCTGGCGCGGCGGCACGGACTCAAGGTCGACGTGTCCACGTTCGAAGCCTGGGATCCGGCCGACCGACGATTCGACGCGATCGTCGCAGCTCAGGCCTGGCACTGGATAGACCCGCTCGCCGGCGCGGCCAAGGCCGCGCGGGTCCTGCGACCCGGTGGCCTGCTGGCCGCCTTCTGGAACGCGTTCCACCTTTCGGACGACGTGGCGGAAGCCTTCTCCACGGCGTATCAGCGGGTGACGCCCGGCTCGCCGTTCGCTCTTCAGGCGATGAAGCGGCCCATGGACGGGTACCAAGTCCTGTCCACCAAGGCCGCCGACGGGATCAGTACGGTGGGCGCGTTCACCGGCCCCGAGCAGTGGCGGTTCGAGTGGGACTGGACCTACACCAAGGAGGCGTGGCTGGACCAGCTGCCCACCTTCGGCCCCCTCACCCGGCTCTCGCCGGACCGGATGGCGGAGGTACAGGCGGGCGTCGGGGACACGATCGACGCGATGGGCGGCGACTTCACGATGCACTACACGACGATCGCGGTCACCGCGGCGCTGCGATAAACGTCGTTCCGCTACGCCGGCCGAACGCCCGGCGCCAGTCCGACCCAGGCGTCCTCGCTGTGCGGAATCACGTAGACCGGGTCGGTGGTGTGGTCCCAGTGGACAGGTACGACGTAATAGCCGTCCCGGCCTTCCACTACGAGCCGGAGGTTGCTGTAGCGGTAGCGATGGCGCAGCCCGGCTCCGAGGTCCTCTTCCCTCGTCGGCGAAGGCAGGCTCAAGCGCTTGCCGCTGAGGATGAGCACGCCCGTCCTTTCCGTGATCCGGCGGGCGTCCCGCTCGGCGTCGCGCACGCCGAGTTGCACGGTCACGAGGCTGAGGGACCAGAACAGGCAGAGCCCCGCGGCGAGAGCGGGCAGAGTCCTGCGGCGCAGGCCTTGCGGGCGGTTGCCCTGCGCGTCGCGGGTCTGGCCCATCAGGAGGCCGATCGCGATCACGAGAGGAATGACCCAGATATAGGGCCCGACCCGTCGAAAATTGATCAGCAGGACCAGCCCGGCCGCCACGACCACCAGATGGAAGCGCGCCAGCGTGTCGCCCACGGCGGACCAGGACCGGGCGAAGCGGTCGGGCAACGGTGAACCCGTCGGCCTGCGCGGAAGGCCGGCGACGATCAGCACGACGACGAAGACCGCCATGACCGGAGTCCTCAGTACCACCGTGCTGCGCATCACGAGATCGGCGAATCCCAGCCCGAGGGCGAACAGGGACAGGTGGAAATAACCGTAGTACTGACTGGTGTAGAGCGCTCCCAGGTAGAACAGGAGCGCCGCGACGAAAGAAGCCTGTGCGATCAGCGTTTTCGCAACCGTCGTCGGGCTTGCCTCGGTGAACCGGTTCGACGTCTTCTCACCGGGCGTGGGCTGCCGGTCCTCCATGGACCGCTCAGGTGTTGAGAGACGTCGGCCCTGGAGGGGTCGGCGTCTCCGGCGGAACGGGCACCAGGCTCCGACCGTCGGTGGGGCCGGTGGCCGTGGGCGGAGGTGGCGGCGGGGGCACGGGTGTGGTGTTTCCGTCGACAGGGGGCGCGGGCGGGACCGTCGAGGTTTCCGAGGGCGACGGGGAAGGCGACGAAGAAGTGGGCGCCGGTTCCGGTCCTTCGTCGTCGTCGGAACATGCTGAGGTGAGGGCCAGGCACACAAGGGTGAGCGAGCCGAGGGCGAGCGTCACGCGTCGTGTCTTCCTGCCCATGGAACCTCCTCGTCGCGCGCAACCCTAACGTCGGCCCGAATTCCTCGGCCGACACCACACGCTCGGGAATCCCGCAATTCACGCCCCTGGTGCCTACGGTCCCTACGGTTCCTTCAGTCGCTACGGAATGCGGAAGTCGTTCGACAGCGCGACGTCGAGCGACAGGTCGAGCTGGCGGTCCATGAAGTCGAAGACGGTTTCGATGATCTCGGCGGCCATGTCGCGCTGATCGGGCGTGACCGGGTCATGGGTGAAATGGGGCGCGGCGACCTGTCGGCGCCCGGCGAGGTAGTCGAGGCGCAGGCCGGTGGCGGCCTCGGCCTCCACCGCCAGGGGCCGGGTGCTGTCCAGGAGTACGTCGGCGGCCGCCGCCATGGCGCCGGTCAGCCAGAGGCGGAGCATCGGGTCGGAATGGGCGGTGGCGAGCTGCGTGGTCGTGACCCGGTGGTGGCGGTGGATGTCCATGGTCCGGCTGAGGTAGTAGAACTCGAGGGTGTCGCCGGCGTTCCAGCCGAGCAGCTCGTCGAGGCCGAGCTGTTTCCAGTCGTTGAGGAAGAGCGCGTTGCGGGCGGTCAGTTCGTCGGCCCAGGCGTTGACGGCGCGCTCCGGTGCGGAGGCGGGCTCGGCGTAGCCGATGGCGTAGCGGTTGAGGTCGCGGTAGCCCATGACGTCGATCGCCCACAGGGGCAGGAAGCGCTGGAGGGCCTGCAGTGCGGAGATCCTGCCGCCTCGGTGGCCGAGCCATGTGTGGAACGGGTGCGCGGCGTGCCGGGCCCTGCGCTCGTGCAACAGGTGGTGCAAGGGCTTCTGGGTGGGGTGGACGGGCCCGGTGGTGGGCGTGACACCGCCGGTGGGTTCGGCCGGCCGGGGGGCGGCGGGAGGGTGCGGGGGGAGGCCCGTCGCGACGTGCCGCAGCGCGTAGGCGTGGATCCCGTCGAGGATCTCTCCGAAGACGCCGACCATGACGTCGGCCAGCTCACGGGCCCGGCGTCGGCGCCCGTCGTCCAGCACCAGCGACTCGAAGACCCCTTCCGCACCCTCCCCCTCCGCCTCGATGTGGTGCGCACCGAAATAGCGCATGGTCAGGCCCGTCCGGTCCGACAGCCTCGAGGCGACGGCGGAGATGTGGGTGAAGAACAGGTCCCGTGCGCACAGCTCGCCGACCTGGGCGTGTGCGAAGCGCAGCAGCGGGTCCCCGCGGTCGGCGGCCGCGATCGACAGGAAGTACATGCAGTGGCCGCGGATCACCTCGTTGGTCTCGGCCTGGAACAGCCACCACAGGGTGTCGGAGGCGTCCCACCCCAGGCGGCGGTCGAGCCCGAGCCGCCTCCAGTCCTCGAGGAACAGCCGGGAGTGGGTCTGGTCCTCGAAGGTGTGGACGTTGATGCCGCGCTCCAGGTCGTCGGCGGCGTGCGGGTAGCGCAGGACCCACTTGTTCACGTCCCGGAAGCCCAGCGCCACGGTGGCCACGCTGGGCAGGATCATCAGGCGTTCCTTCAGCGGCGTCTCGTCCGAGGCCAGCCAGGAGAACAGCGGGTGGCCGTCGAGGGCCGCGACGCGCTGCTCGACGTACGCCAGGAGGTCTTTCACGGTGCCTCGCTCCTTCCGGTCACGTCGGCCGGGGCGGCCAGGTCTGCCGGGTCGGGCAGGCCGGTCACGGGATGTCGAACTTGTTCGACAAGGCGACGTCGAGGGAGATGTCGAGCTGCTCGTCCGCGGCGTCGAAGACAGTCTCGATCATCTCCGCCGCCACCTCGCGCCCGGCCGGGTCCATGGGCCGGTCCTTGAAGCCGGCCGCGAGTCCTGCGGGCGACGCCGGCGGCCGGTGCGCGATCTCGTGGCGGTCGCCGAGGTAGTCCAGGCGTACGTCCGTGCCGGCCTCCACCTCGTCGGCCAGCGCCTTGGTCTGCCGGAAGAACGGCTCGCCGCTGGTCTCCAGGGCGTGCATGAGCCACAGCCGCAGCAGCGGATCGTCGTGGCCGACGGCGAGCTCGGTGAACCGGACGATGTTGCGCCGGTGCACGTCGGTCTGCGGGTCCAGGTAGCAGAACTCCAGGGTCCGGCTGCTGTTCCACCCGAGGATCTCGTCGAGTCCGAGCTGCTTCCAGTCCTCGAGGTAGAGGCTGTTGTGGGTGGTGAGGTCGTCGACCCAGGCGTTGACCGTGCGGTGGAGGTCGCCGGCCGGTTCGGCGTAGCGCAGGGCGTAGCGGTTGAGGTCGCGGTAACCCATGACGTCCATCGCCCACATGGGGATGAAGCGCTGGAGGGCCTGGAGCGCGGAGATCCGGTCGCTTCGGTTCCTGAGCCATAAGTAGAAGGGATGCGTCTCGCTGCGCTTCCGGCGTTCCCTCAGGAGTTTCTCGAGGGATGCCTGGCTGGAATGGACGGGTCCGTCGGTGCGGGGGCGCAGAACCGGAATGTTGTTCGCGACCCGTGTGACCGGCGGGTGGACGGGAGGGCGTGGCGGGTTTCCCGTCGCGATGTGTTCCTTCGCGTAGAGCAGCCACATGTCGAGCTGGGCGGAGAAGATGTCGTATATCGCGTCGGCCAGTTCCAGGGCACGCGCCCGGTTCCGCTCGTCGAGCCGCTGCCGTGTGAAGAGCTCTTCGCAGTCCATATGGCCCGATTCGAGGACCAGGTGAAAGGGCCCCACATAGGGAAGCTCGATTCCGGTCCGCTCGGTGAACCGAATCGCGATCTTGGAGGCGTGCTGGAAGAAGACCGACCCGAGTGCCTCCATCATCTCCGACTGGGCGAAGCGCAGCAGGGGGTCCTTGGCGTCGGCGGTGGCCATCGACAGGAAGTAGACGCCGTGGCCGCGGGCCACCTCGTTGGCCTCGGAAAGGAACAGCCACCACAGGGTGTCGGAGGCCTTCCAGCCCAGGCGCTCGTCCAGGCCGAGCCGCTTCCAGTCCTCGAGGAACAGCCGGGAGTGGGTCTGGTCCTCGAAGGTGTGGACGTTGATGCCGCGTTCCAGGTCGTCGGCGGCCTCCGGATATCGGAACACCCACTTGTTCACGTCCCGGAATCCCATCGAGAACGTGGCCATGGCCGGCAGGATCAGTAGGGAATCCGGCATCGGCGTTTCGTCGGAGTTCATCCATGTGTACAGAGGGTGCCGATCGAGATCCGCTTGTCGTTTCGCCACCAGTCGTAGCACGCTCTCCACAGGAGGACCTTTCTTCTCCGGCCGGTGCGGGGCCTCACGAACTCCAGCCAATTCTCGGCACGTACTCAGGCGGGCGGCATCTTCGCATGTGCGCCCTTTTACCTCCTCTTCCCTCCTGGATCCGGCGCTCGATGGTGCGTATGAGCCGCCGCGTTCGCCCCCACCACGCCCGCCTCCCGTGCGCCGGGTGAGGTCCCTGGGCACGGCCGGCCTGTCCGAGCACCGAGTGCCTCGTTCACCGGACCCACCCGACCCGCCGCACGTGAGGAGATGCCTCCGGTGGGTGGGCCGGATTAACGTCCGGGGACATGCATCCCCGCTACAGGCACGCCGCGTCCATTTACGACAAGGCTTTTCCTGTCTTCTCCTTCGGCGCCGGTCCGAGGATCCACCGGATGGTCGCGCAGGCCGTTCCGGTTCGACCCGGGGCCACCGTCGTCGACATCGGGTGCGGGACGGGTCTGATGCTGGCGATGCTCCGCGAGCGCGTCGGCCCGCAGGGGAAGGTCATCGGAATCGACATGACCGAGCCCATGCTCGACCGGGCGCGGCGGCGCGTGGCCGAGGAGGGCTGGAAGAACGTCGAGCTGTACCGCGCGGACATGACCGGGTTCGATCCGGGCATCGCGGTCGATGCCGTCGTGTTCGCGCTCAGTCTCAGCGCCTCGCGGCCGGCGGAGGTCTTCCACCGCACGCTCCGCTATCTACGGCCCGGCGGGAGCATGGTGATAGCCGACGGTATTCCGGCGCACGGCCGCTGGTACCACCCGGCCGTCAACCTCTACGCGCGTTTCAGGGCCCCGTTGGTGGGGTCGGACCTGGGACGCGCCGCAGAGATCGCCCGGCTGGCGCACGAACACCTCGTGGACGTCCGTACGAACGTCATCTGGGCGGGCCTCTACACGATCGTCAGCGGCCGTGCGCCCAGTGAAGGAGACCGGCATGTCGGTTCATGAGCCGCCGGAGTTGTTCGGCCCAGAATTCACCCGCGATCCCTATCCGACGTACGCCTGGCTGCGCGAGCACAGTCCGGTGCACCGCTTCACGCTGCCGCAGGGCATGCCCGCCTGGCTGATCACCCGTCATGACGACGTGCGGAAGTGGCTCGCCGATCCTCGGCTGGCCAAGAACCTGGAGCGGTTCCTGCCGGAGGAGGCGCTGCCCAGCCGGAACCTGCGCGATGTGCTCACCCGGAACATGCTGGCCAGCGACCCTCCCGCGCACACCCGTCTGCGGCGGCTGGTCGCGAAGGTGTTCACCGCCCGCCGCGTCCAGTCGCTGCGCCCTCGCATCACGCAGGTCACCGACGAGGTCCTGGACCGGATGGGCACGGCCGGCGAGACGGACCTGATCGACACGTTGGGGGCGCTGCCGATCACGATCATCTACGAGCTGCTCGGCGTGCCGATGCGCGACTGGGAGACGTTCCGCAAGTGGTCCGTCCTCGGCTCCGACGAACAGTCCACCGGCAGCGAGGAGTTCGAGACGGCCACCGAGGCGCTGAAGTCCTACACCCAGGACCTCATCGCGGACAAGCGCGTCACGCCGGGCGAGGACCTGCTCTCCGACCTCATCGTCACCCGTGACAACGGCGAAGGCCTCTCCGACGACGAACTGGTCGCCATGGTGTTCCTGCTGCTCCTCGGCGGCCAGGAGACCACCATCAGCCTCATCGGCGCCACGGTCCACCACCTGCTCCGGAATCCGGACCAGCTCGACCTCCTGCGCAAGGAACCGGAGCGGCTGCCGGCGGCGATCGAGGAGGTACTGCGCTACGACGGCCCGGCCATGAACGCGAGCATGCGCTTCGCCGTCGAGGACATCGAGGTGGAGGGCGTGGCCATCCCGGCGGGCGGCGTCGTCTTCCTCGGGCTGGGATCGGCCGGGCACGACCCGGAGCAGGTGCCCGACGCCGAACGCTTCGACATCCGCCGATCCGGCGTCAAACACCTCGCGTTCGGCCACGGAATCCACACCTGCATCGGATCGGCCCTGGCCAGGCTGGAGGGCGAGATCGCGATCGGCCGCCTGCTGGACCGTTACGCCGAGTTGCGGCTGGCCGTACCGCCGGAGGAGCTGAACTGGCGGCCGGGCATGCATTTCCGGGGGCCCGCCGAGCTTCCCGTCGTCTACCGGGCGAAGCCTCGATGACGCTCGACATCACCGTGGCCCCCGAGCCACCGCGGGACGGCCGCCTCGATCGCGACCTGTCGGCCGTGCTCGGCTGGCTGCGCGACGACGTGGGCGAACCCTCGGAGCACATCGGCCGGGCCGGGCCCGTCTGCCCGTTCGTTCCCGGGGCGCTCCACGCCGACGCCGTCCGCTTCAGCTTCCACTACGGCGTCGACGCGTGCGACGTCGACGCGCTGCGGCGCCTGGTCTCCTCCGAACTGCGCGCGTTCCAGCGGACGACGGAACCGCCGAAGAAGTCGGGTATCTCGCTGCACAGCCTGCTGGTCGTCCTGCCGGACGCCACCGAGGAGGGCTGGCGGCGGATCGACGAGAGCTACGGCACGCTCAAGGACCTGGCCGTCGGTGCGGGCCTGATGATCGGCCAGTTCCATCCGGCCTGCGCCGAACCCTCCGTACGCAACCCGTCCTTCCCCGTCTCCCGGTCGCCGCGCGCCCTCTACGCCATCCGGCACATGGCGCCGCACGACGCGCTGTTCCTGCATGTCGAACAGCGATGGTTCCGGACGTACGCGGCACGATTCGCCTCGCACGCCCGGCAGCCACGGACGGACCCGCTCGTCCACGAGCTGTACCGGAGCGCCCGCGAACGCCACGGAAGGAGACAGGAATGAACGTGGAGGGTGAGCAGCCGGCGGCCGTGCTGATGCGGCAGATGATCTTCGGCCAGCTGCTGTCCCGCGCCGTGTGCACGGCCGCCGAGCTCGGTCTCTCCGACCTGCTCGCCGACGGCCCGCTGACGGTCGCCGAGCTCGCCGCGCGTACCGGCGCCGACCCCCGGCGGTTGTCCCAGCTCATGCGCGGCCTGGCGGCGTTCGAGGTCTGCTCCGCCCGCGCCGACGGCTCGTACGAGCTCACCCCGCTCGGAGCCACGCTGCGCACCGGTGTACCGGGATCGGCGCTTCCCACCGCCCTGCTGGCGGCGGGCGAGATCGGTGCCGCCTGGGCGGGCATGGCCGACACGGTGCGTACGGGCAGGACGGCGTTCGACGAGCTGCTGGGCGCGAGCTTCTTCCAGCATCTCGGCCGCGACGGCCGGCTCCGTGAGCTGTTCGACCGGTCGCAGACCCACGACCAGGAGCTCGAGACCGACCACCTGCTGGCGGCCGTCGACTTCTCCGGACACCGCCGGATCGTGGACGTCGGCGGCGGCGACGGCGCGTTGCTCGCCCGCCTGCTCCAGGCCCATCCCCGCGCCGAGGGCGTCCTGCTGGACAGCCCCGAGGTCGTCGCGACCGCGCGGGCCCGTATGGCCCGCATGGGCCTGGGCGATCGCTGCTCGACGGTCGCCGGGGACTTCTTCTCCTCCGTACCGTCCGGCGGCGACCTCTACGTGCTCCGCCAGATCCTGCACGACTGGGACGACGAACACTGCGTCGAGCTGCTGCGCGTCTGCCGGCGGGCCATGCCCGCCCATGCCCGCCTCGTGGTCGTCGAGCGGCTCGCCGAGGACGACGGCACGGGGCAGGACGCGCGCTTCGCCGCGCTCATGGACCTCTACATGATGACCGTGCTCGGCGGCGAGGAACGCTCCGGTCGCGCGTTCGGCGACCTGCTCGGCAAGGCGGGGTTCACCGTCCGGGCCGTCGACCGCCTGCCCACGGCGGTCGCCGTGATCGACGCCCGCCCTGCGTGATCATGCGTGATCCCGGTGTCGCGAGGGGCGAGGGACCGCGGACAGCGCGCGCCTGCCGTAGTACATGCCTTGGGGTGGATTAGGGCCCGCAACTCGGTTGCCGGGCCCCGCGGTGTGCTCTGCTGAGCCCCAGGGCGGCTGTCGTCGCCCTGCTCTCCTTGCCGGACGAAGTCATCGGAGAAAGGGGAAAGTCGTGCGCCGTAAGGGATCCCTCAAGAAGTGGGTCGCCGCCGCCGTCAGCGCCGCCGCGCTGGTGCTCGCACAGGCACCGGCCTCCGCCCAGGCCCCTCAGCGATTGGCAGGCAACTACCTCAACGTGCACCAGTGCGTGTACTACTCGAGCAGCGCCACCGACCACCTCACCACCGTGGTACCGAGCCAGGACGGGCGGTTCGCCACCGGGACGAACACCTCCGATACCGCCGACTCGGGCGCCTCGTGCGGCGCCGGAGACGGGAACTACACGCTCATTCCCCTGCTCTCGGGTGCCAAGGCCCTCGACCGGAGAGCCGGACGCTACCTGAACCTGCACCAGTGCGTGTACTACTCCAGCAGTGCCAACAACCACTTCACCACCGTCGTGCCGAGCCAGGACGGGCGGTTCGCCACCGGGACGAACACCTCCGGCACCGCCGACTCGGGCCCCTCGTGCGGCGCCGGCGACGGGAACTACTCACTCATCCCCCTGCTGTCGAGCGTCAAGACGCTCGACCTGACCACAGGGCGCTATGTGAACCTGCACCAGTGCATGTACTACTCGAGCAGCGCCACCGACCACTTCACCACCGTCGCGCCGAGCCGCGACGGCCGGTTCGCGACCGGCACGAACATCGCCAACACCGCCGACACGTCGCCGTCGTGCGGCGCCGGAGACGGGAACTTCACGGTCGTCCCCATCCTGTCGGGCGCCAAGGCCCTCGATCTGGCCTAGCCCGCCCGCTCTCCCTCCGCACACGGCCGGCCGGGCATCGCGCCCGGCCGGCCGTTCGCGTGCTCGCGTCGTGCACTCCCCGACCACGACGCTGGCTCGAAGTGATCGAACGTCGCGTTGCGGCTGTTGTACTGCGCGCATGAGAGATCAAAAGCAGTGCACGGTCGTCCGTACCGGAGAGTACGAGGGGGTCCAGGGCGGCACGTTCGGTGCGGGCATCAGCGCCCAGTCGGCAGGGGCGGAGCGGCTGTGTCTCCACCGTCTCGTGATGCCCGCCGGCACCCGCGGCCGCCCTCACCTGCACGAGGGCCACGAATCGGCCATCTTCGTCCAGTCCGGGACGGTCGAGGTGTGGCACGGCGAGGGCCTGGCCGAGCATGTGGTCCTGCACGCGGGCGACTACATCCACATCCCCGCCGACACCCCGCACATGCCGGTGAACAGCGGCACGGAGGACATGGTGTGCGTGGTCGCCCGGACGGACCCGAACGAGCAGGAGGGCGTCCGGCTGCTGGAACTCCCGGCCTGGCTGGAATCCCAGCTCGGCCCGCTGCTCGTCGGAGCCGGCTGAGCCACCCGGCTGGGAGGTCGGGGGTCAGGAGCGGATTTCCAGCTGTGCCCGCCCGGTGCTTCCCCGCAAGCCCGAGGTGAGGCATTCCGTGGGCGGCTGCTCGGGGAGCGCGGACACGACCCGCCGCGCGGCCTGCCCCGCGCCCCGTCCTCCGGCGACCCGGCCCGACAGCTCGACGAGGAGGGCGCCAGCGACGCGGGAGGTCGTCACCCGGTCGTAGACGATCGACGACTTGCGGCCGTCGGCGTACTTGACTGTTTCCGTCGCACGGGTGCTGGCCACTGTGAGGCAGGAGGCACCCGGCGACACCGCGTCCAGCGAGCCGGTGGCCGGCAGGTTCACCCCGGTGGCGAGGTTGCACAGGTACCGTGCGTCCGTATGGACGCGGGCCACCCGGGGTTGGAGGGTCAGGGGCGGGTCGTAGGTGCTGTCGCTCCTCCCCACGCAGGTGATGGTTCCTCTTCTGCCCTCGTGGGCCCCGGTGGCCGGGGCCGCCGTCCAGGACGAGCCCACCAGGACCAGGGCACTCAACGCCACCGCCGCACCGCGCCTGCCGGACATACGACCTCCAAGAATCCCGAACCGCTACCGGCCACTACCGGCTCCTCACTACCCCCCGTTCATCCCTGAACGCCCTCGCCGTCCCGGCTTCCGCAGCGCCCCGGCCGCGCGGGCATCGCCCCGCGCGCCGTCGCAGACGGCGCCGGCACCCCCCTCGCGCCACTGGCGACGCAGCGCTCAGCGCACGGCGCCTTGGTCGCAGCCGCATGGAACCGGAAGTTCCGGGTAGGGACAGCCCGCGTTTCCCCTCCCCCGATGTCAGAGCAGGAGAGAACTCCGGTGAACCACTCGACCGCAAAGGGCCGCGTCTTCGTCATGCTGGACGCGGACGGCGACGGGGTCATCTCCCAGCAGGATTACCTCTCCCGGACCGAGCGGGTCGCTCTGGCGACGGGACGCGAGGCCGACGACCCCCTCGTCGTCACCGCCCGGGCGTCCGGGGAGCGGGCCTGGGCGTCGATGGACGCGAACGGCGACGGAAGGGTGACCTTCGAGGAGTACGCGGCATGGGCGGGCGCCGAGGCGTTCGAGAGCGTCTGCAGGGGCACGCTCGCGGCGCTGTTCGACCTCGCCGACGCCGACGAGGACGGCGCGCTGGACCGGTCGGAGTTCACCGCGCTGCGCGAGGCACTGGGCAACCCGGCCGGCAACGCCGACGCGGCCTTCGACGCGCTGGACAGCGACGGCGACGGCCGCGTCGGTCGTGACGACTACCTGGCGTCCATCCGGGCCCATGTCATCGGTGAGGGCTCGCCCATGGGTGACGCCTTGTACGGCGCCGGGAGTTGAGGGCGGCGCCGGGAGTCGAGAACGGCGACACCCCCGGGGCCCCCGGCTCAGGCCTCGCCGCCCGGCATCAGATCCAGCGCGCCGAAGGCGTCCGCGACCCGGGAGCGCTCGCCCGCGTCCAGGGCCGTGCTCAGGCTGTCGCCGCTGTCCAGCCTGCGCAGCCGGTCGACGGCCTCCTCGAGGTGGTAGGCGCCGCCGCCGAGCACGACCCACTTGCCGACCTCCGGGTGCATGACCAGGGCGGCGTCGCGGTTCTCGGCGCCGGTCGTGGGGCGGTCCACCCAGACGTCGCAGGTGCCGGTCACCGCGACCGGCAGGCCGCCGGCCGACCACGCGACCGTCACGGTCACGGTGTGCCGGCCCGGTCGTTCGAGCGGGAATCCGTCGGAGCTCCAGAAGACGCGGTAGTCGGCGGACAGGGAGGCGCCGGGCTCCAGCGGGGCCAGCTTCGCGCCCTCACAGCTGATGACGAACGGGCGGACCGGCCTGTCCTCCCCGCTCTCGTCGACGCTCGACATGGTGGTGAACAGCGCCTCCATGCGCAGGTCGTTGGGGACCGTCAGGGCGGCGCCGGAGGTGTTGGTCAGCTTCCAGGAGACGGTGACGGGTGCGCCCAGCGGGGCGTGGTCGGTCTCGGCGCCGACCTCGAACCGCAGCTCGTTCGGGTAGAAGAGGTTGCGGTCGGATGCCTGCGGGGCGCCGGAGGGGAACCAGGCGCCGAACGGCCAGCCGCCGGGGCGTATCACCGGGTCGGGCATGTGCGCCAGGTGGTTGCGCACGGTGGTGTTGAAGCCGAGGTTGATCTGGTCGGGGAACACCCCGGGTGCGCCGGTCGTGGGTCCCCCCAGGACGTCGGCCACGCTCGGTGTGGTGGTCATGATCGAGTTGTCCGCCGCGGTCTCGGACTCCTGGTGGATCTGGTTGAAGGCGTGGGTCACCTCATGCATGGCCGAGCGCAGGTAGGCGCGCGGGGTGTTGCGCTGCTGCTGGTTCTCCGCGGCCCCGAAGTTCGAGGAGTCGGAGCTGGGGTAGCCGTCGTCGCTGAAGCTGGCGGCCCCCTCGCGCGGCACGCCGATCTGGTCGTACATGACGCCGCGCGAGCAGCCCATGGTCGCCGGGACGACGACGAGGTGGGTGCGCCATTCGGCGTCCAGGTCGGTGCCGGCCTTGCGTACGCTCGTCATGAGCGCGTGCAGGTTGGCGGGCGTCCAGCAGACGTTGGGGTTGACGCCGGCGGGCGCCGGGATGTCCACCTGGTCCTCGGCGCGGTCGATGGTCAGTTGCCAGCCGGCCGTCGCGTAGAGGGTCTCGAAGAACTCCGTACCGGTGCCGGCCGCGTCGGGGACCGGCTGGGGGGCGACGGCTCCCCTGAGGGTGTCGATCTCGAGCACGGCACGGCGCAGGAAGCTCGAGACCCACGTCAGGGTGACGGACCCCCGGTCGGTGCCGCCCTCGAGGACGCGGCCTTCGAACCTCGGCCCCGAGGGGATCGGCGTGGGGAAGGTGCCCGGGACCTGCTGGAGGACGAACGTCAGGGACCGGCTGGGCGAGTCCGGGAAGGAGCCCTGGAACGAACCCGCCGACGGCTGGGTGTAGTCGAACTCGTCCACGTCGACGGTGACCGTGCACGGCCGCCCCGGCACGGTGAACGGCGGCACCACCAGGCGCGTGCCCTTGAGGTAGGAGCGGTACCGGTCACGGGGGAAGACCGGTACCTGTCGCAGGAGGGGGAACGACGAGTCCCCTCGGCTGGCCGCCGCGGCGGCGGATTCGCCGGCGGCGCCGGGGATCACGGGGCTGTCCTGGTCGGGTACGGCACCGGGGGGCGAGGCCGCGCCCGGGCCGCCCGCGAGCGGGTTCGCCACGGTCGGCGGCTGCCGGTACAGGTCACCGCTGACGATCACCCCGTCGGGCCCGGCGGACGGCGCCGCGCGGTCGACGCGCAGGGTGCCGACGGTGCTCTGGAGGGAGGCGGGGCTCGGGCGGATCGTCACCTGGTAGCAGCCGTCGCGGAAGTCCAGGCGGCAGGGCAGGAGGGGTGGGATCGGAGGGAGCGGGGGCGTGGCGGGGGTGTCGGCGTTCACGCCGTGTGCGCCCGGAGGGCCCGGCAGCTCGTTCTCGACCGTGATCGGCGCGGCGACGGGCGCTCCGGCCGGCGCGACGTCGGCACTGTTCGGCAGCAGGTGGGGGTCGACGTAAGGCTGCGGTTCCCGGTCACACATGGTGCCCTCCTGGATCCGATGCACGGGATGGCCCGCTGTACGGGATGGTCCGGTACGCGGGATGGACGTCCCCCCGCCTTTACCGACCCCCCGCAATCTCCCCCGGCCTCCCCCGACCGACCGCCGCGCCCCCGGTTATGCGGGCGGGATGCGCCGGGATCTTCCGCCCGTCCAGCCTGCGCCGGGTGAGGAAGCGCGGCAACATGGAGGGTGCGGGCACCGGGCAGGGGCGATCGGGCCACCTGCCCGACGGGGGCGAACCTGCCGATTGCCCGGCGAGGGCGAGCCTGCCGGTCGCCCAGCGGGGCGGACCTCGACCACCACCGACGATCGGCCTGACTTGACCATGACGGATCCGGGCGCATCGGAGCCCCGCCTCATCGCGGGCCGCTGGCGCCGCGTCTCGCGCTCCGAGTGCGCCCGCACGTACCCGGCCGAGCTCACCGTCGGTCCTGGTTCCCGCTACCTCGGGAGGCGCGACCCCGACCAGGGGTTGCCGGTGTGGGACGTGGGCACGGCCCGGATGCCGGACGAGACGACGTTGGTGATGAGCACCTCCAGCGACGAACTCGTCAGCTACGCGATCGAGGTCGCAGCCGACCGGTTCACGGTGACCGCTCCGGACGGCTGCGTGGTCGTCTTCGAGCGGCAGGCGTGAGCCCAGCCCACCCGCAGCGTTCCATGGTGAGGAAGCGACTCGTCCTTGACGATCTACAGTTGTAACTGAGATTGTTCTTTCAAGGGGGTGTCATGGCCGCGAACAGCAGGCTCACCGTCGCCGTCCACGTACTGGCGTGGATGGCGCTGGTGCACGGGCGAGGCAGGGACCTTGTCACGTCGGAGCAGGCGGCCGACAGCGTGAACACCAACCCGGTCGTCATCCGGCGCAGCCTCGGCGCGCTGCGCGAGGCCGGGCTGGTCGAGGTCCGCCACGGCGCCGGAGCCGGCTGGCGGCTGGCGCGCGAGCCGGAGTCGATCACCTTGCTGGACGTCTACCGGGCGGTCGAGGACGAGCCGTTGTTCGGTCTGCACCGCAGCGAGCCGAACCCCGAGTGCCCGGTGGGGGCGGGTATCCAGCCCGCGCTTCGGCAGGCCTACGGCGAGGTCGAGGAAGCGGCGCGCAGCGCCCTGGGCGGGACGACGATCGCCGACGTGCTGCGCGAGACGCTGTCGGCGTAGCTCCACCCGCGGACGCCCGCCACTCGCGTCGCCGAGGAACCACCCACCTCGTCACTTGCCACACGCTTTGCTGTAACAAGAATTGTTGTCTCAAATGGAGGGGGAACCCGGTGCACGCGATCCAGTACCGAGAGCACGGAGGCTACGACAGGCTCCGCCTGGTCGAGATGGAGGTTCCCGAACCGGCGCCCGGCCAGGCGCTGGTACGGGTGACCGTCGGCACGGTCAGCCCGCTGGACGACACCGTGCGCGCGGGCCGCATGTCACCGTCCCTGCGCAAGCCGCTGCCCATCATTCCGGGCGGAGCCGCCGTCGGCGTGGTGGCCGAGGCAGGAACGAGCGGCTTGGCCGAGGGCACCCGCGTGGCGATCCACGGACAGGGACGCGGTCTGAGCACGGACGGCACCTGGCGGGAGTACGTCGCGGAGTACCCCGAGGCGCTCACGCCGCTGCCCGACGAGGTCGACGACCGGCAGATGGCCGCGATGCTCGCCGGAGCCGGATACTCCACCGCCTATCTCGCGCTCACCGAACTGGTCGGCTTCCGGCCCGGACAGAGCATCCTCGCACCGGGTGTCGGCGGCGCGGTCGGGATGGGAGCCGCGCACGTCGCCGCGCGGCTGGGTGCCTCGACGGTGATCTCCACGGCCGGCCGCACCGAGAAGGCCGAGCAGGCCAGGGCGGCCGGATTCGCCTATGTCATCGACCTGTCGCGGGAGTCCCTGCGCGACGGCGTGGCGCGGCTCACCGACGGCAGGGGCGTCGACGTCGTCCTCGACGGCGTCGCCGGCCCGCTGCTCGGCGACGCCCTCGCCGCCCTGGCCCACGGCGGCGACTACATCGCCGTCGGCTACTCCGGAGGCACCCGCGGCACGGTCGACGTGACCGACCTGATCTGGAAGACCGCCCGCATGCACGGCTACAAGTTCGACATGTTCCCGGACGCGGCGGTGCGCGCCGCACGGCTGACCCTGCTCGACTGGCTGGCCGACAAGCGGCTCGAGCCCGTCGTCGCGAGGGAGTTCCCGCTGTCGCGGGCGGCCGAGGCGCAGCGCCACCTGATGGAGGACAGGCCCTTCGGGCGGGTGCTGCTGACCATGGACGGCGAGGACTGAAGCACCGGTCGGGAAAGGCGGCCCGCAGCGGGTGCGGAGCCGTGGACGCCCGAGCGGGCCGCGAAGCCCTCAGTCGGCCGCCAGCTCCTGCCAGAGGAAGGTGTACATCAGGGCCTCGTTGAACGCGGCCTGTTCGTGGTCGGACGCACCGCTGTGGCCGCCTCCGGGGTTCTCGTGGAAGAGCACCCGGTGGCCCATGTCCCGCAGGCGCGCGGCCGTTTTGCGTGCGTGGGCGGGGTGCACCCGGTCGTCCCGGGTGGACGTCAGGAGCAGGACCGGCGGGTAGAGGTGGTCCGCGCGGAGGTTGTGGTACGGCGAGAGGCGTGCCAGGTGCGCCCGGTCCTCGGGGTCGTCGGGGTCTCCGTACTCGGCGATCCAGCTGGCTCCGGCGAGCAGCCGGTGGAAGCGCAGGAGGTCGAGTATCGGCACCTGGGCGACGACGGCCCCGAAGAGGTGGGGGTAGCGGGTGAGCATGGCGCCCATCAGCAGTCCGCCGTTGCTGCCGCCGGTGACGCCCAGTTTCGAGGGGACGGTGATGCCCCGGTCGACGAGGTCGCGGGCGACGGCGGCGAAGTCCTGGAAGGACCGCTCCCGGCCGGCCTTGAGGGCGCTGCGGTGCCAGCGCGGCCCGTACTCTCCGCCGCCCCGGATGTTGGCGACGACGTAGGTGCCGCCCTGGGCGAGCCAGGCCCGTCCGGTGACGCCGCTGTAGTAGGGGGTCAGCGAGGTCTGGAAGCCGCCGTATCCGGTGAGCAGCGTGGGGCCTTCGGGGGCGTCCGGGCCGACCACGAAGTACGGGACGCGGGTGCCGTCCCGTGACGTCGCGAAGTGCTGGCGCACGGTCATCCCGGCGGTGTCGAACCACGCGGGGGCCCGCTTGACCTCCTCCCTGTCCCGCCCGATCTCGCCGCGGTAGAGGGTGGAGGGCCGCAGGTGGCCGGCGACGTCCAGGAAGTACTCGTCGCCCGTGTCGGGATCGGTGTCGGTGATCGTCACGGCGGTCAGGGGCGGGACGTCCGTCAGCGGCTCGTGGGACCAGTCGCCGTCGGGGCCCGGGGTGCACACGCGTACACGGGTGGCCACGTCCGTGAGGGTTTCGACGATCAGGTGGTTACGGGTCCAGGTGTACCCGACGAGCGAGGTGTGCGCGTCCGGCGTGAACAGGACGGTCGCGGTCCGGTCGCCGGCCATGAAGGAGTCGAAGGGGAAGGCGAGCAGGGATCCCGCCGGGTGCTCGAGCCAGGGCGACTCGGGCGTCACCAGCAGCCATGCGCGGTGGACGTCCTTGCCCGCGTCGTCCGGAACGTCGATCTTCACGGGAACGCCGTGGTCGGTGAGCAGGAACATCTCGTGGTGCCAGAAGTCCGCGTACCGGGCGACGAAGTCGCGTTCGAACCCTTCGGTGGGGTCGTGCCAGGCCGCGGCGCACAGATCCCGCTCCGACACCTCGTACACCGGCTCCGCGTCGGCCAGCGGAACGCCGCGCCGCCAGCGCCGGAACGTGCGCGGATACCCCGACGTCGTCATCGACGCCGGGCCGAAGTCCGTGCCCACGAAGACGTGATCGCGGTCGATCCAGCCGATCTGCGTCTTCGCCTCGGGCACGTGGAAGCCGTCGTCGACGAAGGCCTTGGTGTCCAGGTCGAACTCGCGCACCACGACGGCGTCCGCGCCGTCGCGCGAGAGCTTGACCAGCGCACGGCGGAAGTCCGGCCGGAGCAGCAGGCACCCGTCCCACACCCACGGCTCCCCCTCGGCCTCGGCCAGGGCGTCGAGGTCGAGCAGGACCTCCCACGCCGGCCGCTCCTCGCGGTACTCCTCCAGCGTCGTACGGCGCCACCGGCCCCGCACGGAGTCGGCGTCCTGCCAGAAGTTGTAGAGGTGGGGGCCTCGGCGGCCGGCGTAGGGAATCCGCGAGCTGTCGTCCATGACCTCCCGCAGCCGCGCCGTCAGTCCCGGGAATCCGGGGACGCCGGTCAGCCGCGCGGCGGTTTCCGCGTTGCGCTCCCGCACCCAGGCGAGCGCGTCTTCGCCCGTGACATCTTCCAGCCACTCATAGGGATCGTCTTCCCGCCCCGCGTAAGGATCGTCATCGGCCACGTCGACATTGTGCAGACCGGCGCGGCTCTGGCGGTAGCTCGCCCCCCCATCGCGCCGCGCTCGGGCGGGGCGCGGCGTCGTCAGTAGCGCAGGGCCGTGCCGATCTCGGCGCGGAGGTCGCCCGACACCTTGTGGGTGCCGGTGGCGGTGGCCTTGCCGTCCTGGCCCGCGGCGACGTCGGGGACGGTCACCACGGCCACGTCGAGGAGGTTGCCGTCCGTGTCCTTGAACTGGATCAGGACGGCGAAGGACTTGGCCGAGTCGGCGGTGTTGTGCGCGGTCACCTCGACGGTGGCCCGTCCGTCGCCGCCCGTCGACGGGGTGCCGAGCCTCACCTCGTCCTTGGCGTTGACGCCGTTGTGCACCTCGTCGAGTTTCCGCCGGGCCTCCGCGGTGGCCGATGCCAGTGCCGCCGCGCCCTGCGAGGCGAGGGAGGCGGCGGCGGACGAGGCCGCGGACGCGACCTTGCGCCCCTCGCCGGACGGTTTCCCGGCCTCGTCCGAGCAGCCGGACATGGCCGCGATCAGGACGCCGGTCAGTGCCATGCCCGCCGCGCTCCGCGTCCACCGCGCCGAGCGCTCCACCCGCACCGTCACGTGGTCTCCCTCGAGTTCTCCGGTCGTCACCGCTTTCAGTCAAGAGCCCTCGTGCCCCGTCGTGCGTCATCCCGGACGTGACAGGACGGCGGTTCACCCGGGCGGCCCAACCGCGGCCCGGTTCGCCGAGAGCCCTCCGCGCGGACGGGCGA
Source organism: Streptomyces sp. C36 (assembly GCF_040932295.1). Taxonomy (NCBI): domain Bacteria; kingdom Bacillati; phylum Actinomycetota; class Actinomycetes; order Kitasatosporales; family Streptomycetaceae; genus Streptomyces; species Streptomyces sp. C36. The sequence continues at coordinate 717,112 of NZ_JBFQGI010000001.1, read as the reverse complement.
AGGGGAAGAATCGGCGGCGGGACCATCGGACGGGGTGTGGGCCGGATCGCCCACCGGACCGGGGGAGGCGGCATGAGCGTCCCGGGCAGCGAGATCGTCGTGGCGGTGGTGGGCATCGCCGGCACCCTCCTGTCCGCGCTGCTCACTCAGCGCAGCGCGAACCGCATCAGGCTGCGGGAGCTGGAACAGACCGACCGCCAGCGCGCCGAGGAACGGGAACACACCCTGCTGCAGGCGCGGTTGGAGGCGCGCCGCGCGTGCTACGCCTCCCTCAACGCCGCCGCCCTCGACTACCTGACCGTGCTGTCCAACTTCGGCTACGCCCTGGAGGCGGGCAACGTCTCGGACGAGATGCGGTCGGAGCTCGATCAGGCTCGCCGCGATCACCGGGCACGTCACGCCGACGCGCAGATGGTCCTTTCGGACACGGTGATGGCGGCGGCGGACAAGGCGAGCAAGGCGGCGGGCCTGATCTACGGGACGCTCAAGCGCATGGACGGCGGCACCCCCGGGCCGGATGACACCATCCGGGCGATACGGGACGGCATCACGGTGCTGTGGGACCACCTGTGGGTCATGCGACGTGACATGCGACTGGACGTGGGCGTGGGGACGCCGGGCGAGGACTGAAAAACGGGTGCCGGGCGATGACGGGCCCTGCTCAGCCCACTGCGTGCACAGCCGCGAACAGGCCCCGGGCGCGGGTGCCGTCCGGCAGGTCCCACGAGCCCGCGACATGGCCCGTCGCGCCCGAGGGGAGGAGGGCCTCGCCGTCCGGGCCGGGGCTCAGAACGCGGTGCAGGCGGAGGGTCGCGCCGTGCCGGGCGGGCAGGTCGGTGCAGGTTCGGCCGTCGATGACGGAAGCGACGGCATCCGCCGGGGTCAGGACGTCACCGGTGAAGGAGCGGGTGACGTCCCGGTCGGGGGTGTCGCTGGTGTCCTGGTCCTGGGCCTGGACCCGACCCTCCGTCAGGGCGAACAACTGGGCCACCAGCACCGGGTCCTGGCAGCCGTCGTAGACCCAGCGCCGCCCCAGCACTCCGTGTCGCATCGTCCCGATGAGCGCGTGGTCCGCCCCGTCCAGCGCGGCACCGCGGTAGGTGAGCGGAACCAGATAGGCGGCCGGGCGGGCGGCGGAGCTGTCGGTGACGACCATGAACTCGATCCCGACCTCGCCCCGCGGATCGTCCAGCCGGAAGCCGCCGGCCTTGGCCAGGCGGGGTTCGCCCACGCCGCCGTACCACGGGCGGGAGGGAAGCCAGGAGGTGAGCAGCTCGAGCTTGGTCGGCTGGAGGGTGGTGCGGTGGATGACGGCCATGTGGTGTGTACTCCTTCGCCGCGCGGAGGGGGATGACCCTTCCCACTCTCGCATCCCGCACGTGCCAGGCACGCGAGCGGAATCCGGCGGCCCGACGAACCGCACATGGCTGAAAAACATCCACCCGATTTGGCCACTGAAACATGGCGGAAACACTGCCTCTTCACGGCCTCCCGGATGATCAATATATCCGGAATCCGGGACACCGATCTCTCAACGGGCTTGCGTCACAAGGGAGTGACGCTAACCACAGCGTGCACCACCCCTCATCAAAACTCGTGGTCAGGGGGCTGTTTCTCGAGGTACACCCGAACGCCGTACGGGCTCCGGCGCGGGGATCCGCCCGTCCGTCACTTAAACAGCGCGCTAACTTTCAGGTCATCCTCCCGGCCACCGTTGACCGGTTCATGGCCAGCCCCTACTGTCCTGATCACGTTCTTGATCTTGCACAGGGGGTGCAGGAGTCAAGGGGGTCCATGCCGCTATGCGCGGCAATGCCCTTGAGTCAGCGAATGATTCCGGACCGGCCCAAGTGGACCGGCCATGGAATCTCATGGGTAACCGGGGGATACATGTCTGCATTAATCACGGACGGCACCGATGGGACGTCGCACGCCGCGCCCGACCACGCATCGCTGCCCGACCTGCTCCGGGAGCAGGCGCGGAACAACCCCGACGGCACCGCGGTCTCGTACGGCCGTGATCGTCTGAGCCATCGCGAGCTGCTGGAAGCGGGCGAGGGACTGGCCGCCCACCTGCGGCGACTGGGCGTCGCACGGGACGACCGCGTGGGTCTCTTCGTCGAGCCCTCGCTCGATCTCATGGTGGGCGCCTGGGGAATCCTCTGTTCCGGTGGGGCCTATCTTCCGCTGTCGCCGGAGTATCCGGAAGAGCGACTGCGCTACATGATCGAGGATGCCGGAGTCGGCATCATCTTCTCCCAGGAGCATCTGAGAGGGAAACTGGCGGAGCTGGCTCCGTCGGGCACAAGAATCCTCACTCTGCGGGATGCGGAAGAAGCGCGAGCACAAGACACGCGAGCCTCCGCGGAATACGTTCCGGCCGGCCCCGGAAGCGGGCCTCGCCCCGATGATCTGGCCTATGTCATCTACACCTCGGGAAGCACCGGAAAACCCAAGGGTGTGATGATCGAGCACCGCAGCGTCGTCCATCAGATGCGCTGGCTGCGGACCGCGTACGGACTGGGCCCGGACAAGGTCGTTCTGCAGAAGACCCCGATGAGTTTCGACGCCGCGCAGTGGGAAATCCTCGCCCCGGCCTGCGGCAGCGGCGTGGTGATGGGAAGTCCCGGCGTGTACCGGGATCCCGAAGGGCTGATCGAGACGATCGTCGAGCACGGTGTCACCACGCTGCAATGCGTGCCGACCCTGCTCCAGGCGCTGGTGGAGACCGAGGAATTCGACCGCTGCGCGTCCCTGCGCCAGATCTTCAGCGGCGGCGAGGCCCTGTCGCGGAACCTCGCGACGCAGGTGCTGAACACCCTGCCGGGCTGTGACCTGGTCAATCTCTACGGGCCGACCGAGTGCACCATCAACGCGTCCGCGTTCACCGTCAGCCCCGAACGGATCGGCGAGGGGCCGGGGGCGGTCTCCATCGGCTCGCCCGCCACCGGCACCAGCTACCACATTCTGGACGCGTCGCTGTCCCCGGTCGGCGTCGGGGAGATCGGCGAGCTGTACATCGGCGGGGTCCAGCTGGCGCGGGGCTACCTCGACCGGCCGGAGATGACGGCGGAACGATTCGTCGATGGTTCGTTCGCGGGCGAGGACAGGCTCTACCGCACGGGCGACCTGGCCTCCTGGAACGACGACGGCACGGTCCAGTTCGCCGGCCGGGCCGACAGCCAGATCAAACTGCGCGGCTTCCGGGTGGAGCTGGACGAGATCAAGCTGGCGATCGAGGCCCACGACTGGGTCAAGAACGCGGCCGTACTCGTCAAGGACGATCCGCGCACCGGCTTCCAGAACCTCATCGCCTGCGTCGAGCTGAGCCCGAAGGAAGCGGCGCTGATGGACCAGGGCAACCACGGTGCCCACCATCAGTCGAAGGCGAGCAAGCTCCAGGTCCGCGCCCAGCTGTCGGACGCCGGCGCCCGGGGGGACGCGGAGCTGGCGGGCAAGGACGTGGTCGCTCTTCCGGGCGCGGAGGCGACCCCGGAGCAGCGGCGGCGCGTCTTCGCGCGCAAGACCTACCGGTTCTACGAGGGCGGCGACGTCTCCCGGGAGGACATCCTCCGCCTACTCGGGCGCACCGTGCGCGGCACGTTCTCGCGGGCGCCAGGGGATCTGGACATCGCTGAACTCGGTGCGATCCTGCGGTACTTCGGGCAGTACCGGAGCACCGAGCGGCTCCTGCCGAAGTACGGATACGCCTCGCCCGGCTCGCTCTACGCGACGCAGCTGTACCTGGAGCTCAGCGGAATCGCCGGGCTGCGCGCCGGGCAGTACTACTACCACCCCGCGCGGCACAGCCTGGTGCTGATCCGGGAACTGCCGGACGCGGGCGGCGCGCCCCGGATCCGGGCCCACTTCATGGGCAGGAAGAGCGCGATCGAGCCGGTCTACAAGAACAACATCCAGGAAGTCCTGGCCATCGAGACCGGCCACATGGTGGGCCTCTTCGACGAGATCCTGCCCGGATACGGGCTGGGCATCGGCGAGCTGGAGCTGCGTCCCGCCGTGCGCGGGGACCTGGAGTGCGCCGACGAGGACTACTACCTGGGCACGGCGGAGATCGTCGCCTTCGACCGGCGTGTGGCAGAGGAGCCGCTCGACGTGTGCGTCCAGGCCCACCCGGGGAAGGTCGCGGACCTGGCGGCCGGTCAGTACCGGTACACCGGCGGCGACCTGGAGCGAATATCGGACGACGTCGTCCGTAAGAAGGACGTCATCGCCATCAACCAGCGCGTCTACGACCGGTCGCAGTTCGGCATCACGGTGCTGAGCCGGCCCGAGCGCGGCTGGCTCGCCTACGCCGACCTCGGCCGGGCCCTCCAGCGGCTGCAGATGAACGACCTGGGCCTCGGGTTCATGGCGTCCGGCTACAGCTCCGAGACCGGCCACGACCTGCCCGCGGCCAAGCGCATCGGCGCCGTCCTGCGGGAGCGCGGCGACCGCGTCGGTCCTTCCTACTTCTTCCTCGGCGGCCGGGTGAGCCCCGCGCAGGTCCGCAGCAAGGGGATGAAGGAGGACATCGTCCATATGCAGGGACCGGCCGAAATGATCAAGGAGGACCTGGTCAACTTCCTTCCCGACTACATGGTGCCGAACAAGGTCGTCGTCCTGGACCGGCTGCCGCTCACCGCCAACGGGAAGATAGACGTCAACGCGCTGCGCGCCTCCGACCGCACCGACGTGGACTTCGCCGACCGTCCCTTCGTCCCGCCGAGGTCCCGGACCGAGAAGCGGATCGGGGACCTCTGGAAGAAGCTGATGCGGCGGGACGCCGTCTCGATCCGCGACGACTTCTTCGCCTCAGGTGGCAACTCGCTCATCGCGGTCTCCCTCATCAACCGGATCAACAAGTCCTTCTCGAGCGCGCTGCCGCTGCAGGCCCTCTTCGAGTCCCCGACCGTCGAGCAGCTGGCGCGACGCGTCGACGACCTCGGCGCGGGGGGCCGGGACGGCGCGGTCTCACGGCTGGTCCGGCTGCACGACGCCGGCTCGGGGCGTCCCGTCTTCTGCTGGCCCGGGCTCGGCGGCTACCCCATGAACCTGCGGCTGCTCGCGGGCCGGCTGGACGCCGACCGCCCCTTCTACGGCGTCCAGGCGCACGGCATCAACGAGGGCGAGGTGCCCTACGACACCATCGCGGAGATGGCCGCGGAGGACATCAAGGCCATCAAGCAGGTCCAGCCCACCGGCCCGTACACCCTGTGGGGCTACTCCTTCGGCGCGCGGGTGGCCTTCGAGACGGCGCACCGGCTCGAGCGGGCCGGCGAGACGGTGGAGAACCTCTTCCTCATCGCCCCGGGGTCGCCCGAGGTCAGGGCCGACGACGCGGCGGTGCACGGCGACGAGCCGGACTACCGCAACCCGGCGTTCGTGACGATCCTCTTCTCCGTCTTCACCGGCACGATCAGCGGTCCGCTGCTGGACGCGTGCCTGCGCCAGGCCACCGACGACGAGAGCTTCGCCGATTTCATCGGCACCGCCTACAGCGGCCTCGACACCGAACTCGTGAAGAGGATCGTCCGTATCGTCCGGCGGACCTACGAGTTCACCTACACCTTCCGCGAACTGCGGGAGCGCCGGATCAAGGCCCCCGTCACCATCTTCAAGGCGCGGGGCGACGACTACTCGTTCATCGAGAACAGCGACGGCTTCTCCGCACAGGCCCCCACGGTGGTCACGCTCGAGGCCGACCACTACAGCCTGCTGCGCGACCCGGACATCGACGAACTGCTGCGGGCGATCCGGCACGGGCTGCGGGACCGTGACGAGGCCCGAGGCGAGAACCGGAACAAGGAGCTGATCTTGCCCCACGTGAACATCAAGCACTTCCCCGTCGCGCTCAGCGAGGAACGCGAGTCCGAGCTGGTCGCCGCGGTGACCAAGGCCGTGCAGTCGGCCTTCGGATGCGACGAGGGAGTCGTGTCCATCGCGCTCGAGCCGGTCGAGCAGAGCGCCTGGGACGACGACGTCTACCGACCCGAGCTGGTGGGGCGCAGGGAACTGCTCCGTAAAACGCCCAACTACTGACAGCTCCTGCTGACGGCTCTCACTGACAGCTCCGAAGAACCACGACAAAGATCGGAACACGCATGACCACGCGCCGCCCTCAGCCCGGCGACATTCCCCTGGTGTACAGCGAAGAGGTCGCGGAGGCGGTCCGCTCCGGTGCACCGGTGGTGGCACTGGAGTCCAACGTCATCACCCACGGCCTCCCCTACCCGGACAACGCCGCCACCGCGCGGAAGGTGGAGGCTGCCGTCCGGGCGGGCGGCGCCGTTCCGGCCACGATCGGCGTGGAGGACGGGCGGATCCTCATCGGCATGACCGACGCGGACATCGAGCGCTTCGCCTCGACGCCCGGCATCCCCAAGGTCAGCAGCCGGGACCTGCCCGTCGTCCTGGCGCGGGGCGGCATGGGCGCCACCACCGTGGCCTCCTCCCTCGTGGCGGCGGAGCTCGCGGGCATCCCGTTCTTCGCCTCCGCCGGCATCGGCGGGGTGCACCGCGGCGCCGAGACCACCATGGACGTCTCCTCGGACCTCATCCAGTTCACGCGCTCCAAGGTGGCCGTGGTCTGCGCGGGTGCGAAGAGCATCCTGGACCTCGGTCTGACCATGGAGTTCCTCGAGACCCACTGCGTGCCCCTGGTCACCTATCGGTTCGACGAGTTCCCCGCCTTCTACTGCCGCACCAGCGGCATCCGCAGCCCCCACCGCCTGGACGACGAGGCCGTGATCGCCCGCGCCGTCGAGGCCCACTGGGCCCTCGGCGGCAACGGCTCCTTCCTGGTGGCCACGCCGATCGGCGAGGAGGACGCGATCGACAGCGCCGAGGTCGACGCCGCGATCGCCGACGCGATCGGCGCCGCCGAGCGCGAGGGGGTGCGGGGCAACGCCATCACCAAGTACCTGATGCGTGCCGTCGACAAGGTCACCGACGGCCGCTCGGCCCAGGCCAACATGTCCGTCCTCATCAGCACGGCGGAACTGGCCGGCCGGCTGGCCGTGGCCCACGCCGCTCTGCGCGCCGAGGGCTCCGAGGGCTCCGCGAACACGTCGGGCGGTGCCCGATGAGCACCCTGGCGGTCTTCGACCTCGACGGCACGCTCGTCGACACACCGCGCGGAATCGTCGAGACGTTCACCGCGGCCTTCGCCACCATGGGCCTCGAGGCCCCCCGACCCGAGGAGATACGGGCCACCATCGGCCTTCCGCTGGAGCGGGCCTTCGGCTCGCTCATGGGCGTCGCGGACGACGACCCGCGCGTCGCCGAGGGCGTACGGCAGTACCTGTCCGCCTTCCGCGAGATCGTCCTGCCGAAGGCGGCGGACCTTCTCTTCCCCGGCGTGGCGCGGGGCCTCGCCGCCCTGGAGGACGACGGCGTGATCCTGGCCGTGGCCACCAGCAAGTTCTCCGCGAGCGCCGACGCGCTGCTCACCTCGGCGGGCCTCAAGCACCACTTCCGCATGGTGGTCGGCGCCGACCAGGTCGCCCACCCCAAGCCGCACCCCGAGTCGGGGCAGGTGATCCTGCGCGAACTGGGCATGGACGGCGAGCGTGCCGTGATGGTCGGGGACACCACCCACGACCTGCTGATGGCCCGGGCCTGCGGCATGCGGTCGATCGGTGTGACCTACGGCGTGCACGGCGTGGAAGAGCTGCGTTCGGCGGAGCCGACCTGGCTGGTCGACACCTTCGACGACGTCCTCGACCGCATCACCACCGCCTCCGTGCGCGACTAGGGCGGCGATCGTGTTCGGACGTTCCACCGACTGGGTCCTGGGCATCGCGGCCGGTGCCCTGCTCGCCCTCATGATCCACTACAACAGCCTGCTGGCCGAGCACACCACACCCACCTTCGCCTCCTGGACGGCGCACGGCCTGGGCGCGGTGGTGGCGCTCCTCCTCGTCCTGCTGACCGGCGCCCGGCTGTCCCGGCGGCGACGCGCGGACGGGGAGGAGAGGAGCGCGCCGACGCGGGTGCCCCGCTGGGTCTACCTCGGCGGCATCCCCGGTGCCTTCACCGTCATTCTGGCCGCCGTCACGGTGAACGGAAGCCTGTCGCTGTCGGGCACGATCGCGATGATGCTCGTGGGCCAGATCGTCTTCGGGCTCGTCTCCGACCACTTCGGGCTCTTCAACAGCCCGAAGCGGCGGATCGTGCCCATGGACGGCCTCGTGGCGCTGTGCGTGCTCGCGGGCAGTGCCCTCATCATCTTCGGCGGGTCGTGACCGTGCTCCTCTATGTGTTTCTCGCGTTCCTCAACGGCGCCGTGATCGGCACCAGCCGCGCCCTCAACGGCCGGCTCAGCTCCGCGATCGGCCCCTTCAAGGCCTCCCTGTGGAACCACGTCGTGGGATTCGTCTTCCTCAGCGTGGCCCTGGTCGTGCTCGGCCAGTGGGAATGGGGGGCCTCCGTCCCCTGGGCCGCGTACCTGGGCGGCTTCTTCGGCGCCCTGTTCGTGGCGGTCAACAGCTATGTGTTCCCCCGGCTCGGGGCGATGCAGGCCGCGCTGCTGGTGATCAGCGGCCAGATGATCGCGGCCGTCCTCATCGACTGGCAGGCCGGGGGCGAGTCCCCCACCGGGCTGCGGTGCCTGGGGGTCGCGGTCGTGCTCCTCGGCATCTACCTGTCGCAGACCCGCGGCCGGAAGGAAGACCGGAAGTGAACCCGGAAGTGTCCTCGAACGTGCACCACTCGCCCCTCGTCGAGCAGTTGCTGGACGACCGGAGCCACCACATCGAGTTCAACGGCCACCTCAGCAACCACGTCAAGCACGCCGTGGTCGCCCTGGCCCGTCTCGGAGCGGCCCCGGAGCGCATCAAGGCCTACTACGACGGCTACGCGACCCTGACCACCTATGGCTGCGGCCTGGAGCCCGCCAGGCCGGCCGGGTCGCGGGTCACGGAGGACAACTGGAAGGACTACCTCGGCCGGCGCACCGACTTCACCGCCCTCTGCGAGTTCTTCGACCGCCAGGAACGCGAGCTCGGCATGGACGAAGTGCTGCGGCGCTACGTCCCGACGCTGCTGCCCGGCTGGGTCGGAGCCTTCACCCACGCCACCATCCACCTGGGGTGGGCGCTGGACGCGGGCAACCGGTGGATGACCGTCGAGGGGCTGGCGTACATGGTGTTCTCGTACGTCTCCTGCCACCCCGAGCGGGTCTCCGCGCCCGACGACGGACCGGCGGACGCCTCGCCCCTGGACTCCCTGTTCCGCGTCGCGGGCGCCTGGGACGACGACCGCGACGCGCTGCGCGACTGGGCGCGGGAGATCGGCACCGTCCCCGACGGGGAGCTGCCCGCCGGCATCCACCCCGAACTCGCCCGGTCGGGGCTTCAGTACCGCAACGCCAGGATGCTCGCCGAAGGGCACCCGCTGATCGACGACATCCCGGCATGGATCGCCGGGCAGCCCGTCGCCGCAAGCTGGGAGCAGCTGTACTACGCGGTGACGCTGCTGTACCTGTCCCGTCCGGGCGACTTCGTCCTGCTGCATCTGCTCACGTCGCTGCACGCGATGGAGCAGATCGCCGACCGGCTGCCCGAGGACCTGCGGCGGTACGCCGTCACCTGCTTCTGGACCGGCACGCTCGGCGTGGTCTTCGCCCTCGCGGACTTCCCCGAGGAGAGCAAGCTCAAGGCCCTGCACTCCGCGTTCGGCGAGGCGGTCGACGCGGGCGACCGCGACGTCTGGGCCACGGACTGGCGGCTGACGGTCGCCCGGTCCTTCGAAGAGGCGGAGGAGCACAACCCCAAGCTCGTGTACGTCATGCGGCTGCTGTGGGAGCGGACCTCGGGCAGGTCCGTCTACCGCCACGCGGCCGCGCAGTTCACGGCCACGCCCGCCCTGCCGCCGTCCTTCGAACAACCGCCCACCGAGTGACTCTTCGCGCAGACCCCTCGAGCCTTGGGAGACCGGCCTCCATGCCGACCATCGCACAGCCGTCCACCGACGAGCCGTCGATCGACCAGCCGTCCTTCGACGCGTCGTCCTTCGACATCGACGCCTACCTCGGCAGCAGTGTCCACCTGCTGCCCCAGACCCCGCGGCTGCGGGCCCTGCACACCGTCATGCGGGACCGCGGGGCACGCCGCGACGCGTTCCTCCACGCCTCCGACCTCGTCATCCGCATGCTGATCGAAGCGGGGCTCGACCTGCTGCCGTACGAGCGGCACGACGTCACCACGCCCGTCGGGGCGACGTACGAGGGCCTGCGCCCGGCCTCCCCCGTCTGCGGCGTGTCCGTGGTACGGGCCGGCGAGAGCATGGAGGGCGAGCTGCGCGCCGTCCTCCCGGACGTCCGCATCGGCAAGATCCTCATGCAGCGGGACAAGGAGACCAAGCAGCCCCACCTCTACTACACCTCGCTCCCGGCCGACATCACCGAGGGGCACGTCCTCCTGATGGAGCCGATGCTCGCCACCGGTGGCACGGCGGTCGCCACGATCCGCCTCCTCCTCGACAAGGGCGTCGCCGAGGAGAACATCGTCTTCGTCAACCTGATCACCGTTCCCGAGGGCATCGACGCCGTCTGCCGGCGCTTCCCGAAGGTGCGCATCGTGACCTCCTCCATCGAGGAGCGGCTCAACGAGAACGCCTACATGATTCCCGGCATCGGCGACTTCGGCGACCGGTACTTCGGCACCGACATAGGCCTGCGGTGATCGAGAAGGTCGCGTGGATCCGGCTGGACAACGGCCGGGTTCTCGCCGCGCGTTCACGGGGCAAGGACGCCTACTACCTGCCGGGCGGCAAGCCCGAGCCCGGGGAAAGCGCCCACCAGGCCCTGATCCGGGAGATCCGGGAGGAGCTCGGCGTCGATCTCCTGCCCGGGACGATCACCCCGGCGTTCACCGTCCAGGCCCCCGCCCACGGGGCGTCGGCCGGCACCCAGGTCCGTATGACCTGCTACACGGCCGACTACCGCGGCACCCCGGCCCCCCGGGCCGAAATCGCCGAGGTGGCCTGGCTGTCGCCGGCCGACCGGGCCCGCACGAGCCGGGCGACCCAGGCCGTACTGGACCAGGTCTGGCCCCACCGGGGGGAGTGAGGTCCCGCACAGGCGCCGTGCCCCGCCGCCGGGAACCGTGCCGGGGCCGGCCGTGTCCTGTAGGTCATGATCAATGCGACCGAACCGACCCCCGACCGCCTCGCCGAAGCCTGGCGGCGCGTCAGCGACACCTCCCCGGCGGACGAGGCGGACCCGCTCGTCCTGGACTGCGCCCGCGGGCTCGCCGCCGATCCCGGCGGCGAGCGTGCGCATGTGTGGGTCGCCGGGCTGGTGGCCATGTCGGGCTACCTCGCCTGGCGTCCCGGACGGGAGGCCGAGCGCACCGCCCTCGACGCCCTGCGCGCCGCGGTGCGGGAGCTGGGGGGCCGGCCGTGCCCGCACGACGACCACCCGTACGAGACCGGGATGCGCGCGCTGGAGGACGAGATCTGGCACGGCGACACCGGGCTGCTGACCGGCGAGCTCGCGGCGGGGGACGGTGACGTCGACGCCGAGCGGATACTGTGCCCCCGCAACGTCGCGGGGTGGGCCCGGCTCGCCGTGGACGTGATCGCCCCGTTCACCGTCCGTCGTGTCCCCATGGGAGCGCCGGAGCACCACCACAGCGCCATCAGCACGCTCTCGGGCATCGTGAACGACTACCCCTACGGCGATCCGGCCGAGGACCTGGTCGACGAGGCCGGCAGCCTGCCCGCCCGCCCCACCCGCGGGGTGCTGGCCGGCTACCTGGTGACCATGCACGCGACCTGCTGGTACGCGGCGTCGGAGCGGATCACGGACCGCTCGGTACCGGACGCGATGATCAAGGGGGTCGAGGCCGCCGTCGCGTTGCTGGGCGACGACGAGCCGTGTGCCCACGCTCCCGGCGAGCATCCCTCCACCAACGATCCGGACCACACGAGCCAGGTCGGCTACCTCCTGCGCAGCCCGGGCGGCCGGGCCGAGATCTCCGAGTACTACGGCTGGGACTCGGAGGACGAGGAGGATCAGGAGGACGAGCCCCTGGACGCGTGGGTGTGCCCCGCCTTCCTCCACGGACTGGCGGCGGAGACCCTCGTCGCCCTTGCCTGAGGCCCGGCGTCGCAGGGCCGGCGCAGGGGGCGGGTGACGTCCTGCGGTGTGCAACGGACGTATTCCTCCGCCATTCCCACCAGGTACCGACCGAAAAGACGGCCGACGCCCTCGGTCCACGGAAAGGAGAGCCGGCACAGGCGGGTGAACTGTTCGTTCGGAAGCCGCAGGATCTTTTTTGGGGATATGGAAGAGAATCGTTTTCCCCGGGGTGTCGTCGGCGAACGTGTCGAATGACCGGGAGCTGTCGAAGAAGCCCATGTCACCCCGCTTGAGCAGGCAACTCTGCCGGTACTGCTCGATGCCGCGCCCAGCGGCATCATTTCTGTCCGGGCCCCGAAGGTCGCCGTCTCGAGGAAGTCGACGCGCTGGGTCACCTGCCCGGCGCCATGGTCTCGGACCACGCTTCGGGCCGTTCGTTCACGGGAACTCGACGGTGTCGATGATTATCGAATGCGTCCCTGTTCCCGGCTGTCGACAATGCTGATTCAAGACAGTTGGCAAGGTGCAGGGGCGGCACCAACGCGAGGCCGGCAGGACGTGCGTCACGGCCTTGCGCCTCGACCGGCTCGCGGAAGGCCCCGGCCGGCGCCCGGCCGCCCGGGGACGACCCCGCAAGGCCCTTCGGAGCCAACTCCCGTACGGGCAACCGGATTTGCGCACCCGTCGCAAATAAGCCAACGCAATGTTCCGGCCAATCACGAAATGATCCAACACAATCCGCCTGGTGACAGCCCTATAGTCATGCCCGCAACGTTGTGATCACTTTCGGTCACCGGGCATCACTGGCATGACTTCGGGCCATGTGACGCGCTCTCGGCGGACCGCCAGGTTCCATTCAGCACCTCCATTCAGTGCACTTTTCGGCCTTCGCCTCCACATCAAGGGGATAAGCATGTCCGACCTGGCCCGTAACACCGACTTCGCCCTCCAGGACCTGGAGCTGGACCTCAGCGAGCTCACCGTCACCTCGATGCGCGACACCGCCGCGCTTCCCGAGGGCGGCGCGTCGTGGGGTTCCTGCTCCTGCCAGGCCTCCTCGTCCTGCGCACAGCCGCAGCTCGAGACCGGTATGCCCGACCTGGGCTGACCTCGGGCACACCACGGACGGCGTCCACCGGACGCCGTCCGTCCCTCACTCGTCCGTCAGCAGACCGGCAAGGGAGAACCCCATGTCCGACACCACGGGCGCCCTCGGCTTCGAGCTCGAGGACCTCGACCTCGGTGAGCTCACCGTCACCTCGATGCGCGACACGATCGCGCTCCCCGAGGGCGGCGCCTCCAACGGCGGCAGCTCCTGTTCCTGCGGTTCGTCGTCGTGCGCGACCCCGCAGCTGCCGCACCTTCCGCAGTAGTCCGGGTACGCGTCCTGTGACGCGTACCCGGAGGCACTCGATTCCATGACGCCCGCCGCGGGCCGCGCCCACCGCACCACGGGACGGCCCGCGGCAGGTACACGCCTTACGAAAGGGACGGCGACCCGAATGCCGTACTCCGCGGGCGCCGACCCCGTCGGCCACCTCGTGCGGTCCGCGCCGCACGCGCTCGCGCGCGCGACCGTCCTCGCGTACCCGGCGCAGAGTCCGGCCGCGGCGGAGTTCCGCGCGTCACTCGCCCGTCTGGCCACGCTGGACGGCGAGCTGCTGGAACTCACCGGCCCGCTCTGCGACGACCTGTACGCCGCCCGGGACAGCCACCCGGACGCCTTCCACCGGGACGTCGTCCTCCCCCTGCGCCGCGCCCTGCACAACGGCCGCGCCCCACGCCCCGCCGTACTCGACCGCCTCGGCGACCTTCCCCGGCGCGTGCCCCGGCTCGCGACCTGGCTCGCCCTGAGGGACCGCCGCGACGCGCTCCTCGTCGAGCTCGACCACGCCGCCGGCCGGGCCCTCGAAGCCGAGCGCGGCGCGCTCGCCGCCCTGTGCCGGGAGCCGGCCCTCGCCCGGGCCGTCGCGCTCACCAGCACCGACCTGCTCCGGGCCGTACGACGCGCCGGCACCGGCGCGGACGACCGCAGAGCGCGCAAGGAAGAACCCAACGTGCTGCGCTACGCCCTGCGGGCCAGCACCAAGACCAGCCCGCTGTCGTGGTTCACGGCGGTCGGCTGGGGCCCGCTGCACCAGCCCTCCGCCGCACACCGACACGTGCCGTCATGGGGTGAAGCCGACCTCGTCGACGGCCCGTTGACATCGACGGTCAAGGTCAACCGCACCCTGACGGCCGCGCTGACCGCCGCCCTCCTCGACGCTCCGCACCGCCGCGCCGGACTCCCCCACCGCATCACCAGCACCGCACGGATCGCCGACGGCCGGGCGGCGTACTCGCGCGGCCGGGTCGCCTTCGCCGGAGGCCGCTACCTCGTCGTCGACGAGGACCAGGCGGAGCTTGCCGCGAGCGGACCCCTGCGGCTGGTCACCGAGCGGGCCGAGAACCCGGTCGGACTCGACGAGCTGACGGACGCTCTCGCCGCCGCCCTGCCCGGCACGGACGACGGCCGCGCGGCGGCCCGGGCCTTCCTCGACCGCCTCGTCCAGGCGGGTCTGCTCGTACCCGTCGATCCGGTCCGGCCGCAGGAGGACGACCCGCTGGGCCGGCTCGCCGCATGGTTGCGCACGCTCGGCGGAGCGCACGACGAACGTCACGCCGACGACCAGGAGCAGGAGGCCGGTGGTGAACACGACCGGGCGCTGGCCGGGTGCCTCGACGCGATCGCCCACCTGACGGCCGGCTTCGCATCCGCCGCCGCCGACGAGCGCCCCGCCCTCCTCGCCGACCTCTCGCGGCGCTGGTCCACCCTGCTCGCCGACGCCGGCCGCGCGGTCCCGGCCGGCTCCGCCCCGCTCAACGTCCTGTCCGAGGACGTCGTCGCACCGCGCCCGCTGCGGCTCGACGGCTTCCTGGACGGCGCCGACCACGAGGCGCTCGGCGAGGTCACCGCGCTGGCCGAACTCTTCGACCTCGGCCATCTCATGCGCCGTGTCGTGCGCGACCGCTTCGTCGAGCGGTACGGCAGCGGGGGCCGCTGCCGCCATCCGTGGGAGTTCGGCGACGACATCGCCGAGGCATGGGAGAAGGCCGGCCGGCTCGCGGCCCTGGCCCCTGCGGACCGGGCCGACTTCCCCACCGGCACCGCGGAGCAGGCGGCTCTTCGCCGGGAGCTCGCCGACGCCGTCCGAGAAGGCGCCGCCCGGGAAGACGCCGTCCGGAAAGGCGCTGTCCGGGAAGCGGTCGCCTCCCACGAACCGACCGGCGCCGACGACGTCGTCCTGCCCCCGGACCTCGTCAAGGGCCTGGGCGAGCGGCTGCCGCGCTGGGCCCTGGAACGTCCGCTCTCCTACTCCTTCTTCCTCCAGCGCGACCCGGCCGGCGGCATGCTGTGTGTGAACCGCGTCTACAGCGGCTGGGGCCGGTTCACCAGCAGGTTCCTGGACACCCTCGACCCGCGGGCCGCCGACGAGGTGGCCCGGCAGATCCGCCGCGGTCTGGGCGCGGACGCGCGGGCCGCGCAGATCCGCCCGGTCGGCGGGTTCAACGCCAATCTCCACCCGCTGCTCGTCCCGGACGAGTTCGGACCCGACCGCCGCACCGCGTCGATCGGTGAGCCCGACGTGGAACTCGTCCACGACGAGGCCACCGACCAGGTGCGGTTGCGGCTGCGGTCCACCGGCGAAACGCTCGACGTGCTGTACCCGGGCTTCCTCGCGCCCATCATGCTGCCGCGCCGGATCGGCGCGGCTCTCGGCGACCAGCCCCATGGAGTCGTCGACTTCGGCTCGTTGGCGCCCCGGTACACCCTCCCGGCCCCGGGCGGCCAGGTGGTGCGTACGCCGAGGCTCCGCCACCGCCATGTCGTCCTGCGACGCCGCCGCTGGCTGCTGCCGCCCGGCGTCGCCGACGCGCTGCGTACGGAACTGGCCGCCGCCCAGGGAGTACCGGCCCAGGCCACGGCCCGCTGGCGCGCGCTGCTCGACCTGCCCGAACAGCTCTTCCTGCATCCCGTCGCCACCGCCCCGACCGGGCACGCGGCCGAGGACTTCCTGACCCACCTGCGCCGCCCCAAGCCGCAGTTCGTGGACCTCGGCAACGCACTCCACCTGCGCTGTCTGGCCAAGTGGCTGGCCCGCCACCCCGACGGCGTGGTGTTCGAGGAGGCGCTGCCCGCGCCCGGCGGGCTCACCGCGCCGGCCCGGGCGGTGGAGCTCGTCGTGGAGACCTACCGGGCCGGACGGCCCCGATGACCCGCAACCGGAGAGCCGAGGAACCCGCCGTGCCCGGAGTCGACCCCCACGACGCCATCGTCCGCGACGTGGTCGCGTACTACCACCAGCCGGTCAAGGCGCCGCTGCTGCGCGAGGCCCTGCTGCCGCTCGCCGCGTCGTGCACGGCGCAAGGCCTGGCCGCCCATGTCGAACGGCACTGGCTGCACGGTCCCCACCTGCGGCTCCGTCTCCACGGCCCGGCGGAACGGCTCGAGCCGGCCGCCGAGGACGCCGCCCGCGCGCTGCGCGACTGGATCGGTGCGCACCCTTCCGTCGGCGACCTCACCGAGGCCGAGTTGCTCGACCGGGCCGCCCAGGCCGGGCGCGCCGAGCTCATCGCCCCGCCCTACGGCCCGATCGTGGCGGACAACACGGTACGGATCGAACCGGCCGACCTCTCCTCGACGCTCGGCCTCCTCGGCGCCGACGGCCTGGCCCTGCGCGACGACCTGCTGCGCGCGGGTCTGAGCGCGCTGGGGGCGGGTGCCGGGTTCCTCGGCGCGCACGACGACAGCGCCCAGGCGCGGATGCAGCTCGCCGTGGCCGCGCTCGCCGCGCATGCCTCCGCCCACCCCGAAGGGCTCGCGGGCGGCCACTACTCGTACGTATCGCATCTCGAGGACTTCCTGGTCCACGACGACCCGGACGGACGGCTGCGCGAGGGCTTCGCACGCCGGTGGGACGGCGCGGGCGAGGCGGTGACCGGCCTCGTCGGCCGGATCGCCGACGGCGGTGCGCACGGCTGGGAGCGGGAGTGGGCCGAGTGGTCGGCCGGCGCCTGGCGGCTCGCGCGGAGTCGCTACGACGCCGGGGCCGATCTGCACGGTCTCCCGCTCGAATACCGCGAGCGGGCGGCCGCCACCGGGGACGCGGACGCGATGGAACGCTGGAACCAGGACATCCGCACCCGGTACAGCGAGTTCCACCGGCTCCTGCGCCGCTCCGACCCGCAGGGCACGATGTGGAACCGCCCCGACTACCTGGTGTACCGCGCCTGCACCAACGCCCTGTACCGGCTCTTCGCGATCTGCGACATCCGGCCGCTGGAACGCTATCTCGCCGCCTACCTGGTCGTCCGCACGGTCCCGCGCCTGACCGGCTGCGACTGGCGGGCGCAGGTGGGCGCGGTCATCGACGCGGTGGAGGGAAGATCATGACGTCGGACGCCCCCGAGCCCGGGTCCGAATCCGTGCCCGCGCCCGCGCCCGGGCCGGTGACCGCCTGGCGGCTGCGCCCCGGAGTCGCCGTGACGCTCCTGCGCAACGGGCTTCACCTGCGAGGCAGGCGCGGCAGCGTCACCCTGGAGGGCAGCACCGCGCTGCCCGCCCTGTGGCGGCTGCTCGAAGAGCCGCTGCGCACGGGCGAGTCCACCGAGCTGCTGCGGCAGGCGGAGGCCGGGTCCTCCGTGCGGAAGGCGCTGGACACGCTGATCGCGCAGCTGCGGGCGCACGACCTGATCGTGGAGGCACCCGCCGATCCCACCCCGGACTGGGTGGCGGCGACGGCCGAGCGGCCCGTGGAGGCGGCGTCGGCGATCGCGGCGGCGCGGGTCCAGGTCCTGGCCGGCGCCGTCGGCGGTCCGCTGGCCGAGGCGGCGGGACGGGCGCTGTCACAGGGCGGCGCTTCTGTCTCGTACGCCGCCGGGAGGGCCTTGCCCGCCGGCGCGGTCCTCCTGTGCGCCGGGGAGGGTGAGCCGCGGTGGGCGGTCGCCGCCGGGGTGTGCGGCGACGCCGGATACGTCACGGCCCCGGGCGGCCCGGAACAGGTCCGGGCGGACGCGGCGGCGCTGGCCGCCCGGCTGACGCCCGCCGCACCCCCATCGCCCCCGTCACCCCCGTGGTCCTCGGCCGCCTTCGCCTCGCTACTCGCCGGATCCGCGGCCCACCGGCTGCTGTGCGCGGTCGGCGGGCTGCCGGACCCCGCGAGCGAGGGGGACGACCAGCGGCTGCTGCCCGGACTGCCCGCCGTGCTGGTGGCGGGCGTACGACCGCTGCGGGCCGACTACCACACGTGGCTCGGGCCCGACCGGCTCGACGCGGACCGCCGGGTGGCCCTCGATCCCGCACGCACCCTGGCCGAGGCGCTGGGGCGGGTGTCGGCGCTGGGCGACGAGCGGACCGGGGTGCTCCCCTCGCCGCTGCCGGGAGACCTGCGGCAGTTGCCCGTGCCGCTCGCCGCCTGCGACCTGCCGGACGGCACCGTGCTCGCCGGTGCGCCGCGTCTGGACCTGGCACGGCTCGACGCGTTCTGCCGGGCGGCCGAGGCCCGACTGGGCGGGGCGTGCCGGGCTGTGGGGGCGACCCCTTCGCACGCCTGGGGCCGGGCCCTGCGCCGGTCCGCCGCCCGTACGACCGCGCCCGCCCCGGGTGACACCCCACTGCCCTCGGCACTCTGGTTCGGCCACCCGCAGGCCCGTCACTGGTGGACGGCCCTGACCGTACGTCAGGGAGTCCGTGCCCGCCTGGAGGTGTTCCGGGTGCGTCCGGACGAGGACGCGTACCACGCCGTCGTCCACAACGCCGGGCAGGACGTCGGCCAGGACCTCGGACAGGTCCTCGGGCGGGCCGTCGAGGCGACCCCCGGGGACGCCGCCGCGTTCGCCGCGCTCTCGGCCGTCGCCGCCGTCAGCGCGGCGGGCGAGGAGCTGACCGTCCGGTATCCCTGCGGGTCGGACGGCTCCGCGGCCGCCCTGGCCACCGTGGACGCGCGCACGGCCGCCTGGGAGGACAACGGCTGGACCACCGGCTGGCTGGCGGACGTGGCCCGGCGCGAGCCCGCGCTGCACACCGCCCTGCACCGACTGACCGGGCTGACCGGGCTGACCGGGCCGACCGGGCTGCGCGCCGACGAGACGGCGACGCAGGACCATGAACTCGTCGCGCTGCTGCGCGCGTTCGGCTTCACCGTACTGACCGCCGAGGAGGGCGAACGATGACACCGGCCGTACCCCCTCTCCTCGGCTCCCTGCCCGTGCCCGTGCTCGACGCCGAGTCCGCGTCGGCGGCCACGGAGGGCCCGGCCGTCGTCCTGCTGACGCGATGGACGCTGGAGCTCGCCGAGCGGCTGAGCCGCCATGCGCTCGCGCACCCGGTGGACCTGGTTCCGGTGCGCTTCGACGGGGCGCTGGCCGTGGTCGGGCCCGTGCTGCGGGCGGGCGCGGCCGCCTGTCTGTCGTGTGCGGAGTACCAGCGCCTGGCCACGACCGGCGGCCGCGTGCCGTGGCGGAGCCCGGGGCTCGAGCTGGCCGGTGCACCGTCCCCCGCGCTGGGCGAGGCGATCGGCGCCCTCGCGATGGATCTCCTGGAAGCCGCCCGGACCGAGGCGGCCGGATCCGCTCCGGCGGAGACGGCCACGGTGTACGTCGTGCACACCGCACGTGCCACCTGGTCCACCCACCGCATCCGCCCGGTCGGTGGCTGTGCGGTGTGCCGGCCCCTGCCGCCGGACTCCGCGGAGGCGGTCGCGCCCTTGCCGTCCGGCCCCCGCCCGTTGCCCGACCCGACGCGGCTGCGCGGCGCCAATGCCCGTACCGGCAACGCAGATCTGCGCGCGGCCCTGCACGACGAGCGGTTCGGCCCGGTGCGCGGGCTGTTCCGGTCGGAGGACTCCGCCTTCTGCCTGACGACGGCGCTCGTGACCGACGGACGGCCGCTGGACGACGGCGGATACGGCCGCGCCGGCGACTTCGCCGACAGCGAGCGGGTGGCGCTCTTCGAGAGCGTCGAACGGTACGCGGGCATGCGCCCCGCCGGTCGGCGCACCGCGCTGCGCGCGTCCTTCGCCGCGCTGGGGCCCGACCGGGCGGTGGACCCGGAGCGGCTCGGCCTGCCCGACCCCGCCTACCACGGCCATCCGGCGTCGCGGTCCGTCCCGTACGCCCCCGACCTGGAACTGGACTGGGTGCACGGCTGGTCGCTGACCCGGGGCCGGGCGATCGCCGTGCCCGAGCACGCGGCGTACTGGGACGTGCCGGGCGAGGACCGGCCGCGCGTGGTGTACGAGTCCTCCAACGGCTGCGGGCTCGGCAACAGCCTCGAAGAGGCCGCGCTCTACGGCCTCTTCGAGGTCGCGGAGCGGGACGCGTTCCTGATGGCGTGGTACGCGGCCACACCGCTCCCCCGCGTCGTACCGCCGCCCGAGGACCTCGACACGGCTCTGCTCGCCGACCGGGCGGCCACGGCCGGCTACCGGCTCGTCCTCCTCGACGCGACGAACGACTTCGGCATCCCGGCGGTCGTGGCCGTCTGCCTCTACGAGGGCTCCCACCCGCGGGCGCCCCGGATGTTCCTGGCGGCCGGGGCCCACCACGACCCGCGCACGGCGATCCGTTCGGCGGTCGCCGAGGTCGTCACCAACGTCCTGGAGTCCGCGCACCGCGCCTTCGCCGACGGCCGCCCGCACGATCCCGAGCGGCTCCGCCCGATGCTGGACCGGCCGGAGCTCGTCCTGACCCTCGACGACCACGTGGGCCTGAGCACCCTCCCCGAGGCGGCCGGCCGGGTGGAGTTCCTGTTCGCCGACACGCCGCGTCGCACGGTCGCCGAGGCGTGGCCCGGGGCGCCGGAGCCCGTGGCCGACCTCGGCGCGCTGCTCGAGGCGACCGTGGGCCGCCTGGCGGACGAGGGGCTCGAGGTGATCGCCGTCGACCAGACCGAGCCGGGTGTGCGCGACCGGCTCGGCCTGCATTGCGCGAAGGTCGTCGTGCCCGGGTCGCTGCCGATGACCTTCGGCCACGTCAACCACCGCACCAGGGGCCTGCCCCGGCTGCTCGACGTCCCGTACCGGCTGGGCCGCACCGACCGGCCGCTGCGCTACGCCGACCTGGCGATCCACCCGCATCCCTTCCCCTGACGGCTTCCCCCGCCGACGGCTTCCCCGCCGACCCATCCGACGAACAAGGGCCGCACGTGACGACGACCGACACCTGGCACAGCTTCCACCTCTTCCTGCACTCCGGCACCGAGGACACCGACGGCTTCCTGACCGAGGACGTGGCTCCGCTCCTCGACGGGCTGGTGGCGTCCGGGGAAGCGGCGCGCTGGTTCTTCATCCGGTACGGGGAGGACGGCCCGCACCTGCGGATACGGGTCGCCGGGCTGGGCGCGGCGGCCGCGGCCGAACTGCCGGAGGCCCTGGCCCGGGCGGCGAAGGAGCAGCCGGCGGTGGCGGGTTCGTGGCCGTCGCACCACGGCGAGGTCCGTGCGGTGGCGTACGTCCCGGAGACCCGCCGCTACGGCGGGCCGCGCGCGCTGCCGACGGCCGAGCGGATCTTCGCCGTCTCCTCTCGGGTGGCGGTGGAGGCGCTGCGCGACCTCCGCCGGATGCCCGCCGGCGCGGGACGCCTCACGCTCGCCGCGGACCTGGCCCATGCCACGGCGTACGCGCTCGGCATGGACCGGCTCGCGGCGGCGCGGTGGCTGCGGCGGCAGGCGGCGGGCTGGCGCTGGGTGGCCGAGGTGCCGCTGCTGCCGGGAGCGGCGGTGCACATGCGCGTCAACTCCGTGTACGGCGTGCAGCACGCGGCGCTGGACCGGCGGGCGCGGACCCTGCGGGAGGGGTTGAAGGAGGACGCGGGGGCGCCCTGGCTGGTGGAGTGGGTGCGCCGGGTACGGGACGCCGACGAGGTGCTGCGGGGCGAGGCGGACGCGGGGCCGGAGGTGGAGGTGGAGGTGGAGGTGGCGTGGGTCTGGGCGTCACAGCTCCACATGCTCTTCAACCGGCTCGGCATCACCCCGGACGAGGAGCGCGCGGTGTGCCGGCTCGCCGCCCGGACGCTGCTGGACGCGGGCGAGCCGCCGTCGTTCTTCCCCGACGGGCACAGCGCGCCCGACCTTCGGTATCTGGAGCGCAGCAAGTTCCAGATCGGGCGCAACGAGGACACGGCGCTGCGGCCGTTGCCGGCGCCGACTGCCGCTGCCGCTGCCGCTGCTGCCGCTGTGGAGAGTCCGCCGGAGGTTCCCCTTCCGGCGGACCGCCTGCCGGACGTGTCATTGCACACCGTGCTGGCGAACCGGGCGTCCTTACGCGGTCCGCTCGACGGACCGCTGGACGCCGGCTCGCTCGGCACGCTCCTGTGGAGCGCGCTGTCCGAGAGCAGCCGCTCCGAGCAGCGCCTCGCGGACGGCTCGGCCCGGTCCCTGGTCCACCGCCCGTACCCGAGCGCGGGCGCGCTCTACACGGCCCGCGTGCGCCTGCTCGCCCTGGACGTGGCCGGCCTTCCGGCGGGCACCTACGACTGCGTGCCCGAACGCCGGACCTTGCGCCCCGTCGGCCCGGTGCCGCCCGTCGCGGAGATCAAGCCGCTCTCGACGTACTTCTCCCGCCCGGCGGAGGACCCCGACTGGATCGGCGTCGACCGGGCGCCGGTCGTGCTGGGCCTGTACATCGACCTGGGCCTGCTGCGGCGCCGCTACGGCCTGCGCGCCCTGCGCCTGGCCCTCCTGGAGACCGGCCACCTGGCCCAGACCCTCCTCCTCACGGCCACGGCCCTGGGCCTGGCCGGAACCCCGCTGGGCGGCTTCCACGACGACCTGGCCCACGAACTCTTCGGCCTGGAGGACCTGGACCAGCCCCTCCAGTACCTCCTGCCGCTCGGGCGCCGCGCGGATCGGGGCTGAACGAGGCGGCACCGAACCGTGAGGTGAGCACCGCTCCGGACGACGGAGCGCGGAGGGGCATCACGACGGCCGACGTGTCCGGAGGCTTCCCCGGCTCGTTCTTGTCGCGAGAGCCCCTCACGCCGACGTTCTTCGAAGGAGTCCCGATGCGACCGATGCGACGAGTCCTCACGACAGCCGCCCTGGCGGCCGCGGCCCTGGGCGCGGGTCCCGGCGGGCAGGGTGCCGCCGCGTACGCGGCGGACCTGCCGACGGTTCTCGACCTCGGCGGACTGAGGGCCGTCGATCCCGGCAGCCTGGGCTCGGCGGTGGACGGAGCCGCCCGGAAGGCGACCGCGCTGACCGGTGAGGCCGGGAGCAGAGCGGTCAAGAAGACCGTACCCACGGTGGGCCGGACGGGTGGTACGGCGGTGAAGAAGACGACCACCGCCGTCCAGCGGGTCGGCGGCCACGCGGCGGGGTCGGCCCGCGAGGCCGTCGGCGCGACGGCAAAGGCGGCCACCCGGGACGGCCTGCCCGTCGGCGACCTGCCGCCCCGTGGGCTGAGGCCCCCGCACCTGTCCTGACGAGGGCGCGAGAGGCCTACTTCTTCTCGTTCTGCTTCCCGTTCTCCTTCTCGCGGCGTTCCTTCTCCACCCGCCGCCAGGAGTTCCCGAACCACATCGCGAGCACCACCGGTACCGCGCCCACGAGGGCGATCGTCTGCTCGTACCCCCGGTCCGTCCACGGGACGAGCACCAGCACGACCGCGCACAGCGTGCCCCACAGCGCCTGCGCGACGGGCAGCCGCGAGGGCCAGTAGCGCCGCAGCAGCGACCACACGGTGTTCCGCGCGCCCTGCGGAAGCTTGCGGTAAGCGAAGAACCAGGCCCCCAGGACCCAGGTGACGCTCATCAGCACCAGGGACCACAACCGCGTGTCGAGCGGCACGGGCAGCTCCCTGGGATCGTCGCCCGTCGGGAAGGCCCGTGATGTCAGGGCGGCGATGACGAGGCAGACCAGGGCGAACCAGCGGGTGCGGCGCAGCAGACCGAGAACGACCAGGTTGAGCCGGTGCTCGATGTAACGGGAGTCCGGATTGGAGCCCAGTGCGGCGCTGTACTCACCGGCCAGTTCCGGCAGCTTCATCTGCTGCGCGTCGCGCAGCAGCTCCGCGAGCTGGGCGCGCGCGTCGGCGTGGTCCGGATCCAGGCGCAGGGCGTTGCGGAGCGCCTGCTCCCGGACGTCGAGCCGGCCGATCAACTCCGCGGGGTGGGCCAGGTTGAAGTGCGCCGTGGCGCTCTCGGGGTCGAGCTCGACCACCTTGCGGTGCGCCTCGTAGCAGCCTTGGTGGTCGCCGGCGAAGAGCAGGCACCTGGCGAGAACGCTGTGCGCGGACGCCTCTTCGGGACCGACCCGGACGGCCTCCCGGGCAGCCTCGAGCGCCTCGTCGACGCGCATGAGGAACGGCAGCAGGAAGGCCCGCCGCTCCCACGGGTACCAGCACTCGGGGTCGGCGGCGATGCCCTCGTCCGCCGCCTTCAGGGCGCCCTCGTGGTCACCGGCGTAGAAGCGGCAGTGGGCGAGGTGCGACCACGCCCAGGCGTCCCCGGGCGCGTCCACCAGGTACCGGGCCAGGAGCTCACCGGCCTGCTCGTACCGCCCGATGTCCATGAGGGCGCCGGCGCGTTCCTTCAGCTCCGTGCCGGTGCCCGTCCCCGTGTTCGTGCTCACAGCATCTTCCGCTTCTTGAGGTAGACCAGCAGTTCGTCGTACGCCCCGCCCTCGTTGGCGAACTGGGCGACGTTGCGGGCCGAGGCGAACCACGGGCCGGTGGACGGGCGCACCTGGCCGAGCGCGGCCGTGAAGTCGGCCATGCCGATCATCCGGGCCTCGCCGGTCCGTACGGAGTCCATCAGCGCGCGCTCGGCGGCCGACTCGCACAGGTGCTTGAGGTCGGCGCCGGAGAAGCCGTCGGTCCGCTTGGCCAGTTTGGCCAGGTCGATGCCGGCGACCGGGCGGTCCTTGAGGTGGTGGCGCAGGATCGCCTCGCGCGCGGGCTGGTCGGGCGGCAGCACGAGCAGCATCCGGTCCAGGCGGCCGGGGCGGCGCAGGGCGGTGTCCACGTCCCAGGGGTGGTTGGTGGCGGCGAGCACGAAGACGCCGTCGTCGGCCGAACCGCTCACGCCGTCGAGCTCGGTGAGGAGCTGGTTGACGGTCGTGCGCATGCCGGTGTGCCGTATCTGGCTGCGCTTGGCGCCCAGCGCGTCGAGCTCGTCGAGGAACAGCACGCAGGGTGCGTTGCGGCGGGCCGTCTCGAAGAGCTGGCGGAGGTTGCGTTCGGAGTTACCCATCCACATGTCGAGGACGTCGCTGATGCTGACGGACATGAAGCGGGCGCCGAGTTCGCCCGCCACGGCACGGGCGATGTACGTCTTGCCGCAGCCGGGCGGCCCGTACATCAGCAGCCCGCCGCCCAGGCTCTTGCCGTACAGCCTGCGCAGCTCGGGATTGCGCATGGGGGCGAGGAACGCGGCCTCCAGACGCTCCTTCACCTCGTGCATGCCGCCGACGTCGGCCAGGGCGAGGGTGCCGCTCTCGACGTCCCAAGGGGACGACGCGTCGTCGTCGTACGGACCGGTGGGGCGGTCCTGGGCGGGGAGCGGGCTCTGCGGGCTCGAGGGGCCCGGTGAGGTCTGCGGGCTCTGCGTGCTCTGCGTGCTCTGCTCCGTCCGGGCTTCGGTGGTCTCTTCCGTGACCGACCGTACGAAGCGGGGCGGGACGACGGCCGACAGCTCGTCCTCGGCGCGCTGCCAGTCGTACCTGCCGGAACCGCCGGGGGCGGGCGCCGGGGTGGGGTCCTGCGCCGGTTCCTGAGGCGCCGAAGGTTGCGGGAGCGTGGCCGGAGGCGCGACGGCGGGTGCGACGGCGCGCCCCATCAGGGCCTGCGCCTCGGCGTTGCCCGGCTCGCGCTGCAGGGCGGCGGCGAGCTGGGCGATGGCCTCCTGTTGTCGCCCGTGCCCGAGCAGGAGTTCGGCGAAGTGCAGCCGCAGGGGCACGTCGTCGGGAGCGGCGTCGACGGCGGCGCGCAGGCTTTTGAGGAGGGGGGACTCGTCGGGCATGCGCCAAAGAATAGTTCGGCGGCCACGGCCCACGGCGGGCGGCTTCGGGGCCGGCGGTCGCTACGGGCCGGCACGGTACGAGACGGATGGCGACGGCCCGTCTGTACGTGACGACTCACCAAACGCTTTAGGGTGTGCACCGGAAACCGCACGTCAGCCGATGCAGGGAGATTCCGCGTGGGAGTGTCCGGGATACCCGGGGCATCCGGGAACACGGCCGAAGCCGCGGCCTTCGCGCCGCGCAGGACGCTGAACTCCCTCCTGTGGGCCGTGCTGATTCCGGTGGTCGCCACGGCGGCCGGGTTCCTCGCCCAGTACCCCTACGGCATGCTGTGGGCCGGGATCGTCATCGTCCTCGGCGCGACCGCTGCCGCGGCGATCGTGGCGGGCGGCATGTGGAACCGGGCGGGCGCCGCGACCCTGGCGTCCTTCGCGACGCTGGCGCTCGCGCTCTTCGGCGGACCCACCGTGTACGAGACCTACGTCAAGACGTTCGGCGAGCGGGTCGACGCCCTGGTCGCCGACACCGGGCAGCGGGTCAACGCCAAGGGGACGAAGCTCGACGTCTGCCGTGTGGTCGACACGACGGGCCGGGTCCAGGACGTGTCCGAGCAGCAGAACTGCCACGGTCAGTTCAAGCCGAAACAACATGTGGTCCTGTTCAACGACCCGCTCGGTGGCCTCGACCCATGGGTGGAGGCCACCGGTGACCGCACCCTCGACCCCGTCGGCCCGGCCTGCACCGGCGGCCTCTTCGCCCTGACCGGTGGGGCCCTGTTCTACGCCGGGCAGCGGCGGCGGACGGACCGGCACATGGCACTGCGGCAGCGCCGCGGGTACGGGGCTCCGCGCCGCTCGGAGCCGTGACGGCCGCCCTGACCGACGCCTGGACCGGGCCTCCCGGTGCGCACGCATCTTTTGCCCCGGTTCGCAACGCGCATTAGCCTTTTAGTGAAAGGCTTTTCCCGCGCCTTTCTCCCAGCATGCCGACCGTCACCGGCATCAATTCCCTCACCGGTCACAGCCGCTTCGCGCGGCCGAACCCGGAGGTGCAGCGTGAGTACTCCGACACGCCGGGGCTGCGGCACGATGCCGGTTCACCACCGGCTGATGGCCGAGAACCCCGAATACGCCAGCGCTCGCGTCGAGATCGAGAACATGGCCTTCGCCTACGAGACCGGCGCCGCGACCAGCGACCGCGAAGGCCCGACCCGGATCCCGGTCGTCGTCCACGTGGTCTTCAACACCGCCTCGCAGAACATCAGTGACGCCCAGATCACCAGCCAGATCGACGTACTGAACAAGGACTATCGGGCGCAGAACACGGATATCGGCCAGGTGCCGCCGGTATGGAAACCGCGCGTGGCCGACAGCCGCGTCGAGTTCGAGCTCGCAACGAAGGACCCCGACGGGCAGCCCACCGACGGCATTACACGCACCCAGACCCAGAAACAGAAGTTCAGCACCCAGACCGACGACGTGAAATCCGCGTCCACCGGCGGCCACGACGCCTGGCCGGCCGACAAGTACCTCAATATCTGGGTCTGCCCACGGATCTTCGACCCCAAGGAGCCGACGAACGAGATCCTCGGCTACGCCCAGTTCCCCGGCGGCCCCGCCGAAACGGACGGAGTGGTCATCGGTCACCGTTTCTTCGGCACGACCGGCACCGCGGCGGCCCCCTTCAACCTCGGGCGCACCGCGACCCACGAGGTGGGCCACTGGCTCAACCTGCGGCACATCTGGGGCGACGACGGCGAAGGCTGCAGCGGCAGCGACCTCGTGGCCGACACCCCGAACGCCGGCGGCCCCAACTTCGGCACCCCCACCTTCCCAAAGGTGACATGCATGAACGGGCCGGACGGCGACATGTTCGTCAACTACATGGACTACACGGACGACAAGGGCATGTTCATGTTCACCAAGGGGCAGGTCGACCGCATGGCCGCGACCCTCGACTCCTTCCGCTCATCGTTCAACGGCAGCGGCCCCTGATGAGAACGCGCCCCCCTGAGAGCGCACGTCCGTGAAGCGGAGCCCGGCTCGGGAACCCGGCCGGGCCCCAGGGGGAGACGCTCACCGTAGCCACAAGATCAATTGTATTGATCTTACAGATTCCGGCCGTCGATTCGGTGGGCTGGGGAGAGCAAGGCCGCCCCCAACATGCTGGCAGTGTCACTTTCATGCCGTACGGATCAGGGCCGCGGGTCACCGCGGGCCTTGTTGGCTTTCTACTGACGCAGCAGGCATGGAGGGGCGGAGAATGAGGATGGGCGACGACCGCGAGGTGCTCGTGACCGGCCTGGGGGCGATCACGCCGCTGGGCGCCGGGGTCGCGGCGATGTGGGAGGGGATGCTCGCCGGGGAGTCCGGGGTGGGGCGGCTCGGGGAGGAGTGGCCGGCGGATCTGCCGGTGCGTGTGGCGGGGACGGTTCCTGTCGATCCGTTGTCCATGCTGGGGCGTGTGGAGGCCCGTAAGTGGGACCGGTGCGAGCAATTGGCCATGATCGGTTCGCGCGAGGCGTGGCAGGACGCGGGGCGGCCCGAGGTGGAGCCGGAGCGGCTCGCCGTCGTCATCGGTACGGGGACCGGCGGCATCCTCACCACGCTGGGGCAGGACGACGTCTACGAGCGGTCGGGGGCGCGCCGGCTCTCCCCGTACGCCGTGCCGATGCTGATGCCCAACGGGCCGGCCGCGTGGGTCAGCATGGAACTCGGTGCGCGGGGTGGTGCGAGGACCCCGGTGAGCGCCTGCGCCTCGGGGGCGGAGGCCATCGCCATGGGCCTGGACCTCATCCGGGCCGGACGGGCCGACGTGGTGGTGGCGGGTGGCGTCGAGGCGTCCCTGCATCCGTTCTGCATCGCCGCGTTCGCGCAGATGAAGGCCCTCTCCACGGACGAGGGCGACCCGCGGGCTGTCTCCCGTCCCTTCGACGCCGAGCGCAGCGGCTTCGTCATGGCCGAGGGCGCCGGGGTGGTGGTGCTCGAGCGTGCCGGGTTCGCCCGGGCCCGGGCGGCGCGGGCGTACGGGCGGCTGGCCGGGGCCGCCGTCTCCTCCAGCGCACACCACATCACGGCCTCGGACACGGACGGCCAGGTGCACGCCATCCGGACGGCGCTGCGTGACGCCGGCCTCGAGCCTCGTGACATCGACAACGTCCACGCGCACGCCACGTCCACCGAGCCGGGGGACCTCGCCGAGGCCCAGGCGATCGCGCAGGCCGTGGGCGGGCACGCGGCGGTCACGGCGACGAAGTCGATGACGGGCCACATGCTGGGTGCCTCCGGCGCCGTGGCGGCCGTGGCCGCCCTGCTCACCCTGCGGGACGGGATGCTGCCGTCGATCCGCAACCTCGACCGGCCCGGTCCCGGGATCGACCTGGACGTGGTCCGCGGCCGGAGCCGCGCCGGAAACTGGTCGGCCGGACTGGTCAACTCCTTCGGCTTCGGCGGTCACAACGCCAGTCTGGTCGTCACCCGCGAGGGCTGACATCACGGCAGGCGCTCCAGGAGGGTGCGGGCCGCGTCCAGCATCAGCCGGCACACCTTCTCCGGGTCCGCGCCGGCCAGGGGTTCCTGGCGCACCACGACGCGGGTGAGACCGATGCCGAGCAGCCAGGCGACGACGAGGGCGGCGCGCAGATCGGCGTCGTCGGCGCGGGTGAGGCCGGCCAGCACCTGGGAGTACTCCTCGGTCAGGCGCCGGTTCGTCCGTGCCGCCTCGTCGTCGCCGCCGACGGAGCGCAGGAAGACCTCGAGGGTACGGTCGGCCGACGCTCCGCCGGCGGGTTCGAGCAGGCCCCGCAGGGCGGTCTCCAGCAGTTGCCCGGCCGGGGTGTCCCGCAGCTGTTTGTGGCCGTTGCGCGCCACGACCTCGCCGAAGAGGGCGGTCTTCGAACCGAAGTAGCGGAAGAGCAGGGTCTGGTTGACGCCCGCGCGGGCCGCTATCGCGCGGACGGTCGTCCGGTCGTAGCCGCGTTCGGCGAACAGCTCGGCCGCCGCGTCGATCAGGGACCGGCGGGTCGCCTCGGCGTCCCGCCGGCGTACCGGCTTCTCTGTGGTCATCCCTTACTCCTCACCGGACCGGCCCATCGTGTCAAGGTGGCCGATCTCCGTGCGGACAGGCCCCGTTGACGTCCTTCCTACCCGGTCCTACGGTCGATGTAAGCAGCTGCTTACATCACTCGACCGCTCCGGGCGCGGGTTCCCGCCGCCCCGGCGAAGGGAGCAGAGGTCCGGATGTCCACCTCCCCCAGCGAGCCCACCGCCTATCCCTTCAACGAAGCCGCCGGACTGGCCCTGTCCGGGAAGTACGACACGGCGCGCCGCAGCGAGGGGCTGACGCGCGTGAGGCTGCCCTACGGCGAACCGGCCTGGCTCGTCACCCGCTACGCGGACGCGAAGCTGGTCCTGGGCGACCGGCGGTTCAGCCGCGCCGACGCCGCGGGGCACGACGAGCCCCGCCAGTCGCCCGGACGGGCCGACGGCGGCATCCTCTCCATGGACCCGCCCGACCACACCCGGCTGCGCACCCTGGTGACCAAGGCGTTCACCGTGCCGCGCGTGGAGCGGCTGCGGCCGGAGGTGCGCGCCCTGGCCGAGAGCCTGCTGGACGACATGGTGGCGGCGGGACCGCCGGCCGACCTCGTCGAGGCCTACGCCCTGCCGATCCCCGTCGCCGTGATCTGCCGTCTGCTCGGAGTGCCCGAGGCCGACCGGCCGCTCTTCCGCAAGTGGAGCGACGACGCGCTGTCCACCAGCTCCCTCACCGCCGAGGAGTCGGACGCCAGCCGCGAGGAGCTGCGCGCGTACATGGCGGAGCTGATCGCCGACCACCGGGCCCGGCCCGCCGACGACCTGATGACGGACCTGATCGGGGCCCGCGACAAGGACGACCGGCTGTCCGAGCGGGAGCTGATCGACCTGTGCGTGGCGGTCCTGGTCGCCGGCCACGAGACCACGGCCACGCAGGTCCCCAACTTCGTGCACATCCTCCTCGACCACCCCGGCGAGGTCGCACGGCTCCACGACCGTCCGGACCTGATCCCCGGCGCGGTCGAGGAACTGCTGCGCTTCGTGCCGTTGGGCATGGCGGCGAGCATGGCCCGCTACGCCACACAAGACGTCGAGGTGGGCGGCACCCTGGTGCGCTCGGGCGAGCCGGTCCTGGTGTCCGTGGGGGCCGCCAACCGCGACGCTCTGCGCTTCTCCGCGCCCGACACGCTCGACCTCGGGCGGGAGGGCAACCAGCACGTGGGCTTCGGGCACGGCGTCCACCACTGCCTGGGGGCGCCGCTGGCCCGGCTGGAGCTCCAGGAGGCGCTCCGGGCACTGGTCCTGCGGATGCCGGGCATTCATGTGGCCGGTGACATCGTGTGGAAGACGGAGATGCTGGTCCGCGGGCCGCGTTCGATGCCGGTGGGGTGGTGAGCGTGGCCTGGCGTGTGGCGGTGGACCGCTCGCGGTGCATGGGCTCGGGAATCTGTACGGCCCTGGCGCCCTCGGCGTTCGCGCTCGACGGCGAACGGTCCCGCCCGCTGTCCGAGGAGACCGCTCCGGACGATGCGCTGCTGGACGCCGCCGACTCCTGCCCGGCGGGGGCCGTCACCGTGACCGAGGACGGGCGGGTGCTCGGCCCTCGCGACTGACCCGTGAGCGGAAGGGTGCGGCGGAAGGGTGTGGCGGCCTTCCGGTTCATCGGTTCATCCGTTCCGCAGGGCCCCGGCACCGGCTCCGCGCGCCGCGCGAGGGGCCCTCCGGGGCCCCTCGCGAATGCTCGTCACCCCATTGAGTCGTGTCGTTGTGCGAATTGGCTCAACAGGCGTGTTTCTTATATCGTTTGACTCGCCATCACGAAAGGAATACGTCCAATGGCTGTCAAGTTTGAGCAGGTTGACGAATCGGTAAAGGACGAGCCGGGAGTAGAGCCCGTTCTCGTTCCGCTGGGCGAGCAGGAAATCACAACGTATTGGCGGAAAATGCGCCATGACGACCTGAACCCCGAAGTCACCGACGGTGTGTACACCGTTGAGATTCTGGTGCCGGTAATGAGCACCGAGGAGTACGAGACCGGGGAGGAGCTCGAGGACGGCAGCCAGGAGATCGCCACCCGTCCCTGCCTGACCCACGAGCGGCGGGAAGTCGATCTCGGCAAGGAATCCCTGGAGAAGTACTTCGAGGCGCTCGCGCCCTTCATCGCCGTCGCGCGCGAGGCGCAGGCCGTTCCGCAGCAGGGCCGCAAGCGCCGCGCCAAGGCGGGCAAGCCGGCCACGGACGGTCTCGCGTAAGGGCCTGGGCAATCCCGCGGGGCCCTCGGAACGCAGGGCCCTGACCACAGGGCCCTGAACTCAGGGGCCCGCGCACGACGCCGCAGGGGCGACTACCGAGACCGGTGGTCGCCCTTTTCACGCTCCCGGCGGCGATGCGAAAACGGAAAAACCGCACCCCGGACCCGTGATTCCCCTGATCTTCGGAGGAGATTTTCCGGCTTGCGGAGAATATCCGCCGGGCCGTCGGGACGCGCCCGGTCAGAGCGTCCGTTCCATGCCCCACAGGGGCAGGTGTTCGAAGAAGGCCACGGCCTCCTCGCGCCAGAACGGCCGCCATTCGGCCGCCGCGGCCGAGGCCGCCTCTGCATGGTGGCGCATGGCCGAGCGCAGCCCGTCCTCGACGCCCCGCCGGCGGGCGATGTCCCGGATCCGGTCGACGGTCTCCGGCGCGCAGCCGGGGTCGCCCAGGGCGCTCTCCACCACGGCCCGTTCCGGCCCGGTGGTCGCGGCCAGGACCGCGCTCACGGCGTAGCTGCGGCGGCCGGCGCGGATGTCGGAGCCCGACGGCTTGCCGACGACGCTCTCGTCGCCGAAGAGGTCGAGGTAGTCGTCGCGCATCTGCCCGAGAACGCCGACCGGTGTCGCGTACCGGCGCAACCGCTCGTCGTGGCGGGCCAGGTCCTCGCCTGCGGCCAGCAGTCCCAGGCGCAGGGGCGCGAGGATCGAGTACCGCGTGCTCTTGTACTCGGTGACGGTGTGCAGCAGGTCCTCGCCGGGCAGGGGTTCGAAGTCGCGTTCCAGGTCGACGACCTGACCGACGACCGTGTCCGTCGCGGCCCGCGTCTGCACCTCGAGCAGAGCCTGCCGCAGCTCGGCGGGGGCCTTCGCCTCCAGCAGCACCCGCAGGGACAGGAAGGCGGCGAGATCCCCGGCCAGCACGGCGAGGCCCAGGGCCGTCCGGTCACGGTCCGGGAACTCCTGGAGGTAGGCGTAGTACGTCGACGCCCCGCCGCGCCGCACGGGGGCGTCGTCGATGATGTCGTCGTGGACGAGCCCGTGCGTCTGGAGCAGTTCGAGGCTCAGCGCGG
Source organism: Streptomyces sp. C36 (assembly GCF_040932295.1). Classification (NCBI taxonomy): domain Bacteria; kingdom Bacillati; phylum Actinomycetota; class Actinomycetes; order Kitasatosporales; family Streptomycetaceae; genus Streptomyces; species Streptomyces sp. C36. The sequence continues at coordinate 683,678 of NZ_JBFQGI010000001.1, read as the reverse complement.
CTTCCTCCAGCCCCGGGACGTCCTCCGTCGTCACCAGCCGGGCCGCCTCGTACATCAGCGCGACCCGCAGCCGCTTCCCGCCCCGCAGGGAGAGGTCCCGCAGGAGTTCCAGGCAGCGGGGGGTGAAGCGGCTGAACGGTGGAGCGCCGAGGTCGCCCGCCAGCCCGTCGAAGTACGCCTCGAAGCGGGCGTCGAACCGGCGCCGGTGTCCGGCGACGCGTTCGATGGCGGCGGTGGCCAGGGCCTTGTCGTTCATGACGACCATTCTCCGGCAGCTACGGAAGACCCCGGACCCGCCCCTCCCCCACACCCAACGGCGCCATCGGACACGCCCTAGGCCGGGGTGCGGTGACAGGTCGTTCTCAGGCGATCCAGCGCGGTCGCCGGGCGGCGGGTGCGAGCGGCAGGCCGTCGGCGAGCGCGGCGGCCATGCGCTGCACGGCCTCGCGCAGCGCGTCGGGGGTCGCGGTGTAGGGGATGCGCATCCGCTGTTCGAAGATGCCGGGGTAGGCGCCGAAGTAGCCGCCGCCCTCGATGCGTACCCCGCACTCGCGCGCCTGCTCGGCCAGCGGCGAGGCGATGGGTTCGCCGAGGTCGACCCACAGGGACAGCCCGCCGGCCGGCGTGCGCCAGGTCCACCGCGGCATGTGCTCGGCCAGGGCTTCGCTCAGGGCGGCGCGCCGCGTGCGCAGCTGTTCCAGGCGGGTGGGCAGCAGCTCCTCGGCCCGGGTCAGCAGGTGCAGGGCCAGCAGCTGGTCGACCACCGAGCCGCCCATGTCGTTGGCCATGCGCTGGCCGGCGAGCTCGGTGACCACCTGCGAAGGGGCGCGCAGCCAGCCGATGCGCAGGCCGGCCCAGTGGGTCTTGCTCATGGAGCCGATCGTGACGATCTGGCCGCTGCCGCCGGGCCCTGCGTGGGAGGCGAAGGGCTGTGGGGCGGGAACGTCGAGGGCGAGGTCGGTCAGCGTCTCGTCGATGACCAGCCAGGTGCCGGTGCGTTCGGCGGCGCGCAGGACGCGCTCGCGATCGTGGCCGGGCATGAGGCAGCCGGTCGGGTTGTGGAAGTCGGGTATGAGGTAGGCCAGTTGGGGCACGACCTGGCTCAGCGTGGACTCGACGACCTCGATGTCCCAGCCGGTGTCGGTCACCGGGACGGACACCGGGCGGAGCCGGGCGCGGCGCAGTGCTTCCAGGGCGTTGGGGTAGGACGGGTTCTCGACCATGACCCGGTCGCCCGGTCCGCACAGCAGTCCCACGGTCAGCGTGAGCGCGTGCTGGGCGCCGGCGGTCACCAGGATCTGTTCGGGCACGGTGGCCAGGCCCCGCAGGGTGAAGCGTTCGGCGATGGCCGCCCGCAGGTCCGGGAGGCCGTAGGGGTGGTAGCCGGGTGTGTCCGCGTGCCGGGCCAGGTGGGGGGCGATGTGGACGAGCGCGTCGGCGAGTACGTGCTCCGACAGGCCGGGGGCGGCCCTGGCCAGGTCGATGGCGGCGTCGGGGGATTCGAGGGCCCGCGCGATGCGACGGGGGGTGCGGCCTTCCGGCATGGCCGTCCAGGTGCCGGAGCCCTGGCGGCTGTAGGCGTAGCCGTTCTCGCGCAGCAGGTCGTACACGGCGGTGACGGTGGCCCTGCTGGTGTTCAGGGCGGCCGCCAGTTCCCGCTCGGCGGGGAGGCGTACGTGCAGTGCGATGCGTCCGTCGAGGATCAGGTCGCCGATCTGGCGGGCCAGGTGGCGGAAGGCCGGCCTCATGCCCGTCGGGTCGGGCAGCATGGCGGCCAGTTGCCGGCTCCCCAGCGTCCGGTCGGAGCGGCCGGCCCTCTCCCCGCGCCGCAGCGGGTCCACCGCGTCCATTCCCACCACTTCCCCGAGATTGGCCATGTTTTCCAGGCCAATCACTGTACAGACTCACCGCCATTGGCCCGTGAGGGCGGATCAGCGCACAGAGACGGGTCGGAATGCGGCAGAAGATCATGGTTGATGACGAGCGCCGGCGGCGGCACTTCCCGGGGAGACGGCCTACGCCCCCGCCCGTGGGGCGCCCGTCCCCGCCGCCCCTCGCCTACCTCCCCCTCGGCGAGCATCCGCTCCGGCGCGTACCCCAGCTGTTCGCCGGTCTCACCCTCTACGGGTTCAGCCTCGCGGTCATGATCCGGGCCTCGCTGGGCGTCAGCCCCTGGAGCGTGCTGTACGAGGGGGTGACGCGGTACACGTCCCTGAGCTTCGGCATGGTCAACGGCCTCTTCGGTGCCGCGGTGCTCCTGCTCTGGATTCCGCTCCGGCAACGGCCCCGGTTCGGCACCGTCGCCAACATCGTCGTCCTGTCGTTCTCGTCGGACCTCGGCCTCTCGCTCGTCCCCGCGCACCTGGACCTGCCCGCGCGGGTGGGCCTCCTCGTCGGCGGTGTCCTCCTCAACGGGCTGGCTGGCGCCGTCTACATCGGCGCCCGCCTCGGCCCCGGCCCCCGCGACGGGCTGATGACGGGTGCGGCCGCGGGTACCGGCCGCTCCATCCGGTTCGTCCGCACGCTGATCGAGATCACCGTGCTCACCATCGGCTGGCTGCTCGGCGGGACGGTGGGCGTCGGAACGGTGCTGTACGCGGCCGCGGTCGGCCCGGTCACCCAGGCCTTCCTCCCCCGGTTCACCTACCGGAGCACCGCCGCCGATCATCCTGGCGGGCGGTAGCCGGGGCCCGGCCGGACCATAGCCGGAGGGGCCCGGTGGCCCGCCCCGCCGTGAGACGGAGAAGAAGCCATCGGGCCCTGGACGGAGGATCAGCTCTCGCAGTTGCTCTCGGTGCCGAGGAAGGGGATGTCCTCCTGACAGATGTCGTTGCCCGGGCCGCCGTCCACGGTGCCGGTGGCTTCGGCGCCTTCGTGGATGTTGTCGTTGCCGGCCCCGCCGGAGACCACGCAGGCGTTGGCGTCGGTGACGTCGATGGTGTCGTTGCCGTCTTCGCCGGCGACCGTGCTGGCGTTGCAGGTGGTGACGGTCAGTTCGTCGGCGCCGTCACCGCCGTGGATGCTGCCGCCGTCGACGCCGAGGGCGAGGACGTTGACGTTGGCGAAGTCGTTGCCGGTGCCGAGGAACGCGTCGTCGGCGAGCACCGTGCCGTGGACGATGAACCGGTCGGCGTTGGCCCCGGTGTTGACCAGGCCGGAGTTGTTGCCGGTGATCTCGACGGTGTCGTCGCCGTCGCCGGTGGATATCGACCGGCCCGCATGGTTGCCGAGGACGCGGACGGTGTCGTTGCCGGTGCCGGTGTCGAAATCGGCCAGGGTGTCGAGAGACCCTGCCGTGACGATGTCGTTGCCGGGGCCGGAGATCACGGTGCCGCCTGCGTCGGCGAGGATGGTGATGGTGTCGTTGCCGCCGAGGCTGTTGACGGTCTGGCCGGGCAGCAGGAACGGGCAGACGATGTTGTCGGCGCCGGCGGTCTCCGCTCCTGTGCACTGAAGCGGCAGGGCGGAGGCGCTGGTGGCCGTCAGGCCGACCACGCCGAGGGACATGAGCGACACGGCGGCCAGCCAGGCCAGGCCACGGCGCAGGGGGATCGCGTGCATGACGGGTCTCCTCTCGGCCCGTCCCCGCGGAGGGCGGGGCGGGCGAACCGGGGGTGTGTGACCGAAGGGGTTTCACCACGCGGACTCCACGACCCGGTGGACCTTGTGCGTCGGCACGAGGGGAGGTCTTCGCGGACTGGGGGCGCGCGGGGCGGGTGAAAGCGCTTTCGCGAGAGTCGGGCGCTGGGAGCGGGATGTTCCGCCGCTGCCGTGCTCCGGCGGCGCCTTCACCGGAGCTTGAAGTGTGCGCGCCGACTGGCCGAAAACAGGAGGCGCGCACAGGGGCGTGCCGTGGTGCGGATCAGCGCCCGGGCCGTCTGCGAGCGCCGGTCACCAGGTGGACTGGCGTGACGTGCGAGGGATGAGCGGGCCGTCCCGGTCGGGCCGGGCCTCTGTGAGCACGTAGGGGGATGGCTGCGAGGATCCGGTGGGGGTGGCGATGTGGGCCATGGGAGAGCCGGCGGAGCCGGAGCCTCACCACGCTGCCGATGCCGAGGAGTTCGTCGCCGCCCTGCGGCATCTCAAGAGACGCTCGGGGCTGACGTACCGGCAGCTGGAGGAGCGGGCGGCGGAGCGTGGTGACGTGCTGCCGCGCAGCACCCTCGCCGACGTCCTCGGCGGGAGGACCATGCCGCGCCCGGACTTGCCTGACCGCCTGCGCGCGAGCGCCGCCTCGCAGGGCAGCATGATTCGTACGCCCATGCTGCCGTCGCGGAACGCCCCTCGCCACGCGCAGGTCAGCGTCGCCTACCGCGAGCTGGAGGCGTACACGGGAAGCGACAACGTGACGAGGGTGAAGCCGTACCCCAGCCGGGACGCCCAGGCCGCCGGCTACGGGCCGCCGAACGGGCGCGCCGGCCGGTTACGCGGCGTGTTCGACCGGCTTCAGGAGGCCTGCTCGGCGTCCTTCTTCTCCTTGATGCGCGCCGCTTCCTTGCGGACCTCGGCCTGGGTGGCGCGCTCCCGGCGCAGCCACTCGGGCATCTCCTGCTTCAGCGCGTCGATCTGCTCCGTGGTGAGGGCGTCCGTGACGCCGCCACGGGCGAGGCCGGCGATGGAGACGCCCAGCTTCGCCGCGACCACGGGCCGGGGGTGGGGGCCGTTGCGTCGCAGCTCCTGCAGCCACTCGGGCGGATCGGCCTGCAGCGCGTTGAGCTCGTCGCGCGAGAGGACCCCCTCCTGGAACTCGGCGGGGGTGGCTTGGAGGTACACACCCAGCTTCTTCGCCGCGGTCGCGGGCTTCATCGTCTGGGTGGTCTTGTGCGACGTCATGGGGTCAAGGGTATTCGAGCATGTGCGCTACCTCTGACCACGACCGGTAATCTGGGCGGGTGACAGGCTCGGAAACACACCCTTCGTTCCGGCTCGCCTACGTCCCGGGAGTGATGCCCACGAAGTGGGTGCGGATCTGGAACGAGCGGCTGCCCGACATCCCGCTGGACCTCGTCTCGGTGCCGGCCGCCGCGGCGGGTGACCTGCTGCGCGACGGCGGTGCCGACGCGGGTCTCGTACGGCTGCCGGTGGACCGGACGGTTCTCAGCGCGATCCCTCTCTACACCGAGACGACCGTGGTCGTGATCCCGAAGGATCACCTCTTCGTGGCGGTCGAGGAGGTGTCCGCGGCGGATCTGGCCGACGACGTCGTCTTCCACCCGCTCGACGACACCCTCGACTGGGAGCACCCCCCGGGCCGGCCCGCCATCGAGCGCCCCGCCACGACGGCGGACGCCATCGAGCTGGTGGCGGCGGGAGTGGGCCTGCTCGTCGTGCCGCAGTCGCTCGCCCGCCTGCACCACCGCAAGGACCTCACGTACCGGCCGATCACGGACACCCCTCAGTCGAGCGTCGCCCTGTCCTGGCCCGAGGAGAAGACCACCGATCTGGTGGAGGACTTCATCGGGATCGTCCGCGGGCGGACCGTCAACAGCACCCGGGGCCGCTCCTCCGCCCAGGCCCCCGCGCAGCCGAAGAGCAAGCGTCCCGACCGCAAGCCCTCGGGAGGCAAGTCCGCGGCGGGCAAGCCGGCCGGCAAGGGAGCCGGCAAGGCGGGCGGCGGCAAGGGCGTACGCGGCGGTTCCGGCGGTGGTTCCGGCGGCGGCCCCAAGGGTGCCAAGCGCGGCAAGCCGCGCCGCCGGCCTTAGCCCGGTCGCACGCCTCGCGGGGCGGTCGTAGACCGGCCGCCCCACCACTGTGACCTGCGAGCCTAGGTCCAAGGGCCGAGGCGAGTACCGACTCGGGGCAGAGGTGCGCGTACGGCCCGTCGCCTACGGTCGTGGTGAAACGATCGACAAGCGGGGGAAACACCATGCACACGGGCCGTACGCACGACTGGAACGGCGACCTGTTGGATCTCGACGCCTACCTGGACCGCATCGGGTACCGGGGGGAACGGGCGCCGACGCTGGAGGTGCTGCGCGCGCTGCACCGCGCGCATGTCACCTCGATACCGTTCGAGAACTTCGACGCCGTCCTCGACATCCCCATCCTCCTGGACATCCCGTCCGTCCAGGACAAGCTGGTGCGCGGGCGCCGTGGCGGCTACTGCTTCGAGCACGTCGTCCTGTTCGCCGCGGTCCTGCAGCGGCTGGGATTCGAGTTCACCGCGATGAACGGGCGGGTGACGCTCGGCGAGGAGAAGATCCTTCCCGCCACGCACGCGCTGCTGGCCGTGACCGCCGCCGACGACGAGCGGCTGTGGCTGTGCGACGTCGGGTTCGGCTGCGGGCCGCTGGAGCCGGTCGAGCTCGCGGACGGCGCCGAGGCCGACTTCGACAGCTGGCGGTTCCGGCTGGAGCGGCGCGAGGGGCCGTTCGGCATCGACGACTGGTGGCTGTACCAGTACGGCGCGGACGGCTGGCGGCACCGGCACACCTTCACGCTGAACCCTCAGTACACGATCGACTTCGTGGTGGGCAGCCACTTCGTCGCCACCCACCCGCGGTCCCCGTTCTCGGCGCGCCTGTTCGCCCAGCGGTTCAGCGCCACGCACCACCACCGGCTCGACATGACGGCCTGGACCACCTTCGGCCCCGACGGCTCGTCCACCGAGCGGAAGATCGAGCCGGCCGAGCTCGGGCGGGTACTGGAGGAGGAGTTCAACATCGTCGTGAGCGCCGAGGACCTCGCGCGGCTCGAGGAGGGGCTCGCCTCGGCCCCGTGATCCACCCGCGTTGCGGGCATATGTCCGCATATTTACTCTGCTAATGCCAGTGATTCATGCCATCAGGGGGCACGCAGAGGAGCACGCATGGGACAGCAGACGATCACTTCCGGCCGGGCGCTTCCCCGTTTCGAGGAAGCCGAGGGCCTGGGCCCTCAGGACAGCGCGTTCGTCCGTGACCTCGTGGCCGTGCTGGAGAAGCACGGCAACCTCGACCGGTTCGGCCTGTGCCTGCTGCACGACCACTTCCCCGTCGCCTCCGACGAGGTCATGGTCGAGACGCACGACATCAAGGCCCGTACGCTCCGCATCGAGGTCGAGAAGGCCGCGACCACTGGCCACACCCAGCCCTCCCAGTGGCGGTTCACGAAGACCGGCGGGAACGGCGACGAGGCCGAGAGTCACGTGTGCCAGGTGATTCTGCAGTGCACTCCCGTCAGTGGATGTCCGGGAAGCAAGAGCGCGACGTCGTGAGCGTGCGCCGGGGGCCCTGCCGCCCCGGCCCGGCCGGGGTCCGCCCCGGCCGCCGTACGCCCCCGTGACCGGCGGCGCGCGGGCGGGGCGGGACGGCGGCCCGGGGCCGTGGCGCCGCTGGGCCGTACTCCTGCTCCTGGGCCTGGCGGCATGGTGGGGCGTGTCCCCCGCTCCGGCGAACGCCGCCGGGCCCGTGGGCGCCGACGACTGCCACACCGCGCAGCTGACCGATGCCCACACCGATGTCGATCTACGGCTCGAGAACCACGCCCGCTCCGTCGCCGAGGCCTCGGGGCTGATGACGGTCCGGGTGCCGACCGCCTGGCTGTACGCCAGCGACCTGCTGCTGAGCGAGAGTTCCGAGCCCCACCGGCGGGCGATGCGCTGCCTGCTGCGGGCCCCGGACACCATGAACCGGCCCGAGGAGTGGCGCACGCACAGCCCACGGGTCAGTGCCCAGGCGTCCTGGGTGGAGGTCCGGTACGAGACGCAGTTCCGGTTCAACAACGGCGGGCATTTCAACGCCGGCCCGTGGGTGATGGACGTCCACACCAAGCAGTGGGGTCTGTCCCTCGCCCCGCCCCCGGCCCTGAGGGGCGCCCACTGGGACCGCGTCCGGATCGACCTGGGAGGGCTCGACGCCTCCCAAGTGACCCCGAGGCCCTCGGGGGCGGACGAAGGGCACCTGATGTGGTCCGGGCTCGGGCGGACCGGGGCGGCGGGCCCCAGGGTGACCGTGCAGGTCATCCCTCCTTGGCAACGCGCCTGGGCGGCGACCAGCGCCAGCAGCGAGCCATGGCTGGTCGCCAACGCCGCCGGCATGACCACCTGGTGGGTGGGCACGTCGATCGTCCTGATCCTGGCCGCCCTGCGCGCCCGGCGTCAGCCGGCCGGCCCCGAGCTCACCGAACTGGAGACGAGCAGCAGCACCGCCCTGTGGTGGTGGGGCGCGCTGAAGGCCGTCCTCGGCGTGATGATCCTGCTGTTCTACAAGGCGCTCATCAACACCGCCGATCTCCTCTCCGACAAGCCGCCGGCCTGGCTGGACTACAGCATGCGCTGGCCCGTGCTCATCGGCGTGGTGGCGGGCTGGCTGCTGGTCGTCTCCGCCCGGCCCAGAAGAACCGTGCTGATGGCCGCCACTCTCCTCGCGGCGGGTGCGGCCCTGGTGGCCGCGGACCCGTCCCTGTTCGGGCTCCCCGCGCCACTGGCCACACCCACCGGCCCGGCCGACGCGGGCTTCGCCGTGCTGGTGGCGGAGGTCTGGGCCCTGCAGTGGCTGTGGCTGGCGGGCACCGCCCTGTGGGCCTGGTCGCTCGCCCGCCAGGGCGGACTGCTCCGCCCCACGTCCACCCCCTGGCGGCTGCGCCGCCTCGGCCCCGCACTCGCCGCGCTCTCCCTCCTGCTCCTGGCGTGGGGCACATGGGCCATCGAACGCAAATGGGAGCGGATCAGCTGGCTGGCCGACCGTGAGATCGCCGCGTACCACACCCAGCACGTGGCCTCCCTGGCACGCGACATGGCCTCCTTCTCCTCCCAGATCCCCACGTGGTACTACACCCACACCTGGGTGCTGACCGGTCTCGCGATCGTCGCGCTGCTACGGGCCAGGGACCTCGCTCCCACCGTGCCGTACGCGAGCCCCACCCCCCTGGACCGCCTCCTGCTGGCCGTGTTCTTCGCCGTCGTGGTCGCCTGGCGCCAGGGGTCCTACGCCGGCAGCCAGGCACTCGCCGCCCTCTGGCTGGTGCTCGACATCGCCGCCCTCTACGGCCTGCTGGCCATCGGGCAGCGACGGGCCGTCCTCACCCAGCACCTCGAGGGCTGCGACGGCTCCCCCCAACTGTGCGAAACAATCACCGAGGCCGAGCGCAACGACCTGATCAATCGCGCCCGCCGCTACCGCGAGCTGACCACGAGCCTGCGCACCATGGATCAGGCGGGAGGCGAGAACGCCCTCAAGCGGCACGCGGTGGAGAAGGAACTGAGCCGGCTGCACCGCTGGCGCCCCGCGCCCGGGGCCGACGGCGCGCCACGGCCCTGGCTGCCGGCCCAGGTCACGGTCGTCGACGTGGCCCTCAGCTGGGGGCCGCACGCCAAGTGGTGGGACAACGCACGCCGCGCGGCCGTCCTGGCGGCCGCCTTCGGCCTTCCCGGCAGCATCCTGATGGTCTGGATGGCCTACTCGCCGCAGGGCGAATGGATGCGCCGGGGCGTGTACATGTTCGGCGCCCCGGAGATGCTGTTCATGTTCGTCTACTGGGAGCTGGTCTGGGCCGGCGCGGGCCTGGTGCTGGGGGCGCTGTGGCGCCTGCTGCCGGGCCGCCGCGGCCCGGCCCGCGCCCTGAGTCTGACGCTCGCATACGCCCTCCTGATCGGGCTTGGCCTCCTCGGCAACCTCATCACCGACCAGGAGATCGGCAACGTCGCCGTCGGCATCTCCCTGATGCTGCTGGTCCTCACCCTGACCAGCCTCGCGATGGACGCCGACACCTTCCGCTCGGAGCGGCGTTTCTGGCCCAACCGCATCGGGCTGCTGCTCTCCATCTACCAGATCCGCAGCTTCTCCGCGCAGGTCGCCTACATCCTGATGCAGCTGGTCGCGGTGCTGACCATCCTCAAGTTCTTCGCCGGCTCCGACACCCGGTGGAAGTAGCCCCCACCCTTGTTGCGCCATGTGGGTGACACCCAAGAGGAGGATCCGACCGGCACGTGCCCAGACTGGGAGGTAATGAGCGGTTCTGTCCCTTCCAAGTAAGGAGACAGCGCATGGCGACGATCGAGTACCTCCCCCGGACGGAGTTCCTGCGGCAGACGGAGCGGGCGACCGAGCGCTACGAGGCACGGACGCGGGAGCGCCAGGCCATCCGGAAGGCACTCGACGACCGCGGAGTGCTGCACGCGGACGCACCCGACCGGGTGACCAAACGGCTGGCGCGCCTGGGGGCGAGCTGGCCGCTGGCCACCGCGCTGGAGCGGACGCCGCGCGAGGCCACCACGGGACGGAGCCTGGCGGGCCTGGCGCCGGACAGCTTCGGCGCGGACGTGCTCGCGCTCGAGCGCCTGATGGGGCGCAATGACCTGGTCGACGTCGGCTTCCTCGAGGCCGGCTCCCTGGCCGCGCGATCCGTCGGGCGGGTGTTCGTCGGTGGCCGTGGGGCGCACTACGGCACGGGCTTTCTGGTGTCCGAGTCGTTGCTGCTGACCAACAACCATGTGCTCCGCGATCCCGAGCAGGCCGGGCGCGGCCTCGTCCGGTTCAACTACCAGGCCGGGGCCGACGGGCGGCCGCTGGAGCCGGTGGAGTTCGATCTCGAGCCCGCCCGGTTCTTCGTCACCGACCGGCACCTGGACTTCACCCTGGTCGCCGTGGCCGACCGGAGCCGCCACGGTGAACCGCTCGGCACCTTCGGCCGACTCGGGCTGAGCGAGGCCCAGGGCAAGGTGATCCTCGGGGAACTGGTGAACATCGTCCAGCACCCGGGCGGAGAGCCGAAACAACTCGCGCTGCGCGAGAACGAGGTGGTCGACCTGCTCGACGACTTCGTCCAGTACGGAGCCGACACCCGGCAGGGGTCCTCGGGAGCGCCGGTCTTCAACGACCAGTGGGAGGTCGTCGCCCTGCACCACGCCGGCGTGCCCGCGAAGGGTGCCGACGGCCGCTACCTCGCGGTGGACGGAAGCGTGTGGACCCCGGAGCAGGGCGAGGAACGGCTGGCCTGGAAGGCGAACGAGGGCGTACGGATCAGCCGGATCCTGCGGGCCGTGCGCGAGGCCGCCGTCTCCGGCTCGGCCCCGGAACTGCGCGCGCAGCTGCTCGAGACACCCACCGGCCTCCCCGGGCCCGTCGACCTGCCCCCGCCGCCGGCCGGCACGGCACCGGCACCGGCACCGGAGATATCCGGCCGGAGCGACTCCGGCGACGTCGTCCACCTGACGGTGCCCCTGCGGATCGCGGTCGGCATCGCCGGCGTCGGCCGTCCGTCGTGGGCCGGTCCGGCGCCCGACGGCGATCGCGGTGCCCCGTCGCCGCCCCTCCCGCTGGCCTACGGCCGGCCGGCGTACGGACCGCCGACGGACGGCCGCGTTCCGTACCCCGAAAGGGAGCTCCAGGCCGCCCTGGTCAACCTCGAGGCCGGCCGCGACCGCCCCTACTACGAGGCCGAGGCCGACCAGGCCGCGCGGCAGGAGTACTACGCCCCCCTCCCGGGCGTCACCGGCGCCCCACTGCGGCAAGCGCTGACCGACCTCCTGGAACGGACCCACGAGAGGCGCCCCGCCTACAAGCCGATCATGCTGCTGTACCCCTGGGTGGACCTGCACCCCGACCTCGAGCTGCGCGGCATCTACTCCGGCGAGAGCTTCAGTCCGGAGGAGTTCATCCGGGCCGACGCCGAGGCCGAGGCCGCCCGCTTCGAGCGCTGGCGGGAGCTTCTGGCCCGTGAGGCCGCGCTCGGGCCGGACGCGGTCGCCGCCGAGATGGACGCCCTGGAGGACGCCGTGCTCTTCAACTGCGAGCACGTCGTGCCGCAGTCGTGGTTCACCAAGCGTGAACCCATGCGCGGGGACCTCCACCATCTCTTCGCCTGCGGCACGAAGTGCAACAGCTTCCGCGGCAACATCCCCTATTTCGACTTCGCCGATGTCCAGGAGGTCATCAAGACCGCCTGCGGCCGCCGCGAGAGCCAGGGGTTCGAGCCCTCGGCCGGCAAGGGGCCCGTGGCCAGGGCGACGTTCTACTTCCTCCTGCGCTATCCCGGCCTCATCGGGGACGCCCCGGGCGAGCTGCGGCGCGAACGGCTGGAGATGCTGCTGACCTGGCACGAGTCGGAAGCCGTCGGCGAGTACGAACGGCACCGCAACGCCGCCATCGCCGAGATCCAGGGCGACCGCAACCCCCTCGTCGACCACCCCGAATGGGCGCGCGACCTGGACTTCGAGCACGCCTGGCCGACGGGCTGAGCGGGCCCCCCGGCCCTGGGCCGGGGGCGGGGGCGGGCCCGGCGTGGGTCAGCCGAGGAGGCGTACGGGTGAGCCCGCGAGGTACGCCTGGATGTCCTCGACGGCCTGGCCGTAGTACGTCCGGTAGTTCGCATCGGTGACGTAGCCGAGGTGCGGGGTGGCCAGGAGACGCGGCGCGGTGCGCATCGGGTGGTCGGCGGGGAGCGGCTCGATGTCGAAGACGTCGATGCCGGCGCCCGCGATGGTCCCGGCGTGCAGCGCGGCGAGGAGGGCGTCCTGGTCGACGATGGCGGCCCGGGAGGTGTTGATCAGGTAGCCGGTGGGTCGCATCAGGCCGAGCTCGGCGGCGCCGAGGAGGCCTCGGGTTCGGTCGCCGAGCGCGAGGTGCACGGAGACGAAGTCGCTGGTGGCCAGCAGTTCCTCCTTCGAGGCGGCCAGGGTCGCGCCGACCTCGTCGGCGCGTTCCCGGGTGAGGTTCCGGCTCCAGGCCACCACCTCCATGCCGAAGGCGAGGCCGACCTGGGCGACCCGGCCGCCGATCTTCCCGAGGCCGAGCAGGCCCAGTCGCCGGCCGTGCAGGTCGGCGCCGACGGTCGACTGCCAGGGGCCGCCCTCGCGCAGGGCGGTGGCCTCGGGCACGATGCCCCGGGCGAGGCCGAGCAGCAGCGCCCAGGTCAGTTCGACGGGCGGGGTGGAGGAGCTGGCGGTGCCGCATACGGTGACGCCGTGCCGCCGTGCGGCCTCGAAGTCGATGACCGAATTGCGCATGCCGGAGGCCACCAGCAGCTTCAGGCGGGGCAGCCGGGCGAGGAGGCCGGCCGGGAACGCGACGCGTTCGCGAAGGGTGACCACGATGTCGAAGTCCTCGAGCGCGGCGGCGAGTTCGTCCTCGGCGGCGAAGTGCCGGGGTATGGAGACGACGTCGACGTCACCGGCGATGGGCGACCAGTCGGCCACCGTCGTCGCGACCTGCTGGAAGTCGTCCAGAACGGCACAGCGAAGCTTCATCTCGGCTCTCCAGGGCTCGTGCGGGTTGCGGTCGTGGCGGCGCCAGGACTCCTGGCCACCATGATCATCCCGCAGCGGGCCGGAGCCGTCCCGCGGTCAGGCCGGCCGGGCCGCCGTGGCGGCCCGGGTGATGTTCTTCGCCATGCCGCCGAAGACGACGGCGTGGAAGGGCGAAACGCTCCACCAGTAGGCGTGACCGAGCAGCCCGCGGGGATGGAAGAGGGCGCGCTGCCGGTAGCGGGTACGGCCGTCGGGGTCGCGGTCGACGGACATCTCCAGCCAGGCCAGGCCCGGCAGCCGCATCTCGGCACGCAGCCGCAGCAGCCGGCCCGGTTCGATCTCCTCCACCCGCCAGAAGTCCAGCGAGTCCCCCACCCTCAGCCGGTGCGCGTCACGACGGCCGCGGCGCAGGCCGACGCCCCCGGCCAGGCGGTCCAGCCAGCCGCGGGCCGCCCAGGCGAGGGGGAAGGAGTACCAGCCGTGCTCGCCGCCGATTCCTTCGATCACCCGCCACAGCCGCTCGGGCGGGGCGTCCACCGCCTCCTCCCGGCAGTCGGTGTAGAGGCTGCCCCCGGCCCAGTCGGGGTCGGTGGGCAGCGAGTCGCTGGGCGCGCCCGGCACGGCGGCGGACGACCAGCGCGTGGCCACCTGGGCGTCCCTCACGCGCTGCTGGGCGAGCCGGAGGGCCTCCTCGACGCCGATGAGGCCGGCCGGCGGGTCGGGAACGTACCTCGCGATGTCGTGTTCGCGGCAGACCACTTCGTGGCGCAGCGATTCGGCGAGGGGGCGGGCGATGGCGCCGGGAACGGGGGTGACCAGGCCGATCCAGAGGCCGGACAGGCCCGGCGTCAGCACGGGTACGGGCAGGACGATCCGGCGGGGCAGGCCGGCGACGGCGGCGTAGGCCTGCATCATGTCGCGGTAGGTGAGGACGTCCGGGCCGCCGATGTCGAAGGCGCGATTGACCTCGGGCGGCAGCTGGGCGCTGCCGACGAGGTAGCGCAGGACGTCCCGCACGGCGACCGGCTGGATGCGGGTGCCCACCCAGCTGGGGGTGACCATGAGCGGCAGGCGTTCGGTGAGGTAGCGCAGGATCTCGTAGGAGGCGGAGCCGGAACCGATGATGACGGCGGCGCGCAGGACGGCGGTGGGCACTCCCGAGCCGAGCAGGATCCGGCCGACCTCGGTGCGTGAGCGCAGGTGGGGCGACAGGCGGCGTTCGTCGACACCGGCCGGGGTGAGGCCGCCGAGGTAGACGAGGCGGCCGACGGCCGCGGCACGGGCCTGCTCGCCGAAGAGCCGGGCGGCCCGCCGGTCGGTGTCCTCGAACGACGCGCCGGTGCCGAGCGCGTGGACGAGGTAGTACGCCACGTCGACGCCCCGCAGCGCCTCGCCCAGCGACTGCGCGTCCGTCACGTCCCCCCGCACCACCTCGACGCGGTCGGCCCAGGGGTGGTCGCGCAGCTTCTCGGGGGACCGCGCCAGGCAGCGGACACGGTGTCCGGCGTCCAGGAGCTCCGGCACCAGGCGGCCCCCGATGTATCCGCTCGCGCCGGTGACCAGGCAGAGCGATCCGCCTCGGGTGCCGTCGTCCTCGCTTCGCATGCGCCGCCTCTTCTTCGTCCACTCCCATGCGCCACATTCACGACGAAATGGATCCCTATTGGTACATGATACGAAAAATCAGGGAACACGGAGCTGGTTTGCGTCCAAAGGGGCAGGGCATGTCAACTTATCCTCATGAGCAACGTGTTCTTCGACATCACCATCAACGACGAGCCGGCCGGCCGCATCGTCTTCAAGCTGTTCGACGACGTGGTCCCCAAGACCGCCAAGAACTTCCGCGAGCTCGCCACCGGCCAGCACGGCTTCGGCTACGAGGGCTCCAGCTTCCACCGTGTCATCCCCCAGTTCATGCTGCAGGGCGGTGACTTCACCCGCGGTGACGGCACCGGCGGCAAGAGCATCTACGGCGACAAGTTCGCCGACGAGAACTTCCAGCTGAAGCACACCAAGCCCGGCCTGCTCTCCATGGCCAACGCAGGCCGCAACACCAACGGCTCGCAGTTCTTCATCACCACCATCGTCACCGACTGGCTGGACGGCAAGCACGTCGTCTTCGGCGAGGTCGTCGAGGGCATGGACCTCGTCAAGAAGATCGAGGGCCTCGGCTCCGGCAGCGGCACCACCAAGGCCAAGATCACCATCGCCAAGTCCGGCGTCGTCGAGGCCTGACCCATCCGATGACCGGCCGCCGGTGACGGCGGCCGGTCACGGCCCGGGCCCCGGCGGACATCAGCCGGAGCCGGGCATCACCCGGAGCCGGGCATCAGCCCGCGGCGGTGCCGACGGCGTAGAAGAAGGCGATGGGCCGGCGCCCTGGTCTCCATCGGGAAGACCTCGCCCGTCCCGACGGCCTCGAGCCCCGCGGCCCGGCCGGCGTTCCTCACTGCTTTCCTGCCAACTCGGGCGCATGCCCGGGGGCCGTGCCACCATCGGTACGGCATGCACAGGACAGGTCGAGTCAGCGTGGGCGTGCGCGCCCACCACGACCCCTCGAGGAGCGTCGTCATGAGCGACCGCACACCGTCACCGCGTCCACCGCACCCCCTCGACCCCACCGGCGCCGGCGCGCACACGGAGGCCGGCCGATTACGGGACGCCGGCGCGGCCGTTCCCGTAGCGCTGCCCGGTGGGGTGGGGGCCGTCGCCGTCACGCGCTACCAGGAGCTGAAGGAGGTCCTCGCCCACCCCGACGTCGCCAAGAACGCCCGCCACTTCACCGCGCTCACCCAGGGCGGGATACCGGACGGATGGCCGCTGACGACCTTCGCCACCGTCGAGGGCATGACGACCGCCGACGGCGACGACCACCGCCGGCTGCGCACCTTGGTGACCAAGGCGTTCACCGCGCGCAGGATCGAGGCGCTGCGCCCCCGCGTCGAGGAGCTCACCGCCGCGCTGCTGGACCGGCTCGGTGAGCGGGCCGACGCCGCGGGCGTGGTCGACCTGCGCCGGCACTTCGCCTACCCGCTGCCGATGGGCGTCATCTGCGAACTGCTCGGCGTGGCACCCGGCATGCGGGACGACCTGCACCGTCTCTCGCAGACGATCGTGCGCACCAGCGCCACTCCGCAGGAGACCCGGCACGCCAACCGCGACATGGCCGCCGTCCTCCAGCGCGTCGTCGCCCAGCGCCGTGCCGCGCCCGGCGACGACCTCACCAGCGCGTTGATCGCCGCCCAGGAGGAGGGCGGGGACCGCCTCAGCGAGGGCGAACTCCTCGGCACCCTCCTGCTGTTGATCGTGGCGGGCCACGAGACGACGCTCAACCTGATCACGAACGCCGTACGGGCCCTGTGCGGCCACCCGGACCAGCTCGAGCTCGTCCGGGGCGGGCGGGCCGGCTGGGACGACGTCGTGGAGGAGACGCTCCGCTACGACAGTCCCATCGCCTTCTTCCCCTTCCGTTACCCCACGAAGGACCTGACCGTCGACGGCACGCTCATCGAGCGCGGCACCGCCGTCCTCGCCTCGTACACCGCCGCCGGCCGGGACGAGCGCGCGTACGGCCCGTCCGCCGCGCGCTTCGACGTGACCCGGCGCCCCGAGCCGCGCCACCTCTCCTTCGGACACGGCCCGCACTACTGTCTCGGCGCCCCGCTCGCCCGGATGGAGGCGACGATCGCGCTGAGGGCCTTGTTCGAGCGCTATCCGGGTCTCGCCCTCGCCGTGCCCGCCGACGAGCTTCCCCCGCACCCGAGCTTCGTCGGCAACAGCACGGACACGCTGCCCGTCCGGCTCGCGGCGGACACGACGCACTGACCTCCGGCGCCCTCCGCCTTGGTGCGTTTGGACGATTTTCCGCGCGATGACGTCCCGACGGTGTGGTGACGCCCGCTCACGGACGGCCCGTATCCCACAGTGAGAGCACAGTGAGAGCCCGGAACACCGACGGGAGAGCAGAGATGTCGCGCAGTGTCGTGGTGACGGGGGCGAGCAGTGGGATCGGACAGGCTACCGCCCTGCAGTTGGCGGGCGCCGGGTACGAGGTGTTCGCGACCGTCCGCAGCGAGGAGAAGGCCGACAAGCTGCGCGCCCGGGCCGAGGAGGAGGGTACGCGGCTGAGGACCATGGTCCTCGACGTCACCGACGGCGCGCGGTGCGCCGACGTCTTCGCCGAGATCGCCGGGCTGACCGGCGGAGGCCCGTGGGCGGTGGTGAACAACGCGGGCACGGCGCTGCCGGGGGCGATCGAGGACGTGGACGAGGACCAGGCGCGCCGGCTGATGGAGGTCAATCTCCACGCGCCGGCCCGTATCGCCCGGCTGGTGCTGCCCGCCATGCGCCATCGCGGCGACGGCCGCATCGTCAACGTCTCCTCGGTCGCCGCCCGGGCGGTCATGCCGTTCGCGGGCTGGTACAGCACCAGCAAGGCCGGGCTGAGCGCGCTCAGCCACGCCCTGCGCATGGAGGCGGCGCCATGGGGCGTACGGGTCGTGCTGGTCGAACCGGGCTTCCACGCCAGCCCCATGCTGGAGAACGCCGCGGACTCCTTCGAGCGGCGCGCCTCGGTCTCCTCCCGGTACGCCGACTGCTACCGGGTGGCCTCCCGGTCGCTGCGGGACTCGTCCCGCTATCCCGGGCCGGAGCGGGTGGCCCGGGCCATCCACCGCGTGCTGGCCACCCCGCGCCCCAGGGCCCGTTATGTGCTGGGGACGGACGCGCGGGTGGGCGGGCGGCTCGACGCCCTGGTGCCCTACGCGCTCAGCGACCGCGTGAAGTCGGCGGCCACGGGGCTGAGCTCCGCCGCCAGGCTCGAGGGGCTGCTGGCACGGGCCGGCGGCGTGCACCGCCGCCCCTGACGGCGGTGCGCGAGGCGGTCGCCGCCGCCGGGCCGGTTCCCCGGGCGTGACCCGGGTGTCCCGGACGCGGCGGCTCCTTCGCGTTCGTGCCGGCGCGTTTGTGCCGGGCCCCAGGGGCAAGCCGGTCACTGTCACGCCTCCGACTCTCGGCAGCGCCGGAAGGAGCCCCCGTGGTCGCAGTCGCCCTGCTCATGCCTCCTCTGCTCCTGTGCCTGGTGCTCGCCCTCGGGCGGTACGAGGAGTGCCTGTTGAAGAGCGGTTCCGCCGAGCAGCCGCGCCAGGGGCTGCCCGGCCGGCCGCTGCGCGTCGTGCCCGATCCGCCCTCGTACGAGCCGCCCTCCGTCCCGGGCGAGGGCGGGCAGGCCGCCTGAGCACGGCACGGCACCACGTCGGCTTCTCGACGACATCGGCGTCGGAGCCGGACGAAACGCACGGAAGACGTACGGAAGGGGACTCCATGTCAACTCACGCACTGATCGCCGTAGCCGTCACGACGGCCGTCATCTTCCTCGGTGTCTCCGTGGCCGTCTGGGCCGTCGGACGCGGCGCGCGTACCGGCGGCGGCACTCTGCGGCGGCGCTTCGGGCCCGAGTACGACGCCGCCCTCGCCCGGCACGGCGGCGAACGCGAGGCGGCCGAGCGGGAACTGTCCGAGCGGCTGGGACGCTACGAACACCTGCGGGTCTCGCCGCTTCCGGCGGCGGCCCGGGAACAGTACGTCGCACGGTGGACCGGCATCCAGGAGCGGTTCGTGGACGCCCCGGCGCGGTCCGTGGCCGACGCGGAACTCCTCGTCGGCGAACTCGCCCGCGACCGCGGCTTCCCCTCGACCACCTGGGACGACATGGCCGACGCGCTGTCGGTCCACGCGCCCCGGAGCGTCCACGGCCTGCGCGAGCTCCACACGGCCTCGGTGGGCGGCCGCTCCCGGGAGGTCCCGACCGAGGAACTGCGCGAGGCGCTCGTCCGGGCGCGCGACCTCTTCGAGGACCTGGTCAGGGCCCGGCCGGAGGACCACCGCCCGCAGCGGCACGCGCGGCGCGGCGGGCCCCGGCCGGCGGTGAACCGGCTGCGGCGCCCGTGACCGTACGCACCACACGAGGCGCCCATCCGCGGCCCGCACGGGCGGGCCGCGGACGCCCTCTCGCGCCGCTCCCCCGCTCCAGGGCACGATTCCGGCAGTGAACGTCGGCTTCGTCGGAGGAGGCCCGTGTGACCGGTCGCGCGGAACGTCTGGAGCAGACGGAGAACCACCTGTTCTCCCTCGTCGACCGGGCCCGGGCCCTCGCCGGACAGGACGGCGTGGCGCCCATCCCGCTCGGGGTGGGCGACTGCGACCTGCCCGCCCCGCCGCATATTGTGCGGGCCATGCGCCAGGCCGTCCGCGACCCGGGCACCCACCGCTACCCGCCCTCCGCCGGCACCCCGGCACTGCGCGAGGCCGCCGCCCGGCACCTGGGCCGCCGGTTCGGACTGCGCGTCGATCCCGCCACCGGCGTCGTGGTCACGCTCGGCAGCAAGGAGGCGATGGCACACCTCACCATGGCGTACGCAGAGGCGGGCGACGTGGTGCTGGTCCCGGACCCGGCCTATCCGGTGTACGCGACCTGGGCCCGGTGGTGCGGGGCGGAGGTGGTCCGCGTGCCCCTGCGGGAGGAGAACGGCTTCCTGCCCGACCTGTCCGCGATACCCGCGGACGTGGCACGGCGGGCCAAGCTGTTCTGGGTCTGCTACCCCAACAACCCCACGGCGGCCCTCGCCACCGAGGAGTTCTACGCGCGTCTGGCGGAGTTCGCGCTCCGGCACGACATCGTGGTCGCCTCCGACGCCGCGTACAGCGACATCTACTACGACTGCGCGCCCCCGCCGTCCTTCCTCCAGGCGCCGGGCGCGATGGAATGCGGCATCGAGTTCCACTCGCTGTCCAAGGCGTACAACATGCCCGGCTGGCGGGTGGGCTTCGCCGTCGGCAACGCGGCGGTCGTGGACGCGCTGCGCACCGTCAAGGCCCATACCGACTCCGGCACGTTCGGCGCGGTCCAGCACGCCGCCGTCACCGCGCTCAACGACACCACGGGCTACCCGGCCCACCTCCGCTCCGTCTACCGCGAGCGCATGCGGCTGCTCTGCGACGGGCTCGAACAGGCCGGCCTGAGGGTGCTGCGGCCCCGGGCCACCTTCTCCTGCCTCGTACGCTGCCCGGAGGGCGACGACAGCGAGGCGTTCTCCAAGCGCCTCCTGCGGGACGCCCGCGTGCTGTCGATCCCGGGCAGCGGATTCGGTCCCGGGGGCGAGGGCTACGTGCGCCTGACCGTGTGCGCCGGCACCGACCTGATCCGCGAGGCGGTGCGCCGCATAGGGGCTTGCCACTGGGGTTAGGGTGCACGTGCACATTGCCGATCGTCGAGGGATGTTCCGTGGTCAACCCGCCGGGGCCGCCGCACCCGTACGCCAGCCCGCCCTACGGACAGCCGGCTTACGGCCAACCCTCGTACGGCCAACCCACGTACGGCCAACCCACGTACGGACAGCCGTCATACGGGCAGCCCTCCTACGGGCAGCCGCCCTTCGGCGGGCCGCCGCAGTGCGAGATATGCGGCGGCATGCCGGCCGTCCACGCCACCGTGCGCGGGCATCAGGGGATGGTCGTCATCATGCGCTTCCTGAAGCGCTCGGGGACGTTCTGCCGCCCGTGCGGAACGGCGCTGCACCGCCGGATGACCGCCGACACCCTCTGGCAGGGGTGGTGGGGCCCGCTCTCCATGGTGATCACCCCCTTCACCGTGCTCGCCAACGTGCTGGGCCCGCGAGGCACGTTCCGCCGCCTCGACCCTCCCTCCGGGGGTTGGCGGCCGCCGCTGGACCCGGGCAAGCGGGTGCTCCTGCGCCCGGCGGCCCTGCTGGTCACCCTCCCCGTCGCCCTCGTCGTCCTGGCGGTGCCGCTGCTGATCCTGATCGGCCTGCTGGTCGGGGACTCGAAGCCGGTGCATCTGTCCGTCGGCGACTGTGTCCGCAACAACGCCGAGTGGCCCCGACAGGACCTGGAAGCGGTCGTCTGCGGCTCCTCCCCCGACCAGTACCGGGTGTCGCAGGAACTCACCGGCCCGGGCGAGAACTGCGCAGCGGACGGCCCGGAGATCCCGTACATCGCCTACGCCGAGTACAGCGCGGAGGGCAACACGCTCTGCCTCGTCAGGGTGCGCTGACCCGCCTCGCGGAACACCGCGACCGGGTCGGCTCGCGGCTGCCGGCAACAGGCCCGCGCGTCACGGCCGGCTGCCGAACCGCAGCACTCGGTGCGCGAGCCGCAGGGACTTCCCGATGGTGCCGAACACCGGCCGGAGCGACCTCAAGCGGGCGGTGGCCCCTTCGACGGCGTTGGCGGCCACGGCGGCGCTCTGCACGATCGTGCGGGTCAACGCCTTGCTGCCGCGTTCGCCGGCGAATGTCTCCTGTGAGACGCGGCAGGCACCGAGCAGCGCGCGGACGTCTTCCGGCGGAACGGGTGCCCGGCCCGTCGGGCCTTGGGTCGCCGTCCTGTACGCGGCCAGGAAGTCGGCGGCGGTGCCGGCGTGTCCGTCCCGCTTGTCGTGTTCGGCCTGCTCGGCGACGCAGGGAAGTTCCTCCGCCGCGATGAGGCCCTGGAGTCCGCTCGCGACCCATTGTGAGGTGATGGGGAGGCTGGTGGGCAGGTCCGTCGCGTCGGGGTCGGAATCCCCGAGAAAGGCCAGTTCGGGTCGGGGGGCCTTGCCGGGAATCGGATCGAACACGCCCGGGGGTGGCGGGGAGCCGGCGATCTTCTCCAGTGCGGCCCTGATGTCCCCCGGTCCCCGGCGGTCCTCCACGACGAGCCGCTTCAGGTGACGCGGGGACAGCAGGACGTGGACGAGCCAGCCGGCACCGTCCAGGCGGCCCCACATCCAGTCGTTGGCGCGCCACGACCTCTTGTAGAACGCGCCGAAGTGGTTGAGCTGAAGGCCCGTGAGCTTCTCACCGGCCAGGCTGCGCGGGTCGAGGTCGGTCCTGGTGTCGGCGCTCATCTGGACGAGTTCCACCGCCTGCAAGGCGGCCGGCTCGTCCGGGAACATCACCTGCTGGGCGGCCTGCAGCTCGAACAGCCGCCGGGCCACCGACGCCGCGTCCGGCCCGGTGGCGGTCGTCGCGCCGGTCGTCCTGCCGGTCAGGTACTCCAGAACGTACCGAGCGTCCGCCGACGTCCTGTCACCCCCGCTCAGCAGGTCCGAGAGCAGCGGGCGAGCCTCCAGGACGACACCGGCGAGCTCACGCCAGCCGGCGCCCAGGTCCCCTGTGGCCTCCGCGGCCAGACGCCCGCGAACGGCGTCCCGCCATGCGTCGGACGCCGCCAGTCCGGCGATCGCACCGGGCGGCAGAGGGCCGGTGTCGGGAAGCCCCGCCTCGAGCCCCGTCGACGGGCTCTCCTCCGCGCGCCGGGGCACCGCGGCGTGAGCGGCGTCGAGGAGAGCGTTCAACGCGCTCCGGGCGTCCGGCACCCACCTGGCGAATCCCGCCCGGAGCAGCCGCACCACGGTGGCCTTCGCCCCGTCCAGAGGCAGCCGGCCGAAGGCCGCGAGCCGGCCGAAGACATCGGCGGAGGCGGAGGCCTCGGGGCTGTCGGGCATCATCCCGGTCAGTGCCTCGGCGGCCGCGGCCGTGAGGATCTCCAGGTCGCTGCCGAAGCCGACCGGGCGGCCGTCGGGCTCGCTGCGGCGGCCGTCGGCGATCAGCCCGCGCAGCGTCTCGTCGGCGGCGTCGCGTGCCAGAGCCCGGGCCCGTACGGCACGGTACTCGGCGTACAGACCGTCCCAGGCCAGGTCGCCTCCCTCGCCGGCGAGGAGAGCCAGGCGGCTCTCGAGGCTCCGTCGGCCGCGGGCCCGTTCGTTGTGGTCGGTGAGGGCGCGCAGCTCGGCGGTGATGGTCTGGGACCGGAGGGCGTTCACATCGGCCAGTAGGGCGGGTCCGAGGCCCGGGATGTCCTGCTGCCGGGGCTCCGCCGGGGCCGTCGGGGTGTCGCCGACGCCGGCGGAGGGCACGACGTAGGCCAGTACTCTGCGTACTTCCTTGTCCGCCCGCCGGTCGAAGATGGCCCGCAGGGCCGGCCCCAGCGGCCGGTTGGCCAGCAGTCCGCCGTCCGCGCAGAACTGCGTGCGGACGCCCTGCGTCATGAAGCCGGCCATGTCGGGGTGCTTCGTGTCACCCGATGTGCCGATCGGCACGTACGCCGGTTCGAAGGCGCCGGGGAAGGAGGCGCTGCTGCGCGCCGCCAGTGCGAGAGCGGGGAGGGCGGTGTCGTACTTCAGCTGGTCGGCCGTGAACGTGTACAGGCCCTGGTGGGTCGTGTCCCGGACAGCGGTCCCGTAGTCGTCCTTGAAGGTGCTCTCGAGGCCGGAGAGAAGAGTGGTGGTGATGAACACGTGCGTCGGGTCGCCCTCCTCGGGCTTGACGACCGGATCGCCACTGTCGAGGGTTTCCAGCGCCGAGCGGAGTCCGTTGAGCAGGACTTCGTCGCCGAGCAGCAGGGACGGCGGATTGCGCACGGAGGGGTCGCGCAGCAGTTTGCCGAGCGATCCCTCGTCGAGCCAGAGATCGCGCAGTTGGCCCAGATCGAGGCGGCGGGCGTTCGCCATGCCCAGGAACGCCGCGTTGATGCCCCCCGCGCTGGTGCCCGACAGCACGTCGATGCTGACGTCCAACCGCAGCAGCTCGAGCAGCCGCTGGTACTTCTCCACCTGGCGGCCCCGGACGGTATCGGTCCTCCGGTCGGACCAGCCGGCCGCCGCCAGGAGATTCATCTCCCGTGCGATGCCTCCCATCCACACGGCCAGGCTCACGCCGCCCGTGAACGTGGCGGCCAGCCGCAATTCGGACTGCGCCGGCCGCCTCGCCTCTTCTGTCCCTGTTTCCTCCACCCCACCATCGGAACGTCGATCGGCAAGGCCCGCATCCCGGGTCGTCCCGACGTGGAAGTCAGCCATCCCCGCTTGCTCCGGATGGCGGACACCCGGAGGCAGCAGGACCTCGCCGACCCATCGGACACGCCCTACGTCCCGAACCGGCGTCGGTACGCCGACGGGGTGAGGCCCGTCTCGCGCCGCATCAGCGCGCGCAGGGTGGCGGCCGTACCCAGGCCGCTGTGCCGCGCGACCACCTCGAGACGGGACTCGCCCCGCTCGATCAACCGGCGGGCGAGCGTGAGCCGTTCGCCCGTGAGCCAGGCCCAGGGCGTCGTACCCAGCTGCGCCCGGAACCGTCGGTGCAGGGTCGCGGAGCTGACCGCCGCGCGTGCCGCGAGGTCGGACACCGTCAGCGGGGTGTCCAGTCGCTCCTGGGCCCAGGCCAGTACGGGGGCCAGGGACTCGTCCGGCAGGTCGGGCACGGGCCGTTCGACGAACTGCCGCTGTCCGCCGTCCCGGTGCGCCGCGAAGACCAGTCTCCGGCTCACCGAGTTGGCGATCTCGGCTCCGTGGTCGCGGCGGACGACGTGCAGGCCCAGGTCGAGCGCGGCCGCGCTGCCGGCGGCGGTGAGGATGTCGCCGTCGTCGACGAACAGCACGTCGGGTTCGAGCCGGGCCGAGGGGAAGCGGGCCCGGAACGCGTCCGCCCACTGCCAGTGCGTCGTGGCCCGTCGTCCGTCGAGCACCCCTGCTTCGGCCAGCGTGAAGGCGCCGCTGCAGAAGCCGATCAGACGCGCGCCGCGCGCGTGCGCCCGCCGCACGGCCTCGAGCACCGCGGCCCGGCGGGGAACCTCGACGTCGGGCCGGTTCGGGACGATCAGCGTGTCCGCCGCGTCGGCGGCCTCCAGACCGGCGATTCCGGTGAGGGTGAAGAACCCGTCCCGCATCAGGGTGCTCGGGTCCGGCGAGCAGAGCCGGAAGTCGTAGAGGTCGCGCCCGAGCTCGGGCCTGCGCAGACCGAATATCTCGGTCGCGCAGCCGAGCTCGAAGGGGTTCGAGTTCTCGTCGACGATCACGACGACTCGATGCGGGCCGACGGCACGCTCCGCGTGCGAGGATCTTTGCGTCATGTGCGATTCCTAGCACTCACGCACGCCGTACGGAACACACGACGATGAGCCGCATGAACGACATGAACAGCACGAACGGCATGAACAACGAGCCCATCGCCCTGGCCGAGGCCCTGGCTTCCTTCGACTCCCTGTGGAGCCCCCGCATCCTCGCGCGGGTGAACGACTACGACGTCCGCATCACCAAGGTCCAGGGCGACCATCTGTGGCACGTCCACGACAACACCGACGAGTTCTTCCTGGTGCTCGACGGCGAGCTCCGTCTCTCCCTGCGCGAAGAGGGTGGGGAGCGTACGGTCGTGCTCCCCCAGGGAAGCGCCTTCACCGTCCCCCGTGGCGTCGAGCACAAGCCGTCCGCGCCGTCCGGCGCCGCGATCCTGCTCTTCGAGCCGGCCGGAACGCCGACCGTCGGCGACCGCCACGAAGAGATCCCGGATCACGTGGACGTGACGACCGGCCACGCCCTGCGGTGACGGCCTCACCTCACGACGACGTCCCCTCGCCCCGCCACCGCCGCAGGTCGGCGCGGACTCCGAGGGTCTCGATGTGGTCGGGCCCCAGCAGCCGCAGGTAGTCGCCGAGCAGTTCCTCGAGGGCGGCGGCCGCGCCCGCCGCGTCCCCCGCGAGCCCCTGGCACCGGGCCAGGCCGCGGCGGGCGTAAAGGGTGTTCGGGTGGTCGGGGCCCAGCAGTCGGAGGTCGTCGGCGAGCAGTGCGCTGTACGCGGCGGCGGAACCCGCCGCGTCGCCGGCCTCGCCCCGCCAGTGGGCGAGGTCGGAGCGGCCGGTGAGCAGAGTGGGGTGGTCGGGGCCCAGGATGCGCAGGTAGTCGGCGAGCAGGTGCTCGAAGGCGGCGGCGGCGCCCGCCGCGTCGCCGGCCGTCCCCCGCCACCACGCCAGCCCGTGGCGGACGTTCAGGGTGTCGGGGTGGTCGGGTCCGAGCACCCGCAGGTGGTCGGCCAGGAGCAGCTCGAAGCCGGCGGCCGCGCCCGCCGCGTCCCCCGCCTCGCCCCGCCAGTGGGTCAGGTTGCCACGGGTGACCAAGGTGTGGACGTGGTCGGGGCCCACCAGGCGCGTGTAGTCGGGCAGCAGTGCCTCGAAGCCCGCGGCCGCGCCCGCCGCGTCCCCGGCCATCCCCCGCCACCACGCCAGGGCGTGGCGGGTGTCCAGGGTGTCGGCGTGGTCGGCGCCCAGTACCCGCCGCGCGTCGCCGAGCAGCTCCTCGTACGCCCGTACCGCGCCGGCCGCGTCCCCGGTCGTGCCCCGCCACCAGGCCAGCCGGCCGCGGGCGCGCAGGGTTCCGGGGGCGTCGGGTCCGAGGGTGCGCAGGGCGGTGGAGCTCAGGTCCTGGAAGTGGGCCACGGCGTCCGCGACGAGACCGGCGTGGCCGAGGCTGTCGCCGGCGCGGAAGAGGACGTCGTGCGCGCCGGGCTGCCACAGGGCGGTGGGGGCGTGGGCGGTCAGCGCGGCGGTGTTGGCGCGAAGGGCCTGGGCGAGGGCGGTGTCGCGTTCGATGCCGGGCCAGACCGCGTCGAGCGCGTCGGCGCAGGTGCGGGCGAGTGCGTCCCGTGCGGCGTCGTCCGGCACGGCCTCCCGGGTGGCCCGTTGGACGAGCGCGTGGACGCGTACTTCCTGATGCGGCGTGCCGGGTGTGTGGTCGGCGAGGCTGAGCCGGTGCAGGCAGCGCAGCGCGGCCACCGCGTCCTCGGGGGTGACGTGGCGTCCGTCGCGGGCGAGGTGGGCCAGGGTCGGAGGCGCGGTCAGGACGACGCCGGGAATGCCGTTGGGGGCGAGCATGGCGACCAGCTCGAGCAGGGGCCGGGCCAGCCCGCGCGGGCGCAGCCGGTCGGCGTGTTCGACGGACAGGGACCAGGTGGCGGCCACGGTGGCACGGTGGGCGTCGGGCAGGCCGCTGTCCTCGGGGACCAGGTCGGGCAGGGTCCGTGCCCGGTCGGCCAGCAGGGCGCGGTAGGCGGCGCAGCCGAGGTGGAGGTCGACGAGGTACGTGGCGGCCTGCGCGAGCGCCAACGGCAGGTGGCCCAGGTCCCGGGCGAGCGCCACGATCTCGTGCGGGTCGTCCTCCCGTTCCCGGGCGGCGAGTTTCGCGGTCAGGTAGGCGGTGGCCTCGGCGGGAGTGAGGAGGCCGACGTCGATGCGGCGCCCGGGCAGGGCGGCGTCCCGGCGGCGGGTGGTGAGCACGGTACGGCCGTACGGGCGCGCCGGCGGCCACAGGCTCAACCGGCCGCCCACACCGCCGAGGTCGGCGGGGTCGGCGACGTCGTCCAGCACGATCAGCCACCGCCGATCGGTCGACTGCGTCCAGGTCAGGAAGCGTGCGGCGGCGCGTTCGGGGTCCTCGAGGCCGGCGCCCGGGGCTCCGTCGGCGCCGGTCACCGTGGCGACGGCCTCCGCGTAGGCGCCCAGGATCGCGTCCCTGCTGGTCGCGGTGACCCATACCAGCAGGTCCACGGCCCCGGCCTCCCACGTGGCGCGGGCGTACCGGGCGGCGAGCTGGGTCTTGCCGACCCCTCCGGTCCCGGACAGCGTCAGCGGCGGCGCGGCCGGGGCGTCCTCGACGACGGGCCGGTCCAGGGCGTCGACGAGGGCACGGTGCTGGAAGCAGTCCGCCTGAGGGGGAATCACCCCGACCGCCCGGGGCCACGCGACCTCCGGCGGTGGCGGGGCGTGGTACTCCAGGCGGCCGATGCTGTGGGCCGCGATGCTGTGGTTCTCGGCCCTGACCGCCGGAACGGCAGGGGCGGGGGCGACAAGCGGAAGCGTCGTGGTGCCGGGCGCGGTCAGCCCTGGTCCGGGCCCGGCTGCGGAGGGTTTCCCAGCGTCACGTCCCCCATGACGGCGGCGGCCGCCGAGCCGTGGTCGGCCCGGATGTCCACGTTCCCGCCGACGGCCAGTCCGCCGTCCCCCGCCGAGGGGCCGCGTGCCGTGCGCCGGGCCTCGGCGAGGAGTTCGCGCAACTGCCCGGCGATCTCCACGCGCCCGGCCTCGTCCAGGTTCTCCAGCAGGTCCTCGAACCGGGCCTGCCAGGACGCGCCGAGACGGAGGCGTATCCGGTCGGTCTCCGCGGGTCCGGCCTCCTCGAGCGCGGCCGCCGTCCGGTCGAGCCGCGCCACGACCGCCCCGGTCTCCGTCCCCGGCGCCCGGCCGAAGAGACGGGCCACCCGCTCGCGGAGCCCGTTCCAGGCGTCCGTTCCCGCCGCCGAAGCGACCGCCGTGCCCGCCGCCGAGGCCAGATCCATCAATGCCTGGTCCACCGCGTCCCCCTCGGCGTCGGCCCGCGCCCGAGCCGGGCGCGGCATTCGCGCCATCAGCGTATCGGCGCCGCACCGGAGTGCGCCCGTGGTTGCGGCGGGATGCGCTGGGCGCCGCACATGCCCGTGCCCTCCGGGATCACCCGGAGGGCACGGTGTGGAACAAGCCGTTCTTCAACGGTGGTAGTACAGGTGCCACTGGTAGTCGTACTGGCCGGGGTGCCGTTCCTCACGCTTGCAGCGGTACTCGCTCCACTTGTTGTCGTGCTTGCCCTTCTCTCCGGCCTCCTTGCAGGACTTCTCGTCGTCGTACCAGGCGCCCGGCTTCCAGTCCGCCTTCGCCTCCTCGCCCGCGGGGCTGCTCGTCGCGTTCGGAGTCTCCTCCGACGGAGCCGCGACGGCCGTCCCCGCCGTGCCGGCGAACAGCATCCCGACGGTGGCCGCCACCACCGCCGGGGCAAGGCGGAAGTTCCTCGATTTCACGGGGGTTCCCTCTCTCGTTCGAGCGTTTGCCCTGATAGTGGGCTCGGAACGGACCCCTCGGAAGCCGATGCCCCGGGCGCGTGGGAGTGGGGTTCCCGGCACGTCCCGCGCGGGCGGGTTCGAACCTCACGCGGCGTGAGGAGACGGGGGCGGAGGCCGAAACCCGGAGTGCGGCGGAGGGGCTGCCACCGGGAGCTACGGCCGGGCGGGCGCCGGCCGCCGGTAACGGGTTCGCCCACCGATGCGGCAGACTGCCCGCGTGACCACAGCACCCGCCCAGCCGCCCCGCGACCGCGCTCTCGGCCGGGGCCTCGAGGCCCTCATCCCGAGCACCGGCGTCTCCCCCGCGAACGTCGCCACCGCCCTGGTGGCACTGCTGCGCACCGTCGAAGTCCCCGCCGGGCTGCTCGAGGCCGCCGCGGCGGCCCTCGACGCGGCGGTCGCCGGCCCGCTGGACGATCGGGGCCGGGAGTCGGCGGCGGCCGTCACGGAGCTCCTGCGCAAGGCGGTGGACGAAGCGGCGGGCTGACGCTGCCGGAGACGTCCTAGCGGCGCAGGTCCTTGCTGCGTACGTACCGCAGCCCGCAGCCGTCCTCGTACGGTTCGCCGTCTTGGCCGAGCCAGTTCCAGATCGGCTGCATCGGGAGCCAGGTCAGGCCGAGAAGCCAGCGCTGCACCGCTCGCCAGAAGCGCGGCCGCCCCGCGTCGTCCGCGCGCACCACGCGTGTGAAGAGCAGGAACTTGCCCACGGTGGCCCGGAACAGCACGGCTCCCAGCACATGGTGGACGAAGGACACGCCGAAGAAGCAGATGGCGACGTAGGTCCAGTAGGTACCCGTGGTCTTGTCGTCCGCGAGCCGCATGGCGATGCCGAAACCACCGAAGACCGTGATCGCGGCGTCGATCCCGGCGGCGAGCATGCGGCGCTCGTCCCCGACCTCCTGAGGCACGGCGGGGGGCTGCGGCGCGTGAGGGTGCTGCTGAGGGTACGGATGCGGCTGAGCGTAGGGATGTGCCTGCGCATGCGGCTGGGCCTGCGCGTACGGATGTGCTGCCTGCGCGTACGGATCTCCCTGTGCCGGCGGGTAGGGCTGCGGGTACGGGGGCTGCGGAGCGTACGGTTGCTGCTGAGCGTACGGCTGCTGCGGCGCATAGGGCTGCTGTGGGGGGTACGGCTGTTGTTGGGCCTGGTACTGCTGAGGATCGATCACAGGGTGTCATCCTGCTGCACGCAGATGACAATTGATGCACAGAATGATCTACGAGCGGTAACTCGCGAGCGTCCCCCTCCGACCCGGTGCCGAAGGCCGGTCACGGCAGGGGCATCAGGCGGTAGAAGACCGTGGCGACGAGGTCGCGTGCGTACTGGGCGTCCAGGAGTCCGGGACGGAAGAGGACGCGGTACATCATGGGGGCGACGACGTGGTCCATGACGACGTCGGTGCCGGGCACGTGCTCGCCGCGCTGTGCGGCGCGCGCGAGGATGGTCTCGACCTGTTCGACGGCGTAGGCGGAGCACTGCCCGGCGTTGCTTCCGTCGGGGTCGCCGGCGAGGGCGTCCCGGATGTAGGCACGGCCGGCCGGGGAGGACATCTCCTCGAGGAAGGACGCCGCCCAGTGCTCCAGGTCCTCGCGCAGGCTGCCGAGGTCGGCGGGTGGTTCGTCGGGGCGCAGGCGTTCCACCGCGACGTCGGCGAGGAGTTCCTGGAGGTCTCCCCAGCGGCGGTAGACGGTGGAGGGGGTCACGCCGGCCCGGGAGGCGATGAGGGGGACGGTGAGGCCGGTCCGGCCGTGCTCGGCCTGGAGCTCCTGGACGGCCGCGTGCACCGATCGCTGCACGCGGGCGCTTCGTCCTCCGGGGCGGACCGCTGGTCTGGGGCTCATACCGACACCTTAACGCAAAGGAATTGCGTGCCGTGGAACGACCGCCGAAAGCGGTGGAGCGCGATCACGACGCGTACACCGCGGGGAGCGGGAGGACGCCCCGGGCGTCCTCGTAGGCGCGGCCCATGCGCAGCAGTGTCGCCTCGGCCGACGGTGGGCCGATGAGCTGCATGCCGATGGGCAGCCCCGCCGTGTCGAGGCCGACGGGGAAGGACAGCGACGGCATCCCGGTGATGTTCGCCGGTACGGAGAGCCTGACGTAGGCGTCGGAGACCGATTCCGTGGTGCCGTCGGGCCATTCGATCCTGTCCTGCCCGGTGCGGGTGGCGGTGGTGGGCACGGTCGGGGCCGCGATGGCGTCGACCTCGTCGAAGAGCCGTCTCCACGAGGCCCGCATGAGCGTACGGGCGCGCTGGGCGCGCAGGTAGTCGCCGGCCGGCACCTCCCTCCCGGCTTCCAGCAGGACGCGCACGTCCGGACCGTAGAGGTGGGAGGACGAGCGCAGCGTCGGCTCGTGGTACGCGGTGGCTTCGGGGACCATCAGCCCCCAGTGGACGGCATGGATGTACTCGGTCATCGGGATGTCGACGTCGACGAGGTCGGCGCCGAGTTCGCGCAGGTGGGTGAGGGCTGTCCGTACCGCCGCCTCCACCTCGGGCGTGACGTGGTCGAAGTAGTAGGTGCGGGGGACGCCGACGCGTATCCCGGTCAGGCCCGCCGTCGTCACCTGCCGTTCGCCGAGGCCCGGTCGATAGTCGGTGAGGGCCGCGAGTACGGGCTGG
Organism: Streptomyces sp. C36; assembly: GCF_040932295.1. Lineage (NCBI taxonomy): Bacteria > Bacillati > Actinomycetota > Actinomycetes > Kitasatosporales > Streptomycetaceae > Streptomyces > Streptomyces sp. C36. Next base: position 652,191 of record NZ_JBFQGI010000001.1, on the reverse strand, counting down.
GCGTCGCGGACGGTGCGGGTGATCGGCCCCACGTGGTCCAGGGACCACGACAGCGGGACGACGCCGTGCCGGGGCACGAGGTCGTAGGTGGGTTTGAGGCCCACGACGCCGTTGAGCGCCGCCGGGACGCGGATCGACCCGCCGGTGTCGGTGCCCAGGGCGAAGGTCGCGCCGCCGGAGGCGACCGCTACCGCCGAGCCTCCGCTGGATCCGCCGGCCACCCGGTCCGGGGCCCAGGCGTTGCGGGTCTGAGGGGTGATCAGCCCGTAGGCGAACTCGTGCGTGTGGGTCTTGCCCAGCACGATGGCACCGGCCTCGCGGAGCCGTGCGGTGACCGTCGCGTCGGTGGCGGCCATGTGGTGGGCGCGGACGCGGGAACTGGCCGTGGTCGGCAGGCCGGCGGCGTCGACGAGGTCCTTGAGCGCCACCGGGATGCCGTGCAGCGGGCCGCGGTACCTGCCTGCCGCGATGTCCTCCTGCGCCCGCGCGGCGGCGTGGAGCGCGGCGTCCGCGTCGAGCGTGACGTAGGCGTTGAGGTGTCCGTCGACCGCGTCGGCGCGGTCGAGGACGGAGGCGGTCAGTTCCAGGGGTGACAGTTCGCCGGCGGCGATCGCCTCGGAGGCGTCGGCGAGGGTCAGTTCACAGGGCTTCATCGGTCGCCTCCTGCCGCGTCGTACGTCGGGGCCGGAGGGGTGTCCCCCAAGTCGAGTGCGTGCAGGGCGCTGATGACCGTGCGGATGTGGCGGGCCGTGGCGGCGACCTCGTCGGGAACGGGCGGGCCGGCGGGTGCGGGCGGGGATGCGTCCACGGGACGTCCTTTCGGGCGCGGGGCGTACGGGCCTTGGGTGTGCGTGCGTGGCAGCACGCTCTCCGGCCACGCAAAAGCGAAGAGTTTGCGTTAGTGGACTCTAATGGCCCACCGTCCGCTAAAGCAATGAAACTGCGTTAACGGAGGTGTGCGCATGAACCAGCCCGCACTCTCGGGCCCTTCACCGGTGCCCGTGCCCGTATGAACCGTGGGCGAACCCGTCCTGGTCCCGCAGGGGACCAGGACGGGCCGTCGTCAGCCTGCCGTCCTCACCCGGCCGTCCTCACCGGCCGGCCTCACGCCCACTGGTCGGCGAACGTCCGGCCGGGCACCGGCTTGACGATGAGGGCGATGGGGACGAAGAAGTTGACCTGCCCGATCGCGATGGTCAGAGTGACCAGCGCCTTGGTGTCGTAGTGCTCGGACACCTGGGCGTACAGCTCGTCCGAGACCCGCTCGCCGTGCGCGGACGGCTGGAGGACGGCCTCCACCAGAGCCAGCGCGGCACGCTCGGCTGCGGTGAAATACGGGGCGTCCTGCCAGGACGCCACCGCGGTGATCCGCTCCTCCGACTCCCCCGCCTTGCGCAGGAAGCCCGTGTGCAGGACGGTCAGGTAGGTGTTGCCGACGATCTGGCCGGCGCGCAGCTGGATCAGACCGATCGTGCTCCGCGGCACCGAGCGGTTGCCCGTGGCCTTGAACAGCGCCGCGGACACCTCCGCCAGCTCGGGAACGGCCTCCTGAGGGTCGGACATCCGCGAAGCCATGGGTACCTCAGCAGTGATCGAACGTGCTTCCATCGCCGTATTCCTTTCGCGCTTTCACATCGCTTTCACTGCCCTGACGGATCACGGCGCACGAATGTGACAGGCGACCGCCGGAAAAACGACGCGGTGGCGCCGGCACGAGAACCCGGCGCCGCCCGGCGCCCCGGCTCACCGCTTGGGCCAGTACCACAACGGCTCGTCCAGCGGTCCTTCACGGCCCGCCACCACCGTCTGGGCGCTCGCGTCCTTGACGAGGGTGATGGAGTTGAGGTCGAGCCGGTGGCGTGCCGAGTTCCGGGCGAGTTCCGCGGCCAGCTCCGGGGCGTGGGTGACCACCACGATCTGGGTGTGCCCGGCCGCGGTGAGGATCAGATCGGCGAGCGGGGGCAGCAGGTCCGGATGGAGGCTGGCCTCCGGCTCGTTGAGGACCAGGAGCGCGGGCGGGCGGGGGGTCAGCAGTGCCGCCGCCCACAGCAGATAGCGCAGGGTGCCGTCGGAGAGCTCACCGGCACCCAGCGGGCGCAGCAGGCCCCGCTGGCGCAGCCTCAGCTCGAACCGGCCGCCGTGGCTGTCGATCTCCACGCGGCTGCCGGGGAACGCCGCGTCCACGGCGTCGTCCAGCGCCTGGCCGTCGCCGATCTCCCGGATGGTCTCCAGAGCGGCCGCCAGGTCGGAGCCGTCGTGGCTGAGCACGGGAGTGCGGGTGCCGACCTGTGCGCCGCGGGCGGGTGCCTGCGCGTCGGTGCGCACGTGGTCGTAGAACCGCCAGGACCTGATGAGTTCGCGCAGCCGCAGCAGGTCGGGGGCGAGCTGGGGGTCGGCGAGTTCGCTGAGCATGCTGTCGTAGGGGCGGAGGGCGTTGACGGTGCGGTGCCAGCCGCCGTCGGCGGTGCGGGTGCGTACGGCCGGTCCCGACCGGTCGCAGAGCAGCGTGGCCGGCCTCAGCACGGGGCCGGTCCATGTGCACTCGCGCTTGACCTCCGGGTCCAGGTCGAAGAGCGAGCGGTCGGGGATGGGGTGCCCGAAGTCGACGGCGTAGCCGAAGTCGGTGCCCGCGAAGCCCAGCCGCAGGCCGGCGGGCTCGCCGCCGCCCGTGCCGCGGGCCGGTTTCTCGTGTCCCGCCCACAGGGTGGAGGGCAGCCCGCCTTCACGGGCCAGCGCGGTAGAGGCTGGACTTGCCGGTGCCGTTCGCGCCCGTGACCACGTTGAGTCTGTCCAGCGGCACGACCAGGCGGCGGAGGGAGCGGTAGTTCTCGATGGCGAGGGTGGTGATCATAGGTCTCACTGACGCTCGGGGGTCCTGTCCCCGCCAGTGTGCTGGGTGGGTCTGACAGTGAAGATGTACGTGGCACCGCTCGGGGGGTCTGACTCCGGGCCTGACCTGCGCTCACGGCAGCCATCGCACCGCGGACGCCTCACGGAAGTGGATGAGCACGTCGAACGCGTCGGCGAGGGAGGCGACGGCCGTGTGCGCGGTGGCGTCGCGGGAAGGGTCGTAGACACCGCCGATGACGCGGAGCTTCGCCGGTCCGTCCCAGCGGCGGCGGACGTCGTCGTGGCGCAGGTCCAGCCAGTGGGCGGGCAGGTCCACCTGTCCGAGCGTCGCGTCGATCAGGTCCGCGCCGGACTCCGGGACGACGGTGACGCCGAGGTCGCCGTGGTGGAAGCCGATGGCCACGGAGACGTACGCGTCGCCGTAGGCCTCGCGCAGCATGCCGCCGACGCTGGGCCGCGGACCGTTCTCGGGGGCCATGCCCAGGGTCGTCGCGGTCGCCGACGTGTGAGCGATGCCGTCCCAGTAGACGACGCGCGTGCCGGTCCGTCGCTGGTGGTCGCCGATGGCCTCGGCCCATGCCGCGGCGTCGCCGGCGTAGTCGCTTCGCCCGGCCACGCTGCGTTCGTGGTAGTCGACGATCCCGCGCATCCGGGCCAGGACGTCGTCGTGGCCGAGGCCGGGCAGTGACCGGACGAGCGCGAGCGCGTCGCGGGCGTGCTCGGCGAAGGGGCGCCCCGGGTGGGTTCCCTGGTGGCGCTGCACGTGTTCGTCGGTGTGGTGGGCGGTCCGGATCGGGTCCAGGTGGGAGGCCAGCTCCTCCGCCAACTCCGGGGCCGACCGGCGGACGTGGTCGAGGACGGCGTCGTAGTCCTCGAGGCGCGTCTGCGCGGGCTTCACGCCGAGGATCCGGACGGGGTCGTTCGGGTGCTCCCGGTTGAACGCCCTGACCCACTCCAGCGTCGTGGCCATCTCGACGGTGCGCCAGGGGCGCCAGGCGCCGTCGAGGGCGGATGCGGCCGAGCCGCCGCCGGAGCGCACGTACCGGTCGAGGGCGTCGCCGGCGGCGACGGTGTCCTGGATGGCCAGCGCCCGGAATCCGTGGTGGTGCACCAGCCGGTGCAGGAGCCGGTCCTGCACGCCGAAGGTCTCCCGGGAGAAGCGCGTGGACTCCCCGATGCCGGCGACCAGTGCCGTCTCGGAGATCTTCCGGGCGATCGTGTCGAGCGCGGCGTCGGACAGGGGTCGGGCGTCGGCGTGCCGCGGGTCGGACGGAGCCACGGACGAGCGGAAGGGTGCCTGAACAGCGGTGGAGGTGTTTTCCATGCGCCAAGCCTCACACCTGAAGTTTGGTTGAGGTCAAGACGGTTGAGCCGGCCGCGCCGGGCGGGGGTGGTGTCTCCCCCGCCTCAGGCGGGTTGCCGGGGGTCAGGGCCGCGGGGTGGGGCCCTGCAGGTGCTGGCTGATCCACTCCATGGGGCCCATGCCCATGCCGCGGACGTATGTCTCGGCGTTGTGGAGGCCGCCGGGTATCTGGGTCAGATGGGTGTGGACGGGGCCCTTGTCGCCGTACGTCTTGATGAACCCGTTGACGCCGTTGATGGTGATCGGGTGCTCGGCGGTGCCGTACTGGAAGGCGAGGTAGACGTCGGGGCCCTTGGTGTCGATGAGCTGCTGGGCGAGCTTCTGCGGGTTGTTGGCCTGCCGCTCGGCCTCGTGGCCCTTCCAGTGGGGCGAGTCGGGGACGATGTCGGGGCCGGAGGCGATGACGGCCTTGAAGCTGTCCGGGTGCTGCAGGACGGTCTTCAGCCCCGCGAAGCCGCCGCTGGAGGAGCCCATGAACGCCCAACCGTCACGGGACTTCAGGGTGCGGAAGTTGGCGCGCACGAAGTCGGGGACGTCCTCGGCCAGCCAGGTGCCCATCTTCGGGCGGCCGGGGATGTCACTGCCGTCGTGGTAGTCCTCCTTCTTGTCGGTGCCCGGGTTGAGCACCGGCATCACCACGATGAACGGCTGGGCCTTGCCCTCCTGGGACCACTTCGCGATGGACGACTGCAGCTTGAGGTTGGTCCCGATCCAGTAGTTCCCGCTGGCCCCCGGGCCGCCCGGCAGCGCGACCAGCACCGGGAACCCGCTCTTGCGGTACTGCGGCTCCTTGTACTGCTTGGGGGCCCACACCCACACCTTGCCGGTGAAGCCCGACTTCGCGCCCTGCAGCGTGGTCTTCGCGATGACCGTGCCGTCCGCCAGCCTGCTCTCCTCCCTCAGGTCGGCGGCCGGCCCCGTGGGCATCCGGGTCTCCGGCGCCTCGTCGACCGGATCGCTGCGATGCGGCGCGGCACCGGCCTGGCGGGGGGAGCCGGCCGCGTCGTCACCGAAGGTGACCGGATCGCCCTTGCCGGAGAGCACGCCGGTGTACTGCAGGACCGCCCAGGATATGAGGCCCAGGACGAGGACGACGGCCGCCGCCGTCCACCAGCGTCTGGCGCGGCGGAACCGGAATCCCCGGCGTGGCGACGGGGCGGGGTACGAGGGCGAGGGCATCGGTGAGCTCCAACAGCTGAATCAGGCATGCCGACGAGGACGTAGCGGCGGGGTGGGGAGCGCGCCGGAACCGGCGCGCCGTGATCACTTATTGTGCGCCCTGCCTCCGCGGGCCCGGGCAGGGGCTGCCGGGGTGACGGGAGCGGCCCCTCTCCGTCCGGTCCGGGCCGGACGGAGAGGGGCCCGACGACCTGGGGGAAGACCCCCGGTACCGTACCTGGACGATCTTGTTGTCGTCAGCGGGACGACAACGGCAGCGGCACGGAGGGAACCCCATGCAGACGGCGTCCGCCGACGAGGCCCACGACGAGTTCTTTCCCGTCGTCCCGGCGCCGGAGGACGGCAGTCGCTGGCCGGCGCCCACCGATCTGGAGCAGTACCTGTACCGGATGTGCCGCACCGGCAACGCGTACGGCTACCTGCGCACCCTCGCCGTCGAGGGCGTGTACTACCCCGTGCGGCTCGACGAAGCCCAGGAGGCGGGCGAGGACGAGCACCCCATGCTCACCGTCCCGCTGCCCGACGGGCGCACCGCGGCGCAGGTGTACACCTCGGGGCTGCTGCCGCGGCCGCATCCGCACCTGGTCTACGAGTACGCGTCCCTCGGCGCCCTCGCGGGGATCCTGCCCGACGGCGTGGACATCCTCGCGGTCAACGCCGCCACGCCCTGCGAGGAGTACTTCTCCACCACCGACGACGAACGCGAGACCTGGCTGGACCTGCACCACGAGCTGTTCGAGCCGGACGGGCTGGGTGACCGCGTGGTCACCCGCCGGACGGGCGCCCCGCCGGCGGGCCCGCTGCTGCACGGCCTCGCCTGCGGCGCCCACCTGTGCTTCCAGAACGGCGACGCCTGGAACACCCCGCACTGGCACGGCATGGGCTATCGCGGCGAGGTCGAGCGGATCGCCGACTCCTGGGGCGTCCACGGGCGCGACGACTGGCTCACGATGCAGGAGCGGCTGCTCACCCGCGACGTGAGCCCCTGGTACTGGGACTTCGTCCTCGGGGCCCGTGCCGCGCTCGCCCGTGTCCGCGGTGGCCGCGTGGACCCGCGGGAGTGGCGCGACCTCGTCCGGTCGGAGCTGCGGGAGCGGGCCCGGGAGAGCGGCGACGCCGTCGACGACCCGGAGTTCACCGGGTTCGTGGAGCACCTGTGCGCGCTGGTGGGCGAAGTCCTGCGGTACGAGGCGCGGTTCCGCGCCGACGGGCTCCTGCCGCCGGACGGCTTCGTCCGTACGGTCGCCGCCTGGGACATCGGCCGTGGCTCCAAGATGGCCCGCTGGGGCCGGGGCGCCCGGTACGCCACGGAGGCCGAGATGCTCGCCGCCCTCGAGCGCGCGTCCGAGGCCGCGCGGGAGGCGTACGGCTCGTGGGAGGAGTTCTCCGCGGGCTATGTGCTCGGACGGTGCCTGCACTTCGACGAGGAGCATTTCGGCACCTGGTACACCGACGTCCTCGACGCCCACCACGCCCTGGCCGTCGACCCCGAGAGCCCTTGGCGGACGGTGCCGTTCACCGCCGCGTGAAGCGGCCTTCCGGGCGCCGTGCCGGTCGTCACGCCCGTGGCGGCGTGACGACCGGGGCGTCGGACCGGGGCGTCGGACCGGAGCCGGGGCGGTCACATGTCCGGCCCCACCGACGGCAGGTAGCGCGGTGCCCGCCAGGCGTCCAGCCGGTGCTCCACGGCGGCACCCAGCGTCAGCAGCCGGGCGTCCTGGTGGTCACCGCCGATGAGGAGCAGGCCCACGGGAAGCTCGCCGACGAATCCGGCGGGCACGGACAGCGACGGGTAGCCGGCCACGGCCGCTGGGGTGGACGACGGGATCACGTCGTTGTCGCCCCGCGCGCAGTCGGTCGTCCAGGCGGGCGGGTTGGCCGGCGAGGCGATGGCGTCCAGGTGGTGGGCGGCCATCGTCTCGTCGATGGATCGCCGGGACAGATCCTTCAGCTCGGCGCGCATCGCCCGGTACTCCGGGCTGGTGGTGGGCGGCGCGGCCAGGGCCTGCTCGAAGAGCTCCTGGCCGGCGAAGCAGGTCCGCTCCGCCGGGTGGGCGCGGTTGAACTCGATGAGTGCGGCGAGGTCGCGGGGCCCCTCACGGGTGGCGAGATAGGCGTCGATGTCCCGGTGGAACTCGCTCAGCAGCGCCGGGAACTCGAGTGCGGCGAGTCGCTCCTGGTGCGGTGGCGTCACCTCGACGACCTCGGCTCCGGCGGCGCGCAGCTTCTCCGCCGTACCGGTCATCACGGCGTCCACCCGCGGCCCGAGCGAGGGCAGGCGCCACAGTCCGATCCGCCGGCCGCGGAGGCCGTCGGCGTTCGCCGGCCGGTCCGTGGGACCGACGGAGCCGCCGGGGCCCGTGGGCCGGCCGCCGCTGAGGACCGCGAGGGTGAGCGCGGCATCGGTCACGTTGCGCGCCATGGGTCCCGCGGTGTCCTGCTCGGCGGAGATCGGCACCACGCCGGCCTGGCTGACGAGTCCGAGACTCGGCTTGTGCCCGACCACTCCGTTCATCCCGGCCGGGCACACGATCGAGCCGTCCGTCTCGGTGCCGATCGCCACCTGCGACAGCGACGCGGCGAGCGCGGCGGCCGAGCCGGAGGAGGAACCGCACGGATTGCGGTCCAGTACGTACGGGTTGTTGGTCTGCCCGCCCACCGCCGACCAGCCCGATGTCGGCCTGGCCGCGCGGAAGTTCGCCCACTCTGACAGGTTGGTCTTGCCCAGGATCACCGCTCCCGCGTCCCGCAGCCGGGTCACCAGGGCGGCGTCGGCGCCCGGCGGGCGCCCGGCCAGCGCCAGCGACCCGGCGGTGGTCGGCATGTCGCGGGTGTTGACGTTGTCCTTCAGCAGTACGGGGATGCCGTCGAGCGGGCCACGGGTCTCGCCGCGCCGATGCCGGGCATCGCTGGCGGCCGCCTGGCGCGGGGCGGTCGGGTCCGTGCGCAGGACCGCGTGGATCCTGGGATTGACGGCCTCGATGCGCTGCAGATAGGTGGTGGTCAGCGCCGACGAGGTCAACGAACCGTCCGCCATGCGACGCTGCAGCTCCGGGATCGTCACCCTGTCGAGATCCACGCCCAGCGTCCGGAGCGAACCGGCCGGCGGCGGGCCGCCGGTGCCGGGCACCTCGGCTCGCGCGCTCGGGCTCGGCGCGCCGCCCACCAGGGACGCCGCCACGAGGGCGACGGTCATTGCGGCAGTACTCCTCTTCCCCATGAGGAGCAGCGCACTACATGCGCGCCTCGGGCGCAAGGGTGCCGCAACGGCCACTCGCACACCGGGCCATGGGGCCCCGACCCGTCAAGTCCCCGCATGCGGAGGCCCGTTTGGGGCGCGGCGGCCCCGGCGGCTTTCGTCAGCCGCTGACCACGTCCCGTACCGCCGCGAGGAATGCGTCCGTGTGCGGATGCGTGGGATGGGCGGGGCGGGCGAGGTAGACCGTGGCGGCGGGGGCGTCGGCGACCGGGACGAAGCGGACGCCGGGGTGGCCGTGGCTCTCGGCCGTACCCGCCGCGCCGACGCCGAAGGCTCCGCCCGTGGCGATGAGATTCAGCCACTCGTCCACGTTGCGCACGTCGACCGTCCTGGCGGGGCGCCGAGCCGGGGGCCACAGGTCCACCGAGGCGGTGCCCGTGTCCGGCCACAGGGCGAGCGGCAGGTCCGGGCCGGCGGTGAGGTCGGCGAGGCGCACGCGGTCGCGGTCCGCGAGCGGGTGGTCGTCCGGCAGGGCGGCGACGCGGTCCTCGGTGTAGAGGGCCTCGGTACGGATGCGTGGGTCGTCGGGCACGGTACGGAGCACCGCCACATCGGTGTCGCCGGTGGCGAGGCCCGCGGTGCGGTTGTCCTGGCGGACCACCTCGAGCGGCGCGTGCGGGTGCGCGCGGCGCCAGGAGCGCAGCAGCGGCACGGTCTGCTGCCCGAGGACCGCGCAGGTGTACCCGAGGCGGAGGGGGCGGGAGACGGCCCGGGTGTCGGCGAGCGCCGCGTCGAGGTGGGCGAGGATGGCCTGCCCGTGCCCGAGGAGGGTCGTCCCGGCCGGCGTGAGGGCCAGCTGCCGGGAGGACCGGTCGACCAGCCGTACCCCGACGCGCGTCTCGAGCTGGGCGAGCGTGCGGGAGAGGGCGGGCTGCGTCATGTGCAGCCGGGCCGCCGCGGCGGTGACGGTGCCCGCCTCGGCTATCGCGGCCAGGGCCTTGAGGTGACGCAGTTCCACATCCATGCGCGCCAAGCATAGTCACTGCCCAGACGGCATTTCCGGGGACGGAGCGCGATCCGTAGCGTCTGATCTGCCCGGGCGGTTCCCCCGGGTTTCCTTCCCAGGTATTGGACGTGTGTTGTGAGGATTCTTCTGGTCGGCGCGGGCGGCACGCTGGGCGGCGCGGTGAACAGGGCGCTCGTGGAGCGGGGGCACGAGGTGATCGGGGTGGGCCGCTCGGGCGGCGATCTGGTCTGCGACGTCACCGACCCCGAGGCGGTCGCGCGGATGTACGGGCAGGCCGGCCCGCTGGACGCGGTGGCGGTCGCCGCGGGCGACGCCGTGTTCGGGCCGCTGACGGAACTGTCCGCGGACGACTTCGCGGCGACGTTCCGCGGCAAGGCCCTCGGCCAGATAGAGCTGGTCCGTCAGGGCGCCCGCCACGTGGCCGAGACCGGCTCGTTCACTCTGGTCAGCGGCATCCTGACGGAGGAGCCGATCGTCGCCGGCTCGGCCGCGTCGGCGGCGAACGGCGCGGTCGAGGCGTTCGTACGGGCCGCCGCGATCGAGCTCCCGCCGCGGCGGATCAACGCGGTGAGCCCGACGGTGGCCGAGGAGTCCCTGCCCGCCTACGGGCCGTTCTTCGCCGGCATGGAGCCGGTTCCGGCGTCCCGCGTGGCCACGGCGTACGTCCGCTCGATCGAGGGCGCGCAGACGGGGCAGGTGTACCGGGTGCGGTAGGGCGAGCCACCGCCCGCCCCGGAGTCGGGGCCTGGCCGGAAGGGCCGCCGCTTCGGGGGGGGGAGCGGCGGCCCGTCCGGCCACTCGTCGTCGTGCGAAGGCTTCCGATGTCATGGTTCGGGGAACGGCTCTGGGCATCGGGGATCCGGTGAGCCGCGTCGTGCTGGGCGTGATGGGAGGGGCCTGTGGTGTCGGAGGCGTCAGGAGATCGACTGCTGGTCGTGTCGGACGAGGTGCGGCAGGCGCTGGACCGTGGCCGGCCGGTGGTCGCCCTGGAGTCGACGATCATCGCCCACGGCCTGCCCCGGCCTCGGAATCTGCGGGTGGCGGAGGAGTTGGAGGCCCTCGTACGGGCCGGCGGTGCCGTTCCCGCGACCATCGCGGTGCTGGACGGGCGCCCCCACATCGGCCTGGACGCGGCGCGGTTGGCGCGCGTGGCCGGCGAGGACGGCTTCCGCAAGCTGGGGCATCGGGACCTGGCCCCGGCGGTGGCGGCGGGAGCGAGCGGGGCGACGACGGTCTCCGCCACCGCCTTCCTCGCCGCACGGGCCGGTATCCGTGTCTTCGCGACGGGCGGCCTGGGCGGCGTCCACCGTCAGTGGGAGCAGTGCCAGGACGAGTCGGCGGACCTGCGCCTGCTGGCGAGGGTACGGATCGCGGTGGTCTGCGCGGGGGTGAAGTCGGTCCTGGACGTACCGGCGACCCTGCAGCGTCTGGAGACGCTCGGCATCGGGGTGCTGGGCTTCCGGACGACGGAGTTCCCCGGCTTCTACCTCAGCGGTTCCGGCGAGCCGGTCGACTGGACGGCCGGGACGGCGGCGGAGGTGGCCGGCGTCCTGCGCGCCCAGGACGCGCTCGACGGTCCGCCCTCGGCCCTGATCGTCGCGAACCCCGTGCCCCCGGCGCGGCAACTGGACCCGGTGCTGCACGACCGGGTGCTGGCCCAGGCGTTGGAGGCGTGCGCGCGGGACGGCGTGACGGGCCAGGCGGTCACGCCCTTCCTCCTGGACTACCTCGTCCGGCACACCGACGGCGCTTCCCTGGAGGCCAACGTGGCCGCGGTGCGGGGCAACGTACGGCTGGCTGCCGAGATCGCCGTGGCGTACGCCTCATGACCGGCTCCGGCGGTACGGCGCTGCTCGTCGTCGGCGACGTGGTCACCGACGTCCTCGCCCGCCACCGCACCCCGCTCGCCCCCGCCACCGACACGGCGGCCCGCATCGTCACCCTCCCGGGAGGCGCCGGCGCCAACGTGGCCTGCTGGGCCGCGTACTCCGGCGTCCAGGACGTACGTCTCCTGGCCCGGGTCGGCGCGGACGCGGCGGACCGGCACGACCGCGCCCTGCGCGCGGCGGGCGTCCGGCCCCACCTGGTGACCGACCCCGAGGCTCCCACGGGCACGGTCATCTGCCTGGTCGGCGCGGACGGCGAACGGACGTTCCTCACCGACAGCGGAGCGGTGCTGCGCCTGTCGGCCGCCGACTGGAGTGACGACCTCCTCGCCGAAGTCGGCCATCTGCACGTCTCCGGCTACCTCTTCTTCGCCGATGCGAGCCGCACGGCCGCCCGGCTGGCGATGGAGGCGGCCCGCGCCCGCTCCGTGCCGGTGAGCGTCGACCCGGCCTCCGCCGGCTTCATCGCCCGTTACGGGGTGGACCGTTTCCTCACGGCCCTGGCGGGGGCGGACGTCCTGCTGCCCAACCACGACGAAGCCGCACTCCTGACCGGTCTGCCGGACCCGGCGGACGCCGCGGCCAAGCTCAGCCGTCACTTCCCGCTGGTGGTCTGCACGCAGGGTCCGCGGGGGGCTCTGGTGGCCGCGTCCGGCGCGATCACCGCCAGGGTTCCGGCCGAGCCGGCCACCGCCGTGGACACCACCGGTGCGGGCGACGCCTTCACCGGGGCCTTCCTCGCGGCCCGCCTGGCAGGACACGACCCGGCCGCGGCCGCGCGCCACGGCTGCCGCGCCGGCGCCCGAGCCGTCACCGTCATCGGCGCCCGCCCCTAGTTCTCGCCGGATCCGTTCCGCCAACTCCTCCAAGGAGAGCCGAACATGAGCCAGGACCACTCCGCCCCTTTCGTCAGCTACCCCACGGTGATCCTCGACGTGCTCTCGCGCGACCCCGGCCGGCCCGTGCTGACCGCCGCCGACGGGCGGCGGGTCACCGCGGGCGAGCTGCGCGACAGCACGTACCGGATGGCCAGGGAACTGGCCGAACGGGGAGCCGGCCGCGGCGCGACCGTCGCCCTGCTCACCGGCAACACCCCCGAATCCCTCGTCGCACGCTACGCGGCCCACGTCGCCGGCGCCCGCGTGGTCCACCTCTACGAAGGGATGGCCCCCGCGGTGCTCGCGCGCATCGTGCGGACCGTCGAGACCACGATGCTGCTCGTCGACTCCACCCGGCACACGGCCGCGAAGGAGCTGCTGTCCCTGGTCGAGCCTCCCGTCGTACTGGGCCTGGGGCCCGGCCCCTTCGGCGAGGACGCCCTGGCGGTCTCCTCCCGGCACGAGGCGCTCCCTTTCACGTCCGGGGTCCGTCCCGAGGACGACCTGTCCATCGCGTTCACCGGGGGCACCACGGGGATCCCCAAGGGGATCCGTACGACCCATGGCCCCTACAGCCGGGGACTGGAGCACCCGCTCCCCGACGCGGGCGACCCGCCCCGCTACCTCGCCTGCACACCGCTCGCCCGGCTCTCCGGCCCCCTCACCGACAAGACCCTGTGCCAGGGCGGCTCCGCCGTCCTGAGGCCCGGCTTCGACCCCGGCGACGTCCTCGCGACGATCGAGCGCGAACGGATCACCCACATGTGGCTCCTGCCGCCTCTGCTCCACCGGCTGCTCGACCACCCCGCGCTGGCCGGCACCGACCTGTCGAGCCTCACCCGGATCACCTACGGCGGCTCCCCCGCCTCCGCCACCCGCCTGCGCCGGGCCATCGACGTCTTCGGCCCGATCCTCTACGGCTGGTACGGCCAGACGGAGGTCCCCGCCATCGCCGAAGCACGCCCGCACGAGCACACGGTGACCGGGCGCGGAGGCCGGGTCACCACCGGCCGCCCGCTGCCCTGGGTCGAGGTCGCCATCCGCGACGGCGGCGGCCGGACCCTGCCGCCGGGCGCGGAAGGCGAGATCCAGGTGCGCTCCCCCGGCGTCATGCCCGGTTACTGGAAGCGCCCCGACCTCACCGCCGAGGTCCTGCGGGACGGGTGGCTGCGCACCGGGGACATCGGCTACCTCGACGACGACGGCTACCTCTTCGTCGTCGACCGCCTCAAGGACCTGATCATCGTGGTGGGCGGCCACGTCCACCCCACCGAGCTCGAGGAACTTCTCCTCTCCCACCCCGCGGTCGCCCGGTGCGCGGTCTTCGGCACCCGGGACGCCGACGCCGGCGAGCACGTCCACGCGGCCGTCGTCCCCCGGGACGGCCACGCCCCCGACCTCGGGCGGATCCGCGACTTCGTCACCACCCACAAGGGCCCCATGTACGCACCCGAGGCCCTCCACCTCCTGCCCGACATCCCTCTCACCTCGGCGGGCAAGCCCGACAAGGAACTGCTGCGCAGGACACTGGGCGGCTGACGCGGAGGGCGGGGCGGACGCGCCGCGGCGCCGGGCGGCGAGGCGGGGAAAGGCGGTTCACGAAGTGCAGCTGCCACGGACATAGCTGAATCCGTCGAGGAACAGCATGTCCCCGACGACAGGGTCCGCCCTCACCTCCCACGTCGAGGCGACGGGAGCCTTGAGACCGGTGGAATGGAATTCCATGACGTGCCCCGAGGTGACGACATAACCGGAAAGGCTGCCGATCCGCGCGTTCTGCATGCCGAACCTGCCGTCCCTGGTGAAGGCGTAGGTCCAGTGCCCTTCGGGGGCGTCATTGCGCCCGCCGCACCAGACTCCCACCACTTGCGGGGGAACCGAGGGGTCCGCGGCACTGCCGGAGCCCGACGCACCGCGAGAACCCGACGCACCGGAAAATCCCGGGACGCCACCGGAAACCGTCGCGGCCACGGAGCCGGACGCGGCGACAGAGCCCGAGGTTCCGTCGGGAGCCGATGTGCCGACGGAATCCTTGGCGGCCGAGGAACGCGACACGTCCGCGGAACCGCTCGCTTTCGAGTCTCCGGATCCACAGGCGCTCGAACCCATCAGCAGGAGCAGGCCCACTGTCGCACTGGAGACGAATCGGGCACAGGATGTCTGAGAACGCATGCGATTCCCCCGGACAGCAGCGTCGATTGCCGCACCATCGCCGAAGGGGCGCCCGCAAGCCGCCCTCTCTGGACTGATCACGCGGTAATTCACGATTATATCAATGGAGTTGGCGTGATCGCAGCCGGAGAAGGCGCCTGATTCCCGGGGCCGGGGAACCGACCGGCGACCTCCGCCACCGCCGCCGCAGCCCCGCCGCGCGGAGCGTGCCCGTGGGGCTGCCGGGCAAGATCCTCCGGAGCCTGCGGGCAGGCGCCGATCTCCGCCCCGGTGACCGAAACGCGCCCCGGGGGCCGGGGGCGACGAGTGGAACATCGAGGCTCCTCGGGGGAACCTGTAAGCATGCGGTGGCCCCTCCGCCCACCTCCTCGGCCGGGAACGGGCGTCCTCAGCCGGCGCCTCTTCACCGCGGCAGAGTGCGTACCGTTCGTGATCGCCTTGCTGGTGGTGGGCATCGAGCTCTCGCCCGCGCACTTTCTGTACACGGGCCCGCTCCTCACGGCGACGCCCGCGCTGGCCGCTGTGACGATGGGCCCCAAGGGCACTCTGTCGGCGGCGGCCGTCGCCGTGCTCGTCAGCGTCATCACCGCGACCCACAACCACGCCTGGGGCGGCCAGCAGGTCTACACCAATTTGATAGCGCTCTTCCTGGTCTCCCTCGCCAGCGTCACGACCAGTAGCGCCGTGCAGTCGCGCCGGTCCAGCGAGCTCGAGCAGATCCGCCGGATCGCCGCGGCGGCGCAGGACGTCATCCTGCGGCCCGTACCCCGGCGTCTGGGGACGGTCCGGGCCGCCAGCATGTACCTCGCGGCCGAGACGGGCGCGCAGATCGGGGGCGATCTGTACGAGGCCGTACAGACCCGGTACGGGGTCCGCATGATCGTGGGGGACGTCCGGGGCAATGGACTGCCCGCCGTGCGCTCGGCCGCCGCCGTGCTGGGCGCGTTCCGGGAGGCCGTGCACTACGAGGACGACCTCGTGGAAGTGATCCACCACTGCGTGGCCGCGCTGCGACGGGAGTGCGCCGTACCGGGTGCGGTCGATCAGGAATCCCTGACGGAAGGATTCGTCACCGCCCTGGTGGCCCAGGTACCGGAGGGAGCAGTCGTCGAAGTGGTCAACCGGGGGCATCCGCCTCCACTGGTGCTGCGCCAGGGCAAGGTCCTGGCCTTGGCGCCCACCTCCGCGATGCCGCCCATGGGCCTGGAGGACCTCGTCACCGGCCTTCCCGACACGGCCGAGAGCTACCCGTTCGCGGCCGGTGACCGTCTGCTGCTGTACACCGACGGCGTGATCGAGGCCCGCGGCCAGGACAACGGCTTCTTCCCGCTGGCCGAGGCCATGGAAAGGGTGAGCGCCCACACCCCGCAGGACTACCTTGAACAACTGCACGAGGAGCTGATCCGGCACACCCACGGCCACCTGGCGGACGACGTGGCGATGCTTCTCGTCGAGCGGTCGGCATAGCGTCGGCATAGCGGTCGGCTCAGGCGTACGTCAGCACGACCACCACCAGGATCAGTACGATCACGGCCGCCGCGATCAGCACCGCTCGCAGCCCCCATTCCTGCTCCGGAACGGGTGTCCCGTCGGGAAGGGGTGTCGCCCCGAACGTGTCCACGCCGGTGGCGGCGAGGCGCGCGCACCAGGGGCAGGCGTCCAGGTGGGATCCGTGGCTGTGGAGCGGGCGGGCCGCGCAGGTGCGTACGCTCGGCCGTTCCCGCGTCAGGGCCACCAGCCATTCCCGCGCGGAGGGCCGGGCCGACGGATCGGTCACCCCCGGCCCGAAGGCGCGGTGGGCGAGGGCGAGCAGCGCGGGCGGCAGGACGCCCGGGTCGATGACGCCGCGCGGGATGACCACGCGTTCGGGCCGTACGACGTAGGAGCAGCTGGCGGCGATGTTGTCCTTGACCGTGGCCTGCGAGTCGCTGTCGTGGAGCACGCCGCCGAAGGGGTGGTTGCCCGCCGTGAGGATCTGGTAGATCAGCACCGCCAGCGCGAAGTCGTCGCTCGCGCGGGTGGCCGGGCCGCCCGCCTGCCGTTCGGGCGCGGAGTAGTCGGCGGTGTGCATCTCGCAGGGGAAGGCTTCCCCCGACACCGGGTCGGTGAAGGCGATGGAGTCGCAGTCCAGGAAGGTGATGAACCCGTTCCGGTCGACGACGACGTTGTTGCTGGAGAAGTCACCGATGACGAGGTCCTCGTCGTGCATCCGGGCCGTCATGAAGGCCAGGTTCCAGCTCACCCCGAGCAGGAACTTCCAGTCGGCGCGATCGGGGAACATGCGCAGTCGCTGGGCGCGGGAGAACAGGGCCACGAGCTGTACGTGCTCGGGTTCGCCGAACGTGCGCATGGCGTAGCCGACGAACTCTCCGCCGGGGTCGCGCGCCGGCGCGGTGGGCCAGGCGAGCTCCGGCTGCTGGGTGAAGTCCACGGGCCGGCCGCCCAGCGGCGCCATCTTCAGCATGCGGCACAGCCGTCGTTCCTGCTCGGCCCCGGGCGGCTCGTGGTAGATCTTGACGACGGATCCGGGCTGTCCCTCGACCTCGAACACGGCGGCCTGTCCTCCGCTCTTGAGGGGGTTCTCGGCGAGCACGACCCGCTCGCCGCCGATGAACACGACACGACCGCTCATGCCCGCACCGCCCTCAGCAGCGTCTTGTCGTCGGCGTTGAAGGCCGTCAGCCGATCGGAGCGGAGCAGTTCGGCCAGCGCCCGGTCGTCCGCGCGCGGATCGGGTCCGGGGGCATCGAGGGAACGCAGGACGGCCGAGGCGAAGGAGGCGTTGGCGCCGCGCGGCCGTCCGGGCGGCCGGGACAACGCTGCCTGCGTCAGCCCGTCCGTGGACAGCAGCACGCCGTCGATCCCCTCGTCGCGGACGCACTCGGTGTGGACCCAGTGCTCGGCGTCGGCCGAGGTGAGGAAGACGGTCTCGTTGCTGTACTCGCTGACGGCGTCGGGCTGAGGAAGCAGATGGAACTGCCGCTCCCTGCCCTCGGAACCCGACCGGACCACGACGAAGCCGTCGCCGACGCTGAGATGGCCCAGCCAGGTGGGAGCGAGCACCACCACGGTGAGCGTGGACGCGAAGTCGTCCGGGTCTCCCTCCGTACGGCTCACGAACTCCTCCCGTACGTCGATGAAGGCGTCCAGCAGCAGCTCGTGCACCTCCTGGGCGGTCTGTGGCCGTGCCTCGGCGCGCTGCCCGAAGTGCGAGGTCGCCAGTTGGACCGCGAATCCGGCGCCCTGGCCCGAGTGGGGGCGGCTGCCGGCGCCGTCCGCGACCGCCAGCACCACCACGGCGGCCTCGGGCGGACCCACCACCGCGGAGTGCCAGGCGTCCTGGCAGGGGATGTTCTCCCGCCGGTGGCGGTACCCCTCGACGCTCATTCCGTGGATCCGCCATCCCGGCCGCGCCGGTCCGTCGTTCCTGTCGCGCCGGTCGCGGCCCTCGTGCCCGTCCGGTCCGTCGGGCCGGTCGCGCCGGTCCGGTCCGTCGCGCCGGTCCAGCCCGTCGTACCAGCCGTACCTGTCCTGCCTGTCCACGATGCCCGGGCCCCGGTCAGGATTCCCAGGCCGGGCGCTGGGTCTTGAACTGGCTGAATATCTTCTCGAACACCTCGTCCCCGGCGCCCTTCTGCTCGGCGGTGGCACTGGCCGACATCATCTGGAGCAGCTGGCGGAACGGGAAGCCGTTCAGCCGGGCGTTGAACTTCGGGGCGAAGGCCTGCAGCACTTCCTCGCCGCGTGGCGTGATACCGCCCACGCCGATCGCGTACAGCCGGAAGTGCCTCGCCTGTTGCTCGGCGGCCAGCACGGGAACCACCCGCTTCCAGTTGTCGGTGGGGTGTCCGGTGCCGTCGGTGGGCAGGCCGTCGGTCACCAGGCAGATCTGGGGGCGGTAGTACTGCAGCCCGGACCTCCGCAGCTCGGTCTTGCGTGCCGAGACGATCCACATGGCCAGCTCCAGGGCCTCGGTCATCAGCGTGACGCCCTCCGCGAAGAGCAGCGGGGGCCGGAAGGCGTGGGCCGGCACGAAGGGGCTGTCCGGTGACTGCGGAGGCAACTGCCGCGATCCCTGCCAGGTGCTCACCCCCTGCTGCCCGAACGTGACGACGGCGACGTCGACGCTGTGGCTGAGGCTCACGTCGTCGTGCAGTTCCCTCGCCCATTCGCGCAGTGCCTCGTTGAGCGTCTGTATCGGGGGGCCTGACATGGAGCTGGAGGTGTCCAGGCAGAGCACCAGGGGCAGGCGCTGGGCGTTGTTCTCGAACTCGATGTCGGCGTATTCGGTCCGCACTGTCCTGGCGCGGGCACGGTTGTGGCGCATGGCTGCTCCGGAACTCCTGACGGGATGCGGGCGGTGAAGGGTGCGGGTGGGCGCGAGGTGAGGGGTACGTGGTCCGGATGCCGTCGCCTACCGTCCCGCGTCGTGCGGGAAGGCGAGGAGGACGCCGGGTTCGTTCCCCGCTCGTGCGTCGGCCTCGAAGACGTCGACGACCTCGCCGAGGGCGGGGGCCGGCTCACGGGGATCCGCCCAGGCGGCCCGGTACAGGCAGCGCCCGAGCTCCACATAGCCCTGCGGGTGGAGACCCGTGCGGACGGTGGCCGAGCGCGGCGGGCCGGACGGTACGGCCACGGGTTTGCGGCGCCGGGCGGCCATGGCGGGGCGGCCCGGGGGGGCGTCGGGACGGGGGGCGGGGCTTGGACGGGGTGGGCCGATGGCGGGCGGACCGGTGGCGGATAGGCCGGTGGCGGGCTCCCAGCGCTTGCCGGAACGGACGATGAGGACGCCGAGGATCGCCAGCAGCGCCAGGAGTCCCCCGCCGGTCACGGTGAGGAGCCACCGTGAGTCGTCCGTGTCGTCCGCCTTCTTCGTGCCACCGGGGCCGCTCGCGGCGGGGGCGCTCACGCCGGGGCCCTCTCCCCTGTCCCCGCCACCGTTCTTGGTGCCGAGGGTGATGTCGCTGTCGATCGCTCGGGCGAGTTTCGCCTCGATCAGTTGCTGTCCCTTGACGCCCTCTTTGGACTCGCGGTTCTTCTTGCACAGGGGGTCGCAGGCGCCGAACCGTTCGAGGAGGGCGTGGGTTTCGTCGTCCAAGCGGGTGAGTTCGGTGTCCGGGGCCACGAACCGGTCCGTGTCCGCGGCGAGCACGAGGAGCAGTGTCCCTCCGGCGCCCGTGCGGACCCGGCCCGCCGCCCACACGATCAGCTTTCCGCCGCGGTCGCGGGCCTCCTTGAACGTCTTGAGGTCCTTTTCGGAAGGCGGCTTCCTGTCCTTCGAGATGCCGCTCGGATCCACGGGCCCCTCGAGTCTGACCATGACGGACCTTCCCGCCTGGAGCATCTCGGTCCAGCAGGCCAGATCGGCATCCGTGCACGGCGTGGAGTCGGCGGCGGAAGCGTTCGTACGCGGCACCGCCATCAGCAGCCCCACGAAAAACATCGCAAGCAGCGACCGGCCCATGGCACCCCCCTCAGCCCCGGGCGAAGTGCGGTAATTCTAGGGACCGTTACCGGCCACCGTCAGGGCATGCACAGTTTCCGCGCATACTTATTAAAGTCTGAACACCTGATGGCACCGGGTGAACATCTGGACGGCCGCCTCCACCCATTCGCCGGCGAGCACATGGAAGTCCGTAGCCGCGATCCGGCAGGTCAGCGGCAGAACGCATGATCCGGCGAGACAGGGGTGCGGCCCGCGTACGTCCCAGACGGACAGCACGGGGATCAGCCGCTCGACATTCCAGGCGTTCGCGGCGGCCGCCCCCAGCGCCAGCTGGTCCTTCGACAGGAACCGGCCATCGGTCATAAAGGCGACGAGAAGTCTCGCCGTCGCCATGAATCTCACGGTCATCACACGCCCCACCTCTGGAAGATCGAATTCCAGCGATATGGATGTGGCGTCCGGGACGGAATGGAAATTGCTGTGCGTCGCCCAGTCGCTCACCAACCAGCGCCAGTGAGCGCCCACTTCCCTCTCGTCCCATCCCGAACTCGCCGTCTCACCATCCGCCACGGCTCACCGCCTCCACGACGCCTCGACGACCATGCCGTCGGTCAGCCCGGCATCGAGCAGGGCCTGGGCATGCGACAACAAACGGGAGGGCACGGAAGCACCGGGCGTACCGGTCGACCCCCGCGCCTCCACCTCACCGGCACGCTCGCGAATGGTCTCGGCGACCCCGGGCGGCGGCCAGCACTCCTCCGCGACCTGGGCGGACCGGGCCGCGAACTCCTCCAGCAGGGCCTCGGTCGTGGGCCGGGCCCCCGGCGGCTTCGCCATGCACCGTGCGACGAGGCTCCGCAGCCCGGCCGGCACCGCGTCCAGGCGCGGCTCCTGGTGCGCGATGCGGTAGAACAGCCCCTCCCCGTGGCCGAAGGGCGCCCGGCCGGTCGCCGCGAACACCAGCACGCCCCCGAGCGAGAAGACATCGCTGGGCGGCCCGACCCGCTCGCCCATCACCTGCTCCGGCGACATGAACGGCGGTGTGCCCATGACCACGCCCGGCAGCGTGAGCCCGTTCCGGCCCTCGACCAGCGAGATCCCGAAGTCGATGACCCGTGGGCCGTCCTCCGCCAGCAGGACGTTCGACGGCTTGAGGTCCCGGTGCACCACATGCGCACCGTGGATGGCCTGCAGCGCCTCCACCAGGCCCGCGCCCAGCTGCCACACCTGCTCCTCCGGGAGCGGCCCGTCGGCGCGCACGGCCTCCGTGAGGGAGGGGCCGGGCACGTACACGGTCGCCAGCCACGGCGGATCGGCCTCGGCGTCGGCGTCGACGACGGATGCGGTGAAGGCACCGCCCACGGCTCGAGCGGCCTCGACCTCGCGCGCGAACCGCTTCCGGAACGTCCGGTCGGCGGCCAGTTCCGGGCGTACCACCTTCACCGCCATCAGCCGGCCGCCCGGCGAACGGGCCAGGTACACCCAGCCCATGCCCCCGGATCCGAGCCGCCCCACGATGCGGTAGCGGCCGACCCATCGGGGATCACCCACCGGTAACTCCACCATCACCACCCCCGTCGTATGGCTTCGTCCCACTCACACGGCGCGCGCGGCTCCGGCCGCACCGCCATGGACACGTGGACGTGCAGAGTGTCCCGCGAATCGCCCCGTCCGATACCTGCCACGCGCATATCGGCGGACGACGGTCACGCGTGACGGGGCGCCACCGGCCGCCGGGGAGAACGGGTGCCCGCGGAAAATCATGTGCGAACCGGGAATCCGCTTGACAGGGTGAGCCCATGAACACCCAGCTCAACGACGTCCCCGAGCCGGAGCGAGCCGGCACGGCGACCGACTGGATCACGACGCCGATCGAATCCCGCATCCTGCGTGGCGCCCTCGACGTGGAACGCACCACGCACGGCCTGCTGCCGCACCGGCTGCCCGCCTGGGCGCGGAAGCAGTTCCCCGACTCTTTCCTCGCCATGATGGAGGCCCAGCCCTCCGGCGTGCGGCTGGCCTTCCGCACCCGGGCCACCGCCCTCGAGCTGGACGTACTCCCCACCAAGAGGCTCTACCAGGGCGCCCCCGCCCCCGCGGACGGCGTGTACGAGCTGCTCGTCGACGGCCGCCCGAGCGGACGGGCCAGTGTGGCCGGCGGCAATGTGCAGGTCATCGACGTGACCACCGGGGCCATGGAAACCCGCCCCGGCCGGCCCGGGACCGTACGGTTCACCGGGCTGTCCGCCGGCGCGAAGGACGTCGAGATCTGGCTGCCGCACAACGAGACCACCGAGCTGGTCGCCCTGCGCACCGACGCGCCGGTCGAGGCCGTACCGAACTCCGGCCGCAGGGTGTGGCTGCACCACGGCAGCTCCCTCAGCCACGGCTCCAACGCCGACCGCCCGACGGCGACCTGGCCGGCGCTCGCCGCCCTCCGGAGCGACGTGGAGCTGATCAACCTGGGATTCGGCGGCAACGCCCTGCTCGACCCGTTCACCGCACGCACCATGCGCGACACCCCCGCGGACCTGATCAGCGTCAAGATCGGCATCAACCTGGTCAACACCGACCTGATGCGCCTGCGCGCCTTCGCCCCGGCCGTGCACGGCTTCCTCGACACCCTCCGCGAGGGACACCCCACCACGCCCCTGCTGGTCGTCTCCCCCGTCTTCTGCCCCATCCACGAGGACACCCCGGGTCCCGCCGCACTGGAATTCGACGGCCAGAAGCCGCGGTTCCGGGCCACGGGCGACCCGTCGGACCGCACCCGGCTGACGCTCAACGTCATCCGGGACGAGCTCTCGCGCATCACCGCACTACGAGCGGCCGACGACCCCAACCTGCACTACCTCGACGGTCGTTCGCTGTACGGCGAGCCCGACTTCGCCGAGCTGCCCCTGCCCGACGAGCTCCACCCGGACCCCGCCGGCCACCGCCGTATCGGCGAGCGCTTCGCCGAACTTGCCTTCGGCGACGGCGGCCCGTTCGCCACCGGAAGCCGCTGAGCAGCACGACAGCGGCCGAGCGCGGGGATTTCAGCCTGAGGATTCAGCCCGGGGACTCAGCCCGGGGATTCAGCGGAACGACGTCGGCATGGACGCTTCCGGCGGAACCGACGGGCCCTTGGGGCCGGTCCGCCAGGCCGTCGCCAGCTCCGCGGGGAAGCGGCGGCCGCTGCGGGTGAGCACCACGCCGGGCGCGAGCTCCACCTCGTCGCCGGGGCCGAAGCGCCGGTCCTTGTCCCGGGTCAGCCGCTCCCAGGGGCCCAGGCGGCCATGGCGGTCGGCGGCGCGCATGCGGGTGCCGTACGTGCTGACGTCCCGGACCCGGAGGATGCCGTCGGTGCTGGAGACGACGACGTGCTCACGGCTGACGCGCGCCGCCACCTGCGGGGACAGCAGGGCGTACAGGGCGATGCCGCCCTCGGGGTTGCGGCCGACGGCGGTGCGCGAGCCCTCCTCCACGGTGTAGCGGGCCGCGCAGCCGCCGTTCACCATGGCCTTGAGCTGGGCCATGGCCGGGCGGGGCCCCGCGTCGGCCAGAGGCGTGCCGTGCACCTCGCAGGTGGGGACACCGCCCCGCATACGGGGCAGCAGCACGCGGCCGCTGCGGGGATCGTAGAGGGAGCAGCGCCGCTCCGGACAGCGCCAGAACCGGTTGATCACGGCGGAGATCGGCTGCTGTGAGCTCTTGAGCAGCCCCTGCTTCTTGAACGCCGCGAGCTCGTCGTTCCGGGAGATCTCCGCCTGCGTACGGAAGCCCATGTCCAGTGGAACGAGCCGTACCGAGCCGGACGGTCCCGCCACCGGCTTGAGGAACCGGTCGGTGTTCCCCTGGATCCAGGGGTGTTCGCGGCGGTGGCCGACCAGGAGGTCGCCGGTCACGGTCCGGGTATGTGCGGCGCTGGTCATCTCCATCAGTTCCAGGATGCGCCGGTCGGCGTCGCCGACCTCCTCGACCAGGCCCTCCTCGACCCAGCGCCGGAGCGTCGCCACGTCGCCCGGGTCGGTGAACTCGCGGGCCCCGCCGAGCAGGCTCGCATCGGCCACGGGGTAGACGGGCACGTCCGGATCGCCGGTGAGGCGCGCCAAGGCCTGCACGACGAGCCGGAACCGGTGCAGGGAGCGGGCCCCCGGGGCGCCGAGCGACCGGTCGCGTACCACGTTGGACAGGTCGACCAGATAGTCGGCCTGGTCCGCCGCGCCTGGCAGGTTGTGCTCCATCGGCCCTCCGGCCCTCCGTGCCGCCACGTCGGCGTGCGGGTATGCCGGCGTGTTGACGTGTTGATGTGTTGACGTGTTCGTGTGGCGGGCGGGCCTGTACGAGGCAGGCGTGCCGGATGTGCCACAGCCCGTCGGTCATCCGGTTTTCGGCCACCGTGGCGCGGTGCCGCCGCTAGCATCGCACCCCTCAGAACGACCGGGGAGGGATTCTCATCGAAATCTCGTGGAAGCAGGGCCACTTGAGGCCGCTGCGAACGGAAGACCCGCGAGAGGTGGCGGGTTACCAGCTGCTGGCCAGGATCGGCGAGGGGGGCATGGGGTCGGTGTTCCTCTCCCGTACCCGGGGGAACCAGCCGGTGGCGCTCAAGCTGATCCGAAGAGAGCTCGCGGACGAGGAGGAGTACCGTCTGCGCTTCCAGCAGGAGGCACGCGCCGCACGGCAGGTGCGCGGCTATCACGTCGTGCCCGTCGTCGACCACGACACCACCGGCGCCAGACCCTGGATCGCCGGCACCTACATCCCCGGGCTGCCGCTGAACACCGCGCTCGACGACTTCGGCCCGCTGCCCGCCCCTGCCGTCCTCCACCTCGTCGGCTGTGTGGCGGAGGCGCTGCGCGCGGTCCACGCGGCCGGGATCATCCACCGCGACCTGAAGCCGAGCAACATCCTGCTCGGGTCGGAGGGCCCGTGGGTGATCGACTTCGGCATCGCCCGAGCCGCCGACTCCACCCAACTCACCCGCAGCGGAGGTGTCGTGGGCACCCCGCAGTACATGTCCCCCGAGCAGGTCGCCGGACTCCCCCTCACGCCGGCCGCCGACCTGTTCTCGCTGGGGCTGGTGGCGGCCGTCGCCGCCACCGGTCACCACCCGTTCGGCGAAGGGCAGGCGACCACGCTGGCCCACCGGATCGGCAACACCGTCTCCCACCCGCCCGACCTGAGCCGCTACCCCCGTGAACTGCGCCCGCTCCTGGACCGTTGCCTCGACGGCGACCCCGGACAGCGGCCGGGGCCCGAGGAGCTGGCGGCGATGTGCGAGGAGGCGAGCGGCCGCAGGCTCCGCGACTTCGACGGCTGGCTACCCGCTCCGATCGCCGCCGAGACGACCCGCAGGGAACAGGCGGTCGGGGCGCTCCCCGACGCACCGCTCGCGCCGGAAGGCGAGCCCTCACAGACCGGGTCCGCGCAGACCGGCTACGGGCAGACCGGCTACGGGCACTCCGGCCGCGGGGCGGCGGCGGGACCGGACGCCTTCGGGCCCGACGGCCCGACCCGGCCGCCGTACACCGGCGGCTTCCCCGGCCAGAACTCCGGGAACGCCGCAGCGCACCCCCCGACCGGCACCGGGCCGGGCCACCCCGCCGACGCTTCGCCCTCACCGACGTCACGCCGCCGCCGTCTTCCACTGCTCGCCGCGGCCGCCCTGACCGCCGTCGCCTGCGTGAGCGCGGTCGTGTACTGGTGGCCGGACGGCCACGACGCGCCATCCTCGTCGCACAAGGCCGTGACGGGCGCGGCCGCGTCGGCCTCACCGCCCGCCCGGACCCCGCCCGCCCAGAGGTCGTCCCCGACCCCCTCGCCGGGCGCCGCCGTCCTCGCGAGCCCCGCGGCGGGCGCGGCCCCGGACACCGGAGGCACGCCGGGCGCCCTCGTCTTCTCGGGCAGACAGCTGACGCTCCGGCCGCCGAGCAACGGTTACCTCTTCGCCGACCTCGACACGCCGCAGAGCAGCACCGACAACACCAAGTCGACGAGCGCGGAACTGCGGTACGAGGCCGTGGACGGGGCGTCCGATCTCTTCCAGAGGGTGCACTTCAACACGACGACGGGCGTGAGCAGCGGCACCACGTACCAGCAGTGCCTGGCCGGCGCGCAGACCAACGTCCTGCCGGCGGACGTCAACAAGAAGGACCTGGTCGACCACACCACGCTCCACAAGGGCATGGTGCTCTGCACCATCACCACGGAGCACAACCTCGCGATGATCGAGATCAAGGACGTCGTCGGCCAGAACGAGCTCCCCTCGTTCGACACGCTGCTCACCCTCTGGAGGTACTCCGGCTGAGCCGGCACGCGCGAGGGGCGCAGCTCCCGTGCGGGTGCTGCGCCCCTGGCGCGTTGTGCGGGTCGCGTCCGGATCAGTACGCGGAGTTGACGTTGTCCATGGAGCCGTACTTGTCGGCCGCGTAGTTGCAGGACGCGGTGATGTTGGCGACCGGGTCGTAAATGTTCCAGGACGTGCCCTCGACGTGATACGCCTTGAACGTCGGGTCGATGATCTGCAGCAGACCCTTCGACGGCACACCGTTCACCGCGTTGACATCCCAGTCATTGATCGCCTGGGGATTACCGGTCGACTCACGCATGATGTTGCGCTTAATACCGTCGTAGGAGGCCGGGATGCCCTTCGAGCGCAGGATGTCCAGGGACTCGCTGATCCAGCCGTCCAGGTTGTCGGCGTAGGCCTTCTTCGCCGGGGCGGGCTTGGCCGGGGCCGGCTTCGCGGCCGGCTTGGCGGCGGGCTTCATCGGCTTACGGGCCTCGGAACGGCTCGCACGCTCGGCATCAGCCTTCGCCTTCGCCTCGGCCTGCACCGCGGCAGCGGCCTTGACCTGCGCCTGACCAGCAGCATCATCCGCAGCCTTCGCCAGCTCGCCGTCCTGCGTCACACCGAACTCCTGAGCACTCAGCGACACCGTCTTCACGCCAGCCGACTGAACATCCGCGGCCTGAGCCTGGGGCACCAGAGCGAACGTCAGAGCGGCGGCACCGGCCACGGTCACCAGACCGGCAGCGGAGAACTTATGAGCCTTGGACAGAGCGGAATAACCGGAGACGGTGGAGCGCATAACGAGCTGAACCCTTCCAATCGCTTACGTCGCAATGGCCGTCAATGGCGCAAAAAGAGCGCCGTTTCTCGGTCGACGGCGCCGTGCGACTCAGCAATTGTTAGCGGCCCGAAAACCCCCTGGCAAAGATGTGACCTACGGCGGAACGCCGTACCCCCGCACCCCCGACGTGAGATCAAATACCGGAATTCCGCCGCCATTCCAGTACGGCCCTCTTTCGTATGTGAGCCACGCCCCATGAGCGCCCTCACATCCCCGGCCCCCTTCGCTCGCTCGACGTGAGCGAACGGACACGGTCCGCGGCACCGCACTCGCAGAACGGACGCTAGAATGAGACGTTTGTTCGATACTAGGGGTGGGGACCAGAGTGAGTGCGGAACTGAGGGAAGTCGCGAGCGAGCTGGCCGGCGTGCTGTGGCAGGAGCACACCGTCTATCGCGACCGGGCCGGTCAGGTGGTCATCCGAGGCGAGCACGTCCAGCGCTGGATCAGCCTCGCTTCCACGGGCGGCAGCGACGAGGCCCTCCTGCGGGCAGGTCGCATTCTCGACGGGGGCACCACCGCACCGGCGCGCGCGGAAGCCGTGGTCCCCCTCTCCGCCGGGACGGCCACCCTGGCCGCGGCCTGCCGCCGGCTGCTCGCCGAGAGCACCGGCGACGCCACGACGCCGGCGCCCCGTGGACCCCGGCAGCGACGCGAGCCCCGGTCGCGGCGCGACGGGCGCGGCCCTCACACCGGGCTCACGTCGTGGATCGTGATCGTGTGCGTGGCGGGGTTCCTCGGCCTGTGCGCGTACAGCACCTGGGCGAACGGCATCTGAGCCACGGCGGGCCGGCAGCCACTGCGGCTGCCGGCCCGCCGCTCCCGGGCGATGGCCGGGTGGGTCAGCAGGCGTCGACCCAGTCGTGCGAGGAGACGTTGTCGTTCACCTTCTCGCCCTGGCCTCGGCCAAAGGCGGTGAACACGGTCCCCGCGGCGTTCAGGTCGGGAATCGACTGGCCCTGCTGGAGGCAGACCCATGAGCCGGTCATGGCCAGGCCGTAGAAGAGGCGGACGTTCGCGAGACGGCCGGGGAATCCGTTGTTCCAGACGTCGGAGACCTTGTTCCGGCAGCCCGCCCAGTTGGCGTTCTCCTTGTTCCAGCGGCAGTGCGCGCCGCCGGCGTGGTGGTGCTCCCAGGCGTAGAGGAAGCCGTCCGGCGCAGGGGCCGGGGCCGGGGCGGCCTGGGAGTCGGTCGCGGCGGCGGCCGACGCGGCCGCCGTGGCCCCGACCGGGACCAGGGCGGTCACGATCGTGGCCGCCAGCCCGGCCAGCAGAGCACGCGTACGAACCTTGTGTGTCGTCATGCGTTGTCCTTCGCTTTCTGTCTCGGCCGGGCCGCCCAGTGCGGCACCGGCGGGGGCTTTTGTCGGTCCGGTGGGCCCGTCAGCGTTCGCCCAGGGCGGCGACGACCGCCCGCGCCCGTGGCAGCGCCTGGTTCTGCAAGCGGACCTTCCGATCGATGTCGCGGCGGTACTCGCGGCGCAGCGCCGAGCCGTGGTGGTCGTCGAGCCGCCGGGCGAGTCCGGCGAGCCCGGTCCGTGTCGCGCACCGCGCTTCTGCCAGGGCGAGTGCGGTCTCCTGTCCGCGCGGCATGGGATCGGTGGTGGAAAGGGCGGCGGCGCGGGTCCGGCCCGGGGTGTCGTACGGATGACCGGCGCGGCGCATGCACTGCGCCCATGCGGTGACGCCGTGGGTGTAGCGGGGGTCGGCCATGACCCGGGCCATGCGCAGGGAGTCCAGGGCCCGCACGGTGTTCGACAGCTGGAACCACGCGCTGACGTCGCCGTACAGCCGGCGCTGGGCGGCCGAGACGCACCCGCGGTCGCTGCGCCGCACCACGCCGCCGGTGGGAAGGGTGGCGCGCAGTCCGTCGGGGCTGGGGCCGTTCGCGGCGACGAGGGCCCGGGCCCGGCGCGGCGCGGGCAGCGACTGGAAGTACCGGCGGTTGGGGTCGCGCCGGGCGAGCTCACGCAGGTCCCGCCGCATGTCGCGGCCGTAGCCCTGTTCTCTCGCCCGGACGGGGTCGTCGAGCACGTAGGGAAAGGAACGGTCGTCTGTGGGTGAGGTGCTGGGTACGGGGTGGTAGTCGAAGCCCGCGCCGCGCATGCAGGACCGCAGGAGCAGTTGCTCCGCGTCGTGCAGCAACCGCTGGAGCTGGGCGGTGGGGGCGCCGCCAGGGGCACGCGCGCCCGTCGGGTCGTGGGCGGGGTGCGGCCATCGTGCCCACCACGCCGCCGTCAGCAACAGCGCGACCGCGGCACCGGCGGACAGGAAGGCCAAGGTCCGCGTGCGGGACCGTTCGAACAGCATGTCGGCTCCAGAAGCCATCGTGGCGGTGGGGCAGGGTGCGGGCCGGTCCTCCCGGCACGGAGCGCCGGGAAGGGGGTCCGGCCCGCGTCGCGACCCGGTGCGCGGCGTCATCGCCGAGGCCGCGCACCAGGGCCCGGAACCTGCCGGTGGGGGATCAGCCGGTGATGTTGACCGGGCGGTAGGCGTGGTAGCCGTCGCGGCCGTTCACGCCGTAGGAGTGCTGCTTCCAGCGGGTGCCGACGCCGCCGGCCTGCTCGTAGGACTTGTACGCGGTGTGGGCGCTGTTCGCCCAGCCGTCGAAGATGACGACGTGGCGGAAGTCGGCGCTGTCGCTGTCCGCCTTGATGACGAGGTCGCCGGGGGCGAGCTGGTTCATGGCGATCGGGCGGGTGTAGCGGCTGCTCTTGAGCTTCACGGTGTTGGGGCCGGGAGCCCCCAGGCGCAGGGCCATGGAGACGTAGCCGGAGCAGTCCTGCCGGTAGCCGTCCTTCCAGTGCTTGACCTGGCTGTACGGAACGGGTCGGCCGTTGTTGGCGGTCAGCCAGGTCTTCGCCCGCTGCAGCATCTGGGCGCGGCTGATGGCGGGCGCCGCGACCCGGGTGACCGGGGCGTGGTGGGCGGCGGCGTGGGCCGCGACCGTCGGCGCGGTGGGCTGTGCCGCGGGTGCCGAAGGAGCCGACAGGGCCGTGGAACCCGCGCACACCAGGGCGGTCAGCGCCGCCATTCCCCATCGCTTGACCACGGTGGTGGACGGGGTGGTGGACGTGTTGGACATGGGTGTCTCCCGTGTGGGTGAAAGGGTGATGCGGCGATCGGCGCGGCAGAGCGCTGTGCGCCTCGTCGCTCGGATGGTTCGGGGCCGTGGCACAGCGCTTCCGCGCCTGCTCATGTGACGCCCCGTCGGCGCGGCGACGGACCCGGCGGTTCCCGGTCCGGCTGCCGAGCC
Source organism: Streptomyces sp. C36 (assembly GCF_040932295.1). Taxonomy (NCBI): domain Bacteria; kingdom Bacillati; phylum Actinomycetota; class Actinomycetes; order Kitasatosporales; family Streptomycetaceae; genus Streptomyces; species Streptomyces sp. C36. The sequence goes on along the minus strand of NZ_JBFQGI010000001.1, from coordinate 621,817 downwards.
GGTGATCCGAGTCTGTGGCGGCGTGTCACCCACCGCAAGAATGTCCCGTTTGCTTCAGTGAGGTCGGGATCCCTAGGGTTCTGACCTGCTGGGACGTGCTCGTCCCGGGACCGGCGAAACCTGTTGGGACGGGCATCGTCGGATGTGCGGAAGGGAGTCGCCATGGCCGGCGGTGACAGGCGTGCCAACAGCCCGGCGCGGCAATTGGGGAACGCGTTACGTGCGTTGCAGCGGCGGTCCGGCCGCACGCTGCGCTCCCTGGAGACCGAAGTGCAGAGCAGCGACTCGTCGCTCTCCCGGTACTTCCTCGGGACCACGGTCCCGCCCTGGTCCACGGTCCGTGAACTGTGCCGGGTGCTGGGCGCCGACCACACGGAGTACCGGGCCCTGTGGGAAGCGGCCGACCGTAGCCAGGGCAGGCCACCCGCGGACCCCGAGCCGGCTGAAGGGTCGATCGAAGGGCCGGCTGACGCGCCGACCGGAATCCCCGCTCACGCACCGGCTGACAAACCGGATGACAAACCGGCTGACGAACCGGCACCTCGAGCCCGCCGTCGGCTCGGCTCACTCCGCACCGCGCTGCGCGGCCCCTGGGCGTACGCCACGGCGGGAACCGTCGCAGGCCTCCTGCTCGGCGCCGCGCTCACGTCGCTCACCCTGCAAGCCGATCCGGTGTCCACTGCCGGCTCCCGCACCACGCAGGCGGCGGGCAAGGAACGCGCGCCGCAGCACGCGGTGGGGCTGTCCGAGTCCGTACGGATCTTCGTCAGCCGGGCGACCGGGCGCTGTCTGGACGACAGCCTCGACAAGAGGCTGCGTTCCTACGACTGCAACGGGATGAGCTACCAGCGGTGGACCGTTCGCCCCTTCCCGGACGGCACGCGGCAGCTGCGGAATCACGCCACGGGCATGTGTTTGGCCAACGGCGACACGGGACTGCGGGCGGCCCCCTGCTCGGCGTCCTCCTCCGCCGCGGCCGCGCAGTCGTGGACGGTGACCACGTGGCCCGACGAGTCGGTGGAGCTCAGGAGCAAGGCGACGGGGACCTGCCTGGACGACGAGGGGAATGCCGGACTGCGGGCCCACCCCTGTGACCGCTCCGGTCACCAGAAGTGGGGCTGACCCGCGTTCGTACCGCGGTCAGGTCCCTGCCGCGCCGCCCCGCACCACGGGACGGCCGCGCTCGAAGCCGAGGCCGGCGACGTACATGGCCCGGGGTGAACCGAGGGCGCGCCTGCCGTGGAAGACGATGCGGTCACGGCCGTCCGGGCCGGTCACCACGTCCTGGCCGCCGGGGCTGTGGACCGCGTCGGCGAAGGACTCGGTGCTCATCAGCGGCGCCTCGGCCTTGGTGTACGGGCCGGTGAGACGGCTCGCCATGGCGTAGCCCGTCTTGTAGGCGTCCTCGCCGTAGAAGTCGGCCGAGTAGAACAGCACGTAGTGGCCGGCGCGCTTGACGAGGGTGGGCGCCTCGACGACCTTGCCCTCCCAGGGCCGGTCCTGCTTGATCAGCCGGACGGCCGGGCCCGTCGTGCGGGTTCCGTCCCGGGAGACGGGCTGGAGGTGGAGCCAGGTGTCCATCTCGCAGCAGTTGCCGTCGTTCTTCCAGAGCATGTAGCGACGGCCGTTCTCCGTGTAGCTGGAGGCGTCGATGGCTCCGCCCTGCGCCACCGGGCAGACCAGGGGGCCGTCACCGACCGGCCGGAACGGGCCGTCGGGCGAGGGCGACAGGGCGGCGCCGATGCACTGCTTGCCGCCTGCCCGGTCCAGGGCGGTGTAGTGCATGGTGAAGCCGGTGCCGTTGTCGTACACCTCAGGGGCCCACACCTTCCCGCGGTCCGGCACCGCCCAGGCGCCGAGGGCGGGCAGCGCGTCCGCTCCCACGACCGTCCAGTGGACGAGGTCGCGCGAGGTGGCGTGCTGGATGTTCTTTCCCTCGCCGTTGGTCGCGTAGGCGTGGTAGGTGCCGCCCGCCTTCACCACGTCGGGATCCGCGAATTCCCGGTCGATGACGGGGCCGCTCACGGCGGCGCCAGCCGGAGCCGCGGCGTGGCAGAGGACTGCCGCCAGAACGGCGAGGAGAACCAGAAGACGGTGGGGCCGGCGCGTGGCGGCGCAGTGGAGCACGGGGAGCACGGGGTCCTTTCCTTCGGCTTATCCGCTCGGTTTGTCCGCTCGGTTTGTCCGCTCGGTTTGTCCGCTCGGTTTGTCCGCTCGGTCGAGCTGTTCGTCAGCGCGAGTGTGGTGCGCGGGGGCGGCCCGTGGGGTGCGGTGGGCCGCGCGTCACGCTTTCGGATGGCGGCCCACCGGATCGTCCGGCCTCGGCGTGGGCGTGAGCTGTCGGAATGACGGTGGGGCGTCGTCGAGCGGGCCGTAGGGTTGGCGGGGAGTATGTACGGATATCCGTGCTGTCATGACACGGGACAGGCGGCACGACGGCGACGGCGAGGGGCCCGGGCGCCGGGGTACGCGGAAGGCGCCCGGCCAACCGACCGACATGGGCAGGAAGTCGTGGTGGGCGGTGCTGCGCCGGACGGCGGCGGAGTTCAAGGAGGACGAGCTCGCCGACCGGGCGGCGGCGCTGACCTACTACGCGGTGCTGGCGCTGTTCCCCGCGCTGTTGGTGCTGGTGTCTCTGCTGGGTGTCGCGGGCGAGTCGGCGACGAAGAGCATTCTGGAGAACCTGAAGACGTTCACGCCCGGCGCGGCCCGCGACATCGTCACCAACGCGATCGAGCAACTGCGGGGCGCCGGCGGTCTCGGATCGATTCTGGCGGTGGTCGGCCTGCTGGCCGCGCTGTGGTCGGCGTCGGGGTACGTGGCGGCGTTCATCCGCTCCGCCAATGCCGTCTACGACATCCGTGAGGGGCGCCCGGTGTGGAAGGTGACGCCGTTGCGTCTCGCCCTGACGCTGGTGCTGATGATCCTGGCGTGCGTCAGTGCGTTGCTGGTGGTGTTCACCGGGGCTCTGGCGCGACAGATGGGCAAGGCGCTGGGTGTGGGCGAGGTGGCGCTCACGGTGTGGTCGATCGCCAAGTGGCCGGTGCTGATCCTGCTGGTCACGATCATGATCGCGATCCTGTACTGGGCGGCGCCGAACGCGCGGGGCCGCGGCTTCAGGTGGGTCACCCCGGGCAGCTTCCTGGCCCTCGCGATCTGGATGGCCGCCTCGGCGGGCTTCGCGCTGTACGTGGCGCACTTCGGCTCCTACAACAAGACGTACGGCACCCTCGCCGGCGTGATCATCTTCCTGGTGTGGCTGTGGATCACGAACCTGGCGATCCTGCTCGGCCTGGAGTTCGACGCGGAACTGTCCCGGCAACGCGCGATCATCGGCGGACACCCCCCGGGCGAGGAGCCCTACGTCCAGCCCCGCGACACCCGCGCCTGGCCGGACAAGGACCGCGAGGACGGGGACGACGGCTGACCGGGGTCGCCGGACGCGGCGCGCCGCCGTTCGGTGAGCTGATACAGGCGCGGAGGGGCGGTCGGGCGGGTGTGAAGGAGCAGTGGGCGGGGGCGTTCGCCCGGAATCGTTGCCGCCTGCGCGACGCGGCCGGTATGCCATCGATGAGGACGTCGTGTGCGACCGACGCTCCGCCGTGTCCGGCACGGGGGAGAGAACGCAGAGGCAGTCGATGAGTCAGGACCAGCCGGGCCCGTACGGCATACCGCCGCACCAGCCTCCGCAGCCGCCCACCGCCCCGGCCCCGTACCCGTACCCGTACCCGTACCCGTCCCCACCGTCGCGGCCGCCGGGCAGGCGGGGCAGGGGGAGGACGGTCGCCCTCGTGGTGGGGGTGTTCGTCCTCGCGGGGGCGGTCGCGGCCGGGGCCGTCGTCCTCACGCGCGCAACGCAGGGAAGCGACCGGCAGGAGCCTTCGCGGGCCGCGGGGACGGGCGGCCCGTCCGGGGCGGCGGGCCCCGGCGGCCTCAGGGACGCCCTCGAGGCGGCGCCCGGCGCCACGCCGTCCGGCACCGGAGACGGCAAGCGCTATCGGCTCACCGCTCCGGACACGATCCTGGCCGGCACGTACCGGAAGGACCCGGTCACGAGCCGGGATCCGTTCCGCGAGGTGGACAAGCAGACGCTCGCGATCGTCGGCGTCACCGACGCGCAGAGCGTGGGGGGCGCGTACAAGTCCGACACCACGGCACCCTCTCTCAAGCTGGCCAATTTCGGCGGCCTGTGGGGCGGGGTGAAGGACCCCGAGGCGACGGTGGACAACATGTTCCGCACCTTGATCCTCGGCATTCAGGCGGACCCCACGGGCAAGCCGGAGCTCGAGGGCAGTCCCAAGGCGTTCAGGCCGAGCCGGCTGGACGGCAACGCGGTGATGAAGTGCCAGAAGATGAAGACCACCGATCCGTCCCTGGGCGCGCAGTCCTTCACGGTGCCCGTGTGCATCTGGGCCGACAGCAGCACCGTCGGCGTCGTCTCCTCGGCCGACGCCACGACGATCCTGCTCCATCAGGACCCCTCGTTGGAGCAGGCGGCCGACATCACGGCGAGGATCCGGCTGGACGTGCGGGTGGAGATCACCCGCTGAGCGACCGGAGAGGGGCGCCCGGGGCGGCCCGCCTTGTCATTCCGGGTGCGGTGAGGCTGTCGCGTGCGACGGCCGACGCGCGCTGACCTCTCGCGTGTCGGCGCGCCATCCTCCTGAGGTAGGGCTCGGGGTGCGCCCCGTACTCCGTGGGAGTAGCGATCCCCATGCCGTGAATGCCACGTTTGATGGAGATGGCACCGTCCTCGTCGGTGATGCGAAAGATATCCCTTCCGCTTCATGCTTAAGGTGCGAGGGCGCGGGGGGACGCGCCCCACCACGGGGGGATTTCCACCGATGTTCGATTACTCAGGCTTCTTCGCCGATCGTATGGACGGTCTCCGCAAGACCGGGCAGTACCGCACGTTCGTCGAGATCGAACGGCTCGCCGGGCGCTTCCCGCGCGCCCTGCACCACCGGCCCGCGGGGCCCCGGGAGGTCACCGTCTGGTGCAGCAACGACCACCTGGGCATGGGTCAGCACCCAGCCGTCCTGGCCGCGATGCGCGCCACGCTGGACGCCTCGGGCGCCGCGGCCGGCGGGTCGCGGAACATCTCCGGCACCACGCCGCACCATGTCGCGCTGGAGCGTGAGATGGCCGACCTGCACGGCAAGGAGAGGGCGCTCAGCTTCATCACCGGCTACGCCGCCAACGACGCCGCGCTGTACGTCCTGGGCAGGACGTTGCCGGACTGCGCGTTCTTCTCCGACCGGCTCAACCACGCCTCGATGATCCTGGCGATGCGGGCGAGCGGCGCCGAGCGGCACGTCTTCGCCCACAACGACCCCGCCGACCTCGACCGGCGGCTGAGCACCGTCCGTCCCGGCCGGCCGAAGGTGGTCGCCTTCGAGTCCGTCTACTCCATGGACGGCGACATGGCCCCCATGGCGGACCTGTGCGCGGTCGCCGAGCGGCACGACGCCCTGGTGTACGTCGACGAGGCGCACACCGTCGGCATGTACGGCCCCCAGGGCGCGGGTCTGGCCGCGCAGCTCGGCGTCGCCGACGGGGTCACCGTCCTGATGGGCACGTTCGCCAAGGGCTACGGCACCGCGGGCGGATACCTGGCCGGCCCCGACCCGGTGATCGACGCGGTGCGCAGCCTCGCCCCGGCGTTCATCTTCACCCTGTCCATGCCGCCGGCCCTGGCCGCCGGCGCCCTGGCCAGCGTGCGGCACCTGCGCGCCGGCGACCGCGAGCGCGAGTTGCTGCACGAGCGCGCCGGGCTGCTGAAGTCGCTGCTGCGCCGTTCGGGAATCCCGCTGGTGAGCGAGGAGAGCCACATCGTGCCGGTGCTGGTGGGCGACGTGGACAAGTGCCGGCGGCTGGCGGGCATCCTGCTGGACCGCCACGCGCTGTACGCGCAGCCCATCAACTTCCCGAGCGTCGCCCGGGGAAGCGAGCGGCTGCGCATCAACCCCTCGCCCGTCCACCGGCCGGAGGACGTCCACCACTTCGCGGACGTCCTGGACCGCACCTGGGACGAGCTCGGCCTGCCCCGCACGCCGGCGCCCGCCTACGCGGAGCCGGCGTGAGCGGGCTCGGCCCCGGACCGCTGGTCGTCCCCCGCCGGGAGGCGGCGGAGGACGACCGGCGGGCCACGCCGTGGGGCCGCTGCGCCGTGCTGTACGCCTTCCTCTTCCTCATGGGGTGCGAGACGTTCCTGGTCTCGCCGCTGCTGCCGACGATCGCCGACGACCTGAACGTCGGCACGGGTGCCGCGGCCCAGATCGTGACCGCCTACGTGCTGACGTACGCCGTCGCCGCTCCCCTGCTCGGCGGCGTCTCCGACCGGTTTCCGCGCCGGGTGTTCATCGCCGGCGGCGGACTGCTGTTCCTGTGCGGCAACCTGCTGTGCGCCATGGCCGGCAGTCTGGGTACGCTGACCGCCGCCCGCGCGCTGACGGGGCTGGGCGGGGCGATGGCCGCACCGGCCATGTGGGCCTACTTCGCCGAGGCGGCGGCGCCGCGCCGGCGCGGCCGGGCGGTGGCCGGCGGGGTGGCCTGTTACGCCCTCGGCCAGGTCCTGGGGGTGCCGCTGGGCGGGCTGCTCGCGCAGGCCGGCGACTGGTCCTGGGCCTTCGCGGCGCTGGCCGCCGGGCTGGTGCCGGTGGTGGTCCTCGTCCTCTGGCTGCTGCGCGGGCCTCGCCCGGCCCGCCGCGGTTCGGTGCTGGGCGGGTTCGGGATCTGGCGGGACCGGCGGCTGGCGCTGCCTCTGCTGTCGACGGGGTTCCTGCAGGCGGGCCGGCTGGGGGCGTATACGTTCGTCGGCGCGCTGTTCGCCGAGCGGTTCGGGTTCGACGCGGGGCGGCTGGGGCTGGTCGGGCTGTTGGTGGGGGCGGGATCCCTGACCGGGTCGGTGCTGGCCGGCCGGGTGATCGACCGGGTGCTCGAGCGCGGCCGCGACGAGAACGGCCTGTCGGCCGTTCTCGCGCTGGTGTTCGTGGCGGCCGCCGTCGTCGCCCTGTCCGTCACCCAGCTCGCGGTGACTCTGGCGGCGCTGTTCGTCTGGTTCGCGGCCGGGGGCGCCTTCTACACCACGCAGCAGACCTACCTCGGCAGCGCCAGCCCCCGCCGGCGGGCGAGCGTGGTCTCGTGGAACGGCACCCTGGACCATCTGGGCGTCGCCGTGGGCACCACCGTGCTGAGCCCCTGGCAGCCGGCGGGCCCGGCGTTCGTCGCCGTCACGGCGGGCCTGGGCGTGATCGCCGCCGGCCTGTCGGCCGCGACCGCCCGGTCGAACGCCCGGCTGAAGGCCTGAGCGTACGACCGGCGGGCCCGGCCCGCGGCCGTGCTCAGAACGCCGAGTGGGCGAACCAGTGGGCGAGCAGGTCGCGGTCGCCCAGGAGCTCGAAAGCGTCGCTGTCGCGGTCGAGGCGGCCGTAGAGGAGCAGGAGCAGGTCCGCGGCCGTGCCGCGGACCGTCGCGTCCGCGGTGCGCGGCGCGGCGTCGGCGGGCACCGGTCCGAAGCCGTCGGGGCGCAGGTGGATCAGCCAGTCGCCGCCACCGTCGCCCTCGCCGCTCTCGTCGGCGTCCGTGCAGCTGAACCGGATGGTCCGGTCCGGGGCGCGCAGTTCGGCCGTACGGGGCGCGAAGGGGGTGGCGAAGGGCAGGTTGGTCAGGAACTCGTCGACGCCGTCCAGCGCCAGTTCGCGGTCGATGTGCGGGGTGAGCCCGAGGGCGTGTTCGGCGTCGGCCCGGTGGACGAGCGTCTCGCAGAGCATGCGGCGGATCCAGAACCGGGCGTGCTGGTCGACGCCCCAGGCCCACATCGGGGCGTCCGGGTCCATGGCCGCGAAGACCTCGGCGGCCTCGGCCGCGCTCTCGGCCAGCCACTCCGGGTAGTCCTCGGACCGCTCCGGCAGGCGCAGGTCCACGTCGCGGCTGGTCGGCGCCTGCTGGACGCGCTGTCGCAACAGGGCCGCGAACCAGCGGTGGACGCTGCCGACGTGCCGGGTCAGGTCGGCGAGGGTCCAGTCCGGGCAGGACGGGACCGGGGTGGAGAGGTCGGCGCCCTTGACGAGGGCGACGAACGCCGCCGTCTCCGTCGCGACGGCCGAGGCGTGGGCGTCTGGGTTCATGTCCGATGTCCTTCTCGTCGGCGCTCCCCGGCCCGGCACGGGTCGTCGTGCCGGGCCGGGGGCGCGTGGTGGGGTGGTGTCCGCCGGTGGTGGCGGACCGGTCAGCCGAGGGGCTTGTCGAGAACGGCCTTGGTGTGGCTGAACGTGTCGATGGAGTACGGGCCGTGGTAGCGGCCCATGCCGCTCTCGCCGACACCGCCGAACGGCAGGTCGGGCACGGTCAGATGAGCGACGGGCAGACCGAAGGTGAGCGCGCCGGAGGACGTCTCCTCGGCCAGTCGCGCCTTGGTGGCCGGGGATTCGGTGAAGGCGTACAGGGCGAGCGGCTTGTCGCGCTCGTTGACGAACGCGATCGCCGCGTCCAGGTCGGGCACGCCGATCACCGGCAGGATCGGCCCGAAGATCTCCTCGCGCATCACCGGGGCGTCCGGGGAGACGTCGGCGAGGACGGTCGGGGCGAGGTAGCGGGTGGCCCGGTCGTGCGCGCCGCCGGTGACGACGCGCCCCTCGTCCAGGAGGCCGGTGAGCCGGTCGAAGTGCCGGTCGTTGACGATCCGCCCGTACTCCTCGTCGGCCGACGGGTCCTCGCCGTATGCCGCCCGGACGGCGGCGGCCAGGTGCTCCTCGAGCGCGGCGGCGGTGTCGCCGATGGCGAGGACGTAGTCCGGTGCGACGCAGGTCTGGCCGGCGTTGAGGAACTTGCCGCGGACGATCCGCTCGGCCGTGACCGCCAGGTCGGCGCCGGGCTCGACCAGCACCGGGCTCTTGCCGCCGAGCTCCAGGGTGACGGGGGTCAGGTCGCGGGCGGCGGCGGCCATGATGACGCGCGCGACCGTGCCGTTGCCGGTGTAGAAGATGTGGTCGAACCGCTGCTCCAGCAGCGCGGTGGTCTCGGCCACTGCTCCCTCCACGACCGCGACGGCCCGCGGGTCGAGGTAGCGCGGCAGGAGCCGGGCGAGCGCCGACGAGGTGGCGGGTGCCAGCTCGCTGGGCTTGACCACGGCCGCGTTGCCCGCCGCCAGGGCCCCCACCAGCGGGGTCAGGGCGAGCTGGAGCGGGTAGTTCCACGGCGCGATGACCAGCACGACGCCCAGCGGGTCGCGCACCACCCGCGCCTCGGCCGGCCGGAGGGCCTCCGGAAGGGCGACGGCCCGCGGGCGGAGCCACTCCGTCAGGTGCGCGACGGTGTGGTCCAGCTCGTTCAGGGCGAAGGCGATCTCGGTGCGGTACGCCTCCTTCGGCCCCTTGCCGAGGTCGGCGTGCAGGGCGGCCAGCAGCTCCTCGGACCGCTCGGTGAGCAGGGTGCGCAGGGCACGCAGCTGGCGGAGCCGCCAGTCGAGCGGCTTGGTGCGGCCGGTCGCGAACTCCGCCCGCAGCCGGGCCACGACGGCGGCCGGGTCGGTGTCGGTGGACGCGGTGGTCGCGGTGGTCCGGGCCAGCGCGGCGACCAGGGCGTGGGCCAGGGGCGCGGAGGAGGCGGGGTTCTGGCCGGTGTAGAGGTTGCGGTCGACGACGATGTGCGGCGTGAACGGCTCGGCGGCGACGACGTCGGCCCCGAGCTCGGTCAGCCGGTCGGCGAGCAGCCAGGCGGCGCGGTCGGCGAACCCGGCGGCGGTCTCCTCGGCGTTGCTGAACGCGGTCATCCGGTAGCCGGCGAACGGCCGGGTGCCGTCCTCGCGGCCGCCTTCCTCGCGGTGGGCGTCCTCGCGGTGGGCGGCGAGCAGCGCGGCGGGCGCGTGGCAGACCAGGGCGAGCGGCTTGCCCGACTCGAGGGCGCGGGTGAGGATCCGGCCGGAGACGGGATCGTGGGCGAGGTCCTCCATCGGGCCGTGGCCGCCGGGGTAGAAGACCAGGTCGTAGTCGTCCGGGTCCACGTTCTCCAGCGCGGCGGGGGCCTCGAGCTCGGCCCGTATGGCCTCGAGGTAGGAGGCGAGGCGGTCGGCCCGGTCCTGGCCGCCGTTGGCCTCGGCGGCCAGGCTCGCCCGGTCGACCGGGGCCGCGACGCCGCCGGGCGTCGCGATCGTGATGCGGTGGCCCGCCTCGCGGAGGATCCGGTGGGGTTCGGCGAGCTCCTCGGCCCAGAATCCGGTGGGGTGCGACGTGCCGTCGGCCAGCGTCCAGTGGCCGGCGCCGGTGACGACGAACAATACGGAGGTCATGGCGGTGCTCCAGGTGACGGCGGGGGGTGGCGAAGCGAAGTAGTTAAAGGATTGGATGGTTCATACCCTTAAACAATGAGGTGAAGGTAAACCTCAATGGTTGAGCCAGTCAACTTTCCCTCGGGGGGCGCTCCGGCCCGCCCCGCACGCCGCTTTGTATTCTCGGCAGGCGCCACTCCACCGATGCCGTACCCGCGGGAGGAAACACCATGACCACCGAGCTGAGCCCCGACGCCCTGACCGAGCTCCTCAAGCGAGCCCGCCAGGACTACCGGGACCTCGCCGGACGCGGGCTCTCGCTCGACCTCACCCGGGGCAAGCCGGCACCGGAGCAGCTCGACCTCTCCGAGGAGCTGCTGAGCCTGCCCGGCGGGCGGTACACCTCCGCCGACGGCACCGACGTGCGCAACTACGGCGGCCTGCAGGGCCTGCCCGAGCTCCGGGAGATCTTCGCCGAGGCGCTCCAGGTGCCGGCCGGCCAGCTGCTCGCGGCCGGTAACTCCAGCCTCGAGCTGATGCACGACTGCCTGGTGCACGCCCTGCTCAGCGTGCTGCCGGGCGCCGAGTCCCGCTGGGTGGAGCAGGAGCGGATAGCGTTCCTGTGCCCGGTGCCCGGCTACGACCGGCACTTCGCGCTCTGCCGGCGGTTCGGGATCGACATGATCCCGGTGCCGATGACCGCCGACGGCCCGGACATGGACGTCGTGGAGCGCCTCGTCGCCGAGGACCCGGCGATCAAGGGCATCTGGTGCGTGCCGAAGTACAGCAACCCGGACGGCGTCTGCTACAGCGACGCCACCGTGGCGCGGCTCGCGTCGATGAGCACCGCCGCGCCCGACTTCCGGATCTTCTGGGACAACGCCTACGCCGTCCACCACCTCACCGACGAGCCCGTCGAGGTCGCCGACCTGCTCGCCGCCTGCGCCGGGGCCGGGAACCCTGACCGGGTGTTCGTGTTCGGCTCCACGTCGAAGATCACCGCGGCGGGCGCGGGCGTCGCCTTCTTCGGCTCCTCGCCCGCGAACGTCCAGTGGCTGCTGGGCAACAGCGCCATGCGGTCGATCGGCCCGGACAAGGTCAACCAGCTGCGGCACGTCCTGTTCCTGCGGGACACCGACGGGCTGCGCGCCCACATGGAGCGCCAGCGCGCCCTCCTGCAGCCCAAGTTCGAGGCGGTCGCGCGGATCCTGGACGCCGAGCTCGGCGGCACCGGCCTCGCCACCTGGACCTCGCCCAAGGGCGGCTACTTCGTGACCCTCGAGGTGCCGGAGGGCTGCGCCAAGGAGGTCGTGCGCCGCGCCGCCGAGGCCGGCATCGTCCTCACCCCGGCCGGCGCCACGCACCCGTACGGCGACGACCCGCGCGACACGGTCATCCGGATCGCCCCCAGCTACCCGCGCCTCGAGGAGCTGGAGCAGGCGATCGAGGGCCTCACCGTCTGCGTCCGCCTCGTGGGCTACGAGCAGCAGGCCCGCTAGGAGCCGTCCCGACGGGCCGCGTGCCCGCGGCGGGATCGCCCGGCCGGCCGGTCGCGCCGGGCGGGTGATCCCGCCGCCCGCCCGCGCGCGTCGCCGCCCGCCGGCCCTCCCGCCCGGCAGACTTCGCGTCGTCCGGGCGTGCCGTTCGAAGCGCCCGGCGTGCCGTCGGAGCGTGGAGAAGGGTCGGTGTCCTGCCCATGTCCATCGAGGAGAACAAGAAGCTCGTCCGCCGCTTCTACGAGGAGATCGACAAGGGCAACGTGGACGCCCTGGACGAGCTCGTGGCCGAGGACTACCTCGACCACTCACCGCCGCCGTTCCCGGGCTTCGCGTCCGGCCTCGAAGGCCTGCGGCAGGTCTTCCGGCTCTTCTGGGACGCGACACCCGGCACGCACGAGGTCCAGGACCAGGTCGCGGAAGGCGACAAGGTGGTCACGAGACTGCTCTGCCGCGGCGTCCACGAGGGCGACCTGCCCGGCATCCCCGCCACCGGGCACCAGCTGACGATGACGGCGACGGTGATCCACCGCGTCGAGAACGGCAAGCTCGCGGAGAAGTGGTCGGACAAGGACCTCCTGTCCTTCCTCCAGCAGCTCGACGTCGTCCCCCCGCTCGGACCGGACACGCCCTAGGGCGGGGTCCGTCGCATGAGTGGCTCGAAGGAACCTTCCCCCTCGTCGAGACCGACCGCGCCCGGCCTCGACGAGGTCCAGGCCGCCGTGGGCAAGCGCCTGGACGACGTGGCCAAGATTCTGGCGGGCGCGCTGGTGGCGGTGGCCGGCATCATGACGACCCTGGGCCTCAACAGCAGGTTCGTCTTCGTCGCTCTCAACAACCGCTCGTGGCCCATCTACGTGGCGTCGCTCTGCGCCATCATCGCCATCGTCTGCAGCATCACCGCCCTGCTCATCCGTCCCACGGGGCGCGGGGTCCTGTGGGAGACCGGCATCCTCGTCCTCGGGGTCGTCTTCTACATGGCCTCCCTGAGCATCGCCGTGGTCGGGGCCGCACAGGCCGCGGGAGGAAACGGGCGTCCGACGATCACCGATGTCAGACTCGAGGGCTCTCGCCCCCACTTCCGGCTGCACTTCGACGTGCACGCCGACGGAGTCCGGAAGTGGTCCCGCATCGTCGTGTCCGTGACCCCGGAGGACGCGCCCCCGGGCAAGGACGCGGACCTGTACTGGAGCATCCTCAGGCCCGACGACGAGGGCGAGGTCGCCCAGCGGATCGACATTCCGCTCGTCCCTCCGGCGGGCACGTCGGTGGTCGCCGTGTCGGCCGTCGATCCGGAGCGGTCCACCGAGGAGAAATGCGAGATCACATCGCAGCACGGCCCGGCGTGCACGGAGCTCCATCTCTCCTGAAGCCTCGGTCCCGCGAGGGGAACATCCGGTCATCCAGCGACGTGATCAGGTCAATACCCGTCGCCCGAAGGACCTCGTGATCGCCGGGCGCGTCCTCCCTCGTTGGTGTGGTGCGACGGATGCCGGGTGTTCGGCATCCGCCCCCCTGGAGAGAGGAATCACGGACGCCCATGAACATCGCCACCATCACGTCCCGCACGGCGGCCGCGGCCGCGCTGGCCCTGGCACTCGGGCTGGGAGCCGCTCCCGGCGCCCAGGCCGCGCCCACCGTCGGCGCGGTGGCCCAGGCCGCCAGAGGGGGCGACGGGGGCGGCTGGCAGGGCGAGGGCGGGCTGACGCTGAACGCCGCCGACAACGCGCGCGTGGACGCCTTCGCCGACCGGGCGAAGAGGGCCGAGCGTTCCATCAGCCCACAGGTGCGGGCCGCGGCGCGGCTGAGCTCGGCGGAGCTGGTCGGGTTCGACCACCGGCTGAAGTCGCCGGACTCGCTCAAGCGCAAGGTCGCCACGGCCATGAAGGAACACCCCGGCCAGAGCGTGAACGAGGCGCTGGCGGACATCAAGGACTCCGTGCGCTACACCCTGCGGTGGCCCGACGCCCGCTACACCGCCGGCGTCACCGTCGCCTCGCACCTGCTGTCCGCATGGGGCAACGACAGCACCAAGTGGTCCAACACCTGGGGCCGCGCCAAGGGCTACCGGGCCATCAACTCCGGCTGGCGGGCGCCGCGCTCCGAGCACCTCTTCGAGGTCCAGTTCCACACCCCGGCGAGCAAGAACGCCCAGGAGGCCACGCACAAGCTGTACGAGGAGCAGCGGCTGCCCGGGACCACCCCGGAGCGCGCCAGGGAGCTCCAGGAACAGCAGGACGCGATCTTCGCCGCCGTCCCCGTCCCGCAGGGCGCCGACCGCCTCTCCGGCCCGGTCCCCACGCGCTCCGCCCCGGTCGGATGAGCCGGGCCGGGGCGCGGGAGGACGCCCGCCGACACGGGCCCGACGCGCCCCGGCTCTCCTTCCCGTTCACCCCGCCGGAGCATCCCCGCTCGCGTTTGTCCCCCCTACGTCATAGGACGGTGATGACGGGTGGTGCGGAGCGAGGAGCGGACAGGCCGGGATGCAGATCGTTGTCGACCTCAATCGCTGCCAGGGCTACGCCCAGTGCGCGTTCCTCGCTCCCCAGGTGTTCCAGCTGCATGGCGAGGAGGCGCTGACGTACGCGCCGGCCGTTCCCGACGATCAGCTGGAGCGGGTCCGCGGGGCGGCGACGGCATGCCCCGTTCAGGCCATCCTCATCGGCGAGCAGGCGGGCGCCGATGCCGGCTGACGCGCGTTCCGACGGCAGGATCGTCATCGTCGGCGCGTCGCTGGCCGGGCTCCGCGCGGCGGAGACGCTGCGCGACGAGGGGTTCTCCGGCGAGCTGACCCTGGTCGGGGAGGAGCCCCACCCTCCGTACGACAGGCCGCCCTTGACCAAGCAGGTCCTCCTCGGCCGGGTACGGGCGGACGACGTCGGGCTGCCGCGGCGGCGCGCGGTGGAGGCGCGCTGGAAGCTCGGCGTACGGGCCAGCGGCCTGGACCTGTACGGCAAGAAGGTGCTGCTGGCGAACGGCGAACAGCTGCCGTTCGACCGGCTGCTGATCGCCACCGGAACGCGGGCCCGGCCCTGGCCGGACCCCGACGCGGCCCGTCTGGACGGGGTGTTCACGGTCCGGACGCGCGACGACGCCGGCCGCCTCGCCGAACGGTTCGCCGCCGGGCCGCGGCGGGTCCTGGTGATCGGGGCCGGGTTCACCGGCTCGGAGATCGCCTCCGCCTGCCGGGAGCGCGGCATCGAGGTGACCGTCGCCGAACGCGGCCCGGCACCGCTCGTCGGCGCGCTGGGCGGGACGCTCGGCGCCTTCGCGGCGAGGATGCAGCGGGCCCACGGCGTCGACCTGCGCTGCGGCGTGACGGTCACCGGGCTGAAGGGCACCGACGGCCGGCTCACCGGCGCCGAGCTCTCCGACGGCGGCCGGATCGACGCCGACATCGCCGTGATCGCGCTGGGCGCGGTCCGCAACACCGAGTGGCTGGCGGGCTCCGGGCTCGCCGCGGGGCCACGGGGTGTGGCGTGCGACGCGGGATGCCGGGCCTTCGACATGTACGGCATCGTCACCGACGACATCTTCGTCGCCGGCGACGTGGCCCGCTTCCCGCATCCGCTGTTCGAGTACCAGATGCTGTCCCTGGAGCACTGGGGCAACGCGGTCGCCCAGGCCGAGGTCGCGGCCCACAACATGATCAGCTCCGGCCCGCACCGGCGCCCGCACCTGACGGTGCCCGCCTTCTGGTCCAGCCAGTTCGGCCTCAACATCAAGTCGATCGGGGTACCGACCTTCTCCGACCAGGTGGTCGTCGCCCAGGGATCACCGGAGGAGGGAAGGCTGGTCGCGGTCTACGGCTACCGCGGCCGCGTCACCGCCGCCGTCGGCGTCAACCGGTCCAAGTGGCTGGAGCACTACCGGCGCCTGATCGAGACGGCGGCGCCGTTCCCGCCCGGACCCGGCGCCGCCGACCGGCCCGAGTCGGCCGAACCCGTCTCCTCCGACGTACCGGATCCGAAGGTCCTCTCGCACGGACCCACCGTCGCCCTCACCGGGCATCTCCCGGACCGGCGCCTGACCCTGGTGCGGCCCGGCGGCTGACAGCAGGACCACCGACGAGGAGCTCGCGCGCATGTCCACGGAGACGCTGTTCCACCGGATCGCCGACTACGCCAGTCGCCCCGACCCCTACCCCCTCTACGCCGAACTGCGCGAGCACGGCGTCGTACGCCAGGACGACGGCAGCTACCTGGTCGGCACGTACGACGAGATCGCCGCCCTGCTCCACGACCCGAGGATCAGCTCGGACCGCCGCCTGCGCACCGTGCCGGACCCCCTGGGCCCCGGACAGGACGACGTACCGCCGGCGTTCATCGGACTCGACGACCCCGAACACGACCGGCTGCGCCGGCTGGCGATGCGCCCCTTCGGCCCGCCCCACTCCCCCGGCCGCATCGACGCCCTACGGGGCGAGATCGCCCGGATCGCCGAGGAACTGGCCGACGGCCTCGGCGGCGACGGGAAGCGGATCGACATCGTCGACGACTTCGCCTACCCGCTTCCCGTCACCGTGATCTGCCGGCTGCTGGGCGTGCCGACCGAGGACGAACCACGCTTCCGCGCCTGGTCGGACACCATCGTCTCCGGTTTCGACGCCACACCGGGCGAAGACCCCGAACAGCGCGTGCGCTCCGCCACGGAGGCCCGCCGGGCGATGGCGCTGTACCTGGGCGAACTCGCCGAGAGCAGGCGCGGCCACCCGTCCGACGACATGCTCTCCGCCCTCGTCAACGACGAGGCCCCCGAGGGACGCATGAACCAGATCGAGCTGATGACCACGTCGGTGCTCCTCCTCATCGCCGGACACGAGACGACCGTCAACCTCATCACCAACGGCGTCCTCACCCTGCTGCGCCACCCCGACGCCCTCGCCCGGCTGCGCGAGGATCCCGCGCTGATGCCCCAGGCCGTCGAGGAGCTCCTGCGCTACGAACCACCCGTCCAGATGCTGCCCCAGCGCACCCCGCTGGCCGACGTCGAGGTCTCCGGCGTGACCGTCCCCCGGGGCGCGCCCCTGATCCTCGTCCTCGCCTCCGGCAACCGCGACCCCCTGCGCTTCGCCGAGCCCGAGCGCTTCGACATCACCCGCCCCGACAATCAGCACCTGGGCTTCGGCAGCGGCGTCCACAGCTGCTTCGGCGCCCCGCTCGCCCGCATCGAGACACAGATCGCGCTGACCACACTGCTGCACCGCCTCGGGGATCTCCGCCTGGTGGAGGACCCGCCCCCGTACCGGACCAATCCCGTGCTCCGCGGGCCTCGCCATCTGGTCGTCGAGCCCGGCGCGTAACGTCAGGGTCGTGTCAGGACGGCGTCAGGGTCGTGTCAGGGACGGCTGGCAACATTCTCTGTGTGAGCGGGGCCGGGGAGAACCGGCGCCGAACACGGAGAGGTGCCCGGAGTGGTTTATCGGGGACCAGAGCACAGCTCACGGTCGGGTTTTGCCCACGCAGGTTCGAATCCTGCCCTCTCCGCCGACAGCACTGTTCATACGACTCATACAGCTCATGCAGCTCATACGGTTAGGGAATGGACAGCTTCCACTCGTACGACGAGTGGAGACCGCCGGGGGCGTACACGAGCTCCAGGTGGGAGGGCTTGGTGCGCGCCGTGTACACGAACTCCAGACGCGTCGTGTCGCCTTCCGACACCACGTGCGGTTCGCTCCCGGCCAGTTCACTCGGGTAACTGGTGAGTCGTTCGACGCCCGGGTTCGCCCCCTCGTAGCCGCCGATGTCGTGGCCGCGCAGTTCCACCGGAGCGCCGCTGCGGTTCGTCACGGTGACGGGCACGCGGTAGGTGTACGCGGCCGGTGCGGCGCCACCCGTCATCTCCGGAGTGGGCTTGATGGACTCGACGGGACCGATGGAGACCCGCACGCCGTCGTCGTAGGTGATGGTGCCCTCGCGCCCCGGGCCACCGCCGGCCGCGGCCCCCGTGTGCTTGCGCCCACTGACCCGGTCCTCGGTGTTGTAACGGACACAGCCCCCGTCGGTCCACAGACCGGGCTTGCCCGTGTACCCGTCGACGCCCATGGTGATCGTGACGCCATGGGCGTCGGTGGTGGTGATGCCCGGCCAGCGCGGGGTCCGGTCCTGGGAGTTCAGGGGCTCGTGCGGCGGCTTGTCGTCGGTCTTCCAGCCGCGGTGCTCCCAGGCGGCGCGGAGCTTGCCCAGATCCGCCCGGTACTCGGCCTCGGTGGCGTAGCGGAGCTCCCATGTGTAGCCGGGCTGCTTCCTGGTCACCCCGTCACCGTCGAACCCCAGGTCGTCGACGCACGAGGTGCTGCCCACTTCCCGCAGCCAATCGGCCCTGCCGGCGCCCGGCCGCAGATCGCCGATGGTCTGCCGTCCCGCCTCCCGGGTCCTGATGTCCTGCTTGCGGAAGTCCGCGGCCGACCGCACGGGTCCGCCCCCGAGATTCTCGAGGAAGTCGGACACGGCCCAGAGCCCCCACCCGACGACTCCGGCCGTGGCGATACCGATGGCCCAACGCCGCACGATCACCTTGCGGCTCACCCCGGTGGTCGGGGTGCCATCCGGTACGAGAGTGGGCTCCTGGGGCGGGTGTTTCTCCATGAGGCGATCTCACCTCATGACACGGGCGCGCCGGAAGGGCTCATGTGCTCAATGAGGACTGAGTAGGTCTACTCAGGGGGCGGGGAGGGCTGGCGCGGGGTGCTGCTCGGGGGTGTATCTGAGGCTCGTACGGGCGGCCGCCCGCTGAGGCCGGCCGCTCACGAGCGGTCGAGCGCCTCGTCGTGCCCGCTCCGCCCGCCGAGGAGGTGCTTCCTGCCCCAGGCGCCGAGGGGGCTCAGCGCCTCGTTGAGGGAGACGCCGAGCGGGGTGAGGGCGTAGCTGACGCGGCGTACCGCTCCCTCGAAGGCCTCCTCCCGGAAGACGACGCCGTCGTCCTCCAACTCCCGCAGGTGCGAGGTGAGGACCTTCTCGGTGACGCCGGGGATCCCGCGCCGCAGTTCACCGAACCGGCACGGCCCGCCGTCCAGCGCCCACAGGATGAGCACCTTCCACTTGCCGCCGACCACGTCGATCGCCGCGTCGATACCGCACACGTAGGTGTCCCGCCTGGTCATGCGCTCACTTTAAGGTAAGCACCCACAAAACAGTGCGTACTTGATCATGGTCCGGGCTCGTACGAGCCTGGCCCGTATGAACACCCACACCACTTCCAAGACCCCCATCGCCCTTCTCGGACTCGGCGACATGGGCACCGCGCTCGCCCGCGCCTGGCTCGCGGCGGGGCATCCGCTGACCGTCTGGAACCGCACTCCGGGGAGGACCCGGCCACTGGCGGACGAGGGCGCCCGCGTCGCGGCCACCCCGGCCGAGGCGGTGGCATCGGCCACCGGTCCGGTCGTGCTGTGCCTGCTGGACGACGCCTCCGTGGGCGAAGTGCTGGACGGCGTCGACCTGAACGGCAAGGACGTGGTCAACCTGACCACGAACACCCCGTCCCAGGCCCGGGAACGCGCCCGCTGGGCCGCCGATCGTGGGGCCCGTTTCCTCGACGGCGGGATCATGGCCATTCCCCCGATGATCGGCCGGCCGGAGACCGGCGGCTACGTCTTCTACAGCGGCGACCGCGAGCTGTTCGAGGACCGTCGCGCGGTCCTGGAGGCTCCCGCCGGGGCGACGTTCGTCGGCGAGGAACCCGGCCACGCGGCACTGCACGACGTCGCCCTGCTCAGCGCGATGACGGGCATGTTCGCGGGCATCACCCACGCCTTCGCCCTCGTGGGCCCGGAGAAGGATTTGGACCGGATCCGGTTCGCCACCCTGCTCGCGGACTGGCTCGGCGCCATGGCCGGCGCCGCCCACGGCATGGCCGCCCAACTGGTGAGCGGCGACTACACCGAGGGCGTCACCTCCAACCTCGCCATGATGACGGCGGCCAACGACACGCTCCTGGCCACGGCGGAGGAACAGGCCACCGATCCCCGGCTCATCGCCCCCTACATGGAGCTGATGAGCCGCCGGGTGACCCAGGGCCACGGGGACGAGGGCCTGGCGGGGACGGTCGCCCTGCTCGGCGGCGCATGACGGTTCACGCGGCGCGGAATTCGTTGCCCTGCCGCCGGGCGCGTATCGCCCCGCCCGGCGCCCGCGAATTCCCGGAATCGGCAACAAGGCTTTGCCGCCCACTCCCGGCCGGTGCACGCTCCCCCGCATGAGCACGCACAACGATTCCGGACGCGGACACGACCACACGGACGTCGGTCCAGGAGAACCAAGAGAACCAGGAGAAGAAGAGACAGCGGCCGAAGGCGCGGGGCGGGCGCCTTCGGTTCGGTGGGCGCTCGCCTGCCTGTCGCTCTCCGTGTTGCTGTCCTCCCTCGGCACCAGCATCGCCAACGTCGGCCTGCCGACGCTGGCACAGGCGTTCAGCGCGTCTTTCCAGGAAGTCCAGTGGATCGTCCTGGCGTATCTCCTCGCCATCACCACCCTCATCGTCAGCGTCGGACGACTCGGCGACATCGTCGGCCGCCGGCGGCTGCTCCTGGCCGGAATCTCCCTGTTCACGGCGGCCTCGGTCCTGTGCGGCCTGGCGCCCACGCTGTGGCTGCTGATCACCGCCCGGGCGGCGCAGGGTCTCGGAGCGGCCGTGATGATGGCGCTCACCATGGCGTTCGTGGGTGAGACGGTTCCGAAGGCGAGGACCGGCAGGGCCATGGGGCTGCTGGGAACGATGTCCGCGATCGGCACCGCTCTCGGCCCCTCGCTGGGCGGCGCTCTGCTCTCCGGTCCCGGCTGGCGCGCGATCTTCCTCGTCAACGCACCGCTGGGTGTCCTGGCCTTCCTTCTCGCGCGCCGCCACCTGCCCGTCGACCGGCGGGAGCCCAGGACCGGCCGAGCCGGCTTCGACCATGTGGGGACCTCGCTGCTCGCTCTGACGCTCGCGGCGTACGCACTCGCCATGACACTCGGGCACGGCGGATTCGGTTCGCTCAACGTGGCTCTGCTGCTGACCGCGGCCTTCGGGGCCGGCCTCTTCGTACGCGCCGAGACGAGAGCGGCATCGCCGCTGATCCGGCCGGCCATGTTCCGCGATCCGGTGCTGAGCTCGAGCCTCGCGATGAGCGCGCTCGTCTCGACGGTGATGATGGCGACCCTCGTCGTCGGGCCGTTCTACCTCGCCCGTACGCTCGCGCTCGACGAGGCCCGTGTCGGGCTCGTCCTGTCGGTCGGTCCGCTCGTCGCCGCGCTGAGCGGTGTACCGGCCGGCCGCGTCGCGGACCGTTTCGGCGCACCCCGCATGACCGTCGCCGGGCTCACCGGGATGGCGGCCGGTTCCTTCCTGCTGTCCCTGGCGCCGGCGGCGCTCGGCGTCCTCGGCTACATCGCCCCCATCGTGGTCGTCACCGCCGGCTACGCGGTGTTCCAGACGGCCAACAACACCGTCGTCATGACCGGCATACGTCCGGACCAGCGGGGTGTCACGTCAGGCATGCTCAACCTCTCCCGCAACCTCGGCCTGATCACCGGAACGTCCGTCATGGGGGCTGTGTTCGCGTTCGCGTCCGCGACGACGGACGTCACGACGGCACGCTCCGACGCCGTCGCCACCGGTACGCACGTCACCTTCGCGGTCGCGGGGGTCCTCGTCGTCGTCGCGCTCGCCATCGCGGTCGCCGGCCGTGAACGGGCCGGCGCTCGGAAGAGGTGATCCGAGCGGGGCACGGCGAAAAGGCCTGGGTACGATGCGCCCGCACAATCGAACGAACTCGAAGGGGGCCGTCATGCCTGGCCCGCACACCACCCCGGTCCCGCCTTCCGTCCCGGAGCCGTCCGAACCCGCCCGCGACCCGGGCGGCATGACGCGGCGACGCCGGTGGCGGACGAATCCCGTACGGGTCGGGTTCATCGCGGCCGTTCCGGTGCTCGGCCTGGTGGAGCCCCGGCTGGGCGGGGTCGCGCTGGTCGCGGCGCTGGTCGTGCTGTGGCGGGGCAACCCCTGGCCGAGGGCCGGGAAGGTCGCGGCGACGATCGCCGCCATGGCCCTCCTGGGCGCGGTCGTGCCCGACCCGCCGAAGGCCGCCGGCACGAAGGCGGCCGGCACGAAGACCCCGGTGGCGCCACGAACCCCCAAGGCGACCCCGACGGCACCCCCGGCCCCCGACTACCGCGGCAAGAAGCTGGACGTCGCGTACGGACAGGCCACGAAGGCCGGGTTCGCCGTCAGCTCCCACGACGCGTCCGAGAAGAACACGTTCGTCCGGAGCCGCTCGCTGTGGACGGTCTGCTTCCAGGAGCCGGGCCGGGGCGGCGTGCGGCCGACGCTCGACTTCGCCGTCGTGCGCAGCGGCGCCCCGTGCCCGAAGAAGGACGGCGAGCCCATCCCGTGGCCCACGATGCCCGAGCTGATGTGGAAGACGTGGCGCACGGCTCGTCCGCAGGTCGTCGCCCTGGGCGTGCGCTCCGATCACGTCGAGGCGCGGGCGGCGTACCGCAACGACACGCTGCCCGGCGAGGGCGGGTACGACGACTGGCGGGTGTGCGCGCACGATCCGGCCGAGGGCGCGAAGGTGCCGGCCGACACGCGTGTGACGCTCTACCTGTCGTCCCAGGACAACGGCTGCCCTGAGCCGGATCGGGGAACCGGTACCGCCGTGGACCTGCCGGACCGGGACGACGACGGCGATCCCGACTATCGCGACCCCTTCCCCGGCGATCGCGACCGCACCACCCGTTTTCCCGACGGGATTCCCCACCTGGGCGATTCCGACGGCTCCGACGGCTCGTCGGGCGGTTCCCACAGCGGCGGCTGGAGCGTCTGCCACCACACCCGCTTGTGCTGAGGGGCGAAGGTGCGGCAGGGCGGAGCCAATAGGTGACGTCCCGTCAGGGCCTTTCGTGGGCAGGCGCTCCCGCGTCACGGCCCGACCGTGTCAACGGCCCGGTGCTGCCTTACGATCGGCGCATGGCCAAGCATTCCGCGGACTCACCGCTGTCCCTCTGGTCCCAGCACTCCGTGCTGTCGATCGGCTCGGTGGGCTCGACGCTCTCGATCGGCTCCGTCGGATCAGTGCTGTCCGTCGGCTCGGTCGGCAGCGTCCTGTCGTTCGGCTCGATCGGCTCCGCGCTGTCGTTCGCCTCGACCGGCTCATGGCTGAGCACCGGCTCGCTGCTGTCCGCCCATTCGCGGTGGTCCGTGCTGTCCTGGCGGTCCCGCGGGGGCTTCCTGGCCGCGGGCGCCGTGGCGGTCGTCGCCTGCGCGGCCCTGACGGGCGATCACCGGCGCCGGGCCGCATAGGCCGGCCGTGTCAGCGGCCGCGGCCCAGCGCCGACCGCATGGTCACCCCGCGCCGGACGCGCAGACGCCGTATCTCCCGGCCGGTGACGATCCGCCCCAGCGTCTCGCCCAGGAAGCCGAAGAGGATGTCGTGCGAACCGACGTCGGCGGTGGAGATGATGTCGCCGCTCAGCGCGGCGGACATCAGCCAGCACACTCCCACCCCGAGGGGTATCGCGCCCAGCGCACGCAGCGGGCCGCCGAGACGGCTCGCGTACACGCGCCCCAGCGGGGGGCGTGCCGTGAGGATGGGGTGGCGTCACTTCCCGTGCGCCTGCCGCGCGGGAACGCCCGACACCCTAGCCGGTCATGCCCACATCAAACGGAGGGCCGCCTTCGCAACCGGTGACTACCATGGCCGCATGATCAGCTCTCCGGTCACCGCCCCCTTCGGCCGCTTCGAGGAGACCTGGCGGGCCGTGCACCGCCCCGAACTCCTCGCCGACCCCGTGGCCTCGGCCCTGGAGCGGTACAGCGGCACCGAGCCCGTCCAGTCCGTCCTGGTCGTCGACACCGACCCCGAGGTGGCCGACACCGCCGCCTTCTGCGCGGCCTATGACGTTTCGCTCGAGGTCTCCGCGAACTGCGTGGTCATCGCCGCCAAACGCGGCCAGGACGTCTCCTACGCCGCGTGCGTCGCCCTGGCGACGACCCGCGTCGACGTCAACAAGGCGGTGCGCAAGCATCTGGGCGCCCGCAAGGCGTCGTTCGCCCCGATGGAGACCGCCGTGGCGCTGACCGGCATGGAGTACGGCGGGATCTGCCCCGTCGGACTGCCCGACGGGTGGCCCCTCCTGATCGACGAGGCGGTCGCCTCCTCGCCGTACGTCCTGATCGGCAGCGGCAGGCGCCGGGGCAAGCTGATCCTCCCCGGCCCGTTCCTGGCCCAGCTGCCGAACGCCGAGGTCGTCGCCGGGTTGGCCGGCTGAGGGATCGGGGCCGCCCGGCGACGCCGCGCGTCGTCTTCCCGCCAATGTGCGGGGATCTCATCCCAAGCCTGTCGTTCCATGACGGCCGCTTATAGCCTGCGCCCTGGCCGGGCCCCGACGCGGGCGCCGGGCCGAGATCCGCACGGCATGTACGACTCATGATCCACGCACTTCCGTCGTTCGAGGGACAAGGAAGGGGACACATGATGTCGCGCTATCGCCTCCCGGGAGTGGTGGCGGCCGCCGCAGCCCTGCTGTTCACCTCCGGCGTCGCCGAGGCCTCCGCCACGAGCACCGACAGCAAGCCCGGCCCGAGCGGCACCACCTCCTACGGGTGGATCCGCAACGCCAACAGCGCCCACTGCCTGGCCGTCCCCGGTGGCAGCACCGAGAACGGCATCGGGCTCATCCAGTGGGGCTGCGGCGGCTGGCGGGACCACTACTGGCAGTTCGAATACGCCTTCAACAGCGGTGGCCGCAACTACTACCGCATAAGAAACCTCAACAGCCAGCAGTGCCTGGCCGTGCCGGGCGCCAGCACCACGCCGGGGACGCAGGTCATCCAGTGGCCCTGCGGCAACTGGCCGGACCACTACTGGGGCATCGACGCCACCGGCAACGGCACGCGCCTGGTGAACTGGAACAGCGGCCAGTGCCTCGCCATCCCCGGCGCCAGCCGCACACAGGGCGAGAAGGCCATCCAGTGGCCCTGCGGCACGTGGCCGGACCACTACTGGAACTTCTGAGCCACCCGTACCGACGATCCGACGCTCCACGACGTGCCCGGCGGGTTCCGACCCGCCGGGCACGCTCGCGACGACGACAGAGACACGATACGACTCACTGCAAAGTGGACATTACGGATATAGACTCATTCAGTCCGCTAGACGCCACAACGTAGGGAGTCGGCATCATGTCCAAGCGAGGCAACAAGCGACGCGCTCGCAAGAAGAAGAGCGCCAACCACGGCAAGCGGCCGAACACCTGAGCATCAGTCGGTGTCGAGGCCGTCCATCAGGCGGTTGAGGAACCGGGTGAAGGTGGCCTCGGGAGTCACGGGGCGACCGGGCGCGGAGAGGGCCTCGGCGAGCTCCGGGTGATGCCCGTCGGCGGCGACGGCGGCGAGGTAGCGGGCCTCGGCCGCGAGACGGTCGGGTGACCGCGCGGCCGCGGCCTGCGCGATCTCGTAGCCGACATGCCCGGACACGAACGCGGTGAGCTGGGAGAAGACCTCCAGCCTCGCCGCGCCGTCCAGCCCGGTGGGCCGCAGGGCGGCGAGGGCGTGCTCGAGGAAGGCCAGGACGTTGGGGCCGAGCGTCCGGCGGGCGGACACGGCGGCGGGCAGCCAGGGGTGGCGGAGCATGAGGGCGCGCTGGAGGTGACCGACGGCCTTGAGGTCGGTGCGCCAGTCGCCGGTGAGGGGGGCGTCGGTCGACAGTTCGCCGCTGACGTGGTCGATCATCAGGTCCAGCAGCGTCTCCTTGTCGCGGGCGTAGCTGTAGAGCGACATGACGCCGGCTCCGACCTCCGAGGCGACCCGCCGCATGGTGACCGCCTCGAGCCCCTCGGCGTCCGCCAGGGCCACGGCCGCCACGGTGATCGCCTCGCGGCTGAAGGCGGGTCTGCGTCCTCTGCGGGGCTGGGCTCGGGCGAGCCAGAGCTCTTGGGGGTCGACGCCGGGGGCGCCGGGCCCGCCGTCACGGGTCACGGTCTTCGGGCTCCTTTCCTCGCCGCCACGGCTCTCGCGCGGCGGCCCTTGCATCCGTCATCCAAGCATCCATTATTCTCGTACACAGTACGAGAATAATGGAGGGGAACGATGCCGTCACCCACGCACGACGCTCTGCGCACGCCCGCCTGGACGCCGCCCGCCGGAAGGACGAAGCCGCCACTGCCCTCGCGCATGATGCGGGCGGCCTGGCGCGGCCTCCCTGCCAAGCGGTACGACGTCGGATGGGAGCCGGGGCTGGTGGTTCCGGCCCCCGACGGCAGCCCGCTGATCACGGACCACTACTTCCCCCGCGCGGCGGGCGACTTCCCCACCCTCCTCGTGCGCTCGCCCTACGGCCGGGGCGTGCCGTGGTCCCCCATGTACGGCCTGCTCTTCGCCGAACAGGGCTTCCACGTGATCCTGCAGAGCTGCCGCGGCACCGGCGGCTCGGGCGGCCGCTTCGGCCTGTGGCGCAACGAGGCCGCCGACGGCCGGGCCACGGTGTCCTGGCTGCGTGAACAGCCCTGGTTCGACGGGACACTGGGCACGATCGGCGCCAGCTACCTGGGCTATGCGCAGTGGGCGCTCGCCATGGACCCGCCGCCGGAGCTGAAGGCGATGGTGGTGCAGGTGAGCCTGCACGATCCCCACGCCTTCTTCCACGCGAACGGCGCGCTCAACCTGGAGAACAGTCTCGTCTCCGGCATCGGCATGGCGTACCAGCACCAGGGCCTGGCACCGATGATGAAGGCGACGCTGCGCCTGCAACGCCGCCTGCGCGAGATCACCACCGCGCGGCCGCTGCGCGGAGCCCAGGCCTCCGTCATCGGCGACGCGCCCTGGCTGGACGACGCGATGACCCACGCGGACGCCGACGACCCGCACTGGCGCGGCACGTCCATGGGACAGGCGGCCGAGCGGCTGGACGTGCCCACCGCTCTGATCACCGGATGGCACGACGCGCTGCTCGACCAGACCCTCGAGCAGTACGGCCGGCTGCGCCGGGCCGGATGCGACACCGCCCTGCTCGTCGGCCCCTGGACCCACACCTCCGCGTTCCAGCGGGGATGGCCCGAGGTGTTCGCCGAGAGCCTCGCCTGGCTGCGCGCGCACCTGTACGACGACCCCTCCGGCCTGCGCCCCACCCGCGTGCGCGTGCACACCGGCGGCGACGACGCGTGGCGGGACCTCGACGACTGGCCGCCGACCCCGGCCACCACGTCATGGTTCCCCGCGCCGGACGGGCAACTCCTGCGGCAGGCCCCCACCGACGCCGAGCCGCTGGCGTCCTTCCGCCACGACCCGGCCGACCCCACCCCGTCCGTCGGCGGCCCCCTGCTCTCCCGGGGGGCCGGCCCCCGCGACAACAGCGCCCTGGAGGCCCGCGAGGACGTCCTGACGTTCACCGGCCCGCCGCTGACCGAGCCCGTGGACGTCCTCGGCCCGGTCTCCGCGCGGCTGAGCGTCTCCACGGACACCGGATACGCCGACGTCTTCGCCCGCCTGTGCGACGTGGACGCCCAAGGCCGCTCCACCAACGTCTGCGACGGGCTGGTCCGGCTACGGACCACCGGCCAGGCGCCCACGCGGGTCACCGTGCCGATGAGCTCCACCGCCCACCGCTTCGCCGCCGGCCACCGCATCCGCTGGCAGATCAGCGGAGGCGCCCACCCCCGCTACGCCCGCAACCCCGGCACCGGCGCGTCCCCGGTCGACGCCACCGAGTTCCTGCCGGTCCGCATCACGGTCCACGCGGACTCGGAGCTGACGCTCCCCCGGGGTGCGGCGGGCACGGCCGAGGACCGGGATCAGCCCAGGTCGTAGTCGAAGGTGTAGGGGACGGACGGTTCGCCGTGCCGGGCCGTGTAGCCGCCGGTGCCGCTCAGCCCGGTCAGCTCGCCCGTGCCCGACCCCGGAACGACCTCGAAGGCGCAGCGCACGGCACCGTCGTCGTCGAACGAGCCGCGCTCCTCGACGGCGAAGGTGCCGTCGCGGCCGTCCACCCGGCCGGTCAGCACCTGCATGCCGGTGAACGTGCCGGTCTTCTCCGTGACGTAGACGATGGAGTATTCGCAGGTGGTGTCGGCGGCCTCGATGCCGCCGGAGAAGGTGTTGACGACGGAGGCGTGGGCGAGCCTCGGGCTCGCCTCCCCCGCCCCGACCGTCCGCTCCTCCCAGGCGGCGAAGGTGAAGTGGCCGGTGGTCGTCTGTGCGGGCATGGCTGTCCTCTCGGTCGACCGCACGGGCTTTCGCGTGCGGTGTGGTGACAGCCTCGCCGCCATACCTGACATCTCCTGTCAGGTACGGGGAACAATGGCGCCATGCGCGCCGACCGGCTTCTGTCCCTGCTCCTGCTGCTCCAGAACCGGGGGCGGATGACGGCTCCCGAGCTCGCCGAGGAGCTGGAGGTGTCGGTCCGTACCGTCTACCGGGACATCGAGGCGCTCGGCGCGGCGGGGATCCCGGTCCTCGCCGACCGTGGCCCCGCCGGCGGCTACCGCCTGATGGAGGGGTACCGCACGCGGCTGACCGGGCTGACCGACGCCGAGGCCGGCGCGCTGTTCCTCGCCGGAGCACCCGGGCCGGCGCGCGATCTGGGCCTCGAGGCGGTGCTGGCCACCGCCCAGCTGAAGCTCCGGGCCGCGCTTCCGGCCGAACTGGCGGAGCGCTCACGGCGCGTACAGGACAGATTCCACCTGGACGCGCCCGCGTGGTTCCGGGACGCCGACCCGGTCACGTACCTGGCGCCGGTCGCGCGGGCGGTGTGGGAGCAGCGGGTGCTGCGCACGCACTACCGGCGCTGGAACGGCGAGGTGCACCGGGAGCTGCGCCCGCTCGCCCTCGTCCTCAAGGGCGGCATCTGGTACCTGGTGGCGCTCGGGGACGGGGAGGTACGCACCTACCGGGTCTCGCGGTTCGTGACCGTGGACGTCACGGACGAGACGTTCGAGCGGCCGGCCGGCTTCGACGTGGCCGCCTACTGGGAGGAGTCCTCCCGGCGCCTGGAGAGCGCCCTCCGCCAGGGAACGGCACGACTACGGATCTCGCCCGTGGCACAGCGGCTGCTGCCCGCACAGTTCGGCACGGCGGGCACCCGGGCCCTCGAGAGCGCCGGGCCGCCGGACGAGGAGGGATGGGTACGGGTGGACATGCGGGTCGAGGCCTTGGCCGTCGCGGTCGGCGACCTCCTCCGGCTCGGCGCGGAAGCGGAGGTACTGGGCCCCGCCGACCTGCGGCAGGCCATGGCCGAAGCCGTGGCCGCACTGGCCCGCCGCTACGCCGCGGCGCCCTGAACGACAGCCCCCGGCCGCTCAGGCCGTGAGGGCCGCGGCGGTGGCGCGGGCGAAGGCCTGGGGGTTGTCCAGCATGATGTTGTGCCCGCAGTCGGGGACGGGGACGACGGAGACTCCTGCCGCGGTGAGGGCGTCGGCGCCGGGGAGCGGGCCGTCAGCCTCCGGCAGGAGGTAGGTGCGGGGCATCGGGAGGGCCGACAGGAGTGCGCGGAGGGTGGGTTCGGTGCCGCGGACGAGGTGGGTCGCGCTGCGGTGCAGGGCCTCCCGGCCGGCCAGACGCATGGTGGACCACCAGTGGGAGCCGGCCCGGTCGCGGACCTCTTCCCATCCGCCGTCCACGAACTCCCGCTCCGTGTACGCGGCGATGCCACGGCTGCCGCCCGCGCCGGGCGTGGGCGGGAGCGCGTCGAGGTTGGCGTCGATCAGGACCAGGCGGGAGACCAGGTGGGGGTGACGGGTGGCCAGGACGACGGCCACGGATCCGCCCATGCTGTGCGCGATCAGCTCGGCGCCGGTGACGCCCGCCGAGGTGAGGGCCTCGGCGAGGGCGTCGGCGTGGGATTCCAGGGTGTAGTCGAAGCCCGTCGGCCGGTCGCTGATGCCGTGCCCGAGCATGTCGATCAGCAGCGAACGGCGGCCGGCCAGCAGCGGGTGCACCGCGACCTCGGCGAAGTAGGCGGGCGAGGTCGCGCCCAGGCCGTGCACGTAGACACGGGCCGGTTCCTCGCCCGGCAGCTCCACCCAGCGGATCCGGTCACCGTCGGACGTCACCGTGGCGGTACGCACAGTCTGCTCCCCCTGCAGTCAAGATCGTTTGATGAGAAGAGGGTAGAGGACAGGTCCTGAGGTCCGTTCTTCGGTGCGTCAGTCGACGGGCGCGTCGAGTGCGATGCCGTTCTTGGCCTCTTCCAGCGCCTCGTCGGAGGGCATGCCGCCCTGGTTCGCCGTGGCGAGGGCCTGGTTGAGGTCGACGAACGGGCGCATGCGCGCCTCGTAGCGGCCGAAGGCGGCAGTGTGGTCGCCGTCCGCCCTGCCGAGCTCGGCGGCCAGGACGTACGCGCCGACCAGGGCCAGGCTCGTGCCCTGGCCGGAGAGCGGCGAGGCGCAGTAGCCCGCGTCCCCGGCCAGCGCCACCCTGCCGGTGGACCACCGGTCCATGTGGATCTGGGCCATCGAGTCGAAGTAGAAGTCGGGCGCCTGCCGCATGGCGTCCAGCAGCCGCGGGGTCTCCCAGCCCATGTGGGCCAGGCCGGCGGTCATGAGCGCCTTCTGCTGCTCGGTGTCGCGGTGGTCGTAGGCGATCGGCTCGGACCGGAAGCCCAGCGTGGCCCTCAGCTCGCTGTTGTCGCGCACCGGGTAGAGGCAGTAGGTCGCGGAGTCGTCGTTGAGCCAGAGCTGCCAGTTGTCGAGTTCGAGGAAGTTGCGGGTGCTGAAGACGGTCACGTAGGCGCCGAGGTGCCGGATGAACCGCTCCTCGGGGCCGAAGGCCAGCCGCCGGACCTTCGAGTGCAGGCCGTCCGCGCCCAGCACGAGGTCGAACGTGCGGTCCCGGCCCCGCTCGAAGCCGGCCCGGACGCCGTCGGGACCCTCGTCGAGAGTGGTGAGGGAGTCGTCGAAGAGGAACTCCACGCCCGCGTCGCGTGCCTGGCGGTACAGCAGCATGGCGAGGTCCTCGCGCAGGAGCTCGATGTCCGCGCTCTCCAGGCGACCGCTGCTGTACGTCATCTCGGTGGAGCGCCACAGCTCCTCGCCCTGGCCGTCGAGCATCGCCATGCCGCGCATCCGGGTACGGACGTCGCGCGCCTCGTCCAGGATGCCGGTCCGGTCGAGGACGTCGAGGGCGACACCTCGTACATCGATGGCCTGACCGCCGGGGCGCACGGCGGGGGCGCGCTCGACGACGGTGGCGGCGAAGCCGTTGCGGCGCAGCCAGTAGGCGAGGGTGAGGCCCGCGACGCTGGCGCCGGACACGAGGACGTTCTGCATGAAGATCTCCTTCTGAGACGCTGTACGCAACTGAATGTACAGCGTACATACAGACTTGCAAAGCGCCATTTTCGCAGGCTGTAGCAGTACAGTTGCCGACCTCGAGCATGTTTTCGCTGCTAGTCTCTGTACTAGGACAGCAAGAAAGGACCGGCCGTGACCGAGAAAAACGCTCCGCCGTATCTGCGCATCGCCGCCGAGCTGCGGCGGCGCATCGCCGAGGGCGAGCTCGCTCCGGGCGACCGCGTCCCGTCCACCCGGCAGATCGCCAAGGAGTGGAACGTCGCACTCGCCACGGCCACCAAGGTGCTCACCACCCTGCGCCAGGAGGGCCTCGTACGGGCCCAGCCGCGGGTCGGCACGGTGGTCGCGGACGCCCCGGAGCGCACGCCCCACCCGGCTCGGCCGCCCCGCGCGGCGGCGCCGCCGGCCGCGTCCGACGGCGAGCTGACGCGTGAACGCGTCGTCCGCGCGGCCGTCGACATCGCCGACGCGGAAGGGCTCGCCGCGCTCTCCATGCGGGGGGTCGCCGCACGGCTGGGCGTCGCCGCCATGTCGCCCTACCGGTATGTGAACAGCAAGGACGACCTGGTCTTCCTCATGGCCGACGCCGTCCTGGCCGAGGCGCACTACCCCGCCGACGCGCCGTCACACTGGCGTCCCCGCCTGGAGGCCGGCGCCCGCTCGCTCTGGGCGCTGCACCGCGCCCACCCCTGGCTCGCGCAGGTCACCCCCCTGACCCGCCCGCTGGCCCTGCCGCACCTGATCGCCTACTCCGAGTGGATGCTCGGCGCGCTCGACGGCCACGGCCTGGACCCGGCGACCATGCTCAACCTGAACGTACTGATCTACAGCTACGTCCAGGGCACCGCCGTCCACCTCGAACGGGAGGCCCAGGCGGCCGGCGCCACCGGGATGTCCGAGGACCAGTGGATGGAATCCCAGGCCGCCGCCTTCGACGCCCTCGTGGCCTCCGGCGCGTACCCGACGTTCGCCAAGGTGACCGGGTCGTTCGACGACGGCGGCTACGAGCTGCGCCTCGACGAGGTGTTCGAGCTCGGCCTCACCTCGATGCTCGACGGACTGACCGCGCTGATCGACGGGTGAGCCCGTTCCTCGCCGAACGAAAAAGCCCGGGCCGGCCCCGTCGTTCGCAGGGCCGGCCCGGGTGTCGCGGTGTTGGTTACGGGGCCATCTCGTACGCCCCGGACAGCGCCTCGACGCGCTCCCAGACGCGTGCCGAGCGGGCGTCGTCGACGACCGGGCGGCGGACCGCGCCGAGCGCCCAGCTCTGCTGGGCCTCGGTGGCGGAGTCCTTGCCGTGCAGCTCCACGGCGTGCGCGGAGAAGTCGCGGACGAGGACGGCGAACAGCTCGTCGAGCACGTCCTCCTCGAGGCCGGTCAGGCGCGCCTGCTCCAGGATCAGCTGGCCGTGCACGACGAGCGCGAACAGCTGACCGATGGCGAGGAGGAGGTCGAGGTCGCGGCTCTGCTCCTCGTCGGGGGCGGCGGTGGCGACGAACTCGCACAGCGCGTCGGCCTGCTCGCGGAAGCGGCCGACGTTGGGCACGTGGGCGTACGCGTCGTAGGCTCCGCGCCAGTCGTGGAAGCGGATGGAGCCGAGGCCCCGGGCCGGGCCCTGCCGGAAGAGGAACTCGTCGTCGGCCGCGTCGAGGCGGGTCGGCACGGGCGCGTACTCGGCGGGGTTCAGCAGGTGGTTGCCCATGAACTTGAGGATCAGCGCGAGGTTGACGTGGACCGTGCCCTCCAGCTTCGGCAGGCCGCGGATCTCGGTGGCGGCCTGGGCGAAGTAGGTGTCCTTCTCGAAGCCCTTGGCCGCGATGACGTCCCACATGAGGTCGATGACCTTCTCGCCCTCGGTGGTCACCTTCATCTTCGTCATGGGGTTGAAGAGGAGGTAGCGGCGGTCGTCGGGGCCGGCGGAGCGGAAGTAGTCGACGGCGCGGTCGCTGAAGAGCTTCATGCCGACGAGGCGGACGTAGGCGTCGGTCAGCTCGCGGCGCACGTGCGGGAAGGCGGTGACGGGACGGCCGTAGAGGATGCGGTTGTGCGCGTGGGTGACGGCCTCGTACATCGCGTGCTCGCAGATGCCGATCGCGCCGGTGCAGAGGTTGAACTTGCCGACGTTGACGGTGTTCAGGGCGGCGTCGAAGGCGGCGCGACCGGTGTGCAGGATGTCGCCGGCCGCGACCGGGTAGTCCTCGAGGCGGAACTCGCTGACGTACTTCGAGGAGTCGACGACGTTCTTCACCAGGTGGTACGCCGGGTGGCGGCTGTCGGCGGCGAAGAAGACGTAGCCGTCGGGGCCCTCGACGTCGGTGCGGCGGCCGAAGACGGAGACGAGGCCGGCGGCGTTGCCGTTGCCGATGTAGTACTTGGAGCCGCTGGCCCGGAAGCCGCCGTCGCCGTCGGGCTCCAGCAGCATGTCGGTGGAGTAGATGTCGGCGCCGTGGGTCTTCTCCGACAGGCCGAAGGCGAACACCTCGCCCTGGGAGAGGAGTTCCGCGGCGCGGGCGCGGGCGGCGGCGTTGTCGCTCTGCCAGACCGGGCCGAGGCCGAGGATGGTGACCTGCCACGCGTACCAGTAGTCGAGCCCGTAGAAGCCGAAGATCTCGTTGAGGGCGGCGATCCGGGCGGTGTCCCAGCGCTTGTCCTCGGCTCCGTCAGCGGCCGCCGCGGGGGTCAGGAACGTCGCGAACAGGCCCTCCTTCGCCGAGAACGCGAGGAAGTCCGCCAGCCAGGCACGGGAGCGGTAGTCCTCTATCAGCTTGCGCTTGCCGCGCTCCTCGAACCAGTCGACGGTGGCGCGCAGCAGCCTGCGGGTCTCGGGGTCGAAGTGCGCGGGGTTGTAGGTGCGAGGGTTGAACAGCAGCGGGTCGGCCATGGAAGTTCGCCTTTCCGGCTTGACGGTCGAAGGTGGCGGTTGCCTGGGGTTTCAGCGCTCGGCGCGGAGCCGGTGGAGGGTGGCGAGGACGTCGTCGAGCCAGGCGAGCGTCATCCGCTCGTACGCGATGCCGCCGCGCAGCACGACGTGCTGGAGCTCCCGCCCGACATCGTCGGGCGTCACGGGAGCCTCAGGCCCGGTGAAATCACGCCGTTCCCCCACCAGGTAGTGCGCGAGCCGGTCGGTGTGCACCTGGTGGTGCCGCTCGACCTCGCGGATCAGCGCGGCCGGGTCGTCGAAGGCCGCCCCGCGGATCTTCACGGCGAGATCGTGCCGCACGCTCTCGGGTTCGATCGGCTCGTGCAGCCACCGGGAGAGGGCGGCCCGGCCGAGGGCGGGAACGGAGTACTCCTTCTTGTCCGGCCTGCCCTGCTGCGGGATCTCCCGGACGGTGACCCAGCCGTCGCCCTCCATCCGCTTGAGGACGCGGTAGATCTGCTGGTGGGTCGCGGTCCAGAAGTAGCCGATGGACCGCTCGAAGCGCCGGGCCAGCTCATAGCCGGAACCCGGCTTCTCCAGCAGAGAGACGAGGATCGCGTGCTCGAGCGCCATGACCCCGGATCTTTCTATGCAACTTGTTGCATAGACAAGAGGTACGGCCCGGGTGAGACGCGGCTCACCCGGGCCGGCCGTCCAGGACACGGCCACGCCCTACGCCGCGGACTCCAGCCCTCCGGCCTCCAGGGCGTCGGCCCTCAGGCGGAGCTCGGCGGCGATCTCGTCCCAGTCGGGGCCGTGCAGGTGGAGGCTGTCCGCCGCCTCGCGCATCAGCGCCGGTTCGTCGGGGCGCTGGAGCAGAAGCAGCCGGTAGGCGAGATTGCGGATCCACACGGGGAGGCGGCCCTCGACCACGTGCGGGCCCAGTCCACGCAGCATGGCGAGGATCGCGTCGGCGTCGGCGAACGTCAGCTCTTCGACGAAGTTCCGCTCGTGGTGGGCGCGGCCGCAGCCCGGCACCGGCAGATACGCGTCGTCGTAGAGGCACCGGGCGTGCTCGGTCAACGTGATGTGCATGATCCAAAGCCTAAGGTTTCTTGATCCACAAGAGGGAATCGCCCGGGTGCCACAACGCCCGAGGGGCGCGGCTCCCTCGCGGGTGCCGCGCCCCTCGGGCGGCGCGATGCGCTGCGGCGCGTGTTGCGTCCGGATCAGTACGCGGAGTTGACGTTGTCCATGGAGCCGTACTTGTCGGCCGCGTAGTTGCAGGACGCGGTGATGTTGGCGACCGGGTCGTAAATGTTCCAGGAGGTGCCCTCGACGTGATACGCCTTGAAGGTGGGATCGATGATCTGCAGCAGACCCTTCGACGGCACGCCGTTCACCGCGTTGACGTCCCAGTCGTTGATCGCCTGGGGGTTACCGGTCGACTCGCGCATGATGTTGCGCTTGATGCCGTCGTAGGAGGCCGGGATGCCCTTGGAGCGCAGGATGTCCAGGGACTCGTTGATCCAGCCGTCCAGGTTGTCGGCGTAGGCCTTCTTCGCCGGAGCGGCGGCAGTCTTGGCGGCGGGCTTGGCGGCGGGCTTCATCGGCTTACGGGCCTCGGAACGGCTCGCACGCTCGGCATCAACCTTCGCCTTCGCGGCGGCATCCGCGTCGGCCTTCACCGCGGCAGCGGCCTTCACCTGCGCCTGACCGGCAGCATCGTCCGCGGCCTTCGCCAGCTCCGCGTCCTGCGTCACACCGAACTCCTGAGCACTCAGCGACACCGTCTTCACACCAACCGAGTGAGCATCCGCGGCCTGGGCCTGGGGCACCAGAGCGAACGTCAGAGCGGCGGCACCGGCCACGGTCACCAGACCGGCAGCGGAGAACTTATGAGCCTTGGACAGAGCGGAATAACCGGAGACGGTGGAGCGCATAACGAGCTGAACCCTTCCAATCGCTTACGTCGCAATGGCCGTCAATGGCGCAAAAAGAGCGCCGTTTCTCGGTCGACGGCGCCGTGCGACTCAGCAATTGTTAGCGGCGCAAAAACCCCCTGGCAAAGGTGTGACCTACGGCCTCAGGCCGCATGCCACGAGGCCGGACGCGGTTTCGTCGCGTCCTGAAAGGGGACCTGAATACGGCCCTCTTTCGTATGTGATCCAGGCCCCATGAGGGGCCTCACAACCGGCCCCCCTTCGACTCACGGAGTGTGAGCACTCGTACCCGCGCGCGGCCGGGGCCGTCGTCCCGGTGGACGCGGCCCCGGCGGTGGGGAGACTGCGGTCAGGCGCCGCGACGGGCGGCGCGGCGGCGCAGGGCCAGGAAGAGGGTGGCGCAGCCGGCCGACAGGACCGCGACGCCTCCGACGGCCAGCGCCGCCGTGCGGCTGTCGCCGCCGGTCTCGGCGAGGCGGCCGCCCTGGGCGGCCGGGGCGTTGGCCGCCTTCACCGCGGAGTGGGGCTCGTGGCCGTTCTTGACGTGCGCACTCTCACCGTGTCCGGCCTCGCCGTGCCCGGCCTGGGCGGGCGCGCCCTCGCCGGAGGCGTCGCCGCCATCGCCGCCGTGTCCGTTGTGGTCGACCGTCGACTTGGCGGCGTCTTCCGCGATCTGCGCGTCACTGGGAGCGGACGCGACCGGCGCCAGCGCCTTGGTCGCCGGCGCCTTGCCGGAGAAGTCCACGTCGGAGCAGGTGTAGAAGGCCTCGGGGCTGTCCGAGCGCTGCCAGATGCTGTAGATCAGGTGCCGGCCGGACCGCTTGGGGACCGTGCCGTCGAAGACGTAGCTTCCGGCGTTCAGCGTGGGGTTGGTGACCTTGGCGAACGGCTTGGCCTCCAGGTCCGACCACTTCAGCGGCTTCTTGGGGTCGTAGCCGTCCTTGGTGATGTACAGCTCGAACGTGCCGCGGTGGGGGGCCGTGGCCCGGTACCGGAAGGTGTGCCTGCCCGGGGCGAGCTTCGATCCCGGCCAGTCGGCGCGCGGCGCGTCCAGGCCCTTGTACTTGTCGCGTCCGGCGCTGCACAGCTTGCCGTCGGGGATGATCCGGCGGTGGCGGCCGGCGGCGTCGCCGATGTTGACCTCGTTCCAGTCGTAGAGCGGCTGGGTGCCGCCGGCCGCGACCATCGCCTTGCAGGCCGCCGAGCGCGGATGTTCGGGCCCCTCGGCGAAACACGCGGACACCCGGCTGACCGGGTCCGTCATGGAGCCGTGCGCCTCCGCCGGGCCGGCGGTCAGCGCGGTGAGCGTGAGCGGGGCGAGACCGAGCAGGGATATCCGCAGGGCCGTGTGACGCGTGCGCATGGGGGGTCTCCTTGGGGGTGAGGGGGGTGCCCCGCACGCCGGCCGTTCGGTGGGGGGCGGTGCCGGCGTGCGGGGCGGTGTGGGGGGAGGTGGGGGACGGTGGGGGGACGGGCCTCAGTCCTGGGGGGGCGGGCGTCAGCCCTGCGGGGCCGCGAACGCCTTCGTGAAGGCCAGCGGGTCCTGCCGGATCGAGCTGCAGGTCGCGGACGCGGAGTTCTGCGGGCCGCCGGGGCACGGCTTGTCGCGGGCCGCCGACCACATCGACAGCCATCCCATCCGCTTGGTCCGGGCGAAGCGCGCCAGCTGCGTCGCGTCGTCGACCGTGAAGACCTCGGCGGCCACGTCGTTGACGCCGATCATCGGGGTGACCGCGACGGCCTTCCACGCCGCCGCGTCGCTGAGCCCCAGTACGCCCTTGACCTGCGCCTGCGTGGCGGTGGCCGCGTCGATGGCGTACTGCCCCATGTCGCCGTTGAAGGACGAGCCGTAGTCCATCGCCATGACGTTGACCGTGGAGACGGCGACGCCGTTCTTCCTGGCGTTCTCGATCAGATTGACGCCGTCCTGGGTGAGTCCGCTGGGCATCACCGGCAGGGTGAAGGAGACGTCGAGGCCGGGGTGGCTCTTCTGGAGCCGGGCTATGGCCTGGGCGCGGCGGGTGTTGGCGGCCGTGTTGGGCAGCGCGGCGCCCTCGATGTCGAAGTCGACCTTGGTGAGCTTGTACGTGTCCACGACCTTGCCGTAGGCGGCGGCGAGCGCGTCGGTGGAGGAGCAGGCCAGGCCCAGTTCGGATCCGGCGGCCCCGCCGAAGGAGACCCGTACGTCGCCGCCCGCCTGGCGCAGCTTCCCGATCTGCTGCGCGACGGCGTCGCCGCCGAGGTCGGTGACGCCGCCCCACTTGGGGGTGCAGCCGCCGCCGGAGGTGATGAAGGCCAGGTTGAAGTGCTTCACGCCGGTCTTCTCGGCGGTGCCCAGCAGGTCGTAGGCGGGGTAGAGGGAGGTGTCGACGTATGGGGCGAAGGCGGCGTTCGCGCCGCCGGGGGTCGGTGTGGTCGGGGTGGGCTGCGGCTTCGTCGGAGTGGACGTGGGCTCGGTGGGCCGCGGCTCGGGGTCCTTGTCCGCGGAGCACTTGGCGCCGTTGACGCGGCAGTTGGCCGGGGCGGTCGACCCGCTGCCGCCGGTCGCGACGAATCCGACGGTGACGGTCGCGCCGGGGGCGATGGTCGCGTTCCAGCTCTCCGGCTCGACGGTGACGCTGCGGCCGCTGACGGTGTGCTTGCCGTTCCACAGGGAGGTGATCTTCGCCCCGGCCGGGAGGTCGAACGTCAGCTTCCAGTGCGGCAGTTGCTTGTTCGTCGCGTTGGTGAGGACGTACTGCCCGGTGAAGCCGCCCGACCAGGAGCCGGTCGTGGAGAAGGCCGCGCCGACCGAGGCGGCCTGGGCGGTGCCGGTGAGGGTGAACGCGGCGCCGGTCGCGATCGCCGCGGCGGCGACGATGCCGGCCGCCTTCGCCTTGCGGCTCGGTCGTCGGCGGTGTGCGGAGGAACCCATCGCGTGCCTGCCTGTTCTGACTGGGGGGTAGGTACGGGCGGCACGCTAGCGAGCGCGAACGGTGCAAATCGCCGAATCGCGGTGCGGGGGCGGGTTCTTATGGTGGGTTTAAGGAACGCATCGGTGGGTGTTAAGGACGTGCCCGGCCACGCCGTACCCGGCGGCGGCGCTCGCGGCGCCGCCGGGTGCCGCCCCCGTCGAGCGAGAGCCACACTCGTACCTCCGTGCCGCCGAGGACCGATCGCCCGACCCGTACGTCCCCGCCGGTGGACTCCGCGACCCGGCGCACGATGTCCAGGCCGAGGCCGGTGGAGCCGGGGCCTCCGGCGCCGTGGCCGCGGCGCAGCGCGGCGTCCGGGTCGGCGATGCCGGGGCCCGCGTCGGAGACGAGCACGATCACGGCGTCCTCGCTGTGGTGCACGTCCACGGCGAAGGCGGTGCCCTCGGGCGTGTGCCGGAAGACGTTGCCGAGCATCGCGTCCAGGGCGGCGACGAGTTCGGGGCGGGCGACGGGGACGCGTACGGTCGCGTCGACGCCCGCGAGCCGTACGGTGCGGCCCTCGTCCTCGGCGAGGGCGGACCAGAAGTCCATCCGGTCACGGATCACTTCGCAGGCGTCGCAGCCGAGGGTGGGCCGTTCCGTGCGCTCGCCCTGTTCGCGGGCGGCGCGGATCAGCTGGTCGACCTCGCGTTCCAGCTGGGCGACGGCGGCGCGGGTCTGGTCGGCGGCGGGGCCTTCGCCGAGCGAGGCGGCGTTGAGGCGGAGGACGGTGAGCGGGGTGCGCAGCCGGTGGGAGAGGTCGGCGGCGAGTTCGCGTTCGTTGGAGAGCAGCTGCACGATCTTGTCGGCCATGGAGTTGAAGGCGACGGCGGCGGCGCGCAGTTCGGCGGGGCCGTCCTCGCGGACACGCACGCCGAGCCTGCCCTCCCCGAGCTCGGCGGCGGCCTTGGCGAGCCGCTCGGCCGGGCGGACGAGGCGCAGGCCGAGGCGGTCGGCGGTGGCGAGGGAGCCGGCGATCAGGCCGAGGCCGACGCCGGCGAGGATCACCCAGGAGGTGGTGACGCCGTTGCCGACCGCCCGGTGCGGCACGTAGACCTCGACCACCGCGAACTCGCCGGTGCTCAGGGCCGTCGGCTGGAGCAGGGCGTAGCCGCCGGGCACGGAGGTGATGGCGGAGCGGCCGCGGCGGGCGGTCTCCACGTCCCGTGCCCGGGCGCGGCGGCGTCCGATGTCGAACGCCTCGTGGGCGTCGCGCGGATCGGTGCTCGGCGGGTTCTGCCGGGCGCCGTCGCCGCCCGGTACGTGGACGGCCATGCGGCCGTCGCCGCCGGCCTGTGAGCTGGCGACCGCCCGCTCCAGCTGTGCGCGGTCGGTGGTGATGGCGAGCGCGGGCCGTATCTGGGCGGCCTGCCGTTCGGCGTCGGCGAAGGCCCGGTCCCGGGCCAGTTCCTTGACCACCAGTCCGAGGGGGACGGCGAAGGCGAGCACCACCATGACCGTGACGGCCAGCGACACCCTGACGAGCGCCCATCTCACGTCTGCTCCATGAGTGCCTCCGGAGGCACCGGGGGCGGCCCCTGCGGCGGCTCGAGCTTGACGCCGACCCCGCGGACGGTGTGCAGGTAGCGCGGTCTGGCGGCGGTCTCGCCGAGCTTGCGGCGTAACCAGGACAGGTGGACGTCGATGGTCTGGTCGTCTCCGTAGGACTGCTGCCAGACCTCGGCGAGGAGCTCCTTGCGGGGCACGACGACGCCCGGGCGGGCGGCCAGGTAGGCGAGCAAGTCGAACTCACGGCGGGTCAGGTCCAGGGCGAGCCCGTCCAGTTCGGCCAGCCGGCGCAGCGGATCGACGGACAGGCCGGCGACGCGCAGCGCCCCGGACGGGGCCGGTTCGCCCGCCGTGCCCGCGCCGCGGCCCGTCCGGCGCATGACGGCGGCCATGCGTGCGGTCAGGTGGGCCACGGAGAACGGCTTGACCAGGTAGTCGTCGGCGCCGTCGGTGAGCAGGCGGATGATCTCCGCCTCGTCGTCCCGTGCGGTGGCCACGATGACCGGCACGTCGGTGATGCCGCGCAGCATCTTCAGTGCCTGCGCCCCGTCGAGATCGGGCAGTCCGAGGTCGAGGATGACCAGGTCGAAGCCGACCTGCGCCACTTCGCGCAGCGCCTCGAGGGCGGTGCCGACGCTGCGTACGGTGTGCGAGGCCTCGGTCAGCTGACGGATGAGGGCCGAGCGCACGAACGGATCGTCCTCGACTACGAGCAGTCTTGCCATGGGCGGCACCGTACGCCATTCGAGTGAGGCACCATGAGCCAGGTGAGGCGAGGAATCATGCAGGCCCTGGTGTGGGTTGTGGCGACCGCGGCCGCCATGGCGGTGTCCTGGTACGGGGTGCGGACCGTGCTGGCGGGTACGGCCTACGAGCCGCCGCGCGCGCTGCCGATCTCCGGCGGCGCGGCGCCGGAGACGGGCGGTCCGGCCCCCTCGGCCCGTGCCCCGCTGCCACCGTCGCCACCCCCGTCCCCGTCCGCGTCGGCGAGCCCCACGGGGCCGTCCGCGCGGCACGTCACGCCCACGCCCGCGCCGGAGGACGAGGCGGGGGCGGCGCCGCGCCCCGAGGAACGGCCGGTGTCGGGCGGCGGTGCGGTGAAGAGCTATCCGGTCCGGGGCGGGCGCGCGGTCTTCGATCTCGGGGAGAGCTCGGCCACGCTCGTCTCGGCCACGCCGGACGAGGGCTGGCGGATGCGGGTATGGAAGCAGAGCGCCTGGATCCGGGTGGACTTCGTGGCCGGCCTGCGGACCACGTCGGTGTTCGTCACCTGGAACGGCCATCCGCCGCAGGTGCAGACGGTGGAGAGCTGAGGCCCCCACAGCTGACGCGACCGCACCTGCCGTGGCCCGGCCCCCGGTGGCATCGCCACCGGGGGCCGGGCCCGCGTCATTCGTCTGTTCGTTATTCGTCTATTCGTCTATTCGTCGGCGGTGGCCGGCGCGAGGGCGGCGTCGCGGACGTCCGGGTGCGGGTGGCGGCGCAGCGCGCGCAGTCGTTCGCGCCAGCGATCCGCCCAGTCGGTGCGACGGCCGCGGGCGGCCGTGAGACTCACGGCCAACAGCCCGGCGGCATGGCCGCCTTCCTCGGACAGGACCCGTGCGGCGTGGGCGAACGCCTCGTCGTCGCCGCTCCGCTCGGTCCGCAGCCGCGCCTCGAGCGCGGCGGCGGTACGGACGGCGAGGGCGGCTCTGCCCTCGTGGCGCCGGGCCAGGCGTGTCAGCTCCTCCGCCAGCGTGTCCGGCGCCGCGTCCAGGTCGAGGGACCGGACCGCCAGGTCCACCGCGTCGGCGACGAAATCGGGTGAGGCGCCGAGGAGTTCGACGACGGCGTGCGTGACGGGCAGGGTGGCGTGGTGGTTCCACCGGATGCCCTGGGCGTCGGCGACGACGTAC
The DNA here is from genome assembly GCF_040932295.1 of Streptomyces sp. C36. Taxonomy (NCBI): domain Bacteria; kingdom Bacillati; phylum Actinomycetota; class Actinomycetes; order Kitasatosporales; family Streptomycetaceae; genus Streptomyces; species Streptomyces sp. C36. Next base: position 579,628 of record NZ_JBFQGI010000001.1, on the reverse strand, counting down.
CGGACGCGGCGGCGGGCGGGCCGGTCGCGGTCGGGCTCCGCGTCGGGCGTCCCGCCGCCCGCGTCGGCGGCGATCAGCGCGGCGAGGGCGCGGACCAGGGGCGCGGGGTCCGGGGTGCCGGACGGGCCGCCCGTGGTGACGAGGTGGCACAGTGCGAGGGCCGCGGCCCGCCAGCCGGCGCGGTCGTCCAGGTCGGTGACGACGTCCACGAGCGTGTCGGCCGCCTCCGGCACCCATCGCGACCACTGTCCGAGCGCCGTGTACGCGGCCACCGCGACCTCGGGGTCGTCCGTGCGGCACAGGGCGTGGGTCAGCCGCGCGTAGCGCGGGCGGTGCCGCTCCGGCAGTTGGTAGGGCGAGGTGCCGAGCACCGCCTGGCGCAGCTCGCGCCGGCCGGTCACGGCGTCCTCCAGCAGCACCCAGGCCTCCGCGTGGTCCAGCAGTCCCGTCGTGACGGCCACGCAGGCGGCCCGCACGTCATGGTGCTGGCCCGGGTGTGCGCAGGCCTCGGCGAGCAGGGCGGCCGCTTCCCGTACCGGCAGCGAGTGGGCGGCGAGTCGGGCCGCCTCCTTGCGGCTGGTCACCTTCACCCCGCTGTCGGCGAGCAGCAGGGCGCGCAGCTCCCCGGCCAGGCGGGAGGGGGCGACGAAGCGGCTCACGCGGGTCGCGGCGTAGATCGCCACCCGGGCGCGGTCCCCGCCGGCGTGGGCGAGGAGCGTCGTCAGGTGTTCTTCCGGGCGGTCCGTGTGGGCCATCGCCGCGAGCGCGGCCTCGGCCAGGGGCACCTCGGTGCTGTCGGCGAAGCGCCGCAGGAGCTCGGTGCCGTGCCCGGGGATCCAGGCGGCCGACCAGATGGCCGATACGCGCCAGTGGACGTGGAGCGTGGTGTCGTCCGCGGCGCGGGCCAGCAGCCGTGCCGCGGCGGCCTGCTGTCGCGGCGGCCAATGGCGCGTGGAGGGGCCGACGTGCGGCACCCAGTGGCGGTTCTCGGCCAGCAGACGTCCGTACGGCGGGGTGTCGCCCAGCACGACGTCCAGCAGGTCCATGCGGCGGCCGGCGAGTGTCGGCGTGACGAGGGGGTGGGTGGCGAACGAGGGGTCCAGGGCGAGGAGCCGGGGCAGGCGTTCGTCGCGGGTGGTGATGTCGTCCAGCCACAGCCACACGGCCTGGGTCGCCATGTTCTCGTCGCCGTCCCGGATCACCCGCCACAGGATGTCCTGCAGCTCGGGCACGGCGTGGGCGCGCCGGTCGAGCCTGCGGATCAGGTCGAGCGCCGGCGCGTACTCGGCCCTGGACACGGCCGCTTCGATGGAGGGGAGGAGCGCGTCGACGACCTCGCGCTCCTGCCCGCGCCGCAGTCCCGTGAGGCGCGGACGGCTGGTGGCGAAGAGCCGGACGAGGGTGCGCAGCGCCCAGGCCGTCAGCTCCTTCTCGCCGGTGCCGGCGTGTTCGCGCAGCACGGCCTCGGCCAGCTTGCCGAGGGCGGAGACGCCGTTCCAGGAGAGGTCGCGGGCCTCGAGCGCGTCCGTGGTGACGCGCTCGAGGTGGGGGGCGGCCGCGTCGGTGAACAGGGCCGGGTGGACGGCGGCGAGCGTGGCGAGCGCCGGGGAGCGCACGGGGTCCTGTTCGTTGCGCAGCCGTCCCAGGTGCTCCGCGAGGAGTTCGGTGAGGACGGCCGGCTCGCGTGTGCGCGCGGCGTTGCGCAGCAGCAGGGGGTAGGCGTACGCGCGGTCCTCGGCCGCGGAGCGGCGGGTCGCGGCGAGCAGTTCCGGCCGTGCCTCGGCCACCGGCAGGAACGAGACGGCGGCGAGGATCAGCTGCCAGGAGCCCCCGTACTCCCGGGCCTGCGCGGCCATCCGCCGCGCCTCGGCCTCGCGCCGCGCCCGCGGCAGCACCTCGAGGAGGTCGTCGGGCAGGCCGGCGCGGCCGGAGCGGCCGGTCATGGCGGTGTCGTAGCAGGCGGCGCGCCGGGACGGGGCCATGACGCGCAGCAGGCGCGTCAGCTGACGGGTCTCGGGGGCCAGGGCGCGGGCCAGGTCGGCGAGTTCGGGCGGGTCGAGGCGCACCAGGGTGCGCAGCAGGGGTGTGCCGAGCCGGTGGAGGTGCGCGGTGCCGCGTTCGGGCGCGAGCAGCAGACGGAGGGTACGACCCGGGTCCGCGGCCGCCAGCCTGCCGATCCGGTGCTCGATGCGCCAGGTCAGCTCCCCGGGGCACAGGCGTTCCAGCAGGTCGAGCACGCGCAGGGGTTCGGTCTCGGCCGCGGCCGCCACGCTCGCCCCGTTCGCCTGCCACCAGGCGCGCCGCGCGGCCTCCGGCAGGGCGGTGAGCTGGCGCTCGGCCTCGTCGGCGATGAGGGCGGCGTGGTGGCGGGCGAGGGCCGTCCAGCCGATGACGGCGTGGAAGAGGCCGGGCAGCAGTTCGGCGACGGTGGCCGGGCCGCAGCCGGGCAGCAGCCTGACGGCCTCCGCGTCCCCCCAGCGGGCGCGGAGGGGCCCGATGAGCGCGTCGGCGAGGCCGGTGCGCCTGCCGGTGACGACGGCGCGCGTCAGCTCGTACCGGACGATGGCGGGGGCGTCGTCCATCGCGGCCGTGACGGCGGCGTCCGGTATGTGCCCCCGCCGGACGGCGGAGACGGCGTGGTGCCGGACGACCGGGTCGGGGTCGGTCAGGTGGGTCTCCAGCCAGGCGAAGTCGTGGCCGGCCTCGGCGGCCAGCGCCGCGAGCCTCCGCTCGTACACCCCGCGCCCGGCCAGCTCGTCGACCATCGCGCGCAGTTCGTCGCTGCCGCGCAGCCCCTTCGCGCGGAGGGCGGTGCGGGTCAGGCGGCGGCGGTACGACATCGGTGCGTCGGCGGCGAGCAGTTCGTCGACGAGCGCGGCCACGGGCTTCTGGATCATGCCGGGATTCTCGCCGACGCTTCGCCTCCCGCCCAATTCCCATCGGAGGGGCACCCTCGGAGGAGAACCCCTGCCTCCGGCCGTGGAGCCCGGGCGCCTCGAGGCCGGTCCGGTCGGTCAGGGCTGGGGCATCTCCCACAGCTTGGCGAGGGTCAGGACGTCGCCGCCGATGCCCCAGCCGCCGTCGGTGACCTCCTCGACCAGCACCATGGTGGTGGTACGGGCGCGTTCGCCGTACAGCTCGGCGTACAGGTCGGTGGTGCGGGCGATGATCTGCTGCTTCTGCTCCTCGCTGAGGGTGTGCGCGGGAACCTTGAAGTTCGCGAACAGCATGTGCGTTCTCCTTCTGCGACGAGGTGTGCGGAACCGCCCGCGGTCAGGCCGTCGGGCAACGGCGGCGTCGCCGTTCCGTGCCCCACGATCGGCCGGGTGGCCCGCCGCCAGCCAGGGTTGTGTCCACCCAGGGGATGCCACCCCCTGGATCGGCCCTCGCGGTGCGGGTGACGATGGGCGGCGTGAACCTCTCCGAACTCGCCGCGTTCCTCAAGTCCCGCCGTGCCCGCATCCGTCCGGCCGACGTGGGACTGCCCACCGGCCCCCGGCGCCGGGTGCCCGGCCTGCGGCGCGAGGAGGTCGCGCAGCTGGCAGCCCTGTCGTCGGACTACTACACCGAGCTGGAGCGCGGGCGCGGCTCCCAGCCCTCGGAACACGCCCTGACCGCCCTCGCCCGGGCGCTGCGCCTGGGCGGCGACGAACGCGACCACCTGTTCCACCTCGCCGGCCGCCCCCTTCCCCAGGCGGCGCACGGCCCCACGGCACATGTCCAACCGGGCCTGCTCGGCCTGCTGGACCGGCTCACCACCACTCCCGCCCAGGTCATCACCGACCTGCACGAGACGCTCGCCCAGAACGACCTGGCCGCTGCCCTGGTCGGCCGGCATCCGGCGGTACGCGGCCCGGCGGCGAGCTTCGTCTACCGCTGGTTCACCGACCCCGACGCCCGCGCCCTCTATCCGGCCGACGAGCACGCGCACCACTCGCGGGTCTTCGTCGCCGATCTCCGGGCGGTCGGCGCCCGGCGGGGCTGCGACGGCGAGATCACCGCGCTGGTGACGGCGCTGCGGCGGCGCAGCGCGGAGTTCACCGCCCTGTGGGAGACCCGCGACGTCGGCCTGCGCCGGGTCGACCGCAAGCGCATCCTCCATGCCGCGCTGGGGGTCATCGAGCTGGACTGTCACAGCCTGTTCAGCGAGGACGGGCATCAGCGCCTGCAGTGGTTCACCGCCCCGCCCGGCACCCGAGCCGCCGCCCAGCTGGAGCTGCTGTCCGTCATCGGCACCCAGGACATGTCGGCGGCCGAGAACGCCGTCCGGGAGGGGGCGCGGGCACGGGCCGGGAAGGGGAAGGCGTAGCCGTGCCGGTGGCGGGGCGACCGCGCCGCCGCGGCCGGTGTCTCCGTCCGCCGGTTCATCGCCGGGCGCGGGTTACGCGTCCCTCGTCCCAGACCGGTTCGTCGCTCTCCACCACCCGGCCGTCCTCGCGGAAGACGAGGAAGCGGCCGAAGGCGCGGGCGAACCAGCGGTCGTGGGTGACCGCGACGACGGTGCCGGTGAAGGTGTTCAGGGCCGCTTCCAGGGCCTCGGCGGAGATGAGGTCGAGGTTGTCGGTGGGCTCGTCGAGGAGCAGCAGGGTGGCCCCGGCCAGTTCCAGCAGGAGGATCTGGAACCGTGCCTGCTGGCCGCCGGAGAGCGTCTCGAAGTTCTGCCGGCCGGCGCCGGCGAGGCCGTAGCGGCTCAGGGCGGACATGGCGTCCCGCAGGTCGACGCCCTGCCGGTCGCCGTCGCCGCGGCCGAGGATGTCGGCGGGGGTGCGGCCCACCCATTCGGGGTGCCGGTGGGTCTGCGCGAACAGGCCCGGCCGTACGCGTGCGCCCAGGCGGCAGGTTCCGGAGTGGCCGACGGTGGGCGGGGCGTCGGCGCCGCTCTCGTCCAGCAGGCGCAGGAAGTGGCTCTTGCCCGAGCCGTTCGAGCCCAGGACGCAGACGCGGTCGCCGAAGAAGACCTCCAGGTCGAAGGGGCGCATGAGGCCGGTGAGTTCGAGGTCCCGGCAGGTGACGGCCCTGAGCGCGGTGCGGCCACCGCGCAGGGCGGGGGCGACGCGCTGTGTCCGGGGCGGGGCCGGCGGGGGGCCTTCGGCCTCGAACCTCGCCAGGCGGGTCTGGGCGGCGTGGTAGCGGGAGGCCATCTCGTCGCTGATGGACGCCTGCCGGCGCAGGGTGCGGACGAGGTCCTCGAGCTGCTCGTGTTTCTCGCTCCACCGGCGGCGCAGTTCCGCGATCCGTTCCCAGCGGGCCTCGCGGGCGGCGTGCCAGGTGGCGAAGCCGCCTCCGTGCGTCCAGGCCGAGCCGCCCTCCAGGGTGACCACCTGGGTGGCCGTCCGGCTGAGGACCTCGCGGTCGTGGGTGACGAGCAGGACGCCCTTGCGGGTGCGCCGGAGCTGCTCCTCGAGCCAGCGCTTGCCGGGCACGTCGAGGTAGTTGTCCGGCTCGTCGAGCAGGAGCAGGTCCGCCGTGCCGCGCAGGAGGGCCTCCAGGACGAGGCGTTTCTGCTCTCCTCCGGAGAGGGTGGAGACGTCGCGGAACTGGGCGGTGGAGAAGGGCAGGCCGAGGGCCGCGACGGTGACGGTGTCCCAGAGGACCTCGGCCTCGTAGCCGCCGGACTCGCCCCAGGCGGTGAGGGCTTCGGCGTAGCGCAGCTGGGCTGGCTCGTCGTCGTGGTCCATGAGCGCGAGTTCGGCGGCGTCGACGGCGGCCGCGGCGGCCCTCTGGCGCGGGGGTGCGACGGACAGCAGCAGGTCGCGTACGGTGCGGCCGTCGCGGAGGCTGCCGATGAACTGCGGCATCACGGCGACGGCCCCCTGGCTGCGTACCGTCCCCCGCCCGGCGGGCAGCGCCCCGGACAGTATGCGCAGGAGGGTGGTCTTGCCGGCGCCGTTGTCGCCGATCAGGGCGACGGTCTCGCCGCCGGGCAGCCGGAACGACACATCGCGGAAGAGTTCGCGCCCGTCGGCCAGGGTGTGGGTGAGGGCGCCGGCCTCGAGGTAGCCCATGCGGGGAGCGTAGCCGTGGGCGCGCTCGGTCTCCGGCTCATTAAGGCCAAGCCGTTGTCTTCCACCCGGCCGTGCGCGTCGGGGCGTACGCCCCTCGTCGGCGAGCCGGGCACCGCCGGGTTCGCCTCAGGGGCCACAGTGGGCATGCCGGAGCACCTCGTGGGGCACAGGGACAAGAGAAAGAGGATTTAACCTACTTATCTATTGTCACCTGATTCATCATCGTCTGACCGAAATCCAACGATGCCCGTCCTTGTGCCTTCAACGACCCTGCGCGAACGTTGGCCCCGGCACCTATCCCCCGAGGAAGCCGGAAGATCACTGATGCGTCGAGATCCCGATGTCCGTCCGCCGCACCCCTCCCCCAGCGCCCCCACCCCAGGTCCCGCACCGGGCCGGGAGGCCCTCACCATCGCCCTGTCGGGGGCCGAGTTCGGCTGGGGCAGCTCGGGAAAGCTGAGCGCGGTGCTGTCCGCGCTGCGCGAGAGGTCACCGGTGCCGCTGCGGTTCATCGGGCTCGGCTCCGGCCTCGGCCGCCCCCTGCTGACCGAGCACCCCGTCGAACACTGGTACGACCTGCCGGAGTCCGGGCCGGCCGCACGGGCCGCGCTCGAGGAGGTCGTACGCTCCCAAGGGGTCGAGGCGGCCCTGGTCGTGCTGGACGGGCCGGTCGCGGGGGCATTGGAGGCGGCCGGCGTGCCGACCGTGTTCGTGGACAGCCTGCCGTTCCTGTGGACCGAGGGCGACCGCCCCTCTCTACCGCTCGACGCGACCGTCTACTGCGCCCAGCGCTCCCCCGAGCTCCCGCCCGAGTGCCAGGGGATCCTGGCGTCCATCCCCCGGCTGCGCTGGGTCGAGGCGATCGTCGGCACGCCTCCCGTGCCCCGCGCGGGCGGGAGCGCCGGGCGGCCCTGCCGCAAGGTCGTCGTCAGCCTGGGCGGTCTGCGCGCGCCACGGCTCGCCGACTGGACGAGCTACCCGCGCCTGGTCGTCCCGGCCGTCCTCGAGGCGCTCGCCGCCCACGGCGTGCGCGACGTCCGGCTGGCGGGCAATCTCCCTGCCGGACTCCTCGCCGACTTCGTCGGCCGGTCCCCCTTGCCCTTGCGGGTGACGGCCGGAGCCCTCCCCCACGCCGCGTTCCTCGCCGAACTGGCCGGCTGCGACGCGCTCCTCGCCTCCCCGGGGCTCACCACGCTGCTCGAGGCCGGCAGCCTGGGGGTGCCCACCCTCTGCCTGCCCCCGCAGAACCTCAGCCAGATCTTCAACGCCCGGTTCCAACGCCAAGCGGTCGGCGCCGACGTCCAGGTCACCTGGCCCGCGGACGTCCTGCGCGAGGACGACGTCCTGGCCATGCGCGCGAAGGGCGAGGACCACGCACTGGAACTGATCTACGAGGCGATCGGCCGGGCGGCCGCGCGAGCGGACGCCGAGCGCGTGGTGGCGGCGCTCAGCGACCGCATCCTGGCCGCCCTGCGGCACACCGCCGAACCCGCCGACTGGGGGGCGCTCGCCACAGCCGTCGGCACCGGGGGCGCCGCGCAGGTGGCCGACGCCGTACTGGCGGCGGCGGGGCAGTCGCCGCCGAGCTCCTGAACCCGGCCGTCGTCGCCGGGTCCCCGAACCCGGCCGTCGCCACCCACGTCCTCGCCACCCGAAAGGCCTCGTCCCGATGCCTGAGCGTCAGCGCTACCTCTTCATCAGAATCCTGGAAGCCTGCAACGCCGACTGCTTCATGTGCGAGTTCGCCCTCTCCCGCGACGCCTACCGCTTCTCCCCCGCCGACTTCGACGACCTGCTGCCCAAGGCCCTGGCCGCCGGGGTGGGGTACGTACGCTTCACCGGCGGCGAGCCCCTGATGCACCAGGACGTCGTGGACCTGGTGGCCGCGGGCACGGCGGCGGGCATGCGGATGTCGCTCATCACCAACGGGATGATGCTGCCCAGGATGGCCGGACGGCTCGCGGCGGCGGGCCTCGCCCAGGTGATCGTCAGCCTGGACGGCGGCTCGAGCGCGACCCACGACGTCTACCGCCGCTCCCCCGGCATGTTCGACAACGGCCTGCGTGGCCTGCGCGCCGCCGCCGGGCTCGGCGTGCTGACACGGGTCAACACCGTGGTCGGGCCGCACAACTACACCGAGATGCCCCTGCTGCAGCAGGTCCTCACCGAGGCGGGCGTACGGCAGTGGGAGCTGTCCGCGCTGAAGCTGGAACGCGCCATCACCTACCCCGACCCCGGCCACGTGCGCGAGGTGTGCGACCCGGTCTACGAGGCCGACCCGCGCTCCCTGCTGGTTCCGCTGGGCAAGCGGTTCTACGGGGACACCGCCGAGGAACGGCAGCGGTACTTCACCCGCTCCCTGACCCCGCGCGCCTCCCGGCCGCTGTGCCACGTGGTGGACGACGTCATCTACGTCGACGGACGGTTCGGGCGGATGTACGCCTGCAGTTGCCTGCCGCACCGCGAGGACGGCGACACCCCGGCCGGCGGCGCCCCCCTGCGCGAGAACGGCACGGTCCTGCTGGACACGCCCGTCTTCCGGGCGCACGCCGACTACTTCCGCGAGAACGGCCCCGCCCTGTGCGGGGGCTGCTCCACCACGGCCGCCGGCTACAGCGACGACGTCGCCCGGCTCGGGTCGGTGCCGCCATGGACGTACTGAACCCCGGCGGCACGACGCCGCTCCCGCGGTACGGCGGTTCACCTCCGAACCCGGCCCCGGCCGCCGGGCCGCGCCGCCGCGTGCTGCTGGTCTCGCGGGACGAGGAGCTCGACTCGGTGCTGGCGTGCCGGCGCGTCGCCGCGCACCTCGGCGGGGTCGCCACGACGACGGACGCCGGCGGGGCGCCGCCGGACGCGGCGCTGGTCTGCGACGACGAGGCGGCCGCCCGCCGCCTGCTGGAGCGCGGCGTACCGGTGGTCCACCTGCGCTCGGGACACCGGGGGACGACCGTCGCGTGCTCCCTGGACGGGGCGATGGAGCGGCTGCACCGGCCCGGCTGGCTGCCCGGCCCCTGGCCGCCCGGGGGCGGTGCCCGGCCCGCGGGGAGTCTGGCCCCGGCCCGTACCGCCAGGGACCGGGTGCGTGCGGGGGCGCTGCTCCTGCTGTCCCTCTGGGACGTACCGGACGCCGAGGCCGAGGCGTTCGCGACGGGGCCGCTGCGGGCGCTGGTCCGGGCGGCGACGGACGCCGGCGGGCGGTGCGAGGTGGTCTGCGACACCCGGCTCGGCCTGCTGCGTCCCGTGCTCGGGGCGGCCGGCGGGTCCGGGCGGGTGCGGCTGAGCCGCGCCGCCGACGTGGACGTCGACGCGCTGCACGCCGCCGCCGGGGCCTTCGTGGCCTCGCCGACGCTGGGGGCGCTGGTGCTCGCCCACGCCCGGCGGGCGCCCCTGACCCTGCTGCCCCCGCTGGGGCCCGCGCAGCGGGACCTGGCCGGGCGGGTGGCCCGCGCGCTCCCCGTGCCCGTGGCCGGCGACCCGGGCGACCCGTCCCCGTGGACGCCCTCCGGGGACGCGGCGGCGTGGAGCGCGCTCGATCCGGCGCAGGACGACCTGCGGGGGGCCCAGCGCGTCGCCCGCGGTCTGCGCCAGCTCACGTTCGCACCTCCGTGACCGGCCGTTCCGCGGCGACGCGGGGCCTCGCACGTCATGAGCCATCGACACGAGTCACCGACACCAGTCAGGTGACATGAGTCAGGCGACATGAGTCAGGCGACATGAGTCACCGACCGCCCGTCGACACTGGAGCCGCCATGCCCGGCACGCACGGCGAACACGACGCGACAGCAGACCCCGGCTTCCGGCCCCGCATCCCCGCCGCGGAGTGGGACGACTGGCGCTGGCACATGCGCAAGCGCGTCAACACCACCGAGAAGGCGCGGCGGTGGCTGCGCCTGACGCCCGACGAGGAGAAGGCCATCGCCGACTCCGCGGGCAGGTACCGCTGGAGCATCACCCCGTACTACGCGTCCCTGATGGACCCCGACGACCCCGCCTGCCCCGTCCGCCTGCAGGCCGTGCCCGCGCCGGGCGAATTCGAGCGGTTTCCCGGCAGCGACGTCGACCCGGTCGGCGACACCTACTACCGAAAGACCAACCGGGTGGTGCACAAGTACCCGGACCGGGTGATCCTGCTGGTCACCGAGGCGTGCCCGGTCTACTGCCGGCACTGCACCCGCAAGTTCCACACCACCGACGTCACCGGCACCTACTTCCGCGACGACGAGGGCGGCTCGTTCGACGAGGACCTGCGCTACATCGCCGAGCACCCCGAGATCCGCGACGTGCTGCTGACGGGCGGCGACCCGCTGTCGTACCAGGACGGCAAGCTCGAGGAGATCGTCTCGGGGCTGCGGGCGATCCCCAGCGTGGAGATCATCCGCATCGGCAGCCGGTTCCCCGTACTGCTGCCGCAGCGCATCACCGACGGCCTGTGCGAGATGCTCGCCCGCCACCATCCGGTGTGGCTCAACACGCACTTCAACCACCCCAAGGAGATCACCGAGGAGTCCGCCGCCGCCGTCGACCGGCTGCTGCGCCACGGCATTCCGGTGGGCAACCAGACCGTACTGCTGCGCGGGATCAACGACGACGTCGCCACGATGCGCACGCTGATGACCGAGCTGCTGCGCATCCGCGTGCGCCCTTACTACCTCTACCACTGCGACAACGTCACCGGTGTCGCCCACTTCATGACCTCCGTGGAGAAGGGCTGGGAGATCATGGAGGGCCTGCAGGGCCACATCACCGGCTTCGGAGTGCCGCAGTACGTCCTGACCACCAGGATCGGCAAGGTCCCCCTCGCCCGGCCGTACTTCACCCGCACCCCCGACGGGCTGAGCCTGCGCAATCACCGGGGCGAGGAGATGGCCGTCGACACCGCCGCGTACCCGATCACGGAGCGTGATGCGCGATGAGCCTCGGCAAGCGACTCGGACAGCGTTTCCTGCCCTACGGGGCCAACTACCTCGACTGGTCGGACATGCGGGAGCTGCGCGAGGCGATCGAGCACGGCGTGCTGTTCCGCTACCAGACGGAGGGCGAGAGCATCGCCTCCCGCCTGGAGCGCCGCGTCGCCGAACGGCTGGGCGCACCGCACGTCCTGGCGGTGCACAACTGCACCGAGGCCCTGCGGCTGGCCCTGATCTCCACCCGCCCCCGCACCGGCGACCTCGTCCACATCCCGGCGGTCACGTTCGTGGCCGTCGCGGGCGCGGTGCTCTCCAGCGGGCTGATCCCCGTGCTCGTCGACGTCGACGACTCCCTGTCCCTGGACACGACCCTGCTGCCGCCGGGCACCGAGCGGGTGATCGTCGCCCATATGGAGGGAACGGTCGCGCCGCTGCCGGAGGGTGTGCCCTATGTCGTCGAGGACTGCGCCCAGGCGCTCGGCGCGGTCCTCCCCGACGGCCGGCACACCGGGACCGCCGGCTACGCCGGCACGTTCAGCTTCCACCACAACAAGGTGCTCACCTCCGGCGAGGGCGGCCTGATCGCGACGTGCGACCCCGACGCGTGGGCGACCATGCGCCGCTACCACGACCACGGCTCGGCCCGGGTGCCCGGCCGCTACCCGACGTGGAACCCCGACGCCCACTACGGCGAGAACTTCGTCACCAGCGAGGGGGTGGCCGCCATCCAGTTCCAGCAGTTCCGCCACCTCGACGAGGTGCTCGCCGGGCTCGAGCGCCACCACGCGATCGCCATGGACGCGCTGCCGGACCGCACGGACCTGCGCGTCCTGCCCCGGGCCCCGGGCGATGTGAAGATCAGCCTGCGGTTCCGGTGGGAGAGCCGGGAACTGCGCGACGCGGCCGTGGCGTCGCTCACCGGGCGCGGCATCGCCAGCTGGACGCTCAACAAATACCTGCTGCCGGAGCACCCGGTGTTCACCGGCCGGCGGTCCCTCTACGCCGACGGCTTCCCCTGGAGCCTGGCCCCGGACCACCCGCTGCTGCTCAGCCGCGACGGCTTCGCCCGCACCCGCGACCTGCTGGACCGCACCCTGTGCGTGCCGCTGTCGCCGGAGCTCTCCGAGCAGGACCACATCATCGCGGTCAAGACCCTGCGCCAGGCGCTGGAGGCGGTGTGAACGGCGGCCCCGCGACGGGAGCCGGCCCGGAGGACGGCCCGGTGCTGCTGATGGCGGACGACCGCGCCACCTCCTTCACCCGGTACGCGGCCCGGCACCTGGCCGGGCGGCTGGTGCTGCTGCGCTTCGCCGAGGTCCGCCGCGACCTGTCGGACGGCTATCTGCGCGAGACCGCGCACCTGCCGGCGTTCTGGGTGCGTGAGGGGGTGCCGCTGGAGGAGGAGGTCCGGCGCTACGGGACGTGGGCCGCCGGCCTGCCCGTACCGCCCGTCCGCTTCTGCAACCCCTCGGAGCCCCGGCAGGCGGTGGCCCAGCGGTTCGCGCGGCTCGCGGGCCTGCCGCACCTGACGGAACGGCAGGTGACGTGGGTACGGGACAAGGCCGCCATGAAGGACAGGTTCCGGGAGCTGGGGCTGCGTACGGCCCGGTACGCGCGCGTGGAGTGCGCGGCCGACGCCGAGCGGTTCGCGGCGGAGTGCGGCTGGCCGCTGGTGCTCAAGCCCACCGACTCCTTCGCCTGCGTGGACACCTTCCGGCTGGCCGGGCCGTCCTCGCTCGCCGGGATCGACTTCGGCGCGCGGGAGTGGATGGTGGAGGAGTACCTCGGCGGCACCGAGTGGGAGGTGTGCGGCCTCGTCCACGACGGGCGGGTGCTGGACGCCTGGCCGAGCGCGATGCCGTGCCGCCCGCTGGACATCGTCGACGGCGCGATGAACGCCAACATCAGCGTCGCCACCGGCGAGGGGCCACCTCTGGACCTGAGGGCCCTGCTGCAGCGGATCGTCACCGGCATGGACCTCGACCACGGCTACCTCCACATGGAGTTCTTCGCCGTCGACGGGGAGGCCTACGCCGGCGAGATCGGCGTACGGCTGGCGGGCTGCGAGATCACCGCCAACCACGGACACGCCTACGGTTTCGACGTCTTCGGCGCCACGCTGGACGTGTACCTGGGCCGGCGCCCCGCGCTGCGGTACGGCGAGCGGCGCTGCGCGGGCGACCTGCTGCTGCCGCTGCCGGGCTCGGGCGTCGTGCGGGCCGTCACTCCCCGGGAGGAGTTGTTGCGCATCCCCGGGGTCGTCGACGCCGTTCTCAGGGTGGGCGTCGGCGACGCGGTGGCGGCACGCCGTGCCTCGCACAACGCCTCCGGGTACGTCCATGTGACCGGCACGTCGATCGGCGAGGTGGAGCAGCGCATGCGCGAGGTCCTGGGCGTGTTCACGATCGACGTGGCTCCCGCCGCCGGGGCGCGGGAGGCCCCCGCCCCGCACTCCTGACCCCGGCACCCCTGCCCCGGCCGGCCCCGACCCCGCCCGCCCGCGCGCCGCCCGGCGCCACGGCGCGGCCACCGAAACGGAGACCGAGACAGTGTCGAACGGCTTGCCCCGCCGGTTCCTCGAGCTGCTGACGCGCCGCCATGTCGCGGGCCCGGCCTGGTGGAGCGTGGTCGCCCGGATGCCGGTGTACCTGATGTCGCTGGCGATGGTGCTGGTCGTCCGTGAGCAGGGCGGCAGCTATGCGCGGGCCGGGCTGGTGGCCGCCCTCTACACCGTCGGCATGGCGGTGGGCGGGCCCCTCGTCGCCCGGTACGTCGACCGCAGGGGGCGGCGCCCGGTGCTCGTCGCCACCGGCCTGCTCTACCCGTCGGCCCTCGCCGTGCTGGTGTGGGCCACCGGTCCGGGTGACGGGGCGCAGCCCGTCGTGGCGGCCGTCGCCGGTGTGGCCCTGCCGCCCGCCAACGCCTGCATGCGCTCGCTGTGGGCGCGGCTTCCGCTCCGGGACGACGAACGGGAGATCGCCTACCTGTGGGAGGCGCTGCTCACCGAAGTGCTGGTCATCGGCGCGCCGCTGATGCTGGCCACGCTGATGATCACGGGATCGGCCGCTCTGGCGCTGACGACGGTGGCCGTCATCGGCGGCGTCGGCGCCCTGGGGCTGTCCCTCACGCCGCTGCCCGCCGGCACGGCGGCGGCGGCCCCCCGCCCGGACGGGGTGCCGCACAGCCTTCTGGGGCCGCTCAGGGAACCGGCGATGCTGGCGCTGACGGGCGTCATGGCCGTGTGCGCGGTGCCCATCGGTCTGATGACGCTGGCGATTCCGGCCTTCGTCGACACGCACGGATCGCCGGGCGGCACGGGCGTGGTGTACGCGTGCTGGGGGGTCGGCAGCGCGGTCGGCGCGCTGTGGCTGGGGCGTTCGCAGTCGGAGGTGGTGGTGCACCGGCGCTTCCCTCGCCTGGTGCTCGCCTACGCCGTCGGCACGGCCCTGCCGCTGCTGGCCGTCTCCGAGCTGACGCTGGGGGTGGCCCTGGCGGTGGGCAGCGCTCCCATCGCCCTGGTGTCGGCCTGCGAGATGACGCTGGTCAGCACGGTCGCGGACGGCAGGCTGCTGACGGAGGCGTTCACCTGGGCGTCCCTGGCGACCGTCGTGGGCGACGCCGTGGGCCAGCAGGCCGGCGGCCTGCTGATGGAACCGGTCGGACCGCACGGGGTGTTCGCGGCGGCGACGGGCGTGGCCCTGGCGGGGGCGGCACTGGCGTTCGCCTGCCGGGGGCTGCTCGGCCGCCTTACGACCGTGCCCGCGCGGTGCGCCGCGTGAGCGGGGCCGGCCCCGCCCGGCCGCCGCCCACCCCGCGCCCTCTTCCTCCAGCGTCCTTCCAGCTCGTCCAGGTCAGCCGAGAACACGAGGTAACGTCCCATGAACCCTGCCGTCAACGGTCGGCGGCCCGAGCAGCCGTCCGCCTCGCCGGTCAGCGGCCCTTTCCGTACGGTCGCCCTCGACCGGTTCCCCGCGGCCGTCGGGGAGTTCCTGGCGGCGCCCGGCCGGGCGCCCGTGCCCGTACCGGTCGACGGCCGTGCCGACCTGGCCAACGGCGTGGCGGCGGCCAACGGCCTGTACAGCGCCGTCCGCCCTCCGGCGCCCCTGGACTTCGGTGTGGTGCTCGGGTCCGGCGACCTGCCCGTCGGTGTGGCGGAGCTGGCCCGTCCGCTCGCCCGCGAGTGGCTCGACGAGAAGGAGCTCGACGACGCCGGCTTCCACGACCGCTACCCGGGCACGCTGGTGGTGGTCGGCTGCTACGACCGCATGAACCTCTCCCCCGTACGGGCCCTGCTCCTGGCCACCTACCGGGGGCCCGAGCACGCGCTGACCCTGCTGAGCGGCCGCGACGGCGCGTCCGTGGCCTGGAACGTGGCCAAGCAGTACGCCCGCCCGGACGCCGGCGTCGAGGCGCTGGGCCTGTTCACCGACACCGACCGGCCCCCGCACCTGCCGGGCGTCAAGGTCTTCGACGACCGTGACTTCGAACGGGCCGACATTCAGGCGGAGATCCTCGGCACCCGGTGGCGCAGGGTCGTCTTCCAGGGCCACGGCAAGGACGACAGCGTCAACCTCGGCGAGTTCACCATCTGCGGCCTGAACCCGGCCGTTCCCGCCGTTCCCGGCCTGCTGGGCCCCCGGTGCGCCTACGGACTGCCGTGCTACAAGCCGGAGGACAAGCTCGTGCCCCTCCACCGCGTGGAGGCGGTGGAGCTGGTGCTCAGCGCCTGCAACAGCGGCCCGCTCGCCGACCTCGCGCTCTACGACCCCAAGTACCAGCTACTGCTCAACGCCCTCGACGGCCCCGCCCGCACCGTCGTCTCCGCCGTCTCCGTGCACGACTCGGACCGGCCCGAGAACGTGGCGTGGATGCGCGCCGCGCTCTCCGGCGCGGACTCGGTCGACACCCTCAACGCCAGCCTGGCGGGCTCGCACCCCTATCCGGCGTTCATGCGCTTCGGCATGCCGGGCGAGCCGGACGACGCGCCCCCCGCGCCGGCGCCCTCCGACCACCGGCCCGATCCCCTGGTCCTCACCACGGGCCGCCGGCTCACCGCCCTGCTGGCCTCCGAGCTGCTGCCGCACCACCACGCCCTGCGCCCCCGGCTGGCCAGACTCGCCCGCAAGGTGGACCAGTGGGTGGCCCGCCCCACCCACTCCGCCGACCGGTCGCCGCAGGAGATCCGGGCCTCGCTCACCGCCGACCTGCAGTCGCTCGACCACGTGATCGCCGAGCAGGTCGCCGAGAACCCCGAGAACGAGATCATGAACTACCCGGCGCACTTCGGCGACCGCAGCTCCCTCGACCCGCACGTGCGGGAGGTGACCTGCCACTGCGGCCGCCCCGCCCAGGAGTTCACCCGGCGCGGCCTGCTCCCGCACGTCCTCGACACCACCTGCGCGGTCTGCATGCGCTGCGGCGACGTCACCTTCCGGGTGCCCGACGCGCCCGCGCTGCTGGCGTACGCGGACGACGAGGTCGGGCAGGGCGGCGTGCTGGAGGTACGTGCCGCGCTCACGGCGTCCCGGCCCGGCCCCGTACGGCTCGGCCTGTTCGTACCGACGTACCTGCGCGAGGACACCACGGTCGAGCCGGCCACGGTCAAGGTGCGGGCCTCGCACGAGCAGCCCCGGGACGTGCTCTTCCGGGTGCGGTTCGCCGAGGCCACCGCGCCCCAGGCCTACTACTTCACGGTCTTCGCCGTGCAGGACCTCGCCGTCTCCACCGCCCGGCGCCACTTCGGCGTCGTACCGCGCCGCGCGTGAGACGGCCCGCACGCACCCCGACGGAACCACCACTGGCCGGCCCCGACGGACGAAGGACGGTTGTCATGAAGAACCAGGCCACGCCCGCGATCGAACTCGTCGAACACGACGGCGAGGTGACCTTGAGCATCGACGGCGAGCAGGCCATGCAGGCGTGGGAACGCGACCTCATGTGGGCGAGCGCCGACATGCTGTGCGAGTACGGCCACGACTTCTACGAGGTGGGCCTGGGCCTCGGCCTGTCCGCCCTGCGCATCGCGAACAACCCCGCCACCCGCAGCCACACCGTCCTCGAGCTCTTCGACAAGGTCGAGGACCTCTTCCGCGCCCGGCACCCGCGGCTGCCCGGCAACCTCGCCATCGAGCGCGGCGACTTCTTCCGGCGCGTCTTCGAGCTGCCGTCGGAGAGCGTCGACGGCATGTTCTTCGACCCGGCCCTCGACATGGACGTCTGGACGGACAAGGAGCTGTGGGACCGGACCATGCCGGAGGTCGTCCGCGTCCTGCGCCCCGGCGGGGTGTTCATCCCGTTCTTCAGCACCAAGCCGGAGCTCCGCTGGCAGTACCTGCCGCACTTCCGCACCATCCGCGTCGAGCGCCACCCCTACCGGGCGTACGACACGACCGAGTACACCTACGGGACCAGCGGCGACGCCTACATCCAGTGCTTCCGCAAGGACTGACGACGCCCGCCTTGGAGGCTTCGATGACATCCGCGCCCCGCCCCGCCACCGACGCCGTGACCCACCCTCCGGGCATTCGCTCGGTCTTTCTCGCCGGCCCCTTCCTCCAGCTCCTGGACCCGGCCACCGGAGAGATGCCCGAGAGCGCCCGCTCCCCCTTCGACACCCTGATCAAGCACTTCGAGGCGCAGGGCCTCTCCGTCCACAACGCGCACCGCCGCGAGGCGTGGGGGGCGGACCTGATGCGCCCGGAGGTGTGCACCCGGATCGACCAGGAGGAGATCCGCAAGGCCGACGCCTTCGTCGCCCTCCCGGGCTCCCCCGCCTCTCCCGGCACCCACATCGAGATCGGCTGGGCCAGCGCCTTCGGCAAACCGATCGTTCTGCTCCTGGAGAGGGGCCGGGACTACACCTTCCTCGTCCAGGGCCTGCACACCGTGGCCACGGTCGAGTACGTCCTCCACACCGACGTCGCCGACGCCCTGACCGCCGTCGACAAAGCCCTGCACCAGGCGGTGGCCCGCCGCCGGGAGGAGAGGGGCGAACGCTGAACGGCCGGCCGCCGCACCCGGGCACCGCGGCGGCCATCGGCCTCTGTACGGTGA
This sequence comes from Streptomyces sp. C36, assembly GCF_040932295.1. Taxonomy (NCBI): domain Bacteria; kingdom Bacillati; phylum Actinomycetota; class Actinomycetes; order Kitasatosporales; family Streptomycetaceae; genus Streptomyces; species Streptomyces sp. C36. The sequence goes on along the minus strand of NZ_JBFQGI010000001.1, from coordinate 561,660 downwards.
TCGCGACCGGGGCCGATCACGGCCCCGAGAGCGTGAGGAACACCCGGCGATGCCCCCCGTACCCACCGAGCCCCGGAGGCCCGCGGACCTGCCCCCGCCCTACGGCCCGAACGACAGCGGCGAGCCGGGAGAGCTGGGCTGTCTCCGCATGGTGATCGGCGGGCCGCTGGTCCTCCTGCACCTGCTGTCGGCGTTCCTGGTCGGCTCCGCGTACATGGTCCACCCCGACGGCATCTGGGACGACAACGCCTATACCGGCATCTCGGCGGTCTGCTTCATCGCGCTGCACGTCAGCGGCCTCGCGCTGCTCCTCACCCTCACCCGTTCCGCGCGCCGCACGCTGGGGCCGTGGTGGCTCCTGCCGCCCGTGATCCTGATCCTCCTCGCCGTGCTGCGTGTGAAGACGGTCTGACCGCTCTTGGCGGGCTGGCACCATAGAGGGATGCACGAGAAGATCATCGCCGCGTGTGACGGCGCGTCGAAGGGGAACCCCGGGCCCGCCGCCTGGGCCTGGGTCATCGGGGACGCCACGGGCGGGATCCACCGCTGGGAGGCCGGCCCCCTGGGCACCGCGACGAACAACGTCGCCGAACTCACCGCGCTCCAGGAGCTGCTGGAGGCCACCGACCCGGCCGTGCCCCTGGAGGTGCGGATGGACTCCCAGTACGCGATGAAGGCCGTGACCACGTGGCTGCCGGGCTGGAAGCGGAAGGGGTGGAAGACCGCTTCGGGCAGCCCGGTGGCCAACCGGCCCCTGGTGATGCGGATCGACGAACTGCTGACCGGCCGGACGGTCGACTTCGTCTACGTTCCGGCCCACCAGGTCGACGGCGACCCCCTCAACGCCGCCGCCGACGCCGCCGCCAGCCACACCGCCCGTGCGCAGATCGCCGCGGGCACCTCGCTCGGCTCCCCGCTGCCGGAGCCGGAGCCCGGGTCCGCGACCGGAGCCGGTGCGGGCGGTCGTGCCCGTAAGCCGTCGAACGCCTCGGGGGAGCGGCGGCCGCAGAGCGGGCGGACCCGGGGATCGCTCAAGGCGAAGTTCCCCGGCCGCTGCCGCTGCGGACGGTCGTACGACAAGGGCGAGACGATCGCGAAGAACCCCGACGGCTGGGGCCACCTCGCCTGCGCCACGGCGACGGCGGGCTGAGCGGGCCGCTTCCCGCCGGGCCGGCGATCATCCGGTCAGCCGCCCGGCGGGGGCAGCGTCGTCGGTTCGTCGCCGCTGAGGATCCGCGCCGTCCGGTCCCTGATGTGCTCCTCCCATTCCGGGTGCGTCAGGACGTAGAAACGCTGCTCGCGCATCGCCCGCACCACATGCTCGCCGATGGTGCGCGGGCCGGTGCCGCGCCGAAAAGCCTTCCGGGCCGCTTCGGTGTCCCAGCCGCTCGGAAACGGGCCCGCGTCGGGGAAACGGTCGGGGCGGTTGCGCTGGGAATGGAAGATGTTCGTGTCGACCAGGCCGGGGCACAGCACGGATACCCGTGGCTTGAGACCTCCGCCGGCGAGTTCGAGTTGCACGGTCTCCGACAGGGCGACGACGGCCGACTTCGTCGCGCCGTAGAGCGAGCCGCCCGTCATCAGGCCGGCCAGCGACGCGGTATTGACGATGTGCGCTTCCTCGTCCTGCTCGATCATGACGGGCAGGAAGGCCCGGATGCCGTGCACGACGCCCATCAGGTTCACCCCGAGGATCCAGGCCCAGTCGTCGAGCGTGCTCTCCCAGCTCGGCCTGCTGCCGGCGTAGACGCCCGCGTTGTTGCACACCACGTGCACGGCGCCGTATTTCTCCAGCGTGGACGCGGCGAGCGCGGTGACGTCCTCCGCCTTCGACACGTCGGCCACCACGGCGTGCACGTCCGCGCCCCCGTCGCGGAGACCGGCCGCGGTGGAGAGAAGCGCCGCCTCCTCGATATCACTCAGCACCACGCGCATTCCCTCGTCGACGAACGCCTCGGCCATTCCACGGCCGATTCCGCTCGCCGCGCCGGTGATCACGGCGACTTTGTTCTCCAGGTCGTCCATATCCCCTCCCCATCGCACAGGGCCGCTCCGGATTCAGAGATTAGGGATCCGGCGGTCGCATGGACATCCTTCTGCGGGCCGATGCATTCCGGCCCCCGGTTCGGTTACGGTGAAAATGGCCGGGAAACCGGGAAACCAGGGAAAGCGGACGGGCCGGCCGGGGCCGGGCCCACGGCGGCCGGAAGCGGTCGGTGGGGCGTACCGCCCCGGGTCTGAAATACACTCTCCGGATGACCGAGAACCTTCCGCCGTGCCCTGAATGCTCCAGTACGTACGCCTATGAGATGGGTGCGCTCCTGATCTGCCCGGAATGCGGGCACGAGTGGTCGCCCGCGTCCGCGGAGCCTGCCGCCGGTGCGGCTGAGGACGGAGTGATCAGGGATTCGGTCGGCAACGTCCTCGCCGACGGCGACACCGTCACGGTGGTCAAGAGCCTGAAGGTCAAGGGCAGCCCGAGCGGCATCAAGGCGGGCACCAAGGTGCGCAACATCCGCCTCGTGCAGGGCGTGGACGGCCACGACATCGACTGCAAGATCGACGGGTTCGGTGCCATGCAGCTGAAGTCCAGCGTGGTCCGGAAGGCCTGATCCACGACGCCGGGGCGCGGCCCGCACTCCCCGCGGGCCCCAGGTGCGGGGAGTGCCCCGGGAACGCACCCTGGTGCCATGGCCGCGCCCGTATCCGTCCACAAGCTCGACGCCGGAGGCGGCCGCCATGTGGTCGTCCGTCGGCAGGGGGTCGACCACAGCCTCGGCCTGGCCTACAACGACGCCGACGTCGTGGAATTCCTCCGCCGGGCCGGCCTGCCCGACGCCGAGGAGCTGCTCGACGATCCCGAGGTGGTCGAGTGGACGGGAAGCCCGCCCCACGAGTGGACGGCCCCCTGAGCGGCCGGGCGGCGCCTTCGGGGCGCCGCTCGCCGTGATCACGGCGTCGGGGCCACGCGGCCGGTCACCCGCCCGGCGCAGGGGCCGGCGCAGCCTTCGCCCATTCGGACACGGCCCGGCCCGGTCGCCCCGGCCGCGCCCCACCGCGCGGTTAGCCTGGCGGACCATGAACGCCCATCCCGACCGCTACACCGTCGTCCTCAGGCCCCAGCTCACCGACGAGGACAACCGCCCCCGGCACGGTGCCCCGCTGCGCTCCGCGACCGTCGAGGCCACCGGCGAGATGGGCGTCTCCGGCTTTCCGCGCTACGAGGGGGACGGCGTGCAGGCGGAGATCGATCCCGAGACGCGTGCGGTCGAGAAAGTGACGGTCGACGGGCAGGAGCTGCCGTACGGCTGGGTGGCACAGGTCATGGGCCGCGGCCGCCGCCGCGCCTGAGGCGTCCCGTTCCGGCGCACGGCGGTCCCGCACGGCGTACGGGCTCCCGGCGGGACGCACCCGGCCCCGCTCCCGTGTCACCGGGGCGGGGCCGTGCGTGTGCCGACGGCTATCGCGTCACCACCGGTCGATGCCCATCACCTTGGCCGCGCTGTGGATCGCGTTGTAGTGCGGGATGGACATGCCGGACTTCTTCTGCTTGGCCGGCAGCTTCTTGTCGGTGTTCCGGAACTCGTCGCGTGCGGCGGCCAGCAGGCTCGTTCCGTAGCCGACCGGCACGTCGTCCTTCCCGTGAACGGGGTGCGACTTGGCCGCCGTCTGGCTGCCGGCGTTGGCCAGGATGCTCCGCGCCTGGTTGTACGCGGCCGGCTTGATCGACTTCGGGTTGGGAACCACCGCGTGCGTACCCGTGGCCACGTCGCCGGCGACGGCGGCGGAAGCCGGGGCGACGGCCACGGCAAGGGCTCCCGCGGCGACCACTGCGGCGATCCCGGTCCGGACGGTGAGCTTCATGACGTCTCTCCTCTTGACGGACGAAAAGATTTCCGATTGGTGCAGGAGCAAGACTGCCCAGACCGACACATGGATAACAAAGGGCTTTTAAGCCACAAGCGTGAACGACCGGTTGAATGCGCTCAGGCAGTCTCCGTGGCACCGGCCGGCCCGGGGTCGGGGGCGGAGGCCGGGGCGGGTGCCGGTGGTGCGGCGACGGGTTCGTGGAGGGTGCGCAGGAGGAGCCAGCCGAGGGCGGGCAGGGCGATCAGGGGGGCGAGGGCGGTCTGGAGGGTCGTGGCGTCGGCCATGGCGCCGACGAGGGGGCCGGCGAGGCCGCCGACGCTGACGGCCAGTCCCATGGTGACGCCGGCGGCGGTGCCGACGCGGCGGGGCAGGTAGTCCTGGCCGAGGGTGATGTGCAGGGAGAAGGGCACGTACAACCCGGCCGAGGCGAGCGCGACGAACAGGTAGAGCGACGGACCCGGGACGTAGACGACGCCGGCGACGGCGAGGACGGTCAGGGCGTACGACCACCGGACGACCCCGATGCGGCCGTAGCGGGTGGCGAGTTTCCCGCCGGCCACCGTGCCCACCGCGCCGCCGAGGTAGAGCACGAACAGGGCGGCCGTGCCGGAGAGGTCCCCTCCGCCGGTGCGCTGGCGCGCGTAGAGGGAGATGAACGTGCTCAGGCCGACGAAGACGATCGAGCGGCACACGATGGCCCCGGACAGCGTGACGAAGGACGACCAGTCGTCCTTGGCGGTGGCCTCGCTCGCCCCGGCGGCCGCCGTCTTCGCGCCGGGGGTCCTGACGGCGCGTAGCGCGGCCGCGCTCAGGGCCGCGCCGACGAGGGCGGGGACGGCGAGGAGCGGAGAGGCCCGCAGGCCTCCGGTGGCGACGACCGCGGAGACCATCAGGGGGCCGGCGGCGAAACCGAGGTTGCCGCCGAGCGAGAACCAGCTCATCGCGGTGTGACTGCCGCGGCCGGCGGCCCGGGCCGCGCGAGCGGCCTCGGGATGGTAGGCGGCGATTCCGATCCCGGATACGGCGATCACGGTCAGGGTGAGGGCGTACGAGCCGACGACGCCGCTCAGTGCGACGCCGGCGCCGCCCAGCAGCGTGCTCGCAGGCAGCAGCCACGGCATGGCCCACTTGTCGGTGAGTGCCCCGAACAGCGGCTGCACCACCGACGAGAGCAGGGAGACGGCCAGAACGATGCCGGAAGCCGCGGCGTAGGTGTAGGCCCGCTCGGAGACGAAGAACGGCACCAGCGCGGCCACCGCCCCCTGGTAGATGTCGACGCAGGCGTGCCCCAGGGACAGCAGGGTGATGGGCCGGGGCTTCCTTCGTAAGCCGGTTGCGGCGATCGAGTCGGATGCGGCGTTCGATGCGGCTGAGACGGTGCGGTTGGTGGACACCCTTCGATCGTGGCGACGCCGCGCGTGTCGTGCTTTCGATAAACTGCCAACCTGTGCCGAAAATCCGCCACATGCCCCAGGCCCCCACCCGCGCCCGGACCTTGGTCGCGGGGGAACGCGTCGACGCGCACCACCACGACGACCACCAGCTCGTGTACGCGGGCTCGGGCGTCCTGGCCGTCACCACCGACGCCGGCACATGGTTCGCGCCCGGCACACGCGCCATCTGGGTTCCCGCGGGCACCGTCCACGCCCACCGCGCCCACGGCCACCTCGAGCTGCACCTCGTCGGCCTGCCCGCCGACGACAACCCGCCGGGCCTGGAGGCGCCGACCGTCCTCGCCGTCAGCCCGCTGCTGCGCGAACTGATCCGCGCCTACACGCGCACACCCGAGGACACCGGCGCCGAACGCCGACGCCTGCTCGCCGTCCTCCGCGACCAGTTGCGCGCCTCGCCCCAGCAGCCCCTACGGCTGCCCGCCCCCGCCGACCCCCGCCTGGCGGCCGTCTGCGCGATCCTCCACGACGACCCGGCGGACCCCCGCCCCCTCGCCGCTCTCGGCGCCGCGGCCGGGGCCGGCGAGCGCACCCTCAGCCGCCTCTTCCGCCGCGAACTCGGCATGACCTTCCCCCAATGGCGCACCCAGGCGCGCCTCTACCACGCCCTGCGCATGCTGGCCGACGACGTCCCGGTCACCGCCGTCGCCCACCGCTGCGGCTGGTCCTCCACCAGCGCCTTCATCGAGGTCTTCCACCGCGCCTTCGGTTACACCCCCGGCACCCACAACCGACGTCCCTGAAAGTCCTGAAGCCCGCGGGGGGACCGGTCAGGAACCGGCCCCGTCGCGGCGACCTCACACGTTGCGCCATCTGGCCATCGCGAAGGAGAACAGTCCGAACAGGACGAGCCCCACGGCCACCACGGTGAGAAGCCAGGGGCCGGCCGGCGTTCCGGCGAAGGTACGCAGGGTGTCGTCCAGCCCCTTGGCCCGGTCGGGGTCGTAGGCGACGGCCGCCTGGATGGCGAAGCCGCCCGCCGTGGCGAAGAGCAACCCCCGGCAGACGCCGCCGGCCACCCCCAGGACGTCCACCGTCCGCCGCGTGCCCTCGGACATGTCCCCCAGGTTCAGCTGCCGGCGGTACGTGCGCAGGGCGGCTCGCACGGCGATCCATACGCCGGCGCCGGCCAGGGCGGCCCCGGCGCAGATCACCAGCGCCTGGCCGGCGGGCCAGCCCAGCACCCGGGCGGTGATGTCCTTGGACTGCTCGTCGGTCGAGCCGGCGCCGCTGCCGCGCTCACCCGCCGCGAAGGCGATCACCGAGCCGGCGACCACGGAGTAGAACACGAAGCGCACGGCCGACAGCAGCCGCGTACGGGCCTTCCGGCCGTCGGGGCCCGCCGCCCCGAAGAGCGCCTCCGACAGCCGCCACAGGGCCATGCCGATCAGGCCGATGCCCACGGCCCAGACCAGCACCTGCCCGAACGGCTTCTCGGCCAGCTCCTGCACCGCTCCCCCGCGGTCGGCCTGCTCGCCGCCGCCACCACCGCTGTGCGCGATGCGCAGCGCCAGCACCCCGACGAGGAGGTAGATCACGCCGCGTGCCACCAGTCCGGCGCGCGCCGCCATGGCCGTGCCCTTCCCACGGGCCGCCCGCGCGCCGCCGTCGTTCGACCACCGACCCATCACGCCGCCTCTCGCGTCGCGCGCTCCGTCCCCCTGCCATGGGGAGGATCGGCTGCCCCCGGACGCGGGGACGAAACGGCCCGCGCGGGGGCGGGCGCCGGACGGAGGCGCCCGGCCGTCGTCCCCCGGCTCACGGGGGTCATGACTTGCGCCTCACCGGCCCCCATGGGCCCGGCTGTCTCTCGATCTCCCGGGTGGCCTCGTCGATCACCCACGGGTCGATCCAGGCCAGGGGCTCGACGTCGTTGACCAGGGGCTCGTTGTCCGGGCCACGGCCGCACTCGCGGCCCCGCAGCAGCCACGGGCGTACGTCGCCGCCCCTGGTCCGGGGCAGGTGGCAGTAGTCGTACAGACGGCGGGCGGCCCAGATCCGCAGCGGCCGGTCCTCCCACCACGACTCGACGTCCAGGGGGCTGGCGGACAGCCCGGGCAGGGGGACGCCGGTCAGTTCGTCCCTGCTGGAGGTGGCGGACAGATCGACCCCGGGGCCCAGGGACCAGCGCACGTACAGGCGCCGTTCACGCCTGATCCGGTCGGCCACCTCCTTCAGGCTGTGCAGGGTGGCAAGGTCACCGGGGCCGTTCGTCACCGTACCTCCTGGGTGGGCCCGGGCAGGGCGGCCTTCAGCACACGCCTCCCCGTCCCGGCGCACCGATAACGCGGGGGCCGCACGAACCACCCGGGCAGCCGGACGCCTCCCCCGTCGCGGGAAACGTGTCCCCGTGACAGAAGAACGTGTCTCCCGTCACGGGAGGAAACATGAAGGCCCGCGCAGGTGGGGCCGTAGGCTGATCACGCAGCTGGTTCGCCCCGTCCGCCAGGCGGGAGGCGTCGTAAGAGGGAACCCGGTGCGATTCCGGGACTGCCCCGCAGCGGTGAGCGGGAACGACCGCCGTCATACGCACTGGATCAGCGGCCCTCGGGGCCACGGGTCCGGGAAGCGACGGCCAGTAGGAGCCCCGTCCGGTCCCGCCGGACGAGGCGTGTCCGCGAGTCCGAAGACCTGCCGCTGCCCGCGTGCGGCGGTCGCACGCGGACCACTCGGTGACCTCGAGGGCGGGTCGGCGACACGGCCGATCGCGCCGTGTCCTTCGCGTCCCGGCGGGCCGCCGAGGCCGATCCTCGACTCGCGAAGGAGAGTTGACGTGACGATCAGCCCCCAGGACACCGAAGCCGCCCCGGCCCGCGCGCCCAAGACCCCGGCGGACTCCCGGGTGACGCTCGCCCACATCATGAGCGAGCACGACACCAATCTGTACGGCACCATCCACGGCGGCGTCGTGATGAAGCTGATCGACGACGCGGCCGCCGCGGCCGCCGGGCGTCATGCCGACGGGCCGGCCGTGACCGTCTCCGTGGACCGCATGTCCTTCCTCGCCCCGGTCCGCGCCGGCGACCTGCTGAGCGCTCACGCCGAACTGCGCCGAGCCGGCCGCACGTCGATGACCGTAGCGGTCCGCGTCACCGCCGAACGCTGGAACGCCTCCGGTCCCACGGCCGAGGTCGCCAACGCCGGCCTGACCTTCGTCGCCGTCGACGCAGAGGGGTGCCCCCGCCCCGTACCGCCCCTGGCGGTGCCGGAAGCCCCCGCCGACCGGGGCTGATCGCCGGCCGGGCGTGCTCCGGGTGCCGGGGCGCCGCCCGGCCTCCGCTCCTTACGCGTCGTCGGACACCGCGTACGCCGCGGTGTCCGCCGCGCCGCGCGAAGTGGCCCACGAGGACGGCCCGTCATTGGACCTGCCGGGCCGGCCACTTGCGGCCGTAGCGTGGCAGGGCAAGCGAGGAGGACGCGGCTTCCGAGCCGCTCGCACCCAGGAGAGTCGTGCCGATACCGATGATGCCGCGCGCCGGAGCGCCCCGCGTTCTGACCGTCGCCCAGTTGAGCAACTCCGTCGGTGACGGCGCGTACTACACGTGCTCGGCGCTGTACTTCACCCAGGTCGTCGGCCTGTCCCCCGCCCGGCTCGGGGTGGGGCTCACGGTGGCGTGGGCCGTGGGTTCGCTGGCGGGCGTCCCGCTGGGCCATCTCGCCGACCGCCGTGGTCCGCGCGGCACGGCGGTGCTGCTGGCGCTGGCCACGGCGGTGGCCGTCGCCTCGTTCCTCGTCATCCGTTCCTTCGCGCCGTTCCTGATCGCCGTCTGCCTGTACGCCACCGCGCAGTCGGGGCTGGCGGCGGCCCGCCAGGCGCTGCTCGCGGGCCTGGTCGCGCCCGCCGAACGCACCGGCGTCCTCGCCCACCTGCAGGCGGCGCTCAACGCGGGACTGGCCGTCGGCGCGGCCCTGGGCGGCCTGGCCCTGGCGCACGGAAGCCGGGCCGGGTACCTCGCCGTGTTCGCCGTCGACGCGCTGAGCTTCGTGGTCTGCGCCGCGCTCACGCTGCGGCTGCCGGCTGTGGCGCCCGTCGCGAGACCCGTGGACGACGGGCCCGCGCTGGCGGTGCTGCGGGACCGCCCGTACGCCCTCGTCACGCTCCTCAACGCGGTCCTGCTGCTGCGGATGCCGCTGCTCAGCCTCGCCGTTCCGCTGTGGATCGCCCTCCGGGCGCCCCAACTCACGTGGCTCGCGTCGGCGCTGTTCGTCCTCAACACGCTCGGGGTGGCGCTGTTCCAGGTCCGTACGGCGCGTTCCGTCACCGGGCTGCGCTCCGCCGCGCGCGCCGTGCGCGTCGCCGGCGCCGTTCTGCTGGCGTCCTGCGCGGTGTTCGCCCTGTCGGCCGCGGACCTGCCGTTGTGGGCCACGGCGGCGGTTCTGGTGGCGGCCTCGGCTCTTCTGCTCGTCGGCGAGATGAAGCAGTCCGCCGGTTCCTGGCAGATCGGCTTCGACCTCGCGCCCGACGACCGCATGGGCCAGTACCAGGGCTTCTTCGCCACGAGCGTGGCCGCCGCGCGCACCCTCGGCCCGCTGTTGCTCACCACGACGGTCGTGTCCCAGGGAGTGCCGGGCTGGCTCCTGCTGGGTGGCGTCTTCCTCGCCGCGGGCCACGCGATGGGCCCGGCCGTACGGTGGGCGCGGCGCGACCGCCCCTACGCGCTGCCGGAGCCCGGGGCGGCAGGGCCCCGGGCGGCCACGGCCGCGTGACGCGCCCGGTCACCCCGGGAGCGGTTCCTCCGCACGGCGCGGGCCACCCGGCCCGCACACCCGCTTCGCCGCCAGCCACTGCACGGTGAGCCGCTGGTACTCGAGGCTCTCGTCGCGGGTGAGCAGGCGCCCTTCGCGGGCGCTCAGGAACGTACGGATCTTCGCGTTGATCACCTCGGGGCGTGCCTGCTCGCAGGTCTGGATGACGGACATGTGCCACAGGCTAAAGGCAGGCACTGACACGGAGCCGACGACTGTGATCAAGTTCGGCAAATGCTCATCGAATCGTCATGAAGACGAGGCATAAGCCTTTCTCACCCCGGTTCTCACCCCGCTCGCCAGCGAGTAACAGTTGGCAGGCGAGTGACTGGTGGGAGTGGAGGTGGGCCGGTACAACGGAGGGCATGCGTATTCGATCATTAGCGGTCATAGGAAGTCTGCTGGCGACGCTGGCGGTTGGCATGCCGGGGGTGTCGCACGCGGCATCCGGACGGTCGGCTGCCCCGGCTCTGGACGCCTGCCAGGAGCGGGCGAGCGTAAAGGTGTTCCACGAGGGCGGCATACCGCTGCTGGACTGGCGGGAGAACCTCGAGTTCGACGGGCGCGGCACGCTCTGGGTCGCGCACATCACCAAGGGCCGGGTCGAGGGGTACGCCCCCGACGGGACGCTCAAGACCAGCTTTCCGGTGAGCGGGGCGGGCGGCATCCGGCGCGGTCCGGACGGGATGATGTACGTCAACTTCGGCGTGAATCCGCTGACTCCCGTCGGCGGCATCGTGCGGTTCGACCCGACTGCCGCCCATCCGAAGCCGGAGAAGGTCGTCAGCGGTATATCCGGCATCAACGGCCTCGCCATCGACACCGAGGGCAACTTCTACCTCAGCCGCGAGCTGTCCACCGGCATCCTCAAGATCCGGCCGGACGGCACCAGGGACGAGGAGTGGACGAAGAAGGCGAACGTCTTCGGCACCAACGGCCTGGAGATCGTCGGCGATCAGCTGTACGCGAGCGTCATCACCGACACCTCGTCCCCGGTCGTGCGCATCCCCCTGAACGACCCGGCGCGGCACACGACGGTCGTCAAGCTCAGCAAGGGCCCCCTGGGCATCAAGCTCCTCGACGACCTCACCGCCTTCAACGGCGACCTGGTGGTCGCGAGCTTCCGCGACGGCGAACTGATCCGGGTGAACCCGGAGACCGGCCGGTCCTGCGTCCTGGTGAGCGGCCTGCGGATGCCCAGCAGCGTCCGCGTCGCCCGGGCGTTCGGCGACAACGACCCCCGGCACGACCTCTTCGTCGTCGAGGCCTCCGGCCGCATCCTCAAGGTGACGGTCGGCTGATACGGGGACGGCGGTCTCCGGGTCCGAGCCCGGAGACCGCCCGGACCACCCGGACCGCCGGAGCCCTCCGGCGCGCATCGCGCACCGCGCGGCACGTTCAGCAGGCGAAGCCCGGGCTGTTGGCGAAGAACGCCAGATGCGACCAGGTCTGCGATCCGATGACGCCGTCGACGGTGATGTCGGCGCAACTCTGGAAACGCCGTGTCGCCGTCTCCGTGAGCGGACCGAAGTCTCCGTCCACCGCGAGGTCGGTGTCCGTCAGGGAATTGTTGAGGTAACACTGGGCCTGCTTGACGGCCGTACCCTGCGAGCCGCGCTTGACAGTGGGCCGGGTATTGGTATGACTGCAGATTTCCGTGATTTCCGTTGCCATGGCGGACCTTCACCTTCCTCCCCCGAGTCGGCTTCCGGCGCTACTCGAATTGCGGGAAGGGAACCTGCAGTTTGTCCCAGGACTTCTCCCCCGGCCAGCCGTCCGCGTCGGCTCCCTTGAAGCCGAGCTTCTGCTGCCAGAGTGAATAGGACCTGCGGTCCTCGTCGTCCCACTGCGACCGGCCACCGTTCGGACCGTAGGCGGAGCAGCCCTCGTCGATCAGACGAACAGCCATCAGGCTGATGATCGGGTGGTTGGGCTTTGCCTTGAACCATGCGGCCCCGGGGAACGGAACGAACCCGGAAGGGGACTTGGCGACGAGCAGCTGCTGCCCTACCTCGATATGATTCGGGTCGGGAATGTGATTCCACGCCTGAAGCTGCTCGACGGTGGTGTTGAACCGGGTGGCGATTTTGAAGAGCGTGTCACCCGTCACGACGACATAAAAGGTGTCCTCGACTCTCATAATTGTATGCTAGGCGGGCCGGCCGGAGTCTGCATGTTCACACACCGGACGCGGCGACGGCATGGAGGTTCGTATGGGTCACCAGCGAAACGCTTCCGACGTCGGATTGCAGAAAACCCGTGCGTGGGCCGGCCTCGTGGTGGTGGTCCTCGGCGACGCGGCGATCACACTCGCCGCGATCTGGGGCGTCCACAGCGCCGACGGCGCCGCCACCACGGCCATCCTCACAAGCGCCTTCACCGCGGTCAGCACCATGACCACGGCCTACTTCGGCATCCGAGCCGCCACCAACACCGCCCAGGCACACAGCCAGGCCCAGGCCGACCAGGCCGTGGCCCGGGCAACCGGGGCGGCTCCCGGTCAGAACCGCGAGAACCCCCTTGGCCACTCGGCGGACGGAGCGGCGGAGGGTGAGCCCTCCGGGTCATGAGCCATACCGGACCGGGCCGTTCAGGACCGGCCCGGCCGGCCTGGGCGTCGGCGCGTGCTCAGCTGAGGGGCCTGCCGTCCGCCGGTTGGCAGGAGGGGGTGGCGCCGGCGGTGTGGGGGGAGGTGCACAGGAAGAGGGGGCGGGTGGACAGGGAGCGGTCGTCGGCGGGTAGGTGGAAGGGGCGGTCCTGGGTGACGGTGTCCTTGACGTCCACCCCGTTGCGCAGTTGCTGGAAGACGTTGGACGCGCGCAGGGGGATCTTCGTGCCCGTCCAGGTCCGGTTGATGGCCGCCGCGGCGGCGCGGAAGGAGTCGCTTCCGGCGGCGTGGTCGCTGTGGCGGTCGGCCGAGAAGGCGATGTAGGTCAGGTCGACCGCCGTGTAGCGCTCGAGTTCGGCGAACTCCGGGAGCTCCGGGTACTCGATGAGGGTGTCGACGTCGGAGGCCAGCAGCGGGAACGGCGTTCCCTGGGCGGAGCCGCACTCGGCCTGGACCTCGTTGAGGATCTTGGGGAGTTGGCCGCCGCGGGCGGCGAACACGGTGATGGCCTCGTTGTGGTTCTGTCCGCAGATCCTCTTGGCGAGCTCCGGCAGGGCACTCGCCACGCCGGGCTGTCCGAAGTCCGGGGTGCGGACGATCGAGGGCTCCAGGACCTCGATGCCCTGTCCGGTGAGTTCGTCGCGGAGGTCCTCCCGCAGGTTGATGCTGTAGCGGTCCTTGTCGTCGTAGATGATCAGGGCCTTCTTGCGCCGCAGGGAGGTGATGCGCCGGGTCAGGGCCCGGGCGAGGTGGCGGTTGGTGGGCTGGGTCTGGAAGTAGGTGTCGGTCTCGGTGGCCATGAAGTCGCCGGTGACCGCCGCCCCGATGACCGGCAGGTCCGGGGAGAGGCGTTGGATGGCCTTGACGGAGGCGTCGCGGCTCTGGGAGATGCCGATCACGGCGGAGATGCTCGTACCGTCGCCGGCCAGGACGTTCAGCCGGTCGGCGACCTCCGTGCCCTGGGCGAAGGCGTAGCCGGCGTTGGCGACCAGCAGCCGCAGGTAGGGCCGTTCGGCGTCGCCCACGGTCTGCTTGTTGAACTCGCGCTGGGCGTCGGCGGCGCCCTCGAGTTGGAGGACGCCTGCGGGAGTGAGCTGTTCGCTCCGGCTCTGGGGGTCCGCGGTCAGCGGAGCGAAGAAGACCACCGTGCGGTACGCGCCGCGCCGGGCGACGTCGTTCTGGGCGCGGATGCGGTCCTGGAGCGTGCGCAGCAGCTTCTGGCTGCCGCCGTCCGTGAAGTAGCAGCCGTGCGGGGCGGTGTCGACGCCGACCCTGACGCCCTGGGCCGGCCAGGTGTCGTGGCAGGGGTCCTGACGCAGCCAGTCGACCGCCGGCACGGCGCCGGCCAGCAGGACGACGGCGAGGATGGCACCCAGGTAGGCGGACGGCCACGGCACGGCGAAGGGGCGTACGGCCACATTGGTGTCCAGCCAGTCGATCGCCTCCTGCCGCTCCTCCCCGGCCAGGCGGACGTGCAGTCGCCCCTTCTCGGCCCCGGGTCCGGCGGAGCGCACGCGCCGCTCCAGCAGCGGTCGCAGGCAGGCGGCGGCCTCGGCCGGGGTACGGACGCCGCCGGGCTCCTGTTCGTCACGGAGCGCGCCCGGTGCGGCGGGGGCCGCCAGGACCAGCAGTGGCAGGCCGCGCCGTTGCAGCTTCACCAGGCCGTCCAGCAGGCGCCGGGTGGCCGTACGGGGACCGTGGACGCGCGGCAGGAGGACGACGAAGGGCCAGACGCGGCGGCGTCGCCAGGGAAGGAACACGCCCCTGCGGGAGGCCCGGAGCAGGTCCACGGCCAGCGCTTCGAGGAGCAGGGACTGGCGCAGGGCCGCGCGGTCGCGCAAGTCACCGCGGCGGCTGAGAGAGACGGCGGCGGGCAGGAACCGGGTGGCGGCCGCGCCTCCGGCGCTGCTCACCTTGGGGGCGTACCAGCGCAGCCGCCGGGTGTGGTTCAGCCACGTGCGGTAGCCCCACTCGAGCGGCCAGGCGATCAGAACCGCCGCCAGCGCGCCCAGGCGTGCGCTGATCTGGCCGGCTCCGCCGGTGTCGATGAAGGAGCGCAGCGCCTTCAGGCCGGTCGTGTCCTGCTGCCAGGCCACGCACAGCTTCTCGGCCAGGGTACGGCGCTGCGCACGCTCCGACCCGGCGCCCGCGTCGATGTCCAGGACCCTGCGGCACGTCCAGTAGGTGGGCAGCCCGAGTCCGCCCGCGGCTCCGGGCGTCGTGCGCTCCAGCTGGGCGGTGAGGCCGTCGAGCAGGACGACGTCGGGTTCGGCGGATCTCCCCGCCCGGTCGAGGAGTTCGCCGTCGAGCAGTGCGTGGGGGACGAGGGCGGGCCCGCCGACGGCACGCAGTCGGTCGCCGTAGCCGGTGACGAACGCCGCTCCCTGCCCCTCCTCGCCCTCCAGGATGACGGCGGGGAGCTCGCGTTTGCCCACGGGCCGGCCCACCAGCTCGTCCAGTACGGTCACGAGGTCCTTCACGCCGTCCAGCGGTGGAATCCCGTTCATCCCGCCCCCCACTTACGCAGTGTTACTTGAAGGGCAGAACTGTCCCACCGGAGCGGGGTGCGCACGGGGTCGTCGTCCTCAACTGACCGCGAATGCCGGAAAGCGCTTGCCCGGGCGCGGCCGACGACCGCCGCGCGACCGGAATTGACCTGACGTCAGTACGCCGCAGCCTCCAACGGCTTCGGACCGTAGGAGTTCTCCCCCGGCGTACCCGGGAGGGCGAAGAACACCAGCAGGACGATCGAGCCCAGGATCGGGATCAGGGCCAGCAGCAACCACCAGCCCGACCGGTCGATGTCGTGCAGGCGACGCACGCCGACGGCGAGGCCGGGGAGGAGCACGGCCAGGCTGTACACCAGGCCGATGACGGGGGCCGTGCCGAGCGTGGAGTCGATGACGGCCAGCACGATGCTGATGACGAAACTGATCAGGGTGAACATCCAGAATTCGGGGCGGCCCGCGCGCCCGCTGAATGTCGCGTATTTCTTGAGCACATCCACGTACCAGTGCACCTGCGCCCCCAAGAGCCGCGGCTGGCCCCGTTCTCGTGGACGGGGCCTCATGGGGAACGTAGGTGGCGCGCAGGGGTCGGTCAACCGTCGGCCGGGCTCGGCCGACGGCGCCCGGGGGCGCACCCGGCCGCCGGCGTGCGCGACGGCTCGCGACGGTGAATTCGGTGGCCGCTTCGCGCGGAGAATGTGATCATCGCGGGGCTGTTCACCCGCCCCGGAGGCCGCATGCTCTTCCGTCCCACGACCGTCCACGATCTCGACCGTACGGCCGCCTATGCCGTCCATGCCGTCGACGACCCCGTGAGCGGGATCGCCGAGGACCGCTACCGCGCGGAGCTGGCGGAGCGGCGGTTCCGCCCCGAGTGGACCTGGATCGCGGAACGGGACGGCGAGATCCTGGCCCGTGCCGTCTGGTGGGGCCGCAGCGACAGCGAGCACCCGGTGGCCCTGGACTGCCTGTACGTCAGCCGCTCGGTCGAGGACCGCGCGGGACTGGCCGCCCGGCTCATCGCCGCCGGTCAGCGGGCCTTCCGCGCGGCAGGCGCGACGCAGGACCCCCAGTACAACCTCTCGCTGCCGGGCGGCTGGCGGCGGAATCCCGCCATCGCGGCCGCCGTGGCCTGGCGGAAGACCGCCGCCGCCTCGGCCGGCCTCGGCGAGGAGATCGAGCGGCTCCGCTACGAATGGACCCCCGCTGCCGGGGTGCCTCCGCGCACCGGCCGGCTCGTCTTCTCCCCGGAGCCGGACGACGAGGCGTTCGTGGCGGTCTTCCGGAGCATCGCCAGGGGGAGCCTCGACATCGCCACTCGGCGGGACGTCGCCGCGCTGGGCGCCGACCGCCAGGCGCGCGAGGACCTGGACTTCTACCGCGACTGCCCGGGCGAGAGGGACTGGTGGCGCCTGGCGCGTACCCCCGACGGCACCGTCGTCGGCATGGCCCTGCCCTCTCGCACGCCGTACCACCCCAACGTCGGATACCTGGGAGTGGTGCCGGAATTCCGCGGCCGGGGACACATCGACGAGATCCTCGCGGAGATCACGCGCTTCCACGCGGCCCGCAGCGCCCAGCGGATCACGGCCACCACGGACACGGTCAACGTCCCCATGGCGGCCGCCTTCGACCGCGCCGGCTACCGCACCACCGAGATCCGTCTCGTCTTCGAGGCACCCGCCGGGTGACGACGCGCCGGCACCCGGGTGGGCGGGCGAAGGGCCGTCGAAGAGTCCGGGGTCCGAGCGGCGACAGCGTCATGGTCACGGGCCGTATGCCACCGCGTCGCGCCGGCCACGTCCTCCCGCGGGCGGGACCGCCTCCGCCGGAAGGGGGAAGGCACGGGCGGCCTCGGGCTCACCCTGGACTCCGGGCGCACGGACCGCGACGAGAGCGGGGACCACCGCACGGACGACAGCGGGAGTGACCCGTGCGCCAGGGCGTCGTTGTCACGGCATGATCAAGCGCCTGACTCTCGCCATGTCCGTCACCGGTGCCGCGCTCGCCCTGAGTGCCGGTATCGCCTCCGCCGCGCCCATGCCGGCGCCCGCCACCGCTCAGCCCGCCGTGGCACCCCAGGCCCCCGCTCCCGCGCCGGACGGCGGCGAGATGGCGGAGCCGCGGTTCAACAACCCCCTGACCTCCGTGCTGGGCCTGCTCGCCCCGGTCACCGACCTCCTGCCCATGCCCATGCCGCCCTCCTAGCCCGCACGCCCGTATCGCCTGTACCGCTCGTACCGCTCCACGGAATTCCGTGGAGCGGAAACGTTTCCGGCATAGGGGTGAGGTAACGCGAAACGAGAACGGACCCCTCAGAAGGAGTTCTCGTGCTCTTCGCCGCCCTGTCCGTGCCACCCCTGCTGCTGGGCCTGGTGCTCGCGCTCGCGCAGTACGAGGAACGCATGCTCATAAGGCCACGTGTCCCTCGCCACGCCGCCGGAAAACGACATGTGCGAGCCGTTCCCGACCCTCCTGACGGCGTCCGTCGCCTTCCCGTCCACCGGCGGCGGCGCGGCCGTGACGCCGGCGGACGGGAAGAACGCGCGGCCTGACGCTCTCAGGCCGCGCGGGATCTCATGGCGATCTCACGGTGGCCGCACGGCATCACGGCCGTACCGGATCACACACCGGCCCGTTCCCGGGCCCGGTCACACGGGACGGCAGGGCGGGGAACAGGCCCGCAGCGCACTGCGCCGACCGTTCCCTACCAATAGTGCTTCCGCCCGCCCACAGCGTGACCGACGGCGCCGAGGATCCACAGGACCAGCCCGATGATCACGAGCACGATGCCGATGGTCCACAGGATCGCGATTCCGGTCAGAAAACCGATGATGAGCAGGATGACTCCGAGAACGATCACGGCGTCCTCCGATCTCGCGTCTTATCGCTCAATATCCACTATCTCCCCCTGGACCGAGTCCGGCAATCAGGACCGCACGGCGGCCTTACGCGGCACAACGGCTACGGAGAGTGAGCGCATGCGGAGCCGAGCAGACAATCGGACACACCGCCCGTAGGCCATCGGCCGTTCAGCGGCACACCTCCCCCTCACGGGTGAACTCCCGGTCAGAAAGTCACAGAAACGCCGGTTCCAGCCGGTCGATTCACGTGGCGTTGTCCTGACGTGTACGGGAGTGCGGAGGGAGCAGAGGTCTCATGGCGAGCAATGCGGGGCCCGGATGGGCCGACCCGGCGGCGACGCATGTCAGACGTCGATTCCTCACTCTGACCGCCGCCGCCACCGCTCTGGCGTTCACCCACACCTCTCCGCGGGCCCGCGCCGAGGAGAGACGGCTCGGAAGGCTCACCGAGAATCCCTTCACCCTGGGGGTGGCCTCGGGAGACCCGCTGCCGGACGCGGTGGTGCTCTGGACGCGGCTGGCCCCGCGTCCCTTCGAACCGGGAGGCGGGCTTCCTCCGTCGGCCGTGGTCCCGGTGAGCTGGGAGATCGCGGACGACGAGCGCTTCGCGCGCGTCCGGGGCAGCGGGGTGGCGAGCGCCCGCGCCGAGCAGGACTACAGCGTCCACGTCGACGTACGGGGCCTGGAGCCGGGCCGCACGTACTGGTACCGCTTCCGGGCGGGTTCCTGGCTCAGCCCCGCCGGCCGGACCCGTACCTCCCCCGCTCCCGACTCGCCCGCCGGCCGGGCGCGGCTCGCCGTCATCACCTGCCAGCAGTACGACGACGGCTACTACACCGCCCTGGCCCACGTGGCCCGCGAGGAACTCGACGCGGTCTTCTTCCTCGGCGACTACATCTACGAGAACGCCATCGACACCTACGGCGGCGCCCGCCGGCTTCCCGCCGGCAGCAGGCTCCCGGACGTCTTCCACCACGAGACGGTGACGCTGACGGACTACCGCCTGCGGTACTCCCTGGGAAAGACCGACCCCGACCTGCAGGCCGCCCACGCCGCCCACCCGTGGTACGTCACCTGGGACGACCACGAGGTCGAGAACAACTACGCGGCGGACGTCTCGCAGAACCGCGATCCCACCGGGGAATTCCTGCTGCGCCGGGCCGCGGCCTACCGCGCGTTCTGGGAGAACATGCCGTTGCGCGCGCCCTGGAGCCCGGCCGGGCCGGAGATGCGGCTCTACCGGCGCTTCCAGCACGGCCGGCTGGCCCAGTTCGACATCCTCGACACCCGGCAGTACCGCTCCGACCAGGCGTACGGCGACGGCTGGCAGTACCCCGGGCCGGAGTCCGACGATCCCGCCCGCAGCCTCATCGGCCCCGCGCAGGAAAGCTGGCTCCTCGACGGTTTCCGCACCTCCAAGGCGCTGTGGAACGTCATCCCCCAGCAGGTGGCCTTCTGCCGGCGCGCCCTCAACCCCGGCCGGTCCCGCCTGTCGATGGACGCCTGGGACGGCTATCCCGCGTCCCGCGGCCGGATCCTCGGCGGAGCCCGCGCGGCGGGGATCACCAATCTCGTCGTCCTGTCGGGTGACTCCCACAGCCACCTCGCCATGGACATCAAGAAGGACTTCGACGACCCGCGCTCGCCCACCCTGGGCGTCGAGGTCCTCACGACGTCCGTCTCCAGCGACGCGGACGGCGTCGAGAAGCCCGCCGACGAGGAGAGCCTCCTGCGCGTCAACCCGCACATGAGGTACTACGCCAAACGCCGCGGATACGTGATCCTCACGCTCACTCCGTCACACGCCCGGGCCGACTACCGCACCCTGCCCTATGTCACACGCCCCGGCGCCCCCGCCTCCACGGCCTGCAGCCTGGTCTCGGAGGCCGGCCGCCCGGGCTTCGTCCCGGCATGACACCGATGGGACCGGCACCAGGACGACGGCGGTCATGGGCCTACGGGATCCGCTCCGCCTCAGCGGCCGTCCTCGCGCAGGAAGTCCTCCACGACCCGGATGAGCTCCAAGGGGGTCTCGTCCATGGCGTAGTGCCCGGCGGCCGGCAGTTCGCGGATCCGGCCGTCCGTGTACCACCGCATCCATGTGTCACGGGTCAACTCGGCCGTCAGCGCCGGGTCCAGGGCCCCGACGACCGCCAGCGCGGGGACGGAGGAACCCTCGACTTCGGCGTGGAAGTCCTCGCCGGCCCAGGAGTCCAGCCAGGCCCGGAACGCCTTGGGGTCGCTGCGCTCCAGCGACCGCCGCACCATCCGGTCCAGCCAGCGGGCGGGGCGCTGTCCGCCGGTGGTGAGGTCGATGATGAGGCGCCGGTTGTCCGGCCGTTGGTCCGCCGCCGCGAACAGCTCCCACTGTTCCGGCGGCAGGGGGAGCCCCGAGGCGGGGACCGGGGAGACGCCGACGATCCTGCGCACGCGCCCGGGCGCCATGGCCGCCACGCGCTGGACGACACCGCCGCCCATCGAATGCCCTATCAGCGAGAACCGCTGCCAGCCCAGCCGGTCGGCGAGCGCCAGCACGTCGGCCGCGCCCTCACCCGTGGTGTACGCACCGGCAGCGCCCATCGCCTCGCCGTAGCCCCGCAGGTCGGCCAGCGCGTACTGGAAGGCGTTCCCGTCGAGGTCCGGCGCCACCGCGTCGTAGGCCGAGCGGTCGGCGAACCATCCGTGCACGGCGACGACCTTGTGCGGTCCGTCCCCGATCAGGGCATGAGGCGGTACGAATGAGGCCATTACGACTCCCGACGCGTCATGGTCATCCCGCACGACCGCTGGAACCGGCGGTCCACTGTAGTGGCTCCGTTCACGGCGGGACGAGGGTCCGATTCAGGCCACCGTGCCGGAAGGCTCCACCGGATCACCCGGAGAGGGACCGCCCGCTGAGCTCGGCGGCGGCCGTGTCGGCATCGCCGAGGAGGTCGCGCAGGTCGTCGGCACGCGGGTGGCGGTCGGAGGCGCGGTATTCCGCGACGATCCCGGCCGCCCGTGCGATGTCGCACGCCTCGCGGCCGAGCAGCTCGCGGGTGATCACGATCGCCTGTGCGGCGTGGTGGTATCGGGTCATCAGCACTTCCTGGAGCCCGTCCGTGCCGCCCGCCCTCAGGGCCTCCCGGAAGGTGGGCATCGTCGCGGCGAGCCACGCGGCGCGCAGCTGGTAGGCCGGGGGCTCACCGCTGCCGTCGTCGAGGGCGAAGGTGGGGGCGAGGGCGGCGGTGAGCCTGCGTACGAGGTCGGCCGGCGGGCCGTCGCCGGGGCGGCCGGGGGCGCCCGCCAGATGGGGGCAGTCCTTGGCGAACTCGTACCAGTCCGCGTGCGACCCGCAGGACGCGACGGTCTTCGGGAGGACGGGGTTGCGGTTGTAGTAGCCGTCCGCGCTCACGAACACGGTGCGCAGTAGGTCGAAGGGGAGGCTGGTGGAGGGGTCCTCGGCCAGCAGCAGGGCGTCGTAGAGGTCCTTGCCCTGGGGGTACATGTCGGAGAGCAGCCACAGGACCTTCCAGGCGAGGGAGAGTCCGGGCGTGGCGGCGAGGAGGGTCAGCGGCTCTCCGGCGCCCTCGGGGCGGGGCAGGGAGGTGGGGGCGGCGGGGACGGGCAGGGGCTCGTTGAAGACGAAGTCCACCTGGACCGTTCCGCCCGGCAGCCCGTCGGCCGTCCACGGGATCACCACGCGGCGGCCGGGCACCCGGTCGTACGTCCAGATCTCGTCGCTGACGGCGCCGCGGGCGTCGAACCGGACCGGGCCCCCGCGCAGCGACAGCTCCTCGGCGGCCCGTGCGATGCCGGTGAGCATGCGCTCGGTACGGGCGTCCGTCGCCTGCCATGTGGCGGGCGTGACGACGAAGTCCACGTCGCCCGGCTCGCGTGCGGCCCGCCCGTACCGGGCCCGGAGCAGGACACTGCCGCGCAGCACCAGGTGGGCGGCCCACTCGCCGCCCGCGACGGCGGCGAGGACGTGGTCGAGGGCGATCCGGCGGGCCGCGTACCAGCGCTCGCCCGTCGCGGCGTCCGCGAACCGGGGCTCGCTCGGCCGCACGGCCCGGGCGTGGTGCTTCATGGAGGGGTCGAAGACGGCGGATTGTGTCACTCCGTCACCCTTGACGGGCCTGAGCGTGCCGGGGAGCCCTCGGCCGGTGAGGGTCGCCTCGTCCGGCACCTCATGCGGAATGTCTTCGTCAGCACTCCACGGACCCCAGCCGTACTGCTCCCACGACGCCGTCATCGCCTTGCCCTTCACTGCCTTCGCCTTCACTGCATTCGTCGGCGGCCATTCTGCGGCACGGCGGTCCGGGTGCTGAACGGTGAAAGAGGTGAAAGAGGGGCCCCGGGGTCTCGCGAGGCCCCGGTTCTCAGGAGGCTCCTCCGAAGAGCTGGGTCCAGTACGTGCCGGCGCGGCCGCCGGGCGCGTACCCCACGCCCAGGTGGGAGAAGCCCGGCGTGAGGATGTTGGCGCGGTGGCCGGGGCTGTTCATCCAGCCGCGGACGACCTCGGCGGGCGTGCGCTGGCCGCAGGCGATGTTCTCCCCGATCGCCCGGTGCGCGGCGCCCGCGGACCGGGCTCGGTCCCAGGGTTCGCGTCCCTCCGGGGTGGTGTGGGAGTAGAAGTCCCGGCGGACCATGTCCGTGCTGTGGTCCCGGGCCGCGGCGGCCAGGCGGGGGTCGGCGGCGAGCGGGGGCAGGCCGGCGGCGGCCCGTTCGGCGTAGGTGAGGGCGAGTACCTCGTCCGTGGCACTCCGCAGGCCGGCGGCGGAGTACGGCCGCGCCCACAGCACCGTCCAGTACGTGAGCCCGCTCCTGGCGTCCACCGCGTGGCCGCCGCCGAGGTGCGTGAACGCCTCGTCGCCGAAGGGGGCACGGCGTTCGTGCCCCGCCCGGCAGTAGTCCACGAACTCGGCGGCCGTGCGCGGGCCCGAGACCATGTGTTCGGCGAGGACGAGGTAGGTATAGCCGGCGGCGGTCACGCGCTGGAAGAGCGAGTCCCCGCCGGGGCTCTCGGCTGAGAGGCGGCCGTGCGCGGCCATGTCCGCGGCGTGGGCACGGGCGGCCGCGGCGAGCCGGGCGTCCACCGCCAGCGGGCGCACGCCCGCCCGGGACCGCTCGGAGTTGACCAGGGCGAGGAGTTCGCCGGGTCCGCCCGGTCCGCCGGGCTCGCCGGCATCGGCCTCGTCCTCGACGACGTCGATGCCGAAGTCGCGGGCGATCCCGGCCAGTCCGTCCGCGTAGCCCTGCCCCAGCGCCCGTATCTTCCATCCGCCGTCGCGCGCGTACAGCTCGGCGAGCAGCAGGACGGTCTCGGCGGCCGGCCGGGGAGGGGCGAACCGGGCCAGCGGCCGGCGCCCATCGCCCGTAACGGTCATGACGGGCGGGGGCAGCGAGGCCAGCGGGGTGTGGGCGTCGGCCGGGCTGAGGACGACCGTGACCCGCGCGGCACCGGGCCGCAGCAGGGCCGGGTCCACGGTGACGGTGTCGCCGTCCAGGCGCGCGCCGGGTGCCGAGGGCTGGTTGAAGAACACGAAGTCGCCGTCCCCCGACGTCCTGCCGTCCGTTCCGGTGACGATCAGGGAGACGTCGAACGGACCGGGCACACGGATCGTGACCGCCCCCGTGGGCAACGCACGGTTCCCCCCGGCCACCAGCTCGTTCATCACCGCTCCCCCCGTCCTCCCGTTCGCCCGCGCCGGGCCCCTCGGGAGAAGCAACGCGGGCCGGACCGGGGTGGTTCCCCCGGGGTGCCCAGGGGGCGGCGACGGTGGTGCCGTCGGGCAGGTACAAGGAGATGGACCCCTGGTTCACCAGGCGGAACCCGACCACCAGCAGATGGTTGACGTGAGGTCCACGTCCCCACCCCTTTGAACGCGTTCAAGCAGGGATTTTCTTCACCCCTTGACTTTGGACAAATAAGGAGGAAACTGGCGATTACACCAGACAACCGGTGAGAGCCGCACCGTCGGTGGAGACGTCCATCGGCCCGAGTGACCCCCATCTCGGCAAACTGGCTAGGCCCCCGGAGGGCACGCAGCGATATCGGAGCAGGTCAGCGACGACTGGAAGGCTCGAGAGTCGGTGCGAGCACCGGGGGCTGTCGTATGCCCGGACGCAGGCAGCCCGGGCGTACGACCGGAACCGGCCCGTGAGCTACCGGCCGCCGGTCGGGACCTCGAGGGGCCGGCTGCCGTCCAGGACGTCCGCGACGACCCCGCCCGTCGACGCCATGACGTCCGCGACGAAGCGTCCGCGCCCCACTCCCAGCCGCCCCAGGGCCGCGCCGTGGTCCGCCGCCACGAACAGCGCGGCGCCAAGCGTCAGCCCACGCCAGCCCGCCATCGTCAGCGTCCGCAGCGGGCGCGCGGGCAGCTCGGCCACGGAAGCGCGCAGGCGTCGGCAGTGGAACGGGATGTGACGCTCCTCGTCGGCCAGGATGCGGGCCGCCACCTCGGACGTCAGGGCGTCCCCGGCGCCGTCCCGGACCGCGCGGTAGTACCGCACGGCCACGAGTTCGGCGACCATCAGGGTCAGCAGCTCCATGCGCAGGCCGAGCAGGCGACGCATGCGCACGAAGACCTTGTCGCTCCAGCACGAGTCGATGATGCCCTGACCGCCGGCCGCCAGCAGGAGCGCCAGCAGCCGCGCGTGGTCGCGCTCCTCGGCGACGAACAGCCGAACGGCCGCGGCGTAGTCGGCGTCCCCCGCCAGATCCGCCTTGCCTATGAGGTTCGCCCCGTCGCCGTCCTCGCCGAACTGGAAGCGCTGCAGGCTCCGCCACACCGGCACCGGCAGGTCGGCGCCCGCCGTCCAGCCGGGGTCGCCGACCCGCTCGCGGCGCTCGGCCTCCGCGATGAAGTGCTCGGTCCACTCCGCGAATCGTGCTGCGCTCATGTGGCCGCCCTGCCTCGTTCGTGATGGTGCTTCAGTGGTTCGGGAACGAGTCAAGCAAGCGTTTGTTCGGGTTTTGTCATGAATTTGTCAGGGCTTGAGATCACCGGATGCGACGGAGCGGCGTACGCGGCGACCTCGGCCGCCGCGTACGCCGCCGTCGATGCTCCGGTCAGAGCGTCACGGCACGATCGTCCAGCGCTGACGGGCGTCGTCGCTGCACGTTTCCATCGTGACGTAGCCCGTCTCCCGCGCGGGTGCCACCAGGCACATGTGCGCAGCCTCGTTGCGGAAGCGGAGGCTGCCGTCGGCGTAGGTCTCCGCCTGCCAGCGGTGGCCCGAGCCATCGATCTTGCTGCCGCGGTCGGTGCAGCCGTGCAGCACGGAACGGTCGCCGGGACGGGGCCGCTCCTCGTTCACGAGGTCGATGCACCTTCCGCTGCCGCTTCCCTTGAGCCGGACGAGGTTGTCGCCGCTGCCGGCGTACTGGGTGTCCCATCGCTGGCTGATGACCCCGATGTTGCGCCGGCGGGTGGTCAGCGGGGTGCCGTCGCGGCCGGGCGCGCTGAAGTTGTCCAGGAAGAGGCCGTTGTACGCGCGCAGCTGGACCCGCTTCTCCTCGCCCTCCCAGGCACGCTCGTCCACCGCACGGGAGTTGTCCCACCACTGCTGAGTGGTGCTGTCACCGCACGCGAGGGCTGCGACCTCCCCGTTCCTGCCACCGGTCAGGCACAGCTCCGGGTGGCGGGAGTTGCGCCAGCGCAGCGGGCCGCCGGGCGTGCCCGGGTCCTCGGGGCGCCACTGGGCCCCGGGCGCGCTGCACGGCAGCATGACGACGGCCAGCGGGAGGAACGGGTTGATGCCGGGGCACAGCTCGCCGTCGGCGCGGGCGGCGAGGGAGCCGGACGCGGCTCGGGGACTGTTGCCGCGGGCGAAGCGGTACCAGTGCCCCTGCACGGTGTCCATACGGAACCGCTGACGGAGGTTGTACCGCTGCCGGCCGGTGGTCACCCGGCCTCCGGCGGTGCCCGGAGTGTCCAGGACCTGCCCGGTCGCGGTGTTCTCGAGGGCGGTGGAGAAGTTGTGCACCGGACCGTCGGGCGCGGCCGGCACCGGAGTGGGGGCGGGTTCGAACTGGACGGCATAGTGGTCCGCGCCGCGTCCTGCGGGGATGTCCGCGTTGAACCGGGGCGTGCCGTGCGTGATCGCGTAGTCGAGTTCGCCGCCCCGCTGGTGGGTGGAGCGGCCGGGCCGGGCCAGTTGCTCGTCGGCCCGCAGGTGGAGGGTCTGCTCCCGGGCCTGCCGGTCGGTGCGGTTGCGGATGTCGAGGTTGAAGTCGCCGACCATGACCCAGTTCTCGCCCGCCCGGGTGGCGGCACGGATCCGCCTGAGCAGAGGAGCGACATCCCTGCCGCGCGCGTGGACGTTGTAATAGACGGTGTTGCCGAACCGGAGGCCGAGGGCGCGGCGGTACCGGTACTCGCTGCGGGGCTCGTCCCGGTTGTACAGCGGGTTCTCGATGATGCGGACCTCGTCCGCGCGTGCGTGCGTGACCACCGCCATGTTGACCCGGCCGCCGGTCCACCGGTCCCGTCCCGTGGTGCTGTCGCGCCGGGGGTCGGTCTGGAGGAAGTACACGTGGCGGCGGTGGTGGCGGTACTCCCACTGTGTGTGGTTCACCGCGGTCGGCAGGCCCGCCGGGAACGGACCGGGGATGGGGATCGACTCACCGGTGCCGCGGTACTGGTGCGGTTCGGCGGGCGGCCCGCTGCCCGCCTCCTGGAGCACGACCACGTTGTGGTGCATCGTCAGGGGGCCGACCTCGCCGTTCCAGCGCAGCCCGTGGTCGGAGCCCTGCATGTTGTAGGTGGTGAACGGCAGGCTGCCGGACGGCGGGTCCGCCTGCCTCGTCGGCCGGTCGTCCGCCCGCGCCGTGGCGCCGCCCGGCCCGGGGGCGGTGCCGACCAGCAGTCCGGCCGCCAGCAGCGCGGTGGTGAGGGCCGCCGTCAGCCGCGAACGGGGCGGTCCGGAACCGGACTTGGCGCGGGGCGGTGGTAACGGTAATCGCATCGTGCTCTCCTCATGGAGTGGTCGGGTACGAAGAACCGCAGGAACGATCCGTTCACATTCGGAGAGTTCATGTCAAGGGTCCTTCGCGCGCCACACGCCAAGGGGAGGAAGGAGCGGGATCAGCCGACGAAGGTGATCTGTACGAGCGTGACGGTGCCGTCGCCGATGAGGATGACGCCCGCCGTACGGCCGTGGGCTATCGTGCGCAGCACGCCGTCGTCGACGCCGTAGACGGCGGAGTGGGCGAGCGGGTCGGCGAGGGCGTCGAGGAGGCAGACGGCGAGGTCACGGCGTGCCGCGTCGGGCAGGTCCCGGTAGGCCGCGTGGAGGCCCGGATCGATGCGCAGCCTGTAGGTCACGCCTGTGAGACTAGCCAGCCGGCCGGTGGCCGGGCGGGCGTTCGCGCCGACGCGTCCCGGTCGTCGGCCCGCGTCCCGGTCGTCGGCCCGTGTCGGGGGCGCCGCGCGAACGACGCCCCCGACGGCACCGGTCAGGTGCGGTAGGCGTAGTACACCGCGTCCGGGTAGGAGGCGACGATGCTCGCCACCGACTTCCGGTACGTGTTGGTGGAGTGGTACGTGACGTACGGCACGCCCATGCGGCTGCGGTAGGTCGTGATCATGGAGTGGTCCTTCGAACCGTCACGGTCGAAGTCCATCTGCAGGATGTCGCCCACCTCGAGCTGGTAGACGTTCGAGAGGGTGGTGACGCGCTTGGAGTTCAGCGCGTACCAGGACCACTCGTTGGCGCCCACCCAGGAGTCCGACTGGGCCTTGGGGTCGTACCACCACTTGCGGTAGTCCGAGGCCGGGCCGGTCTCGTTCTTCCAGCCGCCGGCCTTGAGGGCCTGGCTGATGAAGTTGGTGCAGTCCCCGCCGTCCGCGTTGAACTTGCGGTAGGAGGGGTTGTAGTTCCGCCAGTACTTCTCCGCGTAGGCCGCCATGGCCGCGTAGTCGTAGCCGGAGGTCGTCTGCCTCTTCGGCACCGCGCGGGCGGGCCACGAGGTGGCGGCGCGCGTCGCGCTCGGCGTGGAGCCGGCGGAGGCGACCGGCTTCGCGACCGGCGCGTTGACGGCCCGCAGGCCGTTGTCCGTGGAGCGGATGCCGGTCAGCTCCCACTTCCCGCCCTTGGAGGCGGAGAAGCTGAGCTCGTGACGGGCCTTGAAGCCCGTCGTCGACGGCTCGTCGCCCTTGACCCGCTTGTAGGTGAAGGTGGTGGTCTCGGTGACCTCCACCGTCGCCCGGCCGTCCTTGACCTTGGTGTCGTCGACCGAGACCTCGGTCCTGGCGGCGGAGTACGCCTCGCCCAGCTTGGCGAGGAGCTTCTTGCGCGCGCGCAGCGAGGTCACCGCG
The DNA here is from genome assembly GCF_040932295.1 of Streptomyces sp. C36. Classification (NCBI taxonomy): domain Bacteria; kingdom Bacillati; phylum Actinomycetota; class Actinomycetes; order Kitasatosporales; family Streptomycetaceae; genus Streptomyces; species Streptomyces sp. C36. The sequence continues at coordinate 533,307 of NZ_JBFQGI010000001.1, read as the reverse complement.
GTGTCCTCGCTGTGCGTCAGACCGGCCGAGACGCGGACGTTACGGCCGGCCTGCGGGCCGGCTATTCGCTCGGCCGCGCGCGGGTCGTCCACGAGGGCCGCCGTGCGCTCGGAGAGCACCGTCTGGGCGATGCGGCCGAACGAGTCCACCGTCCCGTCGTCCACGGAGTTCGTCTGCGACGCACCGGCGGACCAGGAAGGCAGCAACGCCGCCGAAGCGGCCACCGCCAGACCCACCCCCACGGCGGATCTCACTATCGCTTTTCTCACGAAGGGTTCCCTTTCACCCCGGGCCCCCTACGGGCCAGGGAAACGGAATCCTCGCACACGGATGCGGATCTGTGGACACATTCTCGGAATGTGCATCCGAGACCTGGTCAGATGTGCTAACTCCATGCACTCTGCAGACGAACTGACAGCGACGCGGCCATAACCGGAGGCGACTTCCGGGCCATGTCAGGGGCCCGTCGAGGGGCCCGCCCGGGGCCCGGTTAGGCTCCCCGATCATGAATTACCCCACCTACCCGTCACCGCCGGGCATGCCCTCCGCGCCCCCACCCCCACCCGCGCCGGAGCCCGCCTCCGCGCCGACGGGCCGACGGCGGCGCTTCCGGGTGCCCAAGCCCGACTTCGACGCCCTCTTCGCGAACAAGGGCCTGCTGCTCGGCCTGCTCCTGTTCCCCTTCCTGGTCGTCGTCGCCTTCCTCGCGCAGTTCCTCGAGCTCCTCTACTACGCGGGGTGGACGATCTACGCGATCGTGATGAGCCCGTACTGGTCCGTCCGCGCGCTGTGGCGCGCCTTCGGACCGGCCACGACGCCGCAGGAGCTGACCCGCCGTGCCGAGGCCCGCGCGACCGTCAAGACCACGTTCGGCTGCCTGGGGATCCTCCTGATCCTCGTCGCGGTCGTGCTGGGCGTCATGATCTGGATCGGGCTGAAGCAGGACGTGTAAGAGGCTGCCGGGCGTCGGCTACGCGTCGGTGATGTGGAGAGCTCCGTCGTGCAGGACCACGTGGCGGAGCGCATCGTCGTCGACGGTGACGCGCGCGTGGCCGGTGCCCTGGAAGGCCTCGGTCCGCAGCCGGAACCGGGCGAGTGCGGTGCTCCGCGCGGACCGCGGGCGCCACGGAGTCCCTTCGGTGTCTTCGGGGTGGGGCGGCACGGCCAGGTGCACGAGGGAGGAAGCGCCGTGATGAGTGCCGTAGCGGGTGTGCGCCGCGGTGTACACGGCCGGCCGGAGCTCGGACTCCGGCGGACCGGGGAGCGCCCAGGGGGTGGGAGCGGGCCACCAGGATGTGTCCACGGGCCGGGCCGCCCGGGCCTGTTCGCGGAGGTCGGCGACGAAGTCCGGTCGACGGCCGGTCACACGCAGCACCTCGGCGATCCATTCGGTCAGAGCCGGACCGCCGCGCCGGGGGAGTTGCTGTCCCACACGTCGGCCGTCGCGCGGATGAGTTACCGGTCGAAGCGGCGGGCGTCCGCCGAGACTTCGGCGATCCGCGTCAGCGAGCGATCCGCGTCAGCGAGCGATCCAGCAGCGCCCCCGGCACCGCGAGCGCGGAGCCCCCGTCGTCGAAGTCGATCACGACAAGATCGTCGCACAGCGCGTGATCACGCAGGACGACACTCGGTCTCAGCCGCCGACCGGCAGGCCCCGCGATTCCTTGATCCGCTTCATGATGATCTGCGAGTTGACCTCGGTGATGCCGGACAACGTGGTGAGGCGTTCGATCCACAGCCGTTCGTAGGCGGTGAGGTCGGCGACCGCGATGCGCAGCAGGCAGCCGGGGCTGCCGAAGAGGCGGTAGGCCTCGATGACGTCCGGGATGTCCTGGAGTGCGGCCTCGAAGGCCTCGACCGCCTCCCGGTCGCGTTTGACCTCGATGGAGACGAGGACCTCGAAGCCGCGCCCGACGGCTTCGGGGTCGATGACCGCCCGGTAGCCCTGGATCACCCCGTCCTGCTCGAGCTGCCGGACGCGGCGCATGCAGGGCGAGGAGGTGAGGCCCACCCGCTGGGCCAGTTCCTGGATGGTCAGCCGACCGTCGTTCTGCAGCTCGCGCAAGATATTCCTGTCGATCTGATCCATGGCGCGATTATTCACCACCGCCTGAGCGCGCGTCGGCCGCGCGGGGTCTCCCGCGCGGCCGTGCCGCCCACCAGGGTGCGCGCCGGCTGCGCGCCGGGTTCAGACCGTGCGCGGCGCCGTGTTCCACGGCGCGAACGCGTTGCTCAGGCCCGCCAGGGCGGAGCGCAGTTCCGGGTGGTGGCGCAGCAGGATGGTGAGCATCGTGTTGTCGTCGATCCACGCCATGCCGGCCTTGGAGTACACGGCCGGGGTGTAGTACTCGGTGAAGAAGCGGTCGCTGTTCAGGCGGCGCGAGGCCATCAGGATGAAGATGCGGAACGCCGTGTCGCTGAAGGCGAATCCGGCCGGCAGCGTCTCGGCGAACATCCCGACGGTGAGGTCGACCTTCTCCACGTCGCCCGCGTAGAGCCGCTTGATCTCCTTGGCCCACGCCGGGTTGTCCGTCAGCTCCTCGAAGCACTCGGCGGGCTTCAGTCGCAGCAGCCGCCGGAACTCGTTGTAGCGGGGGACGCCCATTTCGCGGTTGCGCAGGATGTCGGTGGCGGCGAGGTCCTGCAGATGTCCGTCCGGGCGCTCGTACTCCTGCAGGAACCGCGGGAAGTTGTGGAGGGTGACCAGGCCCGGGGGGAGCGTGCCGAAGCTGTAGAGCAGGTCGGCGGCGTCCACGGTCTGCAGGACCTGGAGCGCCTTGGGGCCGGCGATCTCGCGGAAGGTGCATTCGCGCAGCGTGGCGTTGTCCGCAGCCGAGCGCAGGTGCCAGTCGTCGCGGATGAGGGGGTGCATGCGGTAGACGGCCACGAACTCCTCGGTGAGGGCGTACGGGATGCCGTAGTGGTCGGTCTCGCCGCCCGGGATGCCGCTGATGATCTCGCTGTCGCTGACGCGGCCGAAGAGGTCGTGGACGCGCTCGCCCGCGAGGCCCCACCAGTTGGTCCGCAGCGCCTTGACGGTGGTGGGGTGGCTGATGACGGCCGGGGTCCACTCCGTGGTGTGGATCTTGGCGAGGAGGGCGGCGTTGACGAGGCGGGCCCGCTGGAAGAGCTCCTCGTCGTCCCAGGCCGGGTACGCGGCGTGCAGCTGGTCGCAGATCGCGTTGTGCTCCCGGGTGAACAGGTCGTGCATCATGGCCAGGCCGAGCCAGAAGCCGGGGATGCTCGAGGGGTCGGTGGCGGGGCCCGGCGTGGGGCGCTCGTCGTCCCAGAGGTAGAGCTTGCCCAGGTTTCCGGTGCGCAGCCGGCGCTGTTCGTCCGCGTCGGCGCCGTAGATCTGGGAGGCGTCCCACCAGTGGGAGAAGACGTTGACGCGGGTGTCGGGGGTGCCGGCGGGCGCGTTCGGGTCGCGGGTCGGGTCGTCCGGGGTGCGCATGATGCGCATGGGGCGTTCCGGCCAGCGGTCGTCGGCCATGAGGGGGACCTCCCAGGGCCGGTCCGTGGGGCTCGTGCCGTGGCTGAACCAGTCGCGGATCATGAACTGCAGCCAGGCGGCGACCAGGGAGTTGACCGTAGTGGCCGGGACGAGCTCGTGGCGGGTGAACAGGGCCCGGCTGACCTCGCGCGGGTTCGGGCTCGACAGGACGTCCTCGGGCTTGGCCGGGGCGATCCGGTCCAGCGGGACGTTGCGGCCGAAGCGGGTTCCGGCCATGCCCATGCGCGGCTCGTCGAGGTCGTTGTGGCTGCCGTCCGCGGTACGGGCGACCCGGTGCTTCGCGGACGGGGGCGCGGGTTCGGGGAGGTTGACGGAGGGCAGATGGGTGGTGTCGTGGAGGTTCTCCCGGCGGTACCTGACGCGCAGCCCGAGGATGGTCAGCAGCCCGGGGATGACGGCCAGTTTGTCCCAGCCGACGCGCCGGTCGACATAGCCCGCGAGGCCGGCGAGGAGCCGCCACGGAAGGCTGGAGCGGTAGCCGGAGCCCCGGGGGGCGCATCGTCGCGTGCTCATGGTCGTACTCCTCTGGCTGTCCCTGGTCAGGTCGTCGGGGGCGGTGCGGGGGTCCTGTCGCTGCGGGCCGCGTCGGCGAGGATCACGTCGCTCGCCTTCTCGCTGATCATGTAGACCGGCGTGACGATGAAGAACCCGGGGATGCGGGGGAAGACGGAGGCGTCCACGATCCGCAGGCCGGACACCCCGCGGACCCGGAACCGGCTGTCGACGACGGCCGACGGGTCGTCGGCCCGTCCCATCCGGCAGCTGCAGGACGCGTGATGGCCCCATGCCTCGTCCCGGACGAAGCGGCGGATCTCCTCGCGGTCGCAGACCTGCGGGCCGGGCCACAGCTCCTTGACGATCACCGAGTCGGCCCTGCGGTTCATCCGGCGGACGAACTCCACGGCGTCGGCCATCGCCTCCAGGTCCCGGCCGTCGGTGTCCGTGCCCTCGGTGAAGTAGTGGAAGTCGACGTCGGGGGGGTCGCGCGGGTCGTCGGAGCGCAGCCGCACCCGGCCGCCGGTGTTGTGCGTGCGGCTCTTGAGGATCGCCCAGGTGAAGCGGTCCCGGTGGCGCGTCAGGTCGAGGGAGTAGCCGGGGCGGTAGCCGCGGAAGTCGAAGGGGCCGCCGAAGACGAACAGGTCCGGGGCGTCGAGGTCCGGGCGGGACTTGCGGGTGATGCCGACGACGGCGCCGTTGGTGGTGTACAGGCCCTCGCCACGCCGCCAGGCGCGGTAGCAGCGGTCGGGTTCGGCCCCGGGCCGTGGCGCGTGGAAGTCGCAGTCCTTGATGACGGGGAACTCGCGGTCCATCTCGCTGACCACGCCGACCTCATAGCGGTCCTGCAGGTTGGCGCCCACGCCCGGAAGGTCGACGCGTACGGGGATGCCGTGCCGGCGCAGCTCCTCGGCCGGGCCGATGCCCGAGAGCATCAGCAGCTGGGGGGTGTTGAAGGCACCGGCCGCCAGGATCACCTCCCGGGAGGCGAGGACCGTGCGGCGTACGGGCGGCGGCCCGGTCGCGTCCCCGCCGCGGGGGTCGGCCCGGTAGGCGTGCGGACGCTCGACGCACTCGACGCCGACGGCCCTTCCCGACTCGTCCAGCAGGACCCGGGTGACCAGCGTGTCCGTGCGGACAGTCAGGTGGTCCGGGTGGCCGGCCGCGGCCGTGAGGACGCGCTCGCGCGCGGCGCCGCGCCGCCCGTTCGCCGTGGACAGCGGGATCTGCCACAGGCCCTGCAGCCCCTGCGTCTGGACCCGCCAGTCGTTGGGGTCGACGAAGGAACGCAGGCTCTCCGCCGGGGACAGCGGACGGCCGAGGAAATCGGCGAGGGTCTCCTCGGCGGCGGAGAGGATGACCTTCAGCAGCTGCTTGTCCTGGACGATGAGCTCGGGATCGGCGAGAGCGGTCGAGAGCCAGCCGTCGAATCCGTGCCGCGAGTCGTTGCGGTACGTGGCGGCGATGAAGGGCAGATGCCGCAGGAGAGCGGCCAGCAGAGGGTTCGCGGGCGGCTTCCTGGGCGCGGACCGGTAGGTGCAGCGCTCCAGGCGCTCGAAGTAGCGGCGCATGACGCTGCTGCGCCAGGAGGCGTCGCCGGTCTCCTCCGCGATCGCGTCCCAGTCGCGGTTGTACGGGTAGACGGTGATCAGGGCGTGGTGGGCGGTGCAGCCGCCGACCGTCCCGGCACGCGGGTAGAGGATGCCCTTGCCGGGAACGAGCTTGCTGTCGCGCTGGTGCTGCTGTTCGTCGGCGTAGTGCCGCACGAAGTAGTCCCAGCGCTGGACCGGGTCCTCCGAGGCGTCCGCGTGGAAGGCGGGCACCGCGTAGTTGTCGTTGTCCTCGGCGCCGCCGGCGTCGATCAGCAGGACGCGCGTGCCGGCGGCGGCGAGGTTGGCCGCCAGGGGTCCGCCGCCGGCGCCCGCGCCGACGACGACGTAGTCGAAGCCGGTCTCGGTGGCGGGAGCGCCGGGCTCCGTGGTCACGTCCGCTTCCTCTTGCCCGCCCGCTTCCCGCAGCAGCGGTGGGAGGTGGCGCCGCACCCGCCGACGCGGTCGGTCGCGGTGGCCGCCAGGACCGTGTTCGTGGCCGAGATGAGCGTGGTCAGGGCGGCGGTGCGGGGCGCCACCCGTCCGGTGACGCCGAGCAGGGCCGCCGTCGCGGTGTCGCTGCCGTGGATCACGACGCCCTCGCGCAGGTCCTCGCGCAGCCGCTCGCCCCGATGGGTGAGCAGGTCGAGGCCGAGGAGGATCGTACGGATCCCGAAGAGCCGGAAGGCGTAGACGGCCGCCGGACTGAGCCGGCTGCCGGGCTCGAGGCGCCGGATGAGGACGGCGGGCATCAGCAGCCCGCTGACCCCGTTGAAGAGCCGGACCCCGGCCAGCGCGTACACCGAGACGGGGCGGCGGGCGGCACTGTGCTTGACCATGGTGTCTCCCTGAGGGTGCGGTGGCTTCTGTGGCGGCGGAAGCACCGGCGAATACCCCGAATACGGGCGGAAAGGCCGCTCCCGTCCACGCTAGGGGAACGCCCTTTCCAGTGCACCTCGGGCCCGGCCCGCCGGGGCCCGCCCCTCAGCCGGCGGCCCGGACCGGCAGGTGGCGTGCGAAGAAGGAGAGCAGATGGCCGCGCACCGCGGGCACGCTCACCGCCGGGTCGACGCCGCCGACCAGCTCGACCCGGTCCCGCGCCGTCATCAGCCCGGCGGCCTGCAACTGGGGCGCCATGGCCGCGTGGTCGGTGAACACCCAGTGCGCGGCGTCGTCGATCCGCAGACGGCGGGTGCGGCCGCCCGGGTGGGCGAGCATGGCGGCCCAGGAGCGGTCGATGTCCCCGTCGCGGAAGCCGTCCGTGCCCAGCAGGAGCAGCGGCCGGTCCACCCCGTCGCGGGCCACCGGGAACAACTCCCCTTCCTCGCCCGGCGCATGCGGCGGATGGTCGAGATAGCCCTCCAGGTCCACGGCGGCGCCGATGCGCCGGTCCTCGTACATCGCCTCGGCGGCGGTGGTCCCGCCGGCCGAGTGCCCGTACACGCCGACCCGCCGCGGGTCCAGCGCGCGGCCGAGGCCCTCCGGCAGCCGACGCGCCTCCGCGTCCGGGTTCCGGCCGGCGGCCAGCGCCCCGAGCCGGTCCAGCACGAAGCGCACGTCCGCGATCCTGGTGTCGATCAGGGCCCGGAAGAAGGCCGGGTCCTTCCGGGGATCCCCTCTCAGTACGGTGTGCCGGACCTGCGGCCGCCACGGCGCCCGACGGGGGAAGGCGACCTCGGAGGCGTCGCCGGGATGGTCGACGGTCACCACCACATAGCCGTGGCTCGCCAGTTCCTCGGCGTTGGTGGTGCCCATGGTGCGCGGGTCGCCGCCTCCGGGGCTGTACAGCAGCACCGGCCGCCGCCCGGCCCGCGCGGGCGCGCCCGTGTGCGCGTGCGTCAGGGTGGCCGCCCAGTCCACCCCCGCCTTCGGCAGCTCAGGGTGCAGCAGAGGGTCGATCATCTCCCGGGCCGCGCCCGCGCTCATCTGCGGTGCGCGCGGGTACCCATGGACGGTACGGGCCGGGTAGAACACCGTGACCATCACTTCCCGGACCGGGATCGCCGGATCCCACGGATCCTTTCTGGCGCGGTCGACCAGGTGGAGCTCGGTCGTCCCGATCGGGTACGGGCCGGTCGGCGCCGGCAGCCGGAGGGTCAGCCCGGCCGCCTGCCGCTCCCCCGCCCGGGCGACCGCACTCCCGCCCCCGCCCGTGACCAGCAGCGCGGCCGCCGCGACGGCCGACGCGGTGACGGCCCGCCGGCTCACTCCGGGCACGCCCGCACCCCTGCTACCGCCGGTGTTCGCGGTGGTGTTCGCCGTGGCATTCGCGGTGGCATTCGCGACGGCGTCCTTGCGGAACATGACGTCCCCTCACTCCTGTGACCTCGGTCCTTGCGCCTTGCGGCGGCCCCTGCGTGAATGGCGGGGGCATGACCGAATGCTGGCGCCCGGCCCGGGGCGCGGGCGAGGGTTGAGGCTCTGACCGAAACGATGGCGCGGCGTCGCCGGGGAGTGTAGTGATCCGGATCCATCTCACGGCCGCCGACGTCGCCCGGGTCCGTTTCGCGTCCCGGCCGGCCCCGCTGCAGGAGTTGAACGCGACCCTGATGATGCTCGTGAGCGGCCACCGGGAGGAACTGCTCTACGGCCGCTGGCGGCAGCGCCTGATCCGGTCCCTGCCGGCCGCCGTCGAGCCGCTGGCGGACCTGGTCCCCGCGGGGCGGGCCCCCGCCTTCCTCGACGTCTTCAGCACCGACCTCCGGGAGGGGCTGGACACCGCCCGGGCCTCGCACCCGGACCTCGTGCGCTCCGGGATCGAGCGCGCCTACGCCGGTCACGGCGCCCCCGCTCCCCTGTGGGTCCGCGACCTGCACCGGGGCGACGCCGACGCCTGGCAGGTGCTGCGCCGCGCCCAGCACGCCGCCTTCGAGACGGTCCTGGGGCCCGTGTGGCCGCTGGTACAGGACCTGCATCAGGCGGAGTTCACCCGCCACGCCCTGACCGTGGCCGAGCACGGCGTCGGCGCCGCGCTCACCGCGCTCCTCCCCGGCTCACGACTGCGCGAGAACGTCTGGGAGTTCGACGGCCCCGGCCCCCAGGACGTCAGGCCGCACGGGCGGGGGCTGGTGCTCGTCCCCACCTTCCACTGGACCGGCCATCCGGTCGTCGCCGACCCGCCCGACGGCCCCTTGTACCTGACCTACCCCGCCGGTCCCGGCCTGCCGCTCTCCGCGTCCGCGGCCCCCGGCACGGAGGAGGCGCTGGCGGCGGTGCTCGGCCGCACCCGCCTCGGCGCCCTGGTCCTGCTCGCCGACGAGCACACCACCGGCGACCTCGCGCGCCGGCTGGGCGTCAGCGACGCCACCGCCTCGGCCCACGCCGCCGCGTTGCGCGGCGCGGGCCTGATCACCACGGAACGCGCCGGGCGGGCGGTCCTGCACCGGCGCACCGCCTTGGGCAGCCTGCTGGTCCGGCGGCGCGGGCCGGCGCGGCCCCCGCCGGACGTCAGCCGCGCGGGGCGTCCAGCAGATCCGTGACGAACTTGCTCATCCGACCCGGCACGGCGTCGAGGCCGCTATCGTCCGGGCGACCGGACCGTGCCCGCCTCGGCGGGCGTGAGCACGGACGCCGCGAGCAGCAGGCCGATCGCGCTGCCCGCCTCCGAGACGGCCCCCGAGCACACCGCGGCCACCGCCTCGCCGAGCGGCACCCAGCGCACGCTCATCGTGGCCTCGGTCGGATCCCTGCGCAGGGCACCGCGCCGCAGGTCGGTGGCGAGGAAGAGGTGGGTCACGGCGGACGTCCGGGCCGGGAGCGGGTGGTAGGCGGTCAGCGGGCGCAGCGTGCCCGGGCGCAGGCCGGTCTCCTCCTCGCACTCGCGCGCGGCCGCGTCCTCGGGTCGCTCGCCTGCCGCGATCGCGCCGCCCGGCACGTGGAGGAGGCGTTCGCCCAGCGGGTAGAAGGCGTCCTCCACGAGGGCGACCCTGTCGTCGGCGTCGATCGCGACGACCCTGGCGCCGTCCGCGAGGGTGATCCGGTCGTACGTCCCCTCCATGCCGTCGGGCTGCAGTACGCGGTCGTGGTGCAGGGTGAGATGCTCGCCGCGGTGCACGGGCCGGCTGCTCAGCCGGGTCCACGCGCACCGTCGCGCACCGGGGTCGTCGCTCATCGCCGTGCACAACGCCCCCGTCCGCGAAACGTTGCGGCGGCTACGGACGCCGCTCCTGCCGTGCCATGTCCTCGATCGCCCCGACGACCTCGCCCGCGCCGTCCTGCGCCTTGAGCGCCGTGGCGGCGCTTCGGGCCCGGTCGCGGTAGGAGGGCTCGTCGAGGGCCTGCCGTATCGCGTCGGCCAGGCGGTCGGCGGACAGCTCGGCGAAGGGTACGGGGGCGGTCGCCGCGCCGAGGGCGGCGACGCGCCGGGCCCAGAAGGGCTGGTCGGCGGTGACCGGCACCGGTACGGCCGGTACGCCCGCCCGCAGCGCGGCCGCCGTCGTGCCCGCACCGGCGTGGTGGACCACGGCGGCCATGCGGGGAAAGAGCAGGGCGTGCGGCACGTCGCCGACGGTCAGGACGTCGTCGGTGGCGGCCGACAGGCCGGCCGAGCCGGCCTGGACCACGCCGCGCGCCCCGGCCCGGCGCAGTGCGCGGACGGCGAGCCCGCTCAGGCGCTCCCCCTCGCCCGCCCCCATGCTGCCGAAGCCGACGAAGACCGGGGGCGGGCCGGCCCGCAGGAAGTCCTCGACGGCACCCGGCAGGCGGCGGCCGGCGTCGGTGTGGGGCCACCAGTTGCCGACGACCCGCAGTCCTTCGCGCCAGTCGGCCGGGCGGGGTACGAGGGTGGGGCTGAAGCCGTGCAGGACCGGCCAGTCGGCCTGCTCGAGCCGTCGGCGTACCGCGCGGGGCGGGACGGGCGGCAGGCCCAGCCGGTCGCGCAGGTCCTTCACCGCGGCCGCGTGCACGCGGTCGACGACGCGCAGCGCCAGCCGCCCGGCGCCCCGGTTGCCCCAGCGGCCCAGCGACCGGCCTCCGCCGACCACCGGCGGGAAGTCGGCGGTGGGGGCGACGGGCTGGAGGTAGGCGCCGAGGGTGGGGATCCCCATGGCCTCCGCGACGTGCCAGCCCAGCGGGGCCGTGGTGGTCGAGAGCAGCAGCAGCTGGGCGTCGTGGGCCTCGGCCGCGTCGGCGAGGCCCCGGCCCAGGTCGCGGACGAAGGCCGCCGCCGCGCGGATGAGCTCCCTTGTGCCGCTCGGCGCGCCACCGGAGCCCCCGGAGCCGTCGGCGGGCGGTTTCCGGCCGCGGGGGTCGACGGGCAGGCCCCGGAAGTCCAGGCCGCTGTCGGCCACCAGTCCGGCGAAGGACTCGGGCGCGGCGACGGCGACGTGGTGGCCGGCCTCCCGCAGCCGGGCGCCGATGCCCGTGTAGGGGGCGACGTCGCCCCGGGAACCGGCCGTCATGATGAGGACTCTCATCGCTCCCGCGTCCTTTCGGCGTTGGCGTGGACTGCCGCCCGGAGAAAGGCGGCCAGGCCGGTGCGCTGCTCGGAGGGCGGTACGACGAGCGCGAAGGCGCGGGCGTCCTCCACGTAGTCGTCGGCGATGCGGCAGTGCATCTCCGGAGGGCACGGCGTGAACCAGCGGCCGATGTGGCCGCGGTGCTCCTCGGCGAGGTCCATGGCGCGTTCCCCGTCGCACGCCTCGTCCGCGTCGTACGCGGCGATCAGGCGCCGCCGCCACTCGGCGGCCTCGGACATGATCTGCCGCCAGTCCTCCTTGGTGTGGGCGGCCGCCCGGGCCATCGACTGCCGGTGGCCCTCGCTGTGCCCCCATTTGAGATGGGCGTCCGTCGCGTAGCTGAGGTCGAAGGCGACCTCGCCGAACACGTCGAAGCGCTCCTGCGGGGTCAGCTCGACGCCCGTGCCGCTCACCTCCATGGCCTGCTCGGCGACCTCGACCAGCCGGTTCAGCCGGGTGATCTGCTCCTTGAGCAGCCGGTGCCGGCGCCGCAGGTGACCGAGCGCGTCGGCGTCGGGGTCCGCCATGATGGCGGCGATCTCGTCGAGCGGGAATCCGAGCTCGCGGTAGAAGAGGATCTGCTGCAGCCGCGCCAGGTCCGCGTCGCTGTAGAGCCGGTAGCCCGCCGGGCTCCGGTCGCTCGGGGACAGCAGCCCCGCCTTGTCGTAGTGGTGCAGGGTGCGGACCGTGACTCCGGCGAATCCCGATACCTGCCCGACCGAATAACTCATGCAACCGCCCTTCGTCCGGATCAGGGTGGAGCCTGACGTAGGGGGAGGGTCAAGCGGCGACGGGATCGACGGCCTGAGACAGGAAAGGGAAAAGGCAAAGGGAAAGGGAGAGGCCGCCGAATCCGGCGGCCTCTCCCTTATGTGCTCGTCGAGCACGTTCCTGTGGAGCTAAGGAGAATTGAACTCCTGACCTCCTGCATGCCATGCAGGCGCTCTACCAACTGAGCTATAGCCCCTTGTTCTGTTGTCCGCCGGGCGTCCCTGGCGGCACGGAGAACATTACACGGACATCCCGCCCGTCCGCCAAATCGGTTCCGCTCCCCCGCCGCCCGGCTTCCGGCTGACCCGTACGGGTGACACGCCGGATCGTCGCCGGGTGGCTGGGCATGCACTCGTACGCCCTGTGATCGGACCGAAGGACGGACCTCATGAAGCGTGCCCCGCACCGTGCCCCCGCCCGCACACGCCGGTTCCCGCGCGCCGCCGCGTGCGTGACGGCGGTGACAGCGGCGACGGCCCTGCTCGTCACCGCCGCCCCCTCCGCGTCGGCGGGCGGCCGGAGCTGCGCCGGCCAGGCCTGCCTCACGGTCGAGGGCACGGGCCTGTACGTGGCCAGAGCGACGGCCACCACCGCGCCGGACTCCGAGTTCTTCGGGCACTTCCGCATGTACGGCGGCGGCCTGGACGGCATCAGCTCGACCCAGCACTGGCACGAGGGCTCCCGGTACACGCTGGCCCTGGGCCGTAGGCTCCCCGACCACACGAAGATCTGCGTCGAGGGCTGGGAGCACGTCGACAAGAAGCACGTCGACAAGAAGGTCGTCCCGCGCGGGCGCACCTGTGTGGAGATCCGCGGCTGACGGCGGGACCGCCCCGGCTTCCGGGTGAACACGCGCGGCCGTCGGTGTCACCGTTCCTTCCCGGAGGAAGGCATCGGGGGACAGGTGGCGGCCGGCGGGCCGGGAGCGCGGCGCGGCCTGCGCGGGTAGTCGTGACGTCGCACCGAGGAGAACGCCGTGGAGATGCCTCAGGTGGCCGTGTGCCAGGTCGCCGACTGCGCGTACAACCAGGACAGCACCTGCCACGCCCTGGCGATCACGGTCGGCGACGGGACGCACGCCCGCTGCGACACGTTCTTCACCTTCCCGTCGAAGGGCGGCGACGCCACCGCCACCGGCCGGGTCGGCGCGTGCAAGGTGTCCGGCTGCCTCCACAACGTCGGGCTCGAATGCCAGGCCCCCGGCATCACGGTGGCCGCGCTGCAGGACGCGGCCGACTGCCTGACGTACACGATGCGGTAGCGACCCGGCGCCCGGCGTCAGGAGGAAGGCGTCGGGCCAGCCAGCTGCTCGCTGACCCACTGCATGGGGCCCTCCATGTTCGCGAGGTAGGTGGCGCCGTTGTGGTCGCCGCCGGGGATCTCCCACAGCCGCGTGTGGACCGGGCCCTTGCCGTAGGAGGCCATGAACTTCTTGACGGCGGACATGGTCGCCGGGTTCTCCTTCGTGCCGACCTGGAAGGCGACGTAGACGTCCGGGCCCTTGGCGGCGATCAGGTTCTTCGCCAGCACCTCGGGGTTGTTCTCGGCCTTCTCCTTCTCGTGGCCCCTCCACAGCGGGGAGTCGGGGACGATGTCCGGGCCGTTGGCGACGGCGGCCTTGAACTTGTCGGGGTGCTTGAGCACGGACTTCAGGCTCGCGAAGCCACCAGTGGAGGAGCCCATGTAGCCCCAGCCGTCACGGGACTTGATCGTACGGAAGTTGGCCTTCATCAGGTCCGGGACGTCCTCGGTCAGCCACGTGCCCATCTTGGCCTGACCGGGGATGTCGCTGCCGTCCCAGTAGATGCCCTTGGTGTCCGGCCCGGGGTTGAGGATCGGCATGGCCAGCAGGAAGGGCTTGCTCTTGCCCTCCTGGTACCACGTGGAGATGCTCTTCTCGAGCGAGAGCTTCTGCTTGCCGAACTCGCCCAGGGACCAGTAGTTGCCGTCGTGGCCGGGCCCGCCGGGCAGGGCGACGAGGACGGGGAACCCGCTCGAGGCGAACTTCGGGTCGTCCGTGTACTCCTTGGGCGCCCACACCCACACCTTGCCCTTGAACCCGGACTTCTTGCCGTCCAGGGTGACGACGCTGACATGCGTGCCGTCGGAGAGGGTCTTGACGTTCGTGAAGTCGGCCTTGGGGCCCGTGGGCATCAGGGTTCCGGTGTTCCCCGCCGTCGCCCCGGTCGCGCCGCCGGCCCGGTCGTAGCTGACCGGGTCGCCCTTGTCCGTGAAGGGCGGTATCTCGAAGTAGCTCATGACCGGCCAGGCGATCAGACCGAGCACGGCTATGGATGCCACCGCGAGGATCCATCGTCGAGCGCGGGACGCTCGGCGGCTGCCCCGGGAGCGGTAGGCCCCGGTGGTTGTGTGCGTCATCGTGTTGCTCCGGCGGGTGCTGCCCCTGAGGACAAGACGGTCAGTTCCGTCCCTGCTGATGAGGAATCCGGGGCCGGAGGTTCCAGGAATGTCCCCCTAACCGGACCTTTGCAACAGAACCATCATATGGCCGTTCGCCCGGACGGCCCGGCGGGAGAAACCGCCGATCTTTGGCCACGGCATGCGCGCATTGTGATCGACTGCTCTCATGGAAGCTGTTCTCGCGAGTGTCATCGCCGTGCTCGGCACGCTGCTGGGGTCCGGCGCCACGCATCTCTTCCAGCGGCGGTCCGACGAGCGCAGCGCGCACTTCACGCGGGCCGAGAGGCTGCGGCAGGAGCGCATCGACGCCTACTGCGCGTACGCCGGGGCGTTCCTCGACTACCGGCGGGTGATCGTGCACCGGTGGTTCGTCACCCACGAGAACCGGCGGGACGAGGACACCCCCGAGCTGCGGGAGACCGTCTACAAGCTGCGGTACGCCGCCCAGGAGGCGATGTTCCGCGCCCAGATGGTGTCCGACGACCCGGCGCTGGTGGAGCTCACCGAGCACGTGCTGGAGTCCCTGGCCGACATGGAGCGGGCCGGGGACCGGGGACAGCTCGCCGAGCTCCGTGCCGTGTCACGGCAGCGGCTGCGGGACTTCATCGCCACCGTCACCCCGCAGGTGCGCTGAGGGAGGCGCGCGCTCAGCCGTTCTGCTGCTTCTGCGGCTTCACCTCGCTCGGCCGCACGATCACGAAGCCCTCGCCCTCCAGCTTGAGCTGGACGGCCTCGCCGGAGCCTCCGCGCAGCATGGAGCCGAGGCTCTGCGAGCGGTGCAGGGAGGTGTGCAGGGCGGTGGACCAGCCGACGACGGCGTCGGTGTCCACGAAGACCGGGGACTGCGGGGAGACGGGGATGACGATGGGGTTGCCCTCGCAGATCACGCCGAGCTTGCCGTGGCCGGTGAAGACGCTGTTGAACAGGCCGCCGCCGGTGATGCCCGCGCCCTTGACCGTCTGGATGTCGTAGGAGAGCGTCGGGTCGAAGCACAGGACGTTGCGGCCGTTGATGGTGAGGCTGTCGCCGGGGGCTATCTCGACGATGAAGCAGTTGGCCGCCTCGTGCGCGAACCACACCTCGCCCTGGCCCTGGACGGTCATCAGCGCCAGGCCCTCGCCGGTCACGGCGCGCTTGAGGAAGTTCCCCACGCCCTGGCCCTGCTTCTCGAACCGCAGGTCGCCGCGGTAGGCGACCATGGCGCCCTGGCGGGCGTAGCACTCGCCGTTGACGGCGTAGACGATGGACTTGGCGTTGTGGACGGACATGCCGGGCGCGGTGGCGGGCTTGGCCATGTTCTCGTGGGCGAAGAGGTCGCTGTGCATGACGTGCATGATCGCCTGAAAGCGGGTGGTCCGGCAACGGGCGCGCGTCCGGCGCCCGGGGCGGGCCGGCGGGCGCCCCTCAGGGCAGGCGCTGCTCGGTCCAGACCGCCTTTCCCTCGCGTCCGTAGCGGGTGCCCCAGCGCTCGGTGAGCTGAGCCACCAGGTACAGGCCGCGGCCGCCCTCGTCGGTGGTGCGCGCCCGGCGCAGGTGCGGGGAGGTGTTGCTGGTGTCGGAGACCTCGCAGATGAGGGAGGAGCCGAGGATGAGCCGCAGGGTCACGGGCCCGCCGCCGTAGCGGTAGGCGTTGGTGACCAGCTCGCTGACGACGAGCTCGGTCGTGAAGACGAGTTCGTCCAGCTGCCATTCGGTGAGCCGCTCGCCGACGAGGGTGCGGGCCCGGGAGGCGGCGGCGGCTTCGGCCGGCAGGGTCCAGGTGGCCACGCGGTCGTCCCCGAGCACCCTGGTGCGGGCGAGGAGCAGGGCGACGTCGTCGGGGGGCTGCGCGGGCAGCAGCGCCTCCACGACCGACTTGGCCGTCTCCGGCAACGGCCGGGAAGGGCCCGCGAGTTCCTCGGAGAGGCGGGCGAGCATGTCGTCGACGTCGCGGGCGGGGGTGTGGATGAGGCCGTTGGTGTAGAGGGCGAGCACGCTTCCCTCCGCGAGTTCGAACTCGGCCTCCTCGAAGGGCAGGCCGCCGAGCCCGAGCGGCGGCCCGGCGGGCAGGTCGGGGAAGCTCACCTGCCCGCCGGGGGTCACCACGGCGGGGGGCGGATGGCCCGCCCGCGCCACGGAACAGCGGCGGGAGACGGGGTCGTAGACGGCGTACAGACAGCTGGCCCCGGTCACCTGGTCCAGCGGGAAGTCGCTGGTGCCGGCCTCCTGTTCGGCGGCGAGCCGGTGCACGAGGTCGTCGAGGTGGGAGAGGACCTCCTCCGGGTCGAGGTCGAGTTCGGCCAGGGTGTGGACGGCGGTGCGCAGACGGCCCATGGTGGCCGCGGCGTCGATGCCGTGCCCGAGGACGTCGCCGACGACGAGGGCGACGCGCGCCCCGGACAGGGGGATGACGTCGAACCAGTCCCCGCCGACGCCCTCCGCCGCGCCCGCGGGGATGTACTGGTGCGCGACCTCGGCCGCCGGCAGGTCGGGCAGCTCCGCCGGCAGCAGTCGGCACTGCAGGGTGAGCGCGGCCTGGTGCTGGCGGGTGTAGCGGCGGGCGTTGTCGATGCAGACGGCGGCGCGGGCGGCGAACTCCCCGGCGAGGGTGAGGTCGTCGGCCTCGAACGGGTAGGGGCTGCGGGAGCGCCACAGGGTGACCAGGCCCAGGACGAGTCCGCGCGCGGCGAGGGGGAGCATCATGGCGGAGTGGACGCCCTGGTTCCGCGCGTGGGCCGCGCGGCCCTGCGCGACCGCCGCGAAGTCGGCGGTCGTACGGATGTGGGGGACGAGGAGGGGGGCCTGGTCGGCCAGGCACTCGGCCTGGGGGGTTCCGGGCGGGAAGCGGATGAGCGCGCCGAGCGGGTTGACCGCGTCCTTCGCGCCGGGGACGACGGATCGCACGGCCGTCCTGCGGACGGGCCCGAGGCCGTCGGGGTAGGGCTCCTCGCCGCGGCTGACGGGTTCGAGGAGGTCGACCGTGGCGCAGTCGGCGAGCTCGGGAACGATGACCTCGGCCAGTTCGCGGGCGGTGGTCTCCACGTCGAGAGTGGTCCCGATGCGGGCCCCGGCCTCGTTCAGCAGCGCCAGCCGGAGTCTGGCCCGGTGGCGTTCGGTGACGTCCTCGACCAGCTGGGTGACGCCGAGGATGTCGCCGGCCGAGTCCTCCATGCGGAAGGCGGAGACGGAGACGTAGCGCGTGTACGCGGGGTCGGAGCGCAGCCTGCAGGGCTGCTCGGTGAAGATCATCGGCCGGCCGGTCTCCAGGACCTCCCGCAGCCGGCCCTCGACGGTCCGCGCGTCCTGCTCCACCAGGAAGTCGCCGGTGCGCCGGCCCCTGGTCTGTTCCGCCGTGATGCCGCCGATGCGGGTGATGGCGCGGTTGACGCGCAGGATGCTCAGGTCGGGCGCGTGGACGGCGAGGCCGATGGGCGACCGCCGGAACAACCCGTCCAGGACCGACCGGTCCGTCTCCCACTGGCTGACCTCCCGCGCCGGGGCTCCGACCAGGAACCACTCCTCCCGGGAACCCTCCCGAGTGACGCGACGGGCCCGTACGCCCAGCAGGAGCCGGTCGCCGTCGCGGTGGACGACGGGGAGGACGCCGAAGCAGCCGACGGTCCGCCGGCAGGCCGCCGCGGTCTCCGCGACCCGGTCCCGGTCCTCCGGGGCGACCAGGGCGTCGAGCGCGGGCCGGCCGATGACGTCGGCGGCCCGGTGGCCCAGGAGCGCCTCGGCCCGGGGGCTCCAGCCCACGATGCCGCCGCTGTGGTCGAGCACGGCCGTGGCGGCGCTCGCTACCGAGAACGGGTCCTCCGGGCTCTCGTGGAAGAGCGTCGTCGGGTCGTCCATCACGCCGGCCTCCTTCCGCCGGACCCACGGGGACGGAACGTTCTCCTTCCACAGTGAGGGGTGGGCGACCTCGGCGCCTGTCAGTCCCCGGGGCGGCAGCCGGCCCCGGGCCGCCGGGCCGCGCCCTCCGGGGCGGGCCTCGCGCGGACGTGCATGCGTTCGCCCTGCGGCCCGAAGAGGCTGAGGACCTCGACGGGCCCCCGGCCCGTGCTGCCGAACCAGTGCGGCAGCCGGGTGTCGAACTCGGCGGCCTCCCCCGCCCCCAGCACCATGTCGCGCTCGGCGAGCACCAGGCGCAGCTCCCCGGCGAGGACGTACAGCCATTCGTAGCCCTCGTGCGTCCGCGGCTCGGGGGTGCTGCGCGCGGTGCCGATGACCATCTTGAACGCCTGCGGGCCGCCGGGCTGCCGGGTCAGCGGCACCACCGTGCAGTCGTCCCGGTGCTTGACCGGCCTCAGGCGCACCCGCGGGTCGCCCACCGGCGGCGCGCCGACCAGCTCGTCCAGCGGCACCTGGTGGGCGTGCGCGATGGGCAGCAACAACTCCAGGCTCGGCTTGCGCTGCCCGGCCTCCAGCCGGGACAGCGTGCTGACCGAGATGCCGGTGGCCTTCGAGAGCGCGGCGAGGGTGCAGGCCCGCTGCCGGCGGATGTGCTTGAGCCGCGGCCCGACGGCGGCGAGGACGTCTTCCATTCCCTTATTGCAGAAACGGCAACAAGGTTTGTCAACCGGCCGGGCCCGGGAGCAGGGTCGGCGATGCGGTCGGCGCCGGACCGGCCGCGACCCGACGACGACGTGACGGAGACGTGTGATGAACGACTTCGACTGGGCCGCGATGGCCGACCTGCTGGAGCTCGAGGGCGAGACCCACAGCCCGTATGTGCGGCAGGCGTTCGAGGAGCTGAGGCACCTGGCGCCGCGCAGGATCCTGGACGTCGGCAGCGGTCCCGGCGTGGCGGCCTGCCGGCTGGCGGCCACCTTCCCGGAGGCCGAGGTGACCGCGGTGGACGGGGCGCCGGAGCTGCTGGCCCGGGCCGAGGAGCGGGCCGGGCGGCTCGGCGTCGAGCTGCGGACGCGGGTGGCGGAGTTCCCGGCGGGGCTCGCCGGCCTCGGGCAGGCCGACCTGGTGTGGTCGGGACAGGTGGTGCACCACGTCGGCGATCAGCAGGGGGCGCTGGAGCGGCTGGCCGGGCTGCTCGCCCCCGGCGGCGTGCTGGCGATCGTCGAGGGCGGCCTGCCGGAGCGGTGGCTGCCGCGCGACCTGGGCTTCGGGCGTCCCGGGCTGGAGGCCCGGCTGGACGCCGCGATGGCGGGGCGCTTCGCCCGTATGCGGGCCGAGCTGCCGGGCTCGGTGGCGGTGGTCGAGGACTGGCCCGGCATGCTGCGCTCCGCGGGCCTCACCGACGTACGGAGCAGGACCTTCCTGGTGGACCACCCGGCCCCGCTGGCCGAGGGGCCCCGCCGGTCCGTGCGCCGTGCGCTGGAGCGCCGGCGCACGGTGCTGAACGAGCTCCTGGACGCCGAGGACCTCGCGACCCTGGACCGGCTCCTCGACCCGGCCGCCCCGGAGGGCGTCGACCGGCGCGCGGACCTCTTCCTCCTGACCGCGAAGACCGTCCACTTCGGCCACCGCCCCGGCCACTGACACCGTCGCCGTTGCCGTCGCCGTCGTCGTCGCCGGAGGAGGAGGAGGAGCGTGTCCGTCAGCGCAGGGCCCGGACCAGGACCCTCAGCAGGGCGTCCAGCGGCGGGCGGGCCGATCCGCGGAACAGGGCCGTGCCCTTGGCGAGCGCCGCGTCGGCGGTGAGCACCTCCAGGGTGATGACGGCGCGCACGAAGGCCCGGTGGGCGGGCGGCGCGAGGCCGGGCAGGCCGCGGGCGGCGAGCAGGTCACGGCGCGCCTGTCCGAGGAGGGTACGGATCAGCTCGCGCGTCCCGGGGGTGTCCCGTCCCTGCTCGAGGTCGGCGCGCGTGACGCCGTGCCGCGTCAGTGTCTCCTCCGGGATGGTCAGCCGGCCGTCCCGGAGGTCTTCGGCGAGGTCGTTGACGAAGTCGAGGCGCTGGCTGCCGTCGATGTACGCGCGGCACAGCTCCCGCACGGCGGTGGCGTCGGCGTCGGGTTCCACGAGCAGGCAGGCGATGAGCATGAAGGCGGGAAGCGAGTACGCGTCGACGTAGCGCTGGTAGCCGGCCTCGTCGGCGAAGCCGGTGAAGTCCCTGTCCACGGGCGCGCCCGCGAGGAAGTCCTCGACGTGGGAGCGCAGGCGGGGGTGGCGGGTGAGGGTGTGCAGCAGCGGGCGGAGCACCGGATGTTCGCTGTCCCCGGTGGCCAGGGCGTCGCGGACCTCCTTCTCCCACGCCGCGCACGCGTCCTCGCCGCTCGCCGTGGCGGCGTCGCTCCCCTGGTCCAGGAGGGTGTCGGTGTGGTGCATGAAGGCGGTGGCCGCGATGACGTGCGGGGCCAGCGACGGGGGCAGCAGGAGCCGCACGGCGAGGTAGGCGTGCCGCCGGTACGACGCGACCAGAGCGCGCTGACGTGTGTAGTCGGCGCGCAACGACGGAGTGTCGATGCCCGCGATGGTGAGCGTTCCGCCCCAGGTGCGCATGTCGGTGAGGACCCCCTGCAGTGATGATTCGACGGGCCCGAGCCTATCGGCGGCCGGGGTGCCGCCCGCGCCGGGCACGCGACCGGCCGCCGGTCCCCGCCGAAGCGGGGCCGGCGGCCGGCGCGAACGTACTGCCGTGTGCCTACGGCACGACCTTGAGCAGCTTGTTGGGCGTTCCCGCGCCCGGGTTCGAGACCTTGCCGTCGGTGGCACCCTGCGTCAGCGCGCCCGCGACCTGCTCCGGGGTGGCGTCCTTGTGACCGCCGAGGTAGAGCGCGGCGGCACCCGTGACGTGCGGGGTGGCCATGGACGTGCCGGAGATGGTCTTGGTGCCGGAGTCGCCGTCGTTCCAGTCGGAGGTTATCTCCGAGCCGGGGGCGTAGAGATCCACCACGGAACCGTAGTTGGAGAAGTCCGACTGCTGGTCGTCCTTGGTGGTGGAGGCGACGGTGATCGCCTCCTTCACCCGGGCCGGGGAGCCCTTGCCGGCGTCGGTGGACTCGTTGCCCGCCGCGACGGCGAAGGTGACACCCGAGGCGATGGCCTTCTGCACGGCCGCGTCGAGCGCCTCGTCCGCCCCGCCGCCGAGACTCATGTTGGCGACGGAGGGACCCTTGTGGTTCTTGGTCACCCAGTCGATGCCGGCGACGACCTGCTCCGTGGTGCCCGAGCCCTGGGCGTCCAGCACCCGGACGGCCACGATCTTGGCCTTCTTGGCCACGCCGTGCGCCGTGCCGGCGATGGTGCCGGCCACATGGGTGCCGTGGCCGTTGCCGTCTTCGGCCTTGTCGTTGTTGTCGACGGCGTTGAAGCCGTACACGGCACGACCGCCGAAGTCCTTGTGGCTGATGCGCACGCCGGTGTCGATGACGTACGCGGTGACGCCCTCTCCGGCGCCGTCGGGGTAGGCGTACTTACCGTCGCCCTTGGTCTCGGCCTGGTCGATCCGGTCCAGCCCCCAGGAGGGTGGGGCCTCCTGGCTGGCGTTGATGCTGAACCGGTGGTTCTGGACGACCTTGTCCACGGCCGGGTCGGCGGCGAGCCGCTTGGCCTCGTCACGGTCGAGACCGCTGGCGGAGAACCCGTTGAGGGCGGAGCTGTACGTACGGTTCAGCTTGCCGCCGTACCGTTCTGCGAGGTCCTTTCCCTGCGTGGTGATGGACGCGGTGGCGCCCTTCTTGCCGTCCTTCAGCAGGACGATGTAGCTGCCATCGATGGCGCCCTTGGCGTCGGCACCGTAAACGGTTCCTTCGGCGGGCGCCGCGGCACCGGCGGGCAGAGCCAGCAGAGTGGCTCCGGCGGTTACGGCCGCCGCGGCGGAAATGGCCAGGACGATCCGCCGTTTGCCGGTGCGCTGGTGAGTCGGCATAAGGAGGTTTCCTCCATGCGAAGTTGTGGGGGGGAATTGCGCGTTGTCGCACAACGCACCCGGAGCGAAGGGGTCCGTTCCGGGTGTTCAAAACCCTGTCAGTCTTGACGCGCTCAGTTCAACTCCCGTCCGGAGGTGTGACATACGCAACGCTCCTGCGTAAATGCAAACACCAATGAACGACGGCAAAGCGGACGAGCGCGCCAAGCCCCTTTCCCCACAAGGGAGTTGAGATCAGGCCGGTCTGGCCGGAATCCCTCCCTCCGAACCGCGCCCCGCCCGTCAGCGCGTGACGATCGCGGGGTCGCTCACCCCCGGTTCGCCGTTCTCGACATGTCCGGCGAAGCGGCGCAGGAACGCGCCGTCCCCGTCGGACACCACCGACACGTCGTACCAGCGCTTGCCGCGGCGCAGGTCCAGCTCCCGCACCACGCGTCCGCCCGCGGGGACGGTGAAGGTCTCCTTCTTCGCGCCGTACGCGTCGGTGACCGTCAGATGGCAGGCGGCGCTGCCCGCGTTGGTCATGGTCAGCTCCAGGCCTCCGCTCGCCGTCAGATGACGGGCCGTCACCTCCGGCCCGACCGCGTCACCGGTCCCCCGGAACACGCGCAGGAAGCCGTTCGGGCCGTGCGCCGAGAGGTCGTACCGCCCCTTCGAGTAGGCGGAGTTCCAGGTGTCCGAGATCTTCTTGCCGGCCTCGGCGGTGTACGTCCACGGGCCGTCCGTGCGGTTGGCGGAGGTGACGGTGAAGCAGGCTCCGGCCTGGTCGCCGCCGCTGAACGTGAGCGTGAAGCGGCCCGTCCGTGGCGTCGCCGCGCCGTCGACCAGCGGCGCGTAGCGCAGCGGCCGGGTGCGCTTGGTGCCCTTCTCCTGCTGGGGGAGGGAGGGGGTGGCGGGCGGCTTCGGCACGTAGTCGGGGTGGCGCTCGCGGTCCTTGGGCTCGTAGGACGCGGTGTCCGGCAGCTCGGCGGGCTCCGGATCGCGCAGGCGGAAGTCGAAGGCCGAGGTGAGGTCGCCGCAGACGGCGCGCCGCCAGGGCGAGATGTTGGGTTCGCGCACGCCGAAGCGGCGCTCCATGAAGCGGATGACGGAGGTGTGGTCGAAGACCTCGGAACAGACGAAGCCGCCGGTGCTCCAGGGCGAGACCACGATCATGGGGACGCGCTGGCCGAGCCCGTAGGGGCCCGCGGAGTAGTGGCCGTTGCCGCCGAAGACGTCGAGGGCGGTGTCGACGGTGGACAGGCCCTGCGCGGCCGAGGCCGGCGGGAAGGGCGGCGGTACGTGGTCGAAGTAGCCGTCGTTCTCGTCGTAGGTGATGAACAGCGCGGTCCTGCTCCACACCTCGGGGTTGGCGGTGAGGGCGTCCAGGACCTGGGAGATGTACCAGGCGCCGTAGTTCACCGGCCAGTTGGGGTGCTCGGAGAAGGCCTCGGGGGCGGCGATCCAGGAGATCTTCGGGAGCCGGCCGGCCATGACGTCGGCCTTGAGGATGTCGAAGTAGCCGTCGCCCTTCTTGACGTTCGTGCCGGTGCGCGCCTTGTCGTGGAGGGGGTCGCCGGGCTTGGCGTTGCGGAAGTTGTTGAAGTAGAGGAGGGAGTTGTCGCCGTAGTTGCCGCGGTAGGCGTCCTTGATCCAGCCCCAGGAGCCGGCCTGGTCCAGGCCGTCGCCCTCGTCCTGGTAGATCTTCCACGAGATCCCGGCCTTCTCCAGCCGCTCCGGGTACGTCGTCCAGTCGTACCCGGCCTCCTCGTTGCCCAGCACGGGGCCGCCGCCCTTGCCGTCGTTGCCGGTGTGGCCCGTCCACAGGTAGTAGCGGTTGGGGTCGGTGGCGCCGATGAAGGAGCAGTGGTAGGCGTCGCAGACGGTGAAGGCGTCGGCGAGCGCGTAGTGGAAGGGGATGTCCTCGCGCGTCAGGTGGGCCATGGTGCCGGCCGACTTGGCGGGGATCCACTTGTCGTACTTACCCTGGTTCCATGCCTTGTGCCCGCCGGCCCAGTCGTGGTTGAGGCCGGCGATGAACCGCATGCCGAGGTCCTCGGCGTCGGGGCGGTAGGGCAGCACGTCCCGGGTGCCGTCCGACTGGTGCCAGACCGGCTTGCCGCTGCCCAGGGTCACCGGGCGGGGGTCGCCGAAGCCGCGGACCCCCTTGAGCGAGCCGAAGTAGTGGTCGAAGGAGCGGTTCTCCTGCATCAGGACGACGATGTGCTCGACGTCGTCGATGCCGCCGGAGCGGCGCCGGGCGGGGATGGCCGCGGCGCGCTCGATGCTGTTCGACAGTGCCGCGAAGCCCGCGGTCGCTCCGGCGATCTGGAGGAAGCGCCGACGGTTGAGTTCAACCATGAGTCTGGAGACCTCTTGGAGTCTGGGGACGGGGACCGAACTGACTGGCGTAGCGCCAGGCAAGCGTTCCAAGAGGAGCCAGTGCCGGGGAAGGGGTGGTGTCGTCCGAGTGAAGGAACACGGTCGCCGTGACGAACACCGCGGCCCGGTGGGCGGGCGCACGCGTCGTGACGTCGGCACGGAAGTGGCGTCCCGCCGGTTTGGGTGGGCGGAGCGAGGGCACTCGGGTGCTCACTCCCGTCTCCACAGGCATGCGGGGGTGCGTCGCACAAGGAGGTTCGATGGAGCGCGCGAACAGCAAGCACGGGGCCAAGCGGGACGACGAGCTCAAGAGGGAGGTGGCGGAGCTGATGCGGTCGGGACGGCCGACGCACACCCAGGAGTGGCAGGACGCCGAGTCGCCGGCGGCGGACGAGACGCCCGAGGGCATGACCGCACCCCGTCAGGGCAGCACCCGCCGCTGAGGATGTGGCAACCGGCGGTCCCGGTCCAGGGGTAGACCGGGGCCGCCGGGGGTGTCCGAGGGGAGCGGACGACCCGAAGAGAACACCGCCGGGACGACGAGGAGGGTGGTCGTCCCATGGCGTTCGCCACTCGGCACCGGGGCTCGCCGTCGCGAGCGCTCAATTCCGGTTCAGCCCATCAGGCCCAGGCGCCACATGCAGTAAATATATTTACTGCCGAGTATGCAAGAGCATGAAAAATTTCATTCGACTCAGTGGCATGAAAATCTGCGGACCCGGGAAGGCCCGCGAGCCGCCAGGGCTCCTCAGAGGCCGAGGAAGAAGTCGTGCTGCTCCGCCGCCTGCTCGTACTTCTCCAGCCGCAGCTGGGTCCGCTCGGGGTCGGCGTCGGCCATCGCCTGCAGGATCGCCGCGGAGATCACCCCTGGCGCCGCGTACGAGTCGAAGACCAGGCGCGAGCCGGTCCCGGCAGTGAAGGCCACGTCGGCCTCCTCCACCAGCGGCCCGAGCGTCACGTCCGTGATCAGCGCGACGCGCAGCCCGGTGCTGCGCGCGGCCCGTATGGCGGCCAGGGTCTCCTTGGAGTGCCGGGGCATGGCGAAGGCCAGCACCCATGTGCCGCCCGCCTCGCGCGACTGCAGCAGCGCGTCGTAGGCCACGCTCCCGCCCCGGGAGACCAGGCGCACGTCCGGATGGATGCGGCTCGCCGCGTAGGCGAAGTACTCCGCGAGCGAGACCGAGATCCGCAGGCCCAGAACCGTCAGCGGGACCGACCGGGCCAGCTCCCGGCCGATGCCGAGGACCTGGTCGGGGTCGGCGAGGACGCGGCGCAGGCTCTCGAGGTTCGCGATCTCGGCGTCGACGGCCGCCTGGAGCTCGTTGCGGCGGTCCTCCTGCGCGACGCTCTCCGGTGAGCCGGCGACCGCGCTCAGCGCGATGGGCTGCAGCGCCTCCCGGAGCGCGGGATAGCCGCTGAACCCCAGCGAGGTCGCGAAACGGGTCACCGACGGCTGGCTGACCCCCACGCGCTCCGCGAGATCGGTGATCGACAGGAAGGCGGCCTCGGTGAGGTGGTCGGCGATGTACTGCGCGATGCGCCGCTGCGCGGGGGACGGCCGGTGGCCGCCGAGCAGGGCCCGGACCTTGTCCGCGGGAAGCTGCTCGACCTGCGTGGACCGCCGCTTTCCCGGTGTGATCGCGGAGGCCCGCGCCCGCGCCCGTTGCTGCCCTGATGGCACCGCTGTGCCCCCTTCCCGCATATTCCGATCAACATAGCCCACGCGCCGCCGCGGCCCGCCGGCCGGCGGTCACGGCCGGCGCTTGAGGGCGACCAGCGCGACGTCGTCGTCGAGGGCGCCGCCCGTGTGCGCGAGCAGGTCCGTGTGGATGCGGTTCACCAGCCGCTGGGGGTCGGTCTCCCGCCACGCGGCGAGGCGCTCGGTGAGCGGGTAGAAGACTCCTCGGGAGTCGCGGGCCTCGATGACTCCGTCCGTGTACAGCAGGAGCAGGTCGTCCTCCCGGTAGGAGAAGTCCTCGGCCTTGTAGTCGCTCTCCTTGATGTCGCCGGTCAGGCCCAGCGGGAGGGCGATCTCGCGCACCATCAGCGGGACGACCTCGCCGTCGCGCAGGCGCAGGGGCGGCGGGTGGCCGCAGTTGATCAGACGGACCGAGGGGTCGTCGTCCGGGATCTCCAGGACCAGGGCGGTCACGAAGCTCTCCCCCGCGCTCTCCCCCGCCGCGTCGTCGTCGACCAGCCCCTCCAGGTCCCAGTAGACGGTGTTCTGCAGGTGGGCGACCAGCCGGGGGAAGGGCGGGAAGCGATGCGCCGCGGCACGGAAGGCGCCCAGCAGCAGGGCGGCGTCGCCGACGGCCGTCAGCCCCTTGCCGCGCACGTCGCCGATCAGGACCCGGGTTCCGTCCCGGGTGCGCACGGCCGCGTAGAGGTCGCCGCCGATCTGGGCCTCCGCCTCCGCGGCGACGTACACCGACGCGATGGTCAGCGGGCCGATGCGCGGGGGGAGCGGCCTGAGCAGGACCTTCTGGGCGACGTCGGCCACCGAGCGCACCTGGTCCAGGGCCTGCTCGTGCCGGGCGTGGACGACGCGGAAGACCACGATGAAGAGGGTGGCCAGGAAGAGGGCGACGGTCTGCGCCTGGTTGTCCGGCACCGTCAGGCGGCCGAAGAGGATGCTGAGCATGATCTGGGCGGCGATGGCGAGCGCCCCGACGAGGGCGGTCAGCCGGGGGCCGGCGAACGCGGCGGTGAGCGCCGGCGCCGCCACGAGCAGCGGCCCCAGGTGGATGTCCGGGCCGGTCACCAGGTCGAGCACCATGATCACCGCGATCAGCCCGAGCGGCACCGCGATCAGGGCGGGTCGGTAGCGCACCGCCCTGCGGGGGCGAGGGAGAGGCTCGGGAAGGCTCACCCCTCCTGCTTACCGCCCCGGCCCTCCCGCTGCCCCTCCGGCGCGTCCGACCGGCCCCGCACCGCCGCTCGCCGGTGCGGGAAATGCCGCCGGGCCCGTGGGATCCCGCCGGGCGGCCGGGATTCCCGCCGGCTCAGGGCTCCGGCCGCGGGTCGGGCGCGTCGGCCGGCAGGGTCCAGTCGTTGACCAGGCGTCTGGCGCGTCCCGCGTCGTCGGCGAAGACCAGCACCTGCAGCGTCCAGGGGGCGGGGGCGCGCCGCCGGCGCCGGGGCGTGTACGGGGCGACCGTGGAGCGGATCCGCCAGGCGCCGAGGAACCGGCGGATCTCGTCGGCGGCGGTCCGCGTCGCCACGTTGGCCACCGGCACCAGCAGCCCGTAGGGGTAGGGCCTGCGCCGGGCGAACGCCGGCGGGCGCAGGCCGGCTCGCGCCAGACGTCTCACGGATCACCGCCCTGGGGAGTGGGGGTCGCGGGTCAGTGACTGCGCTCGGTGACCGGTGCGTGCTCGGCGCCGTGGTCTCCGTGGGCCGCCAGGGCCTCCCTGTACTCCGCCGGTGTGGGCTTCGGGTACTGCCCGCCCTCGCCGAAGTAGGCCTTGGACAGGTGGGCCCGCATCCGCTGCGACCAGCCGATCTTGCGGCGGATGCCGTTCTCGTCCACCTCGGGCGGAAGCTCGAGGGGCCGGTACTGCTCGTGGGCGGTCAGCGAGTACAGGCTCGACTGCGTCAGCGGCTCGTGGACCTCCACGAACTCGCCGTGGGGCTTGCGCACGATGATTCCCGACTCGCGCCCGTGCAACACCTTCTCGTGGTCGCGGCGTTGCAGCCCCAGGCACCATCTCTTGGTGATGACGAAGACGAGGACGGGCAGGACGAAGAAGCCGACCCGCACGGTCCAGGTGATGGCGTTCAGCGAGAGATGGAAGTGCGTGGCGAAGAGGTCGTTGCCGCCTCCGACCAGGAGGAGCGCGTACTCCGAGATCCAGGCCGCGCCGAAGGCGGTGCGGTTGGGGTTGTTGCGGGGCCGCTCGGTGATGTGGTGCTCGCTCCGGTCCCCGGTGAGCCAGGCCTCGAAGAAGGGATAGAGCCACAGCGCGAGCAGGATCAGGGGGAAGACCATCAGCGGGATGAGCACGCCCAGCACCAGGGTGTGTCCGAGGAAGTTGATCTCCCAGCCGGGCATGACGCGGATGAGGCCCTCGGAGTAGCCCATGTACCAGTCGGGCTGCGCGTCGGTGGTGACCTGGTCCGGGCGGTAGGGGCCGTACGACCAGATCGGGTTGACCTGCGCGATGGCGGAGAAGACGGCCAGTACGCCGGTGACGAGGAAGAAGAAGCCGCCCGCCTTGGCCATGTAGACCGGCATCAGGGGCATGCCGACGACGTTCTTGTTGGTCCTGCCCGGCCCGTAGCCCTGGGTGTGCTTGTGGAAGAAGACCAGGATCAGGTGGGCGACGAGCAGGCCCAGCATGATGCCGGGGATCAGCAGCACGTGGACGGTGAACATGCGCGGCACCCAGATGGTGCCGGGGAACTGGCCGCCGAAGATGAAGAACACCAGATAGGTGCCCACGATCGGCAGGGAGAGGATCGCGCCCTCCATGAAGCGGATGCCGGTGCCGGACAGCAGGTCGTCCGGGAGCGAGTAGCCCATGAATCCGTCGAACATGCCGAGGATCAACAGGCCCGCGCCGATGAGCCAGTTGAGCTCGCGGGGCTTGCGGAACGCGCCGGTGAAGAAGACGCGCATCATGTGCACCAGCATCGCCATGATGAAGACGAGCGCCGCCCAGTGGTGCAGCTGACGCAGCAGCAGCCCGCCCTTGACGTCGAAGCTGATGTCGACCGTCGACTTGTACGCCTGGGACATCAGGACGCCTTCGAGCGGCGCGTACGGCCCGATGTAGCGCACCTCCTCCATGCTGGGCTTGAACCACATCGTCAGATAGACGCCGGTCAGGATGATGATGAGGAACGAGTAGAGGGCGACCTCTCCCAGCATGAAGGACCAGTGGTCGGGAAAGATCTTGCGCAGGTTCGACTTGGCGAGCGAGAAGAGGCCGACACGGCCGTCGGCCCAGGTCGCGAGCCTCTCCCCCCTCGACGCCTGGGCGGTGGAACCCCGTCCGGCCGCAGTGGTGTGTGGGGTGTTGGTCATGCGCTGCGCTCCCGGACCCTGATGGGCGGCATCTGCCTGCCTGCCCCTTCGTAGTGAATTTAGGGAAAACCGCCATTTCTGACGCCGTGGCCCATCTTCCACCCTTTCAGCCGCAGCATGCGTGATTTGCGAAGAGTGTCGGAGTGGGCGAGGAGGCGGCGGCGGGCCGGGTTCACGTCGCCTCAGGAATGTCCCGCAGGCACTCTGGCGTCACCCCCCTCCCCGCCCTACCTTGACCGCGAGGGCCACAGCCGTCGCCTTGCTTGTCATGTCCCCATCCGTCCACTCCCGGCAAGAGGTGAGCCTTGTCCATCCGCCACAGAGGCACCCGCCGATTACGCCGAACGGGCGTCCTCGCCGCGCTCTTCGGCACCCTGGCCGCCGTCGCGGCCGGCCCCGCCGGGGCCGCACCGGACGTCGCCCCCCGGGTCCGGCCGCCCCTCGTCCAGCCGATCGACCCTCAGCACTGGCGCAATCCGGACGACATGACCTGGGCCGAGTACCGCGCGGTGCCCGGCACCGACTGGGCGAACCCCGACGTCAAGCCCACCCGGCGCACGTTCAAGGGCGCACTGGTCCTCCTGGACTACCCCGACGAGGAGTTCTCGGTCAGCAAGCCGGCCGGCTCCGCCCGGTTCGGCAATCCACTGCCCGCCGCCTCGAACGTGCCCCGCGAGCGACTGCCCGGCTTCTACCGGGACTTCCTCAACAAGCCCGGCCCGCTCAACCACGGCCACACCATCAACGAGTACTGGATGGAGGACTCCGGCGGTCGCGTCGGCGTCGACCTGACGGCCTTCGGCGTCTACCGCATGCCGTGGAAGTCGTACCAGTACGGCATCGAGCCCGGTATGAACCCCGGCGCCTGCCCGCGCGGCGACACCTGCGGCAAGGACATCCGCGCCGACGGCAAGCGCGCGTGGGTCGCCGACGTGGGCGCCGGCAAGACAGGCGAGTTCGACTTCGTCTTCTACCTCACCGCCGGCGTGGACGAGTCCTCGGCCTGGCAGGAGTTCGGGCAGATGAGGTTCGCCTCCCCGCAGGACGTACCGGCCGCGTGGGGGCCGCCCTCCCCCATCCCCTCCGGGGGCAACGCCGCCGCGACGCGCTACGTGCCGTGGACCTCCTGGCAGGCGGCCGCCCGCATCTGGCCCAACGCCGCGAACGGCTCGTCCACCCAGGCCGAGAGCTCCGGCATGGCCACGTTCGCCCACGAGCTCAGCCACATCCTGGGCATCGGCGACAACTACAACAACCCCTACGGCACGCCCCTCAGCCGGGCCTACACCGGCATCTGGAGCATGCTCTCGCGCGGCTCCTTCAACGGCCCCGGAGGCCCCCACACCCGCTGGCGGATCCCCGCCGCGGCCGGCGGCTCCATGGGCTCCCAGCACGTCCTGCGGGACAAGATGAAGCTGGGCATCGTCGACGACAAGAACGTGCTGCGGCTCGACCGCGACGCCCTCAAGACCTCCGGCCTCGTCGTCGCCCGCGTCACCGCCCGCTCCGCGCCGCCCGGGCAGCAGGGCCTCGCCGGCGTCAACGTCGGCATGGGCCGCGACCTGTCCCCCGCCTGCGACCGCACCACCGACCCGCTGTGCGACGGCGGCGGCTACGACAACTACACCGTCGAGGTCGTCGACCGCATGGGCATGGACTCCTTCACCCCCGACCACGGGGTCCTGCTGAGCAAGACCAAGAACGCGGACCGGGCCCCGTTCGCCTGGGTGATCGACGCGCATCCGGAGGACATCGGCCTGGTCGACTTCACCCGCCCCGACGGCACCCGCCAGAAGATCACCATGGGTGACTACCGCCAGCTCAGCGACGCCCTCTTCCACGCCGGGGCCGACTCCGGCAGCTCCTACGAGTACGTCGACGAGGCCAACCGGCTGCGCTTCTACGTCCTCAACGTGCGCCGCGACGCCGCCGGCGTCCTCTCCTACGACATCGGCGTCAAGTCGCTGGACGGCGCGGGACCGCAGGAGCGCGGGGTCGCGCTCCGCCCGGGCTCGGCGAAGGGCAGGCCGGCGGACGGCCGCGCCCTGTGCACCTTCGCGCTCGCCAACACCGGCGGGCCCGCCCCTCAGGGCGACGCCCTCGCCTCCTCCGACGTCTACCGCCTGTCCGCCGAGGCCTCCGGGCGCGGCTGGTCGGCCTGGCTGCCCAACCGCCTCACCACCGCGGCCGCCGGCACCTCGGTCCCGGTCGACGTCGCCGTGAGCGCGAAGGCGGGCGCCGACCGCGGCGGCAAGGTCACGCTCACCGCGCGCTCGGAGAGCGACCCGAACCGCACCGCCAAGGCCACCTGCTCCCTCACGGCATCCGGGAGGTGAGGAGGATCACCCCGCGGGCCCCCGGCCGTGCACCGCGGCCGGGGGCCCGAGGTGACGGAGCTGTCACACAATGATCATCTGAACCGGCCAACCACCACCCCATTCAAGATCGTCTTACTCGGTGTCACCGATTTCCCACGTGAGCCCCCCTCGTCGAGGAGCGACTGACACTTGAGCAAGCACCGGAACACGCCACGCCCCCGCCGGCACCGCATGAAGGACGCCACGACCCGCAAACGCTTCATCGACTACCCACGCCGCGGCCGAGGCCGGCTGCGACGCTGGCTGCCCTCCTGGCGGCAGGTCCTGTGCGTCGTGACGCTGTGCGTGGGCTGCCTGGCCGGCCTGTTCGCGTGGGCCTACGCCGCGTTCGACATCCCCGACGAGAACGCGGCGGCCCGCCAGGAGGCCAACACCTACTACTGGTCGGACGGCAGCCAGATGGTGAGCCTGGGAGCGCTCAACCGCAATATCGTCCGCCTGTCGGACGTGCCGGACTCCGTCGAGAACGCGGTGATAGCCGCCGAGAACGAGAGCTTCTACCGGGATTCCGGCGTCTCGTTCCAGGGCATCGTCCGGGCCGCCGCCAGCGCGGTCCAGGGTGAGGAGACCCAGGGCGGTTCGACCATCACGCAGCAGTACGTGAAGAACACCTACCTCTCCCAGGAGCAGACCGTCTCCCGGAAGGTGAAGGAATTCGTCATCTCCCTGAAGGTCGACCGGACCAAGAGCAAGCAGGAGATCCTCCAGGGGTACCTCAACACCAGCTGGTTCGGGCGCGGCGCCTACGGAATCGAGGCCGCCGCGCAGGCCTACTACGGCATTCCCGCCAAGAAGCTCGACCCGAGCCAGGGCGCCATGCTCGCCGCCCTCCTCAAGGGCGCCGAGCTCTACGACCCCTCCACCGGTGCGAGCAACCACGACCGGGCGGTGGACCGCTGGAAGTGGATCCTCGACCGGCAGGTCAAGGTGGGCCTGATGTCCCGGGCGGACCGGGACGCCTACCGGACGTTCCCCGAGCCGCGCAAGCAGTCCACGTCCACCAACCTCGGCGGCCAGACCGGATACCTCGTCGACGTCGCCAACAAATACATCAAGCAGCGCACCCTGCTCACCGACCAGGAACTCGCCCACGGCGGCTACAAGATCTACACGACCTTCGACAAGAACCGCATGCGCACACTGAGCACCGCGGTGGAGGGCGTGCTCAGCAAGAACATCGACCCCGGCAAGCGTGAGGCCGACAAGGGCGTCCAGGTCGGAGCCGCCTCGGTGCGCCCCTCCGACGGGGCGATCCTCGCCCTCTACGGCGGCCCCGACGCCACCAAGCACTTCACGAACAACGCCGACACCTCCGGCGTGCCGGTGGGCTCCGCCTTCAAGCCCTTCGTGCTGGCCTCCGCCCTCGAGAACGGCGCACGCCCCCGCGGCGGCGACGGCGGCCGGCAGGACGTGTCGCCCGACACCTACTACGGGGACGACGGGGCACTGCGCACCGCCTCGGACGGAGCCGGGCCCGACGACTCCCACCCCACGCTGCGCCAGGCCCTGACGACCGGCGGCAACGCCACCTACGTCACGCTGGGCCGGGACGTCGGCCTGGAGAAGGTGCGGGAGACCGCCGTCAACACCGGCCTGCTCAAGGAGAGCATGGCCGAGCTGGAGCAGACCTTCCCCGTCGGCACCTCGACGCCGAGCGCGATCCGCATGGCGGAGGCGTACGGCACCTTCGTCCGCCACGGCCTGCAGAACGACCCCTACTCCGTGACCAGGCTCCTCAAGGACGGCACGTCCATCGGCGGGTTCGAGAGCAGGGCGAAGCCCCGGCGGGCGCTGGAGAAGGACGTGGCGGACCGGGTCGCGGACACGCTGCGCGAGGCGGGTACGAAGAGCACGGCCGACATGGACGCCGACGCGGCCGAACGCATCGGCCCCTTCGCGGCCGGCCGGACGGGTGATCAGGACCGGCTGAGGTCGGCGTGGTTCGTGGGCGCCACGGACGAGCTCTCCACCGCCGTGATGATGTTCCGCACCTCGCCCGACGAGCCTCGGCTGCTGCCCATGTCGGACGTGGGCGGCGACACGACCCAGCGCGGCAACGCCTTCCCGGCCCGCATCTGGGCGGACTACACGAGCGCCCGGTGACCCGTCAGGCGTACGGGCGCAGGGCGTACGACGGGTCCTGGGCGGGGGCGATGTCACGGTCGCCCCGGGCGTAGAGGGTGGTGAACTCCACCGGTTCGTCGAAGCACACGGCCGTCACCGGCACCGGCTCGCCCACGGCGGTCTCCTCCTGGCCGATGGTGTAACCGGTGACGGTGACGGACTGGCGGGAACGCTGTTCGTCCACCGAGGAGAATCCGCCGGTGGACCCCTCCCACTCCCACTGTCCGCTGACGGACCATTCCTCCCGTATCTCCAGCCGCCCGGGGGCCGGGCAGTGCCAGCGGAAACGGGTGACGGACGTCCCGCCCAGGTTGGCGAAGACCGACCAGCCGCGGCCGTCGGGCAGGAAGGCGAGGTCGCTGCCCTCCATCACCCCGTAGTCGAAGGGGGCGCTGCTCCAGTGGCCGATGAGGGCGTCGTCGTATCGCATGACGGAATCATGCCGCACCCGTCCGGCGGCACGGCTCGGCACCCAGGGCGGAAGGCGGCCGCGTGCGATGGTGGAGGCATGAGCGAGCTGCCTTCCGAACTCTTCCGGCGGTGGGTGCACTCCTACGAGGAGGACGCCGAGGGCGTGACCGTCTACCGCCCCGCCGGCCACCCCCTGCCGCCCGCGCGCGGCCGCCGGGGCATGGAGATCGTCCCCGACGGCACCTTCGTCGACCGCCCCATCGGCAGCCGCGACGTGCCCGGCGAGGTCGTCGGCCGGTGGACGTCCGAGGACGGGCGCACGCTCGCCGTCTCCTTCCCCGGGACGGACCGGCCGGGCCGCGCTCTCGAGATCGTCCACTGCGACGAGGACGTACTGAAGGTGCGCGTCATGGACGGCACACAGTGCTGAGCGCCGCCGGCGGTACCGGTCCGTCGGACACGCCCTAGCGGTTCAGGTGGTCCCGGGCGAGTGCGGTCAGGACGGTCTGGGTCTTGGGGGCCTGCCGCGAGGACGGCCGCAGGCCGCGCTCCAGCATGGTGCGCTCCAGCAGCTCCTGGGCCTGGGGGGCCTCCGAGTGCCGGGTGCGCAGGGACAGCTCCAGGAAGCGCAGGTCGTCGCCGACGCTCCAGAACTCCGCGATGAGCGGGTGGATCAGGTCCCGGCGGCTGGGCTTCCACTTGATGGCCCGGACCGGGCCGAGCGCCACGAGGTCCTCGAGGTCGCCGTCGCCGATCTCGGCGCTCGCCAGCAGGTCCCGCTGCTCCGGGGTCAGCCGGGGTCCGCGCGAGCGCTTCTCCCCGCCGTCGTCGTCGAGGGGGCGCTCGAAGTCGCCGTCCACCTTCAGTGAGGCCGCCCAGACGCGGTCGCGGCCGCTCCAGTCCTCCTCGATCTTGAACTCCCACCCCTTGCCGTCACGGTTCTCGCGCCAGCGGGAGGGAAGGGCGTCCGGATCACACGGGCGCAGTTTCGCCGTGAGGTCGCCCTTGTCGCCCTTCGCGGGCCGGCGGAGCCGGATGATGGCTCCGCCCTCCGAGAGGGGGAGGCGGATGTCGTCGCCGTCCGCCCATGGCCTGTCCCAGAAGTAGACGGTCAGACGCTTTCCGTCCGCGGCGTCCAGCCCGAGCGCCCGGCGCGCCCGCTCGGCCGTTCCACCGGAAACGATGATCTTTACTTCGGCCTCCGCGTTCCTGAACGTATCCGCCATGTCACCCTTTATGGCACAGGAAGAGTGGGCGCGCCAACTGGCTTGCATTCCAAGGGCATTCAGCGTAGGTGGCTATGTGATGTCACCCGGAATCGGACCTTCAACCGTGGATTCCAGACGTCGACCGCGATGTCCGGGAGCCGGTCCGCGGCACGGCCCCTAGCATCGGTCGCGCCTCCCGGGAACTTCCCGGGAGCATGTGTCAGGGAGGCATTCCTGTGCGCACCATGAAGGCCATCGCCGCTCTCGCCCCCGTCGTCCTGGGGGCGGTCCTCTCGCTCCCCGGCAGCGCCTCGGCCGCCGGAAAGGATCACGCCCCGGACCGTACCGCCACGGCCGGCGCGTCGGCGTTCGGAACGGGACCGTGACGGCCGCCCCGACCTCGTGGCCGTCAAGAAGAGCCGCACCGGCACCAACAGCACCGAGGTGCACATCCTCGGCTGAGCCTTCCGGCGGGCCGGCGGCGGGCCGCGTCCGCTCGGCGTCCGACCCGGCGACGAGAGCCGCCAGGGCGGACGTCCGGCATGCGGGCCGCCGCGGCCGTCAGAGTCCCAGGTCCTGTGCGGCCAGGGCGGTTCCCTCGACGCGGGCCCTGATCTTGGCGAACGCGGTGTCGCGCGAGGTGGAGGTGTCGTCGGCGAAGGGGGAGAACCCGCAGTCGTCGCACGTGCCCAGGCGATCCGCGGGCAGGTGCCGGGCCGCGGCGAGGACCCGGTCGCGCACCTCCTCCGGCGTCTCGACGCGCGGGTCGATCGGGTCGGTCACGCCGACGAACACCCGCGCGTCGGCGGGCAGGTGCTCGGCGATGACGCCGAGCGCCTTGTCCGGATCGGGTTCACTCGCGAGCTGGACGTAGAAGGCGCCTGCCTTGAGCTGCAGCAGCCTGGGCAGGAGCGCCGCGTAGTCGACGTCGGCGCTGTGGGTGGAGTCCTGGTCGCCGCCCGGGCAGGTGTGCACTCCGATCCGTGCCCGCTCGGCCTCGGAGAACCGCTCCAGGACCCGGTTGTTGAGCGCGACGAACTGTTCGAGCAGGCCGCCGGACGGGTCCAGCTTGAGCGAGAGCCGGCCCTCGGTGAAGTCGAGCTGGACGACGTGCGCGCCGGCCGCCAGGCAGCGGCGGATGTCCGTCTCCGCCTCGGTCGCCAGGTCGTCCAGGAACCTCTCGTGGGGGTAGCCCTCGATGCCGTCGGCAGGGTAGAGGAGGCTCAGCGCGGAGGGGGCGATGACGGCCTGCTTGACCGGCACGCCCGCGTGCCGCAGAGCGGCCCGCAGATACCCGTCGGCGTGGGCGGCGTAACGGAACGGCCCGCCCGTCAGCCGGGGAAGCTGCCGCTGGTGGCCGTCGGCGAAGGGGATGACGGCGCCGTCGGGCGCCAGCCGGTCGAGCCCCGCGACGGGATAGGTCGCGAAGCTCGGCTTGGCCTGCTCGCCGTCGGTGACGACCGGAGAGCCGGTCTCCTCCAGGCGCTGGATGGTGTCACGGACCGCTTGGTCCTGGGCGGCGGCGAGCTCGGCGTCGCCGATCTCGCCGGAGGCGTGGGCCGCCATGGCGGCCAGCAGCTCCGCGGGGCGGGGGATGCTGCCGATGGGCTCGGTGGGAATGGCGGGAATGGTCACGCGGGGAGGCTAGGTAACGGGCGGTAACACGGCAATCGCACAGGTGAACTCCGCACCGTTCGCGTGACGGCGACGGTGCTTTCCGGCCATCGTGGGCCGGCCGCCCAGGGCGTGATTACGGGAACCCGCCTTCCGGGAAGGAAGGTTACGCCTGCTGCCGAGCCCGCACCGGGAGGGCACCGTGCCCGTATCCGTGCCGAGACCGCCGTTCAGCCGTCGTACCGCCCTGCACGCGGCGGCCGCGGCGGTGGCCGCCGCCCAGGCCACCACCGTCGCCGTGGCCACCGTCGCCTCCGCCTCCACCACCCCGTCGCCGGACCGCCGGCGGGCACTGCGGGTGATGAGCTTCAACCTGCGCTACGCCTCGGAGACGGGCCCGCATCCCTGGTCCGAGCGCCGGCCCGTCATGCGCCGCCTCCTGCGACGCGAGGAGCCCCACCTGCTGGGGACGCAGGAGGGGCTCCACGGACAGCTGCGGGACATCGTCCGCGACCTCGGCGCGCGCTACGCCTGGATCGGGCTGGGCCGGGCCGGCGGCAGTCACGACGAGTTCACGGCCGTCCTCTACGACACGGACCGGCTCACGCCCGAGGAGTACGACCACTTCTGGCTCTCCGACACCCCGGCCCTGATCGGCTCGGCCACCTGGGGCAACACCGTCGTTCGCATGGCGAGCTGGGTCCGCTTCGCCGACCGGCGCACCGGGGGGCGGTTCTACGCGCTCAACACCCATCTCGACCACGCCCACCAGTACGCCCGCGAACGCGGCGCGGAACTGGTCACCAGCAGGCTGCGGGGGCTCGATCCGTCCCTCCCCCGCGTCGTGACCGGCGACTTCAACGTCGCCGCCCACCGCAATCCCGTCTACGACACGATGCTGGACCGCGGCACGCTGAAGGACACCTGGGACGACGCCGCCGAGCGCGGCCGGCAGTACGCCACGTTCCACGGCTACCGGCCGCTGGTGCCGGACGGGGACCGCGTCGACTGGATCCTGGTGTCCCCCTCGGCCCGCACGCTCAGGGCCGGCATCAACACGTTCTCCGAGGACGGCCGCTTCCCCAGTGACCACCTCCCCGTCCAGGCGCTCGTCGAGCTCTGACCGGCCGCCGGCGCCGGCCCGCGGTCAGCAGGGGGCCAGGTCCTCGGTCTCCACGGCGGTGCGCAGCTCCGGGTCCGTGATCAGGTCGGCGGGGTAGAGGGCGCGGCCGACCTCGTGGGGGCGGGCGTAGACGGCGACGAGCTGGCGGACCTTCAGGGGGTCGGCCTCCACGGGCGAGTCGTCCGTCCCGTCGTAGGCGTCGGGCTCGGAGAGGGCCGACCACATCTCCTCGGCGGCGCTCATGAGCTGGTCGGCCTCCTCCCGCGCCCGCCTCCAGTCGCCCTCGCGGACCGCCTGGTCCATGGCGGACACCGTGCCGAGGATCGTGACGTAGTCCTCGGCCAGGCGCTCTTCCTCGGCACTGGGCTCGACAAGCTTGGCAGCCAGCTCGGCAGCGTACATGGGTCCTCCGTACAGAGACATGGTCCGAGGGGCTGATGAGCCTCGGTCCCGGGTATCGTCGCGCGACCGGGGCCGTCCGCTGTTTGTTGACAGCGCAATGGCGGTGATTTGTCACCCGCGCGGTTGAGTCCCGGCGCGTCCGCCACCCCTTGGGCCCGGTGGCGGCCGCCCGTAACTTCCCCGGGATAGCAGCGGGGTTGCTCGGCCGCCCGCCCCGCCCGCGCCGCGCCCCCGGCCGGCCGGGAGGACCGCGTACGGAGCCTTCGCGCGGCAGCACGCCGGGCCGATCTTCCGCCCATCGGAGGAATCATCGGCCGATCGCGGCCACGGACTCCCGGGGATGTGCAAGCTGTTCCGGGTGAGGGGATGGCTGAGAACTGGCGTTGTGGTCTTGACGGTTACGGCCGGGCTCGCCCCGGCCGGCGCGGCGGTCGCGGACGAGGCGGGGCTACGGGCGGAGGCCGGCGGCGTATCGCTGAGCGCCGTCGCCGGGAGCCTGCCGGCGCTCGCACCGTCCCGCGCGGACGTGGGCGTGCTGGGGGTCGCCGTGCCGGGCGGTGCCGTGAGCGCGCGGGTCACCGACAGTGGTGCGGGGTGCCTGAGCGTCACCACGCGCCTGGTCGCCGCCGACATCGGATGGTGGCCCGCGTGCGGAAGGCCGCGCCCGGCCGTGCCGGTGCGTCGGCTCCCGGCACCGCCGGTGGCCCCGCCGCCCGCGCCCCCGCTTCCGCCTCCGCCCCGGGTCACGCCCGTACGCCCCGCGCCCGCACCCGTCCCCGCCGCGCCCGAAGCGGCGGCCCTCGTCGCGGAGCCTCCGCCGCCGCCCTCCGCCCCGCCGGTGGCGGCGGCGAAGGTCGTATCGCCCGCGCGCGTGCGGCTCGCTCCTCACCGGGTGCGTCGCCACTACGTCGCGGCGCTGGGGAAGCCGCCGGTCCGCGGCACCTCGATGGTCACGCTCGCGCTGATGATCACCGCACCGGCCGTCCTGGCGGCCGCCATGCTGCGACCGCGCTCCGGCGGCGGCGGTGGGCGCCGCCGCTGACCGTGCGCGCTCCCCTCACCTGGCGATCACCGGAGGCGGCGGGCGAAGATGGTCACGGCAGGTCGAGACCGCGCTCGCGCTCCCCCTCACGGTGGTGATCGAATGCTCCCGACCGAATTCCCGGACTCCCGGGACGAACGCGGGGAACCGCTGCCCGCCGCGCGGTTCTCGGCCCCGGCCCTTCCCCGCGCCCACGTCCGCAGACAACGGCTCCTGGACCGGCTCACCGACGGTGCGAACGGGCCCCTGACGCTGGTCACGGGCCCCGCCGGGTCCGGCAAGACGACGCTCGTGGCCGCCTGGGCCCGCTCGGAGACCTGCCGCCGGCCCGGGCCGGTGGCCTGGCTGACGCTGCACACGCACGA
The DNA here is from genome assembly GCF_040932295.1 of Streptomyces sp. C36. Taxonomy (NCBI): domain Bacteria; kingdom Bacillati; phylum Actinomycetota; class Actinomycetes; order Kitasatosporales; family Streptomycetaceae; genus Streptomyces; species Streptomyces sp. C36. The sequence goes on along the minus strand of NZ_JBFQGI010000001.1, from coordinate 493,202 downwards.
CAACGCCCCTGGAGTCTTCTGGTCCGGTGTGGCCGAGGCCCTGCGGCGGGCCCTGCCCGCCCTGCCCCTCGACCCGGTCGCCGCCACCCGCCTCCGGAGCGCCGGACGGTCCCTGCCGGACGCGCTCGCGGAGGCCGTGGAACGGCTGCCCGAGCCGGTGGTGCTCGTCCTCGACGGCTTCGAGAAGCTGCCCGGACGGGACGTGCCGGCCGGCCTGGAGTTCCTCCTCGCCCACGCCGGGCCGCGGCTCCGGCTGGTGCTGACCGGCAGGTCCGACCCGCCGCTGCCGCTGCACCGCTACCGCGCGGAGGACCGGCTGTCCGAGATCCGCGGCGCCGACCTGGTCTTCACCCCGCGCGAGGCGGCGGAGCTCCTGCGGCGGCACGGCCTGACGCCGGGCGAGGACGCCGTGCGCACCCTGACCGGCCGCACCGAGGGCTGGGCCGCGGGCCTGAGGCTGTGCGCCCTCGCCATGCGGCGGTCCGACGACCCGGACGGCTTCGCACGCTCCCCCGCCGCGCCCGAACACGCCGTCACCGGCTACCTGCTCGCCGAGGCCCTCGGCCCACGCCACCCCGACGCGCGGGAACTGCTGATACGGGCCAGCATCCTCGACCCCGTCACCCCGGGCCTGGCGAACGCGCTGACGGGGCGCCGGGACGCCGAGCGGATCCTGTCCGGGCTCGCCCGCGTCAACGCCTTCGTCGAGGCCGGTCCCTCACCCGGACCGGACACCGGGGCCTCGTGGTACCGCCTGCATCCTCTGTACGCGGCGGTCCTGCGGACGTACCTGGAGACCGAGCGGCCCGGGCTCGCGCCGCGGTTGCATGCCCGGGCCGCGCGCCGCCTGGCCGGGTCCGGGCAGGTCGCCGAGGCCCTGGAGCACGCGGCGGCCGCCGGGGACTGGCGGTTCTGCGCGCGGGAGGCCGTCCGCCACTCGCCGGTCACGGCCCTGCTCGCCGGGCCCGAGGCGGAGCGGCTCGACGACGTGCTCCGCCATCTGCCCGCGGACCTCCCGGGCGCCGAAGCCGCCCTGCTGGCCGCCGGCCGCCGCCTGGCGCGGCACGACGTCGCCGCCTGCCGCCGGTGGCTCGCGGAGGCCGAACGCCACCTGCGGGACGGGCGCGGGCGCCCGTCGGTGGAGGTGAGGCTCTCCCACGCGCTGCTGCGGCTCCTGAGCGGGCCGGACGAGGCCTGCGCGGACGCCCTGGAGGCCTCCCGCGCCGTCCAGGAGCTCGCGGGTCAGGCGCACCCCGCACTGATCGAGGCGCATCCCGAGCTCGAGGCGCTGCGGTGCCTGGGGCTCGCCCGCGCGCTGCTGTGCGCCGGCCGCGTCGACGAGGCGCGCCGGCACTTCGCCGCCGCCGTCGAGGCCTGCTCCGCCGAGACCACGGCCCTGATCCGGCACGAGGCCCTCGGCATGCTCGCGCTCACCGAGAGCGCCGAGGGCGCGCTCGGCGCCGCACAGGACCATGCCTCGCGTTCCCTGGAGCTCGGCGACCGGCACGGCGTGCCTCCCGGCCGCCGCCGCGCGGCCGGCCACCTGGCCCTCGCCATGGTGGCCTGGGAGCGCGACGACCACGGCACCGCCCGCCGCCACCTGGAGGAGGCCGGGACCTGTCCGGGAGGCGGCGACGATCCGGTGACGGCGGCCTGGAGCGCCGTCCTGCGCTGCCGGGCGGAGGCGGCCCGCGGAAGAGCGGAGGCGGCACTGGCCGCCCTCGACGCGTACGGCCCGCCCCGGGGGGCGTGGGCAGCCGAGCGTCTCGCCCTGGAGCGCTCCGCCGTCCTCCTGGCCCACGGCGACGCCGAGGGCGCCGCCGACGCCCTGCACGAGGCGGGGACGGACGGGCCCGCACTCGTCGTCGCCCTGGCCTCCGCCCACCTCGCCGCGGGACGCACCGGGCGGGCGCTGCGGCTGGCCGCGCACGCCGACCGCTCGTACCGGCTGGACCTGCCGGACCGGGTCCGCGTCGCGCTGCTGCGCGCCCACGCCGCGGCCCTCGAGGGCGACCCGGCCGACGCCCGCCGCCTGCTCGGCCGGGCCCTGGAGGACGCCCGGCCCGAGGGGCTGCGCAGGCCCTTCGCCGAGGCCGGTGCCTGGCTGCCGCCGCTGCTCGACGGGACCGCCGGCCACGACGGGGCCTCGGCCGCGCCCTGGCCCCCGCCACGGGCCGACGGCCACGAGGTGCGCGCCCCCGCGCCCGTACCGGCGCTCGTGGAGCCGCTCAGCGGCCGTGAGCGGGAGGTGCTCGCGTGTGTGGCGCGGATGCTGTCCACGGACGAGATCGCGGCGGAACTGCACCTGTCGGCCAACACCGTCAAGACGCACCTGCGCAGCATCTACCACAAGCTCTGTGTCTCGCGCCGACGCGCCGCCGTCGAACGCGGCAAGGAGCTGCACATCCTCTGACGACTCACCCGTTACGGGCGATGCGGGCGGCCCGCGGGGGTGGCGAAGCTGGGAGTGTCCCGATGCATACGCCGGAGGTGGATCATGTCGTCCTCGCTCAACCCGCGTCCCGGCGGGTCCCAGGCCGCGGCAGAGGGGCTGGCGGTCTTCGCCGCCGTGATGATGCTGGTCCTGGGGTTCCTGGATGTGTTCCGGGGCGTGATGGCCCTGGTCCATGACAACATCTTCGTCACGACGCCCAACTACGTCTTCCATTTCAATCTGACGAGCTGGGGCTGGATCCATCTCCTCCTGGGGATTCTGGCGATCATGGTGGGTGTGAGCCTGTTCAAGCTCTCGCTGTGGTCCAGGATCGTCGGCGTGGCACTGGCGGCTCTGCTGCTTCTCGCCAACTTCCTGTCCATCCCTTACTACCCGCTCTGGTCGATCGTGGTCATCGCCCTGTGCGCGTTCGTCATCTGGGCCCTGTGCGTGGTGAAGCCGAACTCGGCGCCGCCCGGTGGGACCGGTGGGACGACCCTGGGGCCGACCGGCCACTGAATCGCCTGGCTGGACGACCGAGCACCCGGTGGACGAAGACCGCCGGGTGCTGCGGCTGGGCACTCACCCGCGGGGCGGCGGCAGGTGGTGCGCCCGCGTCGCGTAGGCGGCGGCTGTCGCGAGCACGCCGACGGCGGCGGTCAGCAGCACCAGGGCCGGGCGCACGGCCGCGTGCAGCATCCCGGCGCCCAGCAGGCCGCCCACGAACATCGCGCCGACCGAGGCCGCGCGGCGACCCTGGTCCTTCAGGACCGCGGAGGTCCGGGGGGCGGGCGCCACGGGTGAGCCGCTGAGGAGGGCCGTCATGGCCCGGGTGGCGAGCGTCGTGGGCAGGTCCGGCACCCGGACCCGCATCGTCGTCACGTTGCGCGCCCCCATGGCCGCGGCCACCACGGCGGTCACGGCGTAGTGCCGGGCCGTCAGCGCGCCGCCCACGCCCTCGAGGTCCCACGCCACCACCGCCCCGGCGGCCAGCACGACGGCCTCGGTCACGAGCGCCCACACGAACCACCGGTGCCCGCCGGCCTCCTCGCGCGCCTCGGACCGGGCGCCGGACACGACCCCCACGGCGAACCCGCCGAGGGAGGCCAGCGCCGCCGTCGGGGACAGTCCGCCCTCGCCGGCGATGGCGAAGCCGAGGAAGAGCAGGTTTCCCGTCTGCACCGCCGTGAAGACGGGGCCGAGCACGAGGAAGCTGACGGCCTCGACCATGCCCGTCGTCAGGGTGAGGGCCACCATCGCCGTCGTGAGGGCGACGCCGGGCGCCGGCCTCACGGCACCACCGCTTCGGCCGGCGCCCCGTACTCCCGCACCCGGCACGGGCCCACGACGTCATCGATCACGCCGCAGACGATACGGCCGCCGGACACCGGCGCCCGGCCACCGGGGTGCGCGGCGTGGCGCCGCGGCATCCCGGCTGCGGATTTCGTCGTCTGACGGTACGCCATGTTCTGTTACCAGCGGTAGACATGGGGCGAGAGTCACGTCATGATGCGTTTGGGACTCTCTTGACCAAAGTCCCCCTGCAGCATGGATGACCACGGATCGCCCTGCATGTCAGGGAACTTCGTCCGTTCTGCCGTCAACACCCGCAAGAAAGTACGGAATTCAATGAGTCATGTCTCCAGGCGGCGTCTGCTGACGTTCGCCCCCGCCGTCGGGGTCGCCACGGCCCTTCCCCTCGCCGTCGCGACCGCGGGCTCCGCGGCCGCCGCCCCTCGGCCCCAGAGCGCCGGAAAGGGCAAGGGCGCCGCCCGCTCGCTCCAGGAAATCACCGACGAGTGGGGCAAGTGGATGGCCAGAGAGCGATTCCCCCGGTCCAACGGCTGCCGCTACACCGCGTCCACGGAATACGGCAAGCAGAGCTCGCTCGGTGACTACCACCAGCACCAGGTGCGCACGAAGTACACCGGGATCGTCTACGACCCCAGCGCCCCCTCCCCCGTTCCCGGTCAGGTCACCTCCGTGGTCACCAACTACCGCAACGGCACCGACGTCGAGCAGCAGGTCACGTACAAGCAGAGCAAGACGACCGAGCAGGACCTGCGGATCTCGGTGACGGAGTCGCTGAAGATCGGCGTCACGATGGAGGTCTCGGCCGAGATACCGGCGGTCGCCAAGGTCAGCGAGACCACGTCGATCGAGGCGAGCCTGTCCTCGACGCAGGAGTTCGCGCACAGGGAGACCCAGAACTGGAGCGTCGACCTGCCGCTGAGGATCCCGGCGAAGTCCCTCGTCGAGGCGTCCCTGGTGGTCGGCACCCAGAAGTACGACATCGACTGGACCGCCACCGTCGCCATGTCGGGGAACGTGGCCATCTGGTTCAACGAGAAGGTCGACCTCAACCACGACGGGGACAACCACTGGCTGTGGTTCGTGCCGATCGAGGAGGTCTTCCGCGACTGCCGGGCCAACGGAATCATCGACACCACCGGCTATGAGGTCACCGCGGACGGCGTGAACGCCTTCGCGAGCGGCACGTTCACCGGCGGCCAGGGCGTCTCGCTGAACATCAACGCCGTCCAGAAGACGCTCGACGGGAAGCCGAAGCGCGGCGTCGCCGCCGTCCGGACCGTCCCCGTTCCGCTCAACCAGAACGGCAAGCGGGTCATCGCCTCCGGCCGCTGACCGGTGCCCGGCGCACGGGGTCCGCACCGGGGCCGACCCCGCGCGCCGGTGCGTGGCAGGGGTGCACGTACACTCATGGGCCAATTCCGGGTTCCGCTACCGGAAAAGCACCATCAATAACGGGGACACCTTGCTGACGCACATGAATTCCGGTACACGCCGCCGATCCGCGCTCGCCATGGCCGGGGCCGTACTCGCCGCGGTCGCACTGACCGCCTGCGACGACTCCGACGGGACCAAGTCCGGCGCGAAGGGCGGAAATGACAAAAATGCCTCCGCCGAGGCGTCGAAGCCGCTGAAGCTCGGGCAGCCCAGCCCCGAGAAGCAGGTGGACGAGCGCTACGGCAAAAAGGGCGAATTCATCATCACGCCACAGCGCGTCGTCATGGGGAAGGCGTCCGACCTCACCGAACTGGACGCGAGCAAGTACCAGGGGAAGACCCTCGCCTGGGTCTATGTGAAGGCCAAGCTGGCCGGCGGCGACCCGGAGATGAAGGGCCCGATGCTGTCGACCGACGTCGGCACCATCTCCGAGGGAGAGCTGCGCGGCACGCGGCTCATCCTCATCGGCAGCCTCAGCAGCAAGCCCGCCGACTGCAAGGACACCACCGACGGCACGTGGAAGCAGGGCGACGAGCAGACGTTCTGCACCCCCTTCATCGTGCCGGACGGCAAGAAGATCACCTACGTGACCTACGCCCGGGGCTTCTACAAGGAGCCCCTGAAGTGGGCGACGCAGTAGGCGCTCCGGTACGGGCGACGAACGACAGGGCGGCCGCGACCTCGTGCGAGGTGCGGCCGCCCTGCGGCATTGTGCGGGTCGCGTCCGGATCAGTACGCGGAGTTGACGTTGTCCATGGAGCCGTACTTGTCGGCCGCGTAGTTGCAGGACGCGGTGATGTTGGCGACCGGGTCGTAGATGTTCCAGGAGGTGCCCTCGACGTGATACGCCTTGAACGTCGGGTCGATGATCTGCAGCAGACCCTTCGACGGCACACCGTTCACCGCGTTGACATCCCAGTCATTGATCGCCTGGGGATTACCCGTCGACTCACGCATGATGTTCCGCTTGATGCCGTCGTAGGAGGCCGGGATGCCCTTGGCGCGCAGGATGTCCAGGGACTCGCTGATCCAGCCGTCCAGATTGTCGGCGTAGGCCTTCTTCACCGGAGCGGCGGCAGCCTTGGCGGCGGGCTTGGCCGGAGCCGGCTTCGCAGCGGGCTTGGCGGCGGGCTTCATCGGCTTACGGGCCTCGGAACGGCTCGCACGCTCACGGTCGGCGGCATCGGCCTTCGCCTTCACCTCGGCCTTCACCGCAGCCTTGGCCTTCACCTGCGCCTGACCGGCAGCATCGTCCGCGGCCTTCGCCAGCTCGCCGTCCTGCGTCACACCGAACTCCTGAGCACTCAGCGACACCGTCTTCACACCGGCCGACTGAACATCCGCGGCCTGGGCCTGGGGCACCAGGGCGAAGGTCAGAGCGGCGGCACCGGCCACGGTCACCAGACCGGCAGCGGAGAACTTATGAGCCTTGGACAGAGCGGAATAACCGGAGACGGTGGAGCGCATAACGAGCTGAACCCTTCCAATCGCTTACGTCGCAATGGCCGTCAATGGCGCAAAAAGAGCGCCGTTTCTCGGTCGACGGCGCCGTGCGACTCAGCAATTGTTAGCGGCGCAAAAACCCCCTGGCAAAGGTGTGACCTACGGCGGAACGCCGTACCCCCGCACCCCCGACGTGAGATCAAATACCGGAATTCCGCCGCCACTCCAGTACGGCCCTCTTTCGTATGTGAGCCACGCCCCATGAGCGCCCTCACATCCCCGGCCCCCTTCGCTCGCTCAGTGCGACTGTTCGTACACGGCGTGGCAGGCCTCGATCAGCGCGCGCAGCCCGGCGCCCGGCGGGTCCGGTCGTACGGCGAGATACGTGCGCATCGCGGGCGCGGGGTTGCGCAGGGGGCGGAAGGCCACGCCCGGTACCGGCAGCTGGTCGGCGTGCGGGGCGTAGAAGACGGTCCAGGAGGGCTTGCCGTAGGCGATGGTGGCCAGGGTGTCCTGGACGGTGGTGAATTCCGGGCCGAGAACCGGCTCGAAGCCGGCCGCCCGGCAGGAGCGCGTCACGAGGTCGAACAGCGCCGGGTTGCGGGGCCGCGGGGTGAGTCGTAGCGGCAGGCCGGCGAGGTCGGCCATGTCGATCCCGTCCCGTGCGGCGAGGTCGTGCCGTGCGGGCAGGGCCACCATGAGCGGGTCCTGCCACAGCGGCAGCAGTTCCAGGCCCGTGTCCTCGCGCTCCCCTCGTAGCAGGGTCGCCGTGAGCTCCCCGGAGCGGACGTCCTTCAGCCTGGTGTCGGTGGCCGCGGTCACGAGTTCCAGCGGCGCGTCCGGGGCGAGCCGGGCGAACGCGGCGAGGATGCCCTCCAGCCGTGTGCCCAGCCCCGAGCTGGTGCCCAGGCGCAGCGTGACCGCCCGCTCGGTGCGCAGCCGGTCGATCGCGGCGCGGGCGCGTGCCTCCGCGGCGAGGACGTCCCTGGCGTGGGGCAGCAGTTGCCGGCCCGCCTCGGTGAGGGCGACGGTCCGGGTGGTGCGGTCGAAGAGTTCGGCGCCCAGATCGTGCTCGAGGCGGCGTACCTGCTGGCTGACGGCCGACTGGACGATGTGCAGCCGGTCGGCCGCCCGCCCGAAGTGCAGTTCCTCCGCCACGGTCAGGAAGTAGCGCAGCTGCCGGATCTCCATGCCCACCCCATTGATCACTTCTCGTGATGAGTGTAGGCGCGCTTCGCCGGTTGGTCGCGGGCCCGGTCCGCGGTGGGATGGATCCCGCAAGCGATCAAGGAAATCGAGGCGGCGAAGGAGCCGGGCCATGCCGTATCTGAAGGTCGACGACACGTCCTACTACTACGAGGACACGTACTCGGGCGGGAACGGGACCGCCGTGGGGTCGCTGCTGTTCCTGCACGGCTGGGGAACCAGCGGGCGGGTCTGGAGCGCCCAGGTGCCGGCGTTCGCCGGTGACCACCGCGTGGTCACGGTCGACTGGCGCGGCTGCGGCCGCTCGGACAGGCCGCTCGGGGGCAACACCCTCGACACGGTCGTGACCGACCTCGTCGGCCTCATCGGCGCCCTGGGCCTCGAGCGGCCGGTCGTCGTCGGCTCGTCGATGGGCGGCATGTTCGCCACCGAGCTGGGCCTGCGGCACCCCACGCTCGTCGGCGGCGTCGTCTCGGTGGGCGGTCCCGCCTACTGGGCGGCCCAGGCCGTCCCCATCGACGATCTGCTGCAGAACCTGCGCCGCGACCGGACCGGCACCGTGGTCGGATGGGTGCCCGAGTGGTTCGCGCCGGGCGCGGACCCGGCCCTGAGCGACGAGACGGTGCGGCAGGTCCTCGACGCGGCCGTGTCCATCGACGAGCAGATCGCCGGGCTCGCCGGCTACGACCCGCGACCGTCCCTGCCCGGGCTCGGCGTCCCGGTCCACTACCTCCATGGCGAGCTCGACAGCCAGATTCCGTTCGAGGTCGCGCGGACGTGCGCCGCGCTGACGCCCGGCGCCGGTGTGACCGTCATCCCCGGGGCGGGCCACATGCCGCATCAGGAGTCGCCCCGCGCGTTCAACGCCGCGCTGCGGGACGCGCTCGCCGGGATGCGCGGCGCCGCCCGTACCGCCGCCGTCGCCTGAGCCCCGGCCCCGTCCGGCGCGGGCCCGCTCAGCGCGGCGACGCGTACTGTTCCGCGTCGCCGAACCGCGCCAGGACCAGGGCGCCGGCGATCGAGACGGCGAAACCGGCGAGGGCCAGCGGCCTGAAGCCGTGGCGCGTGGAGTCGCCGAGCCAGAGCACCCCGTAGGCGGCGGGCCAGACGGTCTCGCCGATCACCATGGCCGCCGTGGCCGCGGTGACCGCCCCGGAGCTCAGCGCCTCGATCAGCAGGAGGTAGCCGCCGAGGCCGGCGACGGCCACGGCGTAGGCCGACGGCGCGGTGAGCAGGCGCTGGACGCCGAGGTCCGGCAGCAGGCGCACGGCGACGGCGACCAGGCCGAAGCACACGCCCGCGATGCCGCCCAGCACCGCCGCCCGCCCGCGCCGGACGCGCCGGGCGACCACCCGGCCGGCGACGACCAGCGCCAGCGTGACGCCGAGGATCACCCACCGCATGCGGGCGTCCCCGGCGCCGGTGCCCTCGTGCCCGGCCGCGACGGCCAGCAGGGCCAGGCCGCAGCACACCCCGCCGACGGCGGCCCACTCCGCGTGACGCAGCCGGATGCCCAGGACGGCCGCGGCGACGACGGCGGTGACGGCCAGCGACGAGGCGAGGGCCGCCTCGACCAGGAACAGGGGAACCGAGCGCAGGGACACCAGTTCCGCCACGAAGCCAAGGGTGTCCAGGGCGATGCCGGCCAGGAACGGCCACCGGCGCAGGGTCAGCGCCAGCGTCGCCAGGCCCGTCGCCGGTGTTCCGCCGGCCTGCGCCGTGCGCGCGCCCATCGCCTGGAGCACGGTGGCCGTGCCCATGCAGACGGCGGCACAGAAGGCCATGACGACGCCGAACACCATGGACGCACCGTAACCGCCCGGTCGCGAAGGAGCCGCGCACGTCCCTCCTCGGCGCGCCCGCCCCGGTCAGGGCGGCGGGCCGGTCGGCGCCGCTGTCCGGTCAGGGCCGTGCGTCGGCCACCCGGTCCGCGCGTACGCACTCGATCATGTAGTCGCCGGTGTCGGGGTCCACGGTGACACCGTGGGTCTCGCTGCGGAAGCCGGGGAACTCGCGGTCGAAGGCCTCCAGGGCGCCGAGGTAGCGCAGCAGCGGCCCGTCGGCGGTGCCGGTGGACTCGCCGGGCATGAGGACGGGGATGCCCGGCGGCGTGACGGTGACCATGGCGGCCGCCACCCGCCCGGGAGCGTCCGCGAGCGTGACCCGCTCGGTGCCCTCCCGGATCAGCTGCTGGTAGCACCACTGGGGCGGGGTGACCGGCTCGGGCAGGTCCTGGAAGGCCGTGTCCAGCAGGGTGACCAGATCGGCCCGGCGCAGGTGGTCGTGCATGCTCCGGCACAGCTCGCTCAGCGTCGTGCCGGCGTAGCGCCGCGGGTACTGCGCGACGAGGTCGGGCAGGACGCGGTCGAGGGGGGCGTCGTTGTCGTGGAGCGCCTTGAAGTCCATCAGGGCGTCGAGGAGCGTTCCCCATTTGCCCTTGGTGATGCCCATGGAGAAGAGGATGAGCGTGGTGTAGCTGTCGGTCTTCTCCACCATGATGTTCCGGGTCGCCAGGTAGGCGGTCAGGACACGGGCGGGAACACCGTGGTCGGCCCACCGGCCGGTGGCGTCGATGCCCGGGCAGGTGAGCGTCACCTTGACCGGGTCGAGCATCGCGTACCCCTCGCCGAGGCCGGCGAAGCCGTGCCAGTCGGCGCCCGGCTCGAGCTGCCAGCAGGACGGCTGGGTGCGCAGCAGCTCGGCGGGGGCGTCGGCGAAGTCGTGCTGTTCGCCGGTGGCCGGGTCGGTGACCGTACGGGGCTGCCAGACGCCGAAGAACCAGGCGGGCCGGTCCCCCGCCGCCGCCACGCGCCTGCCGGTACGGACCACGGCCTGGCGGAAGCGGACGGCCTCGGTGACCGCCTCGTCGACGAGCCACTGCCCCTGCGGCCCGTCCATCATTCCGGCGGCCACGTCGAGGGAGGCGATGGCGGGATAGAGCGGCGAGGTGGTGCCGTGCATCATGAAGGCCTCGTTGAACCGGTCGTGCTCCACCGGCGCCCGGGGCGAGGACTTCACGTGCACCATGGCGCTCTGGGAGAGCGCGGCCAGCAGCTTGTGCGTGGACTGGGTGGTGAAGACCGTGGGACGCTCGGGGCCGGCGAAGGTGTCGGGCCCCACCGCCATGCCGTAGCGCCGGGCGTAGAGCGGGTGGAAGCGCGCGTAGGCGAACCAGGCCTCGTCGAAGTGCACGCGCGGCGTGCTCGCCGCGAGCTCCCGGGCGACCTCGACGGCGTCGTAACACAGCCCGTCGTACGTGGAGTTGGTGACCACCGCGTACTCGGCCCCGGGCGAACGCGCGGCACGGGCCAGCGGGTTGCCGGCGACGCGCTCGCGCACGGCCGCCGCGCCGATCTCGGCCGGGGGCAGCGGGCCGGCCAGTCCGTAGCCGTTGCGGGTGGGGACGAGGTAGACGGGACGGGCGCCGGACAGGATCAGGCCGTGCAGGACGGACTTGTGGCAGTTGCGGTCGACCAGGGCGATCTCGTCGTGGGAGACGCAGTAGTGCCCCACCATGCGGTCGGCGGTGGAGTTGCCGTGGAGGACGAAGTACGTGCGGTCGGCGCCGAAGACACGGGCGGCGTTGCGCTCGGCGTCCCCGATCGGTCCCGTGTGCTCGAAGAGGGAGCCGAGTTCCTCGACCGAGATGGACAGGTCGCTGCGGAAGAGCCGTTCGCCGTAGTAGTCGAAGAAGGCACGCCCGACCGACGACTTCAGGAAGGCGACGCCGCCCGCGTGCGCCGGGGTGTGCCAGGAGTACTCGTGGGCGCCGTCGAAGTGGCGCAGCGCCTTGAAGAACGGCGGGAGCACGGTCTCCCGGTAGGCGCGCGCCGCGCCGGCGATCCGCCCGGCGATGAACGCCGGGGTGTCCTCCAGCGGCCAGACGTAGCCGACCACGGCCTCGGACACCCACAGCGGCAGGTGGTCGAGGTCCTCGTCGGCCCCGTCGGCCATGACGAGCAGCACCGGCAGGTCCTTGAAGCGCCGGCCGATCTGGCGCAGCACCGCCGCGCCGCCCGGCTCGTCCTTGCCGCTGTCGCCGGGAGCGAGGTCCCAGGCCACCACCGCGGCGGCGATGCCCGCCTCCGTGCGCAGCACCGCCCGCGCGTCGGCCTCGGTGCGGGCCCAGCGCACCTCCAGGCCGTGGTCCTCCACGGCCTTACGGATCCTGCGCAGCTGCTCCGCCCCGGAGTCCGGCGCGTGCGGGTCCTCCCGCAACGCGAACAGAACGGTGCCGACGGCCATGTCGCCCCCCATGTTCCCCTGCCATGCCTTTTGTGATCATCACGCCGCTGAGCGTTCAGTCTCGTCAGGATGAGAGGGGGTAGGTGGCGAGGGAACGGCTGAACCACCCGTGGGAGGGGCGAGGCCGGGGGAAACTCGCTCACGCGCTCGACGGGCCGGCCGCCGGTCAGCAGGCGACGAGCAGCTCGCGCAGGCCGCGGATGACGAAACCGGGCTTCCACTCCGGCTCGGCCACGAGCCCCATCCCCGGTGCCTGGCGCAGCAGTTCGCCGAACACGGCGATGAGTTCGCGGCGCGCGAGGGGAGCTCCCAGGCAGTAGTGGATGCCGGCCCCGAAGCCGAGGTGGGGATTGTCGGAGCGGGTGATGTCCAGCCGGCCGGGGTCGTGGAAGCGGGCCGGGTCGTGGTGGGCCGAGCCGAACAGCAGGGCGACCTCGCCGCCGCGCGGGATCACGGTGCCGCCGATCTCGATGTCGTCGAGCACCCAGCGCTCGAAGAGCTGCAACGGCGAGTCGTAGCGGATCAGTTCCTCGACCGCCGTGGGCAGCAGCCGGTGGTCGGCGCGGAGGGCGGCGAGTTGGTCGGGGTGACGGAACAGGGCCCACCAGCCGTTGCCGGTGGTGTTCACGGTGGCCTCGTGGCCGGCGTTGAGGAGCAGGACGCAGGTGGAGACCATTTCCTGCTCGGTGAGCCGGTCCCCGGCGTCGTGCGCGGCGATCAGCGCGCTGATGAGATCGTCGGCGGGCCGCGTGCGCCGGTGGGCGATCAGGTCCCGCAGATAGGCGGAGAAATCCTCGGACGCGCGGACCGCGCGGCGTGCCGTCTCCTCGTCCGGGTTCAGCTCGTACATCCCGCAGATGTCCGCCGACCAGGGCCGCAGCAGCCCCCGGTCCGCCGCGGGGATGCCGAGCATCTCGGCGATGACGGCCACCGGCAGCGGTTCGGCCACCGTGGCCATCAGATCGCCGCCGCCCTCCGCCACGAGGCCTTCGACCAGCTCGCGGGCCAGCCGGCGCACGGTCGGCTCGAGCCCCTCGACCGTGCGGGGAGTGAAGGCCTGCGACACCAGGCGCCGGATCCGTGTGTGGTCGGGGGCCTCCAGGTCGAGCAGGCCGTTGCCGTTGAGGACGTGGAAGGGCTCATGACCGGCCGGCGGCGGGGTCCGGCCGAACTCCTCGTGCGTGAAGCGGTGGAGGTACGTACGCCCCAGCCGCCGGTCCCGCAGCAGCGCCCGTACGTCCGCGTCGTGCGGCACCAGCCACTGCCGACTGGGGGCGAACCAGTGGACGCGCCCGGAGGCGCGCAGCCGGGCGTAACCGGGATAGGGGTCGGCGACGAATCGGGGGTTCCACGGGTCGAAATCGGCGCTCGCGTCCATGCAACGGATGCTAGCCGGGCGGCCGGGTTGTGGAGAGGGCCCGACGAAACCCAAGGCCCCCGGGAGCATGTCCCGGGGGCCTTGAGGGGTGCTTCATCCGCTCGGTTCGATCAATAAGCGGAGTTGACGTTGTCCATCGAGCCGTACTTGTCGGCCGCGTAGTTGCAGGACGCGGTGATGTTGGCGACCGGGTCGTAGATGTTCCAGGACGTGCCCTCGACGTGATACGCCTTGAACGTCGGGTCGATGATCTGCAGCAGACCCTTCGACGGCACACCGTTCACCGCGTTGACATCCCAGTCATTGATCGCCTGGGGATTACCGGTGGACTCACGCATGATGTTGCGCTTGATGCCGTCGTAGGAGGCCGGGATGCCCTTGGCGCGCAGGATGTCCAGGGACTCGCTGATCCAGCCGTCCAGGTTGTCGGCGTAGGCCTTCTTCACCGGAGCAGCGGCAGCCTTGGCGGCGGGCTTGGCCGGGGCCGGCTTGGCGGCGGGCTTGAGGGTCTTGCGCTCGGTGGAACGGCTCGCGCGCTCGGCGTCGGCCTTGGCCTTCGCCTCGGCCTTCACCGCGGCAGCGGCCTTCACCTGCGCCTGACCAGCAGCATCGTCCGCAGCCTTCGCCAGCTCGCCGTCCTGCGTCACACCGAACTCCTGCGCGCTCAGCGACACCGTCTTCACGCTCATGCTGTGAGCGTCGGCGGCGGAAGCCTGCGGCACCAGCGCGAACGTCAGCGCAGCAGCACCGGCAACGGTCACGAGACCGGCGGCGGAGAACTTGTGGGCCTTGGACAGAGCGGTATGGCCGGAGACGGTGGAACGCATGAGGAACTGAAACCCTTCCGATCGCTTACGTCGCAGTGGCCGTCATTGGCGCAAAGAAGAAGCGCCGTTTCTCGGTCGACGGCGCCGTGCGACTCAGCAATTGTTAGCGGCCCGAAAACCCCCTGACAAAGGGTGTGACCTACGACCAAACCCCGTAAAACACCCAGCCAAATGCCCTGGAACGCCCTATTCGGGACCTTCGGCGCCACGGCCCTTCTTCGTATGTGACGCAGGCCCCATGAGGGGCCTCACAGCAGCACTTCTCCGCGCGAGCGTGCGCACGCGGAGCGTCAGCGAATTCGGTCGCCGCGACGGCGCCGGCAGTGACCGCCGTCAGTGGTCGCGGCCGGGCCAGCCGGCGGGCAGCGGGGGCAGCTCCGCGTGCTTCACCGTGAAGCCGCCCTCGGTCACGGAGGCGAAGGGGGCGGGGGCCATGCAGGTGCCCACGTGCGGCATGACCGCCTTGCCGTCGACGACGTCGAGGTTGCTGACGCCCCAGTGGAATCCGAACCGGCCCTTGCCCGGGCCTCCGGTCCTGACGCTGAAGCCCATGCGCGTGCCGATCTCGCCCGGGTCCTGCGACTTGGTGACCACGGCGGTGAGCGTCGCGGTGTCGCCGCCGGTGACCAGGCAGTCCACCGCGGCCTCGCCGCGCCGCGCCTCCTTCTTCTCGGGCGACCAGTGGTAGATGGTGACCTTGCCCCGCGCGTCGGTGGGCATCCCCATCGGGAACTCGCCGACGGGGCGGCTGAAGGGCGCGGACTGGGCGTCCACGGAGAAGCGGATCTCGTCCTTGGGCGAGTACGCGTAGGAGATGCGGGCCTTTCCGCTCACCTGGGCGACCGCCGCCGGCTTCTTCGCGTGAACAGCCTCGTGAGCCGTGTCCGAGGCGGAGGAGGAGGCCGAGGCGGAGGACACCGTGGCCAGCGCGGCGAAGACGGTGGCGGTGGCGAGGGCCGCGGCGGTGGTCCTGCGGCGGGGCGTGGAGAAGACGCTCATGTCGGGCTCCCTGGTGTTCGGGGTGGATCCGTTGACGGGCTCCAATCTCGTCGGCGGCCGGGGGCCCGGGCCATCGGCCGATCGGCAGAGATCCGGTGTGAACGGGCCTGTGTGCTCTGCCGATCGGGAGAGGAGAGAGTCGAACGCCCGCTCGTAGGATCAGGGGTGTGGGGACGACGGAACGGACGACGGGGCGCATGGGACACCGGGATGTGGGGCCGGCCGTGATCGCGGCGGGGTGTGGCGGGGCGGGGGCCGTCGGCGCGTACGGCGCGCGGGTGGCGCCGTACGGGGTCGTGCCCGCCGTCGCCGCCGTGGCGCTGCTCGTGTGGTGCCTGTGCCGGTGGCGCCGGGCGCGGGGCCGTCTCGCCCTGCCCGTGGCGCTGGTGGGCGTGGTGTCGCTGGCGACCACGCTGGCCGGCGTTCCGCCGACGGTCTCCGGGGGCGCGTGGCCGCGGCTCGTGGAGACGGCGACGCTGCTCGTCCTGCTCGTCGTCGTGGCCCGCTGGGCGCCGCTGCGGCACGCGGTGGCGGCGGGTGCGGTGGCGGGCACGGCGGTGGCGGTGTGGACGCTCCCACTGTTGACGCACCCGTCGGTGCTGGTGATGGCCGGCGCGGTGGCGTTCTGGTGGCTGCCCGTGTGCGGGGCGGCCGTCGTCGGCGGCTATCCGCGGCTGATGGAGTACCGCAGGGACCGGCTGGTCGCCGAGACGCGCCGCTCCCAGCAGCTGGAACTGGCCCGCGACCTGCACGACTTCGTCGCTCACGACGTCAGCGGCATCGTGGCGCAGGCGCAGGCCGCGCGGTTCGTCGCGGCGGCCGACCCGGGACAGGCCGTGCCGGCTCTGGAGCGCATCGAGAAGGCGGGCCTGAACGCGCTGGCGTCGATGGACCGCATGGTCCGGATGCTGCACGCCACGGACGGGGCGGACGGGACCGGCGGGGCACGGGGGGCCGGTACGGGCGACGACGCGGTCGAGCCGCTGCCCGGCGTGGACCAACTCCCCGGTCTCGTCGAGCGGTTCACCGCCGCCGGTCCGGGCGAGGCCCGGCTCTCCATGGCCCCGGAGGCGGCCGGGGACCTCTCCCGCGACACGGGCTCCACGGCCTACCGGGTAGTCGTCGAGGCCCTGACCAACGTGCGCCGTCACGCACCCGGCACCCCGCGCGTCGCCGTGACGCTCGGGCGCGTGCGGGGCGCCGACGGCACGCCCCGCGTCGAGCTGCGCGTGGCCGACGACGGAGGGGGCGGGCCCGGAACGCGTACCCGTGCGGCCGCGCGCCGGGAGCGGGAGGGTCTCGGCGGGCGCGGCCTGAGCGGCCTGCGGGAACGCGTGCGGTCGACGGGCGGGACCTTGGACTACGGGCCGTACGAGGACGGCTGGCAGGTGGTCGCCCTGCTGCCGGTGGCCACGGCCGTCACCATGGAGCGGGCCGTGGAGCACACCGTGGAGCGGGCGTCATGAGCGGCGCGCCGACCCGCGTCCTGCTGGCCGACGACCAGGACGACGTACGCAGCGGCTTCCGCCTCGTCCTGGACTCGCAGCCGGACATGACCGTCGTCGGTGAGGCCGCCGACGGGGCCACCGCGCTCGAGCTGGCCCGGCGGCTGCGGCCCGACGTGGTGCTGGCCGACATCCGCATGCCGCGCCTCGACGGCCTGGAGCTGACGCGTCTCCTCGCCGGACCCGAGGCGGCGCACCCGACGCGGGTGGTCGTCGTGACGACCTTCGACCTCGACGACTACGTGCACACGGCGCTGCGCCACGGCGCCTGCGGTTTCCTGCTCAAGCGCTCGGGCCCCGCCCTGCTCATCGAGGGTGTCAGGGCGGCCATGGCCGGGGACGCGCTGATCAGCCCGCAGATCACCGTGCGGCTGCTGCGGCGGCTGTCCGCCATGCCGCCCGCGCCGCCCGCTCCCCCGGTGTCCGCCGCCCCGGCCGCCGCCGTCGTGGATCCCCTGACCGACCGCGAGCGGGAGATCGTCCGCCTGATCGCGCGTGGGCGCACCAACGCGGAGATCGGCGCGGAGCTGTTCATCTCTCCGGGGACCGCGAAGACCCATGTGGCCAACATCCAGGCGAAGCTGAAGGCCGGCAACCGGGTCGGGATCGCGGCGTGGGCGTGGGAGAGCGGCCTGGTGGCCCCGGGTTCCTAGACACCCGGCGGCCCGTCGGCCCGGCGGCCCGTCAGGAGGGCTGCTTCCAGAGGGTGAGGAGGCCGGAGTAGCCGGGCGGGTCGAAGGGCTTGCCCGTCGGCGACACCTCGGTGATCTTGAGCATCGCAAGGTTGC
The DNA here is from genome assembly GCF_040932295.1 of Streptomyces sp. C36. Lineage (NCBI taxonomy): Bacteria > Bacillati > Actinomycetota > Actinomycetes > Kitasatosporales > Streptomycetaceae > Streptomyces > Streptomyces sp. C36. The sequence goes on along the minus strand of NZ_JBFQGI010000001.1, from coordinate 475,629 downwards.
CCTTCGAGGTCACCGTGCACAGCACGTCGTCCTTCTGCAGGATGTTCTTGTCCATCAGGTCCGCGCGGGTGAGCTCGGCGGGCAGCGGTGCGGTGTCCACCGCCTGGCGGCACTCCTGGGGCGTGGTCCCCTTGCTCTTGGCGGTCGCCTTCTTGAAGTTCATCCACTGGGCCATGTACGACAGTTCGGTGTCGTGGCCCGGGATGTCGTCCTGCGGCGACACCCTGGGGGCGTCGAAGTCCACCGTCTCCAGCGAGTTGACGGGCGGGCCGATGGTCAGGGGGCGGTCGGCGAAGACGGTCTCGTAGTCGCGCTTGGCGGGCTTGGCCTCCTGCTTGGCCTCCTCCTTCGCCTTCTTGCTCGGCTCGGCGGCGGACGGGGCGCTCGCGGACGGCTTCGCGTCCGCGTGCGCGTCGGACTTCTCGTCGTCGCCGGACATCGCCCACGCCGTACCGGCCACGACGGCCAGGGCCACCACGAGTCCGACGGCCAGCGGCGTCCGCCGGCCGCTGGACGGCGGCGTCGGGGTGGTCGCCGGGGTGGTCGCCGGGGCGGGGGGCGTGTACGCGGGCCGCGGGGGCGTGGCCGGGGCCGCGCTCGCGGCCTGCGTGGGTGCGGCGTGCACGGCCGCGTCGCCGGAGGGCGCGCCCTGGTCGTGTCCCGGCACCTGGGTGGGGACGTAGGTGGCCGTACGGCGCGGCCCCTCCTGGTCCGGGCCCTGCGGCGGCTGCTCGCCCTCGCCCGCCAGCAGCAGCCGCATCCGGCGCTCCCGTTCGCCGACGGCGGCCGCGAGCGGGGCCGGGAGCCAGCCGTCGAAGGCGCGCGGCGGGCGGCACGAGGCCCGCTCGCACAGGTCCGCCAGTTCACGGGGCGTGGGCCGGGCGGCGGGGTCGGCGGCGAGGGTGCTCTCCAGCAGGGGGCGCAGATCGTCCGGGTAGCCGGACAGGTCCGGCGGCCGCTGTGCGGTGTTGGCGATCTGTGTGGCCACGGTCAGGGCGCTACCGGAGCCGTAGGGGTGGTTGCCGGTGGCGGTGACGGCGGCGATGAGGCCGAGGGAGAAGAGGTCGGCGGCGGGGGTGAGGTCGGCCCCGGTGCCGTGCTCGGGCGACATGAACTGCGGGGTGCCGATGAACCCGCCGCTGCGGGTGAGCTGGGTGGCCTCGGCGGCGCGTGCGATGCCGAAGTCGATCACCCAGGGGCCGTCGGCGGCCAGCAGGATGTTGCCGGGCTTGAGGTCGCGGTGGATGACGCCGGCGGCGTGCACGGACTCCAGGGCCCGGGCCACGCAGCCGACGAGCTGCAGCGCCGCGGGCAGCGGCAGCGGGCCGTAGGTCCGCAGCGCCTCGTCCAGCGGCAGGCCCGGCACGTACGCCGTGGCCAGCCAGGGCTGTTCGCCGTCGGAGTCGTGGTCCACGACGGGCACGAGGTGGTAGCCCCGCACCTGCTGGGCCGCGCGCACCTCGTGCTGGAAGCGCCGGCGGAACTCGCCGTCACCGGCGTACTCCCGGCGGATCATCTTGAGGGCGACCGGCTGGTTGCCGCGCGTGTGCGAGAGGTAGACGGATCCCATGCCGCCCTCGCCGATCCTGGCGAGCAGCCGGTAGCCGGCGATCTCGCGCGGATCGGTTGCCGTCAGCGGGCGCAGTGCGCCGCCGTAGTTCCCACTGATGGGTCCCACCCCCGAGGTGATGCGTTCATGCCGAAGATCAGAATCTACGTCATGGGGAGGGCGGTGGCACATCCGGCCTCATGAGCCCCATGAGGCCGGATGAGGCCGGACTTTCGGCGAATGTTTCGCGCCGGCGCCTTCCGTACCGTTCGTGACGTGCGAGGAACGACAGTGAACAGGCGTGACCCCGGAGTGGTGCTCGCGGCGGCCGCGGTGGCGGCCACCGGGCTGAGCGCCGTGACGAGTCTGTGGTGGGCGATGGTCGCCGCGGCCGCGGCGTTCTCGGCGGGCCACCGCTCGGGGCGGACGCGGACCATGGCCGTGGCCGTGAGCGTGCTGGTCGTCGCGGCGGCGACCGCCGTGGTGACCGTGCCGGCGCTGCTGGCGCTGGGGGGCGTCTTCGTGGCGACGGTGGTCGGCGCGCTGCTGCTGCCCTGGTGCGCGGGCCGCGTCCTGCGCCAGTACCAGGAGCTGGTGCGGGCGGGCTGGAGCCGGGCGGAACAGCTCGAGCGCGAGCAGCGGCTGATCGCCGAGCAGGCCCGGCTGCGCGAACGGGCCCGGATCGCCCAGGACATGCACGACGCGCTCGGCCACGACCTGAGCCTGATCGCGCTGTCGGCGGGGGCGCTGAAGCTGGCGCCCGGCCTGCCGGAGCGTCACCGCGCGGCCGCCGACGACCTGCGGGGCCGGGCCGCCGGGGCCGTGGAGCGGCTGGCCGAGGTGATCGGCATTCTGCGCGAGGACGCCGAGGCGGCCCCCGGGGCTCCGGCGGACTTCGCCATCGGGCCGCTGGTCGAAGGGGCCGCGGCCTCCGGCCTCGATGTCACCCTGTGCGTCGAGGGCGCGCCGGGCGAGGTGCCCGGGGTGGTCGAGCGGGCCGCGCACCGGGTCGTACAGGAGGCGCTGACCAACGTCGCCAAGCACGCGCCCGGTTCGCGGGCGACGGTGCGCGTCGTCCACGCGCCGGGCCGGACCACGGTCTCGGTGCGCAACACCGCCCCACGCCCGGCCGCCGTCGCCGCGCTGTCCGGCGGCGGCCGGGGGCTGATCGGGCTGGACGAGCGGGTGCGGCTGGCGGGCGGGTCGCTCTCCCACGGCCCGCAGGACGGCGGCTTCGCCGTCACGGCCGGCCTGCCGCACGTCCCGCCGCCGCGCCCGCCCTCGCCACCGGCCTCCGGCGCACCGGCCGCTCTGCCTCCCGAGCACCGCCGGGCCCGCCGGCGTGCGGGCCGCGCCCTCGTCGCGGCGGTCGTCGTGCCGCTGGCCGCCACGGTGGCGCTGAGCGCCGCACTGGTGACGTGGGCGTCGCTGACGCTGTCCCACACCGTCCTCGACCCCGCCGCCTACGCCGCCCTGCGCGTCGGGCAGAATCGCGCCGAGGTGGCGGCCGTGCTGCCCGAGCGTCAATTGCCGTACCGGCCCCGGGCGGCGGAACCGAAGGGACCGGGAGTCCGGTGCGAGTACTACGCGGTCACGACCGACCGGTTCGTGGACGCCGCCGGCGACGCGTATCAGCTCTGCTTCCGGCGCGGCACGCTGGTGGCCCTCGCCGTCCTGCGCGAGTGAGCACCCCGTGATCCGGGTTCTGGTCGCCGACGACGAGCCGATGATCCGCGCCGGCGTACGGGCCGTGCTCGCCGCCGATCCCGGGCTGGACGTCGTCGCGGAGGCCGGCGACGGGGACGAGGCCGTGGACCTGGTCCGCCGTCACCGGCCCGACGTGGCCGTGCTCGACATCCGGATGCCGCGCGTGAGCGGCATCGAGGCGGCGGCGCGCATCCGCGCCGACGCCCCGGACACCAGGGTCGTGATGCTGACGACGTTCGGCGAGGACGACTACATCCTGCGGGCCCTGTCCGGCGGGGCCGCCGGCTTCCTGGTGAAGTCGGGGCCGCCCGAGGAACTCATCGCCGGTGTCCGCGCGGTGGCCGGCGGCGCGGCCTGGCTCTCACCCCCGGTGGCCGCCCGGGTGGTCGCCCATCTGACCGCCACCGGCGCCGCCGGCGCGGCCGGGCGCCGCGCCACCGCCCGGGATCGCGTCGCCGCCCTCACCGCCCGCGAACGCGACGTGCTGTCCCACCTGGGCGCCGGCCTGTCCAACGGTCAGATCGCCCGGCGGCTGCACGTGGTGGAAGGCACCGTGAAGGCGCACGTCAGCTCCATCCTGGCGCGGCTGGGCGTGGACAACCGCGCCGCCGCGGCCGTCATGGCCCACGAAGCGGGCGTCATTCCGACGCCGGGCCCAGCCGGTCCGTGACACCACGGCCTCGGCGAGCGACCGCAGCGCCATCATCGCGGCCGCGGCCACGGCGCCGCCGAGCAGCGCGCCGGCCATGACGTCGTGGGGGTAGTGGACGCCGACGGCCACGCGCAGGAGCGCGGCGAGCGCTGCCAGCGGCAGCGTCACGGCGGCGAGCCGCGGGCGCACGACGGCCAGGCCGACGGCGAGCGCCGCGGCGAGGGTGGAGTGGTTGCTGGGGAACGACCAGTCGCCCGGCTCCGGGCACGGATCGACAGGATTGATGCCCGCCAGCGCGCGGCAGGGGCGTTCCTCGTCCAGCATCGTCTTCAGGAGCTCGCTGGTCGCGTACGCCAGCACGGTCGCCGCGCCGGCCAGGAGGATCCCGGCGACGGCCCGGACGTCGTGCCGGCGCAGGGCGGTCAGGCCGGCCCACACCAGCAGCAGCCCCAGCACCACCAGCGTGCCCTCGGTGGCCGCGCCGAGCAGCGAGCCCACCCAGGCCGGGGCGTCCGCCGCCGCGCCGGCCAGCGACCGGTAGGCGGAGACGGACGGGCCGCCGGTGACCCGTACCGCCCCGGACGCGTCCGCTCCGGAGGGTGCGAGCCAGGCCAGCAGCCCGGCGGCCGCCGCCAGCACGCCGGCGGCGGCCAGCGGGCGGGCCCCGGGCTTCCGGGCGTGACCGGCGCGTTCTTGTTCGGTTCTGCGTTCCATGCCGTCGAACCTACGGACGGCGAACCGCCGGCGCCCGACCCGAACGACAGCGTCGTACCCCTGACGATCGTCAGGGGTCGACCACCGGTCAGGCCCGGTTCCTCGAGCGCCGGGCGCGCAGGACGAGCACCCCGGCCGTGAGGGCGGCGGCGAGGACGGCGGCCGCGGTGACCACCGTCGCGGTGACGCTCTTGTCCGCGTCGTCGGAGGCGTCGGAGGCGTCGGCCTGCCGGGACGGCGCGGCGGCGGAGCGCGCGGCGGGCGACGACGGCGGCGCGGAGGACGGGGAGGCCACGGGGCCCTGGGCGAGGGCCGGTACGTTCACGGTGGCCTCACCATGGCCGAGGTCGGGGAAACCGCAGTGGACGGTGATCTTCCAGGTACCCGGGGTCAGCACCTCGCGAGTGGTGTACGTGGCCTTCTCGCCCTCGACGCGGACGAGCTGCCAGGGCCCGCGCGTGGTGCCGTTGGGGTCCTGTGCGGTCAGGGTGCCCGCGACCGGCTCGTCCACCGGGTCGTCGTCGTTGTCCCAGAGGGCGACGGCCCGTACGTGGCCGTCCGGCCGGTCGCCGGAGACGGTGAAGTGGATGGTGTCGCCGTGCGCGGCGGCCGGTTGGGCGGCGCCCAGCACGATCAGGGCGCCGAGCAGTCCGGCCGCCGGGGCGAGGGCTGCGGGACGGAAGGTCATCGGGTACTCCTGGTGGGGGACGGCGAAGGAGGGAAGGGGAAGGGCCGGCGACCGCGGTGGGGGGTGGGGGTGAGGTGGGTCGTGGTCGCCGGCCCGGTTCAGGGGGTGCCGGGGCTTTCGCCCGTCAGGACGCCTCGGAGAGCGTCCAGTTCTGGTAGCCCTGCTTGTTCTGCTCCTGCAGCTCGAGCAGCCATCCGCCGTAGTACCAGCGCTTGCTGATGCCCAGCGCCAGGGTGGAGCCCTGCGGCTGGAGGACGTAGGAGCCGGAGCCGTTGGCGGTCAGCTTCCACTTCTGGGCCGAGGAGCCGCCGCAGGGCTGCTGGGCGACGTACTGGCCGGCCACCGCACGCCCGTCGGTGCCGGGCTGGAGGCACTTGCCGGACTGGACGGACTTCACGCGCACGGCGCCGCCGCCCGCGTCCTCGAACGTCCACTGCTGGTTGGCGTAGCCGTGGCGCTGGTAGGCGATGGCGACCGTGCCGTTCGCGGTGGAGCCGCTCCACAGGTCGGCGGCCTGGCCGGTGAGGCTGTTGAGCAGCAGGAACTTACCGCCCGGCTTGGTGGTCGGGCCGTTGCCGGAGGGCAGGGTGCGGAAGGAGGCGGTGCGGCCGGGCGCGGAGACCTTGCCGTCGGCGCCGCGCGCGGCGACGGCGACCTTGTAGGCCGTGTCGGGGGTGAGGCGGACGAGTCGGACGGAGGTCTCCTTGACGTCCGCGTACTTCTTGCCGTTGAGCAGCAGGTCGTAGCCGGCGGCCGAGGCGGCCTTGGGCCAGCTGACCAGGGCGGAGTCCGGGGCGATCTGGGTGACCTGCGCGGCGGGCCCGGTGGTCGGGTCGGGGGTGGCGGTCCCGGTGGGGTTCGGGGTGGGGGTGGGGCTGGGGTTGGGGTCGGTGCTGCCGCCGCCGGCTATGAGGAAGCGGTTGTTGGCGATGTTCCAGTGGGTGGCCAGGTAGCTGCCCGGGCGCGGGTTGGTGTGGAAGTAGTCGTCGTGGCCGCAGTCCAGGCGCTCGTCGTTGGAGCGGTCGGGGCAGATGGTCTGCATCGCGGGGTAGTACGGCGCGTCGGAGTAGCACATGATGTCCCACTCGTCGACGCAGTGCGCGGCCTTGCTGGTGTGCGGGGCGCTGTTGTTGACGGCGCCGAGGTTGTGGCCGAGTTCGTGGGCGGGGGTGCTGCCGCCCCAGCAGCCGTTGTCCGTACGGCCGTAGGAGGGACCGAAGTTGCTGAGGTTGTCGGCGCCCGGGCGCTCGTCGCCGTTGAAGGTGCCGATGCCGCAGTACACCTGGGCGTCGGCGAAGATCATGTACTTGCGGTCGCGGCGGTTGAAGCCCTTGGCGGCCAGGGCGTTGTTCGTCGCGCCGAACTCGGCCAGGGAGCCGTCGGGGATCTCGACGTTCAGGACGGACGGGGTGCAGTCGGCCTCGGTGACGTAGCGGACGTGCCGCTCGCCGCCGGTCTCCTTGGCGCTCGCGTTGTAGATGACGTCGGTCTCCGCCGCCCACTGCTTGAACGAGGCGGCGTACTGCCCGAACCGGTCGCGGCCGGGGCCGTGGACGTACAGCACCTGGACCCGGTTGCCGGTGGAGCCGTCGCCCTCGCAGACGGTCTTCGAGCCGCCGGGAGCGCCGGGGGCGGCCGGGGCCGGGCCGCCGGCGGCGACGCTGCCGGTGCGGGCGTCGAGGGCGGCCGTCGAGCCCTGCAGGGCCTCGGCCGCCGCGGGGGCCTGCTTGCCGTCGCCCTTCAGGTCCGGCGCGGACGCGGCCTTGGCCACGGGCGGGGTGTCCTTGGTGATGTCGATGCCCTTGGGCGGCGCGTCCGGGCCGTGGGTGCACAGCCGGGCGTCGGAGACGCGGTAGACGCCGACGCAGGGGTCGCCCTTGGGCGCCGGGTCGAGGCCCTTGTAGACCAGGCCGCGGCCCGTGTCGGCCTTGGGGGTCTTGGTCAGCGGCGCGGGCGGGGCCTTGTGCACCGGCTGGGCGGCGGCGGGAACGCCCTTGGCCTCGGTCGTCGGGTCGTCCGGCGTCGTCGCCGACCCGATGCCGATGACGCCGATGGCCAGGGCGGCGGCCGCGGCCGTCGCGGCGGCCGTGACGATCACCCGGCGCCGGGTTCTGCTCCGGCGGTGCGGGCTGGGTTTCTTGCGGGCGTGCGTGGTGCGCATCGTGCGAGTCCCATCGGTGGTGGAGGGTCAGTACTGCGGGGGCCTTTCAGGCCCCGGAACCGCCGGGCCCGCCCTTGACGGTGCGTGGGGGGTTCGTCCGGCGCCGTGACAGCGCGCGGCGGGACGATCCGGGCGGGCCCGGCGGTGGCTCAGGGGGTCTTTCGGGGGCGCTGGGGGGCGCTTCAGCGGGTGGCGAAGGCCTGGTTCCAGCGCCGGGCACCGGCGTCGGCGGTGACCCCGACGCCCATGCGGGTGCGCGAGCAGTCGAGGACGGCCTCGCGCCGGCCCGGCGTCTTCATCCAGACGGACACGACCGCGGCCGCGTCGAGCCGGCCGCCGACCGTGGTCACGCCGGAGAAGGTCCACCGGCCGCCGGCCGTGCGGGCCGCCCCGGCGGAGCCCTCCCGCGCGGTGGCCGCCAGCCCGGCGTCCCGCCGCAGCGGGCAGCAACCGGCCCGGGCGCGCTCCGCGTTGACCAGGCGTACGACCTCCCGCTCGAGGTCCTCGCGCGGGCCCCGCGGGCGCGGGGCGTCCTCGCGCGGGCCCGGCGGGGGCACCGGGCGGCGGGACGCCGTACGGGCGGGAGCGGGGGCCGGCGTCGTCGGCGAGGTCGCCGGCGCGGTGGTGCGGGCGGCCGGCTCCACGGGGCGACGGCCGCCGGGCGAGGAACGGTCGGCGGGCGGGGCCTCGCCGGTGCGCTCGGACGCCTCCGGGGTACCGGGCGTCAGGGGCCGGGCGGACGGAATGTCACGGCCGGGGGCGCTCAGCTCCGTCGGGGCGGCCTGCTCCGGGGAGGCGGAGAAGTACTCGCAGCCGCCGAGCACACCGCCGGCGACGACGGCGAGAGCGGCGACGGCCAGGGCGGGCCGGGCCATCCTGCGCGGACCTCCGGCCGTGCCGTCCTGTCCGGGGGCGTCGCCCGCGCCCCCGCCGGTATCCTCCGCGCCGTCCGGCCCCAGGGGCGCGGCGCCCGCCACGGGAGCCGCGGGCAGCGCCTCGGCGACCCGGTCGGCCAGAGCGGCGGCGACGGGCACCAGGCCGAGGCCGGCGAGCAGCCCCTCGGCGGGCACCAGAACGGACCGGTGGCCGCCGCACTCGGCGCAGCCGCGCGCGTGCCGGGCGATGCGCTTGCGCCACAGCGGGGAGGGCACACCGTCCCACGGGCCGAGGACGCCTGCCAGCTCCGGGCAGCGCGGGGCGGCGGACAGGACCCGCACGACACCGCGCGCGGTCTCCAGCTGGCCCTTGATGCGCTGGACGCGTACGGCGGTGTGCTGGGGCGACAGTTCCAGCGCGGCGGCGACCTCGGCGCGGGTCAGTTCGCCGGTGGCCTCCAGCCACCACAGCGACAGCACCGCCCGCTCGTCGTCGTCCAGCCAGCGGGTGGCCTCCGCCGCCTCTCTGCGCTCGCCCTCCAGGCTCAGCCGCACGATGGTCAGCCCCACGAAGTCCGCGTCGGGGTCGTGGACGTCGCCCGCGTCCTGCAGCCCGGTGACGGGCGCCTCCTGACGCTCGCTGCGCCAGTGCCGGCGTATCTGGTTGACGGTGATCGCCACGAGCCACGAACGGAAGCGGCCCGGATCGCGCAGCCCGTCGAGGCCGCTGACCATCCGGATCATGGTCTCCTGCACGACGTCGTCGACGTCCGCGTGCCCGTTCAGCGCGCGCCCGACGATGTTGTAGACCAACGGGAGGCAGGCCGCGACGAGCTCCTCGCGCGCGGCACTCTCCCCTGCCTGTGCCGCCTCGACCATGTCGGCCACGTTCGTTCCCGTCACGCTCCGCCCTCCTCGTTCCCGCCGCGCCGCTGTGGCGTCCCGGCACTTGGGAGACCTGGGGAGTACGGACGCATAACAAAAAAGCTGCGATCCGATCGATTTTTCGTTCCGGCACGGCCCGTCCGGGTGGCCGCCGGCGGCCGATCCGCGCCCGGCCCGCCGGCGCGCGGCGGGCCGGGACGGGCGGCCGGTGGGCGGTCAGGAGACGGCCGGCATCCGAAGGCCCGCCGGCAGCGGGCCGGTGTGCGTCACGCCCAGCCGCTGGGTGGCCCGGGTGAGCGCGACGTAGAGGTCGCTCACCCCGAAGTCCCCCGGCTCCGCCACGATCACCGTGTCGAACTCCAGGCCCTTGGCCTGCCGGGGGTCGAGCAGCACCACCGGGCTGGTCAGGTCGGGCGCCGGGCCGGTGGAGGCGGCCGGGAGGGCGGCGGCCAGGGCCGCGTGGTGCTCCCGCGCGGCGATCACCGCCAGCCGGCCCTCCTCCCGCGTCTCTCGGGCCACGGCCTCGGCGACGGCGCCGGGCAGGTCGCCGGTGCGGTGCGCCCAGGGCCGTACGCCCGTGGAGCGGATCGACTCCGGCGGCGCGAACGAGGGGTCCGCGGACCGGGCCACGTCCGCCGCGACCTCCATGATCTCCTGCGGGGTGCGGTAGTTGACGCCCAGCCTGACGTGCCGCCAGCGGTCGCCGACGTACGGGGCGAGGATCGTCTGCCACGCGCCGCACCCGCCCGGCTCGGCGGTCTGCGCCGGGTCGCCGACCAGGGTCATCGAGCGGGAGGGGCAGCGGCGCATCAGCAGCCGCCACATCATCGCGGACAGCTCCTGCGCCTCGTCCACGATGACGTGGCCGAACGCCCAGGTGCGGTCGGCGGCCGCGCGTTCGGCGGCGCTGCGGTGGTCGGCCTCCTCGTGGCGTTCGGCGAGCCGTTCGGCGTCGACGAGGTCGTGGGCGGCGAGCACCTCCGAGTCCTCGTCCTCCCGGTCCTCGAACTCCTGGGTGCGGGAGCCGTAGGAGAGGTTGAGGACGCCCTGCGCGTAGGCGATGCGTTCCTGCCGCTCGGCCTCGGCGGCCGCGCGGGCGGCCGAGTCGTCCTCGCCGAGGAGTTCGGCGGCCTCGTCGAGGAGCGGCACGTCGGCGGGCGTCCAGGCGCCGTCGGCGCGGCGGACGGCGTCCACGTCGGCGTCGGGCAGGTGGACGGGGTCGGCGAGGAAGTCGGCCACCAGTCGCTGCGGGGTGAGCAGGGGCCACAGTTCGTCGATCGCGGCATGTACGCCGGGGCTGGCGGCGACGCCCTTGCCGAGCTGGGCGATGTCGTCGGGGCCGAGGAAGTTGGGGCCGCCGTAGGGGTCGGCGCCGAGCCGATCGGCCAGCTGGGCGGTGAGCGCGTCGATGACGTGGAAGGCGAAGTAGGGGCGGGCGAGGTTGTGGGGCAGCCGGGTGGCGCGCGCGTGGCGGCGGGCCTCGGCGGCCAGGCCGGCGTCCAGCAGCAGTTCGCCGTCCTCGTGGTCGATGACGGTCACCGGGTCGGGCAGGGTCTGCCGGTCGCGGACGAACGCGGCGAGGGCGCCGGCCATGGCGGCGGAGCCCTTGACCTCGGCGGCACGGGGGGTGTCGGTGCCGTCGGCCGTCACTCCGGGGAAGAGCTCCCCGGGCGTGGCGAGCAGGACGCCCGTCTCGCCGAGCGAGGGCAGGACCTCGGCGATGTAGCCGAGGAACGCCGGGTTGGGCCCGACGATCAGCACGGCGCGGCGGGCCAGCTGCTCGCGGTGGGCGTAGAGGAGGTAGGCGGCGCGGTGCAGGGCGACGACGGTCTTTCCGGTGCCGGGCCCGCCCTCGACGACGAGGACGCCGTGGTGGGGGGCGCGGATGATGCGGTCCTGCTCGGCCTGGATGGTCTGCACGATGTCGTGCATGCGGCCGGTACGGGCCGAGTCGAGCGCGGCGAAGAGCACGGCGTCGGCGTCGGTGCCCTCGTGGCCGGTGCGTTCGGCGTCGGTGAGATCCAGGATCTCGTCGTGCAGGGCGGTGACGCGGTGGTTCTCGGTGGTGATGTGGCGCCTGCGGCGCAGCCCCATGGGGGTGTGCCCGGTGGCGAGGTAGAACGGGCGGGCCACCTCGGCCCGCCAGTCGATGACCAGCGGGGTGCGGTCCTCGTCGTCGCGGCGGATGCCGATGCGGCCGATGTGGTGGTCGCGGCCGTCGCGGAAGGCGAGCCGGCCGAAGCACAGGCCGCGCTCCCCCGCGTCGAAGGCGGCCAGCAGGCCGGACTGTTCGGCGACCAGGACGTCGCGTTCGAGCCGCGCCTGGTGGGTGGTGCCCGTCGGCACGAGGGCGGCCCGGACCGAGTCCTCGGCCGAGGCGCGCAGCTCGGTGAGGCGCTCATGGAGCAGATCGATGAATTCCTGCTCGTGTCGCAATTCCTCGTTTGACAATTCGACTCCCGCCCGGATATGATGGCCTCATAAAGCTTCTCCATACCCTGATTTCAGTCGGGCATGGAAACCCCCAATATACGCAGAGAAATACCCCGGCCGTCAATACGGTCGGGGTATTTCTTTCTTGTGACGGGGCTATGGCGGGGTGCGCGGGGCGGCCGTGACGCGCTCAGCCGTTCGTGAACTCCGGGGTGTCGAGGGAGAGTTCCGCTTCGCCGGACGGGGCGAAGAAGCGGGCCACGGCCTCGTCCGCGACCTCGGCGAGGGTGGCGGGGGACCATCGCGGGCTGCGGTCCTTGTCGATGACCTGCGCGCGGATGCCCTCCACCAGATCGGGCGTGGAAAGGGCCGCGTAGGAGACGCGGTATTCCTGCTCCAGCACGCGCTCCAGCGAGATCGGCCCCCGGGCCCGGCGCAGCGCGGCGAGCGTGACCTTGAGCGCGGTCGGGGACTTCGCGAGGATCGTGGTGGCGGCCTCCTTGGCGTCGGGCGTGCCGTGGTCGAGGAGCCGTTCCACGATCTCCTCGACGGTTCCGGCCGCGTAGCAGGCGTCGATCCATTCGCGGTGGCCGGCGAGTTCACCGTCCGGCGCCGGACGGGTGTGGCGGGGCAGGACGTCCGCGGCCGCCTCGTGGGCGAGGTCCGCGACGAGGGCCGGCACCGCGTCCGCCGGGACGAAGTGGTCGGCGAGCCCGCACAGCAGGGCGTCCGCCGCGCCCACCGCGGCGCCGGTGAGCGCCAGGTGGGTGCCGAGCTCGCCGGGGGCACGGGCCAGCAGGTAGGTGCCGCCGACGTCCGGTACGAAGCCGATGCCGGTCTCGGGCATGGCCACGCGGGACCGTTCGGTGACGACGCGGACGTCACCGTGGGCCGAGACGCCGACGCCGCCGCCCATCACGATGCCGTCCATGATCGCGACATAGGGCTTGGGGTAGCGGGCGATGCGGGCGTTGAGCCGGTACTCGTCGCGCCAGAACGCCGCCGACGCCGCTCCCCCGCCGGAGCGGACGTCGTCGTGGATCGAGCGGATGTCGCCGCCCGCGCACAGCCCGCGCTCGCCGGCCCCGCTGATCACCACGGTCGTGACCGCGTCGTCGTGCTCCCAGGCGGTGAGCGCCTCGTCGACGCGGCGCACCATGGCGTGGTCGAGGGCGTTGAGGGCCCTGGGGCGGTTGAGGGTGAGGTGTCCGGCGCGCCCTTCGGTGCGTACCAGTACGGAGTCGTCGGTCATCGCGGGGCTCCCGGTCCTCGCAGGGCGTGTGGTCCCGCCGGCCCGAGGGCGACATCGAGGCGCATGTTCTCGTTCGTTCCTTCCGGGGCCCGGTGGACCCGTCGATCGGGGACGATCTTCTCGAGGTCATCGTCGCCCAGTCGGCCACCGCCTGCACAGGCCCCCCGGGCCACCCTCTGACGTCATGTCACACCGCCGCACTCCTCCGGGCGGAGGAGCACGGGGCGGTCGCTCTCCGTCCTGAGTCGGATGCCGGGTGCGACGGGGGCCGCCTAGCGTGTCGATCATGAAGAACACGACGTCACGGCGGGCCTTCACCGTCGCCGCACTCCTGACGGCCCTCGCCGCGCCGCAGATACCGGCGGCCGCGGCGGCGGCGCGTCCCGCGCCCGCCCCGGCCGAGCTGCCGGCGCCGGCGACGCGAGCGCCGATCGGCACCCGGACCCTGCACCTGGTCGACTCCTCCCGGCCCGACCCGTGGAAGCCGGCCGCGGGCCACCGCGAGCTGATGGTCTCCCTCTGGTATCCGGCGGCGGTGCGGCACGGCGCGCGGGCGCCGTACGTCTCGAAGGAGCTGTCGAAGAAGGTCCTGGGCATCGAGGCCATCGCCGACGTCCGCACGCACGGCCTCGTCAACGCGCTGCCCGCGCCGGGGAAGCGACCGCTGGTCGTCCTGTCCCCCGGCTTCGGGATGAGCCGCGCCACGCTGACCGGTCTGGGCGAGGACCTGGCCTCCCGCGGCTACGCCGTGGCCGCGGTCGACCACACCTACGAGGCGCCGGTGGAGTTCCCCGGCGGCCGCATCGAGGACTGCCTGATCTGCGACAGGCTGGACCTCCCCGTCGTGCAGAACCGGGCGAAGGACATCAGCTTCGTGCTCGACCGGCTGACGGCCCCCGGCAGCGGCCTGGTGATCGACCGCAAGCGCGTCGGCGTGGCCGGGCACTCGATCGGCGGGGCGAGTGCGGTCGAGGTCATGCGCGAGGACCCGCGGGTGAAGGCGGCGGTCAACATGGACGGCAATTTCTTCACCGAGCCGCCCGCCGAGGGCCTCGCGCGCCCGGTGCTGCTGCTCGGCGCCCAGCGGGGGAAGCTGCCCGAGCCCCGGGCGAACTGGGAGCACACCTGGGACCGGCTCACCGGCTGGAAGCGCTGGCTCGACGTCCCCGACGGCGGGCACCTGACCTTCACCGACGCGCCGTGGCTCGTCGACCGGTTCGGCCTCGGGGACCGCATCCCGCCGGAGGCCGTGCCCGGCGCCTTCGGCACGCTCAAGCAGGACCGGGCGACCGCCCTGACCCGGGCCTATGTGAGCGCCTTCTTCGACCGGCACCTGCGGGGCGCGCGCGGCACGCTGCTCGACGGGCCGTCCGCGGCCTATCCGGAGGTGACCTTCCTCCGCTAGGGCCCGTGCCGACCCATCGGACACGCCCTGGGAGGACGCGCGGCGGGACGTCCGGCTCCGGACGTCCGAACGGGGACGCCGCGCTCCTCGCACCGCGGTGTCACCGGGACACACGGGGGTTCCGGCGGCACAACGCCGGAGGCGTCCCCCATGGCCACTGCCGTGGGGGACGCCTCCGTTTACGACCGGTTCCGGTCAGCCGATATGGGGGTTACGACTGCTCGGCACCGGCCCGCTCGAGCTCGGTCTCGCGCTGGATCCGGGCGACGCGGCCGCGCACCAGGAACCATCCGCCGACCAGGGCCGCCACGATGATGGGCAGGCACATGACGGTGGTGCGGCTGGCGCCCTCGTCGGAGGCCATGATGCCCAGGACACCGGCCAGGAAGACCAGGGTGACGATCTGGGTGTACGGGGCCCAGGGCAGCTTGTAGCCGGGGCGGGTGACCCGGCCCTCCTTGGAGCGCTTCCAGAAGAGCAGGGAGCAGACCATGATCATGCCCCAGGTGCCGATGATGCCGATCGCGGCGAAGTTCAGCACGATCTCGAAGGCGTCCGCCGGGACGACGAAGTTCAGACCGACACCGAGGACACAGAAGAACGCGGTGAGCAGGATGCCGCCGTAGGGCACCTGGCCCTTGTTCATCAGGCCGGTGAACTTCGGCGCGGAGCCGGACATGGCCATCGAGCGCAGGATGCGGCCGGTGGAGTACAGACCCGAGTTCAGGCTGGACAGCGCCGCGGTGAGGACGACGAGGTTCATCACGCCGGCCATGTACGGCACGCCGATCTTCCCCAGGACGGTGACGAACGGGCTCTCGCCGACGATGTAGGAGGTGTACGGCAGCAGCAGCGCCAGCAGGACGACCGAGCCGACGTAGAAGAGACCCACACGCCACATGATCGAGTTGATCGCCTTCGGCATGATCTTCTCGGGGTTCTCGGTCTCACCCGCGGCGACGCCGCACAGCTCGACGGAGGCGTAGGCGAAGACGACACCCTGGATGACCATCAGCATCGGGACGACACCGGTCGGGAAGATGCCACCGTGGTCGAAGATGTTGTCCAGACCCGGGGTGGTGGTACCCACCTTGTGCTGGCTGGCCAGCAGGAAGATGCCGACGACCATGAAGATGGAGATGGCGGCGACCTTGATGATCGCGAACCAGAACTCCATCTCACCGAAGTACTTCACCGAGATCAGGTTCACGGTGAGGACGACGGCGAGGGCGATCAGGGCGAGCACCCACTGGGGGATGTCGCTGAACATGCTCCAGTAGTGGGTGTACGTGGCGACGGCGGTGATGTCCGCGATGCCGGTCGTGGCCCAGTTCAGGAAGTAGAGCCAGCCCGCGGTGTAGGCGCCCTTCTCCCCCATGAACTCACGGGCGTACGAGACGAACGCACCGGAGGAGGGACGGTAGAGCACCAGCTCGCCGAGCGCACGGACGACGAAGAAGGCGAAGAGCCCGCAGACCGCGTACGCGATGAAGAGGGACGGGCCGGCGTTGTGGAGACGGCCACCGGCGCCGAGGAACAGACCGGTACCGATGGCACCGCCGATCGCGATCATGTTCACGTGGCGGGACTTGAGGTCCTTGCTGTAGCCCGCGTCACCGGCGTCGACGTGTGGGGACGTCGTCGCCGGCGCGGCAACGCCGGGCTGGGGGTCGGCCGCAGTGAGGGTGCGGTCACTCATATATGTCTTCGCCTTCACTGGAGGGGGGAACAGCATGCTCGGATACCGGCTGGCGACGCCGGAGCCCGAGGTTGTTCGGAAGGTGTGGACCGGTGGTCATCGACTATCGGACACCGTGGCCCGATCCAGTCCATGAGGTGAATGGTGTGAGGCGCGCCTGTACGCCGTCAAGAGTTTACGGAGAGTTGATTTTATGAATTGCATACGCTAGCCACGCCGGAACCCAGGAAACGAGCGGCCCGAGGAATGCTGTGTAACGAAAAGACAACCGACCTCGCTATGTGGCGGCGATAACAGCGGGCATCGCCGTCCGTGACGTCCCCATAACCGTGGGGAGTGAATGTCGGGGGCACCTATTTTTGGAATAAAAAATCCGCGGGAGAGCAGGTCGCTCTCCCGCGGACGAAGGAAGCCGGGTTACTTCAGCGCGCTGCGCTTCTGCCACTGCTCCCAGTTCTCCTGCCAGACCTCGAGACCGTTGCCGACGTCGGTCACCTTGGTGCTGGTGGTGTTCTTGACCTCGACGGTGGAGCCGATGGACAGGAAGTCGTAGGCCCTCTTGGCGTCGGAGGTGGTCATGCCGAAGCAGCCGTGGCTGTTGTTCTCCACGCCGACCGAGTTGTTCCAGGGCGCGGAGTGCAGGAACGTACCGGAGGCGGTGAGGTGGGTGACCCACTTGGAGTCGAGCATCCACTCGTTGCCGTGGCCGATGGTCGCGGAGTCCATCGTCTCGGCGGCGTTCTTGCTGCGGACGGTGTGGATGCCGCCTCGCGTGGGGTCGACGGGCGAGCCCGCGGAGCCCTTGATGGTGCCGACCGGCTTGCCGTCCTCGTACATGGTCAGGAGGTGCGAGGGGACGTCGATGACGGCCTTGTGGTCGGCGCCTATGGTGAAGCCGAAGTCGTAGTTCCGGGCGAACCAGCCGCCCTCGCCGGAGTCGACGCCCGTCAGGTTCCCCTTCACGGCGACCTTGGTCCCCGACGGCCAGTAGGTCTTGGGCCGCCAGTCGACGCGGTCCTGCCCCGACCAGTCCTTCACCCAGCCCCAGGCGCCCTCCACCTTCGGCTGCGTGGTGACCGTCAGGGACTTCTCGATCTCGGCGCGCTTGCTCTTGTCGACGGGGTGGTCGAAGAGGATGGACACCGGCATGCCCGTACCGACGGTCTCCCCGTTGCCCGGCGTGTTG
The DNA here is from genome assembly GCF_040932295.1 of Streptomyces sp. C36. Lineage (NCBI taxonomy): Bacteria > Bacillati > Actinomycetota > Actinomycetes > Kitasatosporales > Streptomycetaceae > Streptomyces > Streptomyces sp. C36. The sequence continues at coordinate 458,423 of NZ_JBFQGI010000001.1, read as the reverse complement.
GTGAGCTTGTTGACGCTCGGCGCCGACCGGGTGGTGAAGGTGGCCGTGGCGGAGGACTCCTTGCCCTTGCCGTCCTTGCCGCCCTTCGCGGTGGTGCGCACGGTGTAGGTGGTCTTGGGGCCGACCTTGCTCTCCGAGGTCCAGGTGGCGCCGTCACCGGCCATCCGCCCCTCGACCTTCTGCCCCTTGTCGTCCTTGACCTCCACCACCGTCAGGCGGCCGCCGTCGGCCTTCACCGATATCGGCGCGCCGAGCGCGACGTCCTGGCCGCCGCCCGGAGTGACGCTGACGCGGGCCTCTGCCGACGCGTCGGAGCCCGAACCGCCGGAGCCCGACGAACAGGCGGAGAGCGCCAGGGAGCCCATGAGCGCGGATGCCAACAGGACGGAGCGACGGCCCGTTGCGACGTGCACGTGAGTCGACCTTTCTCTACAGCGACGAAAGTGACGCGGCGGGCCCTGCTTTGCCGTCCTCCCTGCGGTCGACGGCACCCCCCACCACACTCCTAGAGATGATCGACAACCTTGTACGGTTGCACGAAGAAAGAAACATTTGTTCAGCGCGGCCCGGCGGTGTGCCGCGCTACGTTCCGTACGCCGGCGGGCGCCTCCGCGTAATGTCGGGCGCATGGGAGATGACGCGCTGCGCGATGACGTCCTCGAGGAGCTGGGCGAGGACCGGATCCAGGAACTCGCCGGGGAGCTCGGCACCGACTCCGAGGGGGCGAGGCAGGTCGTGGCGGCCACCGTCTCCGCGCTTCCCGCCGACTTCGGCGAGCGGTCCGGCGGCGGTCTGATGTCCGGGGTCCTGGCCCGGATCTCCGCTCCCGTGGCCGAGTCCGTCGCCGGGCGGACCGGGATCCCCGTCCCGGCCGTCAGCCGGGCCCTCGAGCTGCTGCTCCCCGTCATCGTCACCACCGTCGCCAAACGCCGGAAGGGCTGATTCCGCCGCTGGTCACGGAACCCGACCCCCCGCGGTCCACCGCTTCGAAGCAGAGCGGATCATGGGGGCGTGAACACGAAAACCGCAGGTCGCAGGGTGTGGACGTGGTCGGCGATCGCCACCTCGACGGCAGCGCAGCTTGTCGAGATCTGGTTCGTGGGAGCCGCTCTGTTCGGCTGGGGCCTCACCCACCCCGATCCCGACCCGGACGCCGACAGCCCCGCCTTCTTCATCGTGTTCGGCGTGCCGGTCCTGACGGCGTTGCTGACGGTGGTGTGCTCGGTCGTCACCCTCGCGCTCGTCATGCCCACCGTCACCCTCGCCCAGCGGGTGGGCCGCCGGTGGGGCGGCGACGCCCTGTGGTGGACCCCGGCCACGTCCGCCGTGACGTCCGTCGCGGCCGTGGGCGCCACGGGACTGGGGGCGGCGGTGCTCGGCGGGCACGTCGGCGCGCCGGTGGTCTACGCGTGGTGGTGGTTCGCGATCACGGTGCTCATCGCTCCGGCGGGCATGATGGCCCGCCTCTCCTCGCAGCGCACGGCACTGGGCCGGCCGAGCCTGTGGCGGCCTCTGCTCCTCCGCGGCGGCGCCGGCGCGGTGGCCGTCGCCGTCGTCGCGACGTTCGCCGGGATCCTGTGGGAGAGGGCCACCGGCTGACGGCCGGTAAGGGCGTACGCCGGCGGCCTCGCGGGGCCGTACGGTGCTCCTGCGGAGCCCCCGATGATCGCGGGCGTACCGGCATCGGCGACAATTTCCCCGGGCCGGCCGGCGCCGGCTCGTGCGGCCCGGAACTCCCGCTCGTTGAGTAAGTGGTGGGCCTGCGCCGCGGACGGGGGCGGGCCGCAGCACAGACGGAGGAGTAGCACGTGGGGAATCCAGCACAGACCGACGATCCCGTCGCCGGGGGCGGCAGCCCGCCGGACGACGGGGATCGGACGGACGGCACGCGAGGCCGGAGGCAGGCAAGGCAGCAGCGCTCCTTCTGGAAGGAGTTCCCCTTCCTCATCGGCATCGCCCTGCTGCTGGCGCTGCTCATCAAGACGTTCCTGCTGCAGGCGTTCTCCATCCCGTCGAACTCGATGCAGAACACGCTGCAGATAGGCGATCGCGTTCTGGTCGACAAGCTGACGCCGTGGTTCGGCTCCAAGCCCGAGCGGGGCGAGGTCGTCGTCTTCCGCGACCCCGACAACTGGCTGCGGGACGAGCCGACGGCCGAGCCGAACGCCCTGCAGAAGGCCCTCAGCTTCGTCGGGCTCATGCCGTCCGCCAACGAGAAGGACCTCATCAAGCGGGTCGTCGGAGTCGCCGGCGACACGGTGGAGTGTGTGGGCACCGGCCCGCTGAAGGTCAACGGCAAGGCGCTCGACGAGCCCTACGTCTTCGCCGGGAACACCCCCTGCAGCACTGAGGAGCAGAACGGCCGGGGCGGCCAGTTCAAGGTGACCGTGCCCAAGGGCAAGATCTGGGTGATGGGCGACCACCGGCAGGACTCGGCCGACTCCCGCTTCCACCAGGACGGTCCGGGCCAGGGCTTCGTGCCCGTCGACGACGTCGTCGGGCGTGCCGTGGTGATCGCCTGGCCGCTCAACCGCTGGGACACGCTGCCCGTTCCGGACACCTTCGACCAGCGGGGCCTGAGCGCCGCGGCGACCGTGGCGCCGGGGGCGCTGGCCCTCACCGCGGCCGTGCCCGCGGTGCTCTGGCGCCGGCGCCGCCGGTAGGAACTCCCGTACGTCCTGGGCGCGCCGGCGGCGTGCCCGGGACGGAAACGGGATGACGTACGGTCAGGCCGCGGCGGACCGGCCGGTGGGCCGGGCCGGCGCGGCGACGTCATGACCGGCGGGCGGGGGCGCCAGGCGCAGCGCCGCCCGGGCCTCGGTGGCGTAGGTGTCGACGTACTCCTGCCGCGAGAGCTTGAGGATCGCGTACATGATCTCGTCGGTGACCGCGCGCAGCACCGCGCGCTGGTCCTCCATCCCCGCGTAGCGGGAGAAGTCGAGCGGCTCGCCGAAGCGGATGGTGATGGGCACCAGGCGCGGCAGCCGCCGTCCGGTCGGCTGCGCCTCGAAGGTGCCGATCATGGCGCAGGGAATGACCGGGGCCCCCGACTTGAGCGCCATGGCGGCGACGCCGACCTTGCCCTTGTACAGCCGCCCGTCGTGCGAGCGCGTCCCCTCCGGGTAGATGCCGAGCAGCTCGCCCCGCTCCAGGACGCCCAGCGCCGTGTCGACCGCCGCCTGTGCCGCCTCCTTGCCCGAGCGGTCCACCGGGATCCCGCCGATGCCGCGGAAGAACGCCGCCGTGAGCCGGCCCTTCAGGCCCGTTCCGGTGAAGTACTCCATCTTGGCGAGGAAGGTGATCCGGCGCTTGACCATCACCGGCATCATGAAGTGGTCGGAGAACGACAGGTGGTTGCCCGCGATGATGGCGGACCCGGACGTCGGCAGGTGCTCCATGCCCTCGACCTTCGGCCGGAAGACCCACCGCAACAGCGGTATGAGCACGATGTTCTTGAAGAAGTAGTAGAACATTGTTCGACAAGCCCCTTGTCCGAGCGACCTGACCCCCGCGCCGAGGCACGCTAGCCGGAGGGCGGGATCATGGGGAGAGTGTCTATTCGGCCACTCTGCGCAACCGCTTGGCGGGCCACCAGTTGGCCCGGCCGGCCAGCGACATGATCGCGGGTACGAGCAGGGCGCGCACCAGGGTGCAGTCGATGACGACGGCCACGGCCAGTCCGAAGCCGATGAACTGAAGCATGATCAGATCGCAGGCGGCCAGCGACGCCATGACCACGGCGAAGATCAGCGCGGCGGAGGTGAACAGCCGCCCCGTGCGCTGCAGGCCCACGGCGACGGCGAGTCCGGTGGGTGTGCCCCGGCGGTGTTCCTCGAGGATGCGGGAGAGCAGGAAGACCTCGTAGTCCATGGACAGGCCGAAAGCCGTGCAGAACATCACCGCCGGAATGATCACGTCGGTGGTGGCCGGGCCGTGCGCGTGGCCGAGCAGGACCTCCAGGCGCCCCTGCTGGAAGACGGCGACGATGATGCCGAACGTCGCGGCCAGGCTCAGGGCGTTGAGCAGCACCGCCTTGACGGGGACGAGCAGGCTGCGCGTGTAGAGGAACAGCAGTACGAGCGTGGCGACCACCGTGAGCAGCATGGCCAGCGGCAGGGGGCCGGTGAGGGCCTGTTCCGTGTCGGTCAGCCGGGCTCCCGGGCCGCCCACCAGTGCCCGGGCGGGGGCGGGTTCCTCTCGCAGCCGCTCGGTCAGCAGGCGGCCGTCGGGAGAGAGCGGGGAGTCGGTGGTGGGGGTGACGTCCAGCCAGGTGCCGGCCGGCCCGGTGAAGCCGGCGGCCCAGGGGCCGGCGGCGGCGATGCGCCGGCCGTGGTGGTAGACGCCGGTCGCGGTCCGGACCTGGCGGACGCCGGGCAGGCCGGACAGGCGGGCGGCGTAGGTGTGCACCCGGGTCGCGGCGGCGGCGCCCGCGCGTGCCGCCGGGGCGGGCTCACTGGCGGCGGACGTGTCACCGGAGGGCGTGGTGCCTCCCGGCGCGCCGTTCGCCGACGCGTCGCCGGAGGGTGTCGTGCCCCCTGGCGCGCCGTTCGCCGACGCGTCGCCGGCGGGCGCATTGCCTCCTGACGTGTCGCTCGTGGCCCCGTCGCTCGTGGAACCGTCGCCGACGGCCGCGGTGCCCGCCGGCGCGTCGCTCACGGGCGGGACGCGGAGGTGTGGGAGCACGACGGTGGCCGCGGTGCCGCTTCCGCCGGCGAAGTCCTGGCGCAGCCGCTGGGAGGCCTGGGCCACGGGTGAGGAGGCGGGCAGGACGCGGTCGTCGTACATACCGAACCGCGCGCCGGCGCCGGGGGCGGCCAGCAGCCCGAGCAGCAGCAGGGTGCCCAGGGTGACGAGGACCGGCCGCCGGGTCACCCACATGGCCAGCCGGTACCAGCGCCCTTCGGCGACCGGCCGTCCGGGGCCGGTGCGCCAGCGGGCGAAGGCGTCCCAGGCGTTGACCTTCTCCCCCAGCAGCACCAGCAGTGCCGGCAGCACCAGCAGTGCGCCCGCCGCCGAGCACAGGGCGACGGCCGCGCCGCCGACGGCGAGGGAGCGGGTCAGGGTGAGCGGGAAGACCATCAGGGTGCCCAGGACCGCCGCGATGGTGGTCGCGGAGAAGAGCACCGCCCGCCCCGCGGTGCGTACGGCCCGTTCGACGGCCCTGACCGGTGAGGCACCGTCGGCGAGTTCCTCGCGGCAGCGGCTGACGAGCAGCAGGCAGTAGTCGACGGCCAGCCCGAAGCCGAGGGCGGTGGCGATGTTCAGGACGAACACCGAGACCGTCATCACCTCGCTCAGCGCGCGCAGCAGCGCGGTGGTGGTGAGGACGGCGAACGCGCCGACGGCCACGGGCAGCAGGGCGGCCACCACGCTGCCGAAGACCCACAGCAGGATCAGCAGGACCACCGGCGCGACGACGATCTCGGCGATCAGCGCGCCCTTGGTGCTCAGGCGCTCCATCTCGGAGAACAGCGCGGCCTCACCGGCGACGGAGACCCGCAGCGGCCCGGCGCGCCCGGTCTCGCTCGCGGCGACGGCCCGCCCGGCGGCCAGGACGGCCCGCTCGTCGCCCTTGAAGCGCACGGCGACGACGGCCGTGTGCCCGTCGCGGCCGCGCAGTTCGGGCGTGGCCCGCGGCCAGTAGCCGTGCACCCAGGCGGTCCGGGGGTCGGCGGTGAGACGGTCGGTCAGCGCGCGGCCCGCCCGGGCGGCCTCGGGCGAGTCGACCGGTTCCTTCGAGGTGGCGAGCAGCATCAGGTGGGGCTGGCCGGCGCCGAAGCGGGCGGCCAGGAAGGCGTCGGCCCGGGTGGACTGCGCGGTGGCCGGCGTCCAGCCGCCCGGTGCGAGCCGTTCGCCCACGCCGTGTCCGGCCACGGCGGCCGCGAGGGTCACCAGGCCCAGCAGGACGAGCAGGACGGCGGCTCGCCGCCGGGTTCCGTAGGCCGTACGCGTCCAGGGCGGGCGGCGGGGCTGGTGGAGGAGCATCACGCATCGCGCCCTTCGCCGCGTCACCTGGCGGGTTATCTCGTCGTATTAACTCGTCCTATTAAAAGGCGTGGTGATGAAATTCCCGGCAGGAAACGTGGAGCGAATGAGTGAGCGTCAGGAACTTCGGCGGGCGGCCGGAGTTACTCCGCATGACCACCCTCGCCCGGGGCAGCTCTGATGACCCAAAAGGACACACACGTGCTCAAGAAAGTTCTCGCCACGGCCGTTCTCACGGCCTCGGCCGCCGGTTTCGCCGCCAGCCCCGCCGTGGCGAGCGTCGGCGACAGCAGGACCACCGCCAACGGCAACGACTCTGCGACCGAATACGGAGAGACCGTCACCGGCGGCCAGGAAAGCCCGCAGATGACCGCCGTACAGGGCTCGCTCGACAAGCTGTGCCTCGGCCTGGGGAAGCTGAACCTCCAGTCGATCCTGCTGGGCGGCATCAGCCTCCAGGACATTCCCATCCTCACGTCGCAGCAGCAACAGCAGTGCACCGACAACTCCACCATCAACGACGGCGACGACCCGCTGTCGCACCTCATCGAAGAGATCGCTGTCGCCTCGGGCAACGGCTCCGCCAACGGCTGAGCACCGGCGCCCCCTTCGCCCCGGGCGGGGTGAAGGGGGCGCCGCGGCGTCCAGGACGTGTCCGCACTAGGAATCCGCGGTGAGCCTGGGCATCTCGCCCTTCGTCGTCCCCGTGTCGATGACGGCGAAGGCCGCGCCCTGCGGGTCGCTGAGCGCGGCGAACCGGCCGAAGGGGCTGTCCACCGGGCCGAAATGCAGCCGTCCGCCGCGCTCGAGCGCCTTTGTGACGGTCGCGTCGCAGTCCCCGACGGCGAAGAACACGTTGATGTAGGGCGGGACCTCGGGCGGGAAGTCGTCCGTCATCCGCATCCGGCCCAGGACGATCTCGTCGCCCACGCTGAAGACCTTGAAGTCGACCGCCTCGTCCTCCATCCGCTTCACGGTGTAGGGGAAGACGGCGGGGAAGAAGGCGTCGGCCTTGCCCGGCTCGCGCGTGAAGACCTCGGCCCAGCAGTACGCGCCCGGGACGCCGCGCTTCTCGAAGCCCTGGTGGGTGCCCGCCTGCCACACGCCGAAGGCGACGCCGCCCGGGTCCTGCGCGAGCAGCATGGAGCCGAAGTCGCCCACCTTCATGGGCTCCATCAGTACGGTGCCGCCGTTGGCCCGGATCTTCTCGGCCGTGGCGGCGGCGTCCGGCGAGGAGAAGTACAGACACCAGGCGGACTGGCCCTCCTGCCCCGGCATCGGAGGGACGACGGCGGCGACGGCCTTGCCGTCGGAGTAGGCCTGGGTGTAGTTGCCGTACTCCGCCGCGCTCTCACCGAAGGTCCAGCCCAGCACGTCGCCGTAGAACCTCTTCGCGCTCTCGAGGTCGGCGAACATCGCGTCGGCCCAGCACGGCACGCCTTCCGGTGGTGCGGCCATGGCGTTCGCCCCTTCCGATCGGTGGATGATCCGGCTTCACGCTAACCGGATGACCACCTTCCGGTGCGTACGCACGACCGAGGTGACGATTCCCCTTGCCCCGTACGGGCGACATGGTGCTTGTGCGACCGGGGGTGAGGGCAGGCACTGCTATGTCAAAACCGATGACCGGATAAGAGGTACTTCATGCGCCGTCCCGCCGTCATGACCCTCGGAACCGCCGCCGTACTCGGTCTGCTGGGCGGTCCGGCCGCCGCGCCGGGCGGGGCCGGCCGCGTGCCCGGCATCCCGGCGGCCCGTGCGCCGTACGGCCGGTCCGGCCGGCCCCTCGCCCCCGGCGCGGAGGCGAAGGACCGGCGTCCCGGCGACTAGGCGCGCGTCAGCGGCCGTTCTCGTCGCGGATGAGGGCGCGCACCATCCGGCACGTGACGTCGGAGGGGCGGTGCACCCCGATCTCGACGGCCACCCTCCGTATCCTGCGGTTGCTCGCCGTCCTCGGGCGGTAGACGCCGGAGTGGAGCAGGGCGATGGCCAGGCGCATGGCCTTCAGCCGGCGGTTGTGCGACTCGTACCACTCGCGCGGGCGCCCGGCGGGCAGCCTCTTCCTGGGCAGCGTCGCAAGGCTCGGCAGCTCGGTAAGGGACGTTGCGGCGACAGCCATCGGCATCCTCCTGACGTGGACGTGCGCTCTTCCTCGACTCTTCGATTTTACTGCGGGGCACTGACAATCGGCCCAGGTCAGAAGGTTCTTGGAGCGCGCACGACGGGTGGCCGAAGGGCGGCCGGCGGATGGCGCGAGGGACCGTCAGGCGCTGCTGTTGAGGAAGCCGATGCCGGTCGCGCCCCACCAGCCGGCCTGGGAGACGAGCACGCTCGCGGCGCAGCGGGCGAGCAGCGGGCGCGAGGCGCGGTGGCCGAGGAGGCGCCGGTGCAGGGCCATGGCGTGGACGCCGTTGAGGGCGACGAGGAGGACCAGGCCGAGCTTGACCTGGGTGAGGGTGGAGCCGGTGTCCGGGTGCAGGAAGACGCCGCTGGCGGTCAGGCCCACCAGGCCGCCCCATATCGGCGCGTGCACGGCGCCGGCGGTGGAGAGGACGTCGCCGAGGGTGCGCCGGCCCATGAGCCACAGCACCCCGATCCAGTCGACGGTCAGCACGGCGCCGAAGCCGACGAGCAGGCAGGCGAGGTGGGCGAAGAGCGCCACCCGGTGCAGGAGGGGGTCGGCGTGCACGTGCGGCGCGGCCCAGACGGCCGCGGCCCACACCGCGCAGGCGGCGCCGCCCGCGAGCAGGTGGACGGCGCCACGGGGGATCAGGCGCTCGGACTCGGCCGGTGCCGGCCCGGCGGGGGTGGGAATGTGGGGGGCGAGGAGCGTCATGGTCTGGCCCCGGGGTCACGCGTGAGGCGGGCAGCGCGGAGGCTCACCACAGAGTTCACCGCGGAACATGCGGATATGGGTGATATAGGCGATACGGAACTCACGGCAACCTCCGGTTCTTTAGGCGAGGCTTACCTAAGAGCCTGCGCGACCGGATGTCAAACCCGGTCCCCGGTCAGTCGCAGCGGCTTGCGGGGGGCCGGCGGCTGGGCGGGCGCGACGACGTCGGGGACGTCGTCCTCGCGCTGCGCGGCGTAGCGGCCCAGGCCGCGCAGGAGCGCCTTGGGCATCGTCGGCGGCAGCGCGGCGTCGACGGCGGGCCACGCCTCGTCGAGCAACCGGACCGCGTGGGCGCGGGCGGCGTCCACCGCGCCGCACTCGGTGAGCACGGCGGCCACGGCCGCCGCGACCGCGGGCGTGGCCCGGCCGCCGCGCACGGCGGCCCACACGGAGCGCCGGCGCTCGGGCGACAGCAGCGGCACGGCGTGCGCCAGGGGCACGGTGACCTTGCCGTTCAGCAGGTCCTCCGCCACGCGCTTGGCCGCGCGGCGGCGCCCCTGGTGCCTGACGGTGCCGACGCCGCGCAGGTCCGCGACGTCGTCGCTGATCTGGTAGGCGACGCCGACGGCCTCGAAGTACGCGCCGACGGCGGCGATCTGCTCCTCCCCCGCGCCGGTCAGCAGGGCGCTGGCCTCGGCGAACATCCGTACCGGCAGGCCGGACTTGAGGCGGTGGGTGGAGTGCAGCCGCTCGAGCAGCCCCGAGGCGTCGCCGGTGGCCACGGCGGCGTCCATGGCCGGGCCGTGTCCGGCGATGTCGAGCGCCTGCCCGGCGTGGCCGGCCCGCAGGGCGCGCAGGAAGGCCCGGTGCACGCGCAGGCGCAGCACGGGATCCTCGGGCAGGACGTCGTCCGCCACCCGGTCGAACACGAAGTAGGCCGCCGTACCCGCGTTGATGGCGGTCGGTACGCCGAAGACCTCGTGGACGGTGGGGCCGCCGCGGCGCAGCGGGGAGTCGTCCTCGACGTCGTCGACGATCAGGGATCCGGCGTGCAGCAGCTCGGTGACGGCCATCAGGGGGCGGTAGCGGTCGGCGTGACGGCTGAAGAGGGCCATGACGCAGACCGAGGCGAACGAGCGCCAGGACTTTCCGCCCAGGTCCGTCAGATGCCGTACCGGCAGGACGAGTTGGGCGTGCACCTCGGCGGCCGAGGAGTCGTCGAGCGGCGTGTGGCCCTCGAGGCCGGCCAGGTCGCGCAGCGCGGCGCCGTCCGCGGTGTCGGGGTAGTAGCGGCGCACTTCCGCGCGGGTGAGGCGGCCGACGCGGCGCATGAAGTCCTCGAGGTCGCCGATGGCGTGGGGCGGGACGAACTCCACCCGGGCGTGGCCGCGTACGGGCCGTCCGGCCATGGTGCCCTCGACCTCGCACTCGCCCTGCCAGAAGGCGCGCCCCACGGACATCGACAGGACCTCCTGGTCGCGCGGCGCGGCGGTCAGGCGCACGTCCAGGCCGGCCTCGGGGATCCGCAGCCGGGTGCCGACGGGATAGGAGTTGAGGGTGAGTGAGGAGTCCCAGTGGCGGACGGTGCGCAGGTCGGCGGTCACGGGGCGGGCGGGGCCGTCGGGGCCGGCCAGGGCGCACACCGTGTGCTGGTCCGTCGTGGTGTGGGTGGCCATGGGCCGGTCCGGTCCGGCGGCGTCCGGCGGCGGCGCGCCGGCCGTCTCCTCGACGAGGCTGGTGCGCAGGACCGTCGCGTCCCAGCCGTTGTCCAGCCGCACCTGCGCCCACGTGCGGGCGCTCGGCGCGCCGTCGGGGCCGGGTGCCCGGCCGGGCACCCCCGCGAAGGAGCGCTCCAGCCACGCCTCGCCGGTGACGGGCGCGGGGGCGCGGCCGGGTGCGGTCAGCGTGCCGTCGGCCGCCATGCGGGGCAGGCAGGAGGCGAAGAGGCCGTCGGGTCCTTCGCCGGCGCTCAGCGGCAGTGGGGCCCTGCGGGGCCGGACGGTCAGCGTGAAGCCCTCCTCCTGGCCGGTCACCGTCAGCGCGTACGAGCCGTCGGGGTTCCGCCGCAGGGTGGCGACGCCCCCGAAGTCCAGGTCCAGCCGGTGCGCGTCGACGCGTACGGGCAAGGGCAGCAGCCGGTCGGGAAGCAGGGGCCGGCCGTCGGCCAGGATGTCCAGGACGGCCCGGCGGACGTGGGGGTCCCAGGCCCGGCCGCCGTCCTGGATCGCCGATCGGGCGCGGGCGAAGGCGGCGTCGTCCAGCCAGGACTCGAAGGTGTGGCCGTTCGTGGTGTGGTCGGTGTGCGACCAGACGAGGGTGTGGGCGGACGGCCGGGCCGGCGTGCCGCCGGGGTCCTGACGGTGGCACAGGAACAGGACGGACAGGCCGTGTTCGTTCCCCTCGGCCGTCCGTACGCGGGCGTTGACGCACCACCGCTCCACGGCGCGGTCCGGGTGGGGCGGATCCTGAGCGAAGTGCTTGTTCACGGGTGTCCCAAGGAGGAGGTTCCTGCGGTACGGAACGCGTACTGGCCGTAACCACGGAGTCGTCAACACGGTCACGCGTCATCACTCGATCGAATGTCGATCGCCTGGCGATTGACACTTCGTCGACCGGCCATCCAGGTGAGGACGCAGCGCGCCGCCCGTGGGCGCGCCCGGTGGCCCCCGTATACCCGGGACACGACCCCCGAGGCGGACGGGAACGGTGGACGAGCATGGTGACGCGGTGGGTGATCTCCCGTCCCTGGCGGGTACTGACCGGGGCGGCGCTGCTGGGCGCGGTGCTGGGGCTGTGGCTCATGGGGGCGCACCCGCGGTTCAGCGGTGGCGGCTATCTGGCCACCGGCACCGAGGCCGCCCGGGCCGACGCCGTGCTGGCCGAGCGGTTCCACGCGGGCCTGCCGGACCTGGTACTGCGGGCGGACGCCCGCTCCCCCGTCACGGACGAACCGGTCGCCGGCGCCGGCCTCGGCCTGACCGCCGACCTGGCCCGGCAGCCGGGCGTCGAGCGCGTCTACTCCTACTGGAACACCGGCGCCGCCGAACTGCTCGGCGCGGACCGGCGCGGCGCGCTGCTCGTCGTCGACCTCGCCGGGGACGACGCGACCACCGCGCGGGCCGCCGAGCGCCTGGTGCCGCGCTTCACCGGCCGGCACGGCCCGCTGCGGGTCTCGGCCACCGGCACCTCCTACGTCTCCGCCCAGGCCACCGCCGTCAGCCGGCATGAGCTGCTGCGGGCGGAAACGCTGGGCGTGCCGCTGACCGGGCTGGCCCTGCTGCTGGCCTTCGGCTCGCCCGTCGCGGCGCTGCTGCCCGTGCTGACGGGGCTGTTCTCGGTGCTGGGCGCCTATCCGCTGCTGTGCGCGCTCGCCACCACGATGCCGGTGTCCGCGCTGGCCACGAACCTCGTGACGGCCCTCGGCTTCGGGCTGGCCGTCGACTACGGCCTGTTTCTCGTCAGTCGCCACCGCCAGGAGCTCGCCGCGACGGGCGGCGACAACCGCGAGGCCACGCTGCGCACCATGCGCACCGCCGGTCGTACGGTCTTCTTCTCCAGCGGCACGATCGCGGTCTGCCTGACGCCGATGCTGTTGCTCCCCGTGCCCTTCCTGCGCTCGCTGGCCTGCGCGGGCATCGCGGTCGTGACGTGCTCGGGGCTCGCCACCGCGCTGCTGCTGCCCGCGCTGCTGGTGCTCCTCGGCCGGTGGATCGACCGCGGGGACCTGTTCGCCCGGTGGCGCCGGGAACGGTCCGACGAGAGCCCGCTGTGGCGACGCGTCGCCCGCGCCGCCACCGCCCGGCCGCTGCTGGCCGGCGGCTGCTGCGTGCTGCTGCTCGCCGCCTCCGCGCTGCCGTTCACGCACGTCCGCTTCGGCGTCTCCGACTACCGCGTCCTGCCTCCCGAGCTGGAGTCCCACGCGGTCGCCGTGGGCATCGGGCGCGACTTCGCGCTCCCGTGGGACCGGGCCGTCACCGTGCTGCTGCCCGCCACCGACGCCGTCGAACAGGAGGCGGAGGTGACCGACTACGCCCGCCGGCTCTCCGCGCGCCCCGACGTCTCCCGCGTGGTGACGGGGCTGGGCACCTACGCCCACGGGCGCGAGGTCGCCGGCCCCACGCCCGGATCACTGCTGCAGATCACCGACGGCGGCACCTGGCTGGCCGTCACCGGCTCGGGACCGCCGTCCCGGGACCCCGCGCTGGTACGCACCCTGCGCGCACTGCCCTCACCGGGCCCGCACCTGGTCACCGGCTCCCCGGCACGGGTGCTGGACACCAAGTCGGCGCTGGCGCACTCCGTGCCGTTCATCGGCGCGCTGCTGATCGGCTGTGTGCTGGTCCTGCTCTTCCTGTTCACCGGGTCCGTGGTCATCCCGCTCAAGGCGGTCGTCCTGGCCGCGCTGAGCCTGGGCGCGAGCTTCGGGGCGATGGTCCTCGTCTTCCAGGAGGGCCATCTGCGCGGGCTCCTCGGGCCGTTCACGGTGACCGGCGAGCTGGAGACCTCCATGCCGGTGGTGATGTTCTGCTTCGCGTTCGGGGTGTCCGTGGACTACGAGCTGTTCCTCATCGCCCGCATCCAGGAGGAGTACCGCGCCGGCGCCGACTGCCGGGACGCCGTCGTCGGCGGCATCGCCCGTAGCGGACGTGTGATCACCACGGCGTCGGTGCTCGTCTCCCTCGCCGTGCTGCCCCTGCTGACCTCGCACGTCGTCCTGCTGAAGATGTTCGGGTGCGGCATCGCGCTCGCCGTCCTCATGGACGCCACCGTCGTGCGCGGGGTCCTCGTGCCCGCCTTCATGCGGCTGGCCGGCCGGGCCAACTGGTGGGCGCCCGCGCCGCTGCCGCGCCTCCACCGCCGCCTGGGGCTGCACACCGCCTTCCTGCCGTCGGCGCCGGCCGGCGCCGTGCCGGCCCAGCAGAAACAGACCCTGAGGAAGAAGATCCGGACATGACCCTCACCCGACGCTCCCGCACCGCGGCCGCCCGCGCGACCGCCGTCGCCCTGCTGCTCGGCGCCCTCACCACGGCGGCCGGCCCCACCGCGCCGCCCGCCACCGCCGTGCCCGCGCGGAGCGCGTCGGCGGCCGCCCTCAACTGCGCCCTGCAGACGGCGCCGGGCGAGCCCGTCGTCTTCCGGCCGAGCCTGACGGGCCGCATGCGCCAGGTCTCGGCGACGGGCACCGTCCTGCTCGACCGCTGCACGTCCCCCGACGGCAGCCAGCACGGCGTGCGCTCCGGGCGGCTGGTCCTGCGCGGCTCCGCCATGGCCAACTGCCTGACGGCCGACCGGATCGAGGGATCCGGCACCGTCACCTGGTACCACGGCTGGGCCCAGCGCGGCTACCGGGCCGGAGTCTCCCACCTCCGGCCCGCCGCCCGGGGCGGCGGCTACACCCCGGCCGACGCCTTCCTCAGCGGCGGCGTCGTCTCGGGGCGGATGGCGCGGCGTCACGTCCACGGCTGGGCGGTGCCCACCACCGACGTGACCGGCTGCGCCCTCCGCGGGCTGCGGGCCGTCGCGGGACGGGGCAACATCTCCTTCGGATGAGCCGCCGTCAGGCGCAGTCCTGGGTGGCGCACAGCCGCCAGGGTTCCCACGACACGAAGCGCTCGCGCTCGGTGATCTGCCAGAACCGGTCGCGGTTCCACTCGCGGACGACCAGGCGCAGGCGGCCGTCGGGCAGTTGGGTGACCGAGCCGGGCTGGCTGAGACCCACGTTCGGGTCGGGGACCGTGCCCAGGCCGCGTACGGGCCCCCACCGGCCGGTGGCCGGGTCCTGGTCGCGCATCCGCATCGAGTCGCCGTCGTAGGCCGAGGCGAAGGCGTCGAGCCTGCCGTCGCGCTCCTTGAAGAGGACGATTCCGCCGTGGTACGGGCCGGGGTTCAGCCCGAACCACTCCGCCGGGCTCCACTCGCCCTCGTGCTCGCCCTCCACGACGTGGCAGAAGGGGCCGCTGGACTGGAAGAACACCTCGATCCGGCCGGCGGCGTTCTCGGCCGCGGTGATCTGGTAGTACTTCGGCCCCACGGGGGTGGCGCTGACCCGCTCCCACGCGCCGTACGGGCCGCCGGGCTCGTCCTGGGCGCGGTGCCAGACGAAGGGCAGGTACACGCTGGGGGTGGGGTCCTCGTAGAACAGCCGGAACTCGTCCACGCGGCCGTCGGCCCGCCGCACGGGCACCGGGTCTCCCGAGGGGATGCTCGCGCGGCCCTGGGAAGCGGTGTTGGGCGCGCACGCGGCGGCGGCGCGGGCCGCGGGGGCGCCGGCCACCGCTCCCCCACAGGCCATCACCAGGGCGAACAGGCTGTACAGCAGTGCTTGTAACGGTCTTCGGTACACGATCGGTGAACCTCCACAACCGGTGCTGACTCAGGTGATCAGGGTCGACCCGGGGGTCATCCTCACCCACACGGCGGCGCCCGCGCTACGGCGCGAGCCGCCGTCCGTCGCGGCACCCTCCCCGGCCGGGCCCGGCTCGTCGATCCTTGGGTCATGAAGATGCCCGTGCCGGTCGCCGTCCTCGCCGCGCTCGCCGCCCTGTGCGCCTTCCTGCCCCCACGACCGGCCCCCGCCGGGCCTCCGCGCGTGACGGACGTGCGGCCGCTGCGCGCCCTCGACGAGGCGTTCGGCCGGTACGCCGACCACGGGCGTTCGCCGCGTCACTGGACGGGCGGCGACAGCACGTACTCCGTGCCGACGCCCGCCGGCGAACTGTGGGTGTTCTCCGACACCTTCCTCGGCGCGGTACGGCCCGACGGCTCCCGTTCCCCCGTCATCGGCGAGGGCGGCACGACCCCCTTCGTCCACAACAGCTTCGTGCTGTGGAACACGAGCGGACCCCGCACCGTCACCGGCCGGGACGCGTCCGGGCGTCCCGCCCCGCTCGTCGCCGGCACCGACCCCGCCCAGTGGTACTGGGCACGGGCCGCACTGCGCGACGGAAACGATGTGAGCGTGGTCTACGCGCGCTACGCCCGCACCGGCAGCGGCCCGCTGGACCTGGCCTGGCGCGGCAACGTCCTGGCCCGCTTCCGCACCACGGCGCTGTCCCGGCCCGCCGCGCCGACCCCACTGCCGTCCTCGTCCGGGGTCTCCTGGGGCGCGTGGCTCGAGCGCCGGGGAGCGTACACCTATGTCTACGGCACCGAGCCCACCGCGTCGGGCGCCCACCACCTGCGGCTGGCCCGCGTCGAGGGGAGCGACCTGCGGCGGCCGTGGCGCTACCGCACCGCCCGCGGCGGGTGGTCCGCCCGCGAGGCGGACGCCGCCCGGCTGTCCGGCCCCGGCGGCGCCGCGCTGCTCACCTCCGACGAGCTCAGCGTGGTCCGGCACGGCGACTGGTACGCGCTGGTGACCCAGCGCGCGGACCAGCCGTTCAGCGCCGAGACGCAGCTCGCCTGGGCCCGGGATCCCGGCGGCCCCTTCACCCGGCCCCGGACGGTCCACACCGCGCCGGAGGCCGGACCCCACGGTACGTACCGCGACGCGGACGTCATCGCCTACAACCCGCACGAGCATCCCGAGCTCGAACGCCGGGGCCACCGGGAACTCGTCGTCTCCTACAACGTCAACAGCCTGGAGCCGCGCGACGTCATCCGCCGCGCGGCCATCTACCGGCCACGGTTCCTGCGCATCACGCTCGCGCCCGCTACTTGACCGCGCCGAGGCCGGCCGCGCCCGCCCGGGCGTACTTCTCGTCCAGGTCCCCGCTCGGGGCGCCCGCGACGCCGATGCCCGCGACCGGGGCGCCGTCCGCCTGGACCGGGGTGCCGCCCGGCAGGAAGAGGGTGCCGGGGATGTCCTTGAGGTTCGGCGTCTGCTCGAGGCGCTTGACCAGCTCGGACGTGGGGGCGTTCCAGGACACGGCGGTGTACGCCTTGCGCTGGGCGGACTCGTAGGACTGCGGGCCGGCGCCGTCGCCGCGCAGGACGACGACGGTGTTGCCGTTGCGGTCGACGACGGCGACGGTCACCTTCTGCCCGTCCTTGCGCGCGGCCGCCAGCGCGGCCTGCGCGGCCTTGGCCGCCGAGTCCACCGACAGGTGGGACGAGCGGGTGAGGCCGCCGCCGGAGACCTGGACGGGGGCCGCCTGGTCCGCGGCCGGGGAGGCGGTCGCGGAGACGGCGCCGAAGGTGGCGGCGCCGATGGCGGCCGCGGCGGCGACGCCGGTCAGCACCCGGGCACGGGTGGACGGACGGCGGGAGGACTTCTCGGTGTTCGGCACGGTGACTCCTCGGTGAAGGGGACGGGATGGTGCGACGACCTCATCCTCGAACCCGGGCCCGCCCCCGGGGATCGCCGTTCCGGCTGCTCCGCCGGGGCGGTACGGACGACCCCGTGTCAACCGATCGGATGATGCGCGGCGGCCCCGCACGGTTTAGGACAGAAGACGGGAGATCCCCGCCGCGCGCAGAGGCGCGGCACGACGAGGCCACGCCAGAAGGAGACGAGGTACGTGCACGCCGACCCAGCGCACACCCCGGAACGGGAGCCGGACCGGGAGCCGGAGCGGGAGCCCGACGCCTGGTGGCTCGCCATGGTCAGGCACAGCGCGTTCCTCCTCCTGCTGGGCGCCTCCCTCGTCCGCTTCCTGATCCGCCACCCCGGCGACCCGCGCACCGCCTGGGTCGTGGCCCTGAGCGCGGTGCTCGCCCTGCTGTACGGGCTCGGCCGCGACGACGACCGCGCCACCGCGAAGCGGCGGCTGTGGCTCGGCGCGCTCGTCGCGGTGTGGGCCGTGCTCGTCGTGCTCGCCCCCAGCTTCGCGTGGTGCGCGATCCCGCTGGTCTACACGAGCCTGCGGGTGCTGCCCGCCCGCGCCGCCCTGATCCTGATCGCCGTCCTGACGGTCTTCGTGACGGCCGCGCAGATCAGCCTCTTCGGCTTCGACCCCGCCCTGGTGGTCGCCCCGCCGGTCGTCGCCGCGATGGCGACCGCCGTCTTCGTCCACATGGAGCGGCAGGCGGCCCGGCAGCGGGCGCTGATCGACGACCTGCTGCGCACCCGCCGCGAGCTGGCCGCCACCGAGCGGCGCGAGGGCACCCTGGCGGAGCGGCAGCGGCTGTCGATGGAGATCCACGACACCCTCGCGCAGGGCCTGTCCAGCCAGGGGATGCTGCTCCAGGCGGCGGACCGGGTCTGGGACGCCGACCCGGCCACGGCACGCGCCCATGTGCGGACGGCCACCCGGATCGCCGCCCGCGGCCTGGCCGAGGCCCGCCGCTTCGTCCACGACCTCGCGCCGCCCGACCTCGAGCGCGGCGTGCCGCTGGCCAGAGCCCTGCGCGGCCTGGCCGAGCGGGAGTCGGACGACGCCCTCACGGTGCGCTTCCACCTCGAGGGCGAGCCGGGAGAGCTGCCCGCGCGGGTCGAGTCGGCCCTGCTGCGCATCGCCCAGGGAGCGCTGGCCAACGTTCGCGAGCACTCCGGCGCCCGCCATGCGGCCCTGACCCTCACCTGCCTGGACGACCAGGTGGTCCTGGACGTGGCCGACGACGGGCGGGGCCTGGGCCCGCGCGGCGGGGAGCGGCGGCGGCCGGGCCGGGGCCGCGGGCACGGCCTGCCCGGCATGCGCGCCCGCGCCGAACAGGTCGGCGGCCGGCTCAGCGTGGAGTCGGCGCCCGGTGAGGGCACCGTCGTCTCCGCCCGTGTCCCCCTTCCCCCGCACACCCCCGCGCCGTCCCCCTCGGAGTCCTCATGAACGCCCCCGTACGCCTGCTGCTGTGCGACGACCACGTCGTCGTCCGGGCCGGTCTGCTGGCCCTGCTGGCCAGCGAGCCGGGCATCGAGGTGGTCGGCGAGACCGGCAGCGGCGAGGAGGCCGTCGCGCTGGCCGGCCGGCTGCGGCCGGACGTGGTGCTGATGGACCTGCAGCTCGGCCCGGTCACGGGCGCGGCGGCCGGCATCGACGGCGTGGAGGCCACCCGCCGCATCACCGCCGTGCCCGGCGCGCCGTACGTCCTGGTCCTGACGACCTATGACACCGACGCGGACGTCCGGCGGGCGGTCGAGGCCGGGGCGACCGGCTATCTGCTGAAGGCGGAGCGCCCCGAGGAGCTGTTCGCCGCGATCCACGCGGCGGCCCGGGGCCGGACCGCCTTCTCCCAGCCGGTCGTCGGCAGGGTCATGGCGCACATGCGCGGCGGGGCGGCTCCCGGCACCCTCACCGAGCGGGAGCAGGACATCCTCGGCCAGCTGGCGCGCGGCCTGGGCAACCGGGAGATCGCCCGGGCCCTGTTCATCAGCGAGGCCACGGTCAAGACCCACCTGGGCCGGATCTACGCCAAGCTCGGCGTGGACACCCGCGCGGGCGCGGTGGCCGTGGCCAAGGAGCGGCGGCTGCTGCCCTGAGTCACCGCCCGTAGGCGGGCGCGGCGGCGTGCCGGGGGGCGTGCGGGAGGGGGTCGTGGTGGATCCGCCCGGCGGGCAGGCCCATCTCCGTCAGCCGTGCGACCGTGGCGGCGACCATCGCCGGCGGGCCGCTGACGTAGGCCGTCCTGTTCGACCAGCCGCCGTCCTGCCGCCGGAGGGCGTCGAGGACCGTACCGCCCCCGCGCGTCGTGCTCTCGTCGCCGAGCACGGGCACCACGCGCAGCCACGGCCGCCGGCTCTCCAGGTCGGCGAGCCACTCGCCGTCGTACAGGTCGGCGCGGTCCCGGGCGCCGACGGCGAGGTGGACCAGCCGATGCCCGGAGGGGCGGGCGGACACCTCCTGCAGCAGGGCCTTGAGGGGGGCGAGTCCCGTCCCGCCCGCCACGAGCAGCAGGTCGCGCGTGAGTTCCCCGCCCAGGGTCATCTGCCCCTTCGCGGGGCCCAGCCGCAGCGTGTCGCCCACGCCGGTGCGGCGGACGAGCGCCTCGCTGACGCCTCCCGTGCCGGTCTGCCGGACGTGGAACTCGACGACGTTGTCGGCCCGGGGCGCGCAGGCCATCGAGTAGTGCCGCCAGGCGTGCGGCAGCAGCGGCGACTCCACCGCGGCGTACTGCCCGGCCCGGTAGGGGTAGGCCTCATGGGTCCGTACGCGCAGCACCGCGAGGCCGGAGCGGCGGAGTTCGTGGGCGACCACGACGGCGTGCCAGGAGGGCGGTTCGCCGATGGCGGCGTCCGCGCCGGCGACCATGGCGTCGACGGCGGCCCGCAGCATGCGCAGCCAGGCCCCCTCCAGCTCGGCGCTCCACCGCTCGCCCGCCCGGATCTTCAGCGCCTCGCACAGCGCGGCCTCGAAGGCCTCGTAGTGCGCCGGCCGGACGCCGAGCTTGCGGTGGTCGCGGCCCAGCCGGGTGAAGGTGGCGGTCACCTCGTCGGGGTGGTCCAGATTCTCCGTCAGGTAGTGGAACATCCGGGCGAGGTGCTCGCGCTGGAAGGCCATGGACTCGGGGAAGAGGGACCTCAGGTAGGGCCAGCGCCGGAACATCACCTCGTACAGGTGGGTGATGAGGTCCTCGAAGGGCGTGACCAGGGGGAGCTCACGGCGGATCAGCCGCCGGTCGGCGTCGTCGGGACCCGACGCGGGCGCCGGGGGCTCGTCCCGGGGGGATAACGCGCCCGGCGAGAGCAACTGCCTGCGCAGCCGCATCGCGTCGTGCCTCGCCAGCAGCGCGTAGTAGTCGTTGCCCTGGGTGCTGGTGTTCACAGGCCGGATCTCCGGTGAAGGGGGTGGGGTGGCAAAGCAGTATGACACCGCCCAAAAGTGCCCGTTCGGCCCGGGGCGACAGGGCCGAACGGCCCTGTTCCGGCGGGCGGATGCGGGTGCCCGGTGCCAGGCTGTCGGGGCGAGGGCCCGGGCGGGTGCGACAGGGAGACCACCCCGGGATTCCGGCGCGGACCAGACGAGGACCGGCGAAGGGCAGCCCATGATCACCACCGATTTCCGTCCCGGCTCTCCGTGCTGGATCGACCTGGGCACCCCCGACCTGGGCGCGACGGCCGGCTTCTACCGGGCCGTCTTCGGCTGGGAGTTCGAGACCGGCGGCCCCGAGACGGCCGGTTACGGCATCTTCAAGCTGAACGGCAAAACGGTGGGCGGGCTGGGCCGGCTCACCGAGGAGGGGGCCCGCTCGGCCTGGATGATCTACTTCAACACCCCGGACGCCCGCACCACGGCCCAGACCACCGAGCGCGCGGGCGGGCGGGTGCGGGTCGCCCCGGTGGACGCCGACGGCGAGGGGATGATGGCCCAGCTCACCGATCCGCTGGGCGGGCAGTTCGCGGTCTGGCAGCCCGGTACGAGCCAGGGCCTGGAAGCGGTCGATGTGCCCGGCACGCTGGCCTGGACCGAGCTCTACACCACGGACGCCACGGCCGCGCGGGACTTCTACGGCTCCCTCTTCGACTGGCAGACGTCGGACATTCCGCTGCCGGGCGGCGGCGGTACGTACACCCTCGTCACCCCCGCCGGCTGCGGCGAGGAGCGCATGCAGGGCGGCATCATGCAGCTCTCCAGGGAGCACCTGGCCCTCAACGACGGCCGGCCCTACTGGCACCCGGTCTTCGGCGTGACCGACTGCGACGCCACCGTCGCCGCGATCACGGGCAACGGTGGCGCTGTGCAGATGGGACCGGAGGACGTGGAGGGGGTCGGACGGCTGGCCGTGTGCCAGGACCCCTCCGGCGCCGACTTCGTGGCGCTGGCCCCCGCGTCGGACGCCGGAGGGTCAGGCGCCGGCCAGGGGTGAGCGGACGTGGATCCGGCCGGGAGACCCGCTCGGTCAGGGAAGGGGCTTCGGCGCCGCCCTCGCCGGCCGGTAGCCGGGGGCGCGGGCAACCGACCGGCTCGCACCGGCGTCTCCCACCCTGTCCCCGGCCCGGTCCGGCGGGGGCTTCCACCGGGCCCGCCGAGCGCGTGCGAGGCTGGGGGAACCACAGGTCGGGACAGGGGACACAGTGAGCGATATAGGCGGGCCGGCCGGCACGGTCGCGAGGACCGGACCGGCCGGGGAGCCGGAGCCGACGCTGAGGCCGCGCGGGCTGGTGGACCTCAGGGGGCCGGGCGCCGTCCCGGCCGTGCTGTCCTACCCTCCGGGGGCCGTGGTCGTCGTCTCCGGCCTGCCCGGCAGCGGCAAGAGCACCCTGCTGCGCCGCTGGTCCCGCGCGGCGGCCGTCGTCGACCCCCGCACCGTCCACGTCGCGTGCGAGGCCGTGATGCCGGCCCGTCTGCCGTACGCGGTGTACCGGCCCTGGGCCCGGCTCGAGCACGTCCGGTGGCTGCGCACGGAGGCGCGCGGCGGCGGGCCGGTGCTGGTGCACGACTGCGGCAGCCGGCCCTGGATGCGCCGCTGGCTGGCCCGGACCGCGGGGCGCCAGGGGCGCGAGCTGCACGTGGTGCTGCTGGACGTGGGCGCCGCCGAGGCGCTGGCCGGCCAGGAGGCCCGCGGCCGCCGGCCCCCGGCCCGCGTCTTCGACCGGCACCGGCGCGGCCTCGAGCGGCTGCTGACCGCCCTCGGCGGGCACGACGGGCGGCCGGAGCGGGGCGCCCCGCTGCCGGACGCCGTCGCCGGGGCGGCCTCGGTGGTGCTGCTCGACCGGGCGTCGCGCGAGCGCGTCGCGGCCGTGGAGTTCACCGGCCGCTAGCGCGTGTCCGGGTGGCCGGCCGTCAGTCGGCCGGCGCCGGCTCGAGGACGAACACGGGGATCTCGCGTTCGGTCTTGGCCTGGTAGTCGTCGTAGTCGGGGTACGCCTCGACCGCGCGCCCCCACCACAGGGCCTTCTCCTCGCCCTCGACCTCGCGGGCGACCATGTCCCTCCTGACCGTGCCGTCCCGCAGCTCGACGCGCGGGTGGGCCTTGAGGTTGAAGTACCACACCGGGTGCTTGGGAGCGCCGCCCAGGGAGGCGACCACGGCGTACTCGCCCTGGTGCTCGACCCGCATCAGGGGCGTCTTGCGGAGCTTGCCCGAGCGCGCCCCGACCGACGTCAGGATGATCACCGGCATGCCGCGCATCGTGGTGCCCTGGGTGCCGCCGGAACTCTCGTAGAGCTCGACCTGCTCGCGTACCCACTGGGCGGAACTCGGCTCGTACTCACCGTCAAGAGGCATACCCCCCAGTGAACATCATGGGCCGGGCGCTCACCAGGGGTCACACGCCGGGGCGCCCGGCCCCGCGCCCCCTCAGATCGCGCCGTCCTGCGGCAGGCGCCGGACCCCCGGGAGAAGGTCGTCGAGCTCGCCGGGCTCGAACCGGCACATCCCCACCACGTGCCAGAACTCCCCCGCCACGTCGCCGTCGAACTTGTAGCCGCCCGAGGGGTTCAGCGCGGCCCAGCCGCCCGGGACGCCGATCAGGGTGGCCTTGGCGGTGGGGGCGCCCTCGTCCGGCACCGACCACAGCCGCACCGTGCCGTCCTCGCCGCCGCTGGCCAGCAGCGTTCCGTCGGGGCTGAAGGCGAGGGACAGGACGCGGCCGGTGTGACCGGTGAGGCGGCCGGTCTCCCGGCCGGACTCGGGATCCCACAGCCGGACGACCCGGTCGTCCCCCGCCGTGGCCAGCAGCGAACGCGTGGGATGGGCGGCGGCGGTCCAGATCCTGCCGGAGTGCCCGCGCAGCCGGTGACGGATCCCGCCGTCCCCCCAGACGATGGCCTGCCCGTCCCAGGACGCGCTCGCCAGCCAGGCGTCGCCCGGGCCGTGCACCACCGCGTACACCCGGCCCTCGTGCCCGGCGAGCTCGGCGGCCAGGCCGCCGCCGGGCAGGTCCCACAGCCGTACGCGGCTGTCGTCGCAGCCGGTCACCAGCCGCGAGCCGTCGGCGGTGAAGGCGATCGAACGCACCCGGCCGCGGTGCCCGTCGAGGGTGGTCACCTGCGCGCCCGTGCCGCGGTACCACAGCCGCACGGTGTCGTCGTCGTTGGCGGTGGCGAGGATCTCGCCGTCGGCACTGAACGCCTCGGCCCAGACATGGTCGGTCTCGGCGTCGATCTCGCGTTGGTACTCACCCGTGGCGGCGTTCCACAGATAGACGTCGCCGTCGTTGCTGGGCGTCGCGAGCACGGGCGCGCCGGGGGCGAACACGGCGGAGACCAGGCGGTCGTTGTCCCCGGTGAGCTCGCGGATCCTGCGCCCGGTGGACGGCTCCCACAGGCGGACCACGCCGTCGTTCCCGCAGGCCGCCAGGTGGGCGCCGCCGTCGCCGAACGCCAGACTGACGATCTTGCGTCCGTGGCCCCGCAGGATGCTCCTGCCGCGGCCGGTGACGGTGTCCCACAGCCGCACGGCTCCGTCGTTGCCCGCCGAGACCAGCAGCGGCCCGGCGTCCGGCGCCCCCGCCGCACCGCCGTGCGGCCGGAACCGGCAGGCCCACACCGAGCCCTGGTGGTCGGCGGGCTGACGGCGCAGCGCGGTGGCGGACCAGCCGGTGCCGCCGGCCGGGGCCGGGGCGAGCTGCCAGAGCCGGACCGAGCCGTCGCTGCCGCCCGCGGCCAGCAGGCCGCCCTCGGGGTCGAACACCACCTGGTAGACGGCCCCGCCGCCGAGGAGCGGGGCGCCTGCGGGGCTTCCCGTGCGCGGATCCCACAGCAGGACGTGGCCCTCGGTGTCGCCACTGGCCAGCAGCGTGCCCGAGGGGTGGAAGTCGAGGGTGTAGACGCGGCCGGCGTGCCCGGCGCAGGTGTGGCGCAGCCGCCGTTCGGCCACGTCCCAGATCCGTACGGTGCCGCGGTCGGCCTCGCCCATGTCACCGGTGGCCAGCAGCGTTCCGTCGGGGCTGAAGGAGGCGCGGTAGACCGCTCCCCGGTGGCCGGTCAGCTCGCCGAGGAGGCGGCCGGAGCGGGTGTCCCACAGGCGTACGGCCGCCGCGGCGTCGCCGGTGGCCAGGACCGTGCCGTCGGGGCTGAACACGGCGGTGTAGACGGGGGCGTGGTGACCCGCCAGCCGGTGCAGGGGCGTGCCGCCGACGACGTCCCAGAGGGTGACGGTGCCCTCGGCGTCGCCGGTGGCCAGGCGGGTGCCGGAGCGGTCGAGCGAGACCGGCCAGACGCCGTCGGGGTGCACCTCGAGCCGGTGCAGGCAGGCTCCCGAGACCGGATCCCACAGCCGTACGGTGCCGTCGGCTCCTCCGGTGGCGAGCACGCCGGGGCGGAACTTGACGGCGTAGACGCGGCCCATGTGCCCCTGGAGGGTGCGCAGCGCGGTGCCGGTGGCGGCGTCGCACACCAGCACGCCGCCGTCCTCGCTGCCGAGGGCGAGGAGTTCGCCGCCGGGGCTGAACGCGACCGGTTCGGGCAGGCGGCTGGTGCGCATGTCGAAGCCGTAGGGGACGCCGACCGCGGAGGGTCTGAAGCCCGGTTCGGCGGGCAGGCCGGGGGCGACGGCGGCGGCCCGCAGCTCGGGGGTGGCGAGGACGTCCCGGTCGGCGACGACGTTGATCAGGGCCGCGCGGTGCCAGCTGCTGCCGGTGACCCGGGCGCCGCGCAGGTCGGTGCGTACGAGGCGGGCGCGGCGCAGGTCGGCGTCGCGCAGGTCGGCCCGGCCGAGGTCGGCGTCGTCCAGACGGGCCCCGGCCAGGCGGGCCTCGCGCAGGATCGCGCCGGAGAAGTCGGCGCCCACCAGGCCGGCGTCGGTGAGGTCGGCGCGGGTGAGGTCGACGCCGGAGAAGTCGCGGTAGGAGAGGTCCTCCCCGGCGAGGACGGCGCCGCGCAGGTCGGTGTGGGCGGGTACCCGGAGGCGGTTGAGGATCTTCACGGCGTTGGCTCTGGCGATCTCGCCGGCGCCGCCGTCGGCCTCGCCCGTCTCGGCGGCCAGCGTCGCCTCGGCCCACCGCTGGCAGGTGCGGTGGTCGGCGAGGTCGCACAGGAACTCGACGGCGAGCCGGCTGAGGTGGCGGCGGGCCAGCAGGGCGGCCTCGCCGTGGCCCTCGTGGCCGAGCCGCTCCGCGGCCTCCCGGGCCACCAGCCATTCGGCCACCGAGCCGTGGATGAACCGGAACAGGCCCTCGTCGGTACGGACGAGCAGGCTGCCCGAGCCGACGGCGTGCGCGGCCTGCGGCACGGACAGCCTGCTGTCGGCGAGTTCGGTCAGGGTCTCGGCCACGTCGTTGAGCTCGTCCAGCCGCAGGGCGCTCTCCCCGCTCTCCCACAGCCGCAGCGCCAGCGTGGTGACGGCCTGCCACAGCTGGCGCAGGCCGAGGCCGGGAATGCCGCCGGGGCCGCCCAGGCCGCGCCGTTCCTCGAAGCGCAGCCAGGAGGTGAACACCTCCTCGTACAGCCTGGCGGGGCTCAGGGCGCGCCCGGCGCCGGCGACCGCGCGCAGCCGTTCGTGGTCGAGGTCGGCGACGAAGCTGAGGAGGCGGGGGTTGCGGCAGAGGGCGAGGAGGTCGGGGATGCCCTCCAGGAGCCGCATCCGGCGGTCTGCGGCGTGCTCGTCGCCGTAGCGGTTGACGAGGTAGGAGCGGATCTGGCGCGGGGTGAACTCCTGTACGGCCAGGACGCGCCGCTGCGGGAGGAGCCCGACCCGCTCGCCGAGGGCGGTGAGCACCTGGGCCTGGGAGCGGAAGTGCTGGGTGCGGCTGCTGACGATGATCTTCGCGCTGTCCACGGCGGCGTCGAGCAGCACCTGGAGGTGGTCGGCGGCGCGGTCGTAGCTGACCTGGTTGACCAGTTCGTCGAAGCCGTCGAAGAGCAGGACGATGCGGCCCTGGCGGAGCATGTAGCGGAAGGCGCGCAGGTCGATGGTGTCGACGCCGTGGCCGGCCAGATGGGCGGCGACGAGGCCGTCGAGGGTGTGGGCCTTGTCGAGGGCGTTCAGCTGGATCAGCACGGGGACGAGGTGGGGCAGCTCCTCGGGGATGCGGCGGGCGATCTCGCGCAGGGCGAAGGTCTTGCCGTGCCCGAAGTCGCCGAGGAGCAGCAGGAAGCGGCCGTGGTCGGCGTCGAGCAGGCGCAGGACGTCGTCGACGAGGCCGTCGCGCTCGACGCCGCCGGGGCGCTCGAGTTCGCGGTAGCGCTGGGGGAGGTAGAGGGAGGGCTGGTACTGGGGGTCGCCGGTGAGCCGCTCCGTCTGGCCGGCGACGTAGCCGCGCAGGTCCAGCAGGCCCTGGAAGGCGGTGAAGCTGCGCACGAGGACTCCGCGGCGGCGGGCGCGTTCGCGCAGGGCGCGCTCGGGCGGCGGTCCGTCGTGGACGAGTTCGGCGTCCGGGTCGCTGTCGGAGGCGTGCACGTGGTCGATGAAGCGGTCGATGTCCTCGGCGCGCGGGGTGCCGGAGCAGACGCCGACGCGCTGCTGGCGCACGAAGCCGGACTCGGTCCAGGTGACCAGCAGGCTGGGCGGGTCGCCGGGGACGCGGCGCAGCTGGACGCCTTCGTGGCGGATGCGGCAGACGTCGGCGACGCGGTCGACGAGCGCCTCGAGGGGGCCCTGGACCGTGCGGGTCTCCGGCCCGGGCGGCTCGTCGCCGGGCGTGGGGTCGTCCGCGGGGGCCGGTTCGCCCGGGGCGGGGTCCGGCTCGAGGGCGCGGGTGCCGTGCCAGGCGACGGCGTAGCGGCGGGGTGTCCCTTCGGGGCTCTCCGGCCAGGCGGTGAACCCGTCGCGGGTGAGCTTCAGGAGCCGGTGCCGGCCCGGGCCGGCGGCGCCGAGGACGGGCAGGTCCCGGCCGGTCAGCGGCAGCGCGAAGGCGTCCGCCGGGCCGGAGGCCGCCCGTCCGTCGCCCGTGGGGCCGTGCAGCAGCAGGTGCAGGCGTGGTGCGGTGAGGCGGGTGAGGACGTCGGTGTCGCGCAGGCGCGGGGTGGTGGTGCGCCGCCCGGGGCCGGGGGTGCGGCCCGGGTCGTAGCCGAGGGTGGTGCGCGCGGGCCGGGCGGTGGTGCCGGGGCGGCCGTCGCCGGCGTCGTCGTGGTCGAGCGCGCGGCCGGTCTCCGGGGCGTGCCGCAGGGCGCCCAGGCGCAGCCAGCCCTCCTGCTCGTACGGGCGCAGGGCCTGGGCGAACCAGGCGGCCTGCTCGGCGCCGACCCAGCCGTACTGGTCGTCGGGCCGGTGGCTGTAGGCCATGGAGGAGTTGAGGCCGGCGACGACCGTGCGCAGGGCGGGGACGGGGAACAGGGTCCAGGGCTGGTCGCCGTCGAAGACGGTGTCGAGGCCCTGGTAGAGCTCCTGGAACAGCCGTGCGTAGTGCCGCCACTTGGGCCAGTAGGGCGGCCGGGGCTGCATCTCGTCGGCTTCGCAGGTGCTGAAGTAGGCACGACAGGCGGCCTGGTTGACGTCCTGGCCGCCGGGTACGACCACGAGCCGGTCGGCGGCGAGGCCGAGCCGGGAGCGCAGGCCGGTGAGGAAGTTCAGCGCCTGGTCGCATTCGCGGGGGCTGCCGGAGGCGGTGAGGTCGCCGGTGACGACGAGGAGGTCGGGGGCGGGGGCGCCGGCGTCGGTGAGCTCGACGAGGTCGCCCCAGATGGTGGCCTGCAGCTCGGCCGGGTCGGCGCCGCGGCCGAAGGAGGGCCCGGCGAGGTGGAGGACGGAGAGGGACTCCCTGCCCCGGCCGCCGTCGGGCGCCTGGGGGTAGCCGGGCGGGCTCGCGGGACGGCGGCGGCCCGCCCAGCCGGGGCTGCCCGGTTGCCGGCCGGGCGGCGGGACGCTCGCCGCGGCCGGCCGGTCCGGCGGCTGGGGGAATCCGGGGAAGCGGGGGTGGCTGTCGGGGCGAGCCCGGCCCTCGAGCGCGTGGCCGACGCGGGTGAGCAGCAGTTCGCGGGCGGCGTCGGTGTCCTGGACGCCGACGAGGTCGACGTAGGTGATGGTGGCGAGCAGGCCCTCGACGGGGATGTCCTCGACGCGGACGGTGATCAGCCGGCGTTCCGGGGCGTCGGGGTCGGCGCGCAGCGCGGCCTGCCACTCCATGCGGCCGTAGCGGGAGCGTTCGTAGTTGCGGGAGAGGACGGCGATGACGGCGGCGGACTCGCTGACGCCGCGGTCCATGAAGTCGACGAAGTTCGTTCCCGGTACGAAGTCCCAGGCCTGGATGACCGTGCGATAGCCGGCCTCCTCAAGGGTCCAGGCGATCCAGGCCGCCCAGCGTTCGTCGGCCGGGGAATAGCTGATGAAGAAGTCCAACAGCCGGTTCTGCCCGGCGATTTCCTGGCGTGCGACCATGGCCCCCATCCTAGGAACGGTCTCGCACCCGGTCACTGTGTTCGCGCGAATGGTGTGCGATGCTCTTGCCCGTGCACGCCTTACGACGTCTGCATGTGCTGGACTGGCTGGCCGGGGGGGTGTTGGCCTGCGGTCTGCTGTGCCTTGCCACGGGGCTGCTGCCGGCGCGGTCGGCGGGGGACGCGATGACGCGCATCGCGCCGCTGCTGGCGTTCCTCGGCACGGTGATCGTGCTGGCCGAGCTCACCAGCAGGGCCGAGGTGTTCGACGTGGTCGCCTCGTGGGTGGCGCGGGCGGGGCGCGGCAGTTACGCGATGCTGTTCGTGCTGTGCGTGGTGTTCGCCTCCCTGACGACGGTGACCCTCAATCTCGACACGACGGCGGTGCTGCTGACGCCGGTCATGCTGGCCCTGGCCTCCCGGGTGGGGATCGCCGCGGTGCCGCTGGCGATGACGACGGTGTGGCTGGCCAACACCGCGAGCCTGCTGCTGCCGGTGTCCAACCTGACGAACCTGCTGGCCGCCGACCGGGTGGCGCTCTCCCCGGCGGGCCTGGCGGCGCGCATGTGGGCGCCGCAACTGGCCTCCGTGGCGGTGACGATGGTCTGCCTGTGGCTGTTCTACTGGCGGCGCGGCGTGCGGGGCGCCGAGGTCTACGTGCCGCCCGCGCCGCACCGGCCCGCGGACCGGGTGCTGTTCCGGGTGTGCGCCCTGGCCTGCGCGGGGTTCCTGCTGGCCATCCTGATCGACGCCGTGCCGCTGTGGGCGGCGTCCGCGGCGGCCGCCGCGCTCGCCGTGGGGGCCTTCGCGCTGCGGGCACGGTCCGTGCTGCGGCCCTCGCTGGTGCCGTGGCGGCTGCTGGTGCTCGTGCCGGGGCTGTTCCTGGTGGTGCAGACCGTCGACGTCAACGGCCTGCACCGGCTGCTGGCGACCGCAGTGGGAACGGACGGCGGGCTGCCGGGGATGCTGCGGGCGGGAGCGGTCGGCGGCGGGCTGTCCAACGTGCTCAACAACCTCCCGGTCTACCTGGCCGGGGAGTCGGCGGTCCCGGTGGACAACCACGATCAGCTGCTGGCACTGCTGGTGGGCACCAACGTGGGCCCGGTGGTGACGCCGTGGGCGTCGCTGGCGACCCTGCTGTGGTTCGAACGCTGTCACGCGCAGGGGGTTCGGGTCTCGCCCGGGCGGTTCATGGCGACGGGCGCGGTGCTCGCGGCGACCGCCCTGCCGGCGGCCGTGGCCGCGCTGGCGCTCACCCGGTGAGCACGGGCGGGCGGCCGTTGTCCGCCCGGCGCGTGAGCAGGCCGAGGAGGTAGGGCATGTCCTCGGGCCGGCCCGCGACGAAACTGCGGTCGGTGTCCGGGCCGCTGACGCCGCCCCGGAAGACGCCGCCGTCCAGCGCCCGGATCTCCAGCCCCGCCTCGGCCGCCAGCAGCGCGCCCGCCGGCAGGTCGATGGCCTCGGCGCGGTAGCCCACGAAGCCGTCGATGTCGCCGCGGGCGAGCATGGCCCAGGCCAGCAGGGGCGCCCACAGCTGCAGCAGGCGGCGGCAGCGCCCCTCCAGCGCGTCCTTGAGCCCCAGGGCGACGGGGTCGCGGCGGCCGACGGCGTGGCCCTGGGTCCAGGCGAGCAGCGGCCCGGAGGGCGACAGCGGCGCGCGGGGGCCGGTGAGCCGGCCGCGCGGGCCGTAGGCGCCGCCGCCCCGCGACGCCGTCCACGTCCGCTCGGTCACGGGATCGTGGACCACGCCCACCACGGGTCGGTCGTCGACGCACAGGGCGACGCCGACGACGTAGGCGGGCAGCCCGATGACGACGTTGTTGCTGCCGTCGAGCGGGTCCACCAGCCAGGTGCGGCGGGTGCCGGCGTCCGCCGCGCCCGTCGCGCCGGTCTCCTCGGCGAGGATCCGGTCGTCCGGATAGCGCTCCCGGATCCGGCGCACCACCAGGCGTTCGGCCATCAGGTCGAGGTCGGTGACCACGTCGCCCGCGTCGCCCTTGGCACGGACGCCGTAGTCGTCCTGGAAGCGCGAGCGCAGCAGCGCCCCGGCCTCCCGGGCGGCGTCGACGGCCACCTGGCGTTCCGCCGCGAAGGGCTCGGCCGGCGGGGCCGGGGAGCGGGGGCTGTCGTCATCCGGAAGGGTGCCCATGGATCCTCCTGAGGACGGTGCGCGCCGTCCGGGCGGTCTGCTCGGCGCCGCATGTCAGTCGTACCACCCGGTGGACGGCGCCATGCACCGGACCGAGGCTCAGGTCGTTCCGGCCGGGGAGCGAGCGGCCGAGCAGCAGGGTGGCGGCGAAGGTGCCGGGCGGTACCACGGTGGCGTGGAAGTGCCCGGCCGGCAGGGTGTAGATCTCGCCGCCGACACTGGTTTCCTCGGGGCCGGCCTCGTAGGTCACCAGGCGGGGGGTCGGCCGGATCTCGTCCACGGACGCGGGGCCGCTGCGCACTTCGTAGACGCGGTGGGTGGGCCGCTCCGGGCTGTCGCGCACCCGCACCCGCAGATTGCCGACCTGCCCGTACAGCACGCAACTGGCCAGATCCCAGCTGTGCGCGTGGACGGGCGAGGTGGTCAGGGCGGCGGCGTGCCGTGCCGCGGGGCCGTCGACGCCGAAGACATGGACGCAGACCCCGCGCTCGGCCTCCCGCTCCACGGGCAGGCACAGGAAGCCCAGCGGGTGGCGTACGGCCCGTAGCTCGCGCCGTCCGGAGGCGATCTCCTCGAGGGCCGCGGCGGCGGCGCCCAGCAGCGCGCCCGTTCCCCCGGTGCCGTCGCGGGCCCGGGTCATGGCCGCCTCGATCAGTCCGTACTCCAGGGGACGTCGCACGGGGGAGTTCACCTCCGGTAGGGATTCTCCGCGTGCAGTGCCTTGTCGATGATGTCGCCGACGTCGCGGTCGGTGAAGGACGCCGGGAGCGGCAGCGCGAGCCGGTCGAAGAGCCGCAGCACCTCGTCGACCGTCGGTTCCTCGCTCAGCCGCTCGGTGCGGCTGAGGTTGAGGGTGTGGGCCTGTTCGCGGCTCTGGTGGAGCTCGGTGACGTAGTAGTCGTACAGCGGCCGGTCCCGTTCCACGAGCAGGTTGACGCGCTGCGGGTCGTCCTGAGTGATGATCAGGCAGGACGAGGAGAGGTCGAAGCGGAGCGTGGGGACGACCGAGGAGAGGTAGACGTCGATCTCCAGGGTGTCCAGGCGCTGCCGGTACCAGCAGGCGGCCAGGACCGTGGCGAAGGACTCCTTGCGGGTGCGCTCGGCGCTCCAGGCCTCGGCCGGGACCGCGTGCAGCCGGTGGGCGAAGGTCTGCCGGAAGCGGGCGTAGGCCGCGCAGGCCTGCTCGTCGGCCGGATTGACGATGTCGATCTTCATCGTGAGGGAGCGGCGCTGACGCTGCGCCTCCCTCACGCACACCGGCAGGGTCACCGCGCGCAGGTAGGTGCCCGTGCCGCCCTTGAACACCCAGCGGTCGGTGTTCTGGCGGGCCCGGTCCAGGGCGCTCTCGAGCTCGGCGCCCGAGAGCGAGCGCACCATGGTGAGGTCTTCCAGGGCGTGCCGGGTGCCGCTCATCGCCTCCCTGATGTCGACGATCCGGCGCCGCCGCTCGGTCAGCGTCCCGAACACCAGCGCGGCCAGGACCAGCAGGATGGCACCGGAGGTGACATTGCTGTCGATCTTCTGGTCGAGGATGTCCAGGGTGCCGATGATCAGGGCGGCGGCCATGGCGACGACGCCGTCGAGATTCCGTAGCGTCCAGGCGACCGCGTGCTCGATCCCGCGTCCCAGTTCAGCTGTTCTGCGCGCCATGGCCCACGACCTCTCCCCCGGTTACGGCAATCGTAGGATCGGTGCCTGGCCGAAAGCCAGGCTGTGGATCAGCCGTTGACGACCCGAAGGGTCGTCGGCCAGCCAATTCGGTCGAGGGTGCGGAAGAGGCTCTTGATGTCCTGCGGACTGAGTTTGACGCAGCCGTGGGAGGAGTAGTCGCCGACGCCGTCCCAGCGCTGCCCCTCCGGGCCGCCCTGGCCCCCGGAGCGGGTCATCTCGCTGTGGATGAACAGCTCGGTCCGGTTGATTCCCTGGTAGCAGAGCTTGTTGCCCAGTTCGATGGCGTAGCCCTTGATGAGGTTTCCGCCGTAGGCGGTGTGGTGCCGGCCGAGCGGATAGGTGCCGTTGGGCAGCCAGCCGCGTCCGCGTTCGCATTCCTTGTCGTTGACGCCCGACCCGGCCCGGTAGACCACGACGGTCCTGCCGTTCCGCAGGACGCTCAGCCGCGAGTCGGTGGGCGAGTACTTGGTGAACTGCAGCCGGGTGGGTTCCGGGGCGGCCGCCGCCCGCCCCGTGGGGGCGGCGAGCAGGGCGACGGCGGCCAGGGCGGCGCCGAGGGCGCCGCCCCGCACGACGGCGGCCGTCCGTGTCGGTGAGGTGAGGGACATCGTCGGCTCTCCTTGGTCGGCGCTGGGGCGGCCCTGAGCTGGTCCGGGCCGGCCCCTGGGTCGGCGCGTCCGGGACGCGGGGCGGAGCGGCCCGTCAGCCCTGTTCCTCGGGGTGGGCCGGCGGCTCGGTGGGCGCCCACGGCGCGGGGCCGAGGAGGACGGCCCGGACGATGGACGGTGCGAACAGGGCGGTGGTCGGGGTGGTGAGGGACAGCACGCCGCGGAAGACCTCACCGACGCGCGGATCCCCGGTGGCGCGCTGCTGCACGCGCCGCAGGTACCAGTCGGCGGGCCGGTCGGCGAGGCGTGGGCGCAGCGCGCTGCCGGTGGCGCCCGGCATGTTCTTGTCCGCCCCGGCGGATATCTCCCACGCCTGCCGGACGGCGTCGAACAGGGCCTTCTGCACCCGCCGCGTCGTGGGCACCCGGCGCCCGCCGGCCAGGGCGTCGCGGAGGACGACGGCGCTGAGCGCGGCCACCGACATGCCCTGCCCGTAGACGGGGTTGAAGGAGCACAGGGCCTCGCCGATGGCCAGGAAGCCGGCGGGCCGGCGTCCCGGACGGTCGTAGCGGCGCCGGACGTTGCCGGTCTTGCGGTACCCGTGGATGGGCGTGTCCGGTTCCGCCTTCTGCAGCCAGTCGTGCAGGACCGGGTGCGGCAGATGGGAGGCGAACTCGAGGAACCCGGCCTCGTCGGTGGGCGGTTCGGCGCCGCGCAGGCCGGAGAGGATCACGGACCAGCGGCCGTTCTCCAGCGGCATCAGGATGCCGCCCCGCAGCTGGGCGGGGTTGGGGACGATGAAGACGCCCCGGAAGGGCTCCTCGTCGCGGCCGGAGGAGCGGTAGAAGCGGGTGGCGTACGCGAGTCCCGTCTCGATGGTCTCCTCGTGCGGCGGCTCGGCGCCCAGCGCGGTCAGCCACTGGGGGGCGCGCGAGGAGCGTCCGGAGGCGTCCACGACGAGGTCGGCCGGCAGGTCGCGGGTGTCCCGCGCGGCCGTGCCCCGCTCGCGCAGCCGGACGCCGCGCACGCGGGCGGCGTCGCCCAGCAGGCCGGTCACCTCGGCGCCCTGGACGGTGTCGATACGGGCGTGGGCCAGGACGCGTCGGCGTACCAGCCAGTCGGTCAACGGCCGGGAGCCGGTGAGGACGTGGGCGGTCGGCGCCGTGCGGCGGTACCAGTGGCCCGCCTGCCACTGCACGACCTCGGTGGGCATGGCCACGCTCGGCGCGCCGTGCTCGCGCATCTCGTCGAGGATCCCCGGCAGCAGGTCCTCCAGCGCCCGCTGGCCGCTCTCCAGCATGACGTGCGTGTGCCGGTCCTGCGGCACGCCGGCGCGGGACTCGGGGCCGTCGGGGAAGCGGTCCCGCTCCACCAGCGTCACCTTGTCGGCGTGGCCGCTCAGCACGTGCGCCGTCAGGAGACCCGCCAGGCCGCCCCCGATGACGACGGCGTGGCGCGGCGCCCGCCCGCCGACGGCCCGCAGGCCGTGCTCCCCCGCCGTGACGTCCGCGTCCGCTGTGTTCTCCATGCCCACCCCATCCGGTCGTCCGGGCTGCCAACTGCCCGTGCGGGCAACGGTACCGGCAGCGACGGCGGGGCGGGGGCGGCCCCGGCCCCGCCCGTCTCCCCCGTCACCTCCGTTCCGTCCGGTCACCCGAAGGACCGGTTTTGCCGGTGGCACATCCCCGTACGGTCCTTGCGAGCGTCTCACGGGGACAGACTGCGGAAAAGGGATCAGAAGAACGAGATCGGGGAAAACCGGATCGTTCGCGGAGAAAGGCCGCCTTCATGGCCCCACGGGGAGACGACGGCGAGAGCGGCGGCGCGCCCGCCTCCACCGTCGAGCCGGGCGAACACCTGCGCCGGCTGCGGCAGGAGCGCGGGATGTCGCTGGCAGGGCTGTCCCATCTGGTGCACTACACCAAGAGCTACCTCAGCCGGGTCGAGTCCGGGAAGAAGCCGATGACCGTGGAGGTCGCCCGCCGCTGCGAGGGCGCCCTGCGGGCGGGCGGGGAGCTGACCCGGCTCATCGCGCCGACGGGGCGGCGCGGGACGCGCGGGGCACCGCTCGAGGTGTGCCCCTACCGGGGGCTCGCGGCCTACGGGAGCGCCGACGCGGACTGGTTCTTCGGCCGCGAACGGGCGACGGCGGCGCTCGTACGCCTGCTCACCGAGCGGCTGGACGGCTGCGGGCCGACCGCCGTGGTGGCGGCCTCCGGCACGGGCAAGTCGTCGCTGCTGCAGGCCGGGCTGGTGCCCGAGCTGCGCCGGGGCGTGCTGCCGGTGCGCGGCTCGATCCGCTGGCCCGTGGTCACCCTGCAGCCGGGAGAACGACCGGTGGCGGAGCTCACGGCGAGCGTCGCCTCCGCCGCCGGCACCGACCCCGCACGGCTCGCGCGGATCCTGGCCGACGACGGCCCCCGGGCCTTCGCCGAGGCGGTGCGCGCCGCGCTCGACGGGACGCGGGAGGGAACAGGGGACGGGGAGGACGAGCCCGTACGCCTGGTGCTCGTCGTCGACCAGTTCGAGGAGGTCTTCACCCTCTGCCCGGACCCCCGCGAGCAGGCGGAGTTCATCCGCGCCGCGCACGCGCTGACGACCGGCACCCCCGCGAGCGCGTCCGCCGACGGCCCGGGCGTCCCGGCGGCGCTGGTCGTGATCGGCCTGCGGGCCGACTTCTACGGCCGGTGCCTGGCCTTCCCCGAACTGGCCGCCGCCCTGCGGGACGGACAGCTTCCCCTGGAGCCCCTGCGGGCGGCGGAGCTGCGCGACGCCGTGGTACGGCCCGCGCACGCCGTGGGCCTGGACCTGGAGCCGGGACTGGTGGAGCTGATCCTGCGCGACCTGGGCGCCGGAGACGGCGAGGAGCGGGAGCCCGGCCACGAGCCGGGCGCCCTGCCGCTGTTGTCCCACGCGCTGCTGGCCACCTGGCAGCGGCGCCGGGACCGTTCGCTGACGGTGGCGGGCTACCAGGAGGCGGGCGGCATCGCCGGGGCGGTGGCGGCCACGGCGGAACGCGCCTACGCACGGCTGCCCCCGGACCGTCAGGACGCCGCCAGGTCCGCGCTGCTGCAGCTGGTCCGCATCGACGCCGACGGCCGGGCCGCCCGCCGCCGGGTGCCGCGCGAGGTGCTGGCGCCGGAGACGGTGGAGGCCTTCGCCCGGGCCCGGCTGCTGACCGTCGACGCCGACCGGGTCGCCCTGGCCCACGACGCCGTGCCGCACGCCTGGCCCCGGCTGCGGGAGTGGATCGAGAGCCACGCCGCCCTGCTGCACGGATGGCAGCGGCTGCGGGCCGCCGCCGAGCAGTGGGACGCGGAGGGCCGCGACCCGGCGCTGCTGCCGCGCGGCGCCCGCCTCGCCGCCGCCCGCGACCTGGCCGCCCACCCCGTCGCGACGGTCACCGGCGTCGAACAGGCCTACCTGGACGCCGCGACCGCGCACGCCGCCGCCGAACAGGAGGCCGAGCTCCGCCGCACCCGGCGGCTGCGCCGGCTGCTGGCCTGCCTGGCCGTACTCCTCGTGCTCACCCTGACCGGCGGCGCGGTGGCCCTCCACCAGGGCCTGCGGGCCATGGCCGAGCGCGCCGCGGCCCGCTCCGACGAACTGGCCTTCCGCGCCGCCGCGCTGAGCACCTCCCGGCCGGAGGCGTCGATACTGCTGGCGACCGCCGCCTGGCGTCAGGCGCACACCCCGGCCGCCGCCAGCGCCGTGCTCAGCTCGCAGTCCCAGTCGTACGCCGGACGGCTGACGGGCCACCACGGCCCGGTCCTCGCCGTCGCCTGGCGGCCGCCGGGCCCCGGAGGCGGCGGACCGCTGTCGGCCGGCGCGGACGGGACCGTACGCGCGTGGGACACCACCCGCTCCCGGCCGGCGCGCGTGGTGGCGCGCGGCACCGCGCCGGTCGGCGCGCTCGCCGTGGCACGCCGGAACGCCCTGGCCGCCTGGGGCGACGACGCGGGCACGGTGTCGGTGTGGGACGCCGGCACCGGCCGCCGCGTGCCGGTAGCGGCGGGCGCGCGGCACCACGGGCCCGTACGGGCCGTGGCCCTGTCCGGCGACGGGAGACTGCTGGCGACGGCGGGCAGGGACGGTACGGTCCGGCTCTCCCGCCCCGGCGACGCCGCGGCCGGGGTCACGGTGCACGACCCCGGGCTCGGGCAGCTGTACGCCGTGGCCGTCACCGACGACGGCGGGCGGGTGGCCGCGGCCGGGCTGGACGGCAGGCTGTGGCTGCTGGACGTCCGCGACGGCGGCGCCCGGGTCATCGGCACCCGCGAGCACGGCCAGGTCCACGCCCTGGCCTTCTCCCCCGACGGAAGCCGCCTGGCCACCGGCGAATGGCACGACGCCGTCGGGCTGTGGAACACCGCGACCGGCGCGCGGGAGGCGGCCCTCGAGGGCGCCCAGGACTCGGTCTTCGCCGTCGCGTTCTCCCCGGACGGCACCCGCCTGGCCGCCGCCAGCCAGGACGACACCGCCGCCGTCTGGGACGTCGCAGGGCGCCGCCGCATCGCCCTCCTGGCCAGCCACCTCGGCCCCGTGCACGGCGTCGCGTTCTCCCCGGACGGCCGGTCGCTGGCGACCTGCGGCGAGGACGGCACCCTGCGCCTGTGGTCCCCGCAGTCGTCGGTCAACGCCCCGCTGCCCGGTACGGCCTGGCTGGACGCCGCCCTCAGCCCGGACCGGTCGCTGCTGGCGGCCGCCGGGCACGACGGCACGCTGCGCCTGTGGCGGACCCGGGAGGCGGGGCACCGGACGACACGGACGCTGCGGGTGTCCCAGGAGCCCGTACGGGCGGTGGCCTTCAGCCACGACGGCTCGCTGATCGCCGCCGGGGACCAGCAGGGCACCGTCACCGTATGGCGCACGGCCGACGTCCTGCCGATGGCCGACGTGTCGCGGACGGCCGATGTATCGCGAACGGCCGACGCACGGCACGCTGCCGGCCCGGACCGGCCGGTGGGCCGCTGGCGGGCGCACGGCCGGGCCGTCACGTCCCTCGCCTTCCGGCCCGGCGACGCCGGCTCGCTGGCCACCGGCGGCGAGGACCACACCGCCAAGGTGTGGCGCGTCACCGGCGGGGCCGCCGAGGAGACCCCCCGGCCGGAGCGGACGTTCACCGGTCACGCCGACGCCGTCTACCGGGTGCTCTTCCTCGACGACGCCACACTCGTCACGGGCAGCCTCGACAACACCGCCCGTATCTGGCGGCTGTCCGACGGCCGCGTCCTCCACCGGCTGACCGAACACGCCGACACCGTCCTCGGCCTGGCCGTCGGCCCCACCGGCATCCTCGCCACGGCGAGCCGCGACGACACGGTCAAGCTCTGGAACCCGCGCGACGGGCGCAGCCTGCGCACCCTGGCGGGCCACACCGGCCCGGTCACCTCGGTCGCCTTCAGCCCCGACGGCACCCGCCTGGCCACGGCCGGCCGCGACAACACCGTACGGATCTGGGACGCGCGCGAGGGGCGTCTGCTGCTCACCCTGACCGGGCACACCGACCGGGTCCGGTCCGCGGCCTTCGTCGCCGACGAGGGCCCGGTGGTGTCCGTCTCGGAGGACGGGTCGGTGCGCTGGTGGCGGCTCGACGTACCGGGCGTCCTGGCCACCACCTGCCGCGCCCTGAGCCGCGTCGACGAGCCCGCGTGGCGCCGTCTGCTCCCCGACGTGCCCTACGGGCCCGGCTGCTCCTGAGGACGACACCGCAGGTCGCAGGGGGTTGCCCGACGGCCTCTCGTACAGAGGCAACGGGAAACCCCTGTGCCCGGCCAGCGCGTCCGCCGAAGCTCTGAATGTCGGACATATCCGGTCCGCGCCACTCGCTCCTCGCCCCCTCGCCCTCCTGATGTGAAGGAAGCCCCGACATGAACCACATCGCTGCCACCCCCGCCGCGACGCCCCCCGGAGCGGACCGCGACGAGGTGTACGCCTTCACCGTCACCATGGCCGCCTGCCTCGCCCTGGCCCTGGCCGGCCGCGCCTCCCCGGCCGCCCTCACCGACTACGCGGCCGCCCTCACCGGCCTCTACACCGCCTGGCACAACCGCCCCAGGACGTGACCCGCCATGCGCCGCGGACCTCCCGATGGCACGCTGGACCCATGGCCCGGGCCAACGAGGAGGTCGAGGCGCTGCTGCAGGAGTACGCCGACCTGATCGCGATCACGGGCGGCGATGCCTACAAGGCGCGCGCCTACGAAAAGGCCGCCCGCGCCATCGGCGGACATCCCGGCGACGTCTCCACGCTCGACGCGAAAGGCCTGCTCGACATCCCCAACGTCGGCAGGTCCATCGCCGACAAGGTCCTGGAATTCCTGCGCACCGGCCACGTCACGGCACTCGAGGAGACCAGGGCGGACATTCCCGCCGGGGTGCGCGAGCTCATCACCATCCCCACCCTCGGCCCCAAGAAGGCCATGACCCTCTACGAGGAACTGGGCGTCGCGTCCGTGGAGGGACTCCTCGACGCCATCCACGAGGAACGCCTGCGCGGCCTCAAGGGCTTCGGCGAGAAGACCGAGGCCAACATCCTGCACGGCATCGCCCTCATGCAGCACGCCGGCGGCGGCCGCATCCTCCTCAGCAGCGCCATGGACGTCGCCGACCTGGTCGTCGCCGCGCTCTCCGCCGTCCCCGGATGCCAGGGCTGCGCGTACGCCGGCTCGCTGCGCCGCATGCGGGAGACCATCGGCGACGTCGACGTCCTCGTCGCCGCCGAACGGTCCGCCCCCTTCATGGAGGCCTTCACCGCCCTCCCCCACACCGCCGAGATCATCGCCCACGGCGAGAAGAAGACCTCGGTCCGCACGACCAAGGGCCTGCAGGTCGACCTACGGGTCCTGCCCCCCGACTCCTGGGGCGCGGGCCTGCTCTACTTCACCGGCTCCAAGGCGCACAACATCCGCGTCCGCGAGATCGCCGTACGGCAGAAGCTCAAGCTCTCCGAGTACGGCCTCTTCCACGCCAAGAGCGGCAAGAAGATCGTCTCCGAG
Organism: Streptomyces sp. C36; assembly: GCF_040932295.1. Taxonomy (NCBI): domain Bacteria; kingdom Bacillati; phylum Actinomycetota; class Actinomycetes; order Kitasatosporales; family Streptomycetaceae; genus Streptomyces; species Streptomyces sp. C36. The sequence continues at coordinate 418,109 of NZ_JBFQGI010000001.1, read as the reverse complement.
ACCGAGGAGGAGGTCTACGCCCGGCTCGGCCTCCCCTGGATCGCGCCCACGCTGCGCGAGGACCGCGGCGAGATCGCCGCCGGCCTGCGCGACGAGCTCCCGGACCTGGTCGAGGAGAGCGACATCCGCGGCGACCTGCACACCCACACCGACCTCACCGACGGACTCGCCTCCCTCGAGGACATGGTGACCGCCGCGGCGGCCCGCGGATACGCCTACTACGCCGTCACCGACCACGCCCCCGACCTCTATATGCAGCGCATGACCGACGCCAAGATGCTCGCCCAGCGCGAACGGGTGCGCGCCCTGGACGGCAAGCACCGCCGCATGCGCCTGCTCCACGGCACCGAACTGAACATCGGACCGGACGGGAGCCTGGACTGGCCCGACGAATTCCTCGCCGGCTTCGACCTGTGCGTGGCCTCCGTCCACTCCCACTTCAACCAGAGCCGCGAAGAGCTGACCCGACGCCTGGTCCGCGCCTGCGAGAACCCCCACGTGGGCATCATCGGCCACCCCACCACCCGCCGCATCGGCAAACGCCCGGGCATCGACGCCGACTTCGACGCGGTCTTCGAGGCCTGCGCCCGCACCGGCACGGCCCTGGAGGTCAACGCCCATCCGGAACGCCTCGATCTGGGCGACGAGGACATCCTGCGCGCCAAGCGCCACGGCGTGAAGTTCGCCGTGAACACCGACGCCCACTCGGTCACCCACCTGCCCTACATGCGCTACGGCGTGGGCACGGCCCAGCGCGCCTGGCTGACGAAGGACGATGTGATCAACACGTGGCCGTTGCAGAAGCTGCGGCGATTCCTGCGGCCGAGAACCTCCTGATTCGCGCTCCGCCACTCCGTAAGAGGGCGGAGCGCATCGGCATGGTCAGACCGTTCGGGCTGTGACGATCAGGGTCCCCAGGTTCTCAGGGTCGGGGGCCTCCAGAATCCGGGCCTCCACGTCGAGGAAGCCATGGTGCATGAGGATGCCCTTCCACATCTCTGCGGAGTACGCCCAGCGCTGCACCGGAAGGATCTTGCCGTTGAAGCCGTTGCCGTACATTCCTTGCGCGCCGTAGCAGCCGTCGACGGCCGGTGCTTGGGAGAAGGCGAGGACGCCGTGTGGGTTGAGTCGTTCACGGATGGCGGGCAGGAGCCGACGGGGGTCGGTGAACCAGAAGGCTCCCCAGATCGAGTAGATCGCGTCGTACGTCTCGTCCGTGGTCCTGAGGTGGTCCACGGCCTCCCGGAGGACGAAGCGGGCACCGGCTAGATCGCCCCAGCGCTCGCCGGCGGTCCTGATCTGCACAGGCGACAGGTCCAGGCCCGTTGCGTCGATGCCCTTGCGCGCCAGGTAGGCGACGGTGTCGCCGCACCCGCATCCCAGCTCCAGCGTCTTCTCCGGCTGGCAGAGCAGTTCCTCGCCGGGGCCGTGGTGGTCGTACTGGGTCCAGCCGAACCCCTTTTCGATGGAGACCTCCACCGGGCCGATCTTCTCGACGGCTCCGGTTGCGTAGCGGTCCCAGTAAGTCTCAACGCTCATACAGCAACGTTCCTTGGTGGCTTGTTGGTGAGCATCCGTACCGTCAGGCTCCGACGGTCACACGCTACTCCCGGGCCTTCGCGAGAGGTGGGGGTTCCGCGGCCTTCCCTCGAACGAGAACCGGCGGCACCCTGAGGGTGCCGCCGGCCTTCACGCGGTCGTACTACTCAGTGGCAGCTCGTCCCCTGCGTGCAAGGCGAGCAGGTGGAGGCATCGCGCTCCCACAGCGGCCAGTCCACCTCGAACCCGTGCCGCTCGACCACGGCCGCCGTCCTCATGACGGTGCCGTCGGCCTTGCGCTCGATCTCGGGGATGTGGTGGAGGAACCGACCCTTGTTGTACTTCTTGCAGAACTCGGCGTAGTTCGCCGTGTCGAGGATGAGCGCGTGGACCGCCGTGTCCACCAGCTCTCCGCAGCCGAGCTCCAGACCCTCGCCCATGGTCTCCATGGCGGTGATCAGGTAGGCGACGGCCTGGCCGAGGAGGCGACCGGCCATCACGGTGTCCATGAGGTTGTCGCGGACCAGGAGTTTGACCTCGCGGTCCCAGACAGCCTCTCCCAGAATTTCCTTCGGATCGCGTACCGCTACTGCCGTACCCACGTGGGCACCTCCAGCTCGAACGGATCATGCGGAACCCTCCCCGCCCGACGGATGCGGCGTTGTCGGAGCCGACGACGAGCGGGGAGGGGCTCGGGTTCTCAGACGACCGTAGGGAGCTCATGACTCAAACGCCAAAGAGATTGCGCGAGTTTGCAGCACCTGGATTGACGGGGTGATTCGCCACGCGGACGATCGGTTGTCTGAGCAATCCGGCGCAAGGCAGCGGACGGGAGAGCGACGATGAAGCTACGGTTCCTCGGCAAGAACAGCCCCCTGGGGACAGCCCCACCCTGTACGCCACCGACCGGGACAGCTACGTCGTCCAGGGCTGGAAGGTCTACGCGAACGACCTGCTGACGCAACTGGAAGTCCCCGTGGGCCACACCGCCGTGGAGGGGCCACCCGAGCTGTTCGAGCACCTGACCAAGGATGGTCGTCCCTCGGGGAAGGTCAGGCGCTTCGAGGCGCCGATCGTGCTGGTGACCGAGGAGGGGACATGCGTCGTTCAGGGGCCTGCCATGACGGACGCCGAGGCCCTGGGCCAGATACGCATGCCCGACTACGAGACCTGCATCGAGGTCCCCAAGTCCTCGATCACGGCCCTGCTGGAGGAGAACAGTGGACCTGATCACCAGTGCTGAGCGCGACGAGCTCTTCGAGAGCTTCGAGCGAGACGCCTTCCACCTCGAACTACGAGACGACTACGGCTCTCCCGTCGAGGACACCCCGTACGCGCGCTGGCAGCGCGGCGAGCCGGACGACTACGCCTGGCTCGACCCGTGGATGACGCTCATGAAGCGGGTGACGGGTGAGGGCAAGAGCGTGCGGCGGGTCCGCGTCATCAGCGAGCCGCACTCGGAGTACGTCCACTGGGAGCACTCCCTGACCCATTTGAACATCGAGGCCGGCGAGGACATCCGGTGGCTCCCCCGGCACGCGGTGCCCGACAGCACCACCTTCCCCGTGACCGGCAACGACTGGTGGCTGTACGACGACCGGCTGTTGGCCATCGGTCATTTCAGTGAGGACGGTCGAGTCCTCGGCTCCGAACTCCTGGACGATCCCGCCACGGTCGCCGAGTGCATCACAGTCCGGGACCTGCTCTGGTCACTTGCCGTCCCGCACGGCGAGTACCAGCCCTGATCCACCATGAGCAACAGAGCACAGGAGGCGCGCGAGGCCCTGGGCGCCCGGCTGCGTGGATTCCGCAAGGACGCGGGGTTCTCCAGCGGCCGGGCATTCGCCGCAGCCACGGGGTGGCAGGAATCGAAGGTCTCCCGCATTGAGAACGGGCGGCAGAACGCCGGCGAGGACGACATCCGGCTCTGGTGCCAGAAGACCAATGCTGAGGAGCAGATCGAAGACCTCATCGCCACCGTCCGGCACATCGAGGAGCTGTGGCTGGAGTGGCGACGCCAGCTTCAGACCGGCGCCGAGCAGCGGCAACGCAAGGCCCTGCCCGTCTATTCCAAGACCAGGGTATTCCGCATCTTCCACCCCACGGTGGTCTGGGGCACTCTCCAAACAGCCGAATATGCTGCGGCGACCTTTCAACAAGTGGTCGGGTTCTACGAGATTCCCGACGACACGGATGCCGCGGTGGCCAAGCGGATGGAGCGTCAGCAGTACCTCTACCAGGGCGACCGCATATTCAACGTCTTGCTGTCCGAGCAGGCTTTGTACACCAACATCGGCGGTAAGGACGTCATGCGCGGGCAGCTTGACCGCCTTCTCGCAGTCATGCGGCTGCCACGCCTGAGCCTGGGTCTCATCCCCCGTGACGCAGTGATGCACATCTGGCCCGGCAACTCCTTCTCGATGTTCGATGACAAGCTTGTGCTCGTCGAGACGTACTCTGCCGAGTTCTCGGTTACCCAGCCCCGAGAAATTGCCCTGTATGCCAAAGCGTTCGACCTTCTGAAGCTGTCGGCCGTCTACGGCGAGCGCGCCAAAGCGCTCATCATCAGAGCATTGGCACACCTGGACTAGGTCCTGCCCGATAGGCCGAGGGGCAGGACCCGCGAGACTCGTCAAAGGGCCGCTGTCTTCCACAGCCGCCCCGAGTTCCTCGCCCGAGAGGAGGCGGCCACCGGGCACAGCCTTCAACGGGGCTTCGTCCGCTGGCAGACGGAGCGCTCGTTGGCCGCGCTCGGCCGCGCGGAAGGCGTGAAGACGACCGTCCGGGACGGATGGATCGAACGGGCCTTCCCTCAGTTCCTTGGCACCTTGCGCCCCGACTCGTTTCCCGCACGGAGGCCCTCACCGGAGTGCACCCGCCCGTCCCCGTGCACTCCGGGGTCAGCACCTGACCGCGCCCCCGTGCGCCCGCATGGGCATGGGGCGACCGGGCCGGCTGCGCCCGGTCGCCCCGTGGACTCCTCGGCTAGTCCTCGCTGATCGGCCTCACGAATTCCAGGGTCCACGTCTCCTGGAACTCGGGCTTCGGCGGGACGAGCGTGATCTGCGCGCCGCGGTGGCCGGCGCGGAGGGCGAGTCCCTTGTCCGACAGGATCTTGACCCCGCCGATGACCGACTCGAACGTGAACTTCGCGAACTCGGCGCGCGGAACACTGTTGACCCAGAGCCTGTCCTCGGGACTCACGATGCCCGCCTCCTCGTGATAAGCGAGGCGGATCACATAGGGCGCACCCGGGACGGGCTCGGCGGGCTCTATGATCCACTCCTGCTCGATCGGGAGGGGCTGCACACGGTCGGTGATGACCGGGGCGCCGTGCTTGGTCGCGTGCTCCGTGGCCGCCAGCACGGCGGACGGGCCGATGATGTGAGCGTGGATCTTGTAGATGCCGGGACGGACCGGGATCGGAGGCATGTGCGGGACTCCCTCTCTCGCGGTGCGCTTCCGCCGCCGACGGGCCACCGGCGGCGCAGGACCCACCCTCATGGCCGGTCCGCCCCGGGGACAGGGCAAGAAGCCGCCAAGTCCATTACGGCGCGGACTGCTCGATCACGATTGCGAATAGGGCGCACTGGCCCTGGCTCGCCGGCCGTCCGTGCGCTGTCGGCTCAGCCAAGGCCGACGGAACGGGCCGGAAGGAACACCTTCTCGGCCTCGACCGCCAGATGCAGAAGCAGACGCTCGCCGCCGTGGCGGGTGACGAGCTGGAGGCCGACGGGTTCCCCGGCGGGTGTCGTGCCGGCGGGGAGGGTGACGGCCGGGTGTCCGCTGATGTTGAAGGCCCAGGTGAGAGCCACGCTCATGCGGGGGCCGGGGCCTTCGTGGCCGTGGGGTGGATGCGGCGTCGTCGGGGTGGCGAGGACGTCGACGCGGGCGAAGATCTCCCGCAGGTGCCGGTCGTTGTCGCTGATCAGCTCTGTCACGGCCGGGGACGCGCCGTGCGACGCGTCCCGCAGGCCGCTCCACGCGGGCGCGGGATCGCGCAGGCGCACGGCGATGTCGGTGGGGGCGAGCAGACCGGCCTCGACGAGACGTCGCAGGGCGGAGCGTGCGGTGTCGGCGACGGCGGGCGAGGTGTCCGCGAACCCGAGCGTCGGCGACCAGCCCACCGAGCGGGGCGATAACGACGCGAGGTCCGGGTGCCCGGTGAGGGCCCGTAGGTACGCGGCGGCGTCGTGGGCGTGGCGGGCCAGGGGGCCGGGGGTGTTGAGGCCGGCGCGATCGCGGGCGGGGAGGACGCCGTTGGTCGGCTTGAGCCCGACGATGGCGCACCACGCGGCGGGGATACGAACGGACCCGGCGCCGTCCGACCCCGTGGCGAGTGGAACCATGCCGGCGGCCACGGCGGCCGCCGACCCCGCCGAGGAGCCGCCCGGGGACCAGTCGGGGTTGAGGGGGTTGGTGGTGGGCCCTCGGTCGGTGTGGCCGTACGTCTGCCAGCCGCCGCCACGGTGCGGCACCGACGTGGCGCCGATGGGCACGCACCCGGCAGAGGCCAGGCGGGTGCTCTGGAACGCGTCAAGGCCTTCGCTGGCCTTGACGCCGAGGGGCACTCCGGCGAGCGGGAGCCGGATGCCCCGGCGGATCTGCGCGTCGACCTCGGCGGCGCGTTCCCGGGCGTGGGCGGGCCAGGTCCGGCGGAAGGCTCGTACGACTCCGTCACGTTCCTCGACGCAGGCCAGGGCGGCCTCCACCACCTCACGCGCGGACAGCTCGCCGGCCTGAACGGCCGCGGCGATCCGGGTGGCGGACAGAGCCGTGTAGTCGGTGAGGGTGAGCACGGCGGTCTCCGTTCAGCGGGGGCGGCCGCCGTCGCGGCTGTTGCTGTTTCCCCATTCTCTTGGGACGCGGGGCCTGACCGGCGCCGGCCCCCGTCCGAAAACCATGATCGAATCATTTCACGGTCGGTCGTCCGCCGGCATCCGATTCGGCCCCCTCGGCCGCCCGTGCGTTCACCGCCCGGCCCTGGCCCGTCCGCACCGCCTGGGTAGGGTGGTGCCACAGCACATCGTGAACCGGAAACAAGGAGCAGACGTGAGCGAGCCGGCGTCCATGGCCCTGCAGCAGGAGATCGCCCGGGAACTCCAGGTCGCCGAGATCTTCGAGGCCGAGCGGGAGATCGAGCGCCGGGTGGCCTTCCTCGCCGAGCGGCTGACCTCGACCGGTCTGCGCTCCCTCGTGCTCGGCATCAGCGGCGGCGTGGACTCCACCACCGCCGGCCGGCTGTGCCAGCTCGCCGTCGAGCGGGCCCGGGCCGCCGGGCACGAGGCGCGGTTCTACGCGATGCGGCTGCCCTACGGGGTCCAGGCCGATGAGCACGACGCCCAGCTCGCGCTCTCCTTCATCCGGGCCGACCACGTGCTGACCGTGGACGTCAAGCCCGCGAGCGACGCCGCGCTCGAGGCTTCGCGGGCCGGCGGGGTGAGCTTCCGCGACGCCCATCACGAGGACTTCGTGCACGGCAACATCAAGGCCCGGCAGCGCATGATCGCCCAGTACGCGGTGGCCGGCGCGCACAACGGTCTGGTCGTCGGCACCGATCACGCCGCCGAGGCGGTCTCCGGCTTCTTCACCAAGTTCGGTGACGGCGCCGCCGACCTGGTGCCGCTGACCGGCCTGACCAAGCGCCGGGTGCGCGCGGTCGCGGACGCGCTGGGCGCGCCCGCCGAGCTGGTGTGGAAGACGCCGACGGCCGACCTGGAGACCCTCGACCCGGGCAAGGCCGACGAGGACGCGCTCGGGGTCACCTACGACGACATCGACGACTTCCTCGAGGGCAAGCCGGTGGACGAGCGGGCCTTCGAGACGATCGTCAACCGCTACCGCCTCACCGACCACAAGCGTCAGCTGCCCATCGCCCCCTGAGGACTCTCTGAGGACTCCCTGGGGACTCCCTGAGGACCGGCAAGCAGGACCTCGGCCGTCAGTCGTGGTCGAGGGTCGCCGCTTCGAGGTGTGCGAGGCCCTTGAGCTGCTCGGCGGTCAGGCCCTCCGGGAGGGGGGCCGGGGCGGGGGTGCGCAGGGGCGGCTGCCAGCCGGTGTCGCGGTTCCAGGTGCGGACGATCCTGGCGGGGGCGCCGGCGACCACCGCGTGGTCGGGGACCTCGCCGCGTACGACGGCGCCGGCCGCGACGACGACGTTGCGGCCCAGCCGGGCGCCGGGCAGGATGACCGCCCCCGTGCCGATCCAGCTGCCGGGGCCGATCTCCACGGGCGCGCTGCGGGGCCACTGCTTGCCGATGGGCACGTCGGGGTCGTCGTAGCTGTGGTTGGTGGTGGTCACATACACGCCGGGGCCGAAGAAGCAGTCGTCGCCGATGGTCAGTGGCGCCTCGGCGACGACGTGGCTGCCGCGGCCGAGGACGACGCCGTTGCCCAGGCGTACGACGGTGTCCTGCCCGAGGTCGAGGTCGGGCATCATGCCGGCGGTGAGGGTGACGCCCTGGCCGATGATGCAGTGGTCGCCCAGCTCGATCCACGCCTCGCCGAAGACGGTGCCCTGCGGGAAGGCGAGCCGGGTACCGGTGCCGAGGGCGCGGAAGCGGTACGGGCCGGGGCGCTCGGCGCTGACGGCGCCGGCCTCGCGTACCCAGCGCGCGCCGCGGTGAACGGCCCGGGAGACGGCTCGGCGCCTGAGGGCGGCGAGGCTGGAGAACAGGTTCTGCTGTGTCGGCACCCGCTCACCGTACTCAGCGCGCCGCCGCCCGTTACCCGCCCTGACCTGTGATCTTCGCCCCACGCGTCGTCCCACGCATCGTCCCACGCGTCGTCCCGCCCTTCGTCCCGCACGCGGTGGCGCGCAGGATGCGGCGGGCCTCCTCGCGGCCGGAGATCAGGGCGCCGTGGACGGTGCCGGGGAAGTCGCCGGTGGTGGCCTCGCCCGCGAAGTGGAGGCGGTCGCCGACGGGGGCCGCCAGGGCGGGGCGGTCGCCGGGGAGCGTGCCGGCGGCGGGGAAGGAGTAGGAGCCGCGGGCGTGGGGGTCGGCGGCCCAGCGGGTGCGGCGGTGGGCGACGGGCTCGGTCACCGCGTCGCCGTAGATGCCGCGCAGGGACGCCAGCGCCTCGCGGACGAGGGCCGCGTCGTCGAGGGTCTCCAGGCGGCGGGCCACCGGGCCGCCGGCCAGGGTTGCCAGGACGGGGACGCCGAGGACGCGCCGGAGGTCGAACCAGTTGGCGAACGCGCCGTGGCGGGTGCCCTCCTGGCGGATCAGGTCGGTGTCGTCCCAGAAGGCTTCCGGGAAGCGCAGGTAGAGCTTGTCGTAGACGCCCATGCCGAGGCGTTCGACAGCGTGGCGCTTGGGGGCGGGGAGGGCGGGGGCGAAGGTGACGGTACCGGCCTTGAGCACGCCGAGGGGCAGGGTGAGCAGGACACGGTCGGCGGTGAACGTTCCGTGGCCGGCGGTGTGGACGCTCACCCCGGGGCCGCTGTGGTCGACGTGGGTGACGTGGTGGCCGAGTCGCACGTCCAGTCCCCGGGCGAGGTGGGCGGCCAGGGCGTCGTAGCCCTGGGGGAAGACGACCTCGTGGCCCGTGAAGTCCTGGCCCTCGGACATGAACGCGAGCGAGAGTTCCTCGAGGCCGGCGCCCCAGTCGTCCTCCATCATGCGGCCGCGCGCCTCGGTCACCCGCGCGGCGCGCTCGGGGGCGAGGCCGCCGTCCTTCAGCACACCGCCCTTCAGCACGCCGTCCCTCAGCACGCCGCGCAGGGCATCGGCCACGGAGACGCGGTGGTCCGCGCGTTCGGCGCGGGCGGCCAGTTCGCCCGCCGCGGCCTCCTCGTCGGCCTCCCGCTCGAGCGCCTCCGCGCGGGTGAGGCGGCGCCCGTCGGCGGCGTAGGCGGTGACACCACGGGGGTTGCCGTAGTCGAAGTCGAGGGTGCCGACGTCGTAGACGACGGTGGGGGCGCCGGCCTCCTCGGCGAGTTCCGTGACCGGGTTGCCGTCGACGCCGTGGATCCAGGACGCGCCCAGGTCGATGCGCACGCCCTCCCAGTCCTCGCTCCACAGCCGACCGCCGGTGCGCTCCCGTGCCTCCAGCACGGTGACGGCGTGTCCGGCCCGGTGCAGTTCCCGGGCGGCGAAGAGCCCGGCCATGCCGGCGCCGACGACGAGAGTGGTGGTGCCGGCGGGGCGCGAAGCGGACGGGCCGTCCGGGGCGGGCGGGAGATGTGCGGGCATGTCCCCATTACACACCGGCATGACACACCGGCCGTCAGGCCGCTTCGGCCATGGGCCGCAGGGGCTGACGGCACCCTGGACCTGGCACGCCCGTTCGGACACACTCATGGCCATGCGATGGACTGACATCGAACAGATCGCGGCGGATCTCGCCGCGCGGCACCCTGGCACCAAGCCGCTCGCGGTCAAGCCCACGGAGATCCGCGACCGCGTGGCCGCGCTGAGCGGGTTCACCGACGACCCCACGCTGTGCAACGCGCGCATCCTGGAGTCGATTCAGCTGGCCTGGAGCGACAGAGCGAGATGAGAACCGGATGAGAAAGCGCCGGCGCCCCGGCGGTCGGCTGATGCCGTCCTCCGGGGCGCCGGTCTCCGCGGGCGCGGCGGGGTCACGCCGCCGCGGGCGCCGATTCCGCTTCGGCGGCGGCAGCGGCGGCGGCCGTCGCGGCCTGTCCCTTGGCGCGGGCGCGCTTGGAGTAGCTGATGGTCCAGGTGATCAGGACGACGGGCATGCCGTACGACAGGACGGAGTTCACGCCGACCATGGCGTCCGTCGACAGGGCGTAGGACAGGGCGATGCGCGCCGCCGCCTCGACGACGTAGCCCACACCCCACACGAGCGTGATCGTCTTCAGCGTCTTCCGGAAGCCCGGGAACCGAGCGAACATCTCGTTCCAGTGGGCGACGCCCTCCTTGGTGCCGTCGGTGCCGAACTTGCGGCCCATGAAGAACATCAGCGGTCGCGGAGTGGCCAGGCTGACCAGGCAGACCACACCGAACAGGCCGGTGATGGCGGAGTCCTTGACCAGCAGCAGCCGGGTGGAGTGCGGGCCGATGCCGGTGACGACGAGCGTCAGCGCCATGAAGATCATCGTGATGATGGCGAACTCGTCGAGCCTGCGGTGCCAGAGCAGGTACACGACGGTGTCGACCACCGGCCACAGGCCGGAGACGGCGAGGGCGGAGAAGTCGCCCCAGCCGTGGTCGGTCAGCTGGTTGTACGTGATGATCGGCAGTACGACGTTGAAGACGATCGACACGATCCAGCTGAGTGCGGTGGTCGCACCGAAGCGCCGTTCCGGCGCTGACGGCTGAGCAGACACAAGTCCCCCGAAAGTAAGATCAAAAAACAAACCGCACGGACCATAGGGGGAAGATCCGCTTCCGGGCAACTCCCGTTACGTCGGGTACGTCACCAGCTCACCCACAGCTCCTCGGGACCGCGGTTGATCGACCCCTGACGCCATCTCATCTGTTCGGGAGAGGCGGTCAGGCGAAGGCGCGGAAAACGCTCCAGCAGGGTGGAGAGCATGACCTCGGCCTCCATGCGCGTCAGCATCGCGCCGACGCAGTAGTGGGCGCCGTGTCCGAACGACAGGTTGGGGGCCTCGTCGCGGGAGAGGTCGAGCCGGTCGGGCTCGGTGAAGACGTTGGAGTCCCGGTTGGCCGCGAGGTAGGACACGTAGACCACCTCGCCGTCGCGGATGACGCTCTCGCCGATCTCCAGGTCGCCGGTGGCGATGCGCGGCAGGCCGACGCCGTTGCGGTGCGGGATGAAGCGCAGCAGCTCCTCGACGGCCTGCGGCAGCAGCGCGGGATCCGCCCGCAGCTTCTCGAGCTGTTCGGGGTGGGTCAGCAGGGCGTAGACCATGTTGGAGACCTGGTTGCGCACGGCGTCCATGCCGTTGAGCACCAGCATCACGGCGAGCGAGATCAGCTCCGGCATGCTGAGGCCGCCCTCGGCCTGTTCGGCCACCAGGGCGCTGAAGAGGTCGTCGCCGGGGTGCTCGGTGCGGTGCCGGGCCATCCCCCGGAAGTAGTCGGCGATCTCGCGCTTGACCGCGTCGCCGCGCTGCTGCGAGTGGCTGCTGGAGAGGATGACGCCCCGCCAGGCCTGGAGCCGGTCGATGTCGTGGGACGGCACCCCGAGCAGATCCCCGATCAGCTGGGCGGGCAGCGGCCCGGTGAGGTGCTCCGCCAGGTCGGCCGGCGGGCCCTGGTCCAGCATCCGGCCGGTCATGCGCTCGGCGAGCTCCTGGGCCCGGGGGCGCAGGGCCTCCACCCGCTTGCGGCCGAAGGTCTGGGCGACCAGGCGGCGCAGCCGGGTGTGGTCCGGCGGGTCGGTGCGGCCGATGCCGCCGGCGGGCGCCACCACGTGCGGGGTCATGCTGGTGACCGGCCGGTCCACGGTGAGGGCGCGGCTCATCCGGGGGTCGGCGGCGACGGTCTTGACGTCCTCGTACCGCGTGACCAGCCAGGCGTCCCCTTCGCCGAAGCGCATCCTGATGCGGGCGACGGGCTCGTCGCGCAGCAGGCGGTGCAGGAGCGGGTCGAACTCCAGGCCGGGCAGGTGGTCCACGGGCCAGTCGTGGACCACCTCACCGGTCCGCTGCCGGGCCGGACAGGCTTCCTCGGTCATGGGTCGCTCCCCGTCTCGTGCCGGCCGTGTCCCGCCGGAACCGATCATGGGCCGCACAGCGGACAGCCCCGTACAAGGTGGGTATTCCCGCTGTGGTGGTGCTTGTCCCGATGATGGCGGATTACACCCGCAGGGGTGAGGGCCGGGCTCACAGCGGCCGTCGGCGCACCCGGCCGGGGGTGGTGTCCAGGCGCTCCCGGAGCAGCGTGGTGAGCGTGGTGGCGTTCTCGTAGCCGACCCGGCGGGCGACGGCGTCGGTCGGCAGGGTGGTGGTCCGCAGCAGGTGCACGGCCTGCTCCAGGCGGACGCGCTGGGCGAAGCGCAGGGGTGAGACGCCCAGCACGCGGTCCACCGCGCGCTGCAGGGTGCGTTCGCCGGTGCCCAGCGCGCGGGCCGCCTCGGCGATCCGCAGCGGCTGTTCGAGGTGCTCGCGCACCCAGCGTTCGAACGCGCCGACGGTCGGGTCGGCGCGCGCCAGGTGGCCGGGCACGGCGTAGGCGGCCTGGCCGGTCCGGCTGTCGATCAGGAGGTAGCGGGCGGTGAGGTCGGCGAGGACGGGGCTGGCCTCGCGGACCAGGCCGAGCGCCAGGTCCAGGTGGGCCATGGCGGCCCCGGCGGTGGTGATGCCGGGCGCGTGCGTGAGCAGGCGGGTCTCGTCGAGGACCACGCCGGGGTAGCGCCGGCGGAAGTGCGGCCCCAGCCACCAACTGGTGGTGGCCGGCAGCCCCTCGAGGACCCCGCTCTCGGCGAGCAGGTACGTCCCGGTGCACGCGGCCGCCAGCGGCACGCCGTCGGTGTGGGCCTGCCGTACGGCGTCCAGCGCGGGCCGCCGCTCGGCGGAGCCGACCCAGGCGGCGAGCGGCTCGGCCCGCGTGTACCCGACGCCGGGCACCACCACGACGTCCGGGCCGGCCGCCTCCCCGGGTGCGATCGCCTCCACCAGATGGCCCGCGGCCGTACGGACCGGGCCGCTCTCGCCGACGCAGCTCACCCGCCACGGCGGTGGGGGCTGCGGCAGTTCCCCGCGCAGTTCGTTGGCCGTCCGCAGGACGTCGAGCACGGCGGAGAGGCCGGAGTCGAGGACACGGTCCATGACCAGCACGGAGATTCTCACGCCGGGAACGGTAGGTGATGGCGCGCATCCGCCACCGGGGACACGACGGGCCGATCGGTAGGTTGATCACACCGGCCGCGCCGGGCGTCCGCCCGGTGGACGCCCCGCCCGCCACGCGAGCGAACGCACGGCTGGTCGTAGGTCCTTCGACCCGGGCCGCGGACCGTACGACCAGCGGTGTAGGGCCCAGGACCGTTACGCGGGCGGCGGCCGGAAGCCTAGCCTCGGGCCATGGACACGACGAACGGCACCCTCGACGAAGCCCTGCAGCGTCTCCACCGGTCGGGCCCCGAGTTCCAGGGCTACCTCAGCAACCACGGCCCCATGGCGGTGGAGGCGCTCGTCCGCAACGGCCACGCCCCCATCGTCCACCGCTGGCTCGACGCCTACGAGACCAGGCTCGAGGACTTACCCCCCGCCCGCACCCCCATCGGCGACGACGACTGGCGGGAGGCGCTCGGCGACACGGCCCGCGTCACCGACTGGACCGGCTACTTCTCCCGGCGCATCGCCGAACGGCCCTGGCGCGAGGTCCTCACCGAATGGTGGCCCCGCCTGCTGCCCGGCATCGCCGGCGCCGCGACCCACCCCGTCATCCGCGTCGGCCACGCCGTGCGCGCGCTCCTGCGGGACGGCGAGGACGCCACCCGCCTGTCCGAACTGGCCTACGCCCTGGGCTACTGGGCCGCCCGCCACACCCTCCTGCCCGTCACCGTCGCCCCCTCCGGCCGCGCCACACCCGCCGACGCCATCGCCGCCCTCCCCCGCGTCGCCGAGCGGAACCTGCTGCCCCAGCGCGGCTACGACCAACTGCCCACCACCCCCGGCTGGCTCGGGGCCGCCGAGTCGCTGTACGTTCCCGAGAACCCGGACGCCGTCCGGGACCGGCTCGCCGACCTGGTCCGCGCCGCCACCTTGAGCTACGCCACCCACGGTCACGGCGGGCCCGTCATGCTCGTGCACGCCGCCACCGCCCCGAACGCGGTGCTGCGCACGCTGCCCGCCCTCCCCCGGGAGCTGTGGGGCCTCTCGCTCACCGTCGCCTGGGCGGCGACCGCCGCGATCACCTCCATCTACGCGGCCGACGAGCCCCTGACCCCGCCCGTCGTCTCCTCCCTCACCCCCGAGGAGGTCTTCGAGCGGGCCGTGGCGCACGGCGACGAACACGTCATCAAGTTCGCCGACACCGCGCTCGACGTGGCCGCCGCGTCGAAGGACGGCGACGACCGGGCCCTGTCCGCCGCGCTCAACGCCGTACGGCTGATCGAGGCCGACGACTGAGCGACGCGGGAAGTCGATGGGCGCCGGGTGGGCCGATCGGCCTCACCCGCGCCCTCGCGCCTCCGCGCGCACGGCCGCCAGGAAGTCCTCGAGCGTCCGCCTCGGCGCCCAACCGCACCCGCGCCTTGCCGATGTCGAGGACCACCCGGTGGGCGAGCTGGTCGACCGCGTAGCGCGACAGCGCGACCTCGGCCCCCGGCCGCGGGCGCGCCGCCGCCTCGGCGGCGCGGGCCGCGAAGCGGGCGACACCATACGGAAGATGATGGACCGTCACCTTGTCGCCGTGGGCGCGCAGCACCCCGCGCAGGGTCGCGTCGCGCGCGTACGCCTCGCCGTCGGCGATGTTGTAGGCGCCCGGCGGCCAGCCGGCCGCGGCGAGAGCCGCGGCGCGCGGTGCGACGGGCGTGAGTACTCGTACTCATATGCGACTGGGGAGATCACGCAGCGAGGCCCGTCATGCACGCAGGGGCCCGGTTTTTTTCGCAAGGACCTTTCACGCCAGGAACTTTGACGCTTCATCGCGTTCTGCGACGGAGGATCGACGGGATAGAACGTGATCGTCGACCCGACATCACCCCCCGCCTCACGTCTCATGCCTCACAAGGGAGAGCTCATGAAGCGCCTCGGTGCCGCCGTCACCACGGCAGCCGCCGCCCTCGTCCTCGCCGCACCGACCGCCGCCCCGGCCGCCGGTGCGGACACCGCCGCGTGGCCCGTCCCGTCCTGCGGTCGCGTGGTGGGCGACGGCGGGGTCACCTTCACCACCGACGACGGCGCGAGCCTCGCGCCCACCACCGGAACGCTGCAGCGGACTAGCTACACCCACGGCCTGGTCGCGCTGGACACCCCCGGCACCCTGCTGGCCACCCGCGACGGCGAACTCCAGCGCTCCACCGACGCCGGCTGCACCTGGAGCCGGGTGGCCGCGCTCGGCAGCGGATCCACCCGCCTGGCGGCCGCCAAGGGGGGCCGGGCCTTCGCCTGGGAGATGGGCGGCGGCTACCTGGCCCGCGTCGACGGCCGGACCGTCACCCGCCTGCCGTCGCCCACCGCGGACATCGTGGGCGTGGGCACCGACCGGGCCCGTCCGGACCATCTGCGCGTCGCCGGGCGCGACGGCCGGCTCTACCACTCCGCCGACGCGGGCGCCCACTGGCGTCCCGTCGGCACGGCGGCGTTCGGCGGCGGGGCGAGCGTGTACTCCGTGGCCTTCGACCGCGCCGACCTCGACCACGCCGTCGCGGGCGCCATGGTGCGCGGCGGCGAGGTGACCACCGACGGCGGGAACACCTGGAAGCCGTCCACCGGCCTGGCCGCCGGCGGCTCGGCGAACCTCTTCGACGTCGCAGTCTCCCCCGCCGACTCCTCGGTGGTCTACGGCCTGGGCCTCGACCTGGGCGAGAACGGGCCGGGCCGGGCCGGCGAGGGCCGGCACCTGTACCGCTCGGCGGACGGCGGCCGTACCTTCACCCGGGTCGTCGACGACACCGCGGACACCCAGCTCACCAACAGCACGCTCCTGGCCCCGAGCCCGGCCGACGCGAACGTCCTCTACTTCGAGTACGGCACGTACTTCTCCGGCTACGGCACCGACCTCTACCGCCTCGACGCGGCCACCGGGAAGGTCACCAAGACCCACAACGCCTACGACGGCATCTCCGCCATCGCCTTCCACCCCGCCCGGCCGTCGGTGATGTACCTGGGCCTGGAGGAGGTACGGGTCGACTGACGCAGCGTCACCATCAGTTGCCCACAGGGCTGCTCGCGCACTCGGGCGGCTCGCCGGTGAAGGGGTAGGCGTGGAACGCCTGCCCTCCTCCGCCGGTCGGGGCGGAGGTGTGGGTCAGCGAGCCGGCGGTGAAGAACCGTCCGTTGACGCCCGGCACGGTGACCGTCGACTCGCCGGAGCGCTCGCCGACCAGCACGCTGCCCTGGAACTGCCCCGTGCCGTGGAAGTCGGCGCGCCGGGCGTCGGGCAGGTTCCACAGCAGGCGCTCGCGCAGCCGGTTGAGCGGGGCGTCGTCGGTCAGGCCGCCGCTGTGGGTGTTGACGACGCGGGCGGGGCCGTTGAGGTTGACCAGGACGGTGGCGGCCGTGGGGATGCCGGTGAAGCGGATGCCCTGCGGGCCCCCGCCGGGGCCGACGAGGTCGAAGTCGACGTCGAAGACCTGCAGCGCGGAGGTGCCGTCGCCGGTGAAGACGGTCTCCGAGCCGGTGTTGCGGGCGGTGCCGGTGGCCGGGCGGCCCCGGCCGTCGGGGCCGCGGGCGTAGCAGCGGCTGGCGGCCGCCAGCTCGTCGCGCAGCGCGGCGTACGGGCCGGCCGCGGCCGGGTCCTTCACGGCGCGCCGGAGGATGGTTCCGCTGACGGGGCCCGCGTGCCGTACGACGCCTCGTTCGGCGTCCAGGTGCTGGCCGCGGGCGACGGCGACCGGGCCGCCCGCGGTCAGGAAGTCCGCGCCGTCGGCCGGGGGGACGCGGGAGCCGGTGGCCAGCACGCCCACGCCGTAGCCGAGGCCGCCGGAGGACTTGTGCACG
This sequence comes from Streptomyces sp. C36, assembly GCF_040932295.1. Classification (NCBI taxonomy): domain Bacteria; kingdom Bacillati; phylum Actinomycetota; class Actinomycetes; order Kitasatosporales; family Streptomycetaceae; genus Streptomyces; species Streptomyces sp. C36. Next base: position 401,026 of record NZ_JBFQGI010000001.1, on the reverse strand, counting down.
TCGAAGCGGCCAAGGGCGACCACGCGCCCTTCGGCCCCGGCGGCCGCTCCGCGCACCCGGTAGTCCCCGCCGACGAAGACGTTGACGTTGTTGTCGCGGCCGGCGAACGGCCCGTCGCCGACGGCGGGGTAGGCGGTGGGGCAGCTGCCGGGCCGGCACGGCCCCAGGCCTCCGGGCAGGTGCGCCGCGGCGGCCGGCACGGCCGGGCCGCCGGCCAGGGCGGCGGCCGAGGCGACGCTCACCGCCGCCCGCCACAGCCGCCTCGAGCGGCGGACGGGGGCGGCGGCGGGGTGGCCGGACGTGCTTGCGTTCACGGTGCCTCGCCTGGTCGCATCGCCATGTCGACGTTTCCGCCGAACCGATCCCGACTATGGCGTTGGGCATCTCGTCCGATATTCCGACGCGCCGGGGCGTTGCCCCGGACAGCCGATCGGCGCCCACCGGCGTCACGTCCCGGGTTTGCGGCCCCACACCTGCACCGGGTCGCCGAGCCGCAGCACGTCCCACAGCCGCTGGGCGTCGGGAACGGTGAGGTTCACGCAGCCCGCCGAGCCGCCGCCGTCGAAAAGGGTGCCCAGCCGGCCGTGGAAGGCCTGGCCGCCCGAGAAGAACTGGGAGTACGGCATGGGGGAGTTGGCGTAGAGGGTGGAGACGTGGTCCTTGCTCCTCACGTACACCGTGTACCGCCCCGTGCGCGTGGTCTGCCCCGCCCGCCCGGTGCGCACGGCCACGGGACCGAAGGCGACCCGGCGCCCCTCCTGCACCCACATCAGCTGCCGGTCGAGGTCCACGCAGGCCGTCCGGCCGGTGTCCACGGGGCACTTGCCGGCCGCGTTGGGGTTCGCCCGCGCCTGTGCCACCAGCATCGTGCGGTACGTGGCCAGGCCCGCGTACCCGTCGGCCGGCCGGACGTCCTCCGTGCGCTGGAACGCGGCGATGGCGGCGCAGTCCGCCGCCGACTGCCACCCGTTCCGCGGCCGGCCCAGATACGCCTCGAGCTCCCACTGGTACGGCCCCGTCTCCACCCGGCATCCCGCCTCCGCGCGGGCGTGACCCGTCGCCGGGAGGACGCCGACGGCGCACGCGGCCACGAGCAGGGCCGCCGTGATGGCGGTGCGCCGGGGCGCCGGGCCCACCCGGGGCACCGCCTGTCCGATGTTCATGAACGACATCTACCGGTCGTGGCCGCGACCGGCATCCCGCGCGGGCCGAACAGGCGGACCGTTCACCCGTGGGGGTCGGGCCCGGGCGCCGGGCCCGGGCGGCCGTCACCGGCGCGGCTGGACCTCCGCCATCGCCGACCAGCCGGTGCCCGGCACCTCGACGTTGATGATCTGCGGGGTCTCGGCGACGGCGTCGGGCATCCAGGCGATGGCGGTCTTGAAGTGCTCGGAGTTCACGTGCACCGCGCCCGCCTCCGCGGACTCGAAGGCCTCGAGCAGCACGTACTGGTGCTCGTCGTCCACGCTCTTGGACCACTCGTAGAAGACGTTGCCCGGCTCCTCGCGGGTGGCCCGGGTGAACTCCGCGACGTCCTCCAGCCACCGGGCGCTGCGCTCGGGGCGGATGGTGAACTTGACGGCGATGAAGATCATGCGGCGCTCCAGGAGTCGTCGGTCGGGGTGTTCCGGGCGGAACCGGCACCATGCTGCCGCCCGCGCGCCGGGCGGGCGAGCGGAAGCGCCGCGCATTCCGGCCCTGCCGGAAAACCGGCCGGCTGGTGACGCCGCGGGCCCCTCAGGTCGTGAGCCGGGCGGCCTGGGCGCGCAGCCCGTCGAGCGCCAGCCGCAGGAGGGGGTGGCCCTCGCTGCCCCGGCGCACGGCGGTGAAGACGCGGCGGGTGGGGCCGGGGCCGCGCACCGGCCGGACGGCCGGGGTGAGCGCCGGGCGGATGCCGTGCAGCGCGGAGCGGGGCACCAGGGCGACGCCGGCGCCGACGGCCACCAGGGCGCAGACGGCGGAGAAGTCGTCCGACAGGCACTCCACGCGCGGCTGGAAGCGCGCCTCCTCGCAGGCGCGCACGACGGCCTCGTGGACGGGGTTGCCGGGCCACGGCGTGATCCACGGCTCCTCGCGCAGGTCGGTCAGGCCGATCTCCGGCTCGTCGGCGAGCCGGTGGCCCGGCGGCAGGACGACGTCGAAGGGCTCCGCGTAGAGGGGGGTGCGCAGCAGTTGCCCGTCCATGGTGCCGAGGGAGTCGCGGTGTTCCACGGCCACGGCGATGTCGACCTCGCCGTCCATGAGCAGCCGGGCGCTGGTGTACCCCTCGGCGTCCTTGACCCGCACGCGCACCTGGGGCGCCCGCTCGCGCAGAGCGGCGACGGCCGGGGCGACGACCTCGGTGATGGAGGTGGCGAACGCCGCGATGGCCACGTCCCCGGCCAGGCCCGTCGAGCACCGGGCCAGGTCGGCCTCGGCCCGCTCGAGCTGGGCGGCGACCTCGGTGGCGTGCCGGGCCAGGACGCTGCCGGCGGCGGTGAGCCGGACCGTACGGCCGCGGCGCTCCAGCAGGGTGTGCCCGGTCTCCGTCTCGAGGGCGGTGAGCTGCTGGGAGACCGCCGAGGGCGAGAGGTAGAGGGCGTGGGCGGCGGCGGTGACGGTGCCGTGGTCGGCGAGGGCGCGCAGCACCCTCAGCCGGCGGGGGTCGATCATTTGTCCACTATCCCAGATCGTGAAGTGGAGCTTCACAGGCAGTACCGCAAAACGTTGATGGACTTCACAGTTCCGAGGCGTCACAGTGATCCCTCATGAGGGCATTGGTGAAGACCACCGCTGGACCGGGTCTTGAGCTGACCGAGGTACCGACGCCGACGGCCGGCGCGGGCCAGGTACTGATCAAGGTTCTGCGCACGGGCATCTGCGGTACGGACCTGCACATCGACAGCTGGGACGAGTGGGCGGCCCGCGTGGTCCGCGCCCCGCTCGTGCTGGGCCACGAGTTCGCCGGCGAGGTCGTCGAGACCGGCCCCGGCGTCACCGGCGTCGCGGTGGGCGACATCGTCAGCGGCGAGGGCCACCTGGTCTGCGGCACCTGCCGCAACTGCATGGCCGGCCGCCGCCACCTGTGCATCCGCACCGTCGGCCTGGGCGTGCACACCGACGGCGCCTTCGCCGAGTACGTGGTCCTGCCCCAGTCGAACGTCTGGGTCCACCGCCACGAGATCGACATCGACGTCGCGGCCATATTCGACCCGTTCGGCAACGCGGTGCACACCGCCCTCTCCTTCCCCGTCCTCAACGAGGACGTGCTGATCACCGGCGCCGGCCCCATCGGCATGATGGCCGCGGCCGTGGCCAACCACGCCGGTGCCCGCTCCACCGTGATCACCGACGTCAGCCCCTACCGGCTGGCCCTGGCGGAGAAGATGGGCGCCACCCTCGCCGTCGACGTCAGCAGCCGCCGGATCGCCGACGTCATGCCGGAGCTGAACATGACCGAGGGCTTCGACATCGGCATGGAGATGTCCGGCCGCGCCGACGCCCTGCAGGACATGATCGCCACCATGTCGCCCGGCGGCCGCATCGCCGCCCTCGGCCTGCCCGCCGGCGACGTGACCATCGACATGGCCACCGTCGTCACCCGCATGCTGACCCTGCGCGGCATCTACGGCCGCGAGATGTTCGAGACCTGGTACGCGATGTCCGTCCTGCTGCGCAGCGGCCTCGACATCTCCCCGGTGATAACGCACCGCTTCGGCTTCGAGCAGCACGCCGAGGCGTTCGCCACCGCCCGGTCCGGCCAGTGCGGGAAGGTCGTCATCGACTGGACCCGGCCGACCGCCCCCTGACGCCGCCCACGACCGTACGACGAGGAGAGTCCCCGTGTTCGACAGCATGCGCGAGCACCTGCGCAATGAGCTGCAGGGCATCCGCGACGCCGGGCTGTACAAGTCCGAGCGCGTGATCACCAGCCCCCAGTCCGCCGCCATCAGCGTCGGCGACGGCCGGGTCGTCAACTTCTGCTCCAACAACTACCTGGACCTCGCCGACCACCCCGACGTCATCGCCGCCGCCAAGCGGGCGCTGGACGAGTGGGGCTTCGGCATGGCCTCGGTGCGCTTCATCTGCGGCACCCAGTCGCCGCACAAGGAGCTCGAGCGGCGGATCTCGCAGTTCCTGGGCACCGAGGACACGATCCTCTACAGCTCCTGCTTCGACGCCAACGGCGGCGTCTTCGAGACGCTGCTCGGCGCCGAGGACGCGGTGATCTCCGACGAGCTCAACCACGCCAGCATCATCGACGGCATCCGCCTGTCGAAGGCGGCCCGCTTCCGTTACCGCAACCGCGACATGGCCGACCTGGAGCGCTGCCTCAAGGAGGCCTCCGGCGCCCGCCACAAGCTGATCGTCACCGACGGCGTGTTCTCCATGGACGGCTACATCGCCCCCCTGGACGAGATCTGCGACCTGGCCGAGCGCTACGGCGCCCTGGTGATGGTCGACGACTCGCACGCGGTCGGCTTCGTCGGCGAGGAGGGCCGGGGCACCCCGGAGCTGTTCGGCGTGACCGAGCGGGTCGACATCATCACCGGCACCCTGGGCAAGGCGCTCGGCGGCGCCAGCGGCGGCTACGTCGCCGCCCGCGCCGAGATCGTCGAGCTGCTGCGCCAGCGCTCGCGCCCGTACCTGTTCTCCAACTCGCTGGCCCCCTCCATCGTCGGCGCCTCGCTGCGCGTCCTCGACCTGCTGACGGAGTCCGGCGACCGCCGGGCGCGGCTGCGGGAGAACACCGCGCTGTTCCGCAAGGAGATGACCGCCGCGGGCTTCGACGTCCTGCCCGGCGAGCACCCGATCAGCCCGGTGATGGTCGGCGACGCGGCGCTGGCCGGCCGCATGGCCGCGGCGCTGCTGGAGAAGGGCATCTACGTGATCGCCTTCTCCTACCCCGTCGTGCCCCAGGGCAAGGCCCGCATCCGCGTCCAGCTCTCCGCCGCGCACTCCCGTGAGGACGTCCTGCGCACGGTGGCCGCGTTCCGCGAGGTCCGGGACGAGTTCGCCGCCTGACGGCCCGTACGGCCCGTACGGCCCGTACGGCCCGTACGGCCCGTACGGCCCGTACGGACGACGAAGGCCCCCGCACAACCGTGCGGGGGCCTTCTGCCATCGCGGCGCCACGGCCGCGATCACCACGTGATGTTGTGCGCCATGCCGTTGAGGATGAGGACGATCAGAACGGCCAGCACCGCGATCGTCGCCTTCTGACGCGTAGTGGCGGACAGCTGCGTCATGCCGCGGCTCCTTCCCCGACGACGGAGACCACCGGCGCACCGCTTATCTTGCGGTCGCCGCCGCTGCCGCCGTCGTCACCGGAGGCGAAGAGGGCGATTCCGGCGATGGCGAGGGCCACCAGTGCTGCGAGGATCACGGTCAGTGCGGTGATGACCGTCTTGGCGGACAGGGTCATGCGGCCTCCCTCAAGGTCAGATGTTCTTCAGGTACCCGCCCTGGTAACCGTACTCATTGGCCCAGACCTCCTGGCGCTTGTCGATCTGGATGCCGAAGCCCTTGTAGATGATGCTGCCTTCCCAGTTGACGGAACCGTGGGCGTACGAGCCCGACTGCCACGCCTTGGGCACACTCATGGAGATGGAAACGGCGGCGTTGAAGTTCCGCTTGGCGCCGTCGGCGAAGTTGACCTGACGGATCAGGTTGCCGTCGGTGTAGTAGTTCACCCACACCTTCAGCTTGGTCACGGTGATGCCGAAGATCTTCTGCGAGGCGGTGTACGTGGTCTCCCAGGTGCCCCTGGACAGCTTGCCCTTGGCCGCCAGCCCGTTCACCGCGTCGGGGCGGAAGGTGGCCGTGTGCTTGCCCTCGAGGACGACGTCGCCCTTGTACAGCGAGGTCGAGCGGGCGGCGGCACCGGGCCGGGACGTCTCCGTCAGGAGCGCCTTGAGCGCCTTGGGGTCGTTGAGGTAGTCGAGGTACTTCTGCTGCTTGGCGGTCGACAGGCCCTTGAACTCCTTCAGGGTCTGCGCCGCGCCCTCCTCGTGAGAGGCGCCGAGGTACTTGACGTAGGCGGCCGGCGTGGCCGTCTTCGCGCTGCGGGCGGGGGCGGAGCCGCCTCCCGTGGCGGCGGTGGCGGCGGTGGCGGTGCCTCCCGCGAGGACGGCGGCGGTACCCAGGGTGGCTATGGCTCTGACAGCGGTACGACGGTTCACTTCGTCTCCCCGTCCCCCAATGGGTCATGTTTCACGGGCTGTTGGGGGTTCCCGGCCCACGGGAGAGATCCTGCAGCCGCGCCGGGAAGGGGGACAAGTGATTTGAGAGAGTTCTGAGTATCAACGGAACGGCCTCCGGTTCCCCTTGGACCCCGGAGGGCCGTCGTCACCTCCGCAGCACCCACTTCTGCACCGCTTCCAGCGGGCCGGTGGAGAAACGGCGCAGCCACAGGGTCGAGGCGGTCATGAGCAGCAGGCAGACCACGGCCCACAGGCCCATCACCCACCACGGTCCGCTGCCCTCGAGGCGGGCCGCCAGGCCCAGGCCGATGCCGTAGCAGGCGAGGACGCACAGCACGTTCTGGGTGACGTAGCAGGACAGCGCGGTACGGCCGACCGACGTGAGGCCCGTCGTGAGGAGGCCCCCGCCGCGCAGACGGTCCGTCAGCACGCCGACGAGCCCGAGGTAGCCGAGGGCCAGCACGGGGGCGGCCACATAGCGGCTCAGGACGTAGAAGTCGGGGCCGGCCAGGGAGGCGGCGAGGTTCAGCGGCAGGCCGAGGCCCAGGCCCCAGCCGAGCAGGCGGGCGCGGATGCGCCGCCCGGTGGCGTCGGAGCCGAAGGCGCCCGCGCGGAAGAGCCGCACGCCGAGCAGGAAGAGGAAGACCAGCAGGCCGAAGGAGAGCACCGGCTCCATGCGCAGGGCGCCGGCGTTGCGCAGGCGGAAGAGGACCTGGTCCAGGTAGCCGCCGTCGGCGTAGAGGTCCACCACGTTCCGGGAGGTCCCCTCGCCCCCGCCCGAGTCGGAGGAGGCCACCGACGCCAGCGTGAGCAGGGACATGAACGCGAGGTGCAGCGAGGCCGCCGTCCACATCGCCACCCGCCGGAACCGTTCGGTCCGGGTGAGCAGCCAGGCCACCAGGAGCGCGGTGACCGCGTACCCCATGAGGACGTCCCAGGCGAAGACCAGGACGAAGTGGAGCGTTCCCTCGGCGAGCAGGAACAGCGCACGCCACCGGTAGCGGCCGGGCCAGGGCTGCCCGCGCCGGGCGGTGGAGCCGAACTGGATGGCCAGGCCCACCCCGAAGAGCACGGTGAGCAGGGCCAGGAACTTGCCGTCGGCGAGGAAGCGGAAGACGCTTTCGGCGGCCCGTGGCAGGGAGGGGTCGAAAATCAGGTGGCGCAGCGACGAGCCGTCCGTGGCGCCCTCCAGGACGCCCCACTCCGCCCCCGGGCCGGCGAAGATCCAGACGTTGGTCATGAGGGTGCCGAGGATCGCCGCGCCGCGCAGGACGTCGAGGAGCGGAAGCCTGCCCGCCGGAGCGCCGGGGGCGGCCCTCGCCAGGGTCTCGGCCGGGCTTCTGGAAGCCGACCGTACCGTGTCCGACATGAGAGCCTCCGAAGCGATCGTTGGTGGTCGTTTCCCTTCATCGTCGATCGCGCATAGGGCATAAGGCCTCGTATGCAGAGATGAAACGGGCCTACATCCTTCGATGTAGTGCAGGCGGAATTCAGCCATCCAGGGCCGCCGCGGACCTCCACATGTGACCGGAGAAAATGCCAAACCCTCACCACACGCTCCACTTTTCGATTACCTTCCGTCGCAGACGACACGCCATTCGGTGATTGACACCCGTACGTAAGGCGCGGCACTCCCCTGCCGCCGCGCAGCTGGAGAGGATCGTGTGACCGGTATCGACGGGTGCTTAGCCGAGGCCATGACCATTCCCGGCGCCCGGGGCGCGGGCCTCGTGGACTGGACCAGCGGGCTCACCTTGGGGGCGGTGGGCGAGGGACCGGCGGGCGACCACGAGGCGGCGGCGGCCGACGCGGCGGAGCTGGCCAGGCTCGCCTTCGAGAACGGCGCGTTCACCCGCGCCGGCCGCGACGCCGGACCGGTGGAGGACCTGGTCGTCACGGCGCGCGGCAGCTACCACCTGATGCGCTTCGTGGAGACCGGCTTCGACAGCAGCGTCTTCCTCTATCTGTGGCTGGACCGCGCCGAGGCCAATCTCGCCATGGCGCTGTTCCGGCTCAAGGATCTGACGGCACGGCTGGTGCTGGCATGACCGCCGCCACCCCGGGCCCGGACCCCGCGAGCAGCCCGCTGGCCCGGCTGGCCGCCGAGGGGGCGACGGGCGCACTGCACGGCCACGCCGGGGCGCTCTACCTCGCCGACGGCGCCGTGGTGCACGCCGAGAGCCCCGTGGTCCCCGACGTCGGCCGGCGGCTGACGGCGGGCGGCCGGCTGTCGGCGGAGGCCTGGGAGGAGGCGGTCGCCGAGGGAGGCCCCGACTACCGGGCCGGCCGCTTCCTCGTCGAGCACGGCCGGCTCAGCCGCGGCGAACTGGAGCTGTGCCACCTGAGCGCCCTCTTCGACGCCGCGTACTTCGTGCTGTTCCCGCCGGACAGCTCCCAGCGCGCCCCGGAGCGCTTCCTGAAGGAGGCCCGGCACTGGCTGGGGCCGGTGCGCCCGGTGCCCGTGCCGCTGCTCCAGCGGGAGTTGCGACGGCGCGGTGACCTGCTGCGCCGGGCCTGGCCCTGGCCCGAGGTGGACACCGCCCCGGTGGTGCCCGTTCCCGGAGCCGTGCCGGCCGGGGCGCCCGGCGCGGGGCCGACGTGCGGGCGGCGGGCGGTCCTTCAGGCGGCCGACGGGGTGCGCACCCCCGTCCAGATCGCCCGCGCGCTGGGCCGCTCGGCCTTCACCACCCTCCTCGACGTCCGGCGGCTGGCGGCCGCCGGCCTGGTGCGCACCCCGCCGCCGGACACCGGGCCCGGGGCCGGCCCGCGGGCGCGTACGCCGCTGCCGGCCCGCACACCGGCCGCCACCGTGGAGGTCTCGCTCCTCTACCGGATCCGTGACGCCTTGGAGGCCCTGTGACCCCTCTCCGCCCCGGGACCGTGCCATGCACCGGTCAGGTCCCACCGATCTCATGATGAGGCGCGCTTTGAGACAGCTCGCCGGAAGGAGGCAGTCCATGACCGCCGCACCCGAGGTGCTCGCCGAGCTCCAGGGGTTACGTGTCCGGGTACCGCATCTGACGGGTGCGATGGTGGCGAGCACGGACGGGCTGGTGATCGCGCATCTCGTCACCGGAATGGAAGCGGACCCGGTGGCCGCGCTCACCGCCGCCGCGCTGGGCGTCGGCTCGCGGCTGACGGACGCCGTGGGCCACGGAGGCTTCCGCGAACTGATCGTCAGCGGCGAGGGCGGCTACGTCGCCACCTACGCGGCCGGGAACTCCTGCGTGCTGACCCTGCTGGCCTCGGCCGACGCCAACGTGGGCCGGCTGAACCTGGAGGCGCGCAGAACGGGCGCCCGGATAGCCGAGCTGGCCGGGGCCGCGCTGGAGCGCCCGGGCCGGCTGTGACGGGCGGCCCGCCGGGCCGGATTCCGTCGACACATCGATACCACCACAAAACCGAACCCTCTACGGAAGCGGAAATCTCATGGCGAACACCGAAGCGGCCCTCAAGGACGCGATGGGCTCGATCGACGGAGCGATCGGCGTGGCCCTCGTCGACTACGGCAGCGGCATGGCCCTCGGCACCCTCGGGGGATCCCAGTCGCTCGACCTCAACGTCGCCGCCGCGGGCAACACCGACGTCGTACGGGCCAAGTTGAGGGCCATGGAGATGCTCAACATCCAGGACACCATCGAGGACATCCTCATCACCCTCGGCGGCCAGTACCACCTGATCAGGCTGCTGACCGGCCGCGGCGGACAGGGCCTGTTCCTCTACCTCGCCCTCGACGCCAAGCGCGCCAACCTCGCGATGGCCCGCCACCAGCTGCGGCGCATCGAGAGCGAACTGGAGGTGTGAATCCGTTCCGGCGGGCGGATCATTGACTTGTCGACAAACCGCCCGCCGGACGCCTCGTCACCTGATTACGCGTCAACTGGCGCCCGGTCAGACTCCTCCGGATTGCGGGGACACCACTCCCGCCGCAGGGTGATCGTGAAGATGCCCCGCTCGAAGGAGTACGTCATGAGTGCCTCCCGAAGATCCCGCCTCCTCGTCTCCGGCGCCGTGTGCGGTGCGCTCGCCCTGGGCGTGGCCGGTCCCACGGCCATGGCCGGGCCCGCCTCTCCCCCGCCCGGCTCGTCCGGCTCCCGCGTCGCCGGCCCGCCGGCCCCCGAGGTGTTGCGCAAGGCCGCCGGTGACGGCGTCAAGGCCATCGACGACAACGTCATCGGCAAGCAGGCCCTCGCGGACCTGTCCCGGTGCCGGGCCGCGCGGCCACCGGAAGCGGGGGCGGCCGGGTACTGCGCCAAGGTCGAGAGCCACCTCGGCGAGCTGGGCGGGGCCCGCGCCGGCCTGGCCCGGCAGGCCGGCGCCGAGCGGCCGTCCACCGACGCGATGGCCACCGCGACCACCGACGCCGTCGCGGCCATGGCCCGCCTCGCCAAGGCCCGCGCGGAGCACGACCGCGGCGACGACCACGACCGCGGCCGCCACCGCGACGACCCCCGCGGGCACCACCGCGACGACGACGAGCACGACCGTGGCCATTTCCGCGACCAGTACGGCCCGGGCCGCGGCCAGAACGGCTCGCTCGGCCTGCTCGGCACCGTGACCAACGCCGTCAACCCGCTCGTCGGCACGGTGGGCAGCGTCGTCGGAGGCCTCGGCAACACGGTGACGGGCCTGCTCCAGTCACTGCTGGGCTGACCGTCCGGCCCGCGTGCGCCCGGTCGTTCGGCCGACTGCCCGGCCCGTGTCGCGGGCCGGGCCCGGCCGCCGGATCGTGGCCCCATGAGGTCGGCACGCCTCGCTCCCGGCGCCCCGGTCCGCCGGGACGCGATCCCGGCGGGCCGCGGAGCGGACACCCCGGCCCTGCCGTGGCTCGCGGCCGTCGCCGCCGCCTTCACCGTCGCCCAGCTGGTCCTGGTCGTGCCCGGCGTGGGCCTCGGCTGGGACGAGACGGTGTACGTCAGCCAGGTCGGCCCGTACGCCCCGGCCGCGTTCTTCAGCGCGCCCCGCGCCCGGGGCATCACCCTCCTCGTCGCTCCGGTGGCCGCGCTGACGGCCTCCACCACGGCCCTGCGGATCTGGCTGTCCGTGCTCTCCGGCTGCGGGCTGCTGCTCTCCCTGTGGACCTGGCGGCGACTGCTCCCGCCGCACGTGCTCGCGACCGCGGGCGCGCTGTTCGCCGGCCTGTGGATCACCCTCTTCTACGGGCCGCTGGCCATGCCCAACCTCTGGGTGGCCTACGGCGCCCTGTGCGCCACGGGCTGCTTCCTGCGCGCCGTGCGCGACCCTGGCGACCGCCGCGCCCTGCCGGGCCTGGCGGCCGCCGTGGCGGGCACCGCCCTGATGCGGCCGGGCGACGCGGTGGCACTGGTCGCGCCCCTGGCCCTCGCCGCGGTGCGCGTACGGGCCTGGCGGCGCCCCGCCGTGCTGGCCGCCCTGGTGGCGGGCGCGGCGCTCGGCGGCGCCGAGTGGGTGATCGAGGCGTACGTCCGCTACGACGGCCTCGCGGCGCGGCTGCACCGGGCGGCCGAGATCCAGGGCGGCATGGGCGCCCACCTCGCCCTGGACGACCACGTCCGCGCGCTCGAGGGCCGGTCGCTGTGCCGGCCCTGCGACGTGCCGTGGCGTCACCCCGTCACCGCCGCCTGGTGGTTCGCCCTGCCGGTGCTCGCGGCCGGCGGGCTGGCGGTGGCGGCCCGCACCCGCCGCCTCGCCGTCGTCCTGCCGCCCGCCCTCGTCGGGCTGAGCCTGGCCGTCCCGTACCAGCTGATCGACTACGCCGCGCCCCGCTTCCTGCTGCCCGCCTACGCGCTGCTGGCCCTGCCCGTGGCGCTGTGCCTGTCCGCCCTGGTCACGGCCCCCCGCCGGGGGTGGCGCGCGCCGGTCGCCGCGGCCCTCGCCCTGGCGCTGCTCGGGCACCTCGCGGTCCAGTACAAGGTCCTCGGGCGAGCCGTCGCCCACAGCGGCGCCGCCCACGAGGCCATCGACCGCGTGGTGGCCGTGCTGCGCCGCCAGGGCGTACGGCCACCGTGCGTCGTCACCGGATCGGAGGCCGTGCGCGTCGCCTTCCGGGCGGGCTGCTCCTCCCGTCAGACGAGCGGGCACGACGGCAGCATCACCGTGCCGGAGCTGACGGGGACGGCCCGCCGGCAGCCGGTGGCGGTGCTGGTGGACGGCGACCATCCCGTACCCGCGTACGCCCGTGGCTGGCGCTCCGAGCCGCTGCCGCCCCTGCCCGGGGCGGCCGACGGATTCCGCGTCCTCCTCTCGCCGCGCCCCGGGACCGACGCCGCGCACTGAGGGGCGGCCGGCCGGGGCGTGCGGGCGCACAGGGTCCTCACAGAATGCACCGGGTACGCCTGTTCACCCCACAGTGCGCCTCCCGTCGGATCACCAGGGTGGTGTGCAGTGGAGGAGGTACCGGGGCGAAGCGGAAATTCATCGGCGCAGCAGAGAAAGCGGACAGCACCATGGACATCCCCCGGAAGGAACGGCGCGCCCCCTCGGGACGCCCGGCGGCCGCCCCCTGGTGGGCCCCGGGCCGGGACGGCCGCGCCGACGTGCTCCTCGGCGAGGTCGGCGACCTCTACCACCACCACTACGGCCTCGGCCCCTACGACCCGTCCGTGCTCGAGGAGCCGCCCGAGACCCGCGACCAGCGCATCGTGGACGAACTGCACCGGCTGGAGACGGCCCAGGCCGACGCCCTGCTCGACCGCCTCGGCGACATCCGGCCCGAGGACCGGCTGCTGGACGCCGGATCGGGGCGCGGCGGCACGAGCTTCATGGCCCACGAGCGCTTCGGGTGCCGTGTGGACGGCGTGTCCCTCTCCGACCACCAGGTCGACTTCTCCAACCACCAGTCCCGTGAGCGGGGTTGCCGGGGCCAGGTGTGCTTCCACCACCGCAACATGCTGAACACCGGCTTTCCCGACGGCTTCTACCGGGCCGTGTGGACCAACGAGACGACGATGTACGTCGAACTGGCCGCGCTGTTCAGGGAGTTCTCCCGGCTGCTGCCCCTCGGCGGCCGCTATGTGTGCGTCACCGGCTGCGCCAACGACGCCCACGGCCGGCGCTCGCCGGCCGTGGCCCGCATCGACCGCCACTACATCTGCGGCGTCCACTCCCGCGGCGACTACTTCCAGGCGCTGGCCGCGAGCGGCCTCGCCCCCGCCGAGGTCGTCGACCTCACCCCGCAGGCGATCCCCTACTGGGAGCTGCGCGCCCACTCGCCCGTACGCACCGGGATCGAGGAGGCCTTCCTGACCGCGTACGCCGAGGGCGGCTTCCAGTACCTGCTCATCGCCGCCGACCGGGTCTAGACCCGGTCGCCGCCCGCGACATGACGGCTGGGCCGAACGGAGTACGGACGGGTTGTCCGGCTTCCCGGGCTGGATACACTCACGCGGAATCGTCCGACATCCGAAGGAGTGCCGTCATGGCCGAGGTAAAGCTGAATGCCAGTAAGCGTACCGACTTCGGCAAGGGTGCTGCGCGCCGCACCCGCCGGGAGAACAGGGTTCCCGGCGTCATCTACGGCCACGGCGCCGAGCCGAAACACGTCGCGCTCGACGGCCACGCGCTGATGATGGCCCTCAAGACGCCGAACGTCCTCCTCCGCCTGGACATCGAGGGCAAGGGCGAGCTCGTCATCCCCAAGGCCGTCCAGCGCGACCCGCTCAAGGGCTTCCTCATCCATGTGGACTTCCTCGCCGTGAAGAAGGGCGAGAAGGTCACCGTGGAGGTGCCCGTGCACACCGAGGGCGAACTCGCACCCGGCGGAAACCTGCTCGAACACATGCTCAGCGCGGTGCCCATCGAGGCCGAGGCGACGCACATCCCCGAGGGGTTCACCGTCTCCATCGAGGGCCTCGAGGCCGGTCACACCGTACGCGCCGAGGACATCGACCTGCCGCGCGGCTGCTCCCTCGCGGTCGACGGCAGCACCGCTCTCCTGCAGGTCGTCACCGCCCAGACCGAGCCGGTCGAGGAGGAGGCGGAAGAGGAGGAAGAAGGCGCGGAGGCGGCCCTCGCGGAGGGCGAGCAGGCGGCGCCCGCCGAGGAGGGCGCCGAGGGCTGACGCTCCCTCGGCCCGGCGGCTCCTCCCCGTGCGAGGCGCCGCGACGCCGCCCCGGCTCCGGGCTGGGGCGGCGTCGCGCCGTCAGGAGGTCGCGGCGGGCAGCAGCCGGGCCGCCGTGACACGGTGCAGGTGGATGAGGATGTCGTACGAGGGCGCGAGCGCCGTCGTGTACAGCGGCTCGGGATAGGCGGTGCCGATGTTGCGGGTCGGCCGGGCCACGTCCAGCCAGGCGCGGGCCGCGGCGGGGGCGGTGCGCATGTCGAGGACGTAGTCGCGGTACGGCACCCGGTCCAGGGTGTGTTCGTTGCTGCCGGGATCGGCGGGGCCGACCGTGCAGACCTCGATCTTCGTCTCCTCCGGGTCGGTCGTGGCGTTGAACGAACCGGCGTCGAAGGTCAGCCGGACGTTGACGTAGTCCTTGCCGAGCCGGTCCCGCAGGAAGGCGCCCTGCACCTTGGGGTACCTCTCGTCGTCGCTCCGGTAGGCCACGTGCGCGTTGTGCGCGGAGAGCAGGACCTTGCCGCCCGTGTGCTGCCGCCACCAGGCGACGTTGGCGGCCATCTGCTCGTCGCGGTAGAGCATGGCGCGGGTGACGTCGGCGGTGTCGTTCAGGTCGTACGCGTACTGTCCCGCGACCTGCGCGATGTTACGGGCGTGCTGGACGACGAGGTCGAACTCCGCGCGGTCGGCGCCCGGTCGCTGCTCGCTCAGCAGCTCGAGCGCCCGGCGGGCCCGGTCGGCCATGTCCTTCCGCTCGGCCAGGGGCTTTTGCAGATAGCCGCGCATGTGCTCGCCGACGCCGGTGCCGTCCGCCGGGCGCAGCCCTTGGTAGAGCTCCGCGAAGCGGGCCCGCAGGCCGGGGTGGTTGCGGGCGACGTAGCCGGTGACCTCGTCGTAAAGCCGCGGTCCGCCGTAGCCGATGTCGTCGCCGATGAAGTGGACCTTCTTCTCGTGATGGATGTTGTACTGGCGCATCCACTGGATGAGGTCCAGGTACTCCCGGGTGTTCCAGAAGTTGTAGTCGCGCTGGAACTCCTCCTTCATGATCTGCTTCGGATCCCCCTTGCCGTGCACGACGTAGTCGTCGATGCGCAGCCCGGTGCTCCAGGGCGCCTCGAGGGCGAAGGCGGTGAACCCCTTCTCCTCGACGAGGTAGCGCAGGACGCGGTGCTTGTTGGTGAAGAACTCGTGCGAGCTGTGGGTGGCCTCGCCCATGCCGACCACGCCGACGTCCCCGACCATGCGCCCCAGCGGCCGCAGGTCCCGCAGGTCGCCGCCCGGTTCGGTGGTGCGCAGCGGGTGCGCGGCGCGGGTGAGGGCCGGCAGCGGGTCGGTGGCGCCCCGCTCCGCCGCGGACGTGGCCGGCCGTGCGTCGGCCCCGGAGGCGGTGGCCGGTTGCGCGGCGGCCGGTTGCGCGAGCGCGGCCGCGGAGACGCCCGCGCACAGCAGGAGCGCGGTCAGCGCCGACGAGGTGCGGTGCCGGAGGTGAGGTGCCTTGTGTGCCATGCCGTTCATGGTTCCGGCCGGGCGGCCGCGGCCGCCATCCGGCGCTCCCCCGGGAGGGGGTGGGGCGGCCCCCACCCCGGTGGCCCTACCCCGGTGGCCCCACCCCGCCGGCACCGGCGTGTTGGCCGGGCGCCTCCGGCGGCCTGGGTCACAGTGGTGCGTACCCGCGGCGGACGGGCACGCGGGATCGCGGCGAGGACGGTGCTGGTGGAGACCACGGTGACGACCGAGCGGTTCGCCCGCTCGCAGGACGACTGAGGAGGGTCCGCGATGTCGCTGCACCCGGGCGAGCGCGGTGGGGCCGGCCGGCGCGGCTACGCGCTCAACCCCTTCTACGGCGAGGCCGATCCGCTGGGGGACATGACGGCCGAGCCGCCGCGGCACTGCCTGCCCGACGGGCCGATGCCGCCGCGCACCGCCTATCAGTTCGTCCACGACGAGCTGATGCTCGACGGCAACGCCCGGCTCAATCTCGCCACGTTCGTCACCACCTGGATGGAACCGCAGGCGGCGGTGCTGCTGGCCGAATGCGCCGACAAGAACATGATCGACAAGGACGAGTACCCGCGCACCGCCGAGCTGGAACAGCGCTGCGTGGCGATGCTCGCCGACCTGTGGCACGCCCCCGACCCGGCCGCCGCCGTCGGCTGTTCGACCACCGGCTCGAGCGAGGCCTGCATGCTGGCTGGCATGGCCCTCAAGCGCCGCTGGGCGCTCGCCAACGCCGATCGCCACCCCGCCGCCGGTGTCCGGCCCAACCTGGTGATGGGCGCGAACGTCCAGGTCTGCTGGGAGAAGTTCTGCAACTTCTGGGAGGTCGAGGCGCGCCAGGTCCCCCTGGAGGGCGACCGCTTCCACCTCGACCCGGAGGCCGCCGCCGGCCTGTGCGACGAGAACACCATCGGCGTCGTCACCGTCCTCGGCTCCACCTTCGACGGGTCCTACGAGCCGGTCGCCGACGTCTGCGCGGCCCTGGACGCCCTGCGGGAGCGCACCGGCCTGGACGTCCCGGTCCACGTGGACGGCGCCTCCGGCGCGATGGTCGCACCGTTCCTCGACGAGGACCTGGTGTGGGACTTCCGGCTGCCGCGCGTGGCCTCCATCAACACCTCCGGGCACAAGTACGGCCTGGTCTACCCCGGTGTGGGCTGGGCGCTGTGGCGGGACCGGGCGGCGCTGCCGGAGGAGCTGGTCTTCCGCGTCAACTACCTGGGCGGCGACATGCCGACGTTCGCCCTAAACTTCTCGCGCCCCGGCGCCCAGGTGGCGGCGCAGTACTACACCTTCCTGCGTCTGGGACGCGAGGGCTTCAAGGCCGTGCAGCGCACCACCCGCGACGTGGCCCTCCACCTCTCCGAACGCATCGGCGCCCTGGGCGACTTCCGGCTGCTGACGCGGGGCGACCAGCTGCCGGTGTTCGCCTTCACCACGGCCGAGGGCGTGACGAACTTCGACGTCTTCGACGTCTCGCGCCGGCTGCGCGAGCGCGGCTGGCTGGTGCCCGCCTACACCTTCCCGCCGAACCGGGAGGACCTGTCGGTCCTGCGGATCGTCTGCCGCAACGGCTTCTCCCTCGACCTCGCGGACCTGCTGCTGGCCGATCTCACCGCCCTGCTGCCCGAGTTGCGCCGGCAGTCCGGGCCGCTGGACCGGCCGGAGTGGCAGGCGACGGCGTTCCACCACTGACCGGCGGGCCGGGCCGCCGGGCCGTCGGCGGTCGTCTCAGTCGTGCGGCACCACCGCGACCGGGCAGGGCGCGTGGTGCACGCACGCCTGGGCCACCGCGCTGAGGCGGGGGACGAGCGCCGGGCGGTGCCGGCGGCGGCCGACGACCAGGAGGTCGGCGCCCTCGGCCGCGCGGACGACGGCCTTGGCGGGGCTCTCCAGGCTGACGGCGTCGATCACGGTGACGTCCGGGTGCCTCTCGCGCCACGGCCGCAGCGCCTGCCTGACCTCCAGCTCCGCGTGCTCGGTGATCTCCTGGGCGACCTCGGGGTCGACGCCCCAGGGCGCGTACGCCTGGACGGGCAGCGGCCGGCCGTGCAGCACGCGCAGGGGCGCCCCGCGCGCCGCCGCGGCGTCGAACGCGAAGTCGAGCAGGTCGTGCGCCGGGCGGCGCAGCCCCAGGCCCAGGACGACGCCTCCGCCGTCGGGGGCCGGGGGGACGCGCGATCCCATGCCCTTCCGTACGAGCACCACCGGCCGCTCGGCCCGCCCGGCGACGTGGAGGCCGACGTCGCCGAGGAAGAAGCTCTCGAGGCGGTCCAGGCCGCGCGAGCCGAGGACGACCATGGCCGAGGCCTCCGCCGCCGTCAGCAGGGCCGCGCCGGGTTCGTCCCCGACGATGTCCTCGGTGACCTCCAGGGCGGGGAAACGGTCGCGGACCTCGGCGTGCGCGGCGTGCACGATGCGCTTCGCCCAGTAGTCGCGGTCCCGCTCGGGCGGGACGTCCGCGGGCTCGGGCACATGGAGGATCCAGGCGTGGAGCAGGCGCAGGGGAAGCCCGCGCCGGGCCGCCTCCGCCGCGGCCCAGTGGGCGGCGGCCAGGCTCTCGGCCGAGCCGTCCAGCCCCGCGGTGATGGGTACGGGCTCCATCGCGACCGCCTCCGTCCGTGCCGGCCCCTCCTCCCCCGGGCCCGGTCCCTGCCGGGGCCGGGGGAGGTGATGCTTCCAGTGTCGGCCCGGCACGTCGTACCCCGCCGGGCCACCGGAGTGCACCCCGGGCGTTCCGGCCGCTCACGGCCCCGGACGGCCCGGCGGGAGCCCGGCCGGGGACGGGCGCGGGACGGGTGTCCGGCCGGGCTGCTCCCAGTCTCGTGGCGGGCGGGCGGCCCGCGCATGGGCCGGGTGGTTCTCCCGTAGGGGTCCGCCCGGCCCCCTTCTCGCTTCCCTCACATGCGTCTCCTGGGGTCGCACCCGTGCTCTGCGGCCTCGCGCGTTGCCCCGGGCCCTCGCCCGGCGCACGGTGGAGGAAGCGAGCGGAGGTGAGCGCGATGACCACATCCGAGGCCGGCACGGCCTGGGTGGTCGACCACCCGGCTCCGGCCGCCGAGCACCCGCTGCGCCGTGTGCGCCGCGCCCCGGGCACGCCGGCCGGGACGGAACTGCTGCTCGAGGTGCGTGCGTGCGGCGTGTGCCGTACGGACCTGCACCTCGCGGAGGGCGACCTGCCGCCGCGCCTGCCGCGCTGCACTCCCGGCCACGAGATCGTGGGCCGGGTGGTGGCGTGCGGGCCCGACGCCCAGGGCTTCGCGCCCGGCGACCGGGTCGGCGCCGCCTGGCTCGCGACCACCTGCGGCGGCTGCCGGTACTGCCTGGCCGGCCGGGAGAACCTGTGCCCCGCCTCCCGCTACACCGGCTGGGACGTCCACGGCGGCTACGCGGACCACACGGTGGCCGACGCCCGCTTCGTCTACCGGCTGCCGGAGGGCCCGGCGGACGAGGAACTCGCGCCGCTGCTGTGCGCGGGCATCATCGGCTACCGGGCGCTGGAGCGGGCCCAGCTGCCGCCCGGCGGCAGGCTCGGCCTCTACGGCTTCGGCGCCTCCGCCCACCTGACCGCCCAGCTGGCCACGGCCCGGGGCGCCACCGTCCATGTGCTCACCCGCGGCGAGCGGGCCCGGCACCTGGCCCTGGAACTCGGCGCGGCCTCGGCGGGCGACGCCCGCGACGCGCCGCCCGAACCCCTCGACGCGGCCATCCTCTTCGCCCCCGTCGGCGACCTCGTACCGGTGGCCCTCGAGGCGCTCGACCGCGGCGGCACGCTCGCGGTGGCCGGCATCCACCTCACCGACATCCCGGCCCTGACGTACCGGCGGCATCTGTTCCAGGAACGCACCGTGCGCAGCGTCACCGCCAACACCCGGGCGGACGGCAGGGCGTACCTCGCGGAGGCGGCCCGGCACCCCCCGGTCGTCCATGTGCGGCCGTACCGCATGAGCCGGGCCGACGAGGCCCTCGCGGACCTGGCGGGCGGCCACGTCACGGGCGCGGCGGTGCTGGTGGCGGACCACTGAGCGGAAGCCGCGGGGACCGGGAGAGGTCACCGCTCATTCCGCGCCGACGGCTTCCCGGAGACCACGCGCCGCCCCTGCCGCGGTCACGGTCTCCAGGACGGAGACCCGGTCCGAGACGTCGGGAAGCGGCCTGCGCTGCCGGGGGCCCTCGGGGGACGTACCGATGTCCAGGGAGCCCAGTAATCGTTCCCCGTCGGCCATGTGCAACAGGCCGCGCGGGCCGGGGCTGGTGCACAGCCGGCCGGTGCGCCAGATGCTGCCGTAGCCGCGGGCGTGGAGCAGCATCATCAGCGCGTGCGTCATGGAGCAACTGGCGGCGAGCTGTTCCCAGTCGGGAATCCGGTGCCCGGGAAGGGGGGCGAAGACCAGCAGCGCCCGCAGCGGCGGATCCTGACGGCCGCGCGACCCCTTGCCGGCGGCCTGCGGCGCCTTGGGGGTCAGCGTACGGGCCAGGGCGGCGCGCGCCTCACCGCGCACCAGGATCCAGCGCCAGGGGCGCAGCCTTCCATGGTCGGGCGCGGTGGCCGCGCCGCGCAGCAGGTAGTGGAACTCCTCGTCGCTCGGCGCCGGATCGGTGAGTACCCTCTCGCTCCTGCGGGTGGTGATCGCGGTCATGACGTCCATGGGTCCTCGGTTCCTTCCGGGTCGTGGGGCGGGGCGGACTCAGGACCAGGCGACCAGATCGCCCGCCGGGGTGAGGCCGAGGAAGAACGTCACGGTGATCCGCCGCTGGCCCTCGGGGCCCCCGGGCCCGTTGGGCAGCACGCGGTGGTAGTGGTTCGGGTTGAACAGCAGGGCGTCACCGCGACCCGGACGGATCGTGAGGTTCCGGCAGCCGTCCACCACCCGGGGGTCGTACCCGTAGCGTTGACGGTGGACGTCGTCGGCCGCCTCCCAGCGGTGCTGCCACAGGCGCGTCCCGCCGCCGTCCTCCGGCACCACCAGGTAGGCGTTGTAGGTGAGCTCGGAGACGATCTCCTGGTCGAAGAGGCCGCCCGGGTATTCGAGGTGGATGTCGTCGTAGTGCAGGAGCGTGCCCGCGTTGATCTCGCGCATCATCCCCACGAAGGCGGGCCGCCCGCCGATGGTGGCGGTGGTCACCTTCGTGCCCCATGCCCTGCCGAGCATGTCCAGCGACTCCAGGGCCGGGTCCGGGTCCATGCCGGCCTCCCGCCAGGTGCGCTCCGCGGCTTCGGCGTCCGGCCAGTAGCGGTCCGCCCGCAGCACTCCTTGGGGGGTCCGGTAGTCGTTGAGGGCCGGGCCGAACCTCGTCATGGCGACCCGCTGGGGGTAGTAGTCGACCGTGGGCAGCCGGTGCAGCGCGGCCGTCATGCGTTCCAGGGTCGCCCGGCCGAAGAAGCCGGGAATGCGGACGGCGGCGAGTACGCCCGCCGCGACATCGGCGATGTGTCGTCTGGAGAAGGCGGACACGTCGACGGCGGAGAATTCCGGTCCGAGCGCTGTGCTGGGCATCATGCCTCCACATCCGAATGTCGGGACTGGGGGGTGCCGGGCTGGAAATGGCAGGGCGGAGCAGCGGTTTCGCCCGCGAGGACGCACGGGCTCCTGACGTCGGTGGCGCATCGGGTGCCGATGACGGGTGGTCACCGAGGCGCGGAAGAGGTGGCCCGGTCGATGTCGGGCCACCTCAGTATGCCTGCCGCGCATGCGTGCGAGTAGGGGCCGTGCGGCGACGGATCCCCCGATGACGCGATCATTCGAGCGATGGGACGGAAACACCGACTGCCATGCGATTCGCGCCACGTTGGTCGCGGGATGACCTTGTGAGCGGCCCGGAAGATCGGTCATGACGCATCGCGGACGCCCGCCTGCCCGTATTCCCGGAAGCCGATCGTTCGAGGTGTGCGGTCCGACGTCTATCGGGCGTCGCCGATCGGCTGTAGAACATGGATGAGTTCGCCTTCAGAGTTGACCGGAACTCACGCTCGCGGTTCGTCGCGTGGTTGATCGCGTCCAGGAAGCGCACTTACGGTCCTGGACGTGTGTTCCACCAGGTACCGCATTTGATCAAGGCAGCGGATCCCGTATTCACCGGCCGAACATCGGAGACCCCTCGTGAGCGGTAACGGGCTTGGACCCAAGAACGTCTGCACCGACCTGGAGAACAGCGAAATCCGCCGCATGTCGCATGAATACCACCGGCGCGGCATCGTCACCGTGACCGATCTCTTAGAGGCGCACACCCGCCAGGTGGTACGCGCCGAAGCGGAACGTCTCCTCGACAAGCACGCGGAGCGGCGCGACCTGCGCCTCGAGACCACCGGCTACACCCGGCGCTCCATGTCCGTGGTGCCCAGCGAGGTGATCGCGGGCAACAGCGAGCTGGTGACCTCGCTCTACGCGAACCCCCAGCTGCTGGGCGCTCTCGAGGCCATCGCCGGTGAGAAGCTGCATCCCTGCCCGAAGGCGGACGAGGAGTTCCTGATCACCCGCCAGGAACAGCGGGGGGACACGCACGGATGGCACTGGGGCGACTTCAGTTTCGCCCTCATCTGGGTACTCCTTGCGCCGCCGATCGACATCGGCGGCCTGCTCCAGTGCGTACCCCACACCGAATGGGACAAGAGCTCGCCGCGGATCAACAACTACCTCGCGGAAAACCCCATCGACACCTACTACTTCGCCTCCGGAGACGTGTACTTCCTGCGCACCGACACCACGCTGCACCGCACGATCCCGCTGCGCGAGGACGCCACCCGCATCATCCTGAACATGACCTGGGCGGGCGACCGGGACCTGAAGCGTGAGCTCAAAGCGGATGACCGGTGGTGGGACAACGCCGACGTCTCGGCGGCGTCCGCGATCAAGAAGTGACATTGCCCGACGCCAGAACCGTCCTCGAAGAGAGACGCCCATGACCGAGCTGAACGTTCCGGACGCCGAGACCACGGCCGTCTGGGAACACTTCGACCACGTCGAACCGGGAATCCGCCGTCGGATCGCCGTCCAGGACCCCGCGATCAAGGAATACCTGGACGGCATGCTCGCCCGCATCGCCGGGCACCGCGGTGTCGAACACCCGTATCTGAACGCCTACCGCACCACGCGGCTCACCCCCGAGCAAGAACGCCTCATGTACAGCGAGTGCCACTACTTCTTCCGCTATCTCCCGTTCTACATCACCGGGATGGCGATCAAGACCCGCGACGAGATGATCCTCCGGGAGATCATTCTCAATGTCGCCGACGAGGTCGGCGGCGACCCCACGCATTCCACCCTCTTCGCCCGCTTCCTCGCCCGGATCGGGATCGACAAGGAACACCTCGACCATTACAAGCCGCTCGAGGTGACCACACGCCTGAACGACGGCATTCGGATCCTCTACACCGAATCCCCGATCAACAAGGCCCTCGGCGCGCTGTACGCCGACGAGACCATGTCGTCCATCATGGTCTCCAAGATCAATGACGGTCTGGGCAACCAGGGCTACGACAAGGACATGCGCCACTTCTGGCAACTGCACATCGACGTCGAGGTGGGGCACAGCAACTCCGTCTTCAACGCGATCGCCCCGTACGTGGGATCTCCGGCCGCACGGGCGGAGTTCGAGGAGGGCGCCTTCGAGTTCCTCGGGCTCGTCGAGCGCTACTGGGACGGCGTGCAGCGGCTCGTGGGCCTCGAGGCATGACCCTCGCGGCATCCGGTGGGTCCGGGGACGTCCAGTCGGCCTGCGGCCTGCGGCACACGGCCGTCGGCCGACTCGTCCCCGGCTCCATCCACTCGGTGTCCGTCTCCCTCCCCGACGTCGCGACGGTCATCGGCTACGAGTCGGACGACCCCGCCACCCGGCGCCTCGTCTCCTGGGGCTACCCGCGCTTCCGTCCCCATCCGTATGTGACCCGGGTGGCGGAACTCCTCGCCCAGGAGGGCACCGGCCCGGGCGAAGGCCTCGTCCCGACCCGCTCGGCACGCGCCGCACGAGCCGCCGCGGCGTACGCCGGGCTTCCCCCGGAAGCCGTGTTCGCCGGACACGACCTGCACGGGGTACGGCTCTCCCCGGACGCTTCCGCGGCCGCGCGGGTGCGTGCGTACGTCCAGCACACCGGCAGCCACCTGTCCTCGCGCGAGGCGGAGGACGTCCTGCTGGACGCCGGCCTGATCGAGAGCGGGCAGGCCGAGGACACGGTGGAGGACGCGCCCTCCCAGGCCGTCAGGACGGTCCTCGCCCAGGCCTATGGAGCCCGCACGGAGGACGTCTCGCTGTACAACAGCGGAATGAACGCCGTGGCGGCGACCATCGCCGCGGTCTCCGGGATCCAGCGGGAGAACGGCCGGCGCATCTGGCTCCAGCTCGGCTGGATCTTCTTCGACACCATGAGCCTGCTGGAGAAGCGCGTCATCGACGTCGAGCACGTCACGGTCCCCGATCCGTTCGACCTCGCGGAGGTCGCCCGCGTCGCCGAGGCCCACGCGGGGCGGCTCGCCGGCATCATCGCGGAGGTGCCGAGCAATCCGAGCCTGCGCACCCCGGACATCCCCGCCCTGCGGGAGATCGCCGACCGGGCCGGCTGCGCGCTGGTGGTCGACGCGACGATCGCCACGCCGTACAACGTCGACGTGCTCTCCCACGCCGACGTGGTCTGCGAGAGCCTCACCAAGTACGCCACCGGATCGGCCGACGTCCTATTGGGCGCGGTCGTGGTCAACCCGGACTCTCCCCTCGCGCCGGATCTCCGCGGGGAGCTGCCGCGCCACGGCGACGAGCCCTACCACCGCGACACGGCACGCGTGGCCGCCCGGATCCGGGGCTACGCGGACCGCATGGACCGGGTGAACGCCAACACCCTCGCCCTCGTCGCCTGCCTCGAACGGCACGACAAGGTCGTCCGGAGCGTCGACTGGGCGTACGGCGCCGGTTCCGAGAGGAACTACCGCAAGGTCGCGCGCCGCCCCGACGCGCCGGGGGGCCTGCTCATGGTGGACCTCAGGGTTCCGCTGGAGCAGGTGTACGACCGCCTGGCGGTCACCAAGGGCCCCAGTTTCGGGGCCGAGTTCACCATGGTGTCCCCCCAGGTCTTCATCGCCCACCACGACCTGCTGACGACGCCGGAGGGCCGTGCCACCCTGCGCGCCAGGGGGCTGCACCGGGACATGATGCGGATCTCCGTCGGCACCGAGGAGCCGGAGCGCATCGTGGAGACCTTCGAGGAGGCCCTGCGCCAGGCCTGAACGCACCCGCGCCGATCCTGAACGCACCTGCGCCAACCCTGAACGCGAGGGACCGCCCCCCTGCCGTGCCCGGGGGGGCGGTCCCTCGTGCTCAGGCGTGCTCAGGCGTCCTCAGCCACGCATCAGGGCCGCTTCCGCCGCCTTGCTGTACGCGTCGGCGGCCTCGAAGTCGGGCGCCAGGGCCGTCAGCTCCACGAAACCGCAGGACCGCAGGGCCCCCAGCACGTGCAGGACCACGCCCTCGCCCTTGTCCGGACGGTAGAGCAGCCCCTCGGCCTTCAGCCGCTCGACGGCGGCCCTCGGGTCGAGCCTGCCGAGCGCCTCCGGTTCGAGCAGCCGGCCGTGCACGTAACACACCGGCCGTCCGTCGGCATGCCGCAGCAGCCCGTCCTCGTCGACCTCCCGGCCGACGAGCGCCTCGGCGTACCGCAGCACGTGGCTGGGGCCGACCTTGCGCAGGTTGATCTCCACCGCGAGCGGCCCGCGCTCTCCGGCGATCACGAAGTCGATGCCGAACGTGCCCCGGTGGCCGAGCTCGGACAGCACCGCGCCCGTCCGCCTGACCGCCTCGGTGATGACGGGCCGCCACCGCTCCTCCGCCGGGAACCGGCACCCCCAGTACTGACCGCCCGACAGCACCTGGTCATGGCAGGCGACCACCTTGACCGAGCCGTCCGCGCGGATGTACCCCTGCCCGCTGGGTGAGGAGGTGACCTCCTCGAGGAACTCCTCCACGATCGCCCCGCCCTCGGCGAGCTCCTGGTAGAAGTCGTCGGCGGGCATCCGGATCACCTCGGCCGCGGTGAGGAGGTTCCCGGTGTCGGTGAGCTTGGCGCAGTCGATCAGCACATTGCCGATCGACGCGGCGTAGGTGCTCGCGCTCAGCTTCACCATGACGCGCCGTGCACGGCGCGGGCCCGAGGAGAGCCGCTCGATCTCCCGGAGCACGCCCTCCTCGCTGCGCAACTCCTCCGCGGACCCGTCGGGCACCGCGACGCCGGCGCGCAGGAGGATCTCCTTGCCCCCGCCCTTGCTGCCCCAGCGGGTGACGAAGGGCTGGCTGCCCTCCTCGAGGCCGGCGCCGACCCTGCGGGCCAGCTCGTCGAGCGAGTCGGAGGCCATGAAGTGGACGATCGTCGTCCGGGTGCTGTCCTGCGCGGCGCTCCGCAGGGCGTCCACGATCCGGTCCTCACCGAGGACCAGGTCGTCGAGGGGGCGCAGCTGGTGGGAGTCCGGCGTCAGCAGGGTCAGCCGCTCACGGACGCTTTCGATCGTGCGGTCGTCGAACCGGAAGACGTCGCGGAAGTGGTACTCGAGCGTGTAGGGATCGACCGGCTCGGACGTGATGACGACAGCCCGCACCGCCGGGTCACGGAGGTCCCACAGAAAACAGAGGCTGCGCTCTGCCGAGAACCGAAGATACGGCACCTCCTGCAGTATCCGGTCGGCGTAGTTGAAGGCGTAGATCAAAATCCGAGTGGAGTCGAAATCAGCCATAAGGAAGCGCTCTGCCTCGCTTGTCTGGGTTGTGGTGAACGGACCGCACAAGTTCCGTAGGTACCAGGTGCTCAGGGTGCTGCTGGTGAGGTTACGAGCATGGCAGGGAAAACGGTATCGGAATTACTCATTCCGGTGACTTCTCGCAAATAAGTGCGAGCGTTTCCTGTAATGGATGTGGCTCGAAAATACCCATCTCCGCTTTATTTGCGTCTGGGTCATTTGCTCCGTACACGCGACGGTGACAGGATCGGGCACGTGAAGCTCTCTAAAGCCGTCTGGGCTCTGGCTCTTACTGTCTTCGCGTGGGCCTCGGCCTTCCCCGCCATCCGCGTGGGTCTGGAGGGCTTCGGAGTCGCCGGACTCTCCCTGGCCCGCCTCATGGTCGCCTCGGTCGCCCTGGCCGTCGCGGCGCCCTTCCTCGGCGTGCGCATCCCGCGCCGTCGGGATCTGCCCATGATCGTGCTCTGCGGGCTGACCGGCATGTCCGCCTATCAGGTCCTTCTCAACTGGGGCGAGGTCAACGTCCCCGCCGGCACCGCGAGCCTGCTCATCGCCGTGGCTCCGGTGTTCAGCGTGCTGCTGGCCGCGGCCTTCCTCGGAGAGCGGATCACCCGGCTCAAGGTCATCGGAAGCGTGGTGGCCATCGCCGGCGCCGCGGTGATCGCGGTGGCCGGAGGCCACGCCGAATACACCACCTCGGCGTGGGTGGTCCTCGCGGCGGCCGTCGTCCAGGGCGTCTACCACTTCGCGACCAAGCCCCTCCTGGTCCGGTACACGGGCCTCGAGGTCGCCTGTTACGCGATGTGGGCGGGGACGTTCTTCCTGCTGCCGCTCCTCCCCCAGATGGTGCACGGCTTCGCGACCGCGTCGACGGCGCCGCTCCTGTCCACCGTGTTCCTCGGGCTGTTCCCCTCCGCCGTGGGCTTCGTCGTCTGGGGGTACGCGGTCGCCCGGCTGTCCATGGCCTCCTCCACCGCGGCCCTGTACCTCGTACCACCGGTGGCCCTCGTCGTCGCGTACCTGTGGCTGGACGAGGTGCCCTCCCCGCTGGCCCTGGTCGGCGGGGTGCTCGGGATCGCGGGTGTCGCGCTCATCAACCGGCGGCCGCGCCGGGCGGACGGCGGCGACGCCGCCGGCAAGGCGACCGGCAGGCACACGACGGACCGTCCGGCCCATGTGAACGGGCACGCGAACGGGCACGCGAACGGGCACGCGGCGGACCGTCCGGAGCATGCGAACGGGCACGCGAACGGACATGCGACGAGCCATTCGGGGCACGCGAACGGGCGGGACCGGATGGACGCGTCATCGTGTCAGGGAACGGGACACCCGGCCGAGCGAAAAGGGCCGCCGGCGGGATTCAAATAATTCGCTGTTTCCCCTCCCCCGCCTGTTCCCGTGACGCACCATGAGCACTCTCCCGCACCACACCATGAGTCGCATGGAAGGCACCCAGGACATTGGGCACGCAGAACAACGTCTATCTGACCCGGACGTACACCTACGAGGCCAGGACCACGATCCTGAGCAGCACGCCGAGCGCGGCCGGAATCCGGCTCGCCCTGGTGGACAACATCTTCCACCCGCAGGGCGGAGGGCAGCCGAGCGACCGGGGCTGGGTGGACGGGATTCCCGCATCCCCCATCCGTGAGCCCGGCTCGGAACGGGTCTATCTCGACCTGGTGCCCGAGTCCGGTGAGGATCGGAGCACATTCTCCGAAGGACAAGCGGTCACCGCGGCCATCGACGCCGAACAACGCCGTCTGTTCGCCGCCCTGCACACCGCGGGCCACCTGGTCGACGCGCTGATCGACCCCTTCGGGGTGCGACATGTGGGCAGTAATCACTTTCCCGGTCAGGCTCGGGTGGAATACGAGCTGGACGGCGCGGAAGTGGACAAGGAACGTATGGCCGATTCCCTGCGGGAGGGGCTGGCGAAGGCCATGGCCCAGGCCCTGCCGGTCTTCTCCGGCGAGCGCGAGGGGCGGCGGACCATCACCATCGAGGGGTTCGCGACGGAGTTCTGCGCCGGCACCCACGTCACCGACCTGAGCTGCCTCGCCGACGTCGCCATCCGCTCCATCAAGGTCAAGTCCGGCCGGCTGAAGGTCGGCTACGAGGCGCACCACGCGGCGCCGGCCTGACCGGCGCCCGCTACCGCCCGGGCCTGCCCCCACCGCCGGGGCAGACCCGGGCCGAGCCGGGGCCGTTCGGCCCATGGCGTGACACCCTCCCGATGGACCATGATCGAATAAGCGTGGCAGCGCGTGCGCGTGGATCGTCGACCGCGCGGACCGTCGACAGGGAGCGGTAGTGGACCAGTCAAGGACGTTCTCCCAGGAACGGCCGATCCGGGTGTTCCTGCTGGACGACCACGAGGTCGTCCGGCGGGGCATCCATGACCTGCTGGACGGCGAGGACGACATCACGGTCGTCGGCGAGGCCGGCACCACCGGACACGCCCTGACCCGGGGCCCGGCCCTGCGGCCCGACGTGGCCGTGCTGGACGTACGACTGCCCGACGGCGACGGCATCACGGTCTGCCGGGAGCTGCGCTCGCGCATGCCGGACCTGGCGTGCCTGATGCTGACGTCGTTCGACGACGACGACGCGCTCCTCGACGCGATCATGGCCGGGGCGGCCGGTTACGTCCTCAAGCAGATCAAGGGCTCGGACCTCGTCGCCGCGATCCGTACGGTCGCGGCCGGCCAGTCCATGCTCGACCCCGCGACCACCACCCGGCTGATGAACAGCCTGCGCGGCGGCGGCGAGGCCGAGGCGGACGCAGCCGAGCCCGAGGACGAGCGCCTCGCCGTGCTCTCCCCGCGCGAGCACGACGTCCTCGCCCTCATCGGGGAGGGCCTCACCAACCGTCAGATCGCCCAGCGACTGTTCCTGTCCGAGAAGACGGTCAAGAACCACATCTCCCGCATGCTCGCCAAGCTCGGCGTCGAGCGGCGCATCCAGGCGGCCGTCCTGGCCACCCATGCGGGCCCCTACCGCCCGGCGGGCGGTTCGTAACCCGCGTTTTGACTTCCGCTCCCCGGCCTAAAGGCCGGGGATTCCTACCACGGTCGTCTGACCGTCTCGGTGGGTTCCTGCTTCAATGCGCTGTGCCGGGACGAATCCCGGTCTTACCTGCGCTCGACAGGCTGACACCGCCAGTCCGGCGGCCCTGGCGACGTTGACCGCCGCGTTGATGTCGCGATCGAGGACGGCTCCGCAGGCCCCGCAGGTCCAGACGCGGACATGGAGGGGCTTGGGGCCGTCCTTGACGCCGCACGCCGAGCACACCTGAGAGGTCGGCTCGAAGCGGCCGATCCGGATGAAGGTGCGCCCGTACCGGGCGGCCTTGTATTCCAGCATGGTCACGAACGCCGACCATCCGGCGTCGTGCACGGACTTGGCCAGGCGCGTGCGGGCGAGTCCCTTGACCGCCAGGTCCTCCACGGCAATCGCTTGGTTGTCACGAATGATCCGTGTGGAGAGCCGGTGGTGGAACTCGCGGCGCGCGTCGGCCACCTGCGCGTGGGCGCGGGCGACCTTGACACGGGCCTTGTCCCGGTTGTTACTGCCTTTCGTCTTCCGGCTGAGGTTCTGCTGTGCGCGCTTGAGCTTCTTCTCTGCCCGGCGCAGGAAGCGCGGGGAGTCGGTCTTCGTTCCGTCGGAGAGGACGGCGAAGTGCCCCAGCCCAAGGTCGATGCCGATGACGGGTTCCGTCCTGGGCAGCGTGGTCGGCTCGGTCTCGACCACGAACGAGGCGAAGTACCTACCGGC
Source organism: Streptomyces sp. C36 (assembly GCF_040932295.1). Taxonomy (NCBI): domain Bacteria; kingdom Bacillati; phylum Actinomycetota; class Actinomycetes; order Kitasatosporales; family Streptomycetaceae; genus Streptomyces; species Streptomyces sp. C36. The sequence goes on along the minus strand of NZ_JBFQGI010000001.1, from coordinate 370,817 downwards.
CGCATCCTTGATCACGGTGACCGTTGACGGAACCGAGGGCAGGTTGCGGGACCACTTCACCCGTACGTCGCCGACCTTCGGCAGCGACAGGTCTCCGCCGGTGGTGATCTTCCATCGGGCGTTCGCGGTGAACCGTACGGCCTGCCGGGTGTCCTTGCGGGACTTGAACCGGGGTGCGCCCATGCGCGGGCGCTTGCCCTTCAGCCCGTCGAAGAAGTTCCGGTACGCGGTGTCCAGGTCCCGGAGAGACTGTTGCAGAACGACGGCGGACACGTCGCCGAGCCAGGCGCGCTCCTTGGTCTTCTTCGCCTCGGTGATCAGCAGCTTGGACAGGTCTCCGGTCTTCAAGAACGCCTTGCCTGCGGCGCGGGCGGTCTCCCGCGCCCTGAGGGCGTCGTTGTAGACCACCCGCGCGCACCCGAACGCCCTCGCCAGCGCTGAACGCTGAGGACCGTTCGGGTAGAGGCGGAAGGAGTACCGGAGCTGCATGCCGATCACCGTACTACGGTTGATTTATACCTGAATATCAGAACATTCGTACTGGCCGTCACTGTACTTTCGCCGTCCACGCGCACTTGGTTTTCGTGAGCTGGTCAACAGCTTGAAGGGCGTCAGTTCGCGAAGGCTCCGCCAGGAGTACCCCGAGCTGGTCCGGTGGGCGGGGCTCCGCTGTCGATCGTGCGGCAGTACATCGAGCAGCAGGACCGCCCCGCCTGAGCTGAGGTCAACGGTGCGGACCCGTGCTCACGCGCGGGTCAGAGCACTCCTCAGAATCGCTTCACCACCGAGCTGAAGCCCGGTGCACCGCGATGAGACCCGGTTAACCCACGTTGTAGCGCAGGAGATAGCCGGCGAAGCGGGCGAGGTCGTCCTCGTCCCATTCGGCGAGGCGCTCACGGAAGGCCGCCAGGCGGCTGGCGGCGACCTGGGCGAGGGTCGCGGCACCGGCGTCGGTCAGGTGCAGCACCTGCACGCGCTGGTCGTCGGGGTCGAGGCGGCGCTCGACGAGCCCGAGGCGCTCGAGGGTGGCGATCTGGCGGCTCACCGTCGACTTGTCGAGCAGGTAGTGCGCCGCGAGGTCGGTCGCCCGGCAGCCCTGCTGGTCCTCGAGGTGGGCGAGCAGGGTGAAGGAGACGAGCGAGAGCTCCGGGTGCATCCGGGCGGCGGTGGCCCGGGCACGGCGCGCGAAAGCGGTCAGCTCGCGCTGGATGGTCTCCACGGACGCGTCACGAGGGGGCACGGGGGTTCCTTTCGGCCATGTAGTTGTATAGTACAACTTGAAGTCGGAGTTGTATTTACCAACCATTCGAGGAAGGGCGCCGATGAAACCCGCCACCGGTGGCGCGCTGCGACACGTGCTGACCCACCTGCTCACCCCGCTGCTGATGTGCGTCGGGATGGGACTCGCCTACCTGGGCGCGTTCGCCCACCCCTCGCCGCACCAGCTGCCCGTCGCGGTCGTCGGCGAGGCCCCCGCCGCCCGGGTCCTGGCGCAGACCATCGACGACAAGGCGGACGGCCGCCTCGTCGTACGGACCGTCGCCGACCGCGCCGAGGCGGTCCGCCGGCTCGAGAACCGTGACGTCTTCGGGGCCTACGTCCCGGACCGGCACCACCCCGAGCTGCTGGTGGCCTCCGCCGGCTCGGACACCACCGCGATGGCGGTGCAGAAGGTCTTCACCCCCGTGGCCGCGCGGCAGGGCGCGCCCTTGAAGGTGACCGACATCGTGCCCCCGGCCGAGGGCGACCCCACCGGCCAGGGCGTCTTCTTCCTGCTGGTCGCGCTCAGCATCGGCTCGTACGCCTCCGTGGCCGTCATAGGCGGCGCGGGCGGGGCGCTGCCGATGCGGCTGCGGGCGGTGCTGGCGGCGGGCATGTCGCTGGTGGTCGCCGTGATCGGCGCCGCCTTCGCCGGTCCCGTCTTCCACCTGGTCGACCACGGGCTGTGGGGGCTGTGGGGCATGGCGTGGCTGTACTCGGCGGGCATCCTGCTCGTCGGCACCGGCCTGCACACCTTCCTCAAGCGCTGGACGACGCTGGGCGTGATGGTGCTGTTCGTGATGCTCAACTTCACCAGCGCGGGCGGCGTCTACCGGCCCGAGCTGCAGAACGGCTTCTTCGCCGCCCTGCACTCCTTCTGGAACGGCGCCGGGTTCGTCGAGGGCGTACGCTCCCTCGTCTACTTCGGCCACGCGGGGCTCGGCCGGAACGTGACCACGCTCGCCGTGTGGCTCGCCGCGGGCGTGGCGACCGTCGCCGCCGCCTGGGCCGTCGAGAGGCGCCGCGCCACGCCGCCCGCCGCGGCCGCCGCTCCCGCCGCCGGGGCCGAGGAGGCCGAAGAGGAGATGGAGGAGGCCGTAGGGGTGTGACACCCCGGATCGAACGGATCGAGCCGTGCCCGGGCCACCGCCTCCCCTCCTATGGCGGTGGCCCGGGCATCGCACCGGCGACGGGCGCGATGGCCCGAGCCATGAGCCCGGACGGACACCCCCGTGGCACGTCCGGACCTGATGATCACCCGTCGCTCTCACTGTCTCCGGGCGATCGGCCGCCCGGTAGTGGCATACGTAGTGGCATTCGTGGGGTGATTTCCGGGGGAAGATGGCCTGTGTGGCAATGGGTGAGGTCGTCAGGGAGCTGCGGAGGGCGCGTGGATGGAGTCAGGGCCGGCTGGCCTCCGAGATCAACGACGCCTTCGCCACCAGCCTGACCCGCGAGTACGTGAGCGGCTGGGAGCGCGGCAAGGTACGGCCCGGTCCGTTCTACGTCCGGTGCCTGGCGACCGTGCTCGACGTCCCGCCGGCGGTCCTGGAACAGGAGACCGCCCGTCAGGACCCCGCCGGTCAGGGCCTGACCGGCGGCGTCGCCACGGCCTCCGTCGCACCCCAGCTGGCGGCGGACCTGCTCGCCGTAGGCTTCACCGCCCGGCTGCGGGGCGGGCCCTCCCCCCAGGAGTGGGAGGACAAGCTGACCGCCTACGGCGCCGACTACATGTCCCTGGGAGCGGCCGACATCCAGCGCCGCGCGGCCCACGACCTCATGGTCGTACAGCAGCAGCTCGACGACGACCGCATGTGGTCCGTGGCGGCCCGTCTGATGACGCTCTACGCCACCACGTTCACCTGGCCCGACCAGTCCAAGGCCGTCGCGTGGTTCCGCATGGCCGCCGAGGCGGCGGACCGCTCGGGCGACGTACGCACCCGCGTCTGGACCCGCGGCCGGGCCGCCCTCACCCTCGGCTACGGCGGCAAGGGCCTCGGCTACGCCAACGTCCTCGCCGACCAGGCCATGGCCATCAGCGACAAACCCTCCGCGGGCCTGCTCAACGCCACCCTGGGCAAGGCCTACGCCCTCGCTCTGCAGGGCGACAAGGCCACCGCCCTCGACCTCGCCGACCACGCCCGCCGCGTCTTCGACGCCTCCGGCCCCAGCACCCAGGTCAGCGACTACGCGGTCACCCACTGGCGGCTGAACGGCTTCCTCTCCCTGCTCTCCGCCCGCCTCGGCGACGAGGACCGTGCCATACGGGCCCAGGAGGCGGCCCGCCGCGAACTCCCCGCGAGCCTCCCCCGCTTCGCCACTCACCTCGACATGCACACAGCCCTGATGCTCACCCGCTCCGGCGACAAAGCCGGCGGCCACGCCCACGCCCGCGCCACACTGGAAGCACTCCCCCGCGAAAAGCACTGCGGGACGCTGCGGATGCTCCTGGACGAGATAGAGGGCTGAGGCGCCTCACCCGGCGCGGCCATCATCCGCTGACGATGCCGTCGACGCCTGCCGCCACTCCGAACGAAGCTCCGCCAGGTATCACCTGACGGAGCCTCACATCTTCATCGTGACGTTACAGCCGTCTACCGCCCGGAGGTCCATAGTTGGCGGTCAGGGCCGCGGCGTACGCGTCCGGAACAGGCCGCCCGCCGAAAGCCATCGGAAGATACGTCTCCAACGCACCTGACACGTCGAGGAAGGGCCCGAACCGAGCGCCCCATTCACTGCGCGCGGCCGCGTCCGGGAACCCCTGGAATACCGCCACCTCGGGATCCCTTTCAGCCCAGCACCCCCACTTTGCGGATGCTCCGGTCAGCGCGACGACGTTCGCCGAGATCGCGATCGACCCCAGGGCGTCACCGTCCGGCTCGAAGCCGACAGCAGCCCAGTAGCCGTCCTCACCGGCCTCGACGGACAGAGAGACCGCCGGGTATCCCAACCCCTCGGGGATATAGAAATCGTCACAGTCCGGCTCGAGAACCAGCAGTTCGATGTGGTCGTCTCCGTGCCACCGGGCCATCGCGCAGAGCGCCGACCAGATTTCCGGAGCGAGAACCGCGTCGAACTCACAGAACAATGAGTCTCCCGCACGCTCTCTGAAGACCTGATCAGGGAACCTGGCATCAAGATCGAAGGTCGCCGCGCTACGGGAGCAGATGGCACGATACCCGTCGCGGTCCGGCGTGAGCGAACCCTCGCTTGGCATCAGTCCTCCCCCAGTCTGATCTTGATGTCGGGCTTCCTGAACCCCGCATGACGGTAGTCCACCGCCGATCGGCACTGCCACCATCCGCCGCACCCCCACCAACAGCGAAACCCGCCGACGGAGTCACCGCCATCGGTAGCCACGTTGGACTCCAACTCCAGCGAGACGTCATCGACGCCCTCGGCACCTCTGGCGACGAACCGCCACCGTGCGCAGCCCCCGTCCGCTGACGTTGCCGTCAACTACTGCCGTCAGACACCCCAGAGGCCCCACCGGAGCATCATTCCGGTGGGGCCTCTCGACTTATCGCTAGGCCGTTATCGACGCGGGATTCTTCCTTCGCTGGGCGGCCACGCCTCGCGTCAGAGTTCAGCGTTTCACCTGAAGAAACGGGGAGTTCGCCGACTCGATCTGCAACCGCTCCGCCGATTCTTGGAAATTGACAAATCTCGCTATTTCTTCGAGATCATCGAAATCCCGCCGCTCGCAAGGGAGAACATCCGAATAAGAACCTTCCGAACATCCGGGTCTCGATCAAGCCGCTCCAACGATTCGAACCTCGCCGGATCAAGATCGATCGTGGCAACTCCGCCAGAATCTCCGTCATCCACGGTGGAGAACAGGAGAAGGCATCGGTACGCCCGCACAACTCCCCCTCTCTCTTCGCGCATCAGCGACTGAAGGACGACGCTTCCTTCTTTGACCTGACTGCGGAGTGCGTCCACCGAGGACCACCGAGTTGCCCAGCCGCGCTCTTCCGCCTCCAATTGAATCGCCAGCAGCGTATCGAAGCTGATCTGACACATCCGGAAGTCAGGGTCGGTCGAATGAATCAGCGACATCAGGCATTACTCCCCGTCGTAGACTTCAATGCGGATTCGGGTATCTGGGTCGATACGCCCGTCTCTCATCCTTCTTTGGAGCTCGTCCTTGCGATGATGACCCCCAAGAATCGTTCCATCACGCGAGACGAGAATTCCGTCTCCTGCACCAGGGTTGTTGATCCCGTCCAGGAGTTCCTCATTACTCAGTTCCTCGTGATACCACTGCGACGCTGGATCCCGGGTCTTCTGTCCATCGGTATATTTACCGATGTCACCAGCCTTTTCGTTACGTGTCGAGATTCCCGGCCCGCACTTGCCATTGCTGTTATGAACGAGGACCGGAGTCTTACCCGCCAGTACATAGTACGTGTGGGTGCTACTGACGGTGAGGTCGTGGGTGCGCTGCTGCTTGACGAAGTGACGGGTCGATGTGACCTGGAGGGTTTCGCCGTTCGGATTGCGCAGGTGGGCGCCCGGGCGGAGGTTGCCGGCGTCGATCCACGTCTTCTCGGTGGTTTCCCAGAAGGGGTGGGTGTTCGTCGCGATGATGCTCGCCGCGCCGTCGGCGGTCTTCACCGTCAGGTCGGTGAAGTTCTTGTCGTGTTCGGTGTCGAAGGTGGCGACGACCTCGCGTGCGGTGGTCTCCCCCGTCTCGGGATCGGTCGCCAGGACCTTGTCGCCTGTCTCGACGTCCTCAATGGGCTCGCTGCTGCCGTCCTCGAGCAGGACCTCCGTGCCGGTCGTGAAGCTGTGGCACGGGCCACTTCCTCCGCGGCCTCCGGACCGGCCTCCTCCGCTGCGGGCACCGCGGAGGCCGGGGTAGCCGCCGCCCATCCCGTTCTCGAGCTGCATCGCCGCCGCGGCGGCGAAGGCCTCCATGGGGGTGCTCACGCTGTCCGGGCAGTCGACGTCCCGGCAGGCGATGTAAGCGAAGAACTTCAACCGGTTCAGTGCCGATCGCGCCTGACTCTCGTAGCCGGAGTAGATCACATCGCTCAGGCAGTTGATCGACTCGCCGTGGCAGAAGGAGGCCACTTCCCGGTAGAAGGCCTTTTCGAACTGCTCCTTCTCCTCCCAGTGGGCCGGCACCTCGATGCCCGCATAGATGACCTCGTTGCCGCGGCTGGCCGCGTCCTCCCAGTAGTTGTAGACGGGGCCTTCGTAGTCGTCGTAGTCGTAGTCGTCGTACTCCGCCTCGCCCCAGAGCACGTTGGCGGTGGATCCGCAGCCGTACGGACATCCACCCGAGCTGGGCGAGTATCCGTAGCACTTGCCGAGCGTTCCGCAGCCCTCGGGTATGAGGCCCGACGGGTCGGAGAGGGTCGCCGGGTTGTTGTTCGCGTACGTGTAGCCGTGGTTCTGCTGGGGGTCCTGAAGGTCCAGGAGGGGGTCGACGCTGATGAACCGGCCGGTCGACGGGTCGTATTCACGGGCCCCCAGATGCGTGAGTCCCGTCGTCGCGTCGTTGGTGCCGCCGACAAAGCCCTTGGTTCCAGGCCAGCTCTTGGGTTGCTCCCCACGCGGAGCGCCGAAGGGTGTGGTGCGCCGGTGCGTGGCCGTCGCCGACTTGGAGTCGATGGCGAGCTGGCCCGTACCGGCCTGGTCCGCGATGACGAAGGACGCGCTGCCGTCGTCGCTCTGGACCGCCTGGACGCCGTTGCCGAGGTCGATGTAGCGGGTGGCCTTCGGAGTGGTGGCGCCCTTGGTGAGGGTGATCTCGGTGGGGCCGAGGTAGAGGGTCGTTTCGGTGTCGGTCCGCCCGATCAGCCGCTGGCCCTCGGCGTCGTAGAGGTAGGACGTCGTCCCGGCGGGCTTGTCGTCCTTCATCTGGGTGGCCTTGGCGAGGTGGCCCTCGGCGTCCCACTCCAGCGCCTGTGTGTCACCGCCCATGACGCGGGTGGCGGTGTTGCCCACCGGGTCGTAGGTGTAGGAGTCCTTGGCCGTGCCCGTCGGACCGCTGGTGTTCACGGCGGACAGGGCGTGCGGCTGAGGACCGCCGGCGGCCGGGTAGGCATAGGTCCGCTTGACGTCCTTGGCGCTGTCTCCGCCGGCGTCGTGCCGCGTCTCGGTGAGGCGGTTACCCGTCTGGTCGTAGGTGTACGAGTTCCAGTAGGGGGCCGGACCGCCGGTCAGATTCGCCGCCGGCGCCGCGGCGCACGTCGGCGTGGGCTGTGTCCACTCGTCCGTGACGCGGTGCAGGTAGTCGTAGGTGAAGCACTGCGTGTCCGTGCCGCCTGCCGCGGCGTCGGACACGGAGCGGATGTTGCCTGCCTCGTCGTACCTGTACGTCGCGGCCTTGTCGACGACCGGAGCGTTCTCACGGTCGACCCGAGTGTCGGCCAGGCGCTGGGTTCCCCACTCATAGCCGTTGGTGATCTGCGTGAACTTGCCGCCGCCCGTGAGCTTCGCCTGGAGGGGTTTACCGGTGAGGCTGTAGCTGGTGACGGCCGCCTTGAGGCCGCCGGATCCTCTGATCTCCGTGGGGCGCAGCAGGTTGTCGTAGTCGTAGATGACGCTGTCGCCGGCGAGTGAACCCGCCTTCGGCAGGAAAGTGCTCTTGATGCTGCCCGACAGGTTGTAGTTGGTTCCGAACCGATAGGTGCCTGCCAGGGCCCCTTCATTCGCGGGGACGAGGAGGGCCGACCGCGTGACCCGGTAGAGCGTGTCGTACTCGTCCACACGACTGACGTAGGCATTGCCGTCCACGTAGCGCGTGGCCGAGGCCAACTGGCCCTTGCCGCCCGCGACCGTGTCGTAGGACCATTCGGCGAGCTTCGTTCCGCCGGCGGTCCCTTCGTGGAGTTCGGTCTTGCGACCGATGTTGTCGTAGGCGTAGTACAGCGTGTTCTTGGTCTTGCGGGCGTCGGTGACGCTGGTGAGCTGACCGCGGTCGTCGTACGTGCTGGTGCTGGTGCCCTTGTCCGGGTCGGCCGCCGACACCTGGTGTCCGAGCTGGTCGTAGACGTACGACCAGGAGTTGCCTGCGGGGTCCGTGTAGCGCGACAGCTTGCCCTGGGGGCTGTACGCGTAGCGGATGACGTCGGAGTCCGCGCCAGAGCTGCGCTCGTGCAGCTGGTGGAGCTCCGTGGTCCTGCCCCGGGCGTCGACGACCGCGGTCGTCGCCGTGGATCCCACGGGTGGGATCACGGTCGTGCGGTCACCGCCGTAGAGCGTGCGGGTGGTGGCCAGCACCTTGCCCGCGTCGCCGTTTCCGGCGATCTGCTTGGTCTCCGTGACGCGACCGAGCCCGTCGTAGGTGTTCCAGGTCTGGGATTCCACCTTCAGCGCGTTGTCCGGGCTGAACAGACCGGTGCCCGGTGCGCCCAGGGCGTAGTACGGGGCGAACGTCTTCGCGGCGAGGCCGCGCTCGTCGTAGAAGGTGTCCGTGATCAACTTGCCGCCGTCGGGGCCCGGTTCCTGTGTCTGCCGGGGACGCTGGAAGCCGTCGTAGAGGGTGTAGGCGGTCAGCTGGCCGTAGCTGTCGTTCAGCTTCCGGGTAGCGACCGCGACGGGCTTCCCGTCCGTGATGGAGTAGGAGAATTCCAGGCTGGGCGGGCCGAACGAGGACTGCGGCTTGTTGGGCAGCCAGACTTTGACGGAGCGACCGAGGGCGTCGTAGGCGATGTCGGTGCGCCTGTTGTTGGCGTCCGTCTTCCTGAGGACCTGTCCACGCAGCGGATCGAACATGGTGGTGCTCGTCCAGGCGGTCGACGGGTCACCGGCCTTGACGGGGGGCGCCGTGGTGGTGACGGTCGTGGCGAATCCCGTGCTCGGCGTATAAGCCGTCCTCGTGGTACGGCCGTCGGTGCGCTTGGTGGTCGTCACGAGTCGGCCCGAGTCGTCGAAGACGACCTCGGCGGTGAGGTCGGTGCTGGTCAGCTCTCTCGCGTAGGCGTCGTATGTCTTGCCGGACTCGAGGTAGGTCGCCCGGTTGTTGTCGTCCTTCTTGAGCGTGGCCACGCCGGTGGCGTCGCCCTTGGTGGGCCGATCACCGTAGCCTCCGCCGTCGTAGGCCGTCCGGACGTCCGATACGACCTGCTTGGCGCGGTCCACGGAGGACGTGGCACAGGATGCCGCCGTCGTCACCACACGGGAACGCAGAACCAGGATGTTGGCGTCGGCGTTGTCGTTGTACGTGGTCCGGGTGCACTGATCGTCGTCCGGGGTGGAGAGGTCCCCGAAGTCGTCGGCTTCCGTGGGCCGCCCGGCGACGGTGTCGTACTTCGTGGCCGCGGACTTCTGACGCCACTTCTTCCCGGCCCCGTCATCGAGGGATGTGAAAGATCGCGCCGACTCGGTGCCGGTGAAGTTCGCGGTGACGGTTCCCCAGGAGCGTTCGCTCTTGGCGGTCTCGTGGTGCCAGGGCCGGCTGACGGTCTTGGCCAGCAGTTTCCCGCCGGGGCCGGAGTAGCTCTCGGTCTTGTAGGTGAATCCCGCCGCGGACGAGTGATCGGTGATCGCGTCTCCCTCGTCCTTGCCCAGGGCGACGCTCACTTCCTTCTTGCCTCCGTCGGCACCCTTCCTGTCGCCGTCCATGCCACGCAGGAAGTACGTGTCCTGCTGAGACTTCATGCCGTCCGCACCCTGACCGCCGGTGCGTACGCGCACGTGCCCATAGCCGCGCCACTGCGACCAGGTCTTGAACTTCTCCTTGGTCAGCCCGTTGTCGTCGTCGTAGTGCCAGGCGGCGTCGTCGAGGTAGTCGTAGCGGGTGACCTGGTCCGGGGCACCCCCCGTGCGGTCGGTCGCTGTCACCGCGTCCACGACGTACTTGTTGAACCACTGCTGGGTCGGGTCGTCGCTGCTGCTCCCGCCGATGAACTGCGGGAAACAACGCGTCGTGTTGCTCTCGGGCGTCGGCAGCTTCGCCCAGTCGCACACGGGCTGCGAGTAGGTGACGTCGGTCTGGCCACCCGTCTCGTCGGTGACGGTGGACAGGCGCTCCTTGATGAAGGGAGCCTTGCCGTCACCGGTTTTGTCGAGGCGGTTGGGGCGCTGGGTGTAGACGAGTGTCGTCTTCGGAAGGGTGATGGCGGGGCTGGCGCTGTGGCCGGTGTGCTGAATGGATTCGAGCAGCAGCTGGTAGTCGGTGTCGGCCATGCCCCACCGGTGACCGAGTTTCCATGAGTCGACGGGCGCGTAGCCGCCGTCGGCCCGCAGAACGCTGGTGGTGATGTCCGTCAGACGCTTGCGGGTCCAGAACGATGGCGACAGGCGTCCCTTGTCGCACTCCGTCCCGGCTTTGCAGTTCATGTCCCAGGGCGTGTCGTACCAATACTGCTTCTTGTCGTCGATCGTGTCCTCTGCGCAGGTGACCTTGTCCTGGTCCTGCGGCAGGCACCGTTCGGCGTTGCCGAACTCGACCTTGGCCAGGGGCTTGGCGTACAGATCGGACGACTGCAGGCCGTACTCGATGCGCTTGAGGTAACCGCCTCGCACGTACGGCGTGTCGTCCTTGGATTCCAGGTCACGGCCGTAGGAGTTGGTCTCCTTGCCGTAGTAGTAGCCGACGGCGTTGCCGTGCCGGTCGACCGCGTAGTCGAGGTTCCACCGCCAGGCCTGCTGGCACCAGGATTCCTTGAAGCCGTCCTTGTGGCACGGCTCGCCGGCATTGTTGCCGTAGACGGGGACGGTCCAGGTGGAGTCGGTGGTGTCCTTGCCCTTGGCCCAGGCATTGAGCTTGTGGTAGCCGAAGTAGTAGCGGGTGCCTTCCGGTGTCGTCACACGCCAGTACTCGTTGTCGTTGTCACCGTTGTCGTGTTCGCTGCCGGTCAGGCGGGCGACCCTCGTGCCGTCGTCCTTCTTCAGCTTCCATTGGTCGCCGCCGGCCGGGACGAGTTCGCCCGCTTTCCCGTTGAAGGAGATCGTCGCGTTGTCGTAGGCCCAGCACAGATCGCCGGGTTTGTTGCCGTCGCCGTGCTCCTCGCCGTCCTCGGAGCACGGTTTGTAGCGGCGCTCGATGAAGCCCGGCCACAGCTCGAATCCGTCGCCCACCCACGAGGACTGGTTGTTGGTGTTGCCGGTGCGGCCGTCGATCGCCGACGAGGTATACCCCAGCCCCAGATCGGGCTTGAGGCCGCCGGGTACCTCCGGCACGGGGATGTCGTACGACCAGGTGAAGGAACCGCTGTTGAGGTCGGTCATCCATGTTGCGGACGGGGAGAGCGGTGTGGCCTTGTAGTCACCCTTCTCTCCTCCGGCGGCGGGAGCGGCGGCCAGGACCGTTCTCGCACTCGCGCGCAGGCTCACTCGGTCGGCCGTGAGGGTCCGCTTCTCCGTGTCGTTGACGGCGGCGACCGGCTTGGCAGTGCGGCAGCCGACCTTGTCCGGGGTGGTGAGGACGCATTCCGGGAGTTCCATCAGCCGGAGCCGGGACGCGTAGCCGCCCCCGTACGCCTGGGCGAAGCCGGAGTAGTCGAGGCGAACGCCGGAGGGCGCGAATACCTTGGCCTTCAGGTCCGCCTTGGTCGCCTGCGCCTGGAGGACGATCAGCGGACCGGGAATCCCCGCACGATCACTCGCCTTCCGGTCCGCGATCCGCACCTCCGCCTTGCTCACGGCCGGAGCTGCTGCCACCCCCTTCGCACTCTTGTCGCGGGAGGCGGGCAGGAAACTCACCGGCAGGCCATCGGCCTTCAGAGCCCGCCCCGCGCCCTTGGGGAGCTTCGACAGGTCCACCACGGTCTTCCCGCCCTTGGGCCATGCCGTCCTAGGCTTCTCCGACGGAACCCTGGGGGCCGGATCGGTCTTGCGCGGCTTGCTCCAGGCCACCTTGCCGGCCACGGGCTTCCCCGGGTCCGGGGCGCCGGGCAGGGCATGGCCGCCCTTGGCGACGGCCGGCGGCGCCACGCCTTGCAGCAGCGACACCATCAGGGCCGTGGGCACGGTCAGTGCCAGGTTCCTGCGCCACCGAGCCCTGTGGGCATGGGTTCTGCGCTTCATTCCTCGTCATCCCTCGCTGAATTGCTGAGTCGGCACGGCGCGCGACCTGTGCGCGGCGGCGTGCGGCGTGCGGCGTGCGGCGTGCGGCGTGCGGCGTGCGGCGTGCGGCGTGCGGCGTGCGGCGGAATTCTTCGTCCGGCTGTGCTCCGCCGGTTCAGTCGCTCGGCACCTGGGTGGGAAGGTCGCGCTGGCCGGCGGCGAGTCGCTCGATCTGCTTCCTGGTCAGGGCTCCCTGGAAGACCCATACGTCGTCCAGTTGCCCCGACCAGTGCTCCGACGCCGTCCCACCGAGCACGGACCGGCCGAGCTGAAGGGACTTGCCCGCTCCGGACGACACCACGTTCCCGGTCCGGGACGAACGGTCCGCGCAAGCGGTCTCGACGGGGGTCGCGCCGGCGTCCGCACGGCAGGAGAACTCCTCCAGGACGCCGTTCACGTACAACCGGAGTTCATGGGCGAATCCGTCGTAGACCAGGGCCAGGTGGTTCCAGGCACCCGCGTCCTGGAAGGCCCGGTTCTCCACCGTCGTGAGAGTGACGCCCTTCTCCGCGTCCTTGTCCGGCAGGGTCACCTGCCAGCGCCCGGGCCCCTCGGCGTCGGTGCCGTCCGGGGCCTTGGCACCCGGGACGTAGCGAACGGTGAAGGCGTCGCGGAACGTGCCCTCCGCGCTCATCACGGTCATGGCACGCCCCGGCCTGTCCGCCACGCGCTGCGCCCAGGCGGTCATGGTGAAGCTTCCGCTGGTGTCGACGGGCATCCCCTTGGTGGAGGCCGCGTCGTCGGAGCCGTCGAGGCGCAGACCGCCGTCGTCTACGTGGCCGGTTCCGATCGTGGCCCCGCCCGTCAGGGCCAGGTCGTGACGCGGCGCCTTGTCGTCCGCGAGGTCGTCAGGGGAGATGGGAGGGGTTCCCGTGGCCGTGTCCAGCTTCCAGCGTCCCGTGACCAGCAGACGCTGCTGGAACAGCTGTCTGATCTCGTCGGCCGACACCGGCCGGTCGTAGAGGCGGACGTCGTCGATCTCGCCGGAAAAGAAGTTGCCCGGCTTGCCCGCGTAGGATCCGGCGCCGATCTGCAGCTGGCGCTCCGCGTACCACGGGGCGGACACGGGGGCCGACCCGGCCTCCACACCGTTGACGTACAGGGTCAGCGTCTTCGCCACGACGTCGTGGACTCCGACGAGATGCGTCCATTCGCCGCCCCGGGGCGGTGCCCCGGCGTTCTGGACGACCTTGTTCTGCCCTGCGTCGGCGGTGTCGGCGGAGTGCTGGTTGAGCACCCACCTGTCGTAGGTGGACGAATAGTAGAGCTCGACGCCGCTCGCGTTCACACCCGACTGCGTCATGACCACCGCGGTGTGCGACGGCTTGTCCTTCGGAAGGCGTGCCCACGCGGAGATCGCGAAGGCGCCCATGGTGTTGAAGTGCGGCGCGTCCACTGTCGCGTAGTCATGTATGCCGTCCAGGGAGAGGGCCTTGCCGTCGACGCCGGGCGTGCCCGGCTTCGGGCCGCCGTGGAAGGTGGCCGGCATGACGTCCGCGCGTCCGGTCACCTCCTGCGCACCGGCCGGCTCGTCCAGCGGGAAGACCGCACGCGCCGGGCGGCCCGGACCTCGGATGTGTTCCTTGGCGTAGAGCCGTGAGACCTCATTCTGGGACGCCGGCTTGTTGAAGATCTCCACTTCGTCGATCCGCCCGGGGAAGAACGCGGTCGGCTTGCCGTTCGCCGACGACGCGCCGATCAGCAGCCCGCGTCGGGCGTCCCAGGGCGTCGTGTACGGCACGGCCGCCTCCTGCTGGCCGTTGACGAACAGCCGCAGCTCGCCGGGGCCGCTGTCGTAGACGCCCACGAGGTGAGTCCACTCCCCTGCCTTCACCCCACCGGGCTTCTTCTGCATCACCCGTACCGGCAGTGCGCCGTCAGAGTCCGAGGCGAACTGGCTGAACGCCCACCGGTCGTAGTCCTTCGAGTAGTACAGCCCGAAACCCGGCGAGTGGTTGCCCGCCTGCGCGGCGACGGCCGCGGGTTCCGAGGGCATGGCCGAGAGCTTCGCCCAGGCGGACACCGTGAAACTGCCCGAGGTGTCCACCACAGGGGTGTCGCTCTCGGCGTAGGCGTCCTTGCCGTCGAGGGTCAGCGACGCGCCCGTCACTCCCTCGGCCCCGGTGACCGCTCCCCCGTGCAGCCGCGCGGTGCGTGGCGGAGCCGCGCCCTGTGCCTCCTTGGCGTCCGGGCCGTCGTCCATCGACCACACGGCACGCTCGGGCTGGCCGGCCCGTACCTTGTAGCGGTAGGTGTACGGCTCGCTGACGTTGCCCGCGGCATCCATGGCCTGGACGGTCAGGAAGTTCAGTCCCGCCGAGCCGGGCAGAGCCTTGATGGTCCTGGCCGCGCCGTCCGTCGTGGTCAGCGCGTTCTTCTCCGAGGCGTCGCCGTTGACACCGTAGAGGTATTTGGTGACGCCCTTCTGGGCCGGGCCGACGGTGAAGGTGCCGTGGCGGCCGACTCCGTCGAACCACGGGTCGTCCCCGTCCGTGGTTCCCGGCTTCGATTCCGGATAGTCCCCCGAGGCGACCTTGGGAGCGGGAAGGACCTTGGGGTCGACGACGAAGTAGCAGCCGCTGGGCGATCCGGCGTACGACCAGGGGGAGTACCCCTGCCGGTCGTAGGACCGCACGTACCAGTTCACGGGTGTGCCCACCCTGACGTCGGTCGGCAGGGAGACCGCGAAGTCCGAGCCCGACTTCTTGAACGGGGTCAATCCCGGCTTCCACCGCGCGATGTTGCCCTTGCTGTCGCCCGCGTCCCATTCGGCCTGGAACTCGACCGCGACGTCGTCGCCGTCGGGGTCGGTGACGTTGTTGGCATAGACCTTGCCCAGGCTGCGTACGTGCACCGCCTTCTCGGGGATCCGGCACTGGCCGCCGTACTCCATCGACAACTGCGCCATGCTGATCTGAGGCGGTGTCTGGTTGTACTTCACGCGCAGATAGGCGCGGTCGGAAAACCGCTTCCAGGCGTAGGTGTCGGACTCGTCCGAGGCACGCAGACCGAACGTCATCGAGGGCCAGCCCTTGGACGCCGCCTCCTTCACCGGGTCCAGCACATCGAATTCGGCGTCGGCGGAGGCACAGCCCTCGAAGCCGTGGGCGAAGGATTCCTCCCCCATCTTCTTGATCCAGAAGCCGGATGCCTTCTGGGAGTTCCACGTGGTGGAGGAGTCGATGCCCTTCGTCCGCCAGAGCTGAACGCCCTTCTTCTCACACGAGGCCGACCACGTCTCCCGCACCACGAACTCCGCCGAGAGGATCGTCTTGCCCGCGAACCTCGAGGTGCCGATCTCGTAGAACAGGCGCTTGGTGTCCTCCGGCTGGCAATGCATCCAGTCGCAGAAACCCATGCCGGCGTCGCTCTTGCCGTTGAACTTCCACTGCGGCTCGTCGGCGAAGTAGCTTGTCGCCATGGTCCAGGCGGAGGCCTGCGGGGTGTACCACTGCGGGTCGATGAACACCGGGTACACCGTGCCGGGCCCGCCCAGAACGGCCTTGTCCGGTGTGAGTACCAGCTCACGACCGCTGTCGGCCACGTCCACGCCGACCCGTGCCTGCTTGCCGGACTCCCCCGCTCCGGGCTCGTCCGTGCCATTCCCTGAGGCCTTGGCGACCCGGGCCGCCCCTGCCCGGGCTTCTTTCGCCTTGCCCACCGGGGCCCGGCCGGGACTGGAATCCCACATCATCGGCGTCGGCGCCTCGAAGACGGTGCCGCCGGCGCCCTGGTCGACGGCCGTCAGGCCGCCCTGCGCGGTCTCCCGTACGGTCAGGCCCTCTCCGCCCAGCCTCAGGCGCAGCCTGGCCAGCTCGGGATTGGCCGCCGCTTTCGCCGACTTCACGACGAGCAGCTGGGTGAAACCGTCCGCCTGCGCGGCCAGTCTCAGGTCGACATCCGGGAGGACGTCGGGGTAGGTGGCGGTGTCCCCGTCCAGGCGAGGGGCCGGGAGCTTGGACGGCCAGCCCAGAGCGAGCCTGCGTCCGCCCTTGTCCAGCCGGACCAGGGGTGCGTCGCCGCCGCCGGAGAACGTCACCCCAACGGTGGCCGCACGGGGCGAGACGCCGCCGTCGGCGGTCTTCTCCAACGTGGCGTCGACCGGCTTCCACCCACCCCCGACCCGCGCCCGGACCGGGCGCAGGTATTCCCTGCCCTCCAGCCTTCCATCGGGCCGGGCCACCACGTCCGAGGTCTCGGCGCGCAGGGACTCCACCTCGACGTTCCGGCCCGAGCGCTTGGCCAGGGCCAGCGCCTCGGTCTCCGACGGGGCGGACGCGTCGCCGGCCGGATCGGACACGGCGGGCGAGGCCCTGCCCAGTGAGGCGAAGCCCGCGGCCCTCGCCGCCGCCTGATCCGGTAACACCCCGGTCAGCAGCACCAACCCGAGTCCCCACACAGCGGCACCGCCGAGCGCACGCACGCGCGCATGACGAAACATCCCCCCAGCCCTCCCCAGAGCCTGACGCATGGTCGCGAGCTGTGACGGTAGGGGCACATGATGTGCGCGGTCCATGCCGGAAAATTGGCAAGAATCACGGAAGATTCCCCCTAAGAGGGGCATTCGTCAGTTGTGCCTTATCTCACAAACAACGACAATGCGCCATCATCGCACCGGTATCCGCCATACCAGGCGCGTGCCGCCGCCCTCCGGTGTGGTCAGGTGGAGTTCTCCGCCGTGGTGGGAGGCGCGCTCGGCGAGGTTGCGGAGGCCGCTGCGGCGGGGGTGGCCGGTGTGGGGGATGCCGGTGCCGTCGTCGGTGACGGTCAGGGCGAGGTGGTGGCCGTCGTTGACGACGGACACGTCGGTGGTGGTGGCGCCGGCGTGGCGGGCGACGTTGGCGAGGGCCTCGCCGAGGACGGCCACCACGTCGTCGACGACCGGGCGCGGCACCTGGGTGTCCAGGAGGCCCTCCATGCGCAGGCTCGGGGCGAAGCCGAGGAGGGTGCCGGCCTCGCCGACGGTCTGGACGACGCGGGTGCGCAGGCCGTGCTGGGGTGCGGCCTCCCGGGAGCGCAGGCCGAAGATGGTCGACCTGATGATCTTTATGGTCTCGTCCAGGTCGTCGACCGCGCGGTGGACGCGCTCGACGGCCTCGGGGTGGTCGATGAAGCGGTCGGCGCTCTGCAGGGTCATGCCGGTGGCGAACAGCCGCTGGATCGCCAGGTCGTGCAGGTCGCGGGCGATGCGGTCGCGGTCCTCCAGGAGGGCGATCTGCTGGGCGTCCGCGCGGCGTTCGGCCAGTTCCATGGCCAGGGCGGCCTGTCCGGCGAAGCCGGCCAGGTGCTCGGTCTCCTCGTGGGAGAACTCCGCCTGCCCCTTGACGCGGGCCAGCAGCAGCACGCCCCGTACGGCGTCGCCCGAGGTCACCGGCACGGCGACGGCCGGGCCCGGCAGGGACTCGGTGGCGCGGCCGTGCACCGGGCCGCCGCCGGTGTAGGCGGCTCCGGACAGGGAGCCGTCCACCGGCAGGACGCGGCCGCGGATCCCGTCGGCGCGGTCGCCGACGGCCACCTCGACGGACAGCGCGTCGCCCTGGGGCACCGGCAGGGCCACCGTGGCCAGGGCGGCGCCGGTGATCTCCTGGGCGAGCTCGGCGATCAGGCCGATGACCTCGTCCGGCGGGCTGCCGGACATCAGGCGGTTCGTGACGGCGGCGCCGGCCCGCAGCCACTGCTCGCGGCGCGTGGCCTCCTCGTACAGCCGGGCGTTGTCGATGGCGACGCCGGCGGCGACGGCGAGCGTGGACAGCACGGACTCGTCCTCGGCCTCGAACTGGGCGCCGCCGTGCTTCTCGGTCAGGTACAGGTTGCCGAACACCTGGTCGCGTACCCGGATGGGCACGCCCAGGAAGCTGTGCATCGGCGGGTGGCCCTCCGGGAAGCCGTACGACGCGGCGTGCTCGCAGATCCTGGGCAGCCGCAGCGGCTCGGGGTGCCGGATGAGCTCGCCGAGGATGCCGTGGCCGCTGGGGTGGGGGCCGATGGCCGCGATGCGGTCCTCGCCGAGCCCGACGGTCAGGAACTGCGACAGCGTCCGCCCGTCGGGACCGATCACCCCCAGCGCGCCGTACTCGGCGTCCACCAGCACCACCGCCGCCTCGACGATGCGGCGCAGCACATGCTCCAGATCCAGCTCGCGTCCCACCGACAGCACGGCCTCCAGCAGGCTGTGCACCCGGTCACGGGTGCCGCGCGCGGCGTCCAGCCTGGACTGGAGCTCCTCCAGCAGCTCATCGAGCCGAAGGTGCGGTAACCGCACCGCACCGTCCCCGGTGTTCTCCACAGTTGCTCTCCTCAAGCGACGCCCGACCCGAAATCTATCTTGATCATCGGGGTCGTGGCGCCCCCTCAGGTGCCGGGCTTGCGTCCGTAGACGTACACGTCGTCGCCGTTCTTCAGCAGCGACCAGTACGACTTGGCGTCACCGCGCCGCATGTTGACGCAGCCGTGCGAGCCGGGGGCCGACCAGACGCTGCCGTCGATGGAGTGGAAGGCCTGCCCGCCGTCGAAGAACTGGCTGTACGGCATGCTGACCTTGTAGATCGTGGACCAGTGGTCGATGCTGCGCCAGTAGACCTTCTTCAGGCCCGTGCGGGTCTCGTAGCCGTCGCGGCCCGAGCGGATGGGGACGGGGCCGAACTTCAGCTTCTTGCCGTCCTGGACCCAGCTCAGCTGGCGGGTGAGGTCCACGCAGGCTATGCGACCCTTGTTCGTCGGGCACTTGCCCGCGGCGTTGGGGTTGGAGCCGGCGGCCCGCTGCTGGGTGACGAGGTCCATGACGCCCCAGGTGACGGCGCCCGCGTAGCCGATGGCCGGGCTGATGCCGTGGTCGCGCTGGAAGTCGCGTATCGCGCGGCAGTCGGCGGCCGACTGCTTGCCGTCGGCCGTCCGGCCGAGGAAGCGCTCCGCCTTCGCCTGGTACGGGCCGGTGCCGGCGGTGCACGCGGAGGTCGCCGCCTGGGCGGAGCCCGCGCCCAGCGCCACGGTGAGGGGCGCGGCCAGTCCCGCCGCGCCCAGCAGGACGCCGAAACGGCGTGCGAGGGTTCTCTTCGGTGAACTTGTCATGAACGATATGACAGCCCGGCCCGCCCGTTGGTTGCGCCCGCTCCCGGACATCCCCTGCGGCCTCCGGTACGCGGCGAGCGCCGGGCGGCAGCCGTGAGATCACCACAGCGTCAGCAGGGACAGCAGGCCGATCCCGGCCGTCGTCCAGGCCACGTAGTCGCCGATGTGGCCGGAGTGCAGCCGGCGCAGCGGCGCGCTCCAACCGCGGGAGGGCACCAGGCCGACGACGGCCGCCGCGGCGAGGACGACGGCGAGGGCTGCCGAGAGCAGACCGAGGGCCGCGCCGGTCCAGGTCCACCACGCGCCGCCGTGTGCCGCGGCCGCGTGGCCCGGCTGCCCGCCGCCGGCCCGGCCGCCGAGGACGGTGGCGGCGTAGCCGGCGTGGTCCAGGAAGGCGGAGGAGGCCGCGTACGTCGCCTCGGCGAGCGCCGGCACGGTCCCCACCGCGAGCGCGCCGGCCAGCAGCGCCACGGCGACCGACACCATCGGCGGGGGCGCCAGACGGATCCGGCGGCCGGTTTCCGGCTCCTCCTCGCCACCCGCCGTCTCGGGCTCCTCCTCACCGCCCACCGTCTCCGGCTCCTCCTCGCGGCCGCGCTCGCCGGCCCCGAGGAAGACCCGTGCCGCGACCCTCAGCGCCGCGCCGCCGGTCAGCGCCGACACCAGGCCGAACAGCGCGGGCAGCCAGGCGGACCCCTCCTCCACGACCGCCTTGCCCAGGCCGGTGCCGAAGGGCGGCAGGCCCGCCAGGGCGAGGCCGCCGAGGGCGAAGAGCAGGCCGATGCCCCGTATGTCGCGGCCCCGGCCGTGCAGTTCGTGCTCGTCGACGCTGCCCAGCCGCGCGAGGAGGATGCCGGTGCAGGCGAAGAGGGCGGCCTTGGCGCCCGCGTGGCCGAGGACGTACAGGCATGTGCCCGACAGGCCCTCGTCGGTCAGCAGGCCGACACCGACGAGGAAGAGGCCGGTGTGGCCGACCGTGGAGAAGGCCAGCAGCCGCTTGATGTGCCGCTGCTGCCAGCACATCACCGCGCCGGTCACCGCGCTCACCACGCCCAGGACGACGAGCACGCGCCGGGTGCCGGCGGCGGGGATGCCGCCGGGGCCGCCGAAGACGGTCGTGTGGACGCGGGCGACGCCGTAGACGCCCGTCTCGACCATGACGCCGGAGAGGACCAGGCACACCGGCGTGGGCGCGACGGCGTGCGCGTCCGGCAGCCAGAAGTGGAAGGGGACGGCGGCGGCCTTGACCAGCAGCCCGGTCATCACCAGGACGAACGCGGCGGCCACCGGCGCGTCGCGCTCCGGCGCCGCGGCCAGCTGCCGGCCGATCGCCGCCATGCCCAGTTCGCCGGTGCGCGCGTACAGCAGGGCGATGCCCATGAGCATGGCGTAGCCGCCGAGGGAGTTGACGAAGCCGAAGGCCAGGGCGCCCTGGACCGGCCGGGCCTCCTCGACGTGGTAGCCGGTGAGGGCGTAGCCGCAGACGCCCATCAGTTCGAAGAAGACGAAGGCGTCGAAGAGGTCCCCGGTGAGCGCGAAGCCGCACATCCCCGCCTGGAAGAGCAGGACGAGGGCCGGGAAGGCGCCGGAGTGGCCGCGCGGCGGCTCCTCGAAGTAGCGCCAGGAGTAGGCCAGTACGGCCAGGACGAGGACGGAGGCCAGCGCCGCGAGCCCCAGTCCGATGCGGTCGCCGACCAGGACGATGCCCACGCTCACGCCGTCGCGCGGCCGCCAGTCCCCCACCCAGGACACCACGGTCGTGGCCCGCGCCAGCGCGGCGCAGGCGAGGGCGGTGGACGCGGCGGCGCAGGCGCACGCCACCGCCTCCGCCGCGAGGCGCGGCATCCGGCGGCCCGCGCCCACCAGCACCGCGGCGCCGAGCAGGGGCACCGCCACGATCAGCGGGAGCAGCCGGTCCACGGCGGGTCAGCCCTTCAGCCCGGACAGTTCGTCGGGGTCGACGGTGCCGTGCCGCTTGCGGGTCTGCACCACCAGGGCCAGCAGCAGCGCGGTGACCGTGGCGCCCACGACGACGTCGGTGAGGGCGAGGGCCTGGACGACGGGGTCGACGACCGGTGTGCCCGGGGGGATGTCGGAGAAGACCGGCGCGGTGGCGCCCCGGCGGTAGCCGACGGCCAGCAGCAGCACGTAGGTGGACGACTGGGCCACCGCCAGGCAGCCGACCGCGTGCACGAGGTGGCGGCTGGTGGCGAGGCCGTGGACGCCCACCAGGAAGATCCACCCGGCGACGAGGTAGGGCAGGACGCTCATTCCTTTTCCTTCCCTTCCTTCTCGTCCACGGTCTTCTCGTCGACGGTCTTCTCCTCCACGATCTCCAGGGCCTGGGCGAGGAAGTGGGCGAGCAGGACGACCACGGCGGAGGCGACCTCCATGCCCACGGCGGCGTTGAGCAGCGGGACCGTGCCGCCGGAGGCCAGGGTGTTGAAGGTGCCGTGCGGGAGGGTGTTGGCCAGGTAGGCCGAGCCGGCGAGGAGCCCGGCGGCGCCGAGGACGACGTACGCCCCCTCGCCGACGCCGTCGGCGAGTTCGTACGGACCCACCGGGCGGACGCGTTCCAGGGCGCGGTGGTCGACGCCGATGTAGAGCAGGTGCAGGGCGGTGGCGACGACCACGCCGCCCTGGAAGCCGCCGCCCGGGCTGAGCTGGCCGTGGGCGACGACGTACAGCCCGATGAGGAGGGCCAGGGGCAGCACGGTGATCGCGTATCGGCGCAGGGCGGGCGGTACGGACGCGGGCCGCGGGGCGACGCGGCGTTCGTCGGGCGTGCGGCGCAGCAGGACGACCGTGCCGAGGACGGCGGCGAAGAGGATGCTCTCCTCGCCGAGGGTGTCGAGGGCGCGCTGGTCGAAGTTGACGGAGGAGACGGTGTTGGCGGTGCGCTGCGCGATCGCGGCCGCGACGGCCCGGTCGCCGTAGGGGTGCCAGGTGCCGCCGAACGGCGGCATGCGCGGGCAGGCGGCCGCGAACAGCGCCGCCGTGCCGAGCAGTCCGGCGGCCAGTACCCACAGCCGCGCCCGGCGCGTCACTCGCGCCGCCTCCGGCGGCGGACCCGGCGGACCGTCAGCAGGATCATCAGCGGGGTGACCGCCGAGCCGACCGCGAGCTGGGACAGGGCCACGTCGGGCGCCTGCAGGACGGTGAAGAGCAGGGCGAGGGCGAGTCCGAGCAGGGAGAGCACGACGGCCTGCCGGGCGGGGTCGCGGGTGAGCGCGGCGGCGGTGGCGGCGGCCGCGACGAGCAGCAGCGAGGCGGCGACGAGCGTGTCGTCCAAGGCCTCACGCATGGCGCAGGACCTTGGAGGTGACGATCCCGCCGGCCATCAGGAGGGCGCCGATGAGAAGCAGCTTGAGCAGGGCCCGGCCGGGGCCGGTGGCGACGCACAGCGGGACGACGGTGGCGGGGGTGCCGACGGCGACGAGGGGGGTGAGCAGGCGCAGGCCCGGCGGGGGCGCGTCGATCTCGTCGCCGAGCAGCCGGACGAAGACGAGCGTCCCGGCCGGGCCCAGCACCGAGGTCACCAGCGCGAGGTCGGTGTACGACGGCCGCCCGTACCCCTGGGAGAGCAGGAGGAACACCAGGCACAGCAGCAGGGTCGCCGCGTTCTGGGCGACGACACGCCGGCCGACCCCGCCGCGCGCGACGCCCCACAGGCTCGGGCCCAGGCCCGCGACGACGAGCACGGCGGCGGCCACGAGCCACCCGTTCATCTCAGGCCGCCGCCCGCCGGGCGCCGCGGGCGGCGCAGGCGGCCAGGAGCGCGGCCGCGGCGCCGACGGCCGTCTCGAGCGGGTCCACCGAGCTGATCAGTACGGTCCACACGGCGGTGAGCGCCGCCCACCAGCCGAGGACCTCCGCGGCCGCGGCCGCCCTGCGCAGCACCGTCTCTCCACCTTCCCTGCCCAATCGGGACGAACCGGACTCGCGACCGAGTATCGGACATCGGGCGGGCCGGGGCGGGACGCCACCCCGCCGCACCGCGAACCACGAACCACGAACCACGAACCACGATCCGGGAACCGGAAGCCGCGAACCGGGAGGTTTCATCGCGGCGCCCGGGGGTTACCCGTTGCGTTTGAGCTCACCGCGCGGCCCCGGGGGATCCCACCGCGATGACGGAGTACGGCGAGGCCCTCGACGAGCACGTCCCGGGGCGACGCGAGGCCGCCCCGCACCGGGCGGCAGTGGAGAGGAACGGCATGAGCGAGCAGGTTTCCGACCGCATCCTGGCGCGCCTGCGCGAGTGGGGTGTGGAGCGGGTCTTCGGCTACCCGGGGGACGGGATCAACGGGCTGCTGACGGCCTGGGGGCGGGCCGAGGACCGGCCGAGGTTCGTCCAGGCCCGGCACGAGGAGACGGCGGCGCTCGAGGCCGTGGGGTACGCCAAGTTCAGCGGGCGGCTGGGGGTGTGCGTGGCGACGTCGGGGCCGGGGGCGATCCATCTGCTCAACGGCCTCTACGACGCCAAGCTCGACCACGTGCCGGTGCTGGCGATCGTGGGCCAGACGGCCCGCTCCGCGATGGGCGGCGCGTACCAGCAGGAGGTGGACCTGCACACGCTCTTCAAGGACGTCGCCTCGGAGTTCCTGGAGACCGTCACGGTCCCCGAGCAGCTGCCGAACGTCCTGGACCGGGCGATCCGCACCGCCTACGCGCGCCGCGCCCCCACGGCCGTCATCGTCCACGCCGACGTGCAGGACCTCGCGTACACCCCGCCCACCCACGACCACAAGATGGTGCCCTCCAGCCTGGACCGCAGCGGCTGGCAGGCGCTGCCCTCGTCCGACGCGCTCGAGCGCGCGGCGGAGGTCCTCAACGCCGGTCGGAAGGTGGCGATCCTCGTGGGCCAGGGCGCCGCCGGGGCCCGCGGCGAGGTGGAACGGGTCGCCGAGATCCTGGGCGCGGGGGTGGCGAAGGCGCTGCTGGGCCTGGACGTGCTCAGCGACGAGCTGCCGTACGTCACCGGCTCGATCGGGCTGCTGGGCACCCGTCCCTCCTACGAGCTGATGCGCGACTGCGACACGCTGCTGACGATCGGGTCCAACTTCCCCTACGCGGAGTTCCTGCCGGAGTTCGGCGCGGCGCGGGGCGTGCAGATCGAGATCGACCCGCATCTGGCCGGGCTGCGCTACCCCTACGAGGTCAACCTGATCGGTGACGCGCGGGCCACGCTGGAGGCGCTGATCCCGCTGCTGGAGCGCCAGGACCGGCGCGGCTGGCAGAGCCAGGTGATCGCCAACGCGCAGCGGTGGAAGGAGGTGATGGCGCGGCGGGCCGCGGTGAGCGCCGAGCCGGTGAACCCCGAGCACGTGGCGCGGGCGCTGTCACCGCTGCTGCCGGACGACGCGATCCTGACCTCGGACTCCGGTTCGGTGGCCAACTGGTACGCCCGGCACATCACCCTGCGCGGCACGATGCGCGGCTCCCTGTCGGGGACGCTGGCGACGATGGGCTGCGGGGTGCCGTACGCGATCGGGGCGAAGTTCGCCCACCCGGACCGGCCGGTGGTGGCGCTGGTCGGGGACGGGGCGATGCAGATGAACGGCATGGCCGAGCTGATCACGGTGGCCAAGTACCGGCACCAGTGGGAGGACCAGCGGCTGGTGGTGGGCGTGTGGAACAACCGGGACCTCAACCAGGTGACGTGGGAGCTGCGCGCCATGGGCGGCTCCCCGGCGTTCCTGCCCTCGCAGGAACTGCCCGACGTCCCCTACGCCCGCTTCGCCGAGCTGCTGGGGCTGACCGGGATCCGGGTGGAGAAGCCGGACGAGGTCGAGGACGCCTGGCGCGAGGCCCTGGCCGCGCCGGGGCCCGCCGTGGTGGAGTTCGTCACCGACCCGGCGGTGCCGCCGATCCCCCCGCACGCGGACTGGGAGCAGATCGAGGCGACGGCGGCCTCCGTGCTCAAGGGCGACGCCGACCGCAAGGGCGTGCTGCGGCAGGGCATCAAGGCGAAGATCCAGGAGTTCCTGCCCGGCGGCCGAGGGAAGTCCGCCACCCCGACAGAAGGGAAGTCGTCATGAAGGTCGCGTTCCTGGTGGCGCCGGAGGGCGCCGAACAGGTCGAGATCACCACCCCCTGGAAGGCGGTCGAGGAGGCGGGCGGCACCCCGCACCTCGTCTCCACGAAGCCGGGGCGGATCCAGGCGTTCCACCACCTCGACCGGGGCGACACCTTCCCCGTCGACAGGACGGTGGCCGAGGCGGGCACCGCGGAGTACGACGCCCTGGTGCTGCCGGGCGGGGTCGCGAGCCCCGACTTCCTGCGCCTGGACGAGCGGGCGGTGGCGTTCGCCCGTGGCTTCTTCACGTCCGGCAAGCCGGTGGCCGCGATCTGTCACGGCCTGTGGACGCTGGTCGAGGCCGATGTGCTGCGCGGCCGCACCCTGACGTCGTGGCCGAGCCTGCGCACCGACATCCAGAACGCGGGCGGGTCCTGGGTCGACGAGCAGGTCAAGGTGTGCACCCATGGGCCCAACACGCTGATCACCAGCCGTAAGCCGGACGACCTCAAGGCGTTCTGCGACGCGTTCACCGCCGAGTTCCGCAAGGCCGA
This sequence comes from Streptomyces sp. C36, assembly GCF_040932295.1. Classification (NCBI taxonomy): domain Bacteria; kingdom Bacillati; phylum Actinomycetota; class Actinomycetes; order Kitasatosporales; family Streptomycetaceae; genus Streptomyces; species Streptomyces sp. C36. Next base: position 344,894 of record NZ_JBFQGI010000001.1, on the reverse strand, counting down.
GGGGGCTGGTGGCGGGGCCTGACGCCGGGGCATCAGGACGTCAGGGCATGAGAACGTCGGGGCATCAGGACGTCAGGGCCGCCGGCCGAGCTTGGCGAGCAGCTTCTGCCAGGTGTCGGCGCCGGGGGGCGGCGGCACCGGCTTCGCGAACAGGCCCGAGCCCGAGAGGTCGTCGGCGTACGGCTCCACCTCGTGCAGGGTGAAGTCCACGAGCTCCTTCGAGGGGTGTTCCTCGGCGCCGATCGCGCGCGAGAGGTCCCAGGCGTGCACCACCAGGTCGGCGATCATCTGCGCGCAGTAGGCGTGGGCGGCCGTGCTGCCGAACGACAGCTGCACCGTGCGGTCCAGCGCCTCATGGGCGCCGAAGGCCTCCTGGGCCGTGGCGGCCGCCCGGTCCCAGACGCCGACGGGGTCCTCGCCGAGCCGGTCGCCGTCGAAGGCGTCGCCGACCTCCTCGACGGTCGAGCCGGCCAGCATCGGCGGCACCCACATCTGCTCGACGGCCAGGTGGTTCACCAGATCGCGCACGGTCCACTCGGTGCACGGCGTGGGCGCGTCCCACTGATCCGGGCGGATGGCGTGCACCCGGTCGGTGAAGAGGTCGAGCGCCTCGGCGTGCCGGGCCAGCACGGTGCGCCGCCGGGAGTCGGTCAGGTTCTTGTCACCGGTCATGGTGCCCATGATCCGTCCGCATCCGGGCCGCGGCCAGCGCGGCGGCGGCGAACGCCGCCCCGCCGGCCAGGGCGCCCCGGTGCTCCGAGAGCCACAGCTGGGGCCCGTGCACCCGCGCGCCCCTGCCGAAGTCGCCGTGGGCGCCGTAGTCGTGGCCGCCGTCGCCGTCGACGGGATGCCACAGGTTCACCGGTGACATCCCCGGAGCGGGATCGGAGCGCTGCTGCGCGGCGTAGGCCGTCCGGGCGAGGTAGCGGTCCATCAGGCCGGGCGCGACGGCGTTGGCGACGAGGGTGGCGACGGTGCTGGCGCCGACCCAGTACTCGCGGCGGCGCGGATGGGCGGCGGCGTGCACGATGGCGCGGGCGGCGAGTTCCGGCTCGTAGACGGGGGGTACGGGGCGGGGGCGGCGCGGCATGCGGTTGAGCACCCAGCCGAACTGCGGGGTGTTCAGGGCGGGCAGCTGCACCATGGTCGTACGGACCTTGCTGCCCTGGTGGAGCAGCTCGCATCGCAGGGCCTCGTGCCAGCCCTGGATGGCGTGCTTGGCGCCGCTGTACGCGGACTGCAGGGGCAGCCCGCGGTAGGCGAGGGCCGAGCCCACCTGGACGACGGTGCCGTGGTCGCGCGGGAGCATGCGGGAGAGCGCGGCGTGGGTGCCGTACACATAGCCCAGATAGGTGACCTCGGTGACGCGGCGGAACTCCTCGGGTTCGATCTCGACGAAGGGGGCGAACACGCCGGTGAAGGCGTTGTTGACCCACACGTCGACGGGCCCGAACACCTCTTCCACGCGGTTCGCCGCGTCGGTGACCTGCCGGTGGTCGGCCACGTCCACGGGCACCACCAGCGCCTGGCCGCCGCGCGTGCGCACCTCGGCGGCCGCGGCCTCCAGCCCCTTGTGCCCGCGCGCCAGCAGCGCGACGCAGGCGCCCTGCCGGGCGAACGCCCTGGCCGTGGCACGCCCCACGCCGCCGCTGGCGCCGGTCACCACCACGACGGACGGCTTCGTTCTCTTCATCATCGGCGCCGGGTACCCAGGGCCCGGCGCCGTAAACGGAAGGGACCGATGTGCCCGGACTTCCCTCGTCCGGGCGAGGGCCCGCTCGCCGGGCGTCCGGCTCGTTCACCCGTTCCAGCGATTGCGGGCGGTGGCCGGCATTACGGACCCTTGACGGCGGGGCGCGCGTGCCCCGGTGGATGCCACGGTGCCGCCCGCGCCGGGGAGACGAGAGAGGGGAACGTCCTTGACGACCGCTCCTGCCGTGGCAGGCCCGCTCCCGGCCGAGGTCACCGCGTTCGCCGCCCGGTGGTGACGGCGCCCGGCCCGGCGGCGGACGCCGGGCACGACGGGTGTCTGACCCGCTCGGCGTTCACCACCGCGCTGCACGCCCACGCCGATCAGTACTGGTCCCGGCACCCGGTGCACCTGCGGCTGCACCAAGGGGGTCTGACCGGGCCGGAGCTGCGGCGCTGGATCGCCAACCGCTGGTACTACCAGAAGCTGCTGCCGCAGAAGGACGCGGCCATCGTCGCCAACTGTCCCGTGCCCGAGGTGCGCCGCCGCTGGACCGAGCGCATCACGTACCAGGACGGCACGGCCGAGGGGCACGGCGGCAACGCCCAGTGGCTCGCCCTCGCCGAGGCCGCGGGCCTGACCCGCGCCGAGGTGCTGGACGAACGCCACGTCCTGCCCGGCGTCCGCTTCGCCACGGACGCCTATGTGACCTTCTGCCGCACGCGCCCCTGGATCGAGGCCGTCGCCGCCTGCCTGACCGAGCTGTTCGCGCCCGGCCTGATGCGCGACCGGCTCGCCGCGCTGCGCACCCACTACCCCTGGGTCGACCCCTCCGGCCACGACTACTTCACCACCCGCCCGGCGGCGGTCACCGACGACGCCCGGCACGCCCTGGGCCTGGTCCTGTCGTACTGCACGACCCGTCAGCTGCAGGACGCCGCGCTCGCCGCCCTGACGTTCAAGTGCGACGTGCTGTGGAGCATGCTCGACGCCCTCGACCACGCGGGCAGGACGGACTCCGCCCCGCCTGGAGCGTGTCCGCCCCAGGACACGCCCTAGCGGACCTAGCGGACTAGCGGACCTAGCGGACCGAGGCGGGCACCCGGCGGGCGCCGACGGGGGCGTCCGCCGTTTCCGGGGCCTTGCGCAGGGCCCCGGCCAGCAGCAGGAACCACACGCCCACCAGCACCAGATGGGCCCGCTGGGGAACCCCGTGCCAGCCCGGCCGGCCGAACAGCGGGCCGACCGTGGCCAGGGCCGACAGCAGGGCCCCGGCCAGCACCCACGGGCCCCGGCGGCGGATGAGCGGGCGCGGGCAGGGGCCGGGGCCGGACGCGAGGACGAGCAGCGCCATCGAGGCGAACAGCGCGGCGTGGACGAGCGCGCTGGTGGTCGTGTGCCAGGGGTTGACGGCCTCACAGCCGCGCTCGATGGACGGCGCGCAGCGCATGGGCACGATGACGTCCGCCACGGAGAACGCCCCGAAGGCCACCAGCGACCACCAGCCCGCCGACGGCAGGCCGCCGGCCGTGCGGTCGCGGGCCAGCAGGGCGCCGGTCACCACCAGTACGGCGGCGATGATCTCGATGCCGCCGAAGAGGACGTGGAAGCGCTGGTCGACGGCGTACAGCTCACTGACGTAGGAGTGCCGGGCGTCCAGGCCGGTGGGCAGGAGGAATTCCAGCAGCCAGTCGTTGTAGACCACCGCCGCCGTGGCCAGCAGCAGGGAGGCACGGCCGCCGCGCACGGCCGCCGCCGGCCGGCCGTGGAGCCGGCCGGCGGCGGCCCCGCGGACGACGGTGGAGGAATCGCGCATCGGGCTCCTTACCCGTTCGGCCGCGTTGGTGGTGGCCCGTAGGCCGGCGGGGGCGGCATCTGCGGCGCCGGGGTGGTCGGCGGCGTCGTGTGCGGAGTGGCGGGGGGCATGGTGTGGGGGGCCGTGGGCTGCTGGGGCTTGGGCGGCTGCGGAGGCTGTGGGGGCTGCTGGCCACCGGGAGAGGTGGCCGGGCGCGGCGGTTGCGTGGTCATCCCGCCCTTGGGAGCGGAGATGGGGCGGTCCTCCTCGCCGTCGGTGCCCACCGGACGCTCGAACCACTCCCGGGTCTCGGGGTCGTAGACCACGATGACCTCCATGACGGAGTCGGCCGGGTCGACCACCACCACGTCCTCCGGCCGGTAGGCCGGCCAGGTGTCGCCCTTGGCCTTGGGCGTGCCCTTCACGGCGACCGGCGGCTTCAGGGGGTTGCCGCACGCGCAACGTACCCTGGGCACGCCCCGGTCGTCGACGAGCACGGCCGTACCGGCCTGCAGGACGGACTGGAAGCTGGTGACGGAGCCGTCCTTGTAGCCGTGGTTGGTGACGCGGGTGTCGGTGCGCAGCTGCAGGGGCGTCAGGCCGCGCAGGTAGGTGGCCAGGCCGCCCGCCTCGATGCCCGCGGCGCCCGCGAAGGCGCGGGCCTTGGACTGGTCCTGGTTCAGATAGCCGATCTGGCGCTCGACGTCGCAGCTGGCGACGTTGCGGGTGCCGCCGTAGAGACCGGGCGTGGAGCCCTGGACGGTGCGGGGGCCGTTGCCCGTGCCCTGGGGGTGGGCGGGGGAGGCGGCCGCGGCGGCGCTGGAACCCTTCGCGGAGGAGTGGGTGAAGGGATCACGGCCGTCGGCGGACGCGGCCTGCAGGAAGACCTCGCCGGCGGGCGTTCCGCTCTGCCTCATGAGGAAGACCGTGAGCGCCGCGGCGATCACCACGACGGCGACCGCCGCCGCCAGCACGGCCTTGGACCGCCACCACGGCGCGCCGCCGCCGGGCCGCTCGGCCGGGGTGCCGCGGCCGTCCGAGGGCGGGGCCGGCGGCCCGGGGGGCTCCTGGGGGCCGGACGGGCCGGAGGGCTGGGCCGGCCAGTCCTGACGGGTGGCCTCCGGTTCCTCGGAGGGGCCGGGCGGCTGCGATCCGCGCCCGGACAGCGGGCCGGACGGAGGGCCGGTGGGGCGTTTTCCTGACGGTGGTTCGGACGACACGGCCCTTCTCCTACGCTGGAGGCTCTTTGTTCCCTTTCGCCGCCCCTGCGCACATTGTGTGTCCCAAACCAGTGCGCCCCGCAAGCGGGCGTGCGGGGCGGCCCCACGGTGCGTGGCCGGGATTCCCCCGGGCGCCCGCGCGGACGGGTGCCCCGGCGCGGTCCGGTCTACGTTGGACGGTGTGAGCCGGCCACCGACGTCCCGTGCCCCGCAGGGGGCCACGTCCGAGCTGCGCGCCTGGGCGCAGGCGCTGGCGACGGTCGCCGCCGGGGTGGCCGCGATGGCCGTGGTCGCCGCCCTCGGGCTGTGGGCGGCGGGCGCCGCCGACCTGCCGGACGGGGCGTTCGCCGCCGTCGTCGCGGCGGTGATGGTCACGGCCGTCGGCGGCACGGTCGAACTCTCGGGCGACGCGGGCTTCATCGCGCGGACGGGCGGCGGGCTGGCCGTGGTGCCGCTGTCGGTGACGCTGGCCGGGGCGCTGGGCCTCGCGTTCCTCTTCCTGCTGCCGATGCGGCACCACGCGGTGACGAGCGGGCGGGCGCTGCTGGCCCGTGTCGCCCGTACGGCCGTGCTGTGGCTGCTGGCGCTGCTGCTGATCGCGCTGGCGGCGCGGCACACCTTCCGGATCCAGGTGGGCGAGGAGTTCCTCGACGAGCTGGGTGAGGCGCTGGGCGCGACGCCGACCGTCGGCTTCCGCGCCGCCGTGGGCCCCACGCTCGGCTACGGACTCCTGTGGCTGCTGGTGCTGCTGGCGGTGGCCCTGGCCGCGTCCCGGAAGACCCCGCTGCCCTCGCGGCTGCTGCGGTTCCAGGACTCCGTCCGGCCGGCGGCCTTCGTGATGGTGGTGGTGCTGCTGGCGTACGTGGTGCTGGGTCTGCTCGCCGGAGTGATCGCGGCCGTCACCCGGGGACACGCGGCCCAGACCTTCGCCGTGCTGCTGCTGGGGCTGCCCAACCTCGCCTGGATGGCGTTCGGCATCGGGCTGGGCGGCGCCTGGGAGGGCCGGGTGCCGGGCGACATCGGCCTGCCGGTGCCCAAGCCGCTGGCGGCGGTGCTGCGCGAGACCGACGGCGGGAGCGGCACGGTGGACCTCTCCTCGCTGTCCGCCTACGACGGGCGGGCCTGGCTGCTGGCGCTGCTGGCCGCGCTCGCGCTCCTGGCGGCCGGCTTCGTGCTGGCCGTGCGCTCGCCCGCGGGGACCGCTCCCTGGCGGCTCGCCGTACGGCTGGCCGTGGCGGTGGCGGTCACCCTGCTGATCGTCGGTCTGCTCACCCGGGTCTCGGCGATCTTCGGCCTGTCGCTGCTGGGCCTGGGCGACCTCGGGGACTTCGGCGGCGAGGTCTCACTGCACGCGCGACTGCTGCGGCTGGTGGGATTCGGGTTGCTGTGGGGGCTGTTGGCGGGCTTCATCGGCGGCCTGGCCGGGTCCTGGGCGCTCCGTCGGGGAGCAAGCCGGGGAGAGGGCGCGCCGCCCGGCGGGTGAGCGCCGCCCGACAGCCGGGCCGGCCTACCCGACAGCCGGGCCGGCCTACGGGAACACCGGCGCCGCCCACTTCGGCGGGTCCGGCGGCGGACCGGCGGTCTCCACCCGGGTGGCCGAGTGCCCGGGCGCATGGTCCGGCACCACTTCCGGCGCGACCGGGCTCTCACGCCCGGCCAGCCGCAGGGCCGTGACGAACTCCAGGCAGCTGTCGTACCGGTCGTCCGGCGCCTTGGCCAGGGCCGTCGTGAGGACCTCGTCGACCCGCGCCGGAAGCCCCCGCACATGCTGGGACAGCGGCGGCGGCGGATCGTACTGATGCGCCCACAGCAACGCCATGTCGTCGTCGCGCTGGAAGGGCGGCGCCCCGGTGAGGGTCTCGAACACCACGCACGCCAGGCTGTAGACGTCGCAGCGCCCGTCCACCGGCTTGCCGGAGATCTGCTCCGGCGCCACGTAGTCCAGGGTGCCGACGAACTGGCCGACGCGTGTGTAGCCGGTCAGCGACAGCGACTTCTTCGTCAGGCCGAAGTCGGTCAGGTAGACGTGCTCGGGGTGGTCGCTGTCGGTGCCCTCGGCCACCAGGATGTTCCCCGGCTTGACGTCCCGGTGGACCAGGTCGTGCGCATGCGCGGCGTCCAGGGCCGAGGCGACCTGGCCGGCGATGCGCACGGCGGTGGGCAGCGGCAGCGGGCCCTCCCGGTCCAGCAGGGCGCGCAGGTCCAGCCCGGCGACGTAGCGCATGGCGATGTAGAGCACGCCCTCGACCTCTCCGGCCTCGAACACCGGCACGATGTGCGGGTGGTCGATGGCGGCGGCCACCCGTGACTCGTGCGCGAAGCGGTCGCGGAAGGTGTCGTTGCGGGCGAGCTCGGGGGCCAGCAGCTTGAGGGCGACGGTGCGGCCCAGGCGCAGGTCGGTGGCGCGGTAGACGACGGCCATGCCGCCGCGTCCGATCTCGCTCTCGACGCGGTAGCCGGCGAGCTGCCGGCCGATCAGCCCGGACGGGCCGGGGGCCAGCGTGGCGTCCGGGTGGGCGCGGCGGTCGTCCTCGCCCGCCATCAGGTGTCACCGAGCCGGGTGGGCGGCGGGCCGGAGGCGGGGGTGTCCAGACGCGTGGGTTCGGGCGGGAGAGACGATGGGGCGGGCTCGGGCGGGAGGGACGGCGCGGCGGGCTCGGGCGGGAGGGACGACGGCGCGGGCTCGGGCGCGGCGAAGGTCGTCATGGTCGTGCCGTCGCAGTAGCACCAGCGGTCGTGCTCGGCGTCGTAGAGCCAGACCGCCTCGCCCTCGATCACCGCCCCGATGCGCAGGCCGTGGGTGGTGTGCTGGAACGTCTCCCCGTCCATGCGGCCCGCCGCCAGCTCCTCCACCGCCTCCCGGTAGCGGCCCAGGGCCTCCTCGACGCGGGCCAGCAGCCTGCGCGCGTCGGCCGTGCGCGCCATGGGCGCGCCCGCCGGCGGGGGGCTCTCGGGGAGCGCGATCAGCAGCCGGGCGTCGACCCATGCCGCCCAGCCGTTCGAGCAGAGCACCTGTCCCCAGTCGCCGCGCCGGGTGAGCAGCCGGACGGGCAGCAGCGGGTCCATGGGCTCGGTCGGCACGGACGCGTCCGGGGCGGCCCAGGTGGACAGCCCGTCCTTGGGCACCACATGGGTCGGCTCGAATCCGGGGACGTCGGGGGCGGCGTCGTAGGGGGAGGGGACGGCGTTCATGCCCCGCCCTCACTTCCGCATGACGGCCGGCTCGTGGCGGCGCAGCAGGCGCACGACCAGGAGGCCGAGGACGACGGAGAGCACCACCATCATGCTCATGCTCAGCATCCAGGTGCCGACGGAGTGTTCGAAGAGGGGGTCGGTGCCCTGGGCGCCGGGCGGCGGGGCGGGCGTGCCGGGCTCGGGCGGGATGTGGGTGACGTCGATGGTGCTGCTCATGGCCGCCAGTGCCCAGCGGGCGGGGACCAGCCAGGCCAGTTGCTCCAGGACCAGCCGGTTGTGGAGTTCGATCATCCCTCCGCAGAAGACGACCTGGACGAGGGTGATCATCACCAGCAGCGGCATGGTGACCTCTTCGCGGCGGACCAGTGCCGACACCACGAGGCCCAGCATCATCGAGGTGAACGCCAGCAGGGCCTCGGCCAGCGTCATCTCCACCAGGGGCGGCATGAGCACGCCCTGCCCGCCGGGGGCGCGGGTGTCCACGCCGGCGAGCGCCACCAGGGACAGGACGATCGCCTGCACGACCGTGATCACGCCCAGGACGACGATCTTCGACATCACATAGGCGGATCTGGACAGGCCGACGGCGCGCTCCCGCCGGTAGATGACACGTTCCTTGACCAGCTCGCGCACGGCGTTGGCGGCGCCCGTCAGCACGCCGCCGACGCACAGGATGAGCATGACGGTGTTGGCCTTGTCCGCCGAGGCGAACCTGGTGCCCGCGGACAGCCGTGCCATGCCGCCGGTCAGGAACGGCAGCGCGATCATGATGACGAGGAAGGTCCGGTCGGCGCTCAGCGCCATCACGTACCGGCGCATCAGCGTCCACAGCTGACTGCCCCAGCTCTGCGCCTTCGCCGGTCCCTCGGCCGCGGCCGGGGCGGCGGCAGCCGCCCCCAGCCGGGGCTGGTCGGTGGCCGCGGCGATGTACCTGCGGTGCTCGGGCGAGGTGCGGTAGTGCCCGGCCCAGTCGCGGTCCCGGTCGTTCTCGAACGCCTCGAAGGCCTCGGGCCACTGGGCGAAGCCGAAGAACCCCAGCGAGTCCCCGGGCGGCCCGTAGAAGGCGATGCGCCCGCCGGGGGCGAGGACCAGCAGCCGGTCGCACACGTCGAGGCTGAGCACGCTGTGGGTGACGACGATGACGGTGCGGCCGTCGTCGGCGAGGCCGCGCAGCATGGTCATCACGGAGCGGTCCATGCCCGGGTCGAGGCCGGAGGTCGGCTCGTCGAGGAAGAGCAGGGACGGCTTCGTCAGCAGCTCGAGCGCCACGCTGACGCGCTTGCGCTGGCCGCCGGAGAGGCTGTGGATGGGCAGGTCGGCGCGCTGTTGGAGGCCGAGTTCGGCGATGACCTCCTCGACGCGGGCGTCCCGCTCGGCCTTGGCCGTGTCGCCCGGGAAGCGCAGCTCGGCGGCGTAGCGCAGGGCGCGCCGCACGGTCAGCTGGGCGTGCAGGATGTCGTCCTGCGGGACGAGTCCGATGCGGGCGCGCAGCTCGGCGTAGTCGCGGTACAGGTCGCGCCCGTCGTAGAGCACGGTGCCGCGGTCGGCCGGGCGGAGCCCGGTGAGGGCGTTGAGCAGGGTGGACTTGCCGGCGCCGCTGGGCCCCACGACGGCGAGCAGGCTCCGGGCGCCGACGGGGAAGGTGACGTCGTCGAGCAGGGTCTTGCGGCCCTCGTCGACGTGGACGGAGAGGTCCTGGACGTCGAGGGAGACCTCGCCGGTGTCGACGAACTCCTGCAGTTGGTCGCCGACCAGGCAGAAGGCCGAGTGGCCGATGCCGACGATGTCGCCGGGGCCGAGGGGGCTGCGCTGGACGCGGACGCCGTTGAGGTAGGTGCCGTTGTGGCTGCCGAGGTCGACGATCTCGTGGCCGCCGCCGGGCAGCGCGCGCAGTTCGGCGTGGCGCCGGGAGACGACGAGGTCGTCGACGATGAGGTCGTTGTCGGTGCCGCGGCCGATGCGTACGGTCCGCTCGGGCAGCGGCCGTACGGACGTGGGCTGCCGGAAGGTCCCGGTGGCGGAGGGATGCGAGACGGACGAGGGCCGGTCCGCCGGGTGCGGCCGGACGCCGGTGACGACGGCGGCGGGGCCGTCCGCGGGGTTCCCGAAGCGCACGACGCTGCCGGGATGCACCTCCAGGGACCGGATGCGGTGGCCCTCGGTGTAGGTGCCGTTGGTGCTGCCGGTGTCCTCGAGCGTCCAGTGGTCCTCGACCGCGCGCAGCACCGCGTGGTGCCACGAGACGCGCGCGTCCTGCAGCACGATGTCACTCGAAGGGTCGCGCCCCACGTGGTAGATCCGGCTCGGACTCATCACCTGCGAGCCGCCATCGGCTTCGACGACGAGTTCGGGGGCGGAGGGGGCGGAGGGTGCGACCGACCGATCTCCCATAATCCTCATCGTACGGCCGACGGCTCGTGGCCGCCTTCCGGCGGCCGCGCGGAAGGGAGCGCCGGTGACCGGCGGGTTTCACGGGCGGCTGCCCTTCTTCGTCTACGGGACGCTGCGCCCCGGGCGGCACAATCACGCCCGTTTCCTGCGGGGCCGGACGATGGCGGAGGTGCCGGCGAGGCTGCCGGGCGCGGTGCTCTACGAGGGGCCGGGCTACCCCTACGCGGTCGAGGGGGCGGCGGGCGAGGTACGGGGCGAGCTGATCACCGTGGCCCCGGCGGTGTACGACGAGGTGCTGGCGTCGCTCGACGCGCTGGAGGGCCACCGGCCGGGCGACCCGCGCAATCTCTACGAACGCGTGGTGTGCGAGGTGACGGTGGAGGACGGCGGCACGGTGCGCGGGTGGGTCTACGTCGCGGCGGAGCGGCTCGCGCGGCGACTGCGGGCGGAGGGCCGGAGGGTGCCGGGCGGCGACTGGATGGGGTGATTCGCCCTCATCGACTCCTGTTTGTCGTCTCACATGACGAGCGATCGGCCAACCGCGGCAACCCGCATACCCCGTGGCCCCTCTTCATCGCCGGGACGACGGGATGTCACCCCATGATCGCCGACTGTTGATCATTTGTTAACAACTGGTCAATTGTTCGACATTTACCCTATTATCACTTTTCATGAGCATGCCAATGCGTGCACAGTCATTCACGGACCACAGGTCCCCGTGGTGTCGCTGGTGACGGCACCGCGCGCACGCTAGCGCGGTCGGGCATGCCCGAACCGCCCTGATGGCAAAGGGCGCTGAAAAGTGCGTAATTCCCCCACATCTTCCATATCGGCCTCGTCCCGCAGACGTCTGGTGGCCGTCGGTGTCGCGGTGGTCGCCGCCGCGACCATGGCCGGCACGGCCATCGCCACCCCCGGCGCCTCCTCGGACCCCGCGGCCGCCTCCGCGCGGTCCGCGGCCGGCGCCGCCAAGCAGTCGGAGATCGTCAAGGCGGCCCGCTCCGCGGCGGCCGCCAACGCCAAGGACACCGGCCTCGGCGCGGACGACACCCTGAAGGTCAAGGACACCCTCGTCGACCCGGAGGGCAAGCGGCACGTCCGCTTCGAGCGGGTCCACCGCGGCGTCACCGTGATCGGCTCCGACATGGTCGTCCACCTCGACGCCAAGCAGCAGTACCTGGGCGTGACCCGGGCCAACGGCCGCAAGGTCGCCATGCCGAGCGTCACCCCGAAGCTCAGCGCCGACGAGGCGGCGGCCAAGGCCGCCAAGTCGGCGGGCGGCACGGCCGGCAAGGCCGAGCTGGTCGTGGACGCCCGCGGCGGATCCTCCGTCCTGGCGTACCAGGTGACCGTCAAGGGCGGCGACGCCGAGACCGGCGTCGCCAAGGCCGTCGTCGTCGACGCGGCCTCCGGCAAGGTCATCAGCAGCACCCCGCTCAGCGACGGCTTCATCTCGCCGCGGCTGAAGTCCACGCTGCGCCAGAAGGGCCAGCAGGCCGCCCCGCGCGTCGCCGCCAAGCCCACCACGTCCGGCGTGGCCAAGCCGGCCGCCGGCGCCTTCCCGGCGCCCGCGAACGGCACCGGCGCCTCGATCTTCGCCGGCAATGTGCCGCTGCTCACCACGCAGACCGCGAAGAGCTCCTTCACCCTCAAGGACCCCAGCCGCGGCGACGGCGAGACCCGCGACGCGGGCCGCAAGGAGCTCGGGTCCTTCGGCGCCGGCAAGGCGTTCACGGACGCCGACAACAAGTGGGGCAACGGCACCGCCCGCGACTCCGCGAGCGCGGCGGTGGACGCCCAGTACGGCATCACCAGCACGTTCGACTTCTACAAGAAGACGTTCGGCCGCAACGGCATCAAGAACGACGGCACCGGCCCGCACGCCCTCGTGCACTTCGGCGACAAGGTCGGCAACGCCTTCTGGTCCCCCGAGTGCGCCTGCATGCTCTACGGCGACGGCGACGGCGAAACGTTCAAGCAGCCGCTGGTGGCCCTGGACGTCACCGGTCACGAGCTCAGCCACGGCGTCATCGAGGCCACGGCCGACTTCCAGCCCACGCGCGTCGACGCCAACAACAACCAGTTCGGCGAGGCCGGCTCCCTCAACGAGTCCCTCGCCGACATCTTCGGTGTCGGTGTCGAGTTCACCACCGGCAACGCCGCCAACAAGCCGAACTACCTGCTCGGCGAGAAGCTCGGCCTGGAGCAGAAGTTCCTGCGCCGCATGGACAAGCCCTCCCTCGACGTCCTCGAGGGCACGGTCGACTACTGGGACGAGGGCTCCTACGACCGCGAGGTCCACGCCGGCTCCGGCGTCTCCTCGCACGCCTTCTACCTGCTGGCCGAGGGCAGCGGCGCGAAGACGATCGGCGGCGTCTCCTACGACTCCCCCACCCACGACGGCTCGACCGTCACCGGCATCGGCCGGGACAAGGCCCAGCAGATCTTCTACCGCGCCCTGACCCGGTACATGGTCTCCACGACCGACTTCCACGAGGCCCGCGTCGCCACGCTGCAGGCCGCCGCGGACATGTACGGCAAGGACAGCACCGAGTACAAGACGGTGAACGCCGCCTGGTCCGCGGTGAACGTCACCGAGGCCAACACGCCGAAGGCCAAGGCCGCGGCGAAGCACTGACCTCACGCGAAGGGCCCTCGGGCCGCGGCTTCCGCCGCGGGCCGAGGGCCCCTTCTTTGACGCTTTCGAAGTTTTCGTCGTGTTCGTCGTGTTCGTCGTTCCGTCCTCGCCCGGCCGGGTTACGCGGCCTTGGGCGCGCGGACGGTGAACGGCAGCGCCTGCGAGAAGAAGGACATGTCGCCGTTGGCGACCGTCACACCCGCGTCGGCGGTGGTGACGTCGCGGGGGGCGGAGCCGGCGACGGCCACCTTCAGCCGGTAGACCGCCACGGCACCCGGGGCGAGGGGGCCCTTGACGGCGGGCAGCAGCCGGGCGCTCATGCCCGGGTCGCAGCCGCCCGCGAGCAGCGGGACGCGGACCCAGCCCTGGCCGGTCCGGTACTGGCTCAGCACCAGGTCCTTGGGCGTCAGGGCGTGGCTCGCGCCGGCCCCGTAGGCGAAGTAGGAGGCGGCGAGGGACGGGTAGGCGCGGTTGGTGGTGTTCTTCACCGTGACCGTGACCTCGCGGGCGTCGCCGCCGCGCTCGAGCACCGTGCCGTTCTTCCAGCCGCCGACGGTGACCTGGGGGCGGGTGGCGGTGGTCGTGCGGGCGGGGGCGCGGTAGGTGTGGCCGCGGCCGTCCTCGACGGAGGCGGTGACGCTCAGGGTGCCGGGACGGTCGAGGTCCTGCAGCCGCAGCGCGACGGTGTGCGGGTGCGCGGCGCTCGCGCCCTTGGCGGTGACGGGGAAGGTGAAGACGCCGCGGGTCGGCCAGCTGCCGCCGCCCGGCGCGGTGTCCAGGTCGAGCCAGCGCTTGGTGCGCGGGTCGAAGCGCTGCACCGACAGGGAGTCGGTGCTGAAGCCCTTGCTGGTGACGTCGAGACGGACCTTGCCCTTGGTGACGGGGGTGCGCAGGGTGACGCTCGAGGGCGACCACAGGCCGATGGGCAGCTGGGAGGTCACGCTGTAGGAGACCTTCTGCGCGGCGGTGCCGGTGGCGGCCGGCGCCGGCGCCTCGGCGGATTCCTGCGCGGCCGTCCGGGCGGCCGTGGCGCTGCCCGCCGCCGGGGAGGTGTCGCAGCCCGTCTCCGCCCGCACGCCGTCGGCGGGGGCCGCGTGGGCCGCTCCCGCCGCTCCCATGACCAGCGCCAGCCCGGCCGCCAGCGCCGCCGCGGTCCTCCCGGCGGCCTTACGAGCCACCGACGACCGCTGCTGTCCGACATTTCGCGTCATTTACCGCCCCTGCACGTGGGATGTTCCGTACGTCCGTACGCCTCTGGCCTCAGAGAGCGCCTTCCACAGCTGATGGTTCCCCACCGGGAACGGAAATCCCACGAATTTCGTCCGCACCCGCGGACGGTGACAAACCGTTAGGGGTTGCCGGGGGCGGACCCCGCCCCCGGCAACCCCCGTAAGGCCCGCTTCAGCCCGCCGCGGCCTCGCCCTCGCCGCGCAGGTAGACGGCCCGGGTGACGACGAGGCACAGGACGTAGTAGGCGAGGAAGGCGGCGTAGGCCGTCTCGCCCGTGCCGCTGTGCCCGAACGCCTCGCGGAAGGCGGTGTTGATCAGCACGCCGCCGAGTGCGCCGACCGCCCCGGCGAGGCCCATCAGGGCGTTCGCCCGCTGGTGGGAGCGCTGTTCGGCGGCCCGGGAGTCCATGCCGGCGGCCGTCCAGCGGCGGGCGGCGGCACGGTAGATGCCGGGGATCATCTTGTACGTCGAGCCGTTGCCGAGGCCGCTGAGCAGGAACAGCAGCACGAATCCCGTCAGGAACAGCGGCAGCGAGCCGTCGTGGGACGCCAGCAGCACCAGGCCCGCGCCCGCCGCCATGGCGATGAACGTCCAGAAGGTGACGCGGGCGCCGCCCCAGCGGTCGGCCAGCATCCCGCCCACGGGCCGCACCAGCGAGCCCAGCAACGGCCCGAGGAACGTCAGCGCCGCCGCCCGCACCGGCGTCGGGAAGTCCGCGGGGAACTGCACCAGCAGCACCTGCCCGAACGCGAACCCGAATCCGATGAACGAGCCGAACGTGCCGATGTAGAGCAGGGACATCGTCCAGGCGTGCGGGTCGCGGGAGACCTCGCGCAGCGGCCGGCCGTGCGGGCGGGCCCGGGGCAGGTCGTCCATGCGCAGGGCCGCGCCGAGCGCCGCCAGCACGATCAGGGGGATGTAGACCAGCGGTACGAGCCGGGGGTGGGCGGCGCCGGCGGTGGCCAGGACCAGCAGGCCGAGGAGCTGCACGGCCGGTACGCCGAGGTTGCCGCCGCCCGCGTTGACGCCGAGGGCGCGGCCCTTGAGGCGCTGTGGGTAGAAGGCGTTGATGTTGGCCATCGACGAGGCGAAGTTGCCGCCGCCCAGTCCCGCGACGGCCGCCACGACGAGGAGCGTGGAGTAGGAGACCCCGGGCTCGAGGACGTAGGCGATCAGACCGGTGGGGATCAGCAGGGCGAGCGCGCTGACGATCGTCCAGGTGCGGCCGCCGAAGATCGTCACCGCGACGGTGTAGGGCAGCCGCAGCGCGGCGCCGACCAGGGTCGGCACCGCGGTGAGCGTGAACTTGCCGGCCGGGTCGATGCCGTACTCAGGTCCGAGGAAGAGCACCAGGACGGACCACAGGCTCCACACGGAGAAGCCGATGTGCTCGCACAGCACGGAGTACACGAGGTTGCGGCGTGCCGTGCGGGCGCCGGTGGCCTCCCAGAAGGCCGGGTCCTCCGGGCGCCAGTCGTCGAGGTGGCGGGTGCGGGGCCGCGCCGCCGTGGCCGGCGGCGGGGGTGTCCCGAGGGTGGGGAGAGCGGGGTTCGTGGTCACTCTCCAAGGCTAGGAAGGGGCGGTTTCCGGGCGGTGTGCGCCGCCGTTCGGCGGTGCAACATCTCCCGCACACCCGCTCGCGGGCGGTGTGAGGCGGACGCGCCACACGGGCAGCGCGGGCGGCTCGCCCCCGGGCTCGGCCGGTTCGTCCAGGCAGGCTCCCGTCCTGAGGTCGAAGGCCTGCTTGTACATCGGGGAGACGACCACCGGTGTGTCGCCCCGGTTGCCGAGCAGGCCCCGGGAGATCACATGGGCCCCGCTGAAGGGGTCGCGGTTGCCCACCGCGTACACCTCTCCCCCGCGGTCGCGGAACAGCGCGATCTGCTGGCCGTCGACGAGCACGGCCGTGCCGCGTCCGGGCAGCAGGTCGTGGTAGGCGCACACGGCCCGCCAGGGGCCGCCGGCCTCGGGCTCGGGCTCGGGCTCGATCTCGATCTCGACGAGGGATCCGGTCATCCGGCCGCCACCGCCTCGTGCTCGAGGGCCGGGCGGATCTGGCCGCGCTCGGGCAGGAAGCGCACCGTGGGGTCGGGGGTGCCGGGCGCGTTGGCGAAGGAGACGAAGCGGCGCAGCCGTTCGGGGTCCTCCAGGGTGGCCCGCCACTCGTCCTCGTAGGTCTCGGTGTGCCGGGCCATGAGCGCGTCGAGCTCGTCGCAGATGCCGAGCGCGTCGTCGACGACGACGGCCCGCAGGTGCTCCAGCCCGCCGTCCATGCGCTCGATCCAGGGGGCGGTGCGCTCCAGGCGGTCGGCGGTGCGGACGTAGAACATCAGGAAGCGGTCGATGGTGCGCAGGAGGGTGGCGTGGTCGGCGTCGGTGAGCAGGAGGTCGGCGTGGCGGGGGGTCATGCCGCCGTTGCCGCCGACGTAGAGGTTCCAGCCGGCGGAGGTGGCGATGACGCCGAAGTCCTTGCTGCGCGCCTCGGCGCATTCGCGGGCGCAGCCGCTGACGGCCGCCTTGACCTTGTGCGGGGAGCGCAGGCCCCGGTAGCGCAGCTCCAGTTCGATGGCGAGCGCCACGGAGTCCTGGACGCCGTAGCGGCACCAGGTCTGCCCGACGCAGGACTTCACGGTGCGCAGGGCCTTGCCGTAGGCGTGGCCGGACTCGAAGCCGGCGTCGACGAGGCGGCGCCAGATCAGGGGCAGCTGGTCGACGGTGGCGCCGAACAGGTCGATGCGCTGACCGCCGGTGATCTTGGTGTAGAGGCCGAAGTCCCGGGCGATCTCGCCGATGGTGATGAGGCCCTCGGGGGTGATCTCGCCGCCCGGGACGCGCGGGACGACGGAGTAGGAGCCGTTGCGCTGGAGGTTGGCGAGGAAGTGGTCGTTGGTGTCCTGCAGGGCGGCCTGCTCGCCGTCGAGGATGTGCACGGAGTTGCCGAGCCGGGGGTTGAGGGTGGCGAGGATGGAGCCGACGACCGGCTTGCAGACGTCGCAGCCCTCGCCGCCGGTGCCGTGCTCGTCGATGAGGCGGGAGAAGGTGGTGACGTTCTTGACCCGTACGATCTCGAAGAGCTCGGCCCTGGTGTGCGCGAAGTGCTCGCACAGCCCCCTGCTCACCGGCGTGCCGCCGGCGGCGAGTTCGTCGCGGACGATGGTGGTGAGCATGTTGACGCAGGAGCCGCATCCGGTGCCGGCCCTGGTGCATCGTTTCACCGCGGCCACGTCCGCGCAGCCGCCCTCGCTCACGGCGGCGCGCACGGCGCCCTTGGAGACGTTGTGGCAGGAGCAGACGACCGCCTCGTCGGGCAGGGCCACGGGGCCGGCGGGCCCGCCCTCCGGGGTGGGCAGCACGAGCTGCTCCGGGGGCGTGGCGGGCGGGGTGCCGGCGGCGGCGAGCGGGCGCAGCAGGTCGTAGGCGGCCGCGTCGCCGACGAGGACGCCGCCGAGCAGCCGGCCGTCGGGGGCGACGACCAGCTTCTTGTACACGCCCTCGCGGGTGTTGGAGTAGAGCACCTCCAGGGCGCCGTCGCCGGTGCCGTGGGCGTCGCCGAAGCTGGCGACGTCGACGCCGAGGAGCTTGAGCTTGGTGGCGAGGTCGGCTCCGGTGAAGGACCCCTCGCCGCCGGTGATGCTCCGTGCGGCGGCCTCGGCCATGGCGTAGGCGGGGGCGACGAGGCCGTAGACGCGGCCGTCGGCGGCCTGCGCGCATTCGCCGACGGCCCAGATGCGCGGGTCGGCGGTGCGGCAGGCGGCGTCGACGACGATGCCGCCGCGCTCGCCCACGGGCAGCCCGCAGGCGCGGGCGAGCTCGTCGCGGGGGCGGACGCCGGCGGAGAAGACCACCATGCCGGCGGCGAGCGTCCGGCCGTCGGAGAGCGTCAGGGAGTCGACGGTGCCGTCGGCTCCGGAGCCGACGCCCTGTGCGCCCACGCCGGTGTGGACGACGACGCCCAGCTCCTCGATCCTGCGGCGCAGCGCGGCGCCGCCGCCGTCGTCGACCTGGACCGCCATCAGGCGGGGGGCGAACTCGACGACGTGGGTCTCCATTCCCATCTCCCGCAGGGCGCCCGCCGCCTCCAGGCCGAGCAGTCCGCCGCCGACGACGGCGCCCACGCGGGTGTGGCCGGCGCGGTCCCGGATGGCCTGGAGGTCCTCGATCGTGCGGTAGACGAAGCAGCCGGGGGTGTCGTGGCCGGGCACGGGCGGCACGAAGGGCCGGGAGCCGGTGGCCAGGACCAGCGCGTCGTACGCGACGGTGGCCCCCGAGCGGGTGGTGACGGTCCGCGCGACGCGGTCGACGGCGGTGGCGGGGTCGCCCAGGCGCAGGTCGATGCCGTGTTCGTCGGCGAAGCCCGCGGGCCACAGCGAGAGGTCCTCGGCGGTGGTGCCGGAGAACCACGAGGTGAGGTGGACCCGGTCGTAGGCGGGGCGGGGTTCCTCGGCGAGGACGGTGATGCGCCAGGCGCCGGGGGCGCGGTCGGTGAGCGCCTCGAGCAGGCGCTGGCCGGCCATGCCGTGGCCGATCAGCACCAGCCGTCGTCGGGTGTCCGTCACTGAAGGGCTCCTTCCGTGGTGAGCAGGTGCAGGGGGTCGCGGGGCAGGGGTTCGCCGCGTTCGTGGACGGCGGTGAGGTCCGCGACGCCCGTGAGGTCGCCGACGAGGACCGCGCCGACGAGCCGGTCGCCGCGCAGGAGGAGCTTCTTGTAGGTGCCGCGGGTGGCGTCGGCGAGGTGTACGGAGTCGGTGTGCGGGCCGTCGTCACCGGTGCAGTCGCCGATCGCGGCGATCTGGAGGCCGCCCGCGCTCAGCCGCAGGTACCGCGGCGAGCCGGCGTGGCGGGCGTCGGGGCGGGCGCCGGACAGCCGGGCGGCCAGGACGTCGGCCTGGGCCCAGGCGGCCTCGGCGCGGCCGTGGACCACGCCGCGGTGCTCGGCGCAGTCGCCGATGGCGTACACGCCGGGCGCGGAGGTGGCCAGGGTGTCGTCGACGACGACGCCGTCGCGCACGGTCAGTCCCGCGGCCCGGGCGAGGCGGGTGCGGGGGCGGACGCCCTGGGCGAACACGACCAGGTCGGTGGCGTGCCGGCCGCCGTCGGCGAACGCCAGGCCGGTGACGCGCCGGCCGCCGAGCAGGGCGGTGACCTCGTGGCCGGTCGTCACGGTGACGCCCGCCGCCTCCAGGCCGCGGCGTACGACGGCGGCCGCCCCGGCGTCGAGATGGCGGTTCATCAGATGTGGTGCCCGGTGCACCAGACGCACCGGCAGTCCCCGCTCGGCCAGGACGCGGGCCGCATCGACGCCCAGGGCGCCGCCGCCGACGACGGTGGCCCGGCGGGCGAGCGGTACGTCCTCGGTCAGGCGCGCGGCGTCGGCGAGGGAGCGCAGCACGTGGACGCCGCGGCGCGGCGTGTGCCGCTCCGCCGGCCGGCCGTTCGTCTCCCGCCGGTCCGCTACGGGCGCCGCGGGTGCGGGCGGGGGCAGCGGCGCGGCGCCGGTGGCCAGGACGAGCGCGTCGTAGCGGGCCGTCTCGCCGGTGGCCGTCCGCAGCGTGCGGGCGGCCGGGTCCAGGGCCGTCACCTCGGTGCCCGCGCGCACGACGGCGCCGCCGGTGGGCAGGCCCGGTGCGGCGGGGCCGTAGCGGCCGGCGAGCACGCCGGTGAGCAGGGCGCGGTTGTACGGGGCGTGCGGCTCGCGGCCGTAGAGCGTGATCTCCAGCTCGCCGGGTCCGGCGAGGCTCAGCGCCTGGTGGGCGAAGCGGGCGGCGGCCATGCCCGCCCCGGCGACGGCGATCCGGCGGGGCGTCATGACGCCCGCCCGGCGGCGTCGGCGGGCTCGGTGGTCCCGATGGGCTCGACGGGCGCCTTCTCCACCCGTACGGCGCACGCCTTGAACTCGGGCATGCGCGAGACGGGGTCGAGGGCGGGGTTGGTGAGGTTGTTGGCGCTGCCGGCGCCGGGCCAGTGGAAGGGCATGAAGACCGTGTCGGGCCGGATGCCGGCGGTCACCCGGGCCGGTGCGACGGTGTGCCCGCGCCGGCTGGTGACGGTCAGCAGGTCGCCGTCGGCGACGCCGAGCCGGTCCGCGAGGCGCGGGTGGAGTTCGACGAAGGGGCCGGGCGCGGCCCGGTTGAGGGCGGGGGTACGGCGGGTCTGGGCGCCGCTCTGGTACTGGGCGAGCACGCGGCCGGTGGTCAGGCGCAGCGGATAGCGGGGGTCGGGTTCCTCGGCCGCCGGCCGGTGCGAGACGGCGGCGAAGCGGGCCCGGCCGTCGTCGGTGGCGAAGCGGTCCGCGAACAGCCGGGGCGTGCCGGGGTGGGCGGGCCGCCCCTCGCCGGGGTCGGGGCAGGGCCAGAAGACGCCGTCCTCCGCCGCGATGCGCCGGTAGGTGATGCCGGAGTAGTCGGCCTGGCCTCCGGCCGAGGCCCGGCGGAGCTCGGCGAAGACCTCCTCCGCGGCGATGGGGAAGCCCTTCGCGACGCCGAGCCGTTCGGCGAGGCCGTGCAGGATCTCCAGGTCGGTGCGGACGCCCTCGGGCCGGGTCAGGGCCGCGCGGCGCAGGATCACCCGGCCCTCGAGGTTGGTCATGGTCCCCTCTTCCTCGGCCCACTGCGCCGAGGGCAGGACGACGTCGGCGAGCCGGGCGGTCTCGGACAGCACGACGTCGCACACCACGAGGTGGTCCAGGGCCCGCAGCCGTTCGGTGACGTGGGTGGCGTGGGGGGCGGAGACGACCGGGTTGGAGCCCATGAGGAGCAGGGCCCGTATTCCGTCGTCGGTGCCCGCGGTGTCGAGGAGTTCGTACGCCGAGCGCCCCGGGCCCGGCAGGGCGTCCGGGTCCACGCCCCAGACGCCGGCGACGTGGGCCCGGGCCGCGGGGTCGTCGATCGAGCGGTAGCCGGGCAGCTGGTCGGCCTTCTGGCCGTGTTCGCGGCCGCCCTGGCCGTTGCCCTGCCCGGTCAGGCAGCCGTAGCCGCTGTACGGGCGGCCGGCCCGGCCGGTGGCCAGGCACAGGTCGATCCAGGCGCCGACGGTGTCGACGCCCTTGCTGTGCTGTTCGCCGCCGCGCGCGGTCAGCACCATGCCGGAGGAGGCGCCGCAGAACAGCTCCACGGCCCGGCGCATGTGCGCCACGGGGACGCCGGTGATGCCCTCGACGCGTTCGGGCCAGTGCGCCATGGCCGCCGTGCGGGCGCGCTCGTAGCCGGTGGTGCGCTCCGCCACGAACGCCTCGTCGACGTGCCCTTCGGCGATCACGAGGTGCAGCAGCCCCAGGGCGAGCGCGAGATCGGTGCCGGGGGCGGGGCGCAGGTGCAGGTCGGCGAGGTCGGCGGTGCGGGTGCGCCGGGGGTCGACGACGATCAGGTGCCCGCCGGACTCCCGCTGTTCGCGCAGGTACCGCAGGGCCGGCGGCATGGTGTCGGCAGGGTTGCCGCCGACCAGGATCAGGCAGCCGGTGCGGGCGACGTCCGCGAGGGGGAAGGGCAGCCCCCGGTCCAGGCCGAACGCCCTGCGCTGGGCGGCGGCCGCGGAGGACATGCAGAAGCGGCCGTTGTAGTCGATGTTGGCGGTGCGCAGCGCGACCCGCGCGAACTTGCCGAGCAGGTAGGCCTTCTCGTTGGTCAGGCCGCCGCCGCCGAACACGCCGACCGCGTCCCGCCCGTAGCGCCGCGCGGCCCGGGCGAGCCCCCCGGCGGCGCGGTCGAGGGCCTCGGTCCAGGTCGCCTCGCGCAGGGCGCCGGTGCGGCGGTCGCGCACGAGCGGGGCGTGCAGGCGGGCGGCGTCGGCGAGGACCTCGGCGGCGCTGTCGCCTTTTCCGCACAGCGCCCCCCGGTTGACGGGAAAGCCGGGGCGCTCCTCGACCGCCACGGCGGGGGCGCCCGGGGCGGGCCGCTCGAGGAGGCGCAGGCGCATGCCGCACTGCAGCGAGCAGTACGGGCAGTGGGTGTCGGTGGGCGGGGGAGCTGCCGTCATGCCACGAAGCCTCGCCCTGCCGCGTTACGCCGGTGCGACGGACGTATTGCCGTGGGCGCACATGCCCCGCACCCTGCTGACGTGGTGATGTGCGCGGCACGACACACGCGCGTAGAGAAGCGGGCGTCGCACTAACGTCCCTGTCATGCGCGCGCAACGGCCCCTTAACGACCGTCGGCCACGCTCGGCGCATGACGACAGCACTACCCGGTGGCCCGCCGCCGCCCGAGGGGCCACTGGTCGGTTTCACCGTGGGCGTCACCGCGGACCGGCGGCGCGACGAGCTCACCGCGCTGCTGGGCCGCCGGGGCGCCACCGTCGTCGGCGCGCCCGCCCTGCGCATCGTGCCCCTGTCCGACGACGCCCTGCTCCACGAGGCGACCGAGGCGTGCCTGTCCGGCGGGCTCGACTACGTGGTGGCCACGACCGGGGTGGGCTGGCGGGGCTGGATGAGCGCGGCCGAGGGCTGGGGCACGGGCGCCCGCCTGGTCGCGGCCTGCCGGGAGGCGGTGCTGGTCAGCCGGGGCCCCAAGGCCGCGGGCGCGCTGCGCGCCTGCGGGCTGCGCGAGGCGTACGCGCCGGAGTCGGAGGCCCTGGACGACGTCCTGGCCTGGCTGTTGGAGCGCGACCTGCGGGGGCGGCGGATCGCGGTGCAGGAACACGGGGCGGCGCTGCCGGAGTTCACCGCCGCCCTGCGCGAGCGCGGCGCCGACGTCATCACCGTGCCGGTCTACCGCTGGGGGCCGCCCGAGGACCCGGAGGCGCTGCGCCGGCTCGTCGAGCAGACCGCGCGCCGGGAGATCCACGCCCTGCCCTTCACCAGCGCGCCGGCCATCGAGGCGTTCCTGGCCGCGGCCGACGCGGCCGGCCGCCGGGCCGAGGTCGTCGAGGCGCTGCGCCACGACGTCCTGCCGGTGTGCATCGGCCCGATCTGCGCCCGCCCGCTGATGCGCGAGGGCGTTCCCTGCGTATGGCCCGAACGGGGCCGGCTGGGCGCGCTCGTGCGCACCCTCGTACGGGAACTGACCGCCCTTCACCGGCGCGAGGTGGCCACCGAGGCCGGTCCCCTGGTGCTGCAGGGCACGGCCGTCCTGGCGGGCGGTACGACGCTGTGGCTGCCGCCGCTGCCGGCGGCGGTCCTGCGGGCCCTGGCCGAGCGGCCGGGTGCGGTGCTCAGCCGCGCGGAGCTGCTGCGCAGGGTGTGGCAGGGGCCGGTGGCCCGGCAGCCGGACGAGCACGCGGTGGAGGCGGCCGTGGCCCGGCTGCGCACCGCCCTGGGCCCGTACGGGCACCTGGTGGGAACGGTGACCAAGCGCGGCTACCGGCTGGCGGTCGCGCCGTGACCGCCCCGGGCGCGGCCCCGCCCCTGCTGGCCGTGGCGCACGGCACCCGCGACCCGGCGGGCATGGCCGCGATCGGTGCTCTGCTGGCGCGGGTGGCGGCGCTGCGGCCGGGGCTGCCGGTCCGCCTGGGCTGCGTGGACGTCGCGCGGCCCTCCCTCGCCGAGGCCCTGGCGGGCCTGAGCGGCACGGTCGTGGTCGTTCCGCTGCTGCTGGGGGACGGCTATCACGTACGGGTCGACATCCCCCGTGCCCTGGCCGCCGCTCCCCGGGTGCGCGCCCGGGTGGCCCCCGCGCTGGGGCCGGACCCGCTGCTGGCCGAGGCGCTGGCGGGGCGGCTGGCCGAGGCGGAGCCGCGCGGGGGCGGCGGGCCCGTGGTGCTGGCCGCGGCGGGCTCCACGGAACCGGCGGCGAACGCCGCGACCGAGTCGATGGCCGGCCTGCTCTCGGCCCGGCTGGGGCGCCCGGCGGTCGCCGCCTATCTGTGCGGCGGCTCGCCCACGCCCGCCGAGGCGGTGTCCGCGCTGCGCGCGGGGGGCCACCGGCAGGTGGCGGTGGCCCGTTACCTGCTGGGCCCCGGCTTCTTCGCGCGCCACGCGGCCCGCGCGGGCGGCTCGGTCGTCTCCGAGCCGCTGGGCGCGCACGAGGCGGTGGCACGGCTGGTGCTGCGGCGCTACGACCGGGCCGCTCCGCCGCTCTCAGCGGCCGCGTAGCTGCTCCATATCGCGCCGCTCGCGCTTGGTCGGCCGCCCGGCGCCGCGGTCGCGCACACCGGCCGGCGCCACGGCCTCGCGCGGCGGGGGCGGCGGGGAGTTGTCGACGAAGCACTCGACGGCGACGGGCGGTCCGACCCGCTTGCGGACGAGCCTCCTGACGACCACGATCCGCTCGCGGCCCTCGTGCCGCAGCCGCACCTCGTCCCCCGGCTTGACCGTCTGGGCGGGCTTGGCCCGGTCGCCGTTGAGGCGCACATGGCCGGCCTTGCAGGCCGCGGCGGCCAGCGAGCGGGTTTTGGTGAGCCGCACGGACCAGATCCAGGCGTCGATCCGTACCGGCGTCCCCTCGTCGGTATCCATGCCCGCACTCTACGACAGGCAGGTCGCGGGCCCGCCCGGCCGCCGGTGGTCCCCTCGTCGCTGCCGCCACCGTGGCCGGTTACCGCCGGGCGCCGACGGCCGCGCCCCGGGCGTGTGTTGACTTCTTCGACACCCCATGCCACTCATGTCGTGTTCACATCAGACCCCCACCTCCTCGCACCCGGCCGGCCGGCCCACAGGGCCCGGTCCCGGACGGAAGGGAGCACGGCGATGAACACCACCCCCTCCACCCCCTCGATCCCCCGGCGCCGCAGGCGGACGCTGGCGAGCGCCGCCTTCGTCACCGCCCTCGCCGCCGCCGGCGTCGGCCTCGGCGCACCCTCCGCCTCGGCCGACCCCGTCTCCGTCGGTTACACCTGCACCGGCCCCGGCGCACCCGACGGCGTGCAGTCCCTGCGGGTCACCGTGACCGCCCCGGCGAGCGTGCCGCAGGGCGGCACGGCCGAGCTCGCGCTGGAGGTCACCACGGAGCTCAGAGTGCCGCTGAACGTGCCCGCGCACAGCGTCACGGGAGAGCTGACCCTCGAGCTCGGCGGCGCGGCGTCCGGCAGCGTGACGGCCACCGGCTTCACCAACCCCGCCTCCATACCCAGCGGTTCCACGGTGACGCTCACCGGCGGCACGGCCTCCGCCCAGCTCGACACCGCGGGTACGGCGACCTTCACCCCCGGCGAGGCCGCCGTCCACGTCTTCGGCGTGACCGTCGCCTGCACGGTCTCCGGCACCGCCCCCGTCGCCGCGACGACCGAGGTCACCGGAGCGTAGGGCGCACCCTTACGGACGGGTCAGGGACGGGTCAGGGCCGCCGCCCCGAAGGAGACGTCGAAGCGGTCGCACCAGATGCTCACGCTCCGGTAGCGACCGAGGTCGACGTCGGCGGGCACGGTGTAGTTCTGATCGCCCTTGTTGCCCTTGAGCGCACCGAGGCTGACATGGGCGCCGTCGTCGAAGACGTGCCAGCCGGCCCGGCCCTCCTTGACCGGCGCGTCGGACAGCAGGACCTTCAGCTCCGGGCCGTTGCTGGTGTCGAGGTTCTCCAGACGCACGGTGCGGGTGCCGTCCGGCAGCCGCAGCACGCGCACCGTGCCGTGGGTGGTGTGCTCGTGGCTGATCAGCTCACCGCTCGCCAGCGTCCGGGCGGCCCCGTCGCCCGGCGCGCCGGTCGCCACGGGCACCGATTCCCTCACCGTCTCGTCCACCCACAGTTTCCATGGCTGGAACCAATAGACGCCAAGCCCCACCGCCACCACGAGGACACCCACGATCCCCATGACGATGGGCCTGGTCAGCAGCCGTCGTACGCGCCCCATGTCCGTCTCCCTAAACCTTCGCGCTCTCATCCGGTACGAACGTCGATACGGCGGAAAAAGATCCATGGGCGGGGCCCCACTTCGGGCGGGGGCCTCGCGCCAGGGGCACCCTCGCGTCAGGGGAGGGTGAGGATGCGCGGCCCGTCCTCGGTGACGGCGACGGTGTGCTCGATGTGCGCGGCCCGGCTGCCGTCGGCCGTGCGCAGGGTCCAGCCGTCGGCGTCCGTGCGGTGGCCGTCGCGCCCGCCCGCCATCAGCATGGGCTCGATGGCCAGCACCAGGCCGTGGCGCAGGGGGAAACCGCGCCGCGGCCGGCCGCGGTTGGGGACGTCCGGCTCCTCGTGCATCCGCCGCCCGATGCCGTGACCGCCGAAGTCGGCCGGCATGCCGTAGCGGCCCGCGCGGGCGACCGCACCGATGGCGTGGGAGATGTCGCCGATGCGGTTGCCGGTCACCGCCGCGGCTATGCCCGCCTCCAGGGCGCGCCCGGTGGCCTCGATGAGGGCGACGTCGGCGGGGCGCGCGGTGCCGACGGTGAAGCTGATGGCGGCGTCGCCGGCCCAGCCGTCGAGCATGGCGCCGCAGTCGACGCTGAGCAGGTCGCCGTCGCGCAGCCGGTAGTCGCCGGGGATGCCGTGCACGACGGCGTCGTTGACGGAGGCGCAGATCACCGCGGGGAACGGGACGGGCGCGAAGGAGGGCTGGTAGCCCAGGAAGGGAGAGCGGGCACCGGCCTTCTCCAGGACGTCACGGGCCACGCCGTCCAGTTCCTTCAGGCCGACGCCGACGTCCGCCGCCTCCCGCACGGCGGCCAGCGCGTGCGCCACGACGCGGCCCGCCTCCCGCATGGCCTCCAGCGCCGCGTCCGTCTTGATCTCCACCATGCCGACGACTCCCCACCCATTGCCGCCGACCGGTATGCGGGCCGACGGCGACCAATTCTTATACCGGTATTAGTATCACGGTCATGGTGAGAACTCCTCTGACCCCCTGGGAACGGCACCGCGGCGAGCGGCTCGGCGAGCTGCTGCGCGCGGCACGCGGGGAGCGCAGCATGGTGGACGTGGCCGCGCGGGCGGGACTGTCGGCCGAGACGCTGCGCAAGATCGAGACGGGCCGGGCCCCGACCCCCGCCTTCTTCACGATCTCGGCGCTCGCGACCACGCTCGGACTGTCCATGGACGTCCTGGCCGAGGCCTGTGTGGAGGGCCTCGACGATCCGGAGGCGGAGATCCCGCTGTCGGCGTAGCCGGCGGGCGAAGGGCTCCCCCGCCCGTCAGCGCACCAGGCGTGACGCCACGGTCGCGCCCGGGCTGCTCGCGATGAGCGCGTCCACCAGGGCCTGACCGGCGGCGTCGAGCGCCTCGTCGCCCATCGGGCCGAGCGCGTCGAGGATGAAGACGGCGCGGGTGGTGGCGAGCGTCAGGCGGGTACGGGCGCACTGGCGCCAGTTCCAGCGGCGGCAGGTCACGCCGGCGTCGTCGCTCCAGACGACCTCGCCGGGCGGGCAGTGCTCGACCACCGTCTCGCCGCCGGCCGTGGTCGCGAAGGGCTCCTCGCCCGTGGCCCGGATCAGCCGTGCGGGGCCGGCGTAGTGGTCGAGGTCCTCGCCGCCGAGCGGCAGGACGTGGGCGACGGAGATCGCGTTGTAGATGTCGGTGAGGCGGTCCACGCGCGGCAGCCCGGCGGGGACGCGGCGCAGCAGCGCCTCCGCGCTGGGGCGGGTGCGCTGCGGCTTGGCGCCGAAGGCGCGGAACGCCTCGCGCCAGGCGGCCAGGTGCGGGTGGTCCTCGGGAGCGGCGCCGGCGAGCCGGGCGCGGGCGGCCTCCTCGGCCGAGGCGAGCAGCTTCTCGCTCGCCTCGTCGCTCGGGCCGGGAAGCAGCCCTTCGGCGACGACGACCAGCGCGCGGTAGTCGGGCCGCAGCGCGCGCACGGCGGGGTCGATGGCCACGGTGTCGAGCCAGGCCTTGATGTCGGCGGTGCCGGTTGCCATACCCTCTCCTTGGATCAGTCCAATGAACTGGGAAGTCATTCAGACTGTACCAAGCGCGCGTCGGGTCACTCCCCGGGCGCCGACGGCAGGGCCTCGCACAGCGCCTCGAGCGCACCGGCGAAGGCGTGCTCGGGCGGAGTGCCGTAGCCCACGACCAGGCCGTCGCCCGGCACCCCGGCCCCCTCGCCATGCCGGTAGAGGGACAGCCCCTCGACGGCGACCCCCTGCCAGGCCGCGGCCCGGACGACGGTCCGCTCGGTGCCGGGCGGCAGCTCCAGGACCGCGTGCAGCCCGGCCGCGACGCCGGTGACCCGGACGTGCGGGGCGCGCAGGGCCAGGGCCTCGACGAGCGCGTCGCGGCGGCGCCGGTAGTGGCGCCGCATGCGGCGCACATGGCGGTCGTACGAGCCCGAGGCGATGAAGTCCGCGAGCGTCAGCTGGTCCAGGGTGCTCGACCACGACTCCCGTTCGCCCTTCGCCTCGAGCACGGCGTCCACCAGGTGCCCCGGCAGCACCATCCACCCCAGACGCAGCGCCGGGGACAGGCTCTTGCTGGCCGAGCCGATGTAGACCACCCGCTCCGGGTCGAGGCCCTGCAGGGCGCCGACGGGCTTGCGGTCGTAGCGGAACTCGCCGTCGTAGTCGTCCTCGAGCACGACCCCGCCCGTCGCCCGCGCCCAGTCGACGACCGCGGCCCGCCGCTCGGGGTGCAGGGGGCCGCCCGTGGGGAACTGATGGGCGGCGGTCAGCAGCACCGCCGACGCCTCGCTCGCCGCCAACTCCTCGACGCGTGCGCCGTGTTCGTCGACGGTCAGGGCGGCGGTGGCCAGGCCGGCGCCGGTCAGCAGCGAGCGGTGGAAGCCCAGCCCGTACGACTCCACGGCGATCGTGCCGTCCAGCACCCGCCCCAGCAGGCGCAGCGCGCCCGCGAAGCCCGGACAGATCACCACGCGGCCGGGGTCGGCCCGCACGCCCCGGGCCCGGGCGAGGTAGTCGCACAGGGCCCGGCGCAGTTCGACGCGGCCGCGCGGATCGCCGGGGCCGAAGGCCTCGTTGGGCGCGGCGGTCAACGCGCGGCGGGCGGAGGCGAGCCAGGCGGTGCGCGGGAAGGCGGCGGCGTCCGGGGTGCCCTGCACGAGGTCGTACGCCGGGCGCCCGGGCCGGGGCACCGGGGCCGGGCCGCGCCGACGACCCTCCGGGGGCTCCGCGCGGTGGGCGACCCGGGTGCCGGAGCCCTGGCGGGCGGTCAGCCAGCCCTCGGCGACCAGTTCGGCGTAGGCCTCGGCGACGGTGTTGCGGGCCAGCCCCAGGTCGGCGGCGAGCGAACGGTAGGGCGGCAGACGGGTACCGGGGGTGAGACGGCCCGTCCGCACCGCGTCGCGCAGGGCACGGGTCAGGGCGCCGCGCCGCCCGCCGGGGCCGTCGGACAGCTCCAGGTGCAGATCGCCGCCGGGGCCGGTGTCACGCGGGTCCTCCGCCGGATTGACCACTGATGTCATCCGGGAATTGCACCACAGGGGCGGCCACTCGCTCTCCCGGCCGTAAAGCCGGTGAAGGCCCTGGTTCGCGGCGACATCAGCCCCGGCGGAACCGGTCGCGGTAGGCGGCCGGCGAGACGCCCGTCTCACGGACGAACGCCCGCCGCATGGTCTCGACCGTACCGAAGCCGCACCGGCCCGCGATCGCGTCGACGCCGTCGGCGGAGCTCTCCAGCAGGGCCCGCGCCGCGGCGACCCGGGCCCGTTCGACGTACGCGCCGGGGCTGGTGCCCACCTGCTGGGTGAACAGCCGGCTGAAGTGCCGCCGGCTCATCCCCATCAGCGCGGCCAGCGCCGGCACCGAACGGTCGCCGGAGGGGTCGGAGTCGATGTTGTCGACGAGCTCGCTCAGGGCGCCGCGCAGCGGATCGCGCCGGATCCATGTGCTGAACTGGGACTGGCCGCCGGGCCGCTGCATGAAGACGACGAGGAACTTCGCCACGGCACGGGCCAGTTCCGGCCCGAAGTCGTCCTCCAGCAGGGCGAGGCCGAGGTCGATGCCGGCGGTCACCCCGGCCGAGGTCACGACCGTGCCGTCGCGGACGAAGAAGGCGTCGGGCTCGACCGACACGGCGGGGTGGCAGACGGCCAGTTCGGAGCAGAACGCCCAGTGCGTCGTGGCCCGCCGCCCGTCCAGCAGCCCGGCCGCGGCCAGCACGAACGCCCCCGTGCACACCGAGCCCGTGCGCCGGGAGCCGGCCGCCAGCCGCCGTACGTGCCGGACGAGCTCACGGTCCGCCGCGGCGGCCGCGTACCCCCGGCCGCCCGCCACCATCAGGGTGTCCGGCGGCTTGCGGATCCTCGCGAGATCCGCCGAAACCCCCAACTGCGCCTCCGCGGAGGTGACTACGGGCCGGCCGCCCAGGGAGGCCAGCCGCACCCGGTACCCGGCCCCTCCCTCGGCCGCGGCCCGGTCGAAAACGTCCAAGGGCCCCGCGACGTCCAGCAGTTGCACTCCGTCGTACACGACGATCACCACGTCGTGCGTCACCACCTTGCCGTTCACAGTGGCCATCATCGGCGACCGGTACGGGCGGCACACCCCAACGGGGCAGCGATCACCTTTATGGAGTAATGTCCTTTTTTCTGGGCATACGACCACTTATGCCATTCCGGTGGCGAGCGGCCCGGGAGCCGGTCCCGGGCCGCTCCGGGCGCCGAGCCGATCAGGCGAAGATCCCATGAGTTGCGGCCCGGCTCCCCGCACCTAGGGTGGAAGCAGTCATGAAGCGCGACCCGGGTCGCGACAGCCCGTACGCGGCGCCGCCTCCGCTGCCCCGCAGCGCACGCTCGCTCGTCGTGGCCGCCTACGCCCTGCTCGCCGTGGCCATCGCGATGGACCTGGCGACCGACCCCACGCTGACCTTCTCCCCCGTGCTCGCCACGGCCCCCGTTCTCGCCAGCATCGGCACCCGGCGCGCCCGTGTGCCCCTGATCACCGGCCTGCTCACCCTCGCCGTCGTCGCCCCGCTGGCCCTGGCCGACCCCGACGTCGCCCTCGCCGTCCACCTGACGGCCGGGGCCACCGTCCTCGCCATCACCCTGGTCAGCACCGCCAACGTCGTGCTCGTCGCGACCCGGGAACGCGAGCTGCTGCAGTCCCGCTCCGTCGCCGAGGCCGCCCAGCGCACCCTGCTGCGCCCCCTGCCCGAACGCGTCGACGGCCTGCGGGTGGCCGTGCGCTACCTCGCCGCGGCGGCCGAGGCGCGGGTGGGCGGCGATCTGTACGAGGTGCTGTCCACCCCGTACGGCATCCGGCTGATCGTCGGTGACGTGCGGGGCAAGGGGCTGTCGGCCGTCGAGACCGCCGCCGACGTCCTCGGCACCTTCCGGGAGGCCGCGCAGGTCGAGCCCGCGCTGGGCACGGTGGCCCGGCGGCTGGACGCGGCCGTGGGCCGGCGCCAGGCGGGCGAGGAGTTCGTGACGGCCGTCCTGATCGGCGTGCCCCGGTCGGGCGGGCCGGCCGAGCTGGTCCAGTGCGGCCACCTGCCGCCGCTGCTGTGGCACGAGGGCCGGGTCACCGAGGTGGACGCCCCGCTCCCCGACCCCCCGCTGGCCCTGCGCAACATGGTCCCCGGCCCGTACCGCCGCGAGCACTTCGCCTTCGGCCCCGGCACGTCGCTGGTGCTCTACACGGACGGCGTCACCGAGGCCCGCGACTCCGCCGGCCGCTTCTATCCGCTCGCCGAGCGCCTGGCCACCTTTCCCGACCTGGCACCCGACGCGTTGCTGGACCGTATCGTCGCCGACCTGCGCGCCTACACCGGCGGCGCCCTCTCCGACGACGCCGCGCTGCTGGTCGTACGCCGCGAACGCTGAGGCCGCGGCGGGGACGGCTCCGGCGGGCCCGGTGGCGGGCTCAGGTCGCGGGGCACCGCACCTGGGCCGCCGGCATGCCGCCCTTGACGAGGAACGCCTCCACCGCCCGGTCCGTGCACTCCGAGCCGCTCGCGTACGCGGCGTGGCCCGTGCCCTCACGGACGACCAGGGAGGCCGTGCCGAGGTTCCGCTGTACGGCGTGGGCGTTGACCAGCGGTGTCGCGGGGTCGACGGCGTACGACACCAGCACCATGGCCGGCGCGCGCGGGGCCGTCAGCGGCTCCGCCCTGCCCGTCGCGGCCAGCGGCCAGGCGGCGCAGCGGAACATGGCAGCGGCCACGGTCGCCCCGAAGAGCGGCGAGGCCTTCTCGAACTCGTCCATGCGGGCCAGCAGTTCCCCCGCGCTGCGGGGGCCGGGCTTGTCCAGGCACTCCACGGCGTTGCGGGCCATGGTCGGGTCGACGGCCGTCTCCGCGCCTTGCGTCCGCACGCGTTCGACGGCCAGGCCGATCAGCGCGTCCGGCCTGCCGGCCATCGCCTCCAGGAGCGCCTGCGTCAGATCGGGCCAGCGTTCGGCCTGGTACAGGGGTTCCCTGATGCCCTGCGCGGCGAGGCCCGTGGTGAGCCTGCCGCCCTCGGGGCCGGGCAGGGGGTGGGCGTCGAGGCCGCGCACGAATTCGGTCGTGGTCCGGACGATCTCCTCGGGCGTGCGGCCCAGCGGACACCTCGCCTCCGCGCAGTCGCGGGCGTAGCTGGCGAAGCTGGCGTCGAGGGAGGCGACGTCGCCGCGGGCCGTCCCGGTCTGGTCGGTGCCGGGGTCGACGACCCCGTCCAGCACGAAGCGCCCGACGTGCTCGGGGAAGAGATGGGCGTAGTGCTGGCCGATGTAGGTGCCGTAGGAGATGCCGAGGTAGTGCAGTGCGGGCTCGCCGAGAGCCGACCGCAACACGTCCAGGTCACGGGCCACGCTGACGGTGTCCATGTGGGCCAGCAACGGACCCGTCGCCTCACGGCACTTGCGGCCCTGCTCGGCCGCCGCCCGGAACTCGGCCTCCGCCTGCTCCCGGGTACGGGGAATGAGGTCGCCACCCGTCCCCTCCGGGCACCGCAGCGGCTCCGACCGCCCGGTCCCCCGCGGGTCGAAGCCCACCAGGTCGTAGCGCTCCATGACCCGCGAGGTCGCCTCGAACGCCCCGCTGGCCACCATGCCGGCCCCCGCCTCCCCGGGCCCGCCGGGGTTGAACACCAGCGCCCCGGCCCGCCTGCCGGAATCGGCGGCCCGCACCCGCGCCACCCGCACGTCCAGCGTGTCCCCGCCGGGCGCGGCGTAGTCGACGGGCACGGTGAGCCAGGCGCACTCGGCGTCCGGCCGCAGCGTCGAAACCCCCTCCCCCGCGTCGTCCAGGACGCAGCCCTCCCACAGGAGCCGCTGCCGGGCGATACGGTCGGGCAGGCCGGGCAGGGCGCGCGCCGGCTGCGAGGTACGCGCCCCGGCCCCCGCGGCGCCGGACGGCGACGCCGACCGCTGACGGCCCTGGCCCCTTCCACCTCCGTCGCACCCGCCCACGAGCAGGGCCACCGCCGCGACGCCGGCCACGACGCCTCGCCCACGCCACCCACGCATCGCCTCACCCCTTCCGGGCCCCGGAGCCAGTTCACTCGCACGGGGGTGCGGGCGCAGCCGGGGTGGGCCATAGGAATGACGGCGTCGGCCGCCTCCGCCGAGGTCAGTCCGCCTGCCGGCGGACCCGCTTCAGCCGGTGGTGGACGGCCCAGGCGTCGGCGACCGGGCCCAGATGGCCGAGCTTGTCGGGGTTGATCACCGCGCGGATGGTCTGGATCCGCCCGTCGAGCACCTCGAGGACCAGGATCTGCAGGACCTTGCCGTCCCGGTCGCGGAAGATCGCGCCGGGCTGGCCGTTGACCTCGCGCGCATCGATCGTCACGTCGATCCGGACCAGCCAGGGGAAGACCGTGCCCAGCAGCCGGGCCACGTTCCGCGCGCCCACGACGGCCTTGGACAGCGCCGGGGCCTTGCCGCCGCCGTCCCCGACGAACCGCACGTCGGCGGCCAGCAGATTCCGCAGCCCGCCCACGTCGCCGTCCTTCAGCGCGTCGAAGAACCGCGTGGCCAGCTCCTGCCGCTCCTGACGGTCCGCCGCGAACCGCGGTCGCCCGTCCTCCATGTGCCGCCGCGCCCGTACCAGCAGCTGCCGGCACGCCGGTTCCGAACGCCCCACCGCCTCGGCGATCTCGTCGAACCCGAAGGCGAACACCTCGCGCAGCAGGAAGACCGCCCGCTCCAGCGGGCTGAGCCGCTCCAGCAACAGCAGCGCCGCCATCGAGACCGAGTCCGCCAACTCCACCGACCGCGCCGGATCCTGGTACGGATCGCTCAGCAGCGGCTCGGGAAACCACGGCCCGACGTACTCCTCCCGTCGCACCCGCGCCGAACGCAGCACGTCGATCGAGACGCGCGTCACCGCGGCCGACAGAAAGGCCTTGGTCGACGTGGGCCGGGTCGCCGAGCCGTCGAAGCGCAGCCACGTCTCCTGCACCGCGTCCTCGGCCTCGCTCACGCTGCCCAGAATCCGGTAGGCGATCGAGAACAGCAGCGGCCGCAGCTCCTCGAACTCCTCGACCTTGCTCACGACGAATCCTCTCCCCCGAACCCCTCCCACCTGGCCGTATTCGCCGGCACAGGCGGCCCGCCGGTGATCACCCGGACCACCGGCGGGCCAGGGTAACGCCCCCTGCGCTCAGTGGAACCGCCCGGGCTCGTAGTCGCCGGCCGGCTGCCGGGTGATGACGTTCAGACGGTTCGCCATGTTCATCATCGAAATCAGGATCACCAGGGCGCCGAGCTGGTCCTCGTCGTAGTGCTTCGCGGCGTTCGCCCACACCACGTCACCGACCCCACCGGCCGCATCCGCGACCCGTGTCCCTTCCTCCGCCAGCTCCAACGCGGCCCGCTCGGCCTCGCTGAAGACCGTGGCCTCCCGCCACGCCGCCACCAGGTTCAACCGCACCGAGGTCTCGCCGGCGGCGCCGGCCTCCTTGGTGTGCATGTCGATGCACACCGCGCAGCCGTTGATCTGGCTCACGCGCAGCGCCACCAGCTCCTGCGTCGCGGCCGGCAGCGGCGAGTCCTTGAGCGTCCTGCCCAGCGACATCATGTGCTTGACGGCCTTGCCGGCGGTCGGGCCGGCGAAGAAGTCCAGTCGCGCGTCCATGGGGTGCTCCTCCGTGCTCGTTCAGTGGCTACACCCCTGAGACGAGACAGCCCGGCCCCCTGTGACATGGGCGAATGTGACCTGGGTCTCCTGCGGCCGGCGCACGTCGGCCGGCGAAGCGCTCGAACGCCCGAGGGGCGGCGGGACCGGGTGGCGGCCGCGCTGTCAGCGCTTCGTCGGCGTCAGCGGATCGGCACGGGAGAGCGTCTCCGCCGGCGGCAGGCCGGCGCGGCTGGCCGCGATGAGGCGTGCCCTGAGTTCGGAGCGCCGGCGGGGACGGTATTCCGGTTCCCTGTCGCAGCCGCAGGGTGACTTCCCGTCGTAGCGAAGTCCCGCCGCCAGGACGGCGGCCACGACGGACCACGCACGCACGTCACGCCGCCGCGGCGGGGCGAAGTCGGGCCCGGCGCACACGAGCGGCCGAGCGCAGCGAGGGCACACGTGCCGACGCTCGGGGTCGCGGTCCTGCTTGAAGCTGACGCGGCATGTGACGCACGCGTAGTGCCATGTGTGGGACACGAAGCCGTAGAAGCACATCCGAAGGACCGTAGTCGGCGATCCGCCGCACCGGCCACCGCATTAAGCGAGCACGCCCTCCGCCGCCGGGCTCAGCCCCGCAGCAGCTTCGCCTCCGTGTCCGGGTCCAGGCCTACCGGGTCGCGGTCGGGGCGCTGGGGGGCGATGCCGCCGAGGGATCGTAGCCAGGTCCAGGTGTCCGCTACGGTCTCCTCCACCGGGCGGCAGTGCAGGCCGGCCGCGAAGGCCTTTTCCACGTCGCCCTGGTGGAGGGTCTCGTGGAGTTCGCCCGGGGGTACCCAGACGGGGAGCTGGTTCCAGGGGGTGATGCCGGCCTCGAGGATGGTGCTGGGGTCGGTCCAGCGGAGTTCGGCGTCGGCGCCGGTGGTGTGTACGCAGGCTTCCAGGAGGCCGGCCGTGGTGGCGTGGCCGGAGCGGGTGGCGAGGTTGTAGGGGCCGCTGAGGCGGCGTTCGGCGGCGTCCAGGGTCCAGATGGCCAGGTCGCGAACGTCGATGTACTGCAGGGGGAGGTCGCGGGGGCCGGGGGCCAGGACGGGGCCGCCGCGGGCGGTGCGCAGCAGCCACCACGGGAGGCGGCCGATGTTCTCGCCGGGGCCGAGGATCAGCCCGGCGCGGACGAGCAGGGCCCGGTCGCCGAAGGCGTCGAGCGCGGCCAGTTCGCCGCCGCGCTTGTCCTCGGCGTAGGCCACCTGACCGGCGTCGGGCGAGCTGTCGACGACCGGCGCGCTCTCGTCGAGGCCGGCGGGGCGCGGCAGTGCGTAGACGGACCGGCTGGAGATGTAGACGTAGTGGCCGGCGCGGTCGGCCAGCAGGCGGGCGGCGTCCCGTACGGCCGTGGGCGCGCCGGACCAGGTGTCGACGACGATGTCCCACGTGCCGTCGGCCAGCTCGGCCAGGCCGTCCTCGGCCAGGCGGTCGCCCCGCAGCACGGTGACGCCCGGGGGCGCCTCGTGGCGTCCCCGGTGGAAGACCGTGACGTCCCAGCCGCGCGCCAGGGCCTCGTCGGTGACGGCCCGTCCCACGAATTCCGTTCCACCCAGCATCAGTACTCGCATGCCGTAACTCTGCACGTCGGACACCACCTTGAGAACCGTCGCACGCTCTCGGCGAAATCGCCCTGGGCTTAACATCGCCCCATGGCGACCATGGGGCGGGACGTGGTGATCGTGGGGGCGGGGTTCGCGGGCACCAGCGTCTTCCTGCACCTGATCCGCGCGGCGTCGGAGCGCGGCGGCGGCCGTCCCCTTCCGCGCTCGGTCCGTCTCGTGGACCCGCGCCCCGTCGGCTGGGGCGTGGCCGACGCCGTCGTCGTGTGCACGGGCGTCCACCGGCCGCGGGTGCCGGACGGGTTCGCCGGCTTCACCGGCCACCCCCGCTATCTGGACAGCCCCTACCGTTCCTAATCAGTGAGCAGGAGTGAGTCTTGAACTCATACCTGGTCACTGCGGACACCCCGAACGGTTGTGGATGTCCTGGTTGCCCGCGTACTCGCCGCGTCCGGCGGCACGGATCGTGTCCGTGGTCCGGGGATGCGGGGGCGGGATCCCTCACGCCCAGGGGCACGCCGGTCGGCCTGGACGGTCCGATGCCCGTACACATCGCTCTGGTGTGCACGGGGCGGTGTCGTCCGTCGCCGGATCGGGTGCCCCTGGGCGCGTCGTCCGATCGCGATGCTCGCTGCATCGTGCCGGGTGGTCCTACGGGTGGGGCTGGCCATGGGCTTTTGCCAGTGCTGGGCGCCCCACTTGCTGGTGTAGGCCGGGTCCACGGCGATGATCGCGATACCTGTGGCGTCTGCCATGGAGGTCAGCCGGGCGCGGAGCTTGCGGGTCGGCATGCCGGAGATGAGTTGCCGGAACCGGCGCTTGCGCCCGTGCTTCTCTCTGGTTTTCTCGGCCTGGAAGTCGAGGTCTTCGACTGCGATGGCCTTGACGCCGCAGGTCTTGGCCCAGTTCAGCAGCCGCGTGAGGGCGTGCCGTAGCTGGGCGTCGCGGTGCTGGGTGTTGCCAGACAGGTCGAAGAAGAACCGTCGGGGCTGGCCAATCGGGTTACCGTGAGTGTCGAGGCGCCATGCGGCGAGGTGGTCGGCGTTGGTGTCCACGCCGATCACGCCATCGGCGAGGGCGGCTTCGAGTGGGATGGTCCTGGTGGGAGGGATCTGCCAGGAGGCGTCCACGTACCAGCGCCCGCGCTCCGTCTCGTAATGGATGCGGTAGGCCACGGCCCGGTTCGCCTCGACACGGTCGGCCCACTCCTGCCCCCGGTGAGCGAACCGCGCCTTCGCAGCAAGTACGTACCGGCCGTACTTGGCGTTCGCCAGGCCGGCGCACGGGGCCGGGAGCCTGATTGACACTTCGCCCTCGGGCGTGATGCGGATCGTCTCGTTGCCGAACCCTTTCCCCGACTCACCGTCCGCCTGGAGGAACCAGCGCCCGGCTTCCCAGCGCTCACGCCATTTCGCCTCGGTGAGCTGCGCCTTGTCAAGGTTGTGACGGGTGCCCAGCAGGCGCTTACCGCCACGCACGACATGCACCCGGCCCGCATCCCGGCCGGCCCGGACCTGGTCGAGCCGGCCCTCCAGCACCTGTAAGCGGCGTGCTTTGTGAAACCACTCGTGCGCGGAGCGATAGCCGCCCGGAGCCCGCTTGGCGCCCTTCTCCCCGACCGGCAGAGACAGCCGGTGCCGGATCGTCGTGATACCGGCTTCGAGGGACTGGACGTGCGCGGCCTGGCCGCGCCGGGCGAGCGCCCACTGGTCATGCGTGGCCTTCGTGATCGACCCGGCCCACCTGGACGACGACTCGGCCGTCAGGTCCTGCTTACGGGCCGCCCATGACCCGGTGGAGTGCTCCAGGCCGTCAGCGCAACGCGCCTTGAGGTCCTTCGAGGCGAGCGAGCCCAGGTGCGCACCCACCAAGCGCAGAACCATCTCATCTTCGGGCGTGAGGTCCTTGAGCCGGGTACGTACCGCCACGCCGGACGGGCCCAGAGCGACGAACGGTGCGGCGACCGGGCGGAGGTCAGCCATGTTCGGCGGCTTCCAGTGCCTTGCGGGCGCGGTTCTTCGCCGACCTGTGCCCGTACAAGCGGGCGCAGAACGACGTCAGTACCTCCACCATGTCCCGCACCAGGTCGTCTTCGACCTCGCCGTCGTCCAGCACCAGCAGGCGGCGGCCCGTCGCGGACAAGGAGGCCTCGACAAGCTCGACGTTCATCCGGCCGAGCCGGTCCTTGTGTTCCACCACCACAGTGGTCACGTTCGGGTCGGCCAGCAGACGTCGAGCCTTGGAACGGCAGCCGTTCATCCCGGAACCGATCTCCGCCTCAACACGAACGACGCGGTGACCGGCCATCGCTGCCCATGCCGACAGCCGAGCGATCTGGCGTTCCAGACCGGTCTTCTGATCGTGCGAGGACACGCGGGCATACAGGCCCAGACCTCCGATGGCCTCGGGCGTGGTGTTCACATCGATGTTCACCAGGATCGTGCGTGGCCCGACCCGCTGAGCCGGTACCGGCAACGTCCCCTCACGAAACCAGCGATACGCGGTCTGCGGATGCACGCCCTGCGCCTTCGCCCATTCCGTCAGATTCATGCTCTGACAACGAGACTCACTCATACATGGTTACGCTCACTTACCTGACTTCGAGGACCAGCAGGTGGATACCCTCCGACCGGACGCGCCGGCTGCGGCCCGGCAGCCGGGTGCTGGTCCTGGGGACGCGGCAGTCGGCCGTCGACGCGGCGCTGTTGCTGGGCCGTGACGGGCACCAGGTCACGATGACCTCGCCGTCGGGGCTGTTGCCCGCCGTGCCGCAATCGCTGGGCGCGCCCGTACGCCCGTTCCCGTCGATCGACGGCATCACCCGCCTGGACGCCGACGACTCGGCCCTGGAGGACAAGGTGCGGCGGCGCGTGGTGGAGGCGGTCCGGCTGCTGAGCGACCGCCCGCTGCGTCACCAGGTCTCGACGTCGGCTGCTCGAGCTGTTCGACGGCGGGGTCCTGCGCCTGGCCGGCTCCTACCCCCGTGCGGTGTCCGTCGACGACGGCGGGTGGCGGGTGTGGCGGCCGGGCGGGGAGGAGGCCGAGCGCTTCGACCACGTCGTCAACGGCACCGGCTTCCAGCAGCCCGCCCTCCACCGCTCCCCCGACGGCGCGAGCCTCTTCCTGTCCGGCGGCGCCAGGGCCGTCGACCGGCTCGACGCCGACCTGCGGGTACGCCCGCATCCGGGCGCACCGCCCGAGCCCGTATGGCTGGCCGGGGTCGGGACGCACGTCCGGATCCCGTTCGCCAACCATCTGCGCAATGTGGTCCGCCAGGCCCACCTGGTCGCGGAGGCGATCACGGGAGCGGGGTCGGAGGCGATCACCGGAGCCGGGCCGGGCGCGCCGTCCGGCCCATGACCGGGCGAACGGCGGACAATGACGGACAATACGGTTGCCCGCCAGCGCCCGGCCGCCGAGGAGTCACGTGCACGACAGCTGGACCACCGCGGACATGCCGCGTCAGGAGGGCCGGCTGGCCGTCGTGACGGGGGCCACCGGCGGCATCGGCCACGTCACCGCACTCGAGCTGGCCCGGGCGGGCGCCGAGGTCGTGGTGACGGGCCGGGACGCGGGCAAGGCGCGGCGCGCCGCCGAGCGTCTGGCCGGGGAGCTGCCCGGCGCGCGGGTGCGGCCCGACCTGCTCGACCTGGCCGACCTCGCCTCCCTCACCGGCTTCGCGCACCGCATGGAGCACGCCGGCCGTCCCGTCGACCTGCTGGTCAACAACGCGGGGGTGATGGGCGTCCCGGAGCGCCGCACCACCAAGGACGGCTTCGAGCTCACCCTCGGCACCAACCACCTGGGGCACTTCGCACTCACCGGCCGACTGCTGCCGCTGCTCCTGCGGGCGCCGGAGCCGCGCGTGGTCACGGTGTCCGCCGCCATCAGCCGCAGCCCGATCGCCGAGCTGTCCGACCCGCAGAGCACCCACCGGTACCGGCCGATGGCGGCCTACGCCAAGTCCAAGCTCGCCAACGTGCTGTTCGCCCTGGAGCTCCAGCGCCGCGCGGACGCCGCGGGCGCCGCGCTGACCAGCGTCGCCGTTCATCCCGGCGGCAGCCCGACCGGCCTGCAGCGGTACGCCTCGCGGCCGGTACGGGTGCTGGCCCGGCTGATCCTCGGGCATGTGGTGGGCCAGAGCGTGGCCGAGGCGGCGGGGCCGTCCCTGTACGCGGCGACCGCGCCCGGCATCGTGCCCGCCGGGTTCTACGGGCCCACCGGCCGCTTCGAGCAGCGCGGCACCCCCGGCCCGGTGGAGCTGCCCGACCTCGCCGGGGACGCCGGCCTGGCCCGTACGCTCTGGGAGACCTCCGAGGCCCTCACCCACGTCCACTACCCCTGGCCCGCGCCCCCGGAATGACCCCGCGCGCCCCGGCCCCGTAAGCGAATCCGGGGCGGATGCTCATGGCGGGAACCGGTACCTTGCCGGGTGGCGTGCCCGGCGCTGCAATCGGCTCATGACGACGACCCGACACAGACGCGACGGAGCCCGCGACGGAGCCGGCGGCGGTCTCCTCGACCTTCCGAGAATGGCCACCGGGTTCGACCGATTCGTCCACGCCCTGCGCGCCAGGCCGCCCCGGCGGCCGGCCTCGCTGCCCGGCGAGCCCTGCTGGCGCGGCGAGTTCGTGGCCCGGGACGTCACGGGCCCGCGCGTGGACCTGCGGGAGTTCGGCTACGCCGCCCACGAGCTCAGCCGCGGCTACGGCACGGTGGACGACACCGCCCTCGTCGGTCCGGTGCGGATCCTGACCCCCGAGGGCCTGGAGTGTCTGACCGAGGTGTGCGACCGGCTGGAGAGCTCGGCCGGCTCCGCCCGCTTCATCACCACGCGGCGGGTGCGCGGCGCCGACGGGATGTCGGCGTTCATCAGCAACATGATCCGCGACCGGGGCTTCCTGCTGGCCTGCTCGCGGCTGGCGGGCGTGCCGCTGATCCCGCATCCGCTGCGGATCCCCACCGTGCAGATCAACTACTTCGAGGCCGACGGCCGCTCGGACATCGTCAAGTGGCACCACGACGGCATGGACTACGTCCTGACCCTGCAGCTCAACAGCTACGCGGACTACGACGGGGGGCGCTTCAGCTACTTCCAGGGCCGCGTGGACGAGTTCACGGGCGCCCGGAAGGGCGATCCCCGGATCAAGGAGGCCCCGTGCGGGGAGCGCGGGGCGGCGCTGTTCCTGCACGGCAGCCGGATCTTCCACTCCGTCTCACCCGTGACGCGGGGGCGGCGCGTGACGGTGGTGGTCTCCTTCTTCTGCCCGTACTTCGCCCGGCAGGACTCCAACACGTTCTGGCACCTGGCGGCGGACGACGGAATCCCGGCGACGGTGCCGAGCTGGCTGCGGCTGAAGTGGCCGGTGCGCGACGCGGCCATGGACTTCGCCCTGCGGGCCGGCAGCCCGGTGATCACGTGGGAGGACCTGCGGGACTGAGCCGGTCAGGCCCGGCCCCGGGGGGCGTGCCGGAGGTAGGCGAGGACCGCGCTCACGCGGCGGTGCAGCTGGGGCTCCTCGGCCAGGCCGAGCTTGGCGAAGGTGGAGTTGACGTGCTTTTCGATCGTCGACTCGGACAGCACCAGCGCCTGGGCGATGGCGCGGTTCGTCTTGCCCTCCGCCATGTGCCGCAGCACGTCCAGCTCCCGCCGCGTCAGCGCCGCCAGCGGGGCGTCGGCGGCCCGGGTGTGGCTGCCCATGAGGACCTCGACGATGCGGGGGTCGACGACCGAGCGCCCGGCGGCGACCTCCCGCAGCGCCCGCAGCAGCTCGTCCAGTTCGCCGATGCGCTCCTTGAGCAGGTAGGCCAGGCCGTCGGTGCCGCGCTGGAAGAGGTCGAAGGCGTAGTTCTCGTCGGCGTGCTGGGAGAGCATGACCACGCCGATGCCGGGGTGCCCGGCCCGGATGGCGTGGGCGGCGGCGATGCCCTCGGTGTGGTGGCCCGGTGGCATCCGGATGTCGGCGATGACCACCTCGGGCCGTAGCTCCTCGACGGCCTTCAGCAGTTCGGCGGCGTCGCCCACGGCGGAGACGACGGCGACGTCGCCGGTGTCCTCCAGCAGCCGCCGGGTGCCCTCGCGCACCAGGTAGTGGTCCTCGGCGATGACGACGCGCAGGGGCCGCTCAGTCATGGATCTCCTCCCGTACCCGCTCGGCCAGCCTCGTGCGGATCGTGGTGCCGCCGCCGGAGCGGCTGGTGATCCACAGGTCCCCGCCGACGGCCTCGATCCTGTCCCGCATCCCGGTCAGGCCCAGGCCCCGGGTGGTGCCGGTGGGGAAGCCGACGCCGTCGTCGCTGACCTCGACCACCAGCCATCCGCCGGCGCGCGTTATCCGGATCGTCACATGGGTGGCCTCGGCGTGCTTGAGGACGTTCGTCAGCGCCTCGGAGACGAGGTAGAACGCCGACTCCTCGATGTCGAGGGCGAACCGGACCCGGTCCAGGGACTTCTCGATCCGCACGGTGACGGGGATCGGCATCCGGCGCGCGCGGGAGGTGACGGCGGCCACCAGCCCCTGGTCGGTGAGGACCGGGGGGTGGATGCCGTGGGCGACCTCGCGCAGCTCGTCGATGACCCGGTAGGCGTCGTCCTGCACCTCGGTGAGCACGGCGTCGATGTCGCCGCCACGGCCCAGCCGGTTGCGGGCGAGGCGCAGCTTGGCGACCAGGGCCACGAGGTCCTGCTGGATGCCGTCGTGCAGCCGGCGTTCGATGCGCCGCCGCTCGCTGTCCTGCGCCTGCACGATCCTCGCCCGGGAGGCGTCGAGCTCGCCGGCCTGGCGCTGCACCTCGTTCACGCGGGTGGACAGTTCGGCGGCGAGGCGTACGTTGTGCACGGCCAGAGCGGCCTGCCGGGCGAGCGTCTCCACCACGTCGTGGTCCTCCGGGGTGAACCGGCCGTCGGTCTTGGGCCCGTACTCGATGAGGCCCAGGACGTCGTCGCCGTAGCGCAGCGGGATCCCGCCCGCCGGCTTCCCGTGCGCTCCGCCCACTGGCCGCCGGCCGGCCGTGCCCAGGTGGACGGGCATGTCGCCGCCTCCGCCCAGCCGTACCCGCGCCCAGCTCAGGCCGAGTCCGCCCTGCAGTCCCGCGGCCAGCCGGGGCGCCAGCCGGCTGAGGTCGTAGGCGTGCTCGAGGGAGCTGCCGAGCTGGACGAGCAGCTCGAAGCCGCTCAGGCGTTCGCCGAAGACGCGTCGCTCGGCGAGCTGGTTGAGCCGGGCGCGCAGCGGCTGGAAGAGGGCCGTGGCGGTGACGGCGACCAGGACCGACAGGCCGATGGGGAAGTACTGGCCGGCGGTCAGCCCGAGCGTCATCGCCATGCCCAGGTACCAGCCGCTGATGATCAGCCACAGGGTGCCGTAGACGACCGAGCGCCGGATGACGATGTCGACGCCCAGGAGGCGGTAGCGGAAGGCGGCGTAGACGACGGACAGGGAGATCAGGACGTAGGGCAGGGCCCCGAGCACCGCGCCGATCAGGTAGAGGGCACCGGCCTCGCCGTGCCAGGGGCGGAACAGGCGGGAGGAGGCGCGCGCCAGGAACAGCACCGCCGCGGCCACGGCGACGGGCAGCAGGGCGGCGATGTCGCGGCGGCCGGCCGCGCGGGCGCGCAGGCAGCGGACCACCAGCAGCACGGCGCCGATGCCCGGCAGCCAGGCCTCGGGGTAGTAGAACACCGCGTACTCGACGTCGCGGGTGGGCACCCGGGCCAGCGGCAGGGCGAGCGGCAGGATCAGCAGGGCCCACAGCGAGCGCAGCACGAGGCGCTCGTGGCGCAGGTGGAAGCGCCCGTCGGGGAGCAGGGCCAGGAGGTGGGCGACGAGGATGCTGACGGTGAGGTTGACCCACTCGGTCGGGAGGACCACCAGGGAGGCCTCGAGGGACGGCAGGCCGTTCTCGGGGGCGGTCAGGTCCCAGCCGTGGCGGGCGGTCAGCAGCGCCGTGGTGTAGCGGATGCCGATGCTGACCGACAGGGCGGTGCCGACCAGCAGCAGCCGGCGGGCGACGCGGCTGGCCGGGGCGTGCCACCAGGCGAACAGGCCGGCGCAGTAACAGGGCAGGACCGAACCGAGGATCCAGGGCAGGGTGACGGTGTTGTTCCGCAGCAGGAACGCTCCGGTCGCCGCCGCCCACAGCAGGCAGAGCCCGC
Organism: Streptomyces sp. C36; assembly: GCF_040932295.1. Taxonomy (NCBI): domain Bacteria; kingdom Bacillati; phylum Actinomycetota; class Actinomycetes; order Kitasatosporales; family Streptomycetaceae; genus Streptomyces; species Streptomyces sp. C36. The sequence goes on along the minus strand of NZ_JBFQGI010000001.1, from coordinate 300,199 downwards.
CGGCCAGCGCGGCGATCCGTATCGGCCGGCCGCTCCCCCTCAACGCGTACGCCTCACCCGCGACATTATCGAGGGCGACGAGGCGGCAGTCCAGACGATGTCCCACAAACCGTGTATAGCGGAAAACCTCCAGACAGATCGGAGGATTCCGGGGTACGCAACGTGGGCGCGGCGCGCCAGACTCGGTTCGATTGTGCGAACCGAGGAATGCCGAAAGGGAACCATGAGCATGTCTTCCGGTCCCGAGGTGGTCGTCTGGGACACCACCTATGCCTGTCCCCTGCGTTGCTCGCACTGCTATTCGGAGTCCGGCAGGCGGGCGTCGCGGCAACTGGGCCACGAGGACATGCTGAAGGTCGCCGACGCGCTGATCTCCCTCAACCCCCGGGTGGTCGCGCTCTCCGGCGGCGAACCGCTCGTCGTCAAGGGCATCTTCGAGGTCGCGGGGCGGCTGTCCCGGGCCGGGGTGAAGACGGCCGTCTACACCAGCGGCTGGATCATGGAGCCCTGGATGGCGACCGAACTCGCGAGGGTGTTCGACGAGGTCGTCGTCAGCCTCGACGGGGCGACGGCGCAGGTCCACGACCGGATCCGGGGCCGCCGCGGCTCCTTCGACCGGGCGCTGAGCGCCCTGACCCTGCTCGACGGCGTCGCCAAGGAACGCCGCCGCCAGAAGCGGACGCCGCTGTGGTTCGGCATCGACTGCGTGGTCGTGCGCAGCAACTTCCCGCAGCTGGAGGAGTTCTGCACCGCCATCGCCCCGCGCTTTCCGGAACTGCGCACCCTGACCTTCAACGCCGCCGTGCCCGAAGGGCTGGCGAGCAGACCGGAGTTCGGCCACTTCGAGCTCCTCGACGACGCGCAGGTGACCCGGCTGACCAGCGAGCCGCAACGCACCCGGCTCCAGGAACTCGCACCGCCCGGGGTGCGCGTCTACACCACCGACAACCAGAACCTCATCATGCGCCCGGACCGCTTCGCCAGCGGCGTCGACTCGCTCGTGATGCAGATCGAACCCGACGGCGCCGTACGGGCGTTGCCCGTCTACGAGGGCACGGTGGGGAACATCCTCGAGGAGTCCCCGCTCGACCTGTGGTATCGGGGGGTGTCCCGGCTGAGCGACCCCTTCGTCGTGGAGACGCTGTCGGCGGTGCGGACCATGCAGGACTGGGCGGAGGCCGTGCGGCGCATGGACTACCACTTCGGTTCCGAGGAGGTGCGCTCCCGGATCGACCGCCGCTCGGTGCGGACGAACCCGCCGGAGTTCAGTGCCCTCGCCCTGTAGGGCGTGTCCCAGCCCACCCGACAGTCCTCGCCCCGAAAGGGACGCGCCGTGCTGACGCTCAAGGACTACGACCGCTTCTGCCTCGCCGATCCCGACTTCTACGACGTGCCCGAGCGCTACCCCGACGACCACGACCGCCTCGCCGCGGCCCGCCGTCCGGCGCCGCCGGGCTGGGAGCGGGACGAGTGGGGCTGGTGGGTCACCCTGCGCCCGCGCGGGGCCGCACCGCCTCGGCAGGGCTGGCGGATCCACGTCTCGGTGGCGCCGGCGGACCTGGCCCGCGCCGTGGAGATCGTCTGGGGTCACTGTGTGGCGGCCGGGCTGCCCTTCGACTTCGTCCGCAGCCGGGCCACCGCGCGCGAGCTGGGCGACGACCGGGCCGACCGGACGGCCGGCGGACGGATCGTCACCGTGTATCCCGCCGACGACAGCGCCCTGGAGCGGGCCCTGGGCGACCTCAGCGTGCTGCTCGACGGCCTCGCCGGGGCGTACGTCCTCGGCGCCCTGCGGCACCGCTCCGGTCCGTTGTACGTCCGCTACGGCACCCACGGCACGGACCTGCTCGAGCGCCCCGACGGCACCCGCGAACCCGCCTCCCGCCGGGCCGTGTTCACCCCGCCCGACTGGCTGCCGCTGCCCGAGGTGCTGCGTGACGACCTGGCCGCCCTGCACGCGCCCCCGGCCGGGGAGTTCCCCTACCGGGTGGAGCGCGCCCTGGGCCTGCGGGCCGGCGGCGGCACGTATCTGGCCACCGACCGGCGCACCGGCGGGCGCGTGGTGCTGCGCGAGGCCCGGCCGCACGCCGGGCTCGACCGCCGGGGCGAGGACGCCGTCACCCGGCTCGGCCGGCTGTGGGCGCTGCGGCGGCGGCTGGCGGGCCTGGAGTGCGTACCCCGCCTGATCGAACACCGGACGTGGGGAGAACACCACTTCCTGGCCGAGGAGTTCCTCGAGGGCACCTGCCTCGAGGAGGCCGCCTCGGCCGCCTTCCCGCTCACCTCCGGCCCCCGCGCGGCCGCCGAGGCCGGCCCGTACACCGCGTGGGCCCTCGGCGTCGTCGAGCAGGTCGCGGCGGCACTGGAGGCGCTCGCGGACCGGGGGCTGTGCCCGGACGGACTGCGGCCGCGCGACATCCTCCTGCGGCCCGGCGGCCGCGTCGCCCTCACCCGTACGGCCTCGCTCGCGGGACCCGCCGACGAGCCCGCCGCCGGGGGCTTCGACTTCCGTGTACCGGACGGCCGTACGGGCGCCGCGGCCGCCCGGTATCTGCTGGACCGGCTGCGGCTGTGGCTGTTCCTGCCGCTGCCCTACCGCGGCCCGGAGAAGCTGCACACCCTCACCGCCGCCGTCGAGCGGCACTACCCCGTGCCGCCCGGCTTCGGCGCCCGGCTGCTGAGCGGGCTGTGGCCCGCCGGCCACCCGGCCGGGGAGGACCGGGCGGGCGCCCTGTTCGCGGCACGGCGGCCCGACTGGCCGGCGATCCGGGACTCGCTCGTGCGCGGGATCCACGCCGTCGCCACCCCGGACCGCCCGGACCGGCTCTTCCCCGCCACCCCCACCGGCCCCTCGTCCCTCGGCGGCCACTCCTTCGGCTATGGCGCCGCCGGCGTCCTGTACGCCCTGCACCGCGTGGGCGCCGCCGTCCCGGACGACTTCACCGACTGGCTCGTCCGTGCCGCCGAGCGCGACCCGCGGCCCCTGCCCGGCCTCTACGACGGCCTGCACGGCGTCGCCCTGACCCTCGAGCGACTCGGCCGGCGCCAGGACGCGCTGGCCGTCCTCGACCGCTGCCGGCCGCTGGAGGAGCGGGTGACGAGCGCCGGCCTGGCCGGCGGCAGCGCGGGCATCGCCCTGACCCTGCTGCGGTTCGCCGCCCTGACCGGCGACGGCGCCCTGTACGACCGCGCGCTGCGCGCGGCCGGGCACGCGGCCCGCGCCGTCGAGGACGGCCCGCCGCCCGCGACCGCGGACGCGCCCCCGCCGTACGGCCTGCTGCACGGCGCGACCGGCGTCGCCGTGCTGCACCTGCGCCTGTACGAGGAGACCGGCGACCTCACCTGCCTCGACGTCGCCGGCCGGGCGCTGCGCCACGACACCGCCCGGCTCACCGCCCTGCCCGACGGCACACTCACCCTCTTCGACGGCACCGCCCACCTGCCCTACCTGCACGGCGGCAGCACCGGACTCGCCTACGCCGTACGGGACTTCCTCGCCCACCGCCCCGAGCCGGACCTGGCCCCCCTCCCGCAGGCCCTGCGGCGCACCTGCGACCCCGTCCACGTCCACAACTGCGGCCTGCTGCGCGGACGCGCCGGGTCGATCGCCACGCTCGCGGCGCTGGGCGAGGGGCCGGACAGCCCCGCCGTGCTGCGGCAGGTCCGCCGGCTGGCCTGGCACGCCCGGACCCACCGCGGGAACCTCGCGTTCCCCGGATTCCGGCTGCTGCGCCTGTCGTCGGACCTGGCGACCGGCGCGGCGGGGATCCTGCTCGCCCTCGGCCGCGTGTTCGACGGGACCGGCCCGGTCCTTCCCTTCCTGGACCCGCGGCCCTCGCCCCGCCCGCACCGGGAGGGAGGTGAACGACGTGTCGGAGATCCTGGAGCTGCAGGAGCTGGAAGAGGAGGAGACCCCGGCCCACTGGCCGTGTAGCAACAGCTACCAGAGCACCTTCGGACAGGTCTGACCGGTCCGGAGGAGGCGCGCGCCGGCCGTCGCACCGGACGGCGGCGGCCGGCGCGCCGCATCGACCGGGGGCCGGGCCGTAGGGAGAACCGGAGGAGAACGTCGTGCTCGCTCAAGGACACCTCGTCGCGGACCCCCTCTTCGCGGACACGCTCGAGCGCGTCGAGGACAGCGCCAGCCGCTTCGCGCGCGCCGCGCACCCGGCGCCGGCCGGCTGGCGGCGCGCCGAGCGCGGCGGCTGGGTCGTCCTGCGGCACGGGGACGCGCGGCTGCCGGAACAGGGCTGGAAGATCCACGCCTCGGCCACGGCGGAGGAGGCCGCACGCGTGGTCGACGCGGTGTGGGAGTACTGCGTCGAGCACGGCATCAGCTTCAAGTTCCTGCGCAGCCGCGCCCTGCTGGCCCTGGTCAACAGCAAGCGGGCGCCGCGGTCGGCCGGCGGGAAGCTCATCACCATCTATCCGCGCTGCGAGGAGCTGCTGGAGCGCACGCTCGAGGAGCTGTCGGCGCTGCTGTGCGGGGTCAAGGGGCCGTACATCCTCAGCGACCTGCGCTGGGACGAGGGGCCGCTGTACCTGCGCTACGGCGGCTTCGCCCCGCGGTTCTGCTTCTCGCGCGAGGGCGAGTACGTGCCCGCCGTCGTGCGCCCCGACGGCGAGGCGGTGCCCGACGTGCGCGGGGCGGCCTTCAAAGTCCCCTCCTGGGCGCGGATCCCGCCGTTCGTCGACGCCCGCATCCGCGCCGCCCGAGCACGCTCCTCCGGCGGTCTGCCCTACCGCGTCGAGAAGGCGCTGCGGTTCTCCAACGGCGGCGGCGTCTACCGGGCCGTCGACCCCCGCACGGGTCGGCGGGTGGTGCTGAAGGAGGCCCGCCCCTACGCCGGCGTCGACGACAACGGCATGGACGCGGTGGCCCGGCTGGAGCGGGAGCACGCCGTGCTGCGCCGGCTGGAGGGGCTGGACTGCGTGCCGGGCGTCGTCGCCCGGACCCGGCACTGGGAACACCACTTCCTCGTCGAGGAGTTCGTCGAGGGAGAACGGCTGCACGAGGCGATGGGCCGCCGCCACCCGCTCCTGCGCCCCGCCGCGTCGCCGGAGGACCTCGCCGCGTACGCCCGCTGGGCCTGCGTGGTCCTCGACCGGATCGAGGAGGCCACGGCCGCGCTGCACCGGCGCGGCGTGGTCTACGGCGACCTGCAGCCCGGCAACGTCCTGGTGCGGCCGGACGGCAGCGTGTGCCTCGTCGACTTCGAGACGGCCTTCGACCGGGCGGAGGCCTTCACCCCCGTCCTGGGCACGGCCGGCTTCACCGCCCCCTGGGCACGCTCGGGGCCGGCCGTCGACACGTACGCCCTCGACTGCCTGCGGCTGGCGCTGTTCTGCCCGCTGACGGAGCTGATGCGCTTCGACGCGCGCAAGTACGAGCAGCTGATCCGGCTGGCCGAGGACCGCTTCCCGCTGCCGCCCGGCTTCGGCGCCCGGCTCCGCGAGGGGCTCGCCCCGCCACCGGACACGACCCCGAGGTCGGCCGAGTGGCCGGCCGCCCCGGGCCCCCGGTCCGGCGGGGCGCGGGACGGGGAGGGCGGCCACGGGTGGGCCGCGGCACTGGAGTCGATGCGGGAGGCGATCCTGCGCAGCGCGACCCCGGAGCGCGAGGACCGGCTGTTCCCGGGCGACGTCAAGCAGTTCGACGGCCAGGCGGCGGGCCTGGCGTTCGGCGCGGCGGGGGTGCTGCACGCCCTGCACCGCACGGCGGGCCCCGGCGGGTCCTGCCCGGACGGCCACGTGGAATGGCTGGCCCGTGCGGCCGAGCGCACCCGGTGGCCCCGGCCCGGGCTCTACGACGGGCTCGCGGGGATGGCGTACGTCCTGGACGAGCTGGGGCGTCCGCAGCAGGCACGGGAGGTGCTGGCCCGGCTGGCCGGGTTCGACCTCAAGGGCTGCGGGGTGGGGCTGTTCGGCGGCCTCGCCGGCATCGCCCTGGCCTTCCTGCGGTTCGGTGAGAGCGAGAGCGCCGCGCGGCTGGCCGGCCGGCTCGCGCGGGCGCTCGAGGGCGAGGGGCCGGACGAGAGCGCCGGAGTGGGGCTGATGCGCGGCTGGTCGGGCCCCGCGCTGCTGTTCACCCGTCTCTTCGCCGCCACCGGCGAGGAGTGCTGGCTGGGCCGCGCCGCCGACGCGCTGGCGCGGGACATCGGCCACTGCGCGGTGACCGGCGGCCGGCACGTCCTGGTCCGCGACGGGCCGCGGCTCTCGGCGGCCCTGGGCCGGGGCGGCGCGGGCCTCGGCATCGCCCTGCACGAGTACCTCCGCCACCGCGAGGACCCGCACTTCGCCCGGTTGCGGGACCGATTGCGCGACACCCCGGGCAGCGAACTGCAGCTGTCCTCCGGGCTGCTCGACGGGCACGCCGGGCGGCTCTACGCCCTCGCGCACCTCGGCGGCCCGGCCGGCGCGCGGGAGGCCGAGCTGCGCGGGCTGGGCCTGCACGCGGTGCGGTTCCGGGGGGAGCTGGCGTTTCCGATGGACGGTCGGCTGAGGCTGTCGATGGACCTCGCCACGGGCACGGCGGGCGTACTCCTGGCGGTGCACCGCGCGGTACGGCCGGGTTCGGCGGCGGCGTTGCCGTTCCTGTGCCCGTACTGAGGACCGCGCGCGCCGGTGATCCCCGGCGGCGGCTCGGGCGGCCCGGCGGTGGCCGCCCGTCGGCCGTCGGAAGTGCCCTACGCGGGTTCCGGTGTCCGGAGCCGGGCCACGTCCTGCGCCACGCCGGTGAGCCAGGCCTCTGCGTCCACGGTCAGCAGCACCCGTTCGGCGTCCGTGACCGCCGCCCGCCGGGCGGCGCACCGCAGCGTGCCGGAGTCGTCGGCGTGGTACGCGTCCGGGGCGGCCGCGGCGGTGTCCGGGGCGGGTTCCGGGGTGGCGGCGTTCCGGCGCAGGGCGTCGGCCGCCCGTAGGCAGTCCGCCGTCACCCGCTCGGCCAGGGCGGTGAGTTCGGCGGCCGCGTCCCCGGGCAGCGCCTCGCCGTCGGCCCGCTCCCGGTGCCGGATGAGCATCAGCTCGCCGCCGCGCAGCATGCGGTAGCCGGCCACGAGGGCGGCCTCCCAGGGCGGGTCGACGCCCCGCTCGCCCATGCGTTCCGTCTGGTACTGGCAGTAGGAGGCCTCCGCCAGGAGCACCGCGCGGCGGGCGGGCCGCAGCGGGTCGACGGGGGCGGGCCGGCCGCACAGCAGGCCGGTGACCGTGCGACAGACGGCCGCGCCCTCGACGAGGACGTCGGCGAGGGTGCGGCGCAGTTCGCCCCGGCCGCCGCGCGGCCAGGCGAGCAGGCCGGTCAGCGCGCCGATCGTGCCGCCGATGAGGACGTCGAGCAGCCGTACGGCGGACAGCCGCCAGTCCGGGGAGGCCAGCTGGGAGAACATCAGCACGAGGACCAGCGTGAACGCCGCCTGGAGCCAGGCGGGCCCGAGCAGGGGGCCGGCGGTGAACGCCACGAGGAGGACCAGCGGCAGCACGGCCGCGTAGAAGGGGGGTACGTCGCCGACGGCGAGCAGCAGGAGGGCGGCGGCGCCGGCCCCGGCGGCCGTCCCGGCGAAGGCCGGGCGCAGGGCGGTGCGGGTGTCGGCGGCGGAGGTGCGCATGAGGCTGAGCGTCGCCAGCAGGACCCAGAAGCCGTGCTCCAGGCCGAGCCCGCCGGCGATCAGCCGGGCGGCGGCCAGGGCCAGGGCGAGCCGGACGGCGTTCTGCAGGTGGACCGAGCGCGGCGTCAGGTGTCCGCGCAGGCGCCACCACCACAGCAGGGGTGTGGGCGCGGCGGCGTACCGGAACGGTTCGCCGGGGTGCGCGGAGCCGGTGCCCGGGCGGGCGCCGAGCGCGATGCGGGAGGCCGTGGTGGCCAGCTGGGCGCCCTCGGCGGCCGCCCGGACGACGGCGTCCTGCCGCAGCCGGTGGGCGGAGGCGCGGGGCAGTTCGCGCGCCCGGACGGCGTCGAAGGACGTCAGGTGCCGGTGCAGGCCGTCGGCCGGCGGGGGCGGTTCGCCGCCGCGCAGTCCGGCCGCGACGGGCCGCAGCGCCTCGGCGGTGCGCCGCAGCAGCTCGGCGGCCTCCGGGTGGCGAAGGCGCGGGCCGGGGCCGGGTAGCCGCTCGAGCTGGTCGCGTACGTGCCGCACGGCGGCGCGGGTGTGGTTGAGGGCGCGGTCGCGTGCCGAGGGCGAGGTGGGGCGTTCCTCGGGCGGGATGCGGGAGGGGCGGGCGGCGTCCAGGGCCAGGTCGGCGGCGGCCCGGCCGTCGTCCCGCTCCGGTCCGTCGGCGGTTCCGGCGCAGCACTCGGCCACGGCCGCCGTCGCGCCGGCGAGGCGCAGGCGGTACGGGACGGCGGGCGGCGGCGCGGGCAGCAGGTGGTCCACGAGGACGGTGAGCAGGAAGCCGATGGTGAGCCCGGCCAGCCGGGAGTCCAGGTCCTGCGGGGCGTAGGGCGGGAAACAGGGCAGGACGTAGAAGAGCTGGAAGGCGATGCTGAGGGCGGCGAGGCGGGGGCCGCCCACCGAGCCGAAGGAGACGGCGAAGCCGACGACGAGCATCCCGCAGGCGGCGGACCAGTCGCGGACGGCGAGCAGGCTGCCGGCGGTGACCAGCAGCAGGGCCGGCGGCAGGGCCGCGAGCAGCGTGCGGGTGCGCTGGGCCACGCCGCCGGGCAGGCGGGTGAACATCACCAGCGGCAGGCAGCCGAAGATGGCGTACAGGCCCATGACGGCGTCGTCGAGGCCGTAGGTGCAGGCGTAGAAGCCCGTGCACCCGGCGAGGGTCACCCATAGGGCGCGGCGCACGGCCTCCCGGCCGTCCGGCTGCCGCAGGCGGCGGCCGAGGGCGGTGGTCACGGCGTGGTCCCGGGGCGGGCGGCGGTCGCGGCCGGCCCGCCGCTCCGGCGCCCACGCCATCTGACGGTCATCGATTCCGACGGTACGCGAACCCGCCGGTCGCGGCTTCTACCGCAGGCGGGGCAGGGCGTCGCGCGCGGCGTGGCTGAGGGTCCTCAGGTCCTGCGCGAAGCGCTCCCGGTGGTCCTCGGGCAGCGGTTCGAGGAAGAAGCGCCGGATGTTCTCCCGGTGGACGCGCGCGGCCCGCACCGCCGTCTCCTCCCCCGTCGGGGTCAGCCGCACCAGCCGGCCCCTGCGGTCCCCGGGGTCGGCGTCCCGGACGACCAGGCCCGCGGCCTCCATGCGGTCCACCAGCCGGGTCACGCCGCCGGTGCTGAGGACCCGTTCCTGGGCGATCGCCCGCATCGGCAGCCCGGAGTGGCCCGCGCGGCCCAGGATCAGCAGCACCTCGAACATCAGGTGGCTGATCCCGCACTCCTGCTCGATGGCCCGGCCCAGGATGTACTCCAGCCGGTTCGCGGCCCCCTGCAGCCGCCCGAACGCCAGCACGAGGTCGTCGTTCGCCGCCTCCTCGGCCGTCGCGATCTCCGCTTCGTGTGCCACCTGGCACCGCCCCTCTCCCGCGTCTCACCGCATCCCATGGCACCCACGCGCCACTGAAGGAGCCTACGAGGAGAACTTCCGCACCAGTCGCACCCCCTGGGCGGCCGTCATGTGCGGTACCTGGGCCGTGGTGACGCGGCCGTGCGGCCGAAAGGGTCGCGGTGCCGCCGCCGGGGCCGTACCCGGTGGCCGTGGCGGCCGGACGGACCAGGCAGAATCGGGGGATGCCCTCACGAAGCACGCGCCGGCAGCCGGCGATCACCGCGGCCTCGCCCTGCCCCTGCGGTCTCGACGCCACGTACGGGGAGTGCTGCGGCGCCCTGCACGCCGGCCGGGCGACGGCACCGACCGCCGAGCGCCTGATGCGCTCCCGGTACAGCGCCTTCGCCGCCGGCGACACCGCCTATCTGCTGCGCACGTGGCACTCCACGACCCGCCCGCCCCGCCTCGCGCTCGACCCCGGCGTCCGGTGGACGGGCCTGGAGATCCTCGCCACGACCGGCGGCAGCGCCTTCCACACCGAGGGCACGGTGGAGTTCCGCGCCCACTGCGTCATCGACGGCGACGCCGAGGACCAGCACGAGCTCAGCCGCTTCGTGCGCGAGGACGGCGAGTGGGTCTACCTGGACGCGGCCGCCTAGGACACCCCCTGGGGCAGGTCGTACGGCTCGACGCCGTAGCCCTCCCACACCCGCCGGGACGCCTCCTCCGGGTAGGGCGCCGTGCCGGTCGTGGCGTCGAACAGGCGGGTGAGCCGGCCCTCGGTGGCCCGGTAGGGCGGCCAGCCGGGGTCGCCGTGCGCGGCGAACGACGCCCACGAGCGGCGGATCGCGTCCCCGACCGCGAGCGCCTCGGCCGTCGGCGCTCCGTCGGGGAAGTACAGTCCGGCGGCGGGGCTCGCGTAGGTGCCGAAGAGCAGGGACACGTCGAGTCCGTGGCCGGAGCCCAGCGCACCGCCCTGCGCGGGGGCGGGCCAGCACAGTTCGTACAGGTACGCCGTGCCGCCGCCGGCGGACTGCGCGTCCGCCAGGTGCACGGAGGGGATCCGGAAGAGCACGTCGGAATGGACGAGCTCGAAGAGCCGGGCGGCCGGCGCGTCCGGGTACGCGGCCCGGTAGGCGTGCTCGCCGTCGGGACCGGGGCCGAGGGCGCGCAGGGCCGCGCCGGCCTCCTCCTCGGTCACCTTCTCCAGGCGGCCGGGCAACAGCAGGAACGGCCGGAACTCGTCCCGGGTGTGACCGGTCAGCAGCTCCACCCCGCTCGCGCGGCCGTCCCGCAGGGTGCGCCAGGGCACGTCCGGCACCAGGTCGCCGTCCACGACGGGGCTGAACGGCACGCCCGTGCGGGCCGCGTCCCCCCACACCTCGCCCTGGCCGGGCAGCTCCTCCATGAGCGCTCCGACCGCGTCGGCCAGCTGCCACGGGTCGACCGCGCCGAGCCCGGCGGCGGTGGGCTCGGCGCCGGTCCGCGCGGCGAGGGAGCCGGTGATGCCGGCCGCGAGGCGGGGGGTGGCGTAGAGGCCGGGCACGGACTGGGTGACGGCCCGGCGGAACAGTCCGTCGGCCGCGGGCGCCGCCATCAGCGTGGCGATCGAGCCGGCCCCGGCGGACTGGCCGCAGACGGTGACACGGTCCGCGTCGCCGCCGAAGCGGCCGATGTTCTCCCGCACCCAGCGCAGGGCGGCCACCTGGTCGAGCAGACCGCGGTTGGAGGGCGCGCCGGGGAGTTCGGCGAAGCCCTCGGCGCCCACCCGGTAGTTGAGCGTGACCACGACCAGTCCGCCGTGCCGGGCGAGCGACGTCGCCTCGTACAGGGGGTCGCCCGAGTGGCCGGAGACGTAGGCGCCGCCCGGGATCCACACCAGCACCGGCACCCCGGAGCCGCCGGGGTCGGGGGACCAGACGTTGAGCGTGAGCCAGTCGGTCTCTCCCCTGCCCTCGGTCGCCCGGAACGGCCCGGACTGCGGGGGCGGCGGACCGAACCGCACGGCCTCGCGCACCCCGTCCCACGCCTCGGGTTCCTGGGGCGCGGCGAATCGCAGGGCTCCCACCGGAGGTCGCGCGTAGGGGATCCCGCGGAACACCGCGAGCCCCTCCAGCGACTCACCGCGCACCGTCCCCTGGACGGTGCGCACCTCCACACCGGCGCCGGTCATGAGTAACCCCCCAGAGTTCGGCCGTTCGGAGCCGGGGCCCCGCCCGGGGGCCACGGTAGCGGGGTATCCGCGGGCGGCGTAGAGGGCCCCGGCCTCCCCTCAGCCCCGTCTCCCCTTCGGCCCGTCCCGTCCCGGACCGCCCCTCAGAGTCCGACCGTGAGGTCGGCGTCCGGTGCGAGACCCGGCAGCCGGGTGGTGGTGACCAGCGCCAGCTCGGGGGCCCGGTCGTGGCGCCGGCGCCACTGGCCGCCGACGAGGGGCAGCAGCGCGACGTTGGGGGTGGGGCCGGTGGTGAAGTCGAGCGGGCCCGCGATCGTGTCCAGGCGCGTGCGGGCGACGGCCGCCGCGACGGCGAAGCGGTCCGTCGGATCGGGCGCGGTGGCCAGGGCGTGCGCGGCGACCTCCAGGAGGGCGTGGGCGGGGCCCAGCGGCTGGAGCCAGAGCCTGCCCGTGGCGCGCCGGTAGTCGCGGGCCAGTTGCTGCGCCGTGGTGCCGTCGAGGGAGGAGTGGAAGGGGTGGCGGGGCGTCCAGTAGACCAGCGTGGCGATGCGGGTGCCCCGCAGGCCGTCGGTCGCGGCGTTCGCGCGCGGACAGGTCAGCCGGCGTGAACAGGTGATCAGCCGCGGCCGCAGCCCCGCCTCGCCCGCCTGCCGGTGGAAGAGCGCCAGGTCCTCCACGGTGGCCGCGCTGGTGACGATCTCCACCCCGGTCTCCTGGAAGCGCCGGATGTGGGAGGCGAAGCAGGCGGCCGGCTCGCGGTAGCCGCCCGGGTCGACCAGGGTGTGCCCGCGGGCGGCGGCCACGGGCGGGAAGCCGTGCCGCGGATGCCGCAGCAGCCGCCCCTGGAGGCCGTCGTTCCACAGGGCGCCGACGGTCCGGCCGGAACCCACGCGTTCCCACATCTCCGCGAAGACCGTCGCGATGTCGTCCAACCCCCAGGCGAAGTGATACGTCCAGCGGCGCGGTCGTACGGGCGGCTCGGCGCCCCCGCCGTAGACGTACGCGTGCCAGGGGAACACCGTGGACACGCACGGAATGCCCAGCACCTCGCAGGCCTCGGCGACGGCGGGCAGCACCGCTCCGCCGCCCATCGCCACCACCACGGACACACCCTCGTCGCGCACGAGTTCGGCGACGGCACGGCGGGCGCCGTCGGCCTCGCAGCGGCTGTCGCGCCGGGCCAGCCGGACCGGCCGCAGGCCGGTGCCGTCGGTGCCGCGTGCCAGGTGAGGGGCCAGCCGGTCCAGTACGTAGTCCAGCGGATCCCCGGGCCGGGCCGACCGGCCCGTGCGGGCCACGACCGCGCCGACGCACAGCCCGTCCGTCCGGCGCGAAGCCACCCGACCGCCCCCGTTCCCCCGCGTCCTCCGGCATTGCTGTAACAACCTCCCCTTCCGGCAATCCCGTTGACACACGACACCACCAACCCGGAAGGGTGATTGCGTACCCGAAACGTGCGGCACCTCGCCCGAATGCAGGTCACACCCGGCATACCAGACAGCCGTCATCAGGCCGATCTCATCGAGGCCGGGTGTACCGCCCAGCGGTGCACAGGTGTTCGGAGTATGCGACTCCCGGGGCGTCGTATACAGAAGTTGCCACAGGTCACGTCAGAGATGACCGCTCACGGGGCCGATCCCGGACGGATCGCCGACCACAGGGCGGCGCGACGGGTTTCGGCCAGGGTTTCACGAACGGTCATGGCCTGACTCCCCGGTGAGCACGGCGCGGCCTTCGGGCATGCCGCACTATATGGCTGAGCGGTCGGGAGGCGGTGCGAGTCTCCCGAGGCCGTGGCACTCCCGTGCCCGGAGCCCGCGTCATCGTCGCGCGACCACGGCTCCGGCCGTGCGGCTCGGGACCGGACAATCGGCGTCCGTTTCCGTGGCAGGGGAGGAACGGTAGCGACCGGGTGGGGAGCCCGGCCGCCACGGGGCCGACATGGGGATCACTCAATGTGCGCGGGCGTCTTCGCGACGCCGCGCGCACGTTCGTGGAGGACGGCGGCGCGCCCTCACGCGCGGTTCGTCCTGGGGGGAGAAGGCATGGGGCGTACGACACGTCTGGTCGCGGCATGGGCCGTGGCCGCTCTGCTGGCGGTGACGCTGCCGGCGACCGGGGCCGCCGCGGCGGAACCCACGGCGCGCATCGACCTGCGCGTCCTCGTGGTCGACGACGGCGGACCGTCCGTCGCCGCGATCCGCGACGAACTCGACACCTCCGGCACGCCGTACACCAGGCTCGACCTGGGCGACGCGGGGCGGCCCCGCGTCGACGCGGCGTTCCTCGCCGACACCGTGGGCGGCGGGCCGAGAGCGAAGTTCCAGGGCGTGGTGCTGCCCAACGACAACCCGTTCGGCGCGGGCTCGGCCGAGATGGCGGCGCTGGCGGACTACGAGAAACGATTCAGCATCCGACAGGTGGACGCCTACACCTACGCCCGCCCGGCCGTCGGCCTGAACACCGGCTACGCCGGTTCGCTGGACGGGCAGATCGCGCAGGTGACCACGGCGGGGGCGTCGGGCCCGTTCAACTACCTGCGCAAAAACGTTCCGTTCGAGAACAACGACAACGGAGTGCACGAGAGCTACGGCTACCTCGCCACGCCCCTCGACAAGCAGGCCGAGGGCGCGACCTACACCAGCTACGTCGACGCGCCGGTGCCCGGCGGCTCCCAGCGCGGCTCGCTGGTCGGCCAGTACACCCACGACGGCCGCAGCGAGCTGGTGATCACCTTCGTCTACAACCACTACCAGAGCCAGTTCCGGCTGCTCTCGCGCGGCATCGTCGAGTGGCTCACCCAGGGCGTCCACCTGGGGGCGGCGCGCAACTACTTCGCCCTGCACGTCGACGACGTCTTCGGCTCGGACGACCGCTGGGACTCGGTGCTCAACTGCACGCCCGGTGACATCGACTGCCCGCCCGGCAGCCCCGAGAACGACCCGATCCGGATGACCGCCGCCGACGCCCAGCACGCCAAGCAGTGGGAGAAGGACCACGGCCTGACCCTGGACCTGGCCTTCAACGGCGGCGGCAGCGAGGCCCACAAGGAGGCGCACGCCGGCACCGATCCGCTCGCCCAGCAGCTGATCGCCGACCAGGGCTCCTTCCGCTGGATCAACCACACCTACAACCACCCGTTCATGGGCTGCGTCCAGGACACCTCCACCGTGCCGTGGAAGTGCGCCACCGACGCCCAGGGCAAGATCCGCTGGTACAGCCGGGCGGACATCACCTCCCAGATCAACGACAACCGCGGCTGGGCGGCCCGCCAGGGCCTGGCCCTGGACAAGGACGAGCTGGTCACCGGCGAGCACTCCGGCCTGCGGACCCTGCCGCAGCAGCAGGACGACAACCCCGAGCTGGCCCCCGCCCTCACCCAGACCCAGGTGGCCTGGCTGGGCAGCGACACCTCGCGCGAGCACGAGCAGCGCCAGGTCGGGCCCTCGCTGACCGTGCCCCGCTACCCGATGAACGTCTTCTACAACGCCGGCAAGGCCGCCGAGCAGGTCGACGAGTACAACTGGCTCTACACGCGCAAGGCCGACGGCGGCAGCGGGGTCTGCGAGAACTCCTCCACCACCACCTGCCTGCGCGAACCCCTCTCGCGCACCACGGGGTTCGCCGACTACATCGTCCCGCTCGAGAGCCGGATCGCCATGAGCCACGTGCTCGCCAACGACCCGCGCCCGCACTTCATCCACCAGTCCAACCTCGCCGAGGAGCGCATCGGCTACCAGCCGGTGGAGAAGCTCCTGACCGACTACCGCACCCTGTTCGCCGACAACACCCCGCTGGTCAACCTGCGCATGCGCGACATCGGCGGCGAGCTGCGCAAGCGCGCCGCCTGGACCGCGGCCGTGCGGTCCGGCAAGGTCACCGCCTACCGCGTCGGCGAGGCCATCGCCGTCAGCGCCCCCGCCGGCGTGGAGGTCAGCGCCACCCTGCCGTCGGGCACCGTCCAGGTGCGCGGCACCGGCCGCGTCGCCTTCGGCACCTCCTACGCCGGACTGCGCTCCGGCTGGGCCGCCCCGGACACCGGGCAGAACACCGTCGTCCTCGTCCTGCCCGCCGACGGCCCCACCACCTCCCGCCCTCTCTCCGGCAAGGCGACCCGGGTGCAGAACCCCGCCGCCGCGCTCGTGGTGCCCCAGGGCGTCAGCCACCGCGTTCCCTACGGCCCCGGCGACACCGTGCGCCGCTGAACCGGAACCGTGCTCGTGCTGACCCGACCCTCACCGCACCGTCTGTCTGGAGAGAACCGACTTTCATGCACGGACCGTCAGCCGAACCGGCGTCCGCCACACCCTCGGTGACCCTGCTCACCGAGGGGACCTACCCGCACAGCCACGGCGGGGTGAGCGTGTGGTGCGACCAGCTCGTCCAGGGCATGCCCGACGTCGACTTCCGCGTCATCGCCGTCACCGGAACCGGCCGCGAACAGCTCGCCTGGCAGCCGCCCGGCCACGTCCGGGGGGTGGAGGCCGTCCCCCTGTGGGGGCCGCCGCCCTCCGGGCGCGCCCCGCGCGGCAGGGCGCTGCGCCGCTTCCTCACCGCTTACGAACTCTTCCTGCTGACCCTCCTCGACCCCGCGCAGGAGCACCACTTCTCCCGCGCCTTCTACCGCCTCGCCGACCACGCCACCGAGGGCACGCTCTTCCCCGCCCTGCGCGGCGAGGAGGCCGTCCGCCTGCTCGCCCGCGTCTGGAACCGGCCGGGGCTCGCCACCGCCGACGCGCGCCCCACGCTCCACGACGCGCTGACCGCCACGGACCTGCTCGAGCACGCCCTGCGCCCGCTCGCCGCGCGGCCCCCCGCCGAGGGGATCACCCACGCGGTGAGCGGGGGGCTGGCCACCCTGCCCGGGCTGGTCGCCCACCACCGTCACGGCACCCCGTTCCTGCTCACCGAGCACGGCATCTACCTGCGCGAGCGCTATCTCGGCTTCCGCGCCGAGCCCTACCGCTGGCCGGTCAAGGCGCTGATGCTCGGGCTGTTCCGGATGCTCGCCGTGGAGAGCTACCGCACCGCCGCCCTGGTCACCCCGGGCAACCGCTACAACCGGCGCTGGGAGGAGCACGGCGGCACCCCCTCCGACCGCATCCGCACCGTCTACAACGGCGTCGACCCCGCCGCGTTCCCGCCCGCCGGGCCCGAACCCGACGTGCCGACGCTCAGCTGGGCGGGCCGGGTCGACCCCATCAAGGGCCTGGAGACGCTGATCCGCGCCTTCGCGCTCGTACGGGCCGAGATCCCCGACGCGCGGCTGCGGCTCTTCGGCGGCACCCCGCGCGGCGGGGAGGGCTACCGCACCGCCTGCGAGAACCTGGCCGCCGAGCTCGGCGTGGGCGACGCCGTCACCTTCGAGGGCCGGGTCGAGGACATCCGCGACGCCTACGCGGCCGGCAACGTGGTGATGCTCTCCAGCATCAGCGAGGGCTTCCCCTTCACCCTGATCGAGGCCATGTCGTGCGGGCGGGCCACCGTCTCCACCGACGTGGGCGGGGTCCGGGAGGCCGTCGGCGACAGCGGACTGGTCGTACCGCCCCGCGACGCGCCGAGCATGGCGCGGGCGGCGCTGACGCTGCTACGGGATCCGGGCCTGCGGGCGCGGATGGGCGAGGCCGCGCGGCTGCGCGTCATCGAGCAGTTCACCCTCCGGCAGACCATCAGCGCCTTCCGCGACATCTACCACGACCTCGCCGGGCTGCGGCAGCCCGTGCCCGCGCACGCGCCCCTCGCCCGTCCCGCACCCGTCATGGCCATGGCCGCGGGCGGTGCCGGATGAGCGGACTGCTGCGCCTGCTGCCGGAGGAGCCCGAGCCGGCCCACGACCTCGCGGTCGCGCCGGTCCCGGTGCGCCACCGGCCGGGGTGGGCCGCCGACCCGGTCGACGAACTCGCCCAGGAGCTGGCCGCCGTCTGCGCGGCGGCCGTCCACCCCGACGAGATCGCCGCGGTGCTGGAGGCCGACGGGCTCACCGGCGAGCAGATCGCCGAGCGCTACGGGCGCGCCGACGCCTTCGAGCTCGCGGCCGAGCTCTTCGCCCGCGTCCCGCGCGGCCATCCCGAGCCCGAGCCCCGGCCCGACCCCTGGAAGGTGAAGCCCGGCCAGTTCCTGCTGCGTTCCCTGGTGTTCACCCTCCCGGGCTTCGGCTACACGCTCGGGTCACCCCTGATGAACGGCGGGCAGGACCGTTTCGGGCTGCCCGCCGGGACCGGGGCGCTCATCGCCTCCGCCCTGGTGGCCTGGGCCTTCAACCAGGCCCTCGCCCACCGCGCGTACCTGTGGCTCGCGGCCGGCGGCCGGGGTGCGGCGGCCCGCTGCCTGGCCGTGGGCGCCCCGCTGGGCGTCCTGCTCGCCACCGGCGCGGCCCTCGCGCTCCCGGCGCCGCCCGGGGCGCTCGCCTTCGGCGTCGGCCAGGTGCTCTACCTGGCGGCGGCCACGGCCCTGCTGGTGCTCGGCCGGGAGCGGCTCCTGCTGCTCGCCCTGCTGCCGACCGCGACCGGCGGCGCGGTGGTCCTGCTCGCCCGGCCGCCGTCCGTCGTGGGCGTCGTGCTGCTGCTGGCCACGGCCGGCGGCGCGCTGTTCGCGGCCGTCTACGAGATCACCCGGGTGCGCCGCACGGACGGCGAGCGGACCGGGCAGGCGCCGCCGCCGGCCGCCTCGATTCCGTACGGGCTCTTCGGCCTGGGCTGCGGCACCCTGACCACCATCGCCGCGCTCGGCGACGTGCTCGTCGGGCACCACGGCGGCGCGAGCGGACCCGCCGTCCTCGCCCTCACCCTCAGCATGGGCGTGGCGGAATGGCTGCTCTACCGCTGCCGCGGGCTGGCCCTGGGCGCGCTCGCCGCCTCGACGAGCACCGGCGGACTGCTGTTGCGCGTGGGCCGTGTGCTCACGCTGTGCGTCGCCGGGTACCTCGCGGCCCTGACGGTGCTCACGCTGACCGTCTCCGCCGTGTGGCCCGACGACCCGCCGCTGTCCGCTCCGCGCCTGACCGCTCTGCTGGCGCTCGGGGCGGTGCTGTGGACCGGGCTGCTGCTCCAGGCCTACGGCATCGGATGGCTGCCGGCCCTGCTCTGCCTCGGCGCCGCCGGCGCCGAGACCGCCGCCCTCGGCCTACGGATCTCCGTGCCGACCACCGACCAGGTGGTGATCTGTACCGGCGCGGCCGCCGGTCTGCTGGCCGCCGCCACCGTCCTGCTCGGACGGATCACCACGCACCGCTGAACCACGGCACCGCTGAACCACGCACCGCCGCACCACGGCACCGCCGCATCACGGCACGTGTCCCGCACACCATTTCCGCACAGCGTTTCCGCTCCGCACATCCCGCTCCGCCCGTCACGCCAGAGGAGACCGCTCATGTCCGCACCGGCACGCGTCGCCGTCACCGGAGCCGAAGGGTTCATCGGATCGCACCTGGTCGAGGCGCTCGTCGCCGACGGCCACCAGGTGCGCGCGATGGTGCAGTACAACTCGTTCTCGTCCTTCGGCTGGCTCGAGGACCTGCCCGCCGAGGTGATGGACCACGTCGAGGTCGTGCTCGGCGACGTCCGCGACCCCGGCTCCGTCACCGGGCTGGTGACCGGGGCCGAGACCGTCTACCATCTGGCCGCGCTGATCGCCATCCCGTACTCCTACCGGGCCCCGCACAGCTACGTCGAGACCAACGTCACCGGCACCCTCAACGTCCTGGAGGCCGTACGGCACCTGGGCATCCCGCGCCTGGTGCACACCTCCACGAGCGAGACCTACGGCACCGCGCAGACCGTGCCGATCACCGAGGACCACCCCATCAACACCCAGTCGCCCTACGCCGCCTCCAAGGCCGGCGGGGACCGGCTGGCCGACAGCTACCACGCCAGCTTCGGGCTGCCCGTGGTCACCCTCCGCCCCTTCAACACCTTCGGTCCGCGTCAGTCCATGCGCGCGGTGATCCCCACCGTCATCGGCCAGGTCGCCGCCGGGCAGCGCGCCATCACCCTCGGCGACCTGCGCCCCACCCGCGACTTCAGCTACGTCAAGGACACCGTCGCCGCCTTCCGGGCCGTCGGCACCGCGCCCGCCGACGACGTCGTCGGCCGCACCTTCAACTCCGGCACCGGCGAGGAGATCTCCATCGGCGACCTCGTCACCCTGATCGGCAAGCTCATGGACGCCGAGCTCGAGGTCACCGAGGACGCCCAGCGCGTGCGCCCCGCCAACTCCGAGGTGATGCGGCTGGTCGCCGACGCCTCCCGGCTGCGGGCCGCCACCGGCTGGGCCCCGGCCCACACCCTCGAGGAAGGACTGAGCGAGGCCATCGCGTTCTTCCGCGACCCGGTCAACCTCGGCCGGTACAAGACCGGCATCTACAACGTCTGACGTTCCACCCCCGACCCACGCGGCTAAGAGAGAGGAACGGCACCCCATGCACGCAGTCATCCTGGCCGGAGGCAAGGGCGTCCGGCTGCGCCCGTACACCACCGCACTGCCCAAGCCGCTGGTGCCCATCGGCGACCAGCACGCCATCCTCGAGATCGTCATGCGCCAGCTGGCCTGCGCCGGGTTCACCAGCTGCACCCTGGCCATCGGCCACCTCGGCCACATCATCCGCGCCTACGTCGGCGACGGCTCCCAATGGGGCATCGACGTCGACTACACCACCGAGGAGAGCCCCCTGGGCACCATGGGGCCCCTGCTGACCATGACCGACCGGCTGCCCGAGCACTTCCTGGTCATGAACGGCGACATCCTCACCGACCTCGACTTCGGCGACGTCCTCGGCGACCACATCGCCTCCGGCGCGCCGCTGACCATCGCCACCTACGCCCGCACGGTGAACATCGACTTCGGGGTGCTGACCACCGACTCCGGCCGCGTCGTGGGCTTCGCGGAGAAGCCCAGCATGGACTACCGCGTCTCCATGGGTGTCTACGGAGTCTCCCGCGGCGCCCTCGAGCGCTACACCCCCGGGCTGCCGCTCGGCTTCGACGAGCTGGTGCTCGACCTGCTGGCGGCCGACACCCCGCCGAACGCCTACGAGTTCGACGGCTACTGGCTCGACATCGGCCGCCCCGACGACTACGACCGGGCCAACGCCGAGTTCTCCGTACGCCGCGACCTGCTGATCAAGGGAGCGTGACCGGACGCGATGCGCATTCTCGTCCTGGGCACCACCGGCTTCCTGGGCCGGCACGCCGCCGACCGCCTGCACGCCCTGGAGGGCGTGCGGGTGCTCGGCGGCGGCCGGAGCCCCGGCGCCGACGTGCCCGTCGACCTGTACGGCGCCGACCCGGCCGCGCTCGCGGCCGTGCTGCGCGACGCCGCGCCCGACGCCGTCGTCAACTGCGTGGGCGCGGTCGGCGGCGACGCCCTGTCGCTGACCGCCCTCAACGCCCACGGTCCCGCCGTGCTGTGCGAGGCCCTGCGCCGGGCGGCCCCGGACGCCCGGCTGATCCACCTGGGCTCCGCCGGGGAGTACGGCCCCGCCGACGGCCGCCGGCCCGTCGGCGAGTCGCGCCCGGCCCGCCCGCTGGGCCTCTACGGCGCCACCAAGCTGGCCGGCACCCTCGCGGTGACCTCCTCCGGCCTGGACGCCGTGGTGCTGCGGGTGTTCAACCCCGTCGGCCCCGGCGCCCCCGCCGCCTCGCTGCCCGGGCGGCTGGCCGCCGAGCTGCGCAAGGCCGGCCCGGACGGGCGGGTGCGCACCGGCGACCTCTCCGCCCACCGCGACTTCGTCGACGCGCGGGACGTGGCCGAGGCGATCGCCCTCGCCGTCACCGCGCCCCGGCCGCTGCCCGGCGTCCTGAACATCGCCAGTGGTACGGCCCGTCCGGTCCGCGACGTCGCCGAAGGGCTGCTGCGGGCCGCGGGCTTCGGCGGCCGCGTGGCGGACCGCGTCGACGAGGACGGCGACGGCTCGCCGCGCTCGGCGGCCGTGCCCTGGATCCGGGCGGACATCACGGCCGCGGGCCGTGCCCTCGGCTGGGCCCCGGCCCGCTCCCTCGAGGAGTCCCTCGCCGACCTGTGGGCCGGCGCCGGCACCGTCGCGGAGTCCCCACGGTGACCAGGAGCACGCGCCAGGCGCCGCCGGACGACGGGCAACGGCTGCTCGTACCGCTGTACGCCCATCCGGCGGCGCACCCCCGGGAGTGGGACGCGCTGCTGGAGGCGGCGCCCCGTCTGCACGCCGTCGTGCTCAACATGGCCGACGGCCCCGGCCGACGGCCCGACGCGGACTTCCGGGCCGCCGCCGGCCGGCTGCGCGCCGCGGGGGTTCCCCTGCTGGGCTACGTCGACACCGGCTACGGTCACCGCCCGGCCCGCGCGGTGGTGGCCGACGTCCACCGGCACCGCAGGTGGTACGGCGTGGACGGGGTCTTCCTCGACCAGGTCCCGGCGCACGCGGCGCCGCTGCCGCGCTACCGCCGCCTGGTGACGGCGGCCCGGGTGCTGGGCGCGCGGACGGCCGTGCTCAACCCGGGGACGCATCCCGACCCGGGCTACGCGGCGCTGGCCGATCTGCTGGTGACGTTCGAGGGCACGTGGGAGGAGTACCGGCGGGCCCGGGTGCCGCGGTGGACCGCCGACCACCCGCCGGCGCGCTTCTGCCACCTGGTCTACGGGGTGCCCGAGGACGCCGCGGCGCTGGTGGCCCGGACGGCCGGCGGGCGGGGCGCCGGGGTGCACTGCGCGGTGCCGGGGACGGGGGCCAACCCCTGGCGGAGCGCGCCCCTGACGGCGGCCGGGACGACGGGGGGTGCGCGGTGAGGGGGGCGCGGCGGGCCGGGGTGTTCGGGGTGGTGCTCCTCGTGCTCGCGGGGTGTTCGTCCTCGAGCCCCTCCGACGACGGGGACGACGGCGGCGGCGAGGCGCGGGAGCCGGTGCCCACGGACCGGATGACGCCCGGCGGCACGCCTGGCGGCACACCCGGCGGCACGCCGGCCCAGCCGTCCGGGCGGTGGCAGCCCAAGCCGGGCACCCGCTGGCAGTGGCAGCTCGGCGGGCGCGTGGACACCTCGGTGGACGCGCCCGTCTACGACATCGACGGCTTCGAGAACTCGGCGAAGACGGTGGCGGAGTTGCACGCCCGCGGCCGCAAGGTGATCTGTTACATCAACGCCGGGGCGTGGGAGAACTTCCGGTCCGACAAGGAGAAGTTCCCCGCGTCGGTGCTGGGCGCGAAGAACAAGGGCTGGGACGGCGAGAAGTGGCTGGACATCCGCCGTCTCGACGTACTGCGGCCGATCATGGCGGCCCGTATCGACATGTGCCGGCAGAAGGGATTCGACGCGGTCGAGCCGGACCTGACGGAGGGATTCCGTAATCGCACCGGATTTCCGCTGACGGCCGACCACCAGCTGGCGTTCAACCGGATGCTGGCCGAGCTGGCGCATGAGCGCGGGCTCGCCGTGGGGCTGAAGAACGACCTGGAGCAGATCCCCCAGCTGGTGCGCGACTTCGACTTCGCGGTGAACGAGCAGTGCGCTCAGTACGACGAGTGCGAGAAGCTGACGCCCTTCATCAAACGGAACAAAGCGGTCTTCCACGTCGAATACGAGCTCCCTCCGGGGGACTTCTGCGACACGGCCAAGCGGCTGGGGCTCAGTTCGATGAAGAAGAACCTGGACCTCGACGCATGGCGGCGCCCCTGCTGACGCCCCCGCCGGCACCCTCGCCGACACCCTCTGCGGAGTCATTCATTCCAATGCTTCGGAAACCAGTGGGGACAAGGGTTTACCGCCAGTTCGGCGGGGCTGGGAATACCACGGTTCCGGGTTTGCATCCGAAGTGAAGAAGTTCACAGATGACCGTTTGGGCACCGATTCCGAGCGATTGATGGTGCAGGATCTCTCACCGAACACAAGATCCCGTCACCGAGGCGGGCGACCCGGGCGGACGCCGAGTCCTGCCGCCGCACCGGGTGCGGAATCGAATTGATGGATCGGCAGGAGCGGGAGACCCAAGCGGTACGAACCACGAGGTCGGTGGTTCTAGGGGTGAAGCCACAACGGTGGCCGGGCAACTTCGCAGCCCGAACCCGACAGGTCATCTTTCGCAGGCGGATGTCGAAGGGCTTAGGCATGTCTGCGTTGCCTCGAATACCCGCGCTCGCCAAGCGGGCCGGTACCGCGTCCGCCCTCACCGTCGCCACCCTGGCGGCGACGGTGCTGGTACCGGGGCTCACCCCGGACGCGTCGGCCGCCACCGCCGGCGAGCAGGCTCTGAAGGTCGCGGCCTCCAAGAAGGGCTCCCCCTACCAGTGGGGCGCCACCGGACCGAACCGGTTCGACTGCTCGGGCCTGACGCTCTACTCGTTCAAGAAGGTCGGCAAGTCGCTCCCGCGCACCGCCGCCGACCAGTACAACAAGACCCGCCACATCTCCGGCGGCTCGCGCCAGACCGGCGACCTGGTGTTCTTCCACTCCGGCAGCAACGTCTACCACGTGGGTATCTACGCGGGTAACAACAAGATCTGGCACGCTCCCAAGCCCGGCACCTCCGTCCGGCTGGAGAAGATCTGGAGCAACAGCGTCTGGTACGGCCGCGTCAAGTAGCCGTCCGACGTCCAGGGCCCGGTACGCGGTTGCGCGTGCCGGGCCCTGCCTGTTCCACGCCCCGGACGCCCTCACGCCACCGCCAGCACGATCTTTCCCGTCAGATGGCCGTGCTCGCTGGCGCGGTGGGCCTCGGCCGCCTCGCTCAGGCGGTAGACGCGGTGGACGGGCAGCTGGAGGATGCCGGCCTCGTGCAGGGCCAGGGCGGCGGTGAGCGCCGGGCCGCCCCCGGAGGCGGGGCCGCCGGCGCTGAAGCGGGCGCCGGTGCGGCGGGCGCCCTCGGGGTCGGCGATGCTCACCACCCGCTCCGGGTCACCGGTCAGCTCGACCGAGATCCCCACGGCGTCGCCCTTGCCGACGGCGTCCAGAGCGGCGTCCACACCGCCCGGCGCGGCCTCGCGCACGCGCTCGGCGAGGCCCTCGCCGTAGGTCACCGGGATCGCGCCCAGCCCGCGCAGGTACTCGTGGTTGAACTCGCTCGCCGTGCCGATGACCCGGACGTCCCGGGCGCGGGCGAACTGCACCGCCAGCGTGCCCACTCCCCCGGCCGCACCGTGCACGAGCAGGGTCTCGCCCTCGTTCAGGGCCAGCAGGTTCAGCGCCCGCCAGGACGTCTCGGCGGCCAGGGGCAGGCCGGCCGCCTCCTCCCAGGGCAGGGAGAGCGGCTTGACCATCAGCTCCTCGGCCACGGCCAGGGCCTGCTCGGCGTAGGCGCCGGTGGCGGTGCGGCCGAGGACCGCGTCCCCCGCCTGCACCCCCACCACTCCCTCCCCCACCGCCTCCACCACCCCGGAGGCCTCCACCCCGGGGACGTGCGGCAGGTCGACGGAAACGATGCCGGCCATGGCACCGCTGCGGATCTTGTGGTCGAGCGGGTTGACGCCGGCGCAGCGCACGGCGATCCGCACCTGCCCGGGCCCCGGGACCGGCTGATCGACGTCGGTGAGCCGGAGCACATCGGCGGAGCCGTAGGAGCTGAAGGCGACGGCCTTGATCTTGGTCATGGACTCAGCTTCACCGGAGGCCGGGCATTTCCCGGTCAGACTGGCCGTCGCGTACGGATACCGCGCCCGATCTCCGTACGTCCACTCCCGCGGCGGGGGGCTCGGCGAGTCGTCAGGCGCGTCCCTCGACGAGGTCCTTGACGCCCTGGAGGGTGGTCCGCATGCCGGCGGCGAGGTCGCCGAGCCGGTGCTCGATGATCGCCTCCTCCTTCTCCGGCATGCGGTCGACCGCCAGGCTGATCCCCGAGCGGGCCGGTCCGAGCAGCGCGGACAGCCGCAGCAGCGTGCCGCCGGACGCGGGCTCGAGAGCGAACGTCCAGGTGGCCATCGGGTGCGCCGGATCGGCGGGGCCGCCTCCGTACCGCCCGTCGGGGTCGGTGACCGCCCAGGCGAACACCCGCTCCGGCTCCAGCGCGACCACATGGGAGACGGTCCGCCACTCGCCCAGCACCGGGTTGTGGTTGTGGCCGGCGAAGGCCGCGCCCATCGCCGGCCCGGTGGCACCGTCCAGCCACTCGGCCCGCCGCAGCTCGGGGCTGAACCGGGCGGGCAGCCCGATGTCCGTCACCATCTTCCAGACCTCGGGCGCCGCCGCCTGGATGTGAACCTCTTCGTGGACCGTGGGGCCGTCCGCGTAGCGCATGCGATCTCCTCAGTACGGGTTGTATGGGGCCAAGTCTGCCTCCGGCCCCGCGCGTTGCCCGCACCGCCCCTGGTTCAGGCCCGGTTCACCGGCCGGGGAAGAAGTCGACGAGCAGCATGTCCCGTACGCCCCGCCGCGCGCCCGGCGCCGGCCGCATCGGCGAGACGCCGTGCAGGACGCGCCGGTCGTCCAGGACGATCGTCTCCAGCGGCGCGCTCAGCGAGGCCCGGTGCACGGCCCGCCCGGCCAGGTCGTACAGGCACGACTCGGCGCCCAGGACGTCCTCGCGCCGGATCAGCACCTGGGCGACGTAGTTGTGCCCGTCCCGGTGGACGCCCTCGGGCGCCGGGTGACCGTCCGTCGCGTCCGTGGCGGTGACCCGGATCTGGTGGACCCCGCACAGGTCGGTGCCGGTGCGCGGGCCCGGCAGATGCTCCCGGAGGGTACGGACGACCGCGCCCAGCACCGGCCCGCACGCCACCGCGTCGTCCAGCGGGGCGAACATCCGCGCCACGCCGCCGCTGACCTTGTTGACGGCGCGGTCCTGGAAGAACGCGATGTGCGGCAGCCGCTCCAGGCCGTCGCCGGCGATGCGGAACCTGTCGTAGCGGCGGAAGCGGTAGGGCGTGTCGGCGTCGAGGTGGGCGTCGGCGGGCAGGTCGTTCCACGACGCGGTGAACGCCCGCACCGCCTCCTCGGGTATCCGTGCGAGGGCCTCGGTGAGCAGGGCGGGACCGTGGTGGGCGAAGGGCGGCGGGGCCGGAGGCGCGGGGCGGCGAGCGGCGTGACAGGCCTCAACGAGCGGGTACGACATGGCACTTCCCCCGTATTTTCGTGCTGGTGAGCACCACCGTACCGGGCGCTTCCCGGAGGCGGACCGTTCACCGCGCGTACACCGCGCGTCCGCGCGGCGGGGGCACGCTCGGTCCCATGAGCGCCGTCTTCGTGGTCTCGGTGCACGACGTGGCTCCCTGGACCCTCGACCCGTGCCGCCGGTGGCTGGCGGGCCTCGACGGGCGCGGGGTGCGTGCGACGCTGCTGCTGGTGCCGGGCCCCTGGCGCGGCGTCCCGGCGGTCCGCGACCCGGCCCTGGTGCGGTGGGCGCACGCCGCCAGCGAGCGGGGGCACGAGCTCGCGCTGCACGGCTGGGAGCACCGGGGCGTGCCCGGCGGGCCGCCGACCCGGCGGCTGGCCGGCCTTCTGGTGGCGCGCGGCTGCGCCGAGTTCGCGGCGCTCGGCGAACGGGCCGCCCGTGAGCGGCTGGAGAAGGGGCTGGCCGCGCTCGCGTCGGTGGGCATCGCGCCGTGCGGCTTCACCCCGCCCGGCTGGCTCGCCTCACCGGGGACGCTGACGGCGCTGCGCGGCCTGGGCCTGGACTACACCACCGGTCATCTGACGGTGCGCGACCTGCGGACCGGGGCGGCCCATCGCGTGCCGGCGCTGTCCCACCGGCCGGGCGGGCTCGGCGAGCGGGCGGGCGCGCGGCTGATGACGGCGGTGGCGCGGCGCCGGTCCGCCGCCGGCCTGCCGTTCCGTGTCGCGCTGCACCCCGCGGACCTGGCGCGGCCGGGGCTGCACGAGCGCACCCTGGCGGCGATCGACGGCGCCCTGGCGGCGGGGCTGCGCCCGTGCACCTACGCCGAACTGGTCCGTGCCCGGCGGCCGGCCGCCGGGGGCGCGACGTGAGGATCGCGCAGCTCGCCAACTTCTACGCCCCGGCCTCGGGCGGTCTGCGCACCACGCTGGACGCGCTCGGCCGGGGGTACGTCGCCGCCGGCCACGACCGGCTGCTGGTCGTCCCGGGCGCCCGGTACGCCCGGGTGCGCGACGCGGCGGGCGGCGTGCGGGTGACGGTGCCGGGGCCGCGCGTGGGCGGCGGGTACCGGATGGTGCTCTCGCCGGGAGTGCTGCGGGGGCTGCGGCGCCTGCTGGGGTGGTTCGCGCCCGACGTGCTGGAGGTGTCGGACAAGCTGACGCTGGTGGGTACGGCCCGTTGGGCGCGGGCGCGGGGCGTACGGACGGTGCTGCTCTCCCATGAGCGGCTGGACGCGATCCTGGCCCCCCGGATGCCGGGGCGTTTGCCTCCGGTCCGGGCGGCCGACGCCTGGAACCGGCGCCTGGCCGGGGCGTTCGACGCCGTGGTCGCCGCGTCCGCCTTCTCCGGCGCGGAGTTCGCCCGGCTGGGCGGGCGGGTGGCGTTGCACCGGGTGCCGTTGGGCGTCGACCTGGAGATCTTCGCGCCCGCCGGCGCGCGCGGCGACGGGGTCCGGCTGGTGTACGCGGGGCGGCTGTCGGCGGAGAAGTGGCCTCATCTGCCGCTGGGGGCCCTGGTGGTGCTGCGCCGGCATGGCGTGGACGCCCGCCTGGACGTGCTGGGCGACGGGCCGGAGCGCGGGCGCCTGGAGCGGTGGGCGGCGACGGCCGGGCTGCCGGTGCGCTTCCACGGCCATGTGGCCGAACGCCGGGGCGTGGCCGCGGTGCTGGCGCGGGCGGATGTGGCGCTGGTGCCGTGCGCGGTGGAGTCGTTCGGGCTGTCGGCGCTGGAGGCGCTGGCGTGCGGGACGCCGGTGGTGACGGCCGATCGGGGGGCGGCGCGCGAACTGGTGGTGCCGGGGGCGGGGGCCGTGGCACCCGCCGGGTGCGCGACGGGGATGGCGGACGCGGTGACGCGCGTGCTCGCCCGGCCCGAGGAGGTGCGGCGGGCGGCGGCGCGGGCGCGCGCGGAGGAGTTCCCGTGGGCGCGGACGGTGGAGCGGATGCTGGCCGTACACGCGAACGCCGGGCGGGCCGACCGCGGCCCGCCCGGCGTCCGGTGACGACGCGCGACTTTCAGCTCACGGCTGCCGTCTCCGGCTGCCGCTCGTCCCGCTCCGCGGCCTTCGGCACGAGGAGCCGCTCGGCGAGCTCACCGAAGATCAGGCCGAAGCCGGTCCACAGCACGAGCTCGATGGCGAGGGAGGACATACGGAACTCCCACAGCAGCGTCGCCGGGAAGTGCTCCGGGACGTTGTCGCCGGAGGGCAGGAACGCGTACGCGAGCCCGATCGCGACGACCAGGGCGGCGCAGGCCGCCACGGTGGCGTTCCAGTTGCCCAGGCGCGGCGCGAGGCGCCGGCCCAGGATGACCGCGGCGACGGCGAGCAGCACGCTGAGCGCGATCATCAGGAAGAACAGCGCGGTGCGCTGGTCCAGGGTGTCCGGGTCGCCGACGGCCGGCGGGTTGGCCGGGTACTTCAGGAACGGCACCAGGAAGACCGCCACGAACGCGCCCAGCGCGACCAGTCCCGCGGTCGCGCGCGGGCCGAAGCGGCCGATGCGGCCCAGGGCCACGCAGAACGCCAGGGCGGCGATGCCGCCCAGCGCCACGCCGTAGACCAGGACGCCGGTGGCGAGGCCGCCGGTGGCCTGCATGGTCCGGCTGACCAGCTCCACCTCGTCGTGGCCGTGGTCGTGGCTGTGCGCCTCCTCGAACGCGATGGCCGAGTCCACATGGGGCTCACCCAGCAGGTAGGCGGTGATCAGGGCCAGCACGCCGGTGGCCAGGCCGGCCAGCATGCCCCGTACGAGCAGGGCCCTTACGGATACGGAGTTCATGGGCTCGTGCTCCCGCCGGGTCAGTGGCAGGGGAAACCGAGCAGGTGGCGGCCGTCGTGCACCCACTCGTGGACGTCCTTGCCCGCGATGAGGGAGGTGGCGCCCTGCTCGGCGCCGACGAAGTACAGCAGGACCAGCATCAGGATCCCGCCGAAGGCCAGCCAGGGGGCTATCTCCTTGAGCGAGATGGGGGCGATCTCCGGCAGGGCGGGGCGGCTGGAAACGGGGGCGGCGGACTGGGCCATGACAGAACCTCCTGGGGAACACGCGTCCCGGTCGTTGGTGCTCGACGACGGTGGCGGGTCTGACTTTCCTGCCGCCGAACCCCGGAGCCGACCGGGGTGCCCGCCAGGTACACAGTGGCGCGACCGTGCCGGATTCGCACCGGCTTCCGAACGCACCGTCGTCATGTACACGCGACCGTACCGCCTGGTCCGTCACGGCGCTACGGGCGTACGGATGCACGCCCCCGGCGCACTCCCCGGCCAAAGCCCGTGGTCTGCTGGGCGCGTGGGCCCGAGCGCCCCGGAGGAGAGGTTCATGACGACGCGTGTGATGTTGATCTCGCCCGCGACCGGCTCAGCGCTGCGGGCCGCGCGCTTCGACGACGGCTCCCCGCTCGACGAGGCGGGCGAGCGCGCCGCCCGCGCGGCGGCCGGGGCGCTGCCGCGCGCGGACCGGGCCGTCACGGCCCCCGCGCCGCGCTGCCGCCGGACGGCCGCCGCCCTCGGGCTGGACGACGCCGAACCCGTGGGCGCGCTGCGCGATCTGGAGGTCGGCCGCTGGCGCGGCCGTTCGCTGGAGGAGGTGATGGCCGCCGAACCGGAGGCGGTGGCGGCGTGGCTGGCGGACCCCGGGGCAGCGCCCCACGGCGGGGAGTCGGTCGTGGCGCTCACCGGCCGGGTCGGCGCGTGGCTGGACGGCCTGGCCGGGGACGGCGGGAGGGTGCTGGCCGTGGTGGAACCCGCCGTCGTCCGGGCGGCGCTGGTGCACGCGCTCGGGCTGCCGGCGCCGGTGTTCTGGCGCCTGGACGTCTCCCCCCTGTCCCTGACCGAGCTGAGCGGCCGGGCCGGGCGCTGGAACCTGCGCTGCGGCCGCCCGCTCGCCCCGGCGGTCTGAAAGCCGCCGCGCCCGGCCGGACTCCCCGCCCCTCAGCGGGTGTTCCGGCCGGCGCGGCGGCGGCTCGGTGGGCGGGGGCTACCCCTCGGTGCCGCATTCCGCCCGCACCTGGCGGGCCCCCTCGACCAGGTGCGTCAGCGACGCGCGCACCTCCGCCCAGCCGCGGGTCTTCAGCCCGCAGTCGGGGTTGACCCACAGGCGCTCGGCCGGGACGGCCTCGAGCCCCTTGCGCAGCAGGGCCGCGACCTCGGCGGCGTCCGGCACGCGCGGGGAGTGGATGTCGTAGACGCCGGGCCCGACCTCCTGCGCGTAGCCGGCCAGGGCGAGTTCACCGGCGACCCGCATGTGCGAGCGCGCGGCCTCGAGGCTGATGACGTCGGCGTCCAGGTCCTCGATGGCGGCGATGATGTCGCCGAACTCGGCGTAGCACATATGGGTGTGGATCTGGGTGTCCGCCCGTACGCCGGCGGTGGCCAGCCGGAAGGCCTCGGTGGCCCACCGGAGGTAGCCGGCCCGGTCGGCGGAGCGCAGCGGCAGGGTCTCGCGCAGCGCCGGCTCGTCGACCTGGATGACGGCGGTGCCCGCGGCCTCCAGATCGGCGACCTCGTCCCGCAGGGCGAGGGCGACCTGGCGGGCGGTGTCGGCGAGCGGCTGGTCGTCGCGGACGAAGGACCAGGCGAGCATGGTGACGGGGCCGGTGAGCATGCCCTTGACCGGGCGGTCCGTGTGCTCCTGGGCGTAGGCGGTCCAGGCGACGGTCATGGGCCCGGGCCGGGAGATGTCGCCGGCGAGGATGGGCGGCCGCACATAGCGGGTGCCGTAGGACTGCACCCAGCCGTGCCGGGTGGCCAGGTAGCCGGTGAGGCGCTCGGCGAAGTACTGGACCATGTCGTCGCGTTCGGGTTCGCCGTGGACGAGGACGTCGAGGCCGGCCCTCTCCTGGAAGGCGAGGACCTCGCGGATCTCGGCGGCGATGCGCTCGTCGTACGCGGCGGCGTCGATGCGCCCGGCGCGCAGGTCGGCGCGGGCGGTGCGCAGTTCGCGGGTCTGCGGGAAGGAGCCGATGGTGGTGGTGGGCAGCAGCGGCAGGCCCAGGCGGGCGCGCTGGGCGGCGGAGCGCTCGGCGTAGGGCTGTGGGCGGCGGGTGTCGGCGGGGGTGACGGCCGTGGCGCGGGCGCGCACGGCCGGGTCGCGGGTGAGGGCGGAGGCGGCGCGGGAGGAGCGGGCGCAACGGTTGGCGGCGAGCTGCGGGGCGATGGTGTCGCCGCCCTCGTTCAGGCCGCGGGCGAGGGTGACGATCTCGTCGGTCTTCTGCCGGGCGAAGGCGAGCCAGCGGGCGACCTGCGGGTCGGCGTCGCGTTCGGCGGCGGCGTCCAGGGGCACGTGCAGCAGGGAGCAGGAGGGGGCGACGTCGACGCGGCCGGCGAGGCCGAGCAGGGTGGCGAGGGTGGCCAGGGACCGCTCGAGGTCGTTGATCCAGACGTTGCGCCCGTCGACGACGCCGGCGATCAGCCGCTTGCCGGGCAGGCCGCCGGCGGCGGCGAGGTCGCCGAGGTTGGCGGCGGCGGGCCCGGTGAAGTCCAGGGCCAGGCCGTCGACGGGCGCCTTGGCCAGCACCGGCAGGGCGTCGCCGAGCCGGTCGAAGTAGGCGGCGGCGAGCAGCTTGGGGCGGTCGGTGAGGGCGCCCAGTTCGCGGTAGGCGCGGGCGGCGGCGTTCAGTACGGCCGGGGGCTGGTCCTGGACCAGTGCGGGCTCGTCGAGCTGCACCCATGCGGCGCCGGCCGCGCGCAGGTCGGCGAGCACGTCGGCGTAGACGGGCAACAGCCGGTCGAGGAGGGTCAGCGGCTGGAAGTCCGGGGCGGTGCCGGGGGCGGGCTTGGCCAGCAGGAGGTAGGTGACGGGGCCCACCAGCACGGGCCGGGCGGCGTGGCCGGCGTCGAGGGCCTCGCGCAGTTCGCCGACGGGCTTGGCGGAGTCGGCGGTGAAGACGGTGCCGGGGCCCAGTTCGGGGACGAGGTAGTGGTAGTTGGTGTCGAACCACTTGGTCATCTCCAGCGGCGGTGCCTGCTGGGTGCCCCGGGCCATGGCGAAGTAGCCGTCGAGGGCGTCCTCGGCGACGAGGGCGCGGTGCCGCTCGGGGATGGCGCCGACCATGACGGTGGTGTCCAGGACGTGGTCGTAGAGCGAGAAGTCGCCGGTGGGGACCTCGTGGACGCCGGCGTCCGCCAGCGCTCGCCAGGCCTCGCGGCGCAGGCCGGCGGCGGTGCGGCGCAGTTCGCCGGCGCTGACGCGGCCGGCCCAGTAGCCCTCGACGGCCTTCTTCAGCTCCCGGCCGGCCCCCTGCCGGGGGTAGCCGTGGACGGTGGCCAGGGAACGCGGGGCGGGGTGGGAACGCTCGGCTGCCACGGAACTCTCCTTCGCGAGTCGCGGAACGCTCCCGGTGGCCGACGGGGTGCGAAGGAACGGCAGGACGGGGCGGGGCCGCGTCGCGCCCGCCCGTACCCGTCGGTCCGCCCACGGGACCACCGAGAACACCGCGTGCGGTCGCACGCGGGCAGTGGCAGGTATTCGGACTCGTGGGCCCGCCGCGTCCTGACGGACGCGACACCTACTGGCCGTCGCTTCCCGGGCCCTCGGGCCCAGTGCGTATGACGGCGGTCGTTCCCACTCACCGCTGCGGGGCAGTCCCGGATTCACACCGGGTTCCCTCTTGCGACGCCGCCGTCCGAAGACGGGGCGAACCGACTGCGTCCCCAGCCTAGACACACCCGGCTCCCCGGCGACAGGGGTTGCCGGGGGTTGTCCCGATCTTGCTAGCCCTCGCGGGCCGGGTGGGCGTGGAAGCCCTGCCCGCTCTTGCGGCCCAGCAGCCCGGCGTCGGTCATGCGGCGCAGCAGCGGGGGCGGCGCGTAGAGCGGTTCGCGGAACTCCTCGTACAGCGACTCGGCGATCGCCGTGAGCGTGTCCAGCCCGATGAGGTCGGCCAGGGCGAGCGGCCCCATGGGGTGGGCGCAGCCCTGCCGCATGCCGGTGTCGATGTCCTCGGGCGTGGCGAAGCCGGACTCGGCCATCCTCACGGCCGCCAACAGGTAGGGGACGAGCAGGGCGTTGACGACGAAGCCCGCCCGGTCCCTCGCCCGCACGACGTCGCGCCCCAGCGTGACGGCGGCGAAGTGCTCGGCCGCGGCCAGGGTCTCGCGCCCGGTGTGCAGGGAGGCGGCGACCTCGACGAGCGGCATCACGGGCACCGGGTTGAAGAAGTGGAGGCCGACGACGCGGTCGGCGCGGGTGGTGGCCATGCCCAGCCGCATCACGGGGATCGAGGAGGTGGTGGAGGCGAGGACGGCGGCGGGGTCCTCGACGGTCTTGTCGAGGGCGGCGAAGACCTCGGCCTTCAGTCCGGCGTCCTCGGGGACGGCCTCGACGACCAACTGCCGGTCGGCGAGGGCGTCGAGGCTCGCGGTGAAGGCCATGGCGGCCAGGGCGTCGTCGCGTTCGGCGGGGGTGACCCGGCCGCGGGCGACGGCGCGGCCGAGGGAGCGGGCGACGCGGTCGCGGGCGTCCCGGGCCGCTCCGGCGTCGGCCTCGCACACCACCGTGTCGAGTCCGGCGCGGGCGCAGACCTCGGCGATGCCCGCCCCCATCCGCCCGCCGCCGACGACCCCGACGCGCCGGATCACCGGGACGCTCACCGCGTCGGGGGCGCTCACCGGAACTGCTCCTCTTCGGTCGAGCCGCGCAGCGCGAGGGTCTCCGCGGCGGGGTTGAGGGCGGTGGAGACCAGGTCGAAGTAGCCGGTGCCGACCTCGCGCTGGTGGCGCACGGCGGTGAAGCCGTCGTTCTGGGCGGCGAACTCCCGCTCCTGCAGGTCGACGTAGGCGGTCATGCCGTGCTCGGCGTAGCCGCGGGCCAGGTCGAACATGGCGTGGTTGAGGGAGTGGAAGCCGGCCAGGGTGATGAACTGGAAGCGGTAGCCCATGGCACCGAGCTCGCGCTGGAACTTGGCGATCTGATCGTCGTCCAGCGCGGCCTTCCAGTTGAAGGACGGCGAGCAGTTGTACGCGAGCAGTTGGTCGGGATGGCGCGCGTGCACGGCCTCGGCGAACTCGCGGGCCTGGGCGAGGTCGGGGGTGCCGGTCTCCATCCACAGCAGGTCGGCGTAGGGGGCGTAGGCCAGGCCGCGGGCGATGACGGGAGCCATGCCGCCGCGCACCCGGTAGAACCCCTCGGCCGTGCGCTCGCCGGTGGTGAACGGGGCGTCGCGCTCGTCGACGTCGCTGGTCAGAAGGGTGGCGGCGAGCGCGTCGGTGCGGGCGACGATCACGGTGGGGACGCCGGCGATGTCGGCGGCGAGGCGGGCGGCGTTGAGGGTGCGGATGTGCTGGGCGGTGGGGACGAGGACCTTGCCGCCGAGGTGGCCGCATTTCTTCTCGGAGGCCAGCTGGTCCTCGTAGTGGATGCCGGCCGCGCCGGCGGCGATCATCGCCTTGGTGAGCTCGAAGGCGTTCAGGGGGCCGCCGAAGCCGGCCTCGGCGTCGGCGACGACGGGCGCCAGCCAGTCGGTGGAGGCGTCGCCCTCGGAGACGGCGATCTGGTCGGCGCGCAGCAGGGCGTTGTTCAGGCGCCGGACCACGGTGGGCACCGAGTTGGCCGGGTAGAGGCTCTGGTCGGGGTAGGTCTGCCCGGCCTGGTTGGCGTCGGCGGCGACCTGCCAGCCGGAGAGGTAGATCGCCTCCAGCCCGGCCCGGACCATCTGCACGGCCTGGCCGCCGGTGAGGGCACCCAGCGCGTGGACGTGGTCCCGCTCGTGCAGCAGCCGCCACAGCCGCTCGGCGCCGCGCCGGGCGAGGGTGTGCTCCTCGCGAACGCTGCCGGACAGCCGGATCACGTCCTCGGCGCTGTACGTGCGGTCGACGCCGCGCCAGCGGTCCTCGGTCGCCCATCGCCGCGTCAGCGTCGCGGCCGCGGTGGGTGCCTGCTCTTCCTGCGCCATGGGGGTACTCCCGGGAGACGGGTACGGGGGCGGACCGGGGTGCGGGCGCACGGGGGCGTGCGAAGGGTTGCGAACCCGGATCCGGGGGCCTGAAGCGGCCGTGAACCGACTCTCCCACCCGGCCGCGACAGGCGTCGACCGTAGCCAACTGCCAAATAGTGCGGAGTATTTGACGCGTCTTTGCGAAGGTTGCCAATGCTAGTCTCGCCGGATGAGCAAGACCTACGCGGGAGCCCGGCTGCGCCGGCTGCGCGAGGAGCGCCGGCTCACCCAGGCCGAGCTGGCCCGGCGGCTGGCCGTCTCGCCCAGCTACCTCAACCAGATGGAGCACGACGCGCGCCCGCTGACCGTGCCCGTGCTCCTGCGGCTGACCGAGACGTTCGGGGTGGACCCGGGCTTCTTCTCCGGACGGGACACCGCCCGGCTGCTCGCCGACCTGCGCGAGGCCCTCGCCGACGGCCCGGACGGCGCGCGGGTGCCGGCCGCCGAGCTGGCCGAGCTCGCGGAGCGGCTGCCGTCGGTCGCCCGCGTCCTGCTGGAGTACGACCGCCGCAACCGCGCGCTGACCGAACGCCTCGCCGAGCTCGCCGGGGACCGCGGACCGGACGCCGCCCCGGGCACGGGCCGCACCCCGCACGAGGAGGTGCGGGAGTTCTTCTACCGCCGGCAGAACTACCTCCACGACCTGGACACGGCCGCCGAGCGGCTGGCGGACGGCATCGGGCTGCGCCGCGGGGAGGTCCGCCAGGCGCTCGCCGCCCGGCTCGCCGAACGCCACGGCGTGCGGCTGGCCCCGGACGCCGGGCAGCTGCACCGCTACGACCCCGCCACCCGCGTCCTGCACCTCTCGCCCCGGCTGCGCCCCGGCCAGCAGGCCTTCCGGATGGCCACCCAGCTGGCGCTGCTGGAGTTCGGGGGCGAGCTGTCGCGGCACGCGGCCGAGGACTTCGCCGAGGACTCCCCCGCCCGGTCGCCGGCCCGCATCGGCCTCGCCAACTACTTCGCGGCCGCGCTCGTCCTGCCGTACGGCGTCTTCCACGCGGCCGCCGAGGAGATGCGCTACGACATCGAGCGGCTGGGCGACCACTTCGGCGTCGGCTACGAGACCGTGTGCCACCGCCTGTCCACGCTGCAGCGGCCGGGGGCGCGCGGCGTGCCGTTCTCGTTCGTCCGCGTCGACCGGGCGGGCAACCTCTCCAAGCGGCAGTCGGCCACCGGCTTCCACTTCTCCCGGGGCGGCGGGACGTGCCCGCTGTGGAACGTCTACGAGGCCTTCGCCTCGCCCGGCCGCGTCCAGGTGCAGATGGCGGCGATGCCGGACGGGCAGCGCTTTCTGTGGACGGCCCGCACGGTCACCCGCTACCGGGGCGGCTGGGGCGAGCCCGGCAAGACCTTCGCCATCGGCCTGGGCTGCGAGATCCGGCACGCGAGCCGGCTCGTCTACTCCGCCGGCCTCGACCTGGACGACGCGGCCGCGGCCACCCCCATCGGCATGGGCTGCAAGGTCTGCGAGCGGCTGGACTGCCCGCAGCGCGCGGTGCCCCCGCTGGGCCGGCGCCTGGCGGTCGACGAGAACCGGACGACGTTCGTTCCGTATCCCGTGGAACCCGCCGGTCCCTGAGGCCGCACGGCGGGCGCCCCTCCGGACATCCCCATAAGATGATATTTGCCCTCTCAAGGGGAAACCTCGAGTGGTCGTGATCCCTCTCTACAGGAGAAATCTCTTGCCGAAGAGGAGCGACAACGCATGGGTCTCACGTCTCCCGAACTCCTGTTGGTCCTGGGGGTCGTCGCACTGGCGCTGATCGCGCTGGTGCTGTGGCTGTGGCCACGGGTCGCGAAGAAGGGCCCCCTGGCCCTCGCCTCCCGCCTCGGCCTGCTGCTGGTGACGCAGGTCGGCATCCTGGCGGTGCTCCTGGTGGCGGCGAACAGCGAGTACGGCTTCTACTCCACCTGGAAGGAACTCCTCGGCCAGAACTCCCGCAAGCAGACGCTGCAGACCGGCTCGGGGAACGGCAAGCGGCCTCCGGCGCTGACGGTCAAGGGGCAGGAGCCCGTCGGCCTGGGCCGGAAGGAGAAGGCCGGGCAGGTGGACCGGATCGAGATACGCGGCCCGGTGACCGGGCTGAGCATGGACGGCTTCGCCTACCTCCCGCCCCAGTACTTCCAGAAGGAGCACGAGAAGGACACGTTCCCCGTGATCGTGTCGATCACCGGTCAGCCCGGCCAGTCCATCAACCTCATCACCAAGGCCAAGGTCCCGCAGGCGGCCTCCAAGGCCATGATGGCCAAGGAGATGCGACCGGCGATCGTGCTCATGCTGCGGCCCTCGGTGGTGGCGGACCGCGACACCAACTGCACGGACGTGCCCGGCGGTCCGCAGGCGCTGACCTTCTTCAACCAGGACGTCCCCATCGCCGCCAACGACGCCTACCGCGTGGACAACACGCGCGGCTCCTGGGGCGCGGTGGGCAACTCCACCGGCGGCTACTGCGCGCTCAACATGGCCATGACCAACCCGTCCCGCTACGGCGCGGCGGCGGGCCTGTCCGCCGACCTCTTCGCCCGCCAGGACCGGGACACCGGGGACCTCTACGCCGGCAGCAAGCAGCTCAGGAACGAGTCCGACCTCACCTGGCGCCTGGAGCACATGCCTCCGCCGCCGGTGTCCCTGCTCCTGGCCGCCAGCGAGAAGGGCGAGGAGAAGTACTACGCGCAGATGAAGAAGTTCGCGGGGAAGGCCAAGGCCCCCACCAAGATCGAGAAGCTGGTCCGCGAGGAGGGCGGACACAACTTCGTCACCTGGCGCGACGAGTACCCCGTGGTGCTGCGCTGGCTCGACAAGGAGCTCGCCGCCCGCCGCTGAGCCCTCTCCCCCGGCTTCCGCGGACGGGAACGGTATGGCCCACGGCCACGTCTCAGCCAGTGTGGCCCGAACGCGCACGGCTCGGTATGCCGTACGTACGGGGAGGGGGCGTACGGCATGGACACGGAACGGCGTCATCCACTGCTGGCCGGACGATACCGGCTCATCGAACAACTGGGCCGCGGCGGCATGGGCGTGGTCTGGCTCGCCATCGACGAGGTCCTCGACCGCGAGGTCGCGGCCAAGGAGGTGCGGGCCCCGGAGAACATGGGCGAGGACGACGTCCGGGTGCTGTACGCCCGCCTGAAGCAGGAGGCCAGGGCGGCGGCCAGGATCAGCCATCCCAACGTCATCACCGTGCACGACGTGGTGGAGCAGGGCGACCGCCCCTGGATCGTGATGGAGTACGTGCGCGGGCAGGCCCTCGCCGACGTACTGGCGGCCGAGGGCGCCCTCCAGGCCAAGGAGGCCGCCCGGATCGGGGCCCTGGTGCTGCAGGCGCTGCGCGCCGCCCACGCGGTCGGGGTGCTGCACCGCGACGTCAAGCCCGCGAACGTCCTGCTGGAGGCGGGCGGCCGGGTGGTGCTGACCGACTTCGGCATCGCGCTGATCGAGGGCGCGAGCACCCTGACCCGCACCGGCGACCTGGTGGGGTCCGCCGAGTACCTGGCTCCGGAGCGGGCGACGGGCAAGCGCCCCGGCATCCCCTCGGACCTGTGGTCGCTGGGCGCCATGCTCTACGTCGCGGTCGAGGGCGTGTCGCCCTTCCGGCGCGGCGACGCGCTCAGCACGCTGCGGGCCGTGGTCGACGAGCCGCCTCCCTCGCCGCGGCGGGCGGGACCGCTCACCCCGCTGCTGGAGGGGCTGCTGCGCAAGGACCCGCAGGAGCGGATGGGCTCGGCCGAGGCCGAACAACTGCTGGAGGCCGTCGCGAGCGGGCGGCTCACCGAGACCCCGGTGGGGTACGTGCCGACCGCCCTCGGCACGGTCCCCTCCGCCCTGCCACGGCCGGAGCCCCGACCCGTGCCGCGGCCGGTGCCCACGCCGGTCCCGGCGCCGGTCCCGTCCCCCACCGGGTCGTCCG
The DNA here is from genome assembly GCF_040932295.1 of Streptomyces sp. C36. Taxonomy (NCBI): domain Bacteria; kingdom Bacillati; phylum Actinomycetota; class Actinomycetes; order Kitasatosporales; family Streptomycetaceae; genus Streptomyces; species Streptomyces sp. C36. Next base: position 260,753 of record NZ_JBFQGI010000001.1, on the reverse strand, counting down.
CCGGGTCGTCCGCCGGCTCGTTCCCCGGCGGCTCGTCCCTCGGGGCGGATTCGGGGACACGCCCCCGCGTGGCACCCACGGGCGAGGGCGGGGGCGGGGGCGGCAGGGTGTGGCTGATCGTGGGCGCCGTGCTCGCCCTGGTACTGGTCCTGGGAGGGACCGTCGCGCTGATCGCCCTGCGCGAGCAGGCCGGCACCGGCGGCACGGGGAAGAACACACCGGGCCCCGGCCCCACGCCGTCGGCCACCGTCGGACAGTCGAAGGACCCCGCCGCCGGGGCGACGTCCGGCCCGGACCCCGGCCCCACCCCGTACACACCGGCCCCGACCGGCACGTGCAGCGGCGGCTGGGTCTGCTGAAGGCCATCGCACGGAGCGTCAGGAACGGCAGGAACGGCAGGAACGGCAAAAACAGCGGGATCCATCGGGAACGGAAGATCGGCTATGGGGGGAGTGCGCTGTGCAACGGATACGTGTCGTCGCGCTGCTGGTCACCGGACTGCTCGCCGGTGCGGGAGTGGTGGGCTGCGGGAAGGGGGACGAGCCGAAGGCGGTGAAGGACATCGCCCTGGAGCCGACCGGGGTGATCGCCGAGAACGCGTTCCTGAAGTCGCCAGGAGTCGACCTCTCCGGCGTCAGGGCCGTCCCCCAGGCCGGGGACACCACGCACGGCGACGCCCGGGGCGCGTTCGGCGGCACCCGCAAGGCCTCGCAGTGCGACAAGGCGCGGCTGCTGACGGAGCTCGGGCGTGACGAGGTCAAGGCGCGGGCGTGGGCGGAGGCCCGGGGCATCGTCTACGAAAGGCTCCGGGAGCACGTCGAGAGCCTGACGTCGGTGGTGCTGCTGCGCGACACCCTCGTGCGGAACCACAACTACCAGGGCGACGGCAAGACGGTGGAGTACCTCTCCGTCCTGCAGGCGGGCATCGCCGTGCTGGTCGACGAGTACGGTCAGCCCGCCGTCAAGTGCAACTGCGGCAACCCGCTGAAGGAGCCGGGGAACGTCGACCGCGAGGGCTCGACGTACAAGGGCCCGCGCTGGGAGGGCTTCGTGAACGTACGGGTCACGGTGGTCGTCCCCCGGGACAAGGACGACGGGCCGATGCGGAAGATCACGCTCGTCGACCCCAAGCAGCCGGACAAGGGCTTCGAGCGCCCGGCGGGCACGGACGGCGCGAAGGACTCCCCGCCCATGCCCGTGCCGACGCCCAAGCCGCCCACGGCTCCGGGCGGCACCGCGTCCCCGACGCCGAGCCCCTCGGGATCGCCCTCCGACGGCACCTCGCCGTCGACGGAGCCCACGCCCTCCGGCACCCCGTCGTCCGGCGGGTCCGGCACGTCCCGCCCGCCGTCCGGCATACCGTCCGTGCCCTCGACGCCGCCTCGTACGGCCGCTCCCTCGCTGCCGCCGTCCCGGACGCCCACGGGCGGCGGCGCCTCCACCGCCCCGCACACGCCGGGGGGACGGACTCCGGCGCCGCCGCCGGTGGGCAACACGCCCGTTCAGCCCGCGCACACGACCGCGGCCGCTCCACCGGAGAAGCCGGCCGCGCCGCCCGCCCGGACGACCGCCGCGGCTCCGGTGGAGCGCAGCGCCGCGCCTCCGGCCACGTCACCGCGGGAGCGGCCGGTGGCACCACCCGCCGAACCGCCGGCCGGGACGTCCGGGGCGTCCGGCGCCGGCCACACCTGACCGTCCTCCGCCGCCGGGCGGGCCTTCCGGCCCGCCCGGCCGGCGCTCGGGGACGGAGGTCAGGGGCCGGAGGTCAGCGGCCCGCCCGGCGCGGGGGGACGAACCGGCGGGCCCGCTCGAAGTGCCGCTCCGTCACCTCGTAGGTGGCACTGGCGTGCAGCCCCCGGGCCCGCTTGGCGGGGTCCGGGTGAGGGTTGCGGTGCAGCCGCTCGGCGAGGAGCCGCATCCGCAGCATCACCGGCGCCGCGTCCCCGAGCGCCCGGGGCGCGCCCGTGAAGGCGGTCTCCAGGACGCACAGCAGCTGCGCGTACACGTCGTTGAACTCCTCGGCGGCCCGCCGCACCGCGCTGCCGCGCGGGTAGTGGGCGACCCTGGCCCCGGGGTCGATGGGGTGGACGTCGTGCCAGGTCACGTCGACGGCGGGGCCGGTGGGGCCACCGGCCGGGGTGTCGTGGGGCGCGTAGGAGCGCTGTTGCAGGAGCTCGTTGAAGCGGAAGTAGTGCGCCGGCTCCCGGGCCTCGCCGAAGATCCGGTCGTCGGAGTCGAAGACGGACATGCTCACGCCCTCGCCCTGCTCGGTGATCACCTGCAGGGCCTTGAGGGCGGAGGCCAGGTCCGTGACGGCGAAGATCTCGCCGCCGGAGTTGTAGAAGTGCTCGGGGCCCACCTGGAGGGCTGGGTCGCCGCTGAAGAGCCGCCGCTCGCCCAGCTCGGCCGACAGCCGCAGCACGCCCTCGCGGATGGTGCCGTAGAACTGCCCGATGGACGTCCAGCCCTCGTCCTCGCGCGCCGAGGGGTGCCCGGGCGGCCCGCTGACGAACTCGGGCTGCTCGATGCGCAGGAACGTCTCCAGGGCCGTGACGCCGAAGTGGCGCAGGGACACCGTGATGCGGTCCCGGCTGTAGGGCAGCAGGGCGGGGTAGCCGGTGACGAAGCGCGGGTCGGCCATCAGCACCCGGCCGCCGACCGCGTTGAGGAGGTTGGCGACGAGCGCCATGTGCAGCATCTCCTCGAGCACGACGGCCCGGACGGCGTAGAAGGCGGGCCGGTTGGTGCCGGGGCGCAGCGTGTACATCGCCGTCAGGTAGGGCGGGACGGTCAGGTGTTCCAGCGCGAGCGCGGCCCGCAGGAAGCGGTGCAGGTCGGCGCGGTCGGCCGGGATCCGGAACGGCGGTTCGCGCAGGACGTGGGGCCTGGTGGTGGCGGTCACGGCCGTCCTTCCCGCTGCCGGCCGACGGTCGCCGGCCGGTGCAGCTCGCGCAGGTCGCGGTGGATGCGTTCGCCGCTGCGCAGGGCGAGGGCGGCCATGGTGAGCGACGGGTTGGAGGTGCCCATCGAGGGCATGCTGCCGCAGCCGACGGCGTAGAGGTTGGGGTGGTCCCAGCAGCGCTGCCACTGGTCGACCACGGAGGTGCGGGGCGAGGTGCCCATGATGTGGGTGCCGCCGCCGTGGCCGGCGCCGTTGAAGACGAAGTCGTGGCCGTCGTGGCGGAACCAGCCGGGTGCCAGGGGCCCGGGGGCGTAGCGGGTGCGGTCCTCGGCGCCGAGCAGCCGGAGGATCTGGACGGAGACGGACCTGGCGGCGGCCATGCCGCGCTTGACGTGCTCGGACAGGTCGTAGGTGAGCACGGGCCGCATGTTGCCGAGCCGGTCGCGGTGGGCGGGGTCGACGGTGACGCGGTTGCGGCTCTCGGCCGCCTGCTCGAAGGCGAACTGCAGGGTGAACTGGCGGCCGAGGTCCCGGCCGAGGCTCTCGCGCAGCCTGGTCCCGAACACTCCCCTGCCGCGCGGCCGTCCCGGGTCGCCGTCGATGCCCAGCAGGCGGGCCACGTCGGTGCCCGGGGAGCCGGTGGGCCAGCTCCAGCCCCAGTTGCCGATCTCGATGCGGAAGGGGGCGCGGTCGCCCCGGGCGGGGCCGGTGCGGAAGCTCTCCAGGCCGGAGGTGGAGCCGGGCCCGCGGAAGGGCCCGACGGGCTGGTCCATCAGTGCCCAGGTGAGCAGCATGGGGTGGTCCATGAGGTTGCGGCCGACCTGTCCGCTGCTCTCGGCGAGCCGGGAGACGAGCAGCAGCCTGGCGTTCTCGATGGCGTGGGCGGCGAGGACGACGACGTCCGCCTCGGCGGTACGGGTGGTGTGCGCGGGGCCGGCGGGGTCGTCGTAGTGCTGGTATTCGACGCCGCGGACGCGGCCGTCGCCGGCGGTGAGCACCCGGCTGACGACGGCCCTGTCGACGAGGGTGACGCGGGGGCTCCAGGTGGCCTGCGTCTTGAGGGGGTTGTACTTCGCCTGTACGGGACAGATGGGCACGCAGGAGGCGTTGCCGACGCAGCGCTCGCCGTAGTTGGGCAGGCCCGCCGCCCCGGCGGGGCGGTGGCCGCGGCCGCCGTCGTAGCGGGGGTCGGGGGTGGCGTTGCGGGCGTGGGGGGTGGCGACGACGCGCAGGACGGTGTCCGGGCCGTCGGGCCGCTCGCGGACCACGGTTCCGTCGAGCCGGTGGGCGAGCACGGCGTCCAGGTAACTCCGGGGGATGGGGCGCATGGGGTAGACGTAGTCGGGCGGGAACGGCAGGCCGGCCCCCTCGCGCTGTTCGTCGGCGTCGCCCGCCACGCCCAGGGCCCGTTCGGCGGCGCGGTAGTGGGGCTCGAGGTCGTCGTAGCCGAGGGGCCAGTCGCGGCCGTATCCGTACCGGCGGTGGACCCCGAAGTCCTCGGGGTGCATGCGCGGCACGATGCCCATCCAGTGCAGGGCGGTGCCGCCGGTGGCGCGCAGGTAGTCGCTGGAGTAGGGCAGGGCGCCGTTCTGGACGAAGTAGCCGTGGGCGCGGTAGCCGCCGGCGGGCAGGCCCTCGAGGTCGAGGACGCTCGGGGAGGGGGCGGCGGCGTTGGGGCGGTAGGGCGCGTTGGGGACCTTGGCCAGGGCGGCGTAGTAGGTGTCCAGGGCGTCGAGGTAGCCGGGCCAGGTGTCCAGGGTGCGGGTGCCGGCCTCCAGGACGAGGACGCGCCAGCCCTGGTCGGCCAGTTGCCCGGCGAGGAGGGAACCGGCCATTCCGGCGCCGACGACAATGACGTCGTGGCGGCGCCCGTCCCGCTCGGCGGGGGCGGCGCTCACGCGGCTCCCTCCCGGCGCCGGGCGGCGGGCCGGACGGGGGCGCCGGGCGGCGGGGTGGCCCAGGTGCCGTGGCCGGGCGGCTTGGCGCCCGGCGGGTGGCCGTGGAAGGTCCGCCAGACCAGGCCCTCGGTGTACGCCTCGGGCGAGGCCACGAACGCGGTGTTGGCCCGCTCGCGGCGCAGCGCGGCGTGCGTGGAGGGGGCGAGCTGCGGCCAGACGCCCAGGTACCACAGGTGGGTGACGGCCCGGGCGATGTCGCGCGAGGTCTCGTCGGTGATGCCGTCGGGGTCGCCGCCGGCCGCGTCCAGGTCGGCGAGGAAGCGGCCCACGGCGGGGCGGCCCACCTGCTCGATGGTGGTGTCGTGGTAGAGCCGGACCAGACCGGTGCCGCGCAGGTCGAACTCGTCGAAGCCGGTGAGGCGTACGGAGACGGCGACGAACCCGGCGTGGTCCGGGGGCGCCGCCCCGGGTCCGGGATCGGATGCGGGCGCTGCGTGGTGGCCGTTCATGTCCGGTACCCCCCGTGTCTGCGACTGCCCCCATTTCTAGCGGAGAGTCCCCTTTGAGTGAAGGGCCGTGAAAGCCCTTCACCTTCAGGGGTATCGCCCCGTCGGCGCCACGCCTGGGGGAACCAGGACACGCCCTAACGCCGTACGAGGTCGCTCGGGTCGGTGTTGGCGCCGCAGACCACCACCGCGACCCGCTCGCCGTCGGCCGGGACGTAGGCGGTGCCGAGCGCGGCGAGCGCGGTGGCACCGGCGTGTTCGACGGCGAGCCGCCGGTCGTCCCACAGCTCCTGGCGGGCGCGGACGATCTCGGCGTCGGGGACGAGCACGCAGCGCACGCCGTCGCCCTGGGCCGCGGCCAGCGCGTCCCGGGACACCCGGCGGGCACCGAGCGCGTCGGAGGCGACGGAGTCCACCTCCACGTCGACGACGCGACCGGCCTCGAGCGCGGCGCTCAGGGCGCGGCAGTCGACGGGCTCGACGGCGACGGTGCGCAGGCCGTGGTGGCGGGTGGCGGCGGCGACGCCCGTGAGGAGCCCGCCGCCGCCGACCGCGACGACGACGGTGTCCAGGCCGGGGACCGTCGCGCGGATCTCGTCGACGAGGGTGCCCGCGCCGGCCGCGATGAGCGGGTGGTCGTAGGCGTGGCTGGCCAGGGCGCCGGTCGTGGCGGCGAACTCCTCGCAGGCGGCGAGCGTCTGCGCGAACTCGGTGCCCACCAGGCGGACGTCGGCGCCGTAGCCGCGCAGTCCCGCGACCTTGACGTGCGGGGCGTTCTCGGGCAGGAAGACGGTGGCCGGTACGCCCTCCTGGCGGGCGGCCCAGGCGCAGGCCAGTCCGGCGTTGCCCCCGGAGGCGATGGTCACGCCGGCCTCGGGCAGGGTGCCGGCCTCGCGGTGGGCGGCGAGGAAGTTGTGGGCGCCGCGGGCCTTGAAGGAACCGGTGTGCTGCATGTGCTCCAGCGCCAGCCACAGATTCGGGCCGGCCCGGCCGACGATGACCGGCCGGACGTGGCCGGCGACGCGGCCGGCGGCCCGCTCGACGTCGTCGTAGGTGAGGCGGTGCACGGAGGGCTCCTTACGCTGCATACGCTGCAAGATCCTTTTCGGGACGAGACCTTCCCGCTCCGGGCACCGCCCATGCGGCGGCCAGGCAGCGGCTAGGCGGCGTCCAGCAGCACCAGCGCCGCCTCGCGGGCCTGGTGGGCCGGGGCGGCGGCGCCCGACAGGGCCGCCGTGGTGATGGCACCCTCGGCGAGCAGCAGCAGATGGTCCGTCAGGTGCGCGGGCGCGCCCGTCTCGGCGACGAGGCCGGCCAGGTAGCACCGGAAGGCGTCCTTGTGCGCGCGGGCCGCGGCGGCCACGCCCGGCGAGGAGGCGCCCAGCTCCCCGAAGGAGTTGACGAACGCGCAGCCGCGGAAGCCCGGTTCGGCGAACCAGGTCCCGAGCCAGTCGAAGACCGCGAGCAGCCGCTCCCGGCCGGCGGGCCTGGCGCCGGCGTACGCGGCCAGCGCCGCGCGCCAGCGTTCGTCGCGGCGCCGCAGATAGGCCTCGACCAGGGCCTCCTTGGACGGGAAGAGCCGGTAGAGGCGCTTGAGGGAGACGCCCGAGGCCGTGCGCAGCGCGTCCATGCCCACGGCCTGCAGGCCGTGGGCGTAGAAGAGTTCCTCGGCCGCGTCGAGGACGCGACCCTCGGCGTCCTCCCCCACCGGCGCCTGCGTCATGCCCAACCCGCCTTCCCCTTGCATGAGAACCATCGTTCTCCTACGCTACCGCACATCGTGGAGAACGATCGTTCTCCGCATCGTACGGACCAGGGGAGAGTCATGTCCGACAGCAGGCCGCCGTTCCCGCCGTTCACCACCGAGACCGCCCTGCTCAAGGTCAGGGCCGCCGAGGACGCCTGGAACAGCCGCGACCCCGAGCGGGTCGCCCTCGGCTACACCGAGGACAGCCAGTGGCGCAACCGCGACGTGTTCCTGACCGGCCGCGAGCAGATCGTGGCCTTCCTCCGCGAGAAGTGGGAGCGCGAGCTCGACTACCGCCTGCGCAAGGAGCTGTGGGCGCACACCGACGACCGCATCGCCGTGCGCTTCGAGTACGAGTGGCACGACGCGGCGGGCCAGTGGTACCGCAGCTACGGCAACGAGAACTGGGAGTTCGCCCCCGACGGCCTGATGCGCCGGCGCTACGCCAGCATCAACGACCTGGCCATCACGCCCCGGGAGCGGCGTCTGACGCCGGGACCGGATGCATCGTCAGCGGGGTGAGCTGCTCGATGTCGTAGCGCTTGCGCAGCTCGGCGACCGCCTCGCGGTCCACCTGGGGGCCGGAGTTGAGGATCTCGAAGAGCTCCTCGAAGTAGCGCTCGTGGTCCGGGGGCGGTGACGCCTGGAAGAACATCCGCACCGGTTCGGACGTCGCGTTGGCGAAGGCGTGCGGGCAGCCCGGCGGCACGACGATGATCGTGCCGGGGCGTGCCCGCACGCTCCGCTGCCCCGTCGCGGACTCCCACTCCCGCCAGTTGTCGCGGGTGCGCACGCGCGGCTCGAAGGCCAGGACGTCGAGCTCGCCCTCGAGCACGTAGAACAGCTCCTCGCTGCGGGTGTGCAGATGGGCCCCGACGTCGAACCCCGGCGGGACGAGGACCTCGAAGCTCGAGGCCGCCCGGGAGTGCTCGCCGGTGACCTTGAACGTCACCTGCTGGGCGGCGGTGGCCAGGGTCCGTCCCTCCCCGGGGGGCACGACCAGTCCGTCGGGGGCGGTGATGAGCGTCATGGTGCGGGCCTTTCGGTGCGGCCGGGACGTGGCCGGACGACGGTCACCAGGTGACGGGCAGGTTCTCCGGGCCCCGGATGAGCGCGCTGCGCTGCCAGCGGATGTCCGCCAGGGGCTCCGCCAGGCGCAGCTTCGGGAAGCGCGCGATCAGCGAGGACAGGATGATCTCGGACTCCAGCCGGGCCAGCATCGAGCCCAGGCAGAAGTGCGGTCCGTGGCCGAAGGACAGGTGCGCGATGTGCTCGCGGTCGAAGTCGAGCTCGTCGGGGTGGTCGAAGACGGCGGGGTCGCGGTTGGCGGTGAGGTAGGAGGAGTGCACCACCTCGCCCGCGCGGATCCGCACGCCCGCCACCTCGACGTCCTCGGTGGCGACGCGGGCCAGGCCGACGGCGTTGCGGTGCGGGATGTAGCGCAGGAGCTCCTCGATCGCCTGGGGCAGCAGGGCGGGTTCGGCGCGCAACCGGGCCAGGTGGTCGGGGTGGGTGAGCAGGGCGTAGACCATGTTGGCGCTGTTGTTGCGCACGGCGTGGGCGGCGCTCGCCTGGATGAGCAGCGCGATCGCGACGGCCTCCTCGGTGCTGAGGTCGCCCTCCCGCGTGGCCTCGGCCAGGTCACCGGCCAGGTCGTCGCGGGGCTCCTCCAGGCGCGAGCGCAGCAGCTCGGTGAAGTAGGACGCCATGCCGCTCTTGGCCTTTTCGCTGGCCTCGCGGCCGTAGGCGGCGGACAGCTGGATGTTCGTCCACTCGGCCATCCGCGGCCGGTCCTCCTGGGGGACGCCCATCAGGTCGCTGATCACGGCCAGCGGCAGCGGGCCGTGCAGGTGCCGCATCAGGTCCGCGGGCGGGCCCTCGTCCTCCATCTCGTCCAGCAACGCGTCCGCGGCGCGCTGGGCGCCGGGGCGCAGCCGCTCGAGGCTGCGGGCGGTGAAGGCCTTCGCGACGGCCTTGCGCAGCCGGGTGTGCTCGGGCGGGTCGGCGAAGCCCACCGCCTCGTCGAGCGGGATGAAGTGCGGGGCGAGCCGGGTGATGGGGCGTCCGAGGACGGCCTGCCGGCTGAAGCGGGGGTCGGAGGTGACGAACTTGACGTCCTCGTAGCGGGTCACGAACCAGGCGTGGCCCTCGCCGTTGGGCAGCTTGACCCGCGAGACGGGTTCCTCGTGAAGCTGCTGGGCCATGAAGGGGTCGAAATCGAGCCCTCGCAGGTCCTCGACGTTCCAGAAGCGTACGGGGAACTCGTCCGGCACGGATTCGGTCGTCGTCATCGGTTGTCCACCCACCCAGTCGGGAGCACGGCTGTCGCTGCCACTCACCCTCCCCGCAAACACGCCCGCGCATCGGGGCGAACCGGGAAAATCACCCGTCCGGCGCACTGCTGGGATGGTCGGACCGGCGCTGGGCCGTGTGGCTGAGTGCCGGGCGTGGCACCGCCGCGCCCGGCGGCGCGCGGCCGATGCTGCCCCGTATGGGCAAGGGGAGCACGCGGCCGCCGCGGGCGGCGCGGTGAGACGGCTGTGGATCGCCGCCCTGCTGGCGGTGTCGCTGGCGGCCGCCGTCCCGGGCGCGACGGCCGGGGCCAAGGGCCGCGGCCGGGCGGGCGCGGCGACGGGCACCCCGATCGTGGCGGCGGACCAGGCGACGCGGTCGGTGTACGTACTGGACTCGGACCGGCGGGAATGGGACGCCGAGAGCGACGACCGGGGCGTGTTGTGGTCGTGGAGCGCCGACGGACGACAGGCCCTGGAGGACCTGGATCCGGCGACGACGTGGACGAACCCGAGCGAGGTCAAGCTCCGCCGGCTGGACGGCAGGCGCTATCTGCTGACCGCGGCCTCCGGCGGACTGGCCGCGGTCGTCGGCTACCCGGACCGCGAGGTGTACTGGGCGGCGGACACCGGCCAGGGCAACGCGCACAGCATCGAGCTGCTGCCCGACGGCAACGTGGCGGTGGCGGCGAGCACGGGCGGCTACGTACGGCTGTACGCGGCCTCGGCCGGATCGCGGGCCACCCGGCACGCCCAGGCGGCCCTGGCCGGGGCGCACGGGGTGCACTGGGATCCGCGCACGCGGCTGCTGTGGGCGCTGGGCAGTCGCCAGCTCGTCGCGCTGCGGGTGGGCGGCACGCCGGGCGACCCCGAGCTGTCGGTGGACCGGCGGGTGGAGCTGCCCACGCGCGGCGGCCACGACCTGGCCCCGGTGCTGAGCACGCCGGGGCGGCTGTGGGTGACGACGCGTTCGGCGGTGTACCAGTACTCGACCGTCGAGGAGGCCTTCGTGGCCTACCCGCTGCGGTCCCGGATCGACGGTCCGGACGTCAAGAGCGTGGGCGACGACCCGGACACCGGCCGGGTGCTGGTCAGCCGCCCGGAGCCGGGGCACGCCTGCGCGTGGTGCACCACCACGCTGGTGCTCTATCAGCCCGACGGCACGCGGACGCTGTTGCGCGGCGGGATGTACAAGGCCCGCTGGTGGAGCGCGGACCGCGGCGGTTGAACCCGGTCCGCCGGACACGCCTAACGGGGCCCCGGAACCGCCGGCGGCGCCTCCTGGAGGCGGGCGCGGACGGCCGCCGCGGCCTCGGCACCTTCGGGCACACGCTCCCACAGCGCGAGGAGGGCGGGGGCCAGGCCGTGCGCCCGGTCCCCGCTGTGCTGCCAGCAGTAGTGGGCGCGGCGGAGCGCCGCGAGGGCCTCGGCGTCGGACGCTCCGCCGTGCTCCAGGCGGTGGGCGGCGGCCGACATCCACAGTTCGGCGGCGCGCGGGTGGTCGCCGGCGAGCCGGGCGAGGTCGGCGCGCACCTCCACCCACAGCCCGGCCTCGGGGCTGCGCGGGCCGTGGCGGCGCAGGGTCTGCTGCTCCCACGCGGCGGCCATGGCGGCCGCCTCGTTGTGCCGGCCGGCGTGGGCCGCGGCCAGGATGCGGGGCAGGGGGTCCGCCGCCTCCTCCTGTACGGGAGGCTCGGGCGCCGGGGGCGCGGGCCGCTCCACGACGGCCCGGGGCGCGGGCGGCGCGGCGGGCGACGTGGGGGCCGGCGGGGCGGCGCGGTTGGCGAGGACGGGGCCGCCGGCGCCGGACAGGAGGGGGAGGGTGCCCTCGGGCAGTGCGGCCTGGGAGAGGGCGAGGTGGTGCAGCGCGCCGGGGTCGAGGGTGGGGCCGGCGGCGGGGTGACCGGTGGTCAGCGCGGTGAGGAAGGCCCGGGTGTAGGGGCCGGCCTCGAGTGACGGCTTGTCGGGGGCGGGGGTGACCACTCCGGCGAGCGCGAGGCCCGCGGCCAGCCGTCCGTCGTGGGCGGCGGCGGCCACGTGCGGCCAGGCGTGGGCGTCGGCCTCGGCGTCGACGAGCAGCAGGGTGGGGCCGGCGTGCTCGCGCAGGGTGCGGGTGAGCCATTCCCAGGGCAGGCCGGTGTAGCGGACGGTGGCGGCGGTGCTCTCACGCAGCGCCAGGTGGATCTCGGCACTACGGCGGGCGGGGACCATCAGATGGCCGGTGACCCACATCAGCAGCGGTCCGGGCACCTGGACGGCGTCCCGCAGGTAGGCCAGGACGCTCTGCGGCCCGGCCATGGCGGGCAACTGCACCACGTCGGCCGAGGCGGCGGCGAGGAATCCACGCGGGCCCGCACCGGCGATGGCGTGCGCGGTGGGGTTGGGCAGAGCGCCCCGCCGCCGGTCGGGGGTGCCGTCCAGCAGCAGGACGCAGCCATGCATCGCGTGGTCCAACGCGCTCTTCCTTCCGGCCGTACGAGTGCCTGTGACGTGACGCAACTCTAGGCGCCGGTCACCGGATGGCGGACGGCTTTCTCCACCACTTCCGGCCCCCCTCTCCGCGAAATCCGACATGCGCGCACATATAAGTCATATAAGGCGTGCGTTTTTTCGGCGGAGAAGCGGGAGTCCGGGCGATGCGGAAACACACGGGCACGGCCATGGTGGTGGCGGCACTGGGCGTACTGGCCCTCGCGGGGGCGGGCTGCGCCCCGCCCGGCGAGCAGCAACGGCAGCGGCGGGCCGCCCCGGCGGCGGGCAGGGCGGAGCCCGCCGGCTTCACGCTGGTGGCCACGGGGGACGTACTCCCCCACGACTCGGTCATCCGGCAGGCGCGGGAGGACGGCCGCAGGTCCGGCACGGGCTACGACTTCCGGCCGATGCTCGCCGGGGTCCAGCCGGTCGTGGCCGCCGCCGACGTGGCGATCTGTCACATGGAGACGGTCTACGGCGACGAGCAGGGGCCCTTCAGCGGCTACCCGGCGTTCGTCTCCCCGCCGCACGTGGCCCGGGCGCTGCGGGAGACGGGGTACGACTCGTGCTCGACGGCCTCCAACCACACACTGGACGCGGGCGGTACGGGCGTACGGCGCACCCTCGACGCGATGGACGCGGTCGGCCTGCGGCACACGGGGTCGGCGCGCTCCGCCGCCGAGGGGACGCGGGTGAACCTGCTGCGGGCCGGCCCGGCGAAGGTCGCCCAGCTCTCCTACACCTACGCCACCAACGGCATCCCCGTACCCGAGGGCCGCCCGTGGACGGTCAACCTCATCGACGCGGACCGGATCCTCGCCGACGCCCGGGCCGCCCGCAAGGCCGGGGCGGACGTCGTGGCGGTGAGCCTGCACTGGGGCACCGAATGGCAGCAGGAGCCGGACGAGCAACAGCTGACGCTGGCCCGGCGCCTGACGGCCGCCACCACCGGGGGTCGCCCCGACGTCGACCTGATCCTCGGCACGCACAACCACGTGCCGCAGGCGTACGAGAAGGTCAACGGCACCTGGGTGGTCTACGGCATGGGGGACCAGCTCGCGGGCGAGATGTACAACCCCGAGGGCGCTCAGGACGGCCGGGGCAACCAGAGCTCCATCGCCCGCTTCACCTTCGCCCCGCCCGCCCGGGCGGGGCAGCGCTGGCGGGTGACCAGGGCGGAGTTCCTGCCCCAGCTCACGGATCTGCGGGGGCCGTTCAGGGTGCTGGACCTGGGCCGGGCGGTCGTCATGGAACCGGGCCGGACGGACCTCGCCGAGGCCCGGGAGCAGATCCGCCGGGCCGTGCTCTCCCGGGGCGCCGCCCGGGACGGCCTGGTCATGGCCGGCTGAGCGAGAGCCGGCCGAGCGCCTTCACCGCACCCGGGCGCCTTCGTCGCACTCGGGCGGCCCGGCCCCGTCCGGGCCGCCCGAGTGCCGCACCGCGGCCCCCTCGGCGGCCTCAGCCCATGGCCCGGCGGGACTCGGCGCTCTCGTCCAGCACGCTGCGGGTGAGGGTCCTGCAGAGCGGGACCTCCCCGGTGCTGTCGACATAGCGAGCCGCGACCCAGGTGTTGCGCTCCTTCAGCAGGTACCACAGGGCGTTGCCGGAGACGTCCTGCGCCCTGGCCTTGCAGCGCAGCGCGATCTGGGTGTGGAACTTGAGCACACCCTTGACGGCGGAGTCGGTGGTGGGGAAGACGCGCTCGTTGATGCCCGAGGAGGCGACGACCGCACCGTAGGGCCGGACGGGCGGAAGGGCCTGGGCCGGGGCGACGGCGAGCAGCGATCCGCCGAGCGCGGCCACCGCCAGCACAGCGGCCGAGGCCTTCCTGCAACGGACGGCGAGCGTACTGAACATGGGAACTCCCTCGATGCGAAGTGGGTCACGCATTGTCCGAGTTCCACCTGAAATGTCGCCATAAACACAAATCAAGATGAAGACCCGGATGGCACAACGAAGCGTCCGTACGCGAGGCGCGGGGTGCGTACGGACGCTTCGGCGGGGGGTGGCGCGGATCCGGGGCGGACCCAAGGGGGCGTCAGCCTTCGGTCCGGCCCCCGGACTTGCCGTCGGCCTCGCCCCCGGTCTTCTTCGCCCTGCTGGGCTGGACGCGCTTGGGCTCGCCCTTCATCTTCGGGTGCTCCGGCGGGTAGGGCAGGTCGCCCAGGCCATGCTCGCGCTCGTCGCGGGCGGCCAGGTCGAGCGCCGCCTCCAGGGTGCCGGGGCGGGCGTCCATGTCCGCGTGCAGGTCGCCGACCTCGGCGAAGCGGGCCGGCATGGTCGCCAGGTCGAAGTCCTCGGGCACGGCGTCGGCCAGCTCCTCCCAGCGCAGCGGCGCCGAGACGGGCGCGTGGGGGCGGGGGCGCACGGAGTAGGCGCTGGCGATGGTGCGGTCCCGGGCGGTCTGGTTGTAGTCGACGAAGATCTTCTCGCCGCGCTGCTCCTTCCACCACGCGGTGGTGATCCGCTCCGGCGCCCTGCGCTCCAGCTCGCGGGCCACGGCGATGGCGGAGCGGCGCACCTGCACGAAGGTCCAGTCCGGCCGGATGGGCACGAACACGTGCAGGCCGCGCCCGCCGGAGGTCTTGGGCCAGCCGGTCAGCCCGAGCCCCTCCAGGACGTCCCGCAGCTCGAGCGCGGCCCGCACCGCGTCGGCGTAGTCCGTGCCCGGCTGCGGGTCGAGGTCGATGCGCAGCTCGTCGGGGTGGTCGGTGTCCTCGCGCCGCACCGGCCAGGGGTGGAACGTCAGGCACCCCAGGTTCACCGCCCACAGCACGGCCGCGGTCTCGGTGGGGCAGATCTCGTCGGCGTACCGCCCGCTGGGGAAGGCGATGCGGCCGGTGGGAATCCACTCGGGGAGGTTCTTGGGCGCCCGCTTCTGGAAGAACGACTCGCCCTCGACCCCGTCGGGATAGCGCTCCAGCGTCGTGGGCCGGTCGCGCAGGGCGCGCAGGACGCCGTCGCCGACGCTCAGGTAGTAGCGGGCCAGGTCGTACTTGGTGAACCCGCGCAGGGGGAAGTAGACCTTGTCCGGGTTGGACAGCCTTACCGTGCGCTCGCCGACGGTGAGCTCCAGCGCCTCTGCCATGGGTGTCACGCTAGGCCGCCCGGGCGGACGGCGCCTGTCGGCGGGCGCGGGCCGGGCGCCCGGGCCCGCGCCGCCCGCAGAATCCGGACCATGGACCTTCCGGTGATGCCGCCCCTGCAGCCCATGCTCGCCAAGCCGGCGGCGAGGATTCCGCCCGGCATGCGGTACGAGGCCAAGTGGGACGGCTTCCGGGCGATCGTCTTCCGCGACGGCGCCGAGATCGAGCTCGGCAGCCGCACGGGCAAGCCGCTCACCCGCTACTTCCCCGAGCTCGTGGCCGCCCTGCTGGAACAGCTGCCCGAACGCTGCGTGCTGGACGGCGAGATCGTCATCGTGCGCGGCGCCCGCCTGGACTTCGACGCCCTGCTGGAGCGGATCCACCCGGCCGACTCCCGGGTGCGCCACCTGGCCGGGGTGACGCCGGCCAGCCTGATCGCCTTCGACCTGCTCGCCCTCGGCGACGAGTCGCTGCTGGCCCGGCCCCAGCACGAGCGCCGGGACCTGCTGGACGAGGCCCTGCGCGGCGTGCGCGACCCCGTCTTCGTCGCCCCCGTCACCGACGACCTCGCCGAGGCCCAGGGGTGGTTCGAGCAGTTCGAGGGCGCCGGCCTGGACGGCGTGATCGCCAAGCCGCCCGACATGCCCTACCGGCCGGGCGAGCGGGTCATGGTGAAGGTCAAGCACGAACGCACCGCCGACTGCGTGCTGGCCGGCCTGCGGCCGCACAAGAGCGGGCCCGTGGTCGGCTCGCTGCTGCTGGGGCTGTACGACGACGCCGGACGGCTGCAGCACGTGGGGGTGTGCGCCTCGTTCCCCATGCGCCGCCGGCAGGAGCTGATGGCGGAGCTGGAGCCGCTGCGGATGCCGGACGTGACGGGGCATCCGTGGCAGGAGTGGGCCAGCGCGGAGGCGCAGGCGTCCGGCCGGCTGCCGGGCGGCCCCAGCCGCTGGACCGGCAAGAAGGACCTGTCGTGGGTCGCGCTGCGCCCGGAGCGGGTGCTCGAGGTCGCCTACGACCACATGCAGGGCGACCGTTTCCGGCACACCGCCCAGTTCCGCCGCTGGCGCCCTGACCGGGAGCCGCGGCAGTGCACGTACGCGCAGCTGGAGGAGCCGGTCGGGTATGACCTGGCGGATGTTCTGGGCACGGGTTGAGTCGTCCGGAGCAACGACGCCCCGCGCGGCGCGCGAAATCCCCGGCCGACGGTTCGACATATTTCAAGCTGGTATGACCACCGGGATCCGGCAGGAAGAGGTGCCGCTCATGCCACGCGCGCGTACGACCCCTCGTCCGGCCGGTGTGCGCGGCCGGGCCGTCGCTCTGGCCTGCGCGAGCGCCGCGTGCGTGGCGGCCGGCGCCGCCCCCTCGGCCGCCGCCGGGGCCGGCGGCGGTCCCGACTCGCCGTTCTGGACCGAGCCCGCCCCCCGCGCCGCCAAGCAGTCGCTGGCCTGGCAGGAACGGGGCCGCGAGGAGGACGCGGCGGTCATGCGGCGCGTCGCCGAGCAGCCGACGGCGGTGTGGATGCCCGGCGACGACCCGCGCGCGGAGGTCGCGCGCGTGACCGAGGAGGCGGAGCGCGCGGGCCGCATTCCCGTGCTGGTGGCCTACAACATCCCGCACCGCGACTGCGGCCAGTACTCCTCCGGCGGGGCGCGGGACGCGGCCGCCTACCGGGACTGGGTGGCGCGCGCCGCCGACGGGATCGGCGAACACCGGGCGTGGGTGGTGCTCGAGCCCGACGCCATCGCCCAGTGGGCGACCTGCCTGCCGCGGGAGGCGAAGCAGGAGCGCATGGAACTGCTGGCCCACGCGGTCCGCGCCTTCAAGGCCCGGCGGGGCGCGTCGGTGTACATCGACGCCGGGAACGCCGGCTGGATCTCCGACCGGGGGCTGCTGGCCGAGGCGTTGCGCAGGGCCGGCGTCGGCGAGGCCGACGGGTTCGCGCTGAACGTCTCCAACTTCCACACCACACAGGTCACCCGCGCCTACGGCGACGAGCTGTCCGGGCGGCTGGACGGCGCCCACTACATCATCGACACCAGCCGCAACGGCAACGGCCCGCTGCCGCCGCCTCCGCCCGGCGGCGACGACGAGTCGTGGTGCAATCCGCCGGGCCGGGCGCTGGGCACTCCGCCCACCACGGCGACGGGCGACGCCCGCGTCGACGCCTTCGTGTGGGTCAAGCGTCCCGGCGAGTCGGACGGCTCCTGCCGGGGAGCTCCCCCGGCGGGCCGCTGGTGGCCGGAGTACGCCCTGGGGCTGGCCGGCGGACAGCCCCTCCTCAGGCCCCGGCCCGAGGCGCCGCCACCCGCACTCGCACCCGCACCACCGATGCCACCGCCACCCCCTCCGCCGCCCCCGCCCCCGCCCCCGGGCTGAGGCGCCCGGGCGGCGGCCGCCCGGCGCGTCTCACCGCACGTGCACCCACGCGGCCCGCGACGGCGTTCCCTCCCGGTCCGTGAGGAAGAGCATGTACCAGCCGGCGGGCACCAGCGAGGGGTCCTCCGGGACCGTCACGGTGAGCGCGCCGTCGCGGACGCCGACGGTCAGGGCGATGGAGCGCTGTTCGACGTCCGTGGCGTGGGTGACCGCGCTCGGGCGCATCAGCCGGGCGGTGACCTTCTGCCGGGGGTCGGTCCCGGGCAGGCGTACGACCCCGCCCCGCTCGGCCTCGCGCGGGGCGGAGGGCAGCGCGGGCCGGCGGTCGCGGTAGAGGTAGGGCGGGGTGTAGACCTCGATGCGCTGCTCGAAGACGCCCATGCGGGTGTCGTCCTTGTCGGCGAACAGCGGGTTGGAGCCGAACACCGCGATCCGCCCGTCGGGCAGCAGCAGGGCCTCGGTGTGGTAGTCGCGGCCGACGGTGGGGGCCGCGGCGGTGCGGAAGGCGCTGCGCGCGGGGTCGTAGAACTGGGCGCGCAGGATGTCGGAGCCGCGCTTGCCGCGGTAGTCGCGCGAGCCCCCGGTGGTGAAGACCCGGTCGTCGGGCGTCAGCACGGCGTTGAGGTAGCGGGTGCCCTGAGGCAGGTCGGGGCCGGGGGCGAAGCGCGGGGAGGGCACGCCGAGGTCGGCGATGGCGGTGCGGGGGGTGGACTCGTGGGACTCCCCCACCCCGCCGCCGCCCATGAGCATCACCTTGCGGTCCTGGGCCGGGGGCAGCAGGACCGAGGCAGAGGTCTCGGTCATGTCCTGCCGGGGCAGGCCGGGGACGGGGACGAAGGAGTTGGTCTCCACGTTCCACAGTCCCGGGGCGCGGCCCTTGTCGGCGGGGCCGTAGCCGGCGTTGGAGCCGGAGTAGAAGAGGCGGCCGCCGCCGGTGAGGAAGAGGGCGGGGTAGGTGGGGAAGTAGCGGTTGGGGCCGGCGGACCAGCGGTGGGTGCGGGGGTCGTAGATCTCGTTCTTGCCGGGGATGATCTCGCCCATGTCGTCGAGGCCGGAGACGGCCAGGACGCGGCCGTCCTCGAGGGTGACCAGGGTGGGGTACCAGCGGGCCTCGGACATGGGGTCGACGGGGACGTAGCGCTCGGCGATCGGGTCGAACTCGTAGGCGTCCTTCAGCCCCTGGAAGTCCTTCTTGTCCAGGCCCAGCTTGGCCGCGAGGCCGTACAGGTCGTGGCCGTCCTTCCCCCTGAGCCCCTGGATGCGGTACTGGTCGGCGGTGTGGGTGATGCCGCTCTCGCCGGCGGTGACTGCCTCGACGTAGACGCGGGCCTGGGAGGCGGTGACCCGGACCTTCTTCTTCTTTTTCTTTCCCTTGCCGTGCTCGCTGACCTTCTTCGTGGCGCGGGGCACGAGGACCGGCACCTGGGAGCGGTAGCGCTTGCCGGTGGAGCCGGTGAAGACGGTGCCGGCGGGGAAGGCCCGGGGGGCGTCGGGGTTCTCGTTCTTCACCAGCATCGCGCCGCCCGCCCGGTCGACGTCGCCGGTCAGCTTCTCGTAGCGGGCGGTGCCGCCCGCCACCAGCAGCCGGCCGTCGGGGAGCTGGGCGTGCCCGGCGCAGAACATGTCCTTGGGCGTCGGGACGGTCTTGAAGGTGTTGCGCACCGGATCCCACAGCACGCTGCGGAAGGTGCCGGCCCTGAAGTTCTTCTCGTCGTTGCCCGATCCCGCGATCAGCAGCACCTTGCCGGTGCGCAGCAGGGCGGCGTGGATGGCGTTGACGCGGAACCTCGCGGGGACGTCGACGACGTCCCAGTGGCCGTAGCCGGCCTTGTACGCGGGCTGGTTGACGGCGTACTCGTGCCAGGCGCGTTCCGCGAAACCGGTGGCGGCCGGCCCGTTGGCCGCGAGCAGTGCCAGGACGCAGCCGGTGCTCAGGGCCGCCTTGCGCGCCTTCGGGCTCGGGTTCGGCAGATACCTCACCGCACTCACATCCCCTCGATCACACGAGTACTGACGTTCGCCCCCGGCCGGGCGGGGCGCCGCTCACATCGGACGCCGCTGGCCCACGGTCCGCGAGGGGCCGGCCGCCTCCGGCTCGGCGGCGAGGACCGGCGGCCCCGGGGCGGCGGCCGCGGGCCGGCGTTCGCGCCACAGGCCGCCCTGCCACACCGCCACCGGTCCGAGGGCGGTGACCAGGGCCAGGGCGGCCCAGATCCGCATCGCCGTGTGGGCGTGGCCGAACGCCCAGGACGCGGCGAGCGAGAGCGCGAACACCGCCGCCCACACCAGGTGGGTGCGGAAGGTCGCCACCTGGTCGGGGCTGGCCGAGTCACCCTTGGGGGTGACGACGAACCGCGAGCGCCGCCGCAGCAGCGCCTCGCCGAGCGAGCGCGCGTACAGCGGGGCGGAGAGCGCGGACATCACCATGCCCGCGGCTCCCGAGGAGCCGGCCGGCTCGTGGGGGCTGACGTTGTGCCGCCGGTTCCATACGTACAGCCCCACCTGCAGCGCGGCCGCGTCGCAGTAGAGCATCAGCCACAGCGACGACTCCACGGCGATGCCGGAGGCCCCCAGGCCCAGGAACAGCGCGCAGGTCAGGGACCCCAGCATCCAGTTGAGCGCGGCCATCGGGTAGTAGGCGACCATGAAGGCGTAGTTGAGCAGCCGTCCGGGCGGCAGCGTCCACACCGCCCGCCAGAACTGGCGCAGCAGCGTCTCGTACGTACCGCGCGACCAGCGCAGCTGCTGCGAGAAGAAGTCCGTCCACGACGACGGCCCCTCCCCCACCGCGAGCACGTCCGGGGTGTAGACCGACTTCCAGCGCCGGCCGGTGGCGGGGTTGCGCCGGCGATGGATCTCCAGGCCGGTGGCCATGTCCTCGGTGATCGAGTCGAACAGTCCGCCGATCTGGCGCAGCACGCTGATGCGGACGCAGTTGCTGGTGCCGACGAACATGGGTGAGCCGTAGGCGTTCCCGGCGCGCTGGATGAGGGCGTGGAAGAGGAACTGCTGACTCTCGGCGGCCTTGGTGACGGCCGCGGTGTAGTTGCCGTAGACCTGGGGGCCGACGACGAAGGCCACGTCCGGGTCGCGGAAGTAGCCCAGCATGCGCTCGAGGAAGTTGGACAGCGGCACATGGTCGGTGTCGACGCAGGCCATGAAGTCGTAGGCGTCGCCGTGGGCGTCCAGCCAGGCGTTGTAGTTGCCGTGTTTGGTGCGGGCCCTGAAGCAGCCGGACGGCTGGTTCCAGCGCGCCACGTCCTTGCGGGAGAAGTGGCGCACGCCCAGGCCCTCGCACAGCCGCCTGACCTCGGGGTCGTCGCCCTCGTCCAGCAGCCAGACGTCCAGGTGGCCGCGGTGCTCGATGCGCACCGCGCCCTCGAGCGTGGCCCGCACCATGGACAGCGGTTCCTTGCCGGGGACGAAGCTGGTCAGGAACGCCACCCGGGTGCCCGGCTGGGCGCGTACCGGCACCGGATCCCTGGCCACCCAGGTGGCGTGCGCGTTGGAGACGACGTTGACGACGCGGAACAGCTCGATCAGGGCGATGGAGACCAGCATCACGGAGTCGGCGCCGCGCTCCCAGTCGCTCACGTAGGGGCGGTGGAGCCAGTGGTCGGGCGAGACCAGCCAGACCAGGAGCGCCACGGAGACCAGGGGGGCGGCCGCGACCAGGAGCATCACCCCGGCCCCGCCGCCGGGGCCGCGGCTCAGCAGCCGCCGGTAGGCGACCTTGTAGACGCCGGAGGGCGGCTCGGTCAGTTCCCCGGCCAGGCGGCTGAAGCCCGCGTAGTCGTAGCCGGTGGGGCCGCCGCTGCCGGTCGGCTCGGCCAGGTCCGGGCCGCCCGAGCCGTCCCGGCCGCCGGAGCCCGGCCCGTTCCTGCCCGTCCCGCCCGGTCCCGGGCCCCCGGGCCCGCCGGGTCCGGGGCCGCCCGTCCCGCCTCCGTTGCCCGGTCTGCCGTCGGCGGGGACCTGGGCCGGCGGGGTGCCCAAGGGGCCCGCGGCGGGCTGGAGGCCAAGGGTCCGCTCGCCGGGCGCGACGGGGTCAGGGCATTCACGGGCCGTCACCAGCCGGGCTCCACTCGCCGAAATCGCCACCACACACCCCCAGCCGCACAAGGACACGGGACAAGCGGTGAAAAGTTAACAAAATGGACCTACGATCATGCGACAAACACACCCAAAAGGCGTGACGACTCACCCACGCGGTCCACGGCCGGGCGATGCTGCCCTAGACTTGCAGAATTCTTCAATTCACCAGATGTGCGGGCAGCCGACGATCGACGCAGGGGGACACCGTGAGTGCGTTCGCCGAAGCGATGCGGGAACGAGTGCGCGCCGCCCGGGCCGCGCTGGCGGAGGCCCGGGCCGCCGGGGACGCCTACGCGGCGGCCGTCGCGGAGGACGAGCTCGAGGACGCCCTCCGGCTGGCCCTCGCCCACGGCGTGGTGACGGACGCGGCGACGGACGAGGACGACGGGCAGGGCAGGAGTTGATCGGGGTGCGGGTGCCGCTCTACCAGGCGAAGGCCGAGTTCTTCCGGATGCTCGGGCACCCGGTGCGCATCCGGGTCCTGGAGCTGCTGCAGGACGGGCCGATGCCGGTGCGCGACCTCCTCACCGCGATCGGCATCGAGCCGTCCAGCCTCTCGCAGCAGCTCGCCGTCCTGCGCCGCTCCGGCATCGTCACCGCCACCCGCGAGGGCACCACCGTCGTCTACGCCCTGGCCGGCGGCGACGTGACCGAGCTGCTCGGCGCCGCCCGGCGCCTGCTGACCGACGTACTGACCGGCCAGGAAGAGCTCCTGACGGAGCTGAGAGGCGACCGGAGCGGAGCCGAGAACCGATGACCGACAACGAGAAGTACGCCGAGAAGGCCGTCGGCTGGCGGGTGCTCATCTACGTGGTCTTCGGCCACGTCCTGGCCGGCTTCATCTGGCTGCTCTTCTACATCGGCGCGCACGCGAAGTAGGCCCGGAAGGGGCGGGCGGCTCAGAGGTCGTTGCCGGCGTAGGAGAGATTGAAGCTCTTGTTGGCCAGCGGGAAGTCCGGGACGATCGTGTCCGCCAGCGCCACCGGCAGCGCCGGCCAGTTGAAGAACGACGGATCGGCCACCTTCACCCGGGCCAGCTCCCCGCCCCCGGCGACCTCGACGCGCGTGGTGATCGTGCCGCGCCAGCCCTCCACGATGCCCACGCCCGCGCGGACCGCGCCCCGCCGGGAGCCGGGGGCCTGCGGCCGGCCCGCCCACGCCCCCGCGTCCAGGCCCTCCGCGAGGTGCTCGACGAGGGCGAGCGAGGTGTCCGCCTCCTCCGCCCGCACCAGGAACCGGGCCAGCACGTCGCCGCCGGTGTGCACCGGCACCTCGAGGGCGGGCCCGTAGTCGTACAGCGGGTGCGCCAGCCGGGCGTCCAGGGCCAGGCCGCTGGCCCGCGCCACGTACCCCAGGCAGCCCAGGTCCCGCGCGGCGGCGGCCGGCAGCCCGGCCGTGCCGGTGAAGCGGTCGCGGACGGTGGTGTGGCCGAGGGCGAGCCCCACCACGGAGCGGATGTCGTCGCCCAGGGCCCGCATCCGCGCCCCGCCGGGTACGGCGCGCAGCCGCGCTCCGCCCGGTACGACGCCGCCCCGCAGCAGCCGGTGCCCGGTGACCTCGCGGTTCAGCCGCAGCAGCCCCTCACGGATCCGCTGGGCGTGCGCGCCCAGGATGCCGTGGCCGACGTCCGTGCACAGCGCGCCGAGGTCGGCCACGTGGTTGTGCAGCCGCTCGAGCTCCAGGAGCAGCGCCCTGGCGCGGCGGGCCTCCTCGGGCACCTGGACGCCGGTGGCCTCCTCGACGGCCAGACAGTAGGCGAGGGCGTGGCCGACGGCGGTGTCCCCGCTGATCCGCTCGGCCAGCGGCAGGCCGCGCTCCGCCGTACGGCCCTCGAAGAGCTTCTCGACGCCCTTGTGCGTGAACCACAGCCGGGCCTTGAGCTTGATGATGGTCTCGCCGACGACGGAGAAGCGGAAGTGCCCCGGCTCGATGAGCCCGGCGTGCACCGGGCCGACGGGGATCTCGTACACGCCGTCTCCCTCGACCTCCAGGAAGGGGTACGGGCCCTCGGGCTCGGCGAAGGGCGGCACGTCTCCGGCGTTCCGGCTCATCGGGTACCAGCCGCGCGGCCAGTGGAAGTGCCGCACCAGGCGGTGCGGCAGCGGATGGCCGACGGGGACGACGCCGTACAGGTCGCGCATCTCGCGCTCGAACCGGCCGCCGGGGAAGGACAGATGCGCCAGCGTCGGCAGCTCGGGGCCGTCCGCGTCGAGGCGTACGTGCAGCTCGGTGCGGGTGTCGGGCGGGCCGGAGACGAAGAGGTGGACCACGCGCAGGGCGCGGCCGAGGGGGGCGCCGTCCGCGTCGTGGTGGGCGGCGACCAGCGCGAGCCGGTGGCCCGCGCGCAGCAGGCCGACGGCCCTGCCGGGGAGTTCGGCGACGTCGATGTCGGTGACGGTCCTCAGGGCGGGGTGATGTTCCACGGCTAGCGCCCTCCGGCGATCTCGGCGGCCGAGGCCAGCAGGCCCGTCAGCGGCCCGGTGCTCACGCCCAGCGCCGCGCACAGCAGCAGCCCGGCGAGCAGCGGCAGGGCGGCCCGCACGCCGAGCCGCGCCGGCGGGCGCGGGGCGGGCGGGGCGCCCAGCAGCATCCGTGCGGTGAGTGTGCCCAGCGCGGCGAACGCGGTCAGCAGCAGCACCAGCGCGCCGCCCACGGCCCACCCCATGCCCGCCGCGAAGCCCGCGCGGACCAGGCCCAGTTCGGCCGCGAAGAGCCCGAACGGCGGCAGCCCCAGCAGCGCGAGCACGGCCAGGGCGAGGGCCGCGCCCAGCACCGGCGCCTCGGCCAGCAGCCCCCGTACCCTCCCGGTCCGGGTCGTCGCCCGCAGCCGCTCCAGATGCCCGGCGGCGCAGAACGCGACGGCCTTGGCGAGGCCGTGGCCCAGGATGTGCAGCAACATGGCGGAGGCGGCGAGCGGGGTGCCGACGGCCGAGCCGAGGGCGATCAGGCTCATGTGCTCCATGCTCGAATAGGCCAGCATCCTGCGGTAGTCGCGCTGGCCGATCAGCAGCGCCGCCGCGAGCGCGAGGGTGAGCAGGGCGGTGCCGGCCAGCAGGGCGCGGCTCCAGGCGGGCCCGAGGGCGGTGTCCGCGATGGCCTTGTAGCGCAGCAGTCCGGCGAAGGCCACCGAGGACAGCACCCCGGACATCAGCGCGGACACCGGGGCGGGTGCCTGCCCGTAGGTGTCGGGCAGCCAGGCGTGCAGGGGCGCGAGTCCGGCCTTGGCGCCGAAGCCGAGGACGACCAGGCCCGTGCCGAGCCGGGTGACGGCCGGGTCCAGCCCGTCGGCCCGCCCGGCCAGGGTGGGCCAGTCCAGGGCGAGGGCCTCGGGAATCCCCGCCTGCCGGGCCGCGTAGTACAGGAGCACGGTGCCCAGCAGGGCCAGGGCGATGCCGGCCGAGCAGATGACCATGTACTTCCAGGCGGCCTCGACGCAGGCCCGGGTGCGCCGGTGGCCGACCAGGAAGGCGGTGAGGATCGTGGTGGCCTCGATGGCGATCCACACCACCCCGAGGTTCGCGGCCAGCACCGCGAGGCTCAGCGTGGCGAGGAGGGCGTGCACGAGGACGTCGTAGCGGCGGGCGGCGGCCGCGTCGTGGTCCGGGCCCCGGGGACCGGCCGCCAGCGCGAGGGTGGCGACCGCGCCGACGGCCAGCAGCATCCACACGCTCAGCGCGTCCGCGCGCAGCAGCCGCCCGTACGCGGTGACGGGGCCGTGCCGGGTGACGGCGACGGCCAGGCCGACGGCGCAGCCGAGCACGGTGAGGGCGGAGAGGAGGAGCGCCGCCTCCCCGCCACGGCGCCCCGCCCCGTCGTCGCGTACGGCCGGGAGACCGGCGTCCGGTAGGCCGGCGTCCGGGGGCGCGGCGGGCGGAAGCGGCCCGGGGGTGGGGCCCGCGCCCGTCAGCGCCGGGACCGGGCGGGGCGCGGCCGGCTCGCCCGCGCGCCGGCGCGGCCGGATCCGCACGGCGAGGCCGCCCAGCGCACGGGCGCCCGCGAGGGCCAGCGGCACCGCGACCGGCCCGGTCAGCAGCGACAGCGTCACCATTCGCGCAGCTCCCGCAGGTCGTCGATGCCCGTTCCGCCGAAGGCGGCCCGCATCCGGGTGGTGAGGATCCGCAGCACCAGCACGGCGAGCAGGACGTCGAAGGAGACGCCGAGTTCGACGATGAGCGGCACTCCGGAGGCGGCCAGGAAGGCGACGGCGGTGATGCCGTTGTCCATCAGCAGGAAGCCGACCACCTGCGCCAGCGCGCGGCGGCGGGTGACGAGGGTGAAGAACCCGGTCAGGACGACGGCGAGGCCCACCGGCAGGGCTCTGGTGGCGGGGGTGGGATGCAGCTCGACCAGCGGCCGGGCCACGGCGTAGGACAGCAGGGTCAGCAGGGCCGCGCTCAGCAGGGAGGCCGCGACGTTGACCAGCGGCCGGGTCTCGCGTGCCTCGCTGACGTCCTCCTCGTAGTGGTGGCCGGGGTGGGCCGGCGCGGCGGGCGCGGACAGGGCGCGCCGCACCAGGTGGGGCAGGAGCCCCGCCCGGAGCAGGCCGATGCCGACGGCCACGGCGAGCAGCTCCCAGCGGCCCTCGTGGGCGCCGAGCAGGGCCGCGACGGCGGCCAGCGCCACGCCCTGCAGGGCGAAGACCCGCACGATGGAGGCGAGCTGGCGCAGCCACAGCACCACCACGGCGGCCAGCAGGAAGGCCCCGCAGGCCAGGTCGAGCAGCTGGGTGTAGAGGGTGTCGCCCACGAGGCCTCACTCCCCCGTCAGGAAGTAGGAGGCGGTCACGGCGAGCAGGGCCAGCAGGAAGGAGCCGGCGAGCAGTTCGGGAACCCGGAACAGCCGCAGCTTGGCCCAGAACACCTCGGCGGCCGCGAGGACGGCGCCGAGCAGGGCGACCTTGACCGCGAGCAGCAGCAGGGCGAGCGCGACGGCCGCCGGACGGGCGGTGGTGGCGATGCCCCAGGGTGCGGCGAGCGAGGCCAGCAGGCCGAGCAGCACCGCGAGCCGCATCTGGGCGCCGAGTTCGACGAGCGCCAGGTCGGGACCGGCGTACTCCAGCACCATCGCCTCGTGGACCATGGTCAGTTCCAGGTGGGTGGTGGGGTTGTCCACCGGCAGCCGTCCGGTCTCGGCGAGCACGGCCACGGCCAGGGCGGCGGTGGCCAGCAGCCCGGCCGGGGAGGCGAGGCGGTCGGGGTCGCGGAGGCCGCCGGAGACGATGGCGGCCAGGTTGGTGGAGCCGGAGGGCATCGACAGGGCGAAGACGGCGAGGAGGATCGTCGGCTCCACCAGGGCGGCCACCGTCATCTCGCGGGAGGCGCCCATGCCGCCGAAGGCGGTGCCGGTGTCGAGCCCGGCCAGGGCGAGCGCCACCGTGCCCAGCGCCAGCAGCGCCACGACCAGGATCAGGTCGGAGCTGCCGCCGGCCGGGGTGGCGGTGGAGGCCAGCGGCACGAGGGCGGCGACCACGGCGGTCGTGGCGACGAGCAGCAGCGGCGCCATCCGGAATGCCGGGCCGGTGCCCTGGGGGGTGACGGCCTCCTTGCGCATCAGCTTGCGCAGGTCGCGCCACGGCTGGCCGACGCCCGCCCCGGCCCGGCCCTCGAGCCGTGCCCGTACCTGCCGCATCATCCCGGTCAGCAGCGGCGCCCCGGCGCAGACCGCCGCGACCTGGGCGGCCACCGCCGCCGCTCCCGCCGCGCCGTGCCCGCTCACCGCGCGGCCGCCAGGGCGAGCAGGAGGGCGACGAGGCCGGAGAAGCCGTAGCCGAGGTAGAGGTGGAGGCTGCCGGTGGCCAGGCGGCGGGCGGCCCGGCCGGCCTGGGAGACGGCACTCAGCAGCGGCCGGTACAGGCGGTGTTCGACGCGGTCGGGGACGCTGCGCCGAAAGCGCACCCGCTCCACGAGATAGGCGGACGCGCGGACGGGGGTGACGTCGACGTCCTGCTGGGGGGCCAGCACGTCGTCGAACACCCGCTGCAGGGGTTCGGCGAACGAGGTGGCGGTGTAGGACATCCGGGCCGTCGGGGCGCCCCCGCCGCAGTCCCACAGCCGGGCGTTGTCCCGGCGCCGACGGCGTGCGAGCAGCCGGGCCGCCACGGCCACGGCGGCCACGGCGGCCGTCAGCGCGCAGGCCACCCACAGCGGGGACATGGTGGCGGCGAGCCGGTCCAGCCGGACGGCGAGCGCCCCTCCGGCCAGCGGCGGCCCGTCCCCCGCGCCCGCCGCGGCGACCGCCCGCGACAGCCCGTCGCCCAACAGGCCGGGCACGAGCGCGAGGGCGGTGCAGGCGGCCGCGAGCAGGCCCATGCCGGCCAGCATGCTCGGCGGGCTCTCCACGGCGGCCCCGGCGGGCGCGCTGCGCGGCCGGGCGAAGAAGGCCACGCCGAGCGCCTTGACGAAGACGGCGGCGGCGAGCCCGGCGGACAGCGCGATCGCGGCGACCGCGAGCGGCAGGACGAGGGCGGTGACCACCCCGGGGACGGCGAGGCCGTGGACGAGGGACTGCAGGAGGAGCCATTCGCCGAGGAAGCCGTTACCCGGGGGCAGCGCGACGGCGCCGAGCGCGGCGAGCGCGAAGAACGCGCAGGTGGCCGGCATCCGGGCGCGCAGCCCGCCCATCCGGTCCAGGTCGCGCAGCCCGGTGGCGCGCAGCACCGAGCCCGCCGCGCAGAACAACAGGGCCTTGAAGGCGGCGTGGTTGACGAGGTGCAGCAGCGCCGCCGCCAGGGCGAGCGCGGCCGGCGCCCGCCTGCCGGCGTCGGCCAGCAGCCCGGCCGCGCCCACGCCGATGAGGGCCAGTCCCAGGTTCTCGGAGGTGGAGTAGGCGAGCAGCCGCTTGAGGTCCGAGGCCATGGCGGCCTGCAGGATGCCGTGGACCGCGGACAGGGCGCCCAGGCCCAGCACCATCAGCCACCACCAGCGCGGTCCGCCGTCCAGCAGGTCGAAGCCCAGTCGTACGACGCCGTAGACGCCGAGGTTCACCATCGCCGCGCTCATCAACGCCGAGACGGCGCTGGGGGCTTCGGGGTGCGCCCGGGGCAGCCAGGGGTGCAGGGGGACGGCGCCCGCCTTGGTGGCGAAGGCGAGGGAGGTCAGGACGAACACCAGGCCGCGGGTGCCGGGCGACAGGGTGTGGGCGCCCGCCCGCAGGGCGGCGAAGGTCTCGCCGCCCGCGCCGGCGGCGAACAGTCCGGTGCCGGCGAGCAGCAGGACGAAGGCGAAGTGGGTCATCACCCCGTACCAGAGCCCGGCTTCGCGGACCGCGGCACGCTCGCCCGGGCCGCCGCCGCGGTGGCGGGCGAGGACGAGCACCAGCGAGGTGAGGGCCATCAGTTCCCACAGCAGCAGGAAGGTGGAGACGGACGCGGCGGCCGGGACGAGCAGCAGCGTGAGGGCGAACACCGGCAGGGTGGCCTGGGCCGTGCGCGAGCCGGTGCCGTACGGGCCGTGCCCCGCGGCGTATCCGATGCCGTAGACGGCGACCGCGAGGACGACGCCGCCCGCCACGGCCATGAACAGGCCGGACAGGGCATCGACGGCCAGGTGCGCGCCGGAGGGCGGGAGGAGGGCGGGCGCGGTGGCGCTCCAGCGTCCGCCGCGCAGTGCCGCGGTGCCCGCCGCGAGGCCCGCGGCCCCGAGGGCGGCGGTGCAGACGCCGGAGGCGAGGACGCGGGCGCGGCCGGGGAGGGCGGCCCCCAGGATTCCTCCGGCGGCGGCGAGGGCGGCAGCGGCGGCCGTGGCCGCCCCGATGGCGTTCACCGCGCGCTCACCGCGTGCCCCGCCGGCCGCCCGGGGGTATCGGGGGGACGGCCGCCCGCCTCGCCGCTCATCTGCCGGTCACCGTCCGCAGCGCGGCCACGATCGCCTCGGGTTCCGGTGGGCAGCCGGGCACCTGCAGGTCGGTGGGGACCACGTCGGCGACCGTGCCCTCGATGCCGTATCCGCCTGCGAACTCCCCGCCGTCGATGGCACAATCGCCGACGGCCACGACGAGGCGGGGCCTGGGCATGGCGGCGACGGTGCGTCGCAGCGGTTCGGCCATGTTGCGGGTCACCGGCCCGGTCACCAGGGCCACGTCGGCGTGCCGGGGCGAGGCCACAAGCCGTGCCCCGTACCGCTCGGCGTCGTGCACGGGTCCGAAGGCGGCCGCGATCTCGATCTCGCAGCCGTTGCACGATCCGGCGTCCACGCACCGCACCTGCGCCGAGCCGCCCAGGTCCCGCGCGGCGCGCGGCGGAGTCCCGGCCGGCCGGGGCGGGGCGTCCTCCGCCACCCGCCCGGTGTCGCGGATCTTGCGCAGCAGGCTCATCGGGGCTCCCTCCGCTGTCGGTTCCGGGACGCGTGGTTAAACGGCCGTACCCCCCTGCGGGGTTACGGCCGGTGTGGTGGTGCGCGGCGGAGCGGCCGGGAAAATCCGCCGTGTTCACGAGGCCAGGTGATAACGAATTGGCCACGGGCACCGTGCTCGGGGTATGGGGCGAGGACCTGCCGGTATATCCCGTCGTCCTATGCCAATCCCGAAAGGGGGCCCGGAGCTGCTCTTCATATGAACGGCGTCAGCCGGGCGTTCCTCCCACGGTTGACCCGTACACGGTCAAGTCGCAGGTCAGCCCCGTGCGCGATCGTCCCGAACCCCGGTCGCGCGCGGCCCCCCGCTGCTACTGTCCGGCGTCATGGAGCAGCTCTTCACCGAGGTAGAACTCGCCCGTATCGAATCCGCCGCGCGTGAAGTCGGCCATTCCCCCCGCGATTGGGTACGCGAAGTCGTACTCCAACGCCTGCGGGGCGAGTGGCGGCAGGATTTCGAGGACGCCATCTGGGCGGTGACGGTCTATCCGCGCCCGGGCGGGCCGCTTCCCGAACTGCACCACCTGGGCTGCTGGGTGCCCAAGGGCGACGAGCAGACCCTGACGACCGCGGAGGCCCGCGAGTTGTTCGACACCCGCGAGGTCCAGCTCTGCGAGGCGTGCAAGCCGGGGCGCTTCCTCAGCCAGGCGGGCTGACTCCCCCGGCCCACCGGGCGGAAGGGCGCGGCGCCCTATTACCCTGTCCACCTCAAGATCAATTAGGTGTGGTGGGGGACGTACGGCATGCGGATGGGGACGCGACTGGCGGGGTGGGCCACGCTGCTCGTGGGCTACGCGACCATGGTGCTCGGTGTGATCCCGTTCCGGGAACTGCCGCCCAAGCGCCACCAACTGGAGCTGCTCGGCGCGACCGCGGGGTGCGCGCTGTGCTGGCTCCTCGTCTCCCTGCTGGTGCGGGCCCGCCGCCGGGCGGCCCTGCGCAGGAAGGCCTGGCGCAGGAGGCACGAGCCGTGGCCCGAGCCGAGGCCCTCGCGCGCGCTGTGCTGGGTGCTGGGATTCGGCGTGGCGCTCACCAGCGCCGCCGCGCTCTGCCAGGGCGTGGGGCCGGACGGCGCGGACGGCAAGTGGCTCGCCAGAGCCGAACGGGCCGGCGCCACCACGCACGAGGTGCTGATCAAGCGGATCGTCGGCACTCCGCGGGCCACCGGCAGGGAGATCGACGGCACCGGCGAATTCGCCTCGGAGATCACCTTCACCATCCCCTTCGCCTCCGGCGACCAGCGGGTCACCATCGCGGGGGTGCACACCAGAGGCCGCCCCGAGGAAGGCCGTACCGTCCAGCTGCTCTACGCACCGGACCGCCCCGACCTGGGGGTGCGTCAGGCTCCGGACAACGACATCGGCTCCTTCGCCGGCCGCATCCTCGCGCTCCCGGCCATCTGGATCACCGGGTTCGCGGCCGGGCTCGCCACCGCCATCGCGCTGCACCGCCGGGAAGCGGGCGTGCGCTACGCGCGTCGATTCGAGCCCTGGGTCCATCTGCCCGCCGCGCTGATGCTCGCGTGCGGGGCCGGGCTCGTCGTCCCCCTGCTCATCGGGTTCCCCGAGACCGGTACGGGCTGGGCCCTGGCGGTCGCGGCCGCCGCCACGCCGTGGCTCGCCCTGACCTGGGTGGCGAAGACGAGCTGAGGCGGGCGGGGGCGGCCACGACGGCGGAGCCGGAGGGGATCAGGTCCGACGACGCTTGAAGGCCCGCCGGACCAGGAAGATCGCCAGGACGATCAGGGCGACCACCAGCAGGGTGCCCAGGATCATCGCGACGAGCGCGGCGACGCCCAGCTTCTTCAGGAAGCCCTTCTTCTTCTTGGACTTCTTCTTCTTGTCCTTGTCCTTGGCCAGCGTCCGGTGGTCGGTGCTCCGGTGCTTCGACGAGGCCAGGACCGTCGACTCCGAGCCGTCGGCGGCCGCGTCCGCGGTGCCCACCGTGCGCGCTCCCGCGGCGTCGGCCGCCGCGGCGTGGGTCACGGTCCGGGCCGACGGGGGCGCACTCACGGCCGATGCCGGCGTGGCCAGCAGGGCGGCACCCAGGGCCAGGGAGATGACGGCCGAGACCCTACGGGCCAGGCGTCCTCGGTGTCGTCCGGTGTGGTGCTGCTCGCGCTTCATCCGCGCCCCCTGTTGTCTGGTGCTGTGGTTGTCCGGGGTGCTCCGCGGGCCGCGAAGCGCCTCCATTATCGGCACACCCACGGAGGCGGTCGGCAGGGCGCGTACCCGGTGCCGGGAATGCACCGGGTACGTGTCGGACCGGCGTTCAGCCGCTCTTGCGGCGGAACGACCGCTGTCCGCCCGCTTTGCCGTGGGTGCCATGGATCTTGGATCCGTCGCGGTTCTGTCCGTTGGCGGCGGAGTCTCCCGATTTGCCGCGCTTGCGGTCCAGGGCCTCACGGAACTTACGCTTCACGTCGTCCTCGCCGCTGTCGGACGACTGCCCCGCCGTGTCCTCTGCCATGAAAAA
Source organism: Streptomyces sp. C36 (assembly GCF_040932295.1). Taxonomy (NCBI): domain Bacteria; kingdom Bacillati; phylum Actinomycetota; class Actinomycetes; order Kitasatosporales; family Streptomycetaceae; genus Streptomyces; species Streptomyces sp. C36. Next base: position 228,554 of record NZ_JBFQGI010000001.1, on the reverse strand, counting down.
CCTCCTGGTCATAGGGGTGTTCGGGACAGCTTCGCACAGTTCGGGCACGACCGGCCGCGCGGAACGGGCCGACAGGTCGCCCGCGCCCGCGCACAGCGTCCCCCCTCTCCCCTGCCGCCACCCGCCGGGCCGGGAAGCGGCCGCCACTGACGCGACGTCAACCCGGCGTAGATCGCCGTCGCGACGGTGCGCACCAGCCGGAAGTCGGCGGCCGACAGCGCCGATCCGGTGAGCGGACCGAGCAACATCCCGGCCCGGTAGGAGAGGTTGCCGATGGTGCGCTGATCGCCCATCAGCGGATCGGCGGACGGCGGGAAGGAACGGTTGGGTCAGCTGACCGTCTGGTCACCGTCGGGGAGGTCCTGAACGGTCACCTTCACCCGCGCGGGCAGTCCCAGGCCGGCGGCCACGGCACGCGCCAGCCCGTCGGGGTCGGGGTGCGTGGGGTACGGCACGGCCTCGCCCTCCCCGTAGGCCTCGATGGCCTTCGTGAAGTAGCCCGGGTGCCAGGCGCCGACGGCTCCCCTGACCTCGACGGCGGTGATCCGGCGGGAGCCGGCCACGCGCCGGGCGGCCGCCAGGATCCGGTCCGACCGCAGCTCGCCGGGCACCTGGAAGAGGCTGGCGTGCGCGCCGACCTTGGCACCGCCGCACAGGCGGAGGGTGATCGTCAGGCAGCTGGTCACGCTGGGGTAGAGGATCGGGCGGCCCGGAGCGGCCTCGGCGACCTGCCCCTCGGTGACGCGGACCGCGGCGGGCGGGGCGGCAGGGGCCGCGGCGGCGGCCGCGGGCCGCAGGGCCAGCGCGACGGCGGCCGCGAGCAGCGCCCTGCGGGAGGCGGGGGCGGACACGGCGGAGATGGCGGATATGGCGGGTGCGGACGGGCGGCGGCCGGGCACGGCACTCCTAGGACGTCGGGGCGGGGCCCCGACATCCTAAAGATCATCCGCCGTGGCTCACACCGCCGGCGCGTCCGGTTCGAAGCGGCTGCGGACGGCCGTCTGCACCTCGGCCTCCTCGGCCGGGTCGGCGGCGAGCCGGCGCAGCTGCTCCACGACGCGCGCGTCGGCGGTCGTCGCGTGGTGGGCGGCGAGCTCCCGGGTGGACTCCTCGCAGTCCCACAGGCACTCGACGGCGAATCCCGTGGCGAACGAGGGGTCCGTGGCGGCGAGGGCCCGGGCGGCACGGCCGCGCAGGTGGGAGGAGGAGGTCTCGCGGTAGACGTGGCGCAGCACCGGGGCGGCGCAGGTGATCGCCATCCGCCCGGCGCCGTCGACGAGGTCCCACAGGACGGGCGCGTCGCAGCCCGAGACCCGCACGGCCTCGCGCAGGGCGGACAGCACGAGCGGGGAGTCGTACTCCCCGCCGCGGCAGGCCAGCATGGCGGCGGCCGCGGCGCCCAGGGCGTCGGTGCGCGTCAGCCAGGCCCGGGCGCGCTCGAGGGCGGCCGTGCTGCGCATGCGCTCGAAGGCGGTGACGGCGGCGTCCGCGACGAGCTCGGCGGGGTCGGCGGCGGCCGTCTCTATCAGGTCGAGGGCCTGCGGGTCGTGGTGCTCGGCGAGGTAGCGCAGCGCGGTGGCGCGCGCCGCCTCCTGGCCGAAGGCGGCGGCCTCGATGATCTCCCCGCGGTCCTCGGGGCCGGCCACGGCGGTCAGGCAGCGGGTGGCGGGGACGTGACGGTGCTGGGTGGGGTGCTGGTCGAGGCCCTGCTGGGCCCACTCGAGGACCTCGCGCACGCTCCAGCCGGGCCGGGGGCCGGAGGGGCGCAGCTGGCGCTGCCAGCGGTCGAATGAGCCCTGCTCCCGTGCGGCGCGCACGCGGGCGCCGAGGGCGGGGGCGTGCGGGTCGTCCTCCCACAGCCTCCAGGGCCGGGGCTCGAAGGCGTCGCGCACCGCGGCGGCGAGCGCGGACTCGCCCTCGGGGGTGTGCGGGAACCGGGCGAGGACCGCCTCGCCGAGGGCGAGGAGACCGGCGTCGTCGTCGCGCAGGGCGAGCTCGTCCAGGGCCCAGGACCAGTTGCCGCCGCGCGCGGCGTAGCGGCGCAGCAGCGCGAGGGCGTCCTCGCGCCCGTAGGAGGCGAGGTGGCCGAGGACGGCGAGGGCCAGGCCGGTGCGCTCCTCGCCGGTCTCGAGCAGGTCGTCCGGGTGGAAGAGGTGCTGTTCGATCTCCCCGAGCCCGCCGTCGAGGTCCACGTACAGGCGCGCGTAGTAGAGCGAGCGGTTCTCGAGCTGCCAGTCGCGCCGGGGGTCGCGGAGCACGCAGTGGTTCAGCGCCGCGAGCGCCTCGGCGCGCGGCGCCGCGAGGGCATGCAGGGTCCCGTCGCCGCGGCCTCGCTGCAGGAGGCCGAGCAGGGTGCCGCTGGGCGCTATGTCTGGATCGAACATGGGGTCAGCATCCGGTGCGGGGAGTCGGCTGGCAACGGGATTTCCGTCGTCCGCCATTCTTGCCGGTGTCCACCGGCGCTACGCCTGGTGAACTGTGGGAACCCGGGTGGGCCCGAGCGCCCGCAGCCTACCTGGAACAACGCATTCCGCGGAGCGGTGTCGGATATGTCGCACAGAAGCCACGGGCATATGCCGCCAGCACCACCGTATCGGGTATTGCCAAAGCGCTGACGGGCCATCGCCGACTGTGCAAGAGTCGTCACAGCACTCACCCAGCCCGGCCGGGTCCGTGGACCGCGAGCCGGGCCGCGCCCCGCTTGTATCGGAGTACGTGATGCCGTCACCGCAGTCAGCGGACCGACCCGCCGCCGAGGCAGCCGAGCCCGGTGCGGTCGACGCCCTCATCACGCAGACGCGGCGGCTCAGAGGCGGCCTCGACGCGGTCCGCCGCGAGACGGCGGCGGACGCCGAGCGCTCCGGGGACCCCCGGCTGCGCTGGCAGCGCGCCCTGGTCGAGCTGGCCGCCCAGCACGCCGACACCCTCGGCGAGCACCTGGGCCAGCTCCGCGCGGGACTGCCCGCCGACGACGCCGCGGCCCTGGCGCAGGGCGCCGCCCCGGCCGCCGCCCCGGCCGCCACCCTGACCGCCGAGCGGCCCGGCGCGGCGGAGCCCGCCGCCCGCGCCGGAGCTCCCGGCGCCGCCCGGGCCGGCAGCGCCGAGTGGAACTTCCTCACCGACGAGGTCTCCTGGTCCGAGGAGCTCTTCGAGCTCTTCGGCCGCCGCCCCGAGGACGGCGCGCTCACCCTCGACGAGCTCCCCTCCTGGCTGCCGGAGGAGGACACCCCCGTACTGACCGCGATGGTCACCGACTGCCTGGTGGACGGAAAGCCCGTCGACGGCGAGTTCCGCATCGTGCGCGGCGACGGAGAGCTGCGCACCGTGCACATGATGGGCGAGCCCGTGCTCGACGCCGACGGCTGCACGGCCTCCATGTGGGCCGTGCTGCGGGACGTCAGCGAGCTGCGGCGGTGCCGGCGGGAGGTGCTGGAGACCCGTGAGTCCGCCGGCCTCCAGCAGCACCTCGCGCGGACCGAGCACCGGCTCGCGGTCGAGCTGCAGGAGGCCGTGCTGCCGCCGTGGCGCGGCTCGCTGCGCTTCCCGCAGCACGCCGCGGGCACGTCCGGCGCCCCGCACGACGGCGCCGCCCTCGACCTCGCCGCCCACTACCTCCCCTCGGCGACGAGCACCCTGATCGGCGGCGACTGGTTCGACGCCATGGAGCTGCCCGGCGGCCAGACCTTGCTGACCGTCGGCGGCCTCACCGGCCACGGCGTGACCGCGACCTCCACCATGGCCATGCTGCTCGGCGCCGTCCGCGGCATGGCCGTCTCCGGCTCCGAGCCCGGACCCCTGATGGGCTGGCTCAACCACCTGCTCGACGCCTCGGCCCAGCCGACGCTCGGCAGCGCGGTGTGCTGCCGCTACGACCCCGGCACCCGCACCCTGCTGTGGGCCCAGGCCGGCCACCCCGCCCCGCTGCTCTTCCGCGACGGCACGGGGCAGGCCCTCCGGCCGCCCCGGGGCGTGCTCCTCGGAGCGGTCTCCGACGCCGCCTACGAGCAGGACGCACAGACCCTGCTCCCCGGTGACGTGCTCGTCCTGCACACCGAGGGGCTGGCGGCCCTGCCGTCCGACGCCCGCCTGCTCGGGCTCGCGCCGCGCTTCGCGGCGGCGGGCAGCGCCCAGGAGTGCCTACGGGCCGTGCTGGAGGAGTTCGGCGGCACGGGGCGCGAGGACGACGCGTGCGTGCTGATCGCGCGCATCGGCTCCTAGGGCTTCCCGCCTCTTGAGGGCCTCCCACCTCTGCCCGCCGGGACCGGCGGCCGCTCACACGGCCTTGACGCCGGACCTGGCGCCGGGCTTGGGAGGCCCCTTGGGCAGCGCCCGCTGGATGTCCTCCCGCAGATGCTCGATCTTGGCGTAGTCCGCGTACTTCCCCGTGAGCCGGTACATCTCGCGCAGCCGGTCCCAGGTGCGGTGCGAGGACATCTCGCCGATCGAGTTGAGCGCCATGCGGGCGAAGGTGTCCGCCTGCTCGGGGTCGTTGCCGATGAAGCACGCGGACGCCATGGAGATGTAGTCGAAGAGCATGGACCGCTTGTGCTGGTCCCCCCGCAGCTCCATCGCCCGCTTGGCGTGCCGCTGCGCGATGGGCGCCGCGGCCGGGTCGTGGTCCGCGAGCGTGCGGTAGGCCAGCGCCTGCATGCCGTGCAGGTCCGCCTCGTCGAACATCTGCATCCAGCTCGGCGGGGGCACGTCGCTCCGGTCCGAGACGAACAGCTCCTCCGCCTCGCCCAGCGTGCGCCGCATGGCCTGGCCCCGTCCCATGGACGCCTGTGCCCAGGCCTCGATGGTGCAGAGCATGGCCCGGGTGCGCGGCAGGGTGTCGTCGCCGCCGCCGGACTTGGCGAGCTTCATCAGGTCCAGGGCGTCGTCGGGGCGGCCGAGGTGGACCATCTGGCGGGCGGCGCGCGAGAGCGCCTCCCCCGCCCGGGGCCGGTCGCCGCCCTCGCGGGCCGCGTGCGCGGCGATGACGAAGTACTTCTGCGCGGTGGGTTCCAGTCCCACGTCGTGGGACATCCAGCCCGCGAGCACCGCCAGGTTGGCGGCGACCCCCCACAGCCTGCGTTGGAGGTGCTCGGGGTGGCGGTACGAAAGCATCCCGCCCACCTCGTTGAGCTGGCCCACGACCGCCTTGCGCTGCAGGCCGCCGCCGCGGGAGGCGTCCCAGAGGCGGAAGACCTCGACCGAGTGCTCCAGCGCGTCGATCTCCAGGGAGCCGACGGGGGCCGCCTCGTAGCGGTCGTAGCCGGCGGGGTCGGCGTGCGTCGCCCTGGCGCGCAGCGGGTCGTCGAAGTGAGGGGCGTCGGAGGCGAGGACCGGATCGGAGTGCAGCCAGTCGTGCATCGCGCCGCTGATTGCTGAGCCTGCGGCGAGCGCGGCGCCCGCGCCCACCAAGCCGCGTCGGTTGAGCATGAGGTCCATTCCCGTGAATTCGGTGAGGACCGCGGCGGTCCGCTCGGGCGGCCACGGCAGCCCGTCCGGGGACTGCCCCTTGCCTGCCCGCCCGCGCCGACCGAACCCGAGGTCCTCGATGGTCACGACACGGCCGAGTCGCTCGGTGAAGAGGGCGGCCAGCACCCGGGGCACGGGATCGCGCGGGGACTCCCCCATGTCGATCCAGCGCCTCACCCGCGAGGTGTCGGTCGCCAGCTGCGGATGGCCCATGACCGCCGCCTGCCGGTTCACAAGTCTCGCGAGCTCCCCCTTGGACCAGCCGGCCAGGCCGAACAGGTCCGCAAGGCGGGTGTTGGGTTCCCTCGTCACGTCAAGCCCCCAGGTTCCTCGGCTGACTTGAAGGTACTCGGGCCGTCATGGGCCAAGCGAGTATTCGCCAGGGTTCGCCAGGGTGCGCCAGATGGTGTGCCACCCGCGGCCGGGTGTGATGTAGGAACGCGCAACCCCGACCATCCGGAGCCCGATCGCATTCCCCAGGGTGCGGGAGGTTCCGGGGGTCGGGGGAGCGCGGCAATCAGCCGACACGAAGGGATCTGTTCAGCCCATGTATGCAGCATCGACCTCCGTGTCCGCTCCGCACCGGCCGCTCCGTAGCCAGCAGAGCGGCGGCGGGCCGTACCTGGACCCCTCCCATGCCGTGGGGGCCGCGTTCGGGGGCGGACGGGCACGGAGGGCTCCGGGAGCCGGTGCCCAACCGCTGAGCGGGAGAATCGACTTGTCCGGCCCCCAGGGCGCCCAGCTGCGCACGGTGATCTCGTCGGTCCACCGGATCTGCCCGGAGTTCAACCCCGTCCAGGTGCTCCGGCGGGGAGGGCGCTCCGTCCTCCTGGTCGGCACGACAGGGCGCAGCACCGCGGTGGCCAAGTGTTTACTGGACCACTCACCGGCCTGGGCCGAACGGTTCCGTCATGAAATAGCCACATATCGGGCGTTTGTCCGGCATCGCCCCCCGGTGCGGGTGCCCCGGCTGATCGCCGCCGACCCCGACAACTGCACGCTCGTCCTCGAGCGCATGCCCGGCCGTCCCGCCGCCCTCCAGCGGCATCCGGTCGACACGCTCCCCCGCGCGGACGTCCGGGCGGCGCTCGGCGCGATCTGCCGGGTCAACCTCTGGCGACCGCCCGCCGGGATGTTCGACATGCCGCTGGACTACGGCAAGCGCATCGCCCGCTATCACGAGCTCGGCCTGCTCACCGACCGCGATCTGGGCGACCTGCAGAAGCTGTTGCACGGGCTGGCCCATGTACAAGGGCAGTTCTGCCACGGCGACGCGCTGCTGTCGAACATCCTGCTCTCGCCCGCCGGGCCGGTGCTGGTCGACTGGGACCACGCCGGCTGGTACCTCCCGGGGTACGACCTGGCGACGCTGTGGGCGGTCCTCGGGGACGCCCCGGTGGCCCGCCGTCAGATCAGCCAGCACGCCCAGGCCGCGGGGCCCACGTCCCGGGACGCCTTCCTGGTCAATCTGATGCTGGTCCTCACCCAGGAGATCAGGACGTACGAGACGGCCGTGCAGCGCGCCATGCACGAACCCGCCGCACCCGGTGCGGCCGGGGAGTCCGGAGAGGAGCAGCGACTGCTGCTGCGCCGCCTGCACGACGACTGCGCGATGGCCCGTCGCGCGGTCCGGGCCGCCGTCGGCACCCGCTGAGCCGTACCACCGACACGCCGTGCCGCCGACTTACGGCGTGTCGCTCCTCGCCCATCCGGAGGAGTGATCCGCGGGTGCGCCTCGACGCCCGCGCCGGGAATTCCCCAGCGCGGGCGTCGACGTGCGTAGCGGCGCCGCCCGGTCCGACAACCGCCACCACCGGCCTTATTGACGGATCGTCTGCTTGGACGGGGCCTCTTGGTAGGTTCGGTCACCAGCTTGACCGCGCACCACCACGACGCACGGCACTGCCCGTCCCGAGGAGGCCGCATTGCGAGGATCCGCCCCAGCGCCATCACGGAACGCACCGCCGGAAGAAGCACACGAGGGGAGAGACGCCCGCAGAAGACGCCGCCTGTCGCGCGCCGCGGTCCCGGCCGCCGCGGCCGTCCTGCTGCTGCCGCTGATCACGGCCGGGCCGGCCGCCACGGCCGAGCGAGCCGCATCCGGCGCCCTGCAGCGGGAGTTCGCCGCCGCCGCGGCCGCGTACCACGTACCGGAGAACGTACTGCTCGCCGTGTCCTATCTGGAGTCCCGCTGGGACGCCCACGCCGACACCCCGAGCGTCACGGGCGGCTACGGCCCGATGCACCTGACCGACGCCGCCACGGCCCTGGCCGCCGCCGGGCATCACAGCGAGCCCGGCGAGGACGCCCGCGGCGACCTCGCCCGCCCCCGCGTCGCCGCCCGCCCGGCCGCCCCCGCACCCTCCGCGCTGCCGCCCCGGCTACGCACCCTGGCCCGCGCCGCCGAGCTCACGGGCCTGCCCGCCGCCTCGCTGCGCCGCGACGCCGCCGCCAACGTGCGGGGCGGCGCCGCCCTGCTGGCCGCCGAGCAGAAGCGGCTGGGCCTGCCCCTGAGCAAGGACCCCGCCGACTGGTACGGAGCCGTCGCCGCCTACTCGGGCGCCACCGACACCGCGACGGCGGCCGTCTTCGCGGGCGACGTCTACGACGTGCTGCGGCGCGGTGAGCGGCGCACGACCGACGGCGGTCAGCAGGTCACCCTGCCCGCCGCCCCGGGCCTCGCCCCCCGCACGGGCCAGACGGGACGGCTGGGGCTGCCCACCCTCGCGACCACGGGCGTCGAGTGCCCGCCCACGGTGGCCTGCGAGTCGATCCCGGCGCCGTACGAGAAGCTCGAGGGCAAGGACTACGGCAACCACGACATCGCCGACCGGCCCGCCTCCCAGAAGGTCGACTTCATCGTCGTCCATGACACCGAAGGAACCTGGGAGACGACCCTCAAGCTGATCAAGGATCCGGCGTACGTCTCCTGGAACTACACCATCCGCTCCGCGGACGGGCACATCGCCCAGCATGTGCCGACCAAGGACGTGGCCTGGCACGCGGGCAACTGGTACGTGAACGCCAAGTCGGTCGGCATCGAGCACGAGGGCTTCCTGGCCCAGCCCGACGCCTGGTACACCGAGGCGATGTACCGCGCGTCCGCCCGGCTGGTGCGGCACCTGGCGTGGAAACTGAACATCCCGCTCGACCGGCAGCACATCATCGGCCACGACAACGTCCCGGGCACCACCACGGGGACGATCCCGGGGATGCACACCGACCCCGGCCCGTACTGGGACTGGGCGCACTACTTCGAGCTGATGGGCGCGCCCTTCACCATCACGGGGAGCCCGTTCAGCGGGATGGTCACCATCGCCCCCGTCTACGCCGGCCGCAAGCCGGTCTACACCGGCTGCGCCAAGCCCGGCGGGCCGTGCACCCCGCACGGCTCGGGGGCGGTGCGGCTGTACACCGCCCCCCGCGACGACGCTCCGCTGGTCCAGGACATCGGCCTGCGCCCGGACGGCAGCCCCTCGACGACGGGGGTCAACGACACGGGTGCCCGCGCCTCCACCGGACAGCAGTTCGCGGTGGCCGACCGGATCGCCGGGTGGACGGCGGTCTGGTACCTCGGCCAGAAGGCGTGGTTCCGCGACCCCTGGTGGGATCCGACGGCGCTCGGCGCGCACGGCCGGGTGATCACGCCGAGGGAGGGCCTGAAGGAGATCCCGGTGTACGGCCGCGCCTTCCCGGAGAAGGAGGCCTATCCGGAGGGCGTCCCGGTCCAGGCGGTGACCCCGCTGCCGTACCGGCTGGCCGCCGGGCAGGCGTACGTCCTGGGGGCGACGTCCCCGAGCGAGTATCTGTGGGCGACCACGTACGAGCCCGCCGGGCACAGGATCATCCGGGGCAAGGACGTCTACTACGAGATCCAGTTCGGGCACCGGGTGGCCTTCGTGAAGGCCTCCGACGTCCGGATCCGGCGCTCGAGCTGGTAGGTCGCCGAGCATGAAGGAGCCCGGCACGCCGACGGCGTGCCGGGCTCCCTCGCGGTCCGGGCGGAAAGCGGGCCTAGCCGGCCTGGAACATCTCCGCGGGCAGCGGCTTGAGCAGCTGGTAGAGGTCGTCGGTGATCGGACGGTCCCAGCTGGCGATGGTGACGAGCACGCCGTCGCTGCGGTCGAACTGGGTGCAGGAGATCCGGCTCTCCGAGCACTTCAGCCGGCGCACGATGAGGAGGTTGTCCTCGTGCATGACCGGCACGTCCTCGCTCTCCAGCACCTCGACCGGCTCGTCGTTGCCGAGCGCCAGGAGCAGCTGCGCCACCTCGAAGGGCACCTGGCCCTCGCCCTGCTCCCGCGCCGGGGAGCCCTCGGGCAGGTTGCCGATGATCATCGCGGGGCCGCGGCCGCCGAACAGGTCGTAGCGGAGGAAGACCCCCTGGCAACTTCCGTCGGGCGCGGGCAGCAGCCCGGCCCCGAGGTCACCGGGCCAGTCCCCGGGATCCATGGCGAGGACGTCGAAGTCCGGCCCGGCGGGGTTGGCGGCGCTGCGGCGGCGGAGGAAGGACATGCCCACATCGTACGTGCCCGCCCACGCGCCGTGCCGCCGGGGAAGCCGGGGCGTGCCGTGGTCCCGGGTGGGAGTGCTGTGGTCCCCGGGCGGGCGTCCCGGCCCGGCCGGGGGGCTACGTAAGGTCGAATTCCCCGTCCCGGGCGCTGAGCATGAACGCCCGCCACTCGGCCGGCGAGAAGATCACGGCCGGGACGTCCGGGTCGCGCCGGTCCCGCAGGGCGATGTAGCCCTCGACGAAGGCGATCTGGACGTTGCCGCGCCGGCTGCCGCCGCTCGACTGCCAGGTGGCACCGGCGAGGTCGAGATCCGGCTTCACGTCGCCCGCCAGTTGTTCAGTCGTGCTGTCCGCCACGTCCGCACTCCTCCCGGCTCGTCGTCGCCGCCCACACTAGCGAGCGACGGCGGCGCCGGACAGGCCCCGTACGCGCCTCAGGTGACGGGCGGCGAGGCGGCAACGAGCCACATCGAGAAGAACTGCGCGCCGCCGCCGTAGGCGTGGCCGAGCGCCCGGCGGGCGTCCGGGACCTGGTGCTCGCCTGCCCGGCCCCGCACCTGCAGCGCCGCCTCGGCGAAGCGCAGCATGCCGGAGGCGCCGATGGGGTTGGTGGACAGCACGCCGCCGGAGGGGTTGACGGGCAGCGCGCCGTCGAGCTCGGTGGCGCCGGCCTCGGTGAGCTTCCAGCCCTCCCCCTCGGCGGCGAAGCCGAGGTTCTCCAGCCACATCGGCTCGTACCAGCTGAAGGGCACGTACAGCTCCGCCACGTCGATCTCGCGGCGCGGGTCGGTGACGCCCGCCTGGCGGTAGACGTCGGCGGCGCAGTCGCGGCCGGCCCGGGGCGAGACGAAGTCCTTGCCGGCGAAGAGCGTCGGCTCGCTGCGCATGGCGCCGCCGTGCAGCCAGGCGGGCGGGGCGGGGGCGCGGGCGGCGCCCGCGCGGTCGGTGAGGACCATGGCGCAGGCACCGTCGGAGGAGGGGCACGTCTCGGAGTAGCGGACGGGATCCCACAGCATGGGCGACGAGCGCACCGATTCCAGGGTGATGTCGTGCTCGTGCAGGTGGGCGTAGGGGTTCTTCAGGGCGTTGCGGCGGTCCTTGTACGCCACGAGGGTGCCGGTGGTGCCGGGTGCGCCGGTGCGGCGGATGTAGGCCCGTACGTGCGGGGCGAAGAAGCCGCCGGCGCCGGCCAGCAGGGGCTGCTGGAAGGGGACGGGCAGGGACAGGCCCCACATGGCGTTGGACTCGGACTGTTTCTCGAAGGCCACCGCCAGGACGGTCCGGTGGACGCGGGCCGCGACGAGGTCGGCGGCGACGAGGGCCGTGGAGCCGCCGACCGAGCCGGCGGTGTGCACCCGCGTCAGGGGCTTGCCGGCGGCGCCGAGGGCGTCGGCGAGGTAGAGCTCGGGCGTCATGACGCCCTCGAAGAAGTCGGGGGCCTTGCCGATGACGACGGCCTCGACGTCCGCCCAGGTCAGCTCGGCGTCCTCGAGCGCCCGCAGGGCGGCCTCGCGGACGAGTCCGGCGAGGGAGACGTCGCGGCGGGCGGCGGCGTGGTGGGTCTGGCCGATGCCGGTGACGGCGACGGGTTCCCGGCTCATGCGTCTCCTTCCAGCACGGCGACGAGGTTGTGCTGCAGGCAGGGACCGGACGTGGCGTGGGCCAGGGCCCGGTCGGAGGCCCCACGGTGGATGCGGGCGGCCGCCTCTCCGAGGCGGATGAGGCCGGCGACCATGAGGGGGCCGGCGGCGGCGCCGGAGGGGTTGACCGTGACGGTGTCGTCCAGGCGCAGGGCGCGGCGCAGGACGACGTCCTGGGCGGCGAAGGGGACGTGGAGTTCGGCGGTGTCGACGGGGGCGCGGAAGGCTCCGGCGTGTTCGGCGGCCAGGCGGGTGGAGGGCGAGTCGGTGAGGTCGCGCAGGCCGAGGGCATGCGGTTCGACGCGGTGGTCGGCGCCGCGGATCCAGGCGGGCCGGCCGCACATGCGGCGGGCGGCGTCGCCGGCGGCGAGGACGACGGCCGCGGCGCCGTCGGCGACGGCCGGCGGGCCGGCGAGGGGGTCGGCCACGGGGTCGGGGCCGGTGGTGTGGCCGGCGTCGGCGAGCGCCCGGGCCTGGAGGGCGGCCAGGGAGGCCGGCTCGGGCCACAGGGGGGCGAGGTAGTACGGGTCGAGCGTGCGGGTGAGGACGTCCCTCGGGTCGCCGGCGGAGGGTTTTCCGTGGGCGTAGACGAGGGCGGTGTCGGCCCGGCCGGTGAGGATCTTCACCCAGGCCTCGTGGAGCGCCCAGGCCCCGTCCATCTCGACGTGGGACTCCGCGATGGGCGGCCAGGCGCCGACGGCGTCGAGGGTGAGGGTGAAGGAGAAGGGCCGTCCGGCGAGGTAGTCGCTCGAGCCGGAGCAGGTGAAGTCCGCCTCCCCTGGGGCCAGCCCGGCCCGGTCGAGGACCTCGTGCAGGACGGGCAGCAGCGTCTCGGCCTCGGACAGTCCCTCGGCGGGGCCCTGGTGGTCGCTTCGCGCGTAGGCGACGACGGCGACGTCGCGGGGCGGCGTCACAGCAGCCTCCGGTAGGTGTCGTAGTCGGCGTCCGGCTCGCCGGTGGGGCGGTAGTGGTCGGGGTGGCGGCCGTCGCCGGTCCAGACGGGTTCGACCCTCATGCCCATGCGCACCCGGTCGTAGGGGATGCCGCCGATGCGCGCGTGGAGGGCGAGGTCGGCGCCGTCGAGGGCGATGTGTGCGTAGACGTAGGGCACGTCGATGTCGAGGCCCTTGGCCTTGATGTTGACGACGCAGAAGGTGGTGACGGTGCCGCGGGGCCCGGGGACGGCGGGCTCGGTGGTGGCGACGCCGCAGGTGGGGCAGGCGCCGCGGGGCGGTACGTACACCTTGCGGCAGGAGGGGCAGCGCTCGCCGAGGACCTCGCGGCGGGCGAGCCCGTCGAAGTAGCGGGTCTGGGCGCGGCCGGGGGTGTAGGTGTACTCGAGACGGGCGGGGGCGGCCAGGGACGTGACGGGGTCGGGGAAGGAGCCGTCGTGCGGGACGGCCTCGTGGGTGGCCGGGCCGTCGTACGGCTCGAAGCAGGCGATGTCGGTGATCGCCCCCTCGCGGCGGTCGGCCCAGCGGACGCGCACCCGCATGCCGGTGCGCACGGCGCCGGCGTGGGGTGCGTCGAGCGCGTGCAGCAGGGCGGTGTCGGCGCCGTCGAGCCGGACCAGCACCCAGGCGAAGGGGCGGGTCAGGGGCTGGTGCGGGCGGGGTGCGGGGTTCCAGGCCCAGGTGGTGACCGTTCCGGTGGCGGCGACCTCGACGAGGTCGCGGATCTCGTCGGCGGTGACGGGGTCGTACTCGGCGGGCGGCACGAGCACCCGCCCGTCCCGGGCGCGTACGCCCAGGACGACGCGCTCGCGCAGCCCGGTGAGGAAGGCGCTCTGCACGGGGCCGAGGGAGCGGGTGAAGGGGAACTCGACGACGAGCGGGGCGGTGAGGTTCTCCGGCACGGTCTGTCTCCTCCCTCAGGCGCGCCGGTAGACGGGCGGGCGTTTCTCGGCGAAGGCGAGGGCGCCCTCCTTGGCGTCGGCGGTGCCGAGGACGGCGTGGCCGCGCTCGAGTTCGAGGGCGAGGGCCTCGGTCTCGGGCAGTCCTTCGGTGTCGAGGACGCAGGCCTTGACGGCCTCGACGGCCAGCGGGGCGTTGGCGTTGACCAGTTCCGCGGTCTCCAGGGCCCGCTCGAGCGCCGTGCCGTCCGGGACGACGTGCCCGACGAGCCCGATGCGGTGGGCCTCGGCGGCGGTGTAGGGGCGGCCGGTGAGCAGCATCTCCAGGGCGTGGGTGCGGGGGATCTGGCGGGGCAGGCGGACCGTGGAGCCGCCGAGGGGGAACAGGCCGCGGCGCACCTCGTAGAGGCCGAAGGTGGCGCCGCTTCCGGCGATGCGGATGTCGGTGCCCTGGAGGATCTCGGTGCCGCCCGCCACGCACGGGCCCTCGACGGCGGCGATGACGGGCTTGCGCGGCCGGTGGTGGCGGAGCATGGCCTTCCAGTGCAGGTCGGGGTCGGCCCGGAAGCGCTCGCGGACGGGGTCGTCCGGGCCGGTGGCCGGCCGGCCCGCGAGGGCCTTGAGGTCCATTCCGGAGCAGAAGGCTCCGCCGGCGCCGGTGAGCACCACCGAGCGGATGCCGTCGTCGGCGTCGGCCAGCAGCCAGCCGTCGTGGAGCGCGGCCAGCATCGGCAGGGAGAGCGCGTTGCGCGCCTCGGGCCGGTTCAGGGTGAGGACGAGCGTCGCGCCGACGCGCTCGAGCGTGAGGTGTTCGGTGCCGTCCGGGATTCCGCCCATGGAAGCCCTCCCGTCGTGAAGACCGCCACCAGCGTGCAGGAGGCGGGGAGCGGGTTCAAGAGTTTTCTGACAGATCGTCAGATTCATTGGTCCGGGCCCTTCCCCCTCCCCCGCCGCGGCGCTCTAATGACGGCCGTGGACTACAACCTCGCCGATCTCTTCGAGTCGATCGCCGACGCGGTACCCGGCCGGGAGGCGCTCGTCCACCTCGACCACCCGGGCGACGGCGCCGAACGCCGCCTGACGTACGCCGGGCTCGACACCGCCGCCTGCCGGCTCGCCCACCACCTGCTGGACAGCGGGATCCGGCCCGGCGAACACGTCGGACTCCACCTCCTCAACGGCGTGGAATACCTCCAGACCCTCCTGGCCTGCCTGAAGATCCGGGCGGTGCCGGTCAACGTCAACTACCGCTACGTCGCCGACGAGCTGGCCTACCTCTACCGCGACGCCGACCTGGCGGCCCTCGTCTTCGACGGCGCCTTCACCGAACGCGTGGCGGCCGCCCTGCCTCGGACGCGGCGCCTGCGCCACCTGATACGCGTGGGCCCCGCCCCCGCCCCCGACGGCGCGGCGGCACCGCGCGTCACTCCGGTCCCGTTCGCCCCCGTCCCGTTCACCGAGGCGGAGGGCGCGGGCTCACCCGTACGCGACTTCGCCCCCCGCTCCGGCGACGACCGCTTCGTCATCTACACCGGCGGCACCACCGGCATGCCCAAGGGCGTGGTGTGGCGGCAGGAGGACCTCTTCTTCTCCGGCCTCGGCGGCGGCGCGCCCACCGGCGAACCGGTCACCCGGCCCGGGGAGCTCGCGGAGCGCGCGGCGGCGGGCCGCGAGGGCCTCGTCCTCTTCCCCGCCGCGCCCCTGATGCACGGCACGGCCACCCTCACCGCCCTCATCGCCCTCCAGCAGGGCCAGAAGGTCGTCCTGCACACCAAGTTCGCGCCCGAGGAGACGCTGCGCACCCTCGCCCGCGAGCGGGTCACCGGCCTGTCGCTGGTCGGCGACGCCATGCTGCGCCCCTTGGTCGACCTGCTGGCCGGGCCGCTACGGGGCACCGACTGCTCGTCGCTGCGCAGCGTCAGCAGCTCGGGGGCCGTCCTGTCGGAGACGGTGCGCGCCCAGTTCGCCGCCCTGCTGCCGGGAGTACGGCTGATCAACAACTTCGGCTCCTCCGAGTCCGGCTTCAACGGCACGGCCCTCGAGGAGAAGGGCCGGGGTGGGCCCGGGCTGCGGATGCGCGTCAACGCCCGTACGGCCGTGGTCGACCCGGTCACCCACCGGCCCACCGCCCCCGGCGAGGTGGGCCGCGTCGCCCAGCACGGCCATGTACCCCTCGGCTACCACAACGACCCCGAACGGACCGCCGCCACCTTCTTCACCACGCGCGGCGAACGCTGGGTACTGCTCGGCGACCTGGCCACGGTCGACGCCGACGGCGTGGTCACCGTCCTCGGCCGCGGCTCGCAGTGCATCAACACCGGCGGCGAGAAGGTCTTCCCCGAGGAGGTCGAGCAGACCCTCAAGGCCCACCCGGCGGTGTACGACGCCGTGGTCACCGGCGTCCCCGACCCCCGCTGGGGCCACCGCGTGGCAGCCGTCGTCCAACCCCGCGAGGGAGCGGAACCACCGACCCTGCCCGCCCTGCAGGCACACTGCCGGGAGCGGCTGGCGGGCTACAAAGTGCCGCGCAGCGTCGTCCTGACGCGGCACATCGAACGCTCGCCAAGCGGCAAGGCGGACTACCGGTGGGCACGGGCCGTGGCGGACGGGACCTCTCCGCCGTAGGCGGGGCGGCTCGGGCGCCGGTGCCAGGGCCGACGCCCCTGCCGGAAGCCCCCGCACCGCCTCCGTCGGCCTACTGGCGGCTTCGACGGGCCGCCATACTTGAGGGGCCGGGGGAGGCACAGCGAATCGACGGGGGCGGCGGCACAGCATGGCGGACACCAGGCTGATCCAGGGCCGGTACCAGCTGCTCGACCTGATCGGGCGGGGCGGGATGGGCGAGGTGTGGCGTGCCCGCGACGAATCGCTGGGCCGGCACGTGGCCGTCAAGTGCCTCAAGCCCATGGGACGTCAGCACGAGCAGTCGTATCTGCGGGTGCTGCGCGAGCGGTTCCGGCGCGAGGCGCGGGTCGCGGCCTCGCTGCAGCACCGCGGCATCACCGTTGTGCACGACTTCGGCGAGTCGGAGGGCGTGCTGTATCTGGTCATGGAGCTGCTCGAGGGGCGCAACCTCAGCCAGCTGCTGGAGGACAACAGGCAGCATCCGCTGCCCGTCGCCGAGGTCATCGAGATCGCCGAGCAGGTCGCGGCCGCCCTGGCCTACACCCACCGGCAGGGCATCGTGCACCGCGACCTCAAGCCCGCCAACATCGTGCGTGTCGCCGACGGCACGGT
Source organism: Streptomyces sp. C36 (assembly GCF_040932295.1). NCBI lineage: Bacteria > Bacillati > Actinomycetota > Actinomycetes > Kitasatosporales > Streptomycetaceae > Streptomyces > Streptomyces sp. C36. The sequence continues at coordinate 211,852 of NZ_JBFQGI010000001.1, read as the reverse complement.
GAAGATATGCGACTTCGGCATCGCGCGCCTCGCCCATGACATCGGCTTCTCCGCCCGGCTCACCGGCACGGGAATCGCCATGGGCACCCCGCACTACATGTCGCCCGAGCAGATCGGCGCCCAGAACGTCGACCACCGCAGCGACCTGTACTCGCTGGGCTGTGTGCTGTACGAGATCGCCACCGGCGCGCCGCCGTTCGACATGGACGACGCCTGGGCCGTGCTCGTCGGCCACCGTGACACCCCGCCCCGGCCGCTGCGGCCGGTGCGCCCGGAGCTCCCCGAGCCCTTCGAGCGGGTGGTGCTGGACCTGCTCGCCAAGGATCCCGAGGACCGGCCGGAGGACGCGGCCGAGCTCGTACGGCGCATCGCCGCGCTGCCACCGCTGCGGGCGGACGAGCCGCCGCGCCGGACCCCGCCCGAGGGGCGTCTGCCGCCTATGGGCGCCTCCGCGCGGCTGTCCGGGCCGCCCCGGCTGCCCGGCTGGGCCCGCGACATGACCACCGGTTCCAAGGCGGCCGGCACCGGCCCCCTCCAGCCGCCGCCGGACCCCGCCGCCGCGCTCACCGGCTCGTGGACCGAGCCCTGGGCCGTGGGTCCGGGCGGGGCGGGTCCCCGCCGTACCGTGCCGCGCACCGCCGGGGCCGAACGCCCTCCCCCGCCGGAGCTGGTCGCCGAACTGGCCGGCCGGCACAGCGAGGGGCTGCGCCTGGCCCGCCTCGACCGATGGGCCGAGGCCGGCGAGGTGCAGCGGGCCGTGGTCGCCGAGCGCGAGCGGATCCTCGGCCCCGACCACCCCGACACCCTGGCCAGCCGCTACGAGGTCGCCGTCGCCCTCGCCCGCCTGGGGCGGCCCGGGGACGCGCTGCGCGAGTTCGCGCGGACCGCGGCCGGCCGGGAGCGGGTGCTGGGCCCCGAGCACCCCGACACGCTCGCCGCGCGCCAGGAGACGGCGTACGTCCTCGGGCGGCTCGGCCGCCACTTCGAGGCCCACCAGGTGTACACGGCCGTGCTCGCGGTCCGGGAGCGGGTGATGGGCCCCGACCACCCCGAGACCCTGCGCTGCCGCAACAACCTGGCGTTCAACCTCGGCAGGCTCGGCCGGCCGGAGGAGTCGTACGACATGGCCCGCGACGTCGCCGCGGCCCGTACCCGCCTCCTGGGCCCCGAGCATCCCGACACGCTCGTGACCCGCTACGAGGTCGGCTACGCGCTGGGCCAGCTCGGCCGCTGGACCGAGGCGCTGCGCACGTACCAGGCGGTGGCCGCCGCCCGGGCCCGGGTGCTCGGCCCGGACCAGCCCGACACCTTCGCCGCCCGCTACGAGGCCGGGATCTGCCTCGGCCGGCTGGGCCGCAGCGCGGAGGCGCTCGAGCTCTACCGCGAACTCGTCGAGGACCGCACCCGTGTGCAGGGGGCCGCCCATTCCGACACCCTGCGCGCCCGGCACGGTCTGGGCGTCAACCTCGGCCGGCTGGGCCGCTGGGAGGAGGCGCTGGCCGAGGCGCGCGACGTCTGCGCCATCCGCGCCCGGGTGCTGGGCGCCGACCATCCCGACACCCTCGTCAGCCGCCGCGAGGTGGCCGTGGGACTCGGCTGGCTCGGCCGCTGGACCGACGCCCTGGCCGTCTACCGCGACGTCGCCCAGGCCCGCCAGCGGGTGCTGGGCGCCGACCACCCCGACGCGCTGGCCAGCCGCCACGACGAGGCCCACTGCCTGGAACAGCTGGGCCGTTCCGCCGAGGCCGTCGAGCTCTACCGGCAGGTCGCGGCCGTACGCCGGACCCGGGGCACGCGGGGCCACCGGATCCCGCCGAACTGACGCGTCGTCAGAAATATGGTGCGGCCGGGTTCCCTCGCCGGCCGCCCTGCGGCATCCTGCCGCCCATGCGGACCGAGCTGAGCCGCCGGCTGGGCATCGAACACGCCCTCTTCGGCTTCACACCGTTCCCCGCGGTCGCCGCGGCCATCAGCCGGGCCGGCGGCCTCGGCGTCCTGGGCGCGGTGCGCTACGCCGCCCCCGGCGACCTCGCCCGCGACCTGGACTGGATGCAGGAGCACACCGACGGCAGACCGTACGGGCTCGACGTCGTGATGCCCGCCCGGCGCGTCGAGGGGGTGACCGAGGCCGACGTCGAGGCCATGATCCCGGCCGGCCACCGGGACTTCGTCCGGACGACCCTCGCCGAACACGGCGTGCCGGCCCTCCCCGACGGCGAGCCCTCCGGCTGGCGCGTCACCGGCTGGCTCGACGACGTGGCCCGCACCCAGCTCGACGTCGCCTTCGACTACCCCATCACCCTCCTCGCCAACGCCCTCGGCCCACCGCCCCCGGACATCGTCCGCCGCGCCCACGCGCGCGGCGTCCTCGTCGCCGCCCTCGCCGGCAGCGCCCGGCACGCCGTCCGGCACGCGGAGGCGGGCGTCGACATCGTCGTCGCCCAGGGCTACGAGGCCGGCGGCCACACCGGCGAGATCGCCACCATGGTGCTCACCCCCGAGGTCGTGCGCGCCGTCGACCCGCTGCCCGTGCTGGCCGCCGGGGGCATCGGCAGCGGCGAACAGGCCGCCGCCGCACTCGCCCTCGGCGCCCAGGGCGTCTGGCTGGGCTCCCTCTGGCTCACCACGGAGGAGGCCGGCCTGACCTCCGGCGCCCTCACCGCCAAGCTCCTGGCCGCCGGCTCCGGCGACACCGTGCGCTCCCGCGCCCTGACGGGCAAGCCCGCCCGCCAGCTGCGCACCGCCTGGACCGACGCCTGGGACGACCCGGCCGGCCCCGGCACCCTGCCCATGCCCCTGCAGGGCCTGCTGGTCGCCGAGGCCCTCACCCGCATCCAGCGCTACGAGGTCGGGCCCCTGCTGGGCACCCCCGTGGGCCAGATCGTCGGCCGGATGGACACCGTCAGGAGCGTACGGGCCGTGGTCGACGACCTGACGCGGGGCTTCGAACGAGCGGTGGAGCGCCTGAACCGCATCGCGGGCGGCGCCCGGGAGGAGGACGTCACGTCATGAAGGTCACGTCATGAAGCGCGAAAGCAAGGGCTTCTGGGCCCAGGCCACGGAGAACCCCGGCCGCACCGCCCTCATCACCCCCGACGGCGAGGCCTGGACCGCCGGCCGGCTGCACGCCGACGCCAACCGCCTCGTCCACGGCCTGCGCGCCGCCGGACTCCGCGCGGGCGACGCCTTCGCGACCGTGCTGCCCAACGGCCCCGAGTTCCTCACCGCCCATCTCGCCGCCACCCAGGCCGGCTTCTACCTCGTGCCCGTCAACCACCATCTCCTCGCACCGGAGATCGCCTGGATCCTCTCCGACTCCGGCGCCAGGGCGCTCGTCGCCCACGAGCGCTGGGCCGCCGCCGCGACCGCCGCGGCCGACGAGGCCGGCCTGCCCGCCGACCATCGCCACGCCGTCGGCACCATCGCCGGCTTCCGCCCGTACGCCGACCTCCTCGACGGCCGGCCCGGCGACCCGCCCGCGAACCGCACCCTCGGGTGGGTCATGAACTACACCTCCGGCACCACCGGCCGGCCGCGCGGCGTCCGCCGCCCCCTGCCCGGCAGAGAGCCGGAGCAGAGCCATCTCGGCGGGTTCCTGGGCTTCTTCGGCATCGAGCCGTTCGGCGACAACGTCCACCTCGTCTGCTCGCCGCTCTACCACACCGCCGTCCTGCAGTTCGCGGCCGCGTCCCTGCACATCGGCCACGAACTGGTGCTGATGGACACCTGGACGCCGGAGGAGACGCTGCGACTGATCGACGCCCACCGCTGCACGCACACCCACATGGTGCCCACGCAGTTCCATCGCCTGCTGGCACTGCCACCGGAGGTACGGGCCTCCTACGACGTCTCCTCCATGCGGCACGCCGTCCACGGCGCCGCCCCCTGCCCGGACCACGTCAAACGGGCCATGATCGACTGGTGGGGGGAGTGCGTCGAGGAGTACTACGCGGCCAGCGAGGGCGGCGGCGCGTTCGCCACGGCGGCGGAATGGCTGCGCAGGCCCGGCACGGTCGGCAAGGCCTGGCCCATCAGCGAGATCGCCGTCCTCGACGACGACGGCAAGCCGCTGCCCGCCGGCGAGACGGGCACCGTCTACCTGCGGATGACCACCGGCGGCTTCGCGTACCACAAGGACGCGGACAAGACCCGCGAGAACCGCGTGGGCGACTTCTTCACCGTCGGCGACCTCGGCCACCTCGACGAGGACGGCTACCTCTTCCTGCACGACCGCAAGATCGACCTGATCATCTCGGGCGGCGTCAACGTCTACCCCGCCGAGGTCGAGTCCGTGCTGCTGCGCCACCCCGCCGTCGCCGACGCCGCCGTCTTCGGCATCCCGCACGACGACCGGGGCGAGGAGGTCAAGGCCGTCGTCGAGGCCGCCGAGGGCCACCGGCCGGACGACGCGCTCGCCGCCGAACTCCTCGACCACTGCGCCCGCGCCCTGGCCGGATACAAGCGGCCCCGGTCCCTCGACTTCATCGCCGCCATGCCGCGCGACCCCAACGGCAAGCTCTACAAGCGCCACCTGCGCGAACCGTACTGGCGCGGCCGCGAGCGGACGGTGTGACACAGGCCGTACGGACCGGCGTCCGGCCCCCCGTGCGCGGGGGCCGGACGCCGGTCCTCAGCCGTCGGCCGGCGGGCGGTCAGCGTTCGCCGACCCGCACCACCTTCAGCTTCGGCGAGGAGAGGATGTCCTTCTCGCAGAACCGTCCCCGCACCATCCGGCCGGCCGAGAACAGCTCGGTCTGGTCGCTGTAGTGGGGGGAGGTGGGGTCGGAGGACTGTCCGTACGTCAGGAGCGTACGGGCCACCGGGCAGCCGCCACCGTCGAAGCCGACTGCCTGGATGTAGCTGGAGCCGTGGGCCACGTCGGTGTAGCCGCCGGCGGAGGCGTCCCAGCGGGCCTCGATCATGTTCCAGATGCCCAGGGCGTGCGCGCCGCCGGACAGCGGGATCCGCTTGCCGTTCCGCACGACGAACTGGTGCTCGCCCAGCGGCGCGTCGAGCGCGATGCCCGCCGCCCGCAGCTCCGCGACCGTGTCGGCCAGTGCGCGGGGGAAGCCGTCGGCCGAGGTGTCGAGCGTGTTCGGGGTCGTCACGGGCGAGGCGGCGGAGAAGGGCACCCGCCACAGCTTGTCCTCGGGGACCGTCCGCACCAGCCTGCGCCAGAAGCGGTCGAAGAGCAGCGCGCCCTTGCTGTCCTTGGCGACGGTCCGGTCCCACCGGGACAGGACGCCGCACGCCGCCGAGACGTCCACGCTCGTGCCGTCGCTGCCCGTGGCCCGGCCGCCGGGCAGCGCCGCACAGGCCTTCGCCGCGTCGGCGGCGGCCAGGGCGCCGGCCGGCGCCCGGTCGGCGAACTGCTGTCGCTCCAGGTCGGCCACGGTCAGCCGGCCGCGCTTCGCCATGGCGGCGACGTCCTGGAGCCCGCCGCGCGTGCGCAGCGAACGGGACGTCGCGGTGTCGCCGAAGATGCGCGGGTAGCCGGTCAGCGGCCGGTCCGCGTTGGCCAGCCAGGCGCTGTCGTTGGAGTTCTCGGCGTACGGGGCGTCGAGGAGCGTGGGCATCGCGGACGGGCCGAAGATGCCGTCCTGCACGGCGTCGGCGTCCCGGCCCGGTGCGCAGTCGCCGCGCGAGCCGTCCAGCACGGCCAGGCCCGCGGCCGGGAACGTCTGCCGCCCGAACGCGGTGGAGCAGCGCCCGGCGAGGTCGTCGGTGACGCGGGGCAGCACCTGAGACTGGGTGTGGAGGCTGTGCCCGGCGGAGTCGGCGGCGATGGTGTTCACCCAGGGCAGGCCCTGCGTACGCCGCAGCCCCTCCTGGATGTCGCGCACGCTGCGGGACCTGCTCAGCGCGAGCGAGGAGTCGATGAACCGCAGGCTCTGGGCGTTGGGGTCGTTGAGCGCGTAGGCCGTGCCGTCCGCCGTGGGCAGCGGCATGTCGTCGAGGGAGGTCACCACGGGTCCGAAGCGGGTCCACCACTGGGTGCGGACGACGTCGGAGGTACGCCCGTCCGCGCCCCGTACGGAAACGGTGACGGTGCGTTTCGTGATCCGTTCGGGTGTGCCGTCGACGAGGTAGCTGTGGGGGGCGCCGGGGGCGGTCCTGAGCTCGTGGAGGTTCAGCGGCACGCCTGTGGCGACCGTGTGGCTCCAGGCGATGTGCTCGTTGTGGCCGATCTCGACGATGGGCATGCCCAGCAGGGAGCCGCCCGATACGTTCAGCTCGCCGGGGATGGTCTGCTGCGACTGCCAGAAGCGGCGGCCGCCCTGCCAGGGATAGTGGGGGTTGCCCAGCAGCAGCCCGCGGCCGTTCGCGGTGGCGGAGCCGGAGAAGGCGACGGCGTTGGAGCCCATGTCGGCGTTCTGCCGGCCGAAGACCTTGCGTGCCGCCGCGGCCGGGTCCGTGGGCCCGGCGGGGGCGGCGGACTTCTTCGGCTGCTGCCCGGTGCCCGAGAGGCCGTCCGGGGCCAGGCCCTGGCCGCCCAGCACGGTGATGGCGTAGCCGCGCCGGGCCACGTCCACGGCGGTGACGGGAGTGACCCAGGAGGCGCCGCGGCAGGCCGGGTCGGAGATCTTGTTCTGCTTGAGCCAGGCGTTGTAACCGGCGGCCCAGCCGCGCATCAGCTCCTTGGCCTGGCTGCTGGGCCCGGCCGGGGCCGGTCTCTCCAGGAGCTTCTCCACGGTCCTCGCGTCCCGCACCCCGCGGAAGAACAGGTCGCTGGAGAGGTTGGTGGTGGCGGACGACAGCGACCCGTCGGGCCGGCCGTCGGGGCCGAAGGCGCGCGAGCGCTCGCCGCGCAGGGTGACGAAGCCGTCGGCCAGGACGCACACCTGATCCTTGGCCTGCGCCCAGCCCGAACCGAAGCCCAGGCTCGCGTAGTCCTTGCCGACGATGTGCGGAATTCCGTACTCGGTATAGCGGATGACGGCGGACAGGCCGTCCCCGGACGGCTTGAGCGCGCCGTCCCGGGAGGCCGCCGGGGCCTGGGGCGCCGCCGCGGCGGGCAGGGCGCTCACGCCGGTCGCCAGGGCGAGAGCGGCGACCGTCAGCGCGCGTAAGCGGTGACGAACGGGCAAAGTGACCTCCTGCGATAAGGGCGGGAAGAATCGTTGACAGGGGGGACGCGGCCGGAGGCCCCGGGGTTCAGCCGCGCTCGTCGACGACGCGCCGCAGCTTGCCGGCGGACCGCTGGAGGGTCCGCGGATCCACGAGCTCGACCGCCACGGACACCCCGACGCCCTCCTTGACCCGCCGCGCGAGATCGGCGGCAGCGGCCGCACGCCCCTCGGGCGTCGCCTCCGGGCGCGCCTCCGCCCGTACGGTCAGCCGGTCCAGCCGCCCCTCGCGGGTCAGCACCAGCTGGAAGTGGGGCGCGACGCCTGGTGTGCGCAGCACGATCTCCTCGACCTGGGACGGGAAGAGGTTCACCCCGCGCAGGATGATCAGATCGTCGGAGCGGCCGGTGATCCGTTCCATCCGGCGGAAGGGAGCGCCCGCCGTGCCGGGCAGCAGCCGGGTCAGGTCGCGGGTGCGGTAGCGGACGACGGGCATGGCCTCCTTGGTGAGCGAGGTGAACACCAGCTCGCCGTGGGCGCCGTCGGGCAGGACCTCGCCGGTGACCGGGTCGACGATCTCGGGATAGAAGTGGTCCTCCCAGATGTGCGGCCCGTCCTTCGTCCGCGCCCACTCCTGGGCGACGCCGGGGCCCATGACCTCGGAGAGCCCGTATATGTCGACCGCGTCGAGGGCGAAGCGCTCCTCGATCTCCCGGCGCATCTCCTCCGTCCACGGCTCCGCGCCGAAGACGCCCACCCGCAGCGAGGTGGCGCGCGGATCGATGCCCTGGCGCTCGAACTCGTCGAGCAGCGTCAGCATGTACGAGGGGGTGGCCATGATGACCCGCGGCCGCAGGTCGTGGATGAGCCGCACCTGGCGCTCGGTCATGCCGCCCGACGCCGGAATCACCGTGCAGCCCAGCCGCTCGGCCCCGTAGTGCGCCCCCAGTCCGCCGGTGAACAACCCGTACCCGTACGCCACATGCACCATGTCACCGGCCCGCGCCCCCGCCGCCCGCAGCGAACGCGCCACCAGGTCCGCCCAGACGTCGAGGTCGGCCTCGGTGTAGCCGACGACGGTGGGAGTGCCGGTGGTCCCGCTGGACGCGTGCAGACGGCGGAGGCGGGACCGGTCGACGGCGAACATGCCCCAGGGGTACCCCGCGCGCAGATCGGCCTTCGTGGTGAACGGGAAACGGGCGAGATCGCCGAGGGCACGGCAGTCCTCGGGCCGCAGCCCGGCCGCGTCGAAGGCGTCGCGGTAGAAGGCCACGTTGTCGTAGACGTGCCGCAGGGTCGCGCGCAGACGGGTCAGCTGGAGGGCGGTGAGCTCTTCGGGAGTCATGGTGGATCTTTCCCCCGATCGGGGGCTCTCCCTAACCGGGGGTAAGCGGATCACAGGGGCTCAGCGGCGCACCCTGGGCATGCCCAGGCCTATCCAGGAGATGATCTCGCGCTGGATCTCGTTGTTGCCGCCGCCGAAGGTGAAGATGACCGCGCTGCGGTAGCCGCGTTCCAGTTCGCCGTGGAGGGCGCAGCCCGCCGAGCCCTCCTTGAGGGGGCCGGCCGCGGCGAGCACCTCCATCAGCCAGGCGTACGCGTCGCGGCGGGCCTCGGAGCCGTAGACCTTGACGGCGGAGGCGTCCTGGGGGGTGAGCGTGCCGCGCTGGAGGGCGTCGACCATGCGCCAGTTGAGCAGCTTCATGGCCTCGAGCCGGATGTGCGTACGGGCGAGGCGGCCGCGGACCCAGCCCAGGTCGGCGACGCGGCGGCCGTCGGTCAGGTGGGTGGTGGCGGCCCATCGCCGGACGTCGTGCAGGGCGCGTACGGCGGTGGTGCCGTGGGCGGCGAGGGTGACGCGCTCGTGGTTGAGCTGGGTGGTGATGAGCCGCCAGCCCTCGTTCTCCCGGCCGACGCGGCGGGTGGCGGGGACGCGGACGCCGTCGTAGTAGCTGGCTGTGGTGTCGTGGGAAGCCAGGGTGTTGATGAGGGTGCAGGAGTAGCCGGGGTCGCTGGTGGGCACGAGGAGGATGCTGATGCCCTTGTGGCGGGGTGCGTCGGGGTCGGTACGGACGGCGAGCCAGACCCAGTCGGCGGTGTCGCCGTTGGTGGTCCAGATCTTCTGCCCGTTGACGGTGTAGTGGCCGGTGTCCACGTCGCCCTCGCGGACGGCGCGGGTGGTGAGGGCGGCGAGGTCCGTCCCGGCGCCCGGCTCGCTGTAGCCGATCGCGAAGTCCAGTTCGCCGGAGAGGATGCCCGGCAGGAAGTACGCCTTCTGCTCCTCGGTGCCGAACCGCATCAGCGTCGGGCCGACGGTGTTGAGCGCCATCAGCGGGAGCGGGACGCCCGCCTGGGCGGCCTCGTCGAAGAAGACGAACTGTTCCATCGGGGTCATGCCGCTGCCGCCGTACTCGCGGGGCCAGCCGACCCCCAGGCGGCCGTCCGCGCCCAGACGGCGGATGGTCCGGCGGTAGAAGCGCTTGCGCTCGGCGGGGTCGGCGTGCCGCTCGTAGGCGTCGTCGGGCACGAGGTCCGCGAAGTACTCGCGCAGCTCGGCCCGTAACCGCTGCTGCTGCGGGGTGTACTGGAGATCCACGGCCCCTCCATGTGGTCGCCGGCCGGTGCGTCCGGTCGTTTCCGGTCGCTTTTCGGATGCGGCGGACACGGTAGAGCGGGTCGCGGGCATTCGGAAGGCGGACGCCGGGGCCGAAAACGGATCATGGCGGACTCCGCAGGGAGTCCGCCATGATCATCGCGATGGGGTGCGCGGGAGGGTGGTGCGGGGCTCAGCGCCCCGCGTGCCGGCGGTGGCGTCCGCCGCCGCCCGGGCCGGGCACGGCCGCCGGGTGGTCGTAGCCGCCCCGGTCCGCCTCGAGTTCGGCGCGCTCCTCCTCCAGGCCGAAGCGCGCGAACAGGGCCCCGATCAGCGGCAGGCGGTCGAGGTTGGGCAGCAGCCAGGCGTGCCACACACCGGTCACGAAGAAGATCGCGGAGCCGGCGATCAGCACCGAGCCGAAGGTGTCGGTCGGGTAGTGGGCGCCGACGTACATCCGGGAGAAGGCCACCAGCAGGACGGCGAGGACGCCGAGGAACACGACGGTGCGGCGGTGCTGGGACTCACGCAGCAGGAAGTACACGCCGACCATGGCCGCGACGGTGAAGGCGGTGTGGCCGCTGGGGAAGCTGTTGGAGCCGATCTCGGGGTCCAGCATGAACTCCCGGGGCGGCCGGGGCCGGGCGACGATGGCCTTCGCGAGCTGGGTGCTGTTCCAGCCGATCGCGACCACCAGGAACGTGGCGCTCGCGGCGATGGGCCGGCGCCGCACGAACAGCAGGTATCCGCACCAGACCGCGAGGATCAGCACACCGGCGACCGGCGAGGCGCAGTAGCTGACGGCCTCCATCGTGTGGTTCAGCCAGCCGGTGCGGGTGTTGGTCTGGATCGTCCGGTCCAGGTCCAGGTCGTGCGGCTGGATGATCTTGGTGTGCGCGGCGGTCATCCCGAGGACGATCGCGCTCGCGAACAGCAGGATGGAGTAGCGCAGCCAGTGGCGCACGTAGGGCATGGGTGGGGCGTCCTTCGTATCGGTACGGCGGTACCAGGGCGGCAGCGCGGTATGCGTACGGTCTGGTGACGAGTACATGCCGCAAGGTCTCAGCGCGGCTGTACGTCAAAAAGTACACGCGCGCGGGCCCGCACTCGGCGGGCGCCCACGGTCGCACGGGAGCACCGGGCGGATGAGAACCCCCAGGCCGGGGCGGAGCGGGGGTCCGGGGCGTGACGGGGCTCACGTTCCGCGATCACGCGGGGACGGACGGGAGCCGGTGGGGCGCGTGGCGGCCGGTGGGGCGTGCGGGAGGGCGGACCGCGACCGCCAGGAGCCCCGCACCGGTCATACGTCCGTGATCATCAGGTCACCCGATCGTGATCACCACGTGAGGCTCCCGGGCGGGGCGCGGACAGCCGCGGAGCGGGAAGCGGTCAGGCCCATTCGATCACCAGCCGCTCCCCCTCCACGGCCACCGTGGTGCCGAAGGCGGCGCAGGCGCGGGTGAAACGGTCGCGGATCCACTCCCACCGGGCGCCGTGCGCCGCCGTCGTGCGGCAGTAGTCCAGGAACAGCGGAACCGCCTCCAGCCGCACCGGCCGCACGCGCGAGGGTGCGGCGCCGTCCAGGATCACCAGGAAGAGCAGGCCCAGGTCGTTGCGGAGCACGTCGTCGATCGCGTAGTCGTCGACGAAGTCGCCCATGTCGTGGACGACCCGGCCGCCGACGCCGTGGAAGACATGGGCGGAGTGCCCGGCGACCAGCGTCGCTCCGGCCTCCAGCAGGACGGGCGCGGCGTCCCGTACGTAGTGCGGCGGCCCGGGGGTCATGTTGGGCCCCCAGTGCGGGGTGACCAGCACGGCGTCGGCCTCGGCGGCCGCGCGGGCGATCAGGGCGGTGAGCCAGCCGGGAACGCCGTGGCGGAGGTCGGCGAGCGCCACGCCGGGCCGGTCGGCGGTCGCGGCGAAGTCCTCCGGGTGGTCGGTGACGCCGATGACCGCCAGCCGGCTCCCGCCCGCCTCCAGCACGGCGAACTCGCGGGCCGCCGTCACGTCGGGCCCCGCGCCCACCGCGCGCACCCCGGCGCGTTCCAGCAGAGCCAGGGTGTCGGTCAGGGCGTCGAACCCGAAGTCGAGGGCGTGGTTGTTGGCGACGGTCACGCAGTCCACGCCGAGCTCCGCGAGGACGTCGGCCGCGGCCGGCGGAGCGCGGAAGAAGAAGGGTTTCCCGGGGGCGGGCCAGTGCTCGCCCCGGTCCGACACGCAGCACTCGAGGTTGAGGACGACCAGGTCGGCCCCCGCGAGCACCGCCCGGAGCTCGTCGGACAGCAGCGTCGCCGCCTCGGGCGCCTCGCTCAGCCGCTCGGCCACTCCGCGCCCCAGCATGGTGTCGCCCGCCAGCGCCACGGTGATCGGTGCCATCCGGCCCCACCTCCGTCCTCCCCTTCCAGGGTGGCACCGGATTCCGGGGGGGGCACCGTGCGACCGCGCCGCCGGCCCGGGCCGCAGCGTCACCGACGGCCGGCTCGACGCGCGGAAAAGCTCCGTCACCGGAATGCCCGCCCGGCAAGGCCCCGCTCGCGGCGGCCGGCGGCGCATCATCACCACCATGAGCAGCGATTCCGCCGACGCGTCCGCTCCCCCGCCGGACGACGCCGGCCCCGACAACGGGCCGGCCGTCTCGCGGCGGGAGTTCGACGCGCTCTTCGAGGCGGTCCGCACCTGGGGCCGCTGGGACGACGCCGGGCGCGGGGCGTGGAACCGGGTGACCGGGGAGCACGTGCGGCAGGCCGTCGGGCTGGTACGGACGGGAGCCGTGGTGCCGATGGCGCGGCCGTGGGACACGGTGGCGGGGCCGGACAACGGCAGGCCCGCCCTGCGCTACATGTCCCACCTCGGCGACGTCGAGGCGGGCGCCGAGGCGCCCGAGCCGTCCACGCACAAGGACTTCCTCGGCGCCGACTACCACGGCAAGAGCGTCAGCCACGTGGACGCGCTCGCCCACGTCGCCTACCGAGGGCGGCTGTACGGCGGCGGAAGCGCGCGGGAGCTCGTGGGCTCGGGCGGCGCCCGCTTCGGCGCCGTCGCGGCGCTGGGGCCGCTGGTGACCAGGGGGGTGCTCCTCGACCTGCCCGCCGTGCTGGGGACCGCCTGGCTGGAGCCCGGGCGCGCGGTGCGCGCCGCGGACGTCGCCGCGGCGCAGGCCGCGCTCGGCGTGGAGATCGGCGAGGGCGACGCGGTGCTGCTGCGGGTCGGCCGCTTCCGCCGCCGGCGGGAACTGGGTGCCTGGGACGCCGACGCATCCTGCGCGGGGCTCCACGTGGACGCCGTGCCACCGCTGGCCGAGCGCGGCATCGCCCTGCTCGGCAGCGACGGCGACAACGACGTACGGCCCTCGCCGGTCGAGGGCGTGCACTCCCCGGTCCACGCGCTGGCCGTCGCCGCGATGGGAGTGCCGCTGCTGGACAACCTCGACCTCGAGGCGCTCTCCGAGGCCTGCGCCGGGGCGGGCCGGTACGCCTTCCTCCTCGTCGTGGCCCCCCTGAACGTCCCGGGCGGTACGGGTTCGCCCGTCACGCCGGTCGCGGTGCTGTGACACCCCGTACGACCTGTGGTGATCACGTACGGTTCCGGGACGTGACCTGTCCGCTCCCCCCGTCGCCATGCCTCCGCTCCACCCGTCGTTATGTCCGTGAAGTTCTAAAATGGAACAACAGTGCAGCCGCTTCGACGTACAGGTGGCCATGGCCGTACGCACCGATGAGGACCGACGAGGACCGACGAGGGAAGTGATCCGGATGGGGCTCGTGGCGGACGACATCGGCCCCGTGCTCGCGCGTGACCGATTCCTTCGCGGCGGGCCGGTCGAGGGCTCCGTGCGCGACCTGATCCTGAGCTCGTGGGAGCGGAGCCGGTCGCTGGGGCTCTCCCCGGACGGCTGCGAGCTCCCCTATGCCGAGGACCTCGACCTGGATGGCCGCCTCGTCCGGGCGGCCGGTCCCGTACTGGACCGGCTGCAGGCCATGTTCGCGGGCCGGAAGGTGAACGTGAGCCTGGCCGACGGGCGCGGGGCGGTGCTGCAACGCCGTTTCGGCGACCCGTCCATGGCCGAACGGCTGCCCGCGATCCAGAGCACCCCGGGCTTCGTGTTCGCCGAGAAGTTCGGCGGGACCAACGGCATCGGGCTGGCCCTCACGGAGCGGCGGCTGGTCAGCATCTACGGCGCCGAGCACTTCGCCGAACGCGCCCAGTCCAACGCGTGCTCGGCGATACCCGTCCGGGACCTGCTCAGCGGTCTCATCGAGGGCGTCCTGTGCCTCGGCTATCCGCCCGCCGAGGCGGACGCCGCCATCGGCACCGTGATCCGCAGGGCGGCCGGCGCCATCGAACAGCGGCTGCTGGAGCAGAGCTCGGCGCGGGAGCGCGGCCTGCTGCAGGCGTACCTCGACGCCAGGAGCCGGATGCCGGCCGGCGACGGGCAGCTCGGCGAGCTCGGCGCGAGCGGGCTGGACTGGCGCGACCAGATGATCCTCAAGGAGAAGGCCACCGAGCTGATCTCCTCCGCCCAGCGGGCCGCCGTCGAGGTGCACCTGCCCGGCGGCCGGCACGTCACCCTGGTCAGCCGCCCGGTGACGAGCGCCTCCGGAGTCGAGGGCGTCGTCATCGAGGCGCTCCTGCCCTCCCGGCACCAGCGCCTGGCCGTCTCCACCGAAGCCGCCCCGCCCCCCGGCCTCCCGGCGCACGAGGGCCTCGTCCACGTCGTCCCGGCGTCCGGGCTGCTGAGCGGCGGCGCCGTGCCCGGCCCGGCCTCCGCGACGGCACGGCCTCCCGGCCCGCCCCCCGCGGCCGCCCCGCCCCTCGCACCGCACGAACCCGATGCCTTCTCCGTGGCGGGCCACCTCACCGCCGACGGCCACGCCCCCGACGGCACGGCCGGCGGGCTGGTACTGGTGGGCGAGCCGGGCGTGGGCCAGTACGCCGTGGCGGCCCGGCGCCGGCTGGAGCTGCTGTCCGAGGCCAGCACCCGCATCGGCACCACGCTGGACGTGAGCCGCACCACCCGGGAGCTCGCCGAGATGGCCGTGCCGCGCCTGGCCGACTACGTCACCATCGACGTCCCCGAGGCGGTGCTGCGCGGCGACGAGCCGACCGACCCCTGCAAGGACCTCCACCGCACGGTGGTCCACGGCATTCGCGACGACTGCCCCTTCTACCCCGCCGGCGAGCGGGTCGAACTGAAGCCGGTCACGCCCCAGCTGCGCTGCCTGACCAGCGGGCAGACGGTACTGGAGCCCGAGCTGCGGGCCGCCCCCGGCTGGATCGCCCAGAATCCCGTGCGCGCCCGGCGCCTCCTCGCCCACGGCGTCCACTCCCTGATCACCGTCCCGCTCCTGGCACGTGGCATCGTGCTGGGCATAGCGAGCTTCTACCGCTCGCGGGATCCCGCCCCCTTCGGGGACGACGACCGCTCGCTGGCCCAGGAGCTGGCCACGCGCGCCGCCATCTGCATCGACAACGCCCGCCGGTACACCCGCGAACACACCATGGTCCTCGCCCTGCAGCGCAGCCTGCTGCCGCAGGGCTTCCCCGAGCAGAACGCCGTCGAGGTCGCGCACCGCTACATGCCCGCCGAGTCGGGGGTCGGCGGGGACTGGTTCGACGTCATCCCCCTCTCCAGCAGCCGCGTCGCCCTCGTGGTCGGGGACGTCGTCGGCCACGGGCTGCACGCCGCCGCCACCATGGGCCGGCTGCGCACCGCCGCGCGCAACTTCGCCGAGCTGGACCTCCCGCCGGACGAGGTCCTCACCCACCTCGACAACCTCGTGGGGCGCCTGGACCGCGAGGAGGGCGGCGACGACCCCTCCGGCGACAGCACCGGCATCATCGGCGCCACCTGCCTGTACGCCATCTACGACCCCACCTCGCAGCAGTGCGTCATGGCGCGGGCCGGTCATCCGCCGCCGGCGCTGGTGCACCCCGACGGGAGCGTCGAGTTCCCCGACCTGCCCGCCGGACCGCCGCTGGGGCTGGGCGGCCTGCCGTTCGAGACCGCCGAGTTCCACCTCCCCGAGGGCAGCCAGCTGGTCCTCTACACCGACGGGCTCGTCGAGGACCGCCGGCGCGACTTCGACACGGCCCTGGAGCAGCTGCGCGGCGCCCTGGCGCACCCCGACCGCCCGCCCGAGGACACCTGCCGGGAGGTCCTGGCGACCGTGGTGCCCGAGCACCCCGCCGACGACATCGCCCTGCTGGTCGCCCGTACGCACACCCTGGACCCGCACCGGATCGCCACCTGGGACCTGCCCGCCGACCCCTCGCTCGTCTCGTCCATCCGTTCCGCCGTCACCCGCCGGCTGTCGGAATGGGGTCTGGACGAGCTCGGCTTCTCCATCGAGCTGCTGCTCAGCGAGCTGGTCACCAACGCCATCCGCTACGGCACCGGCCCCATTTCGGTGCGCCTGCTCTACGACCGCACGCTGACCTGCGAGGTCGCCGACACCAGCAGCACGTCGCCACATCTGCGCCAGGCGGCCACCACGGACGAGGGCGGGCGCGGCCTGTTCCTCGTGGCGCAGCTCTCCCAGTCGTGGGGCACCCGTTACGTCCCCGGCGGCAAGGTGATCTGGGCGGAGTGCGCTCTGGAGATGCCGGGAGGGAAGTCCGGGGCCGACGGGGAGCACATGGCGTTCGACATCGATCTCGACGACATCCCGGCGATCTGACGGGCCGTCCGGCGCCGGGGCCGACCGGACCGTAGAGTATCGGAATCGACCGGGTTGTCCTGAAAGGTCCTGGAGGAGGCCGTGCACGACGCTCCCGACATCCGCTCCTCCCCGGGCGGCGACCCGCGGCCCCTCGTCCGGATACGCGGTCTCACCAAGTACTTCGGCGGCACGCTCGCGCTGGACGCGGTCGACCTCGACGTCCACCCCGGCAGCGTCCTGGCCCTGCTCGGGGCCAACGGCGCCGGGAAGTCCACGCTCATCAAGGTGCTCGCCGGCGTCCACCACGCGGACGAGGGCGAGGTGACCGTCGCCGGGTACCCGCTCGGCACCGAGGCGGCCTCCCGTGCCATGTCCTTCATCCACCAGGACCTGGGGCTGGTCGGCTGGATGACGGTCGCCGAGAACATCGCCCTGGGCACCGGCTACCCGCGCCGCGCCGGACTGGTCTCCTGGCGCCGCACCCGCCGGCAGTGCGCCGAGGCCCTCTCCATCGTCGCCGCGCACCTCGACGCGGACACCGTCGTCGCCGACCTCTCCCGCGCCGAACGCTCCCTGGTGGCGATCGCGCGCGCCCTGTGCACGCGCGCCTCGCTCATCGTCCTGGACGAGCCGACCGCCAGCCTCCCGGCCGCCGACTGCGAGCGGCTCTTCGACGTGCTGCACGCCCTGCGCGACCGCGGTCACGCCATCGTCTTCGTCACCCACCGGATCGACGAGGTGTACAAGGTCGCCGACTCCTTCGCCGTCCTGCGCGACGGGCGCGTCGTCGGCCACGGCCCGCTCGCCGGCCGCTCCCCCGCCCGCCTGGTGCACGACATCGTGGGCTACGAGCCGGACGCCCACCGCCTCGGCACCCCCGCCGCGGGCCCCGCCGTCCTGAGCCTGGAGGGCGTACGGACGGAGCACACGGGCCCGGTGGGCCTGCGGCTGCGCGCCGGCGAGATCCTCGGCATGGTGGGCCTCACCGGCGCCGGGCACATGGAACTGGGCCGCGCCCTCGCCGGCGCCCGGCCGATCCTCGCCGGCCGCGTCCTGCTGCACGGCCGGCCGTACCGCCCCGGCTCCGTCGCGGAGGCCGTCGCCGCCGGCGTCGGCTTCGTCAGCGGCGACCGTCAGGAGGAGGGCTGCGCCGCCGACCTGACCGTACGGGAGAACTTCCTCGCCAACCCCCGGGCGGGCGGGGCGCCGGGCCCGCACTGGATCAGCCCCGCGCGCGAGCGCCCCCGGGCCGCCGCCCTGATCGAGCGGTTCACGGTGCGCCCCCGGGACAGCGAGGCGCCGATCGCCACCCTGTCCGGGGGGAACCAGCAGAAGGTCATGATCGGCCGCTGGATCGGGCCGGTCCGCGGCCTGCTGATCCTGGAGGAGCCGACCGCCGGCGTGGACGTCGGCGCCAAGGCGGCCATCCACCGCCTCCTGCAGGACGCGCTCGCCGAGGGGCTCGCCGTCCTGCTGCTGTCCACCGACTTCGAGGAGGTCGCCACCGTGTGCCACCGGGCCGTGGTGTTCGTCCGGGGGTCGGTGACGCGGGAGCTGAGCGGCGAGGACCTCACCGTCACCGCGCTCGCCCACGCCGCCTCGGCCATGGCCCCCCTCACCGGGACGCCGGGGTGAGCGCCCCCCGCCCCACGCCGGTCCACCGCCTGGGACACCTCGTCGGCGCCTACGGCCTCCTGGCCCTGACCGCCCTGCTGTTCCTCGCCTTCTCGCTCGCCCTGCCGGACACCTTCCCCACCCTCGACAACATCTCCGCCGTCCTGTCCGGCCAGTCGATCCCGGCCCTCCTGGCGCTCGGCGCGACGATCCCCATCGCCACCGGCAGGTTCGACCTGTCCATCGGCTACGGCCTCGGCCTCGCGCACGTCATGACGATGCATCTCATCGTCGCCGACGGCTGGTCCTGGCCGCTCGCCTGCCTCGTGGTGATCCTCGGCGGGGCGGCCGTCGGCGCCGTCAACGGCGTCGTCGTGGAATTCGCCAGGATCGACTCCTTCATCGCCACCCTCGGCACCGGCAGCATCATGTACGCCTTCACCGGATGGATCACCGACGGAGCCCGGATCGTCCCCGGCCCGCAGGGCCTGCCGGCCGGCTTCACCGACCTCTACGACTCCCGGTTCCTGGGCCTGCCGGTGTCCGCCTTCTACGTCCTCGCCCTCACCGCCGTCCTGTGGCTGCTGCTGGAGCGCCTGCCGCTGGGCCGCTACCTGTACGTCATCGGGTCCAACCCCCGCGCCGCCGAACTGGTGGGCATCCCCTCCCGGCGCTACATCGTCCTCGCCTTCACCGGGTCGGGCTTCGTCGTCGGCGTGGCCGGGGTCCTGCTCGCCGCGCAGCAGCGGACCGGCAACCCCAGCGTCGGCATGGACTACCTGCTGCCCGCCTTCGTCGGCGCGCTGCTCGGCTCCACCGCCATCCGGCCCGGCCGCGCCAACGCCCTGGGCACCCTCGTCGCCGTGACCGTCCTCGCCATCGGCCTCGCGGGCATCGGCCAGCTCGGCGCCCGGTTCTGGGTCACCCCGCTGTTCAACGGCACCACCCTGCTCATCGCCGTCGGCCTGGCCGGCTGGGCCGCCCGCCGGCAGCTGCGCCACCGCCTGCGCCGACAGCGCTGAACGCCGCCTGCCCCGCCGTCCCCGAGCAAGGAGCGCCCGTGCACGCGAACCGCAGCAGCGCCCAGGGGGTCGCGGTCGCCCTGGTGGCGGCCGCCCTGCTCACCGGCTGCGAGCGCGGCACGTCCACCGGCGGCACGCCCTCCCCCACACGCACGGCGACGGCGGGCTGCCCCGCCGCCCTCGCCCGGGCCGAGGCGGCCGTCCGGCAGGCCGAGCGGACCGACCCCGGCAGGGGCGTACCCTCCTCCGGCCCCCGGGCCGTCCCCGGCAAGTCCCTCGTCTACGCCGCGCAGACCATGACCAATCCCGGCGTCGCGGGAGTCGCCCAGGGCCTGCGGGAGGCCGCGAAGGCCATCGGCTGGAACGTCCGGGTGATCGACGGCCAGGGCACCCCCGCCGGCATCCAGGCGGCGTTCAGCGAGGCGATCGCCCTGCGGCCCTCGGGCATCGTCATCGCCGGCTTCGACCCCCTTCTGACGTCCCCCCAGGTCGCGCGGGCCACGGCGGAACACATCCCGCTCGTCGGCTGGCACGCCGTCGCCGCCCCCGGCCCGAGCGAGGACCCCAAGCTTTTCACCAACGTCACCACCAGGGTGGAGGACGTCGCACGGATCAGCGCCGACTGGGTCATCGCGCACGCCCACGGCGACGCCGGCGTGGTGGTCTTCACCGACGCCTCGATCCCCTTCGCCAGGAACAAGTCCGACCTGATCAAGAAGGAGCTGGCGACCTGCGCCGGGGCGAGGATCCTGGCGGAGGAGAACATCCCGCTCTCGGACACCAGCAGCCGCACGCCCCGGGAGGTCTCCTCGCTGCTCTCCCGCTTCCCCGAGGAGTGGACCCACTCCGTCGCCATCAACGACGTCTACTTCGCCGACGCCGCCCCGGCCCTGCGCGCGGCCCGCAGGAAGGGGGCCGCCGCCCCCTTCAACATCGGCGCGGGCGACGGCGACCCCTCGGCCTTCCAGCGCATCAACAGCGGGCAGTTCCAGGCGGCCACGGTCCCCGAGGCGCTCTCCGAACAGGGCTGGCAGATCGTCGACGAGTTCAACCGCGCCTTCTCCGGCGAACCGCCCAGCGGCTACGTCGCCCCCGTGCACATCGCCACGGCCGCCAACAGCGGCGGGCTCACCACCTGGGACCCACCCGGCTACCGCGAGACGTACCGGAAGGTCTGGGCGGGTGAGGCGCGGTGACGGCGTGACGTCCCGGCCGGCCGGGCGGACCGCGCGCACCGGGCCGACGTGTCGTCACCGCCCGTGCGCCGGCCGGACGTAGGATCACGCCGACCCATCAGCCGAATTTCGGCTTGTGCGAGCTTTCAGGCAATTCGTCGAGGAGCCTGCCCCGGCAGGCCCACGGAGGCCGGCGGTGACCATGGACGAATCGGCAGCGGCACAGGCCCGCACGGCGCCCGGACAGCGGGACGCGGGGGTCGCCCGGGTGCCGGTGTCCCTGCGGGTGAACGGCACCGAGCGGCGGCTCGAGGTGGACACCCGCACCACGCTCCTGGACGCCCTGCGGGACGGGCTGAAGCTCACCGGCACCAAGAAGGGCTGCGACCAGGGGCAGTGCGGGGCGTGCACGGTGCACGTCGACGGCCGGCGGATGCTGTCCTGCCTGATCCTCGCCGCGAGCGCCGACGGACGCGAGGTGCGCACGATCGAGGGGCTCGAGCGGGACGGCACCCCGCATCCGATGCAGGAGGCGTTCGTCCGGCACGACGGCCTGCAGTGCGGCTACTGCACCTCCGGCCAGATCATGTCGGCCGTGGCCCTCCTCGAGGAGGGCCGGGCGGGCTCCGACGAGGAGATCAGGGAGTTCATGAGCGGCAACCTGTGCCGCTGCGGCACCTATCCCCACATCGTGGCGGCGATCCGCGAGGTCGCGGCCCGGGGTGACCATGCGTAGCTTCACCTACGTCCGGGCCACCGGCGTCGACGAGGCGATCGCCGAGGTCTCGGCGGACCCGGAAGCCGCCTTTCTCGCCGGGGGCACCACGCAGGTGGACCTGATGAAGGACGAGGTGTTCCGGCCCCTGCGGCTGGTGGACATCACCCGGCTGCCCCTGCGCGAGGTGAGCGGCGACGACGACACGCTGATCGTCGGGGCGCTGACCACGATGGAGGAGCTCGCCGCGCACGACGTCGTGGCGCGGCGGCTGCCGCTGGTGCGCCAGGCGCTGCTCCTGGGGGCCTCGCCGCAGTTGCGGCACATGGCCACCATGGGCGGCAATCTCCTGCAGCGCACGCGCTGCCGCTACTTCCGCGACCCGAGCACGGTCTGCAACAAGCGCGATCCGGGCGCCGGATGCGCCGCCCTCGACGGCTTCCACCGGATGCACGCGGTCCTGGGCACCAGTTCGCGGTGCGTGGCCACCCACGCCTCGGACGTGGCGGTGCCCCTGACCGCCCTGGGGGCCTCGGTGCGGATCCGGGGGCAGGGCGCGGAGCGCATGGTGCCGCTGACGGAGTTCTACCGCGTTCCGGGCGAGACCCCGCAGGTGGAGAACGTCCTCGAGCACGGGGAGATGATCACGCATCTGGAGATTCCGCTGCTGCCCCGCGGAACGCGCTCGGGGTATCTGAAGGTCCGCGACCGCGCCAGCTACGAGTTCGCGCTGGTGTCCGTGGCGGCCGCCCTGCTGATCGACGGCGGGACGATCCGCGCGGCGCACCTCGCGCTGGGCGGTGTGGGCACCGTCCCCTGGCGGGTGCCCCGTGCCGAGGAGCTGCTGCGGGGCGCGGCGCCGGGCCGGGAGGTCTTCGCGGCGGCCGCCGAGGCGGCCCTGAGCGGGGCGGTGGGCCTGCCCGGCAACGGTTTCAAGATCGAGCTCGGCAGGAGAGCCGTCGTACGGATGCTGAGCACCCTGGCGGAGGAGAGCTGAGCGCCATGGACCGTGCCGTCGTCGGTGAGGGGGTCGACCGCGTCGACGCCCGGGTCAAGGTGAGCGGCCGCGCCGCCTACCCCACGGACCACGATCCCCCGGACGTCGCGCACGCCGTCCTGGTGCAGAGCACCATCGCGGCCGGGCGCGTCGCCGCCCTCGACGCATCGGCGGCCGAGGCCGCCCCGGGCGTGCTCGCGGTGATCACCCACGAGAACGCCCCCGAGCTGTGCGCGGCACAGGGCGAAGGGGGGCCGGTGCCGCCGCCCCCGCTGCAGAGCGACCGGATCGTCCACCACGGCCAGACCATCGCGGTGGTGGTGGCCGAGACCTTCGAGCAGGCGACCGAAGCCGCCCGGCTGGTCACGGTGCTGTACGCGCGGGCCGAGCGCGTCGTGGACATCGAGGATCCGCGCGCCGAGCACGTCCCCGACCCGTTCGGGACCGACGACGCGACCGGCGACGTCGACAAGGCCCTGGCCGAGGCGCCCGTACGCGTCGAGCGGACGTACCGTACGGCGGCGAACACCAACAACCCGATGGGCCCGTTCGCCACCGTCGCCTCCTGGGACGGCGACGAGCTCACCGTCCACGACTGCACCCAGGGCCCCTCCCGCACCCGAAGCGACCTCGCGAGCGTCCTCAAGGTGCCACGGGACTCCGTCCGGGTCCTGGCGCCCTACCTCGGCGGCGGCTTCGGCGCGGGGCTGCGCACCTGGCAGCACACGGTCCTCGCCGCGGTCGCCGCACGCCAGGTGGGGCGGCCGGTGAAGCTGGTGCTGACCCGCAAGCAGATGTTCACCTCGGTCGGACACCGCCCCGACACCCGGCAGACCCTCAGGATCGGCGCCACCCGCGACGGGCGGATCACCGCGATCGACCACGAGGCGTGGCAGACCCTCTCGATCGACGACGCCAACTACGAGCACGTCTCCCGGTGCTCGCTGTCGGGCTACGCCAGCCCCAACGTCTCCGCCCGCGACGTCCAGGTCCGGGTGCACGTGCCCTCGCCCGGCTCGATGCGTGCCCCCGGCGACGCCCAGGGCAACTTCGCGCTGGAGAGCGCCCTGGACGAACTCGCCCACGAGCTGGGCATGGACCCCCTCGAGCTGCGGCTGCGCAACCACGCCGACGAGCACCCGGTGACGGGGCAGCGGTGGTCGAGCAACGAGCTGCGCGCCTGCTACCGCACCGGCGCCGAGAAGTTCGGCTGGTCGCGCCGCGACCCCGAGCCCCGCTCCATGCGCCGGGGCCGGACCCTGGTGGGCTACGGCATGGCCGGCACGTCGTTCTTCTTCTACCAGTCCTCGTGCGCGGCACGGATCACGGTCACCCGGGACGGCCAGGCGGTGGTGGGCAGCGCGGGCATGGACCTGGGCACCGGCACGTACACCGTGATGACCCAGCTGGCCGCGGAGCTGCTGGGCCTGCCCCTGGGGCGGGTGCGCGTCGTCCTGGGCGACAGCTCCCTGCCGCGGGCCCCCTCGGCCGGCGGCTCCGGGCTCACCGGCAGCATGGGCGCGGCCCTCCATGACGCCCGGCGGAACCTGATCCGCTCCTTCCTGGACCTGGTCCGCGACGACGCGCACTCCCCCCTGCGGGGAGCGGACGTGGACGACGTACGGGTCGAGGACGGCCGCATCGTGCGCGAGGACGACGGCCGCGGTGAGAGCTATACGGAGATCCTCACCCGGCACCGGCAGGACGAGCTGAGCGCCGAAGGGTCGGCCGAGGCACCGAAGGAGGACCTGCCCGTGGTCCCCACCGGCCCCTACGCCGCCAAGTTCGCGGAGGTGCACGTGGACGAGGACCTGGGGACGATCCGGGTGGCGCGGCTGGTGACCGCCGCGCACTGCGGGCGCGTCCTCAACGAGAAGACCGCGCGCGGCCAGATCGTCGGCGGGACCGTCGGTGGCATCGGCATGGCCCTCTTCGAGCACACCGTGACCGAGACCCGCACCGGACGCATCGCCAACGGCACCTTCGGCGACTACCTCGTCGCCGTCAACGCCGACATCCCCGACCTGGAGGTGCACTTCGTCGGCGGCCCGGACCCCACCTCCCCCAACGGCACCAAGGGGTGCGGCGAACTCGGCGTCCCCGGCACCCCGGCCGCCATCGCGAACGCCGTGTTCCACGCCACCGGCATCCGCGTCCGCCGGCTGCCCATCACCCTCGAGCAGCTGCTCTAGACCCGGCCCGCGGACGTCGACACCAGGAGCGTCAACCGTGCTGGACATCGCCCCCGAGCTGAGCCGGTGGTGCGCGCGAGGGCGTGACTTCGCCGTCGCCACCGTGGTGGCCGCCGACGGCAGCACCCCCCGGCGGCCCGGCGCCACCCTCGCCGTCGACGCCGACGGCACGGCGGCCGGATCCGTCTCCGGCGGATGCGTGGAGGCGGCGGTGTACGACCTGTGCCGCCAGGCGCTGGCCACCGGCGAGAGCGTGCTCGAGCGCTTCGGGTACGACGAGGACGACCCCTTCGCGGTCGGCCTGTCCTGCGGCGGTGCGATCGACGTCCTCGTCACCCCGGTCCGCGCGGGCGCGCCCGGCGCCGGAACGCTCGCCGCCGCGCTGACGGCCGCCGCCGGGGGCGAGGCGGTGGCGCTCGTCCGGGCCCTCGACGGCCCCGCCGACCGCGCCGGTCATGCCCTGCTGGTCAGGCCCGACGGCCCGCCGACGGGCTCGCTCGGCGGCGACGGGCGGCTGGAGGGCGCGGCCGCCGTCCGGGCGCGCGCGATGCTCGCCTCCGGCGGCACGTCGACGGTCCGTGTCGGCGACGACGGCTCGCGGTACGGGCCGGCGAGGACGCTGCTGATCGAGACCGCCGTTCCACCGCCCCGCATGATCGTCTTCGGTGCGGTCGACTTCGCCGCCGCGCTCGCGGGCGTCGGCGCGTTCCTCGGCCACCGGGTGACGGTGTGCGACGCCCGCGCCGTCTTCGCCACGAAGGAACGTTTCCCGCAGGCCGACGAGGTCGTCGTCGACTGGCCCCACCGCTACCTCGACTCCCAGCGCCTCGACGAGCGCGCCGTCCTGTGCGTGCTCACCCACGACGCCAGGTTCGACGTGCCGCTGCTGGAACGGGCGTTGCGGCTGCCCGTCGCCTACGTGGGCGCGATGGGCTCGCACCGCACCCACCACGAACGCCTGCGGCGCCTGCGCGCGGCGGGCCTGACCGAGGCGGAACTGGCGCGTCTGCGGTCGCCCATCGGCCTCGACCTGGGCGCCCGTACCCCCGAGGAGACCGCCCTGTCCATCGCAAGCGAGATCGTCGCCGCACGCCACGGCGGCACCGGACGCCCCCTCACCGGCACCGGCGCCCCCATCCACCGCGAGGGCGCGGCCCTGTGCCACGGCCGACGCCCCACGTGACCGGGCTCCCGTGCCACAACCCCGGGGGAGGTTCACCAGAGCTCAGGGGCGGGGGATGTTGCGCAGGTTGGAGCGCGCCATCTGGGCCATCCGTCCCACGCCGCCCTCCAGGACCATCCTTCCCGCCGAAAGGGCGAAGCCGCTCACCATGTCCGCGGTGATCTTCGGGGGGATCGACAGGGCGTTGGGGTCGGTCACGATGTCCACCAGCGCCGGTCCCCGGTGCCGGAAGGCGTCCCGCAGGGCGCCCCGCACCTGCTTCGGCTTCTCCACCCGCACCCCGTACGCGCCGGCCGCGGTGGCGATGGCCGCGAAGTCGGGGTTGTGGTTGGACGTGCCGTACGACGGCAGGCCGCCCACCATCATCTCCAGCTCCACCATGCCCAGCGACGAGTTGTTGAACAGCACGACCTTCACCGGCAGGCCGTACTGGACCAGCGTCAGGAAGTCGCCCATCAGCATGGTGAACCCGCCGTCACCGGACATGGAGACGACCTGCCGGCCCGGGTCGAGGAACTGCGCCCCGATCGCCTGGGGAAGGGCGTTCGCCATCGAGCCGTGGGTGAAGGAGCCGATGACGCGGCGGCGGCCGTTGGGGGTGAGGTAGCGGGCGGCCCATACGTTGTTCATGCCGGTGTCCACGGTGAAGACCGCGTCGTCGGCGGCCTCCTCGTCCAGGACGGAGGCCACGTACTCCGGGTGGATCGGCGTGCGCTTCTCCACCTTCCGCGTGTACGCCTTGACGACCCCCTCGAGGGCGTCGGCGTGCTTGGCGAGCATCTTGTCGAGGAACTTCCGGCTGCTCTTGACCCGTACCCGGGGCGTCAGGCAGCGCAGCGTCTCGCGGACGTCGCCCCACACCGCGAGGTCGAGCGCGGACCGCCGGCCCAGGTGCTCGGGCCGCACGTCCACCTGGACGATCTTCACGTCGTCCGGCAGGAAGGCGTTGTACGGGAAGTCGGTGCCCAGCAGGATCAGCAGGTCGCAGGCGTGGGTGGCCTCGTAGGCGGCCCCGTAGCCGAGCAGGCCGCTCATGCCCACGTCGTAGGGGTTGTCGTACTGGATCCACTCCTTGCCGCGCAGCGCGTGCCCGACCGGGGCCTTCACCCGCTCCGCGAACCGCATGACCTCCTCGTGGGCGCCCGCCGTGCCGCTGCCGCAGAACAGCGTCACCTTTCCCGCCTCGTCGACCATCCGGGCGAGCGCGTCGATCTCCGCGTCGCCGGGCCGTACCGAGGGGCGGGCGGTGACCAGCGCGTGCTCGCTCGCGGGCGTCGTGGCCTGCTCGCCCGCGACGTCGCCGGGCAGCACGATGACGCTGACGCCGCCGCGGCCGATGGCGTTCTGGATGCCGGTCCGCAGCACCCGTGGCATCTGCCGGGGGCTGGAGACGAGCTCGCAGTAGTGGCTGCACTCGCGGAAGAGCTGGTCGGGGTGGGTCTCCTGGAAGAAGCCGGTGCCGATCTCGCCGCTGGGGATGTGCGAGGCCAGGGCGAGCACGGGGGCCATGGAGCGGTGGGCGTCGTAGAGTCCGTTGATGAGGTGCAGGTTGCCCGGCCCGCAGGAGCCCGCGCAGGCGGCCAGCTTGCCGGTCAGCTGGGCCTCCGCCCCCGCCGCGAAGGCGGCGGCCTCCTCGTGGCGGACCTGGACCCAGTCGATGGCGGCGTCGCGGCGTACGGCGTCCACGACCGGGTTGAGGCTGTCCCCGACGACCCCGTAGAGCCTGCGCACCCCGGCGCGCGCCAGGATGCCGACGAACTGCTCGGCCACCGTCTCCTTCGGCATGGGAACCCTTCCTCCCGGATCGCGGTCGTACGCGACCGGCACCGGCCGGTCTCCCCGCCCCTGCCCCCATCCATCCACAGAACACCTGGCGGTGCACCCGCACACGGCTCACGGCCCACGGCCCCTCGGACCGGCCTCGGATTGCCGCGGGGACCTCGCGCTGTCAGGCTGGAGATCCTCGGAGAAGGAACCGCCATGACGCGACCCGACCCGCACCTCGAGCTCGTGCGCCCCGTGACCCCCCGCACCCCCCAGGGCTGCGAGGAGTGCCTGCGCATCGGCTCACCCTGGGTGCATCTGCGACTGTGTCTGACCTGCGGACACGTGGGGTGCTGCGACTCCTCCCCGAACAAGCACGCCGGCCTCCACGCCGCCGAAGCCGGCCACCCCATCGCCCAGTCCTTCGAACCGGGCGAGGACTGGCGCTGGTGCTACGTCCACCAGGCCATGGTCTGACGGATCCGCGGCGAGCACCGGACGCCGCGGATCCGCGTGGGGCATGGGCCGTGGGCCGTGGGCCCTGGGTCAGACGCGGTCGGCGGCGATGAGCAGGTAGTGGAAGCTGCCCTCGCGGTAGGCGGTCAGGAAGGGGTCCTCGACGCCGGTGGCGAGGGAGGACTGGGCGCGCAGCTCCCAGTAGGGGATCGTGGCCGCCGTGAGGTCGACGACGTTGATGGGCACGAGGCCGTTGGCGGCCATGGCCTTGAAGTAGGCGCTGCGCGGGTGGATGTTGCAGGTGTAGTGCTCGTCGATGCGGCTGACGGCCTTGGAGCGGCCGCCCGTCACGTCGTTGTAGCAGCCGGTGATGGTGACGTAGCGGCCGCCGTAGGCGAGCTGGCGGGCGTGCTCGGAGAAGAGCTCGTGCAGGTCCACGTACATGGTGGACTCGTTGTTCCAGATGCCCTGGAAGGCGCCGGTGGGGAAGCCGGTGTCCAGCATGTTGGCGAAGTGGTAGCGGACCTTGTCGTCCACGCCCCGCTTGGCGGCCTGGCCGTTGGCGAAGTCGACCTGGGACTGGGAGATGGAGACGCCGTCGACCTGGCAGCCGAAGCGGGCGTTGGCCATGATGCTGGTGCCGCCCCGGCCGCAGCCGGCGTCCAGCAGGCGCTGGTCCGGGGCGACGGGGCCCAGGTGGTCGAGGAGGACGTCGGCCTGGGCCGACTCCAGCCGGTGCAGCTCCTCGATGATGCGCGCGTCGCGGGTCTCCTCGGGGCCCTCCAGGACGGAGGGGTCGTAGTCGCCGATCCCGTAGTGGTGGTGGTAGAGGCCGTCGACGTCGCCCAGACGCAGGTTGACCGGGTCCTTCTCGTTGTTCCAGTACTCCGCGACCGACTTCTGGTAGGCGGTGCGCAGGACGCCGGCGGGGGCGGGCGTGGTCGTCATGGAATGCTCCTTACTGCATGCGTGGGGAGGGGTGCGGTGACGAAGAAGAGGGCGAGGGGCGGTGTTACGCGCCGTTGTAGCGGGGGCTGCCGGCGTGCCATTCGCGGTTGCCGCCGAGCCAGGCCCACACTCCCGCGAGGAACCGGCGGAGTGGGAGCGAGCCGGTGAGGACGAGGGCCGCCGCCTCCGCCTCGAAGGCGCGCACCAGCTCGTCGTGGATCTCCGCACTGCGCTCGATCGCCTCGCGCGGCGAGCAACGCTCCGCCTCGGCGATCACGATGGGAAGGTTGAACTCCACGCCCGAGGAGTCGTGTTCCTTGGTCATCGAGTACAGGTCGTTGACGAGCGTGGCGGCGGTGGCGGCCATCGTGACGGCACGGCGCACGCGCGGGTCGGCGTACTCGGTGGCGGTCAGCGCGTAACCGCCCACCACGTCGGTCAGGGCGACGCAGGGCAGGAAGCTGTTCATCTGACGGTGGGACAGGTACTCGTGGACGCCGGGCATGTGGCCACGGGAACGCCAGGAGCCCTCCTGGCCGTAGCCGACGAAGAGGACGGCGATCTCGTGCCGCAGCCGGGCCACCTGGGACGGCTCCGCGTACCGGGACAGGTGCTCGAGGCCCGAGCGCAGGGCGACCCTGACCGGGTCGGCGCTCACCTCCCGCTCCCAGGCGGCGACGTAACGGGCCGGCAGGTGCGCGGGGTCGACGACCGGGTAGGCGAGCCCGAGGTGCGAGCCGAGGAGCTCGGGCCGGGAGCCCATGGTCTCGTCGTCGCAGTAGTAGTCGTCCGTGGCCCATTCCGCCAGTGCGCACTTGGCCGCCGCCAGCAGCCGGTCCGGATCGTCGGTGTCGGGGTGGGCCAGCATCATCAGGCGACCGAAGTCGGCCGCCCGGACGCGGTCGAGGCGGCCGGCGTAGAGACCGACCTCGTCGGCCCATGCCACCAGCCGGTCGTTGACCTCCCGGCCGAGCGCCGGGTCGTCCCGGAGCGCGGGCGGGCAGTACAGCTCGGGGACGCCGGAGGTGCCGCTTTCGGCCGGGTCACCGGAGGCGCCGCCCGCGGCCGGTACAGCGGAGACGCTGCCTCCGGCCGGTTTCCGGGCCGGGATGCGGGCGGCGGCGGTGCCCAGCCCCGTCGGCCCGGTGGGCAGGCGGGCGCCCACCGGGTCAAGGCGGGTTCCGGGCAGGTCCTTCGGCGCGGAACGGTGAACACCGGGATGGTGGGTGAGCAACGTCGCCACGAGCCGCGCCACGTCGTGACCGGCCGTGGGCGCGGTGATCCGGGACAGCAATGACACAGGTGACTTCTCTCCGTTCCGGGGGTGGTGCCCGTCAGGACGGGGTGTGGAAGACCTCGGCGTTCTCCAGGACACCGAGCGCGTCCGGGACGAGAACGGCTGCCGAATAGTACGTGCTCACCAGGTAGGAGATCAGGGCTTGATCGTTGATGCCCATGAACCGTACGTTCAGGCCCGGTTCGTACTCGTCGGGGATGCCGGTCTGCCGCAGGCCGACCACTCCCTGCGCATCTTCGCCCAGACGCATCGCGAGGATGGAGGACGTGCCCTCGTCGGAGACGGGGATCTTGCCGCAGGGGAGGATCGGCACGCCGCGCCAGGCGGGGACCGGGTGGCCGCCCATGTCGGCGCTGTCGAAGGACAGCCCCCGCTTGTTGCACTCGCGGGCGAGGGCGGAGATGGCCCGGGGGTGGGCGAAGAAGGCCTTGGTCCCCCGCCGCATGCTCAGCAGCTCGTCCATGTCGTCGGGGGTGGGCGGCCCGGAGTGGGTGGAGATGCGCTGGCTGTGGTCGGCGTTGTGCAGCAGGCCGAACTCGCGGTTGTTGACCAGCTCGGACTCCTGGCGCTCGCGCAGCGCCTCGATGGTCAGCCGCAGCTGCTGCTCGACCTGGTCCATCGGGTCGTTGTAGAGGTCGGCGACCCGGGTGTGCACCCTCAGGACGGTCTGAGCGACGCTCAGTTCGTACTCGCGGGGGGCGAGTTCGTAGTCGACGAAGGTGGCGGGCAGCACCGGCTCGCCGGTGTGGCCGGCGGCGAGGTCGATGTTCGCCTCACCCTTCCTGTTCCGCGGCCGCGCCTGCTCGGCCTGGCGCTGCCGGACGTGGGCGCGCAGCCGCTGGTGGCGGCCCGCGACCTCCTCGTACGCGGCCCGGGGCAGGGCCAGGACGGTGCACGCCGTCATGGCGCGCGCCGTGAACTCCCACGCGCCCGGCTCGTCGGCCACCGCCTCGGCGCCGAAGAATCCGCCGTCGGCCAGCACGCCGCGCCGGATCTCCCCGCCGTACTTTCCGGTGCCGGCCTTCTCCACCTTGCCGCGCGCGATCAGGTAGACGCGGTCGACGGGCCGGCCCCGCTCGGCGATGACCTCGCCGGGCGCGTACTCGTGCTGCCCGCAGCGTTCGGCCAGCGCCCGCAGCGCCTCGCCGTCGTGGAACCCGCGCAGCAGCGGCAGTTCGCCCAGCTCCGCCGGGACGACCCTGACCGCGGCCCCGTCCTGGACGAAGGTGACGCGGCCGTCGCCGACCTCGTACGCCAGGCGCCGGTTGACCCGGTACGTGCCGCCCTTCACCTCCACCCAGGGCAGCATGCGCAGCAGCCACCGCGAGCTGAGGCCCTGCATCTGCGGGACGCTCTTGGTGGTGGTCGCGAGGTTCCGCGCGGCGTCGATCCCCAGGCTGAGCTGGGCTCGTGCCGCCTGCTGTTCGGGCTGCTCCGGCTGCTGCCGGTGCGCTGCGGTCGCCATCGGCGGTGGTCCCTTCCCTCTGGGCGCATGCGTCAAGAGGGAGCCCCTCACAGTCGCCCGATCGGGCGACAAGGAGCTCCCGCCGCGCAAGTGAAGCAGCGCTTAATGATGTTGGTCGACATTGCCAGGGCGGCAACAACGTGTTCACGCCATCGAGCGGACGGGGGCGCGCACCCCCCGCCCCGGATTCGGCGACGCCCCGCCGGACCGGGGGCGGAGACAAGGGCCGTTTTGGCGTGAATTCCTCTCTTTCGGCCGCGCCGAATCAGGGATTTTCGCGCCGCCCCTGACGCCGTACGGCCGGTGATCGAGGCGGCTGATAACGATCCGTCAGGTTCGACAGGAACCTGCCCCGTGGGCTAAATGCCGCACGCGCGCGGCAAGCTCAGGCGGCGGCGGTGCCGGACGTGCGGCGGTAGCCGCCGGGGGCCTGGCCGTACTCCCGCTTGAAGGCCTTGGCGAAGGCGTACTCGGAGCCGTAGCCGGTCCGGGCCGCGACGGTCGTGAGCGGGGCGTCGGACTCGCGCAGCAGCTTGGCGGCGGTCGTCATGCGCCAGCGGGTCAGATAGGCCATGGGCGGCTCGCCGACGAGGGCGGTGAACCGACGGGAGAAGGCCGCGCGGGACAGCCCCGCGCGTTCGGCCAGCGACTCGACGGTCCACGGGGCGGCCGGGTCCTCGTGGACGGCGGCCAGGGCCGGGGCGACCGCCGGGTCGCCGAGTGCGTCGGCCCAGCCCTTGGCCGCCGTCGGCGGCCGGTCCTCGAGCCAGGCGCGCAGGATGTAGAGGAGCAGCGCGTCGATCAGCGCGGGGACGATGCCGTGCGAGCCGCTGCGGGGGTTCTCCAGTTCCGCGCCGAGGAGTTGGACGGCGGCGCTCAGTTCGGGGTGGCGGCCGTTGCCGGCGGCCAGGTGGACGATCTCGGGAAGCTGGCGCACCAGGGGGTGGGGGCGCCCCTGGTCCAGGTGGTAGTTGCCGCACAGGAGGCTGGTGCGGGGGCCGTCGCCGCCGATCGTGACCGTGCCGATGGGCGATCCCGGCCGGAACTGCTCGGGCCGTTCCACTTCGGCCGGCGTGGAGGGGTGGTCGGCGAGGATGTGCCCGCGGCCGTCGCGCAGGAAGACCACGTCACCCGGGCCGAGGGCGATCGGCTTCAGATGGGGCGCGTCGCCGAGGGGCACGATCCAGCAGGTGCCAGAGAGCACCACGTGGAAGCCGGCGCCGGCCACCGGGGGAAGGCGCAGGCCCCAGGGCGCGCGGCCGTGGGTGCGTACGGACGTGGGTCGCCCGGTCCGCATCGAGCTCAGCGCCTCGGTCAGGATGTCCAACGCCGTTCCCCCTCTTTCCTCTTCATGTCCGGTGTCAGCCGACGGTCAGGACGATCTTGCCCTGGGTCCGGCCCGACTCGACCGCCTCGTGCGCCTTGGCGGCCTCGGCCAGCGGGAACGTCGCGGCGACGTGGGGCCGGACGCGACCGGCGTCCACGAGGGCGGCGATGGCCTCCAGCGAGGCGTAGTCGGGTTCGACGCTGACGCCGGCGAAGCGGCGGCCGGCGGCCTCGACCCGGGCGGCGAGCTCCTGGTTCCAGTGCTCCATGATGCTCACGAGCGTGCCGCCGGGGCGCAGGACGGCGAGGGAACGCACGCCCTCGGACGAGGAGTCGAAGACGACGTCGACGTCCTTGACCGCCTCGGTGAAGTCGGTGGTGCGGTAGTCGATGACCTCGTCGGCGCCCAGGCTCCGCACGAAGTCGTGCTTGGGGGCGC
This sequence comes from Streptomyces sp. C36, assembly GCF_040932295.1. Taxonomy (NCBI): domain Bacteria; kingdom Bacillati; phylum Actinomycetota; class Actinomycetes; order Kitasatosporales; family Streptomycetaceae; genus Streptomyces; species Streptomyces sp. C36. Next base: position 178,940 of record NZ_JBFQGI010000001.1, on the reverse strand, counting down.
TCGCCATGGCGATCACGTGGGCGCCGCGGGCCTTGGCGATCTGCACGGCGAAGTGACCGACGCCGCCGGCCGCGCGGTGGATCAGCACCCGCTGTCCTTCGGCGAGTCCGGCCGCGTCCACCAGGCCCTGCCAGGCGGTGAGCGCGGCGAGGGGGACGGCCGCGGCGTGCACGTGGTCGAGGGCGGCGGGCTTGCGGGCCACCTGGCGGGACGGGACGGCGACGTACTCCGCGTAGCCCGTGGCGGCGCGCGGGAAGAACGGCATGCCGAAGACCTCGTCGCCCGGCTTGAAGCGGGCACCGGGCCCGGCCTCCTCGACGACGCCGGAGATGTCCCAGCCGACGCCGAAGGGCGGCTCGCCGAGCAGCGGGTAGGCGCCGGACCTGACGGCCACGTCCACGGGGTTCACGCCGCTGGCGTGGACCCGGACGAGGACCTCGCCGCCGAGCGGGGTGGGCCGGTCGGTCTCGACGACCTCCAGGACCTCGGGGCCTCCGAAGGACTTCTGGATGACAGCGCGCATGGTGGTCTCTCCCCTGCTGGTGGTCCGGGGTGGCGTCCCCGGTGGTTGATGTCCCCAACACTAGGAAGATCCAACGAGCCGATGAATATCTCCGAGTCTTCGAAAGATGTCCCATCGTCTTGATGGCCGGGACGCTCGGCCATCCCGCTCCGAAGGCGTCCCTGAGTGCGCCCCGGGGTGCATCCCGCCTGCCCGGGACCGACGATGGGTCCGTGGAACGATCACGGCGGGTGCGGGTGCGCAGGGTCTACGACCCGCCCGAGAAGGCGGACGGCGGCCGGGTGCTGGTCGACCGCATCTGGCCGCGCGGCGTGAGCAAGGAAGCGGCCGCGCTCGACGAGTGGTGCAAGGACGTCGCGCCCTCCACCGAGCTGCGCACCTGGTACGGGCACGACCCCGCCCGCTTCGACGAATTCTCCCGCCGCTATCGCGCGGAACTGCGCGACGCGGACCACACGGCGGCCCTGCGGCACCTCGGCGAGCTGGCCCGGCACAGGACTCTCACCCTCCTGACGGCGACCAAGGACAGCGACATCAGCGCCGCGGCCGTGCTCCAGGGGGTGCTGACCCGGAATACTGCAGGGACAGACAGGGACAAATAACTGGATACCGCCCGAGTGTGGCATCCCTCTCAGAGCTGACCGCTTGAATGGTCAAAAGAGTGTGGGGTTAGCATATGAGCGCCGCCTAGCTCGAAAGATGGACCTGTGACTGTCAACGAAGACTCGTTCACAAACTGGAAGAACCGCGAGGAGATCGCGGAGTCGATGATCCCGATCATCGGGAAGCTGCACCGGGAGCAGGACGTCACCGTCCTGGTCCACAGCCGCTCCCTGGTGAACAAGTCGGTGGTCAGCATCCTCAAGACCCATCGATTCGCCCGCCAGATAGCCGGTGAGGAGCTGTCGGTCACCGAGACCCTGCCGTTCCTGCAGGCGCTCACCACGCTCGACCTGGGCCCGTCCCAGATCGACATCGGCATGCTCGCCGCGACCTACAAGGCCGACGGCCGCGGTCTGTCGGTGGCGGACTTCACCGCCGAGGCCGTCGCCGGCGCCACCGGCGAGAACAAGATCGAGTGCCGCGAGCCGCGCGACGTCGTCCTCTACGGCTTCGGCCGCATCGGCCGCCTCCTCGCCCGCCTGCTCATCGAGAAGGCCGGCTCCGGCAACGGCCTGCGACTGCGCGCCATCGTCGTCCGCAAGGGTGCGGGCCAGGACATCGTCAAGCGCGCCTCGCTGCTGCGCCGTGACTCCATCCACGGGCAGTTCCAGGGCACGATCACCGTCGACGAGGCGAACAACAAGATCATCGCCAATGGTCACGAGATCACGGTGATCTACTCCGACGACCCGACGAAGGTCGACTACACGGCGTACGGCATCAAGAACGCCATCCTGATCGACAACACCGGCAAGTGGCGCGACCGCGAGGGCCTGTCCAAGCACCTGCGCCCCGGCATCGACAAGGTCGTCCTGACCGCCCCCGGCAAGGGTGACGTGCCCAACATCGTGCACGGCGTCAACCACGACATGATCAAGCCGGACGAGCAGATCATCTCCTGCGCCTCCTGCACCACCAACGCGATCGTCCCGCCGCTGAAGGCGATGGCGGACGAGTACGGCGTCCTGCGCGGCCACGTGGAGACCGTCCACTCGTTCACCAACGACCAGAACCTGCTGGACAACTACCACAGCTCCGACCGTCGCGGCCGCTCGGCGCCGCTCAACATGGTCATCACCGAGACCGGTGCCGCCTCCGCCGTCGCCAAGGCGCTGCCCGACCTCGACGCGCCGATCACCGGCAGCTCGATCCGCGTCCCGGTGCCGGACGTCTCGATCGCGATCCTCAGCCTGCGGCTCGGACGCGAGACCAACCGCGAGGAGGTCCTCGACTACCTCCGCAACGTCTCGCTGACCTCGCCGCTCAAGCGCCAGATCGACTTCATCAGCGCCCCCGACGCGGTCTCCAGCGACTTCATCGGCTCGCGCCACGCCTCGATCGTCGACGCCGGCGCCACCAAGGTCGACGGCGACAACGCGATCCTCTACCTGTGGTACGACAACGAGTTCGGCTACTCCTGCCAGGTCATCCGGGTCGTCCAGCACGTCTCCGGGGTGGAGTACCCCACCTTCCCGGCCCCGCTGGTCTGATCAGCGGCCGACCGACCGCCGCGGGTGCCCTGAAAAGCGCCCGGTAACCGCCGGACGGCCGTCACCTCGTGCGAGGTGACGGCCGTCCGGCGGTTCGTCGTTCCTCACGCCCCGCCGGCCGGGTCCTCCTCGTCGTGGGCGAGGTCGTGGGCGAGGTCGAGATCGAGGTCACGGTCGAGGTCGTCGGCGAGGTCGTGGTCGAGGGCCAGCAGGGCCGCCCCCATCCACCCGGCCTCCGGCCCGAAGCGGGCGGGCCTGATGTCCGGGAGCTCACGGTGGGCGGCGGCGGTGACGAAACGGGCGAAGCTCGAGCGGAGGGGATCCAGCAGCAGGTCGCCGGCCTCCGCGACGCCGCCGCCGACGACCACCAGCTCGATGTCGAAAAGGTTCACGAGCGTCGCGACGCCGATGCCGAGCCAGTGGCCGAGGCGCTCGAGCTGCGCACACGCGGCCGGGTCTCCGGCGCGCGCGGCCGCGGAGACCATCTCCCCGGTCACCCGGTCGGGCCCGCCGGCGAGCGTGGCCAGCGTCCCGCCCGGATCGGCCGCGGCCGCCACGCCGCCGTAGCGCCCGAGCGCCCGCCCGGAGGCCAGGGGCTCGAGGCAGCCCACGGTGCCACAGCCGCAGCGTTCGGTGCCGTACGGGTCGACGATCATGTGCCCGACCTCCATGGCGATCCCGGTGCGGCCCCGGAAGAGGCGATCGTCCAGGACGAGGCCGCCGCCGACACCGGTGCCCACGGTGATGAACGCCATGTACGAGGCACTGTGCCCCGCGCGGTACTCCGCCCAGCAGGCGGCGTTGGCGTCGTTGTCGACGACGGCCGGCAGGCCGGTGGACTCCTGGAGCAGACGCCGGAGCGGCAGATCGCGGTAGGCGTTGTTGGGAGCGGTCCGGATGCGGCCCTCGGGCCAGCGGACCAGGCCCGCCGCTCCCACGCCGACGGCCACGATCCCGGGATGGCGGGAGCGCAGGCCTTCGACCAGTACGGAAACGGTCTTCAGGATGCCCGCCTGGTCGGTGGGGCTCGGCACGGCGGGAACCCGTTCGACGACGTGGCCCTCCGCGTCGACCACTCCTGCCGCGATCTTCGTGCCACCGATGTCGAGTCCGACCGAGAGCCGGCCGTCACCGTGGGGTCGTGGGCGCATGGGGAACACTCCTACCGGGGTTGGAGCCGGACGTCGAAGCAACTCTGCAGAGCGATCAGCGCGGCGCCGTGCGCGCCACGGACGGCGTCCAGCGGTTTGGTGACGATCTGACAGTCCCTGCTGATGTGAAACGTGTGCGCGGGAAACTTCCTCATGGCCTGGAGGAAGGAGTTCGCCGCCCGGTGCCCGGGGCCGCCGACGAGGAGGTCCTTCGCCGCGTAGACCACCATGTGCGTCGGCCCGAACGTGGTGAGGAGCGTGGCGATGCCGCGGGCGATCGAGGTACCGGCCTTGCGGAAGGCCGCCGCCGCCTCGCCCGCCTGCGAGTCGTTGCCGTCGGCGAGGGCGACCGCCGCCTCCAGCCCGTCCAGTTCCCGGCCGGTCCGTTCCTTGACCACGGCGGTCAACGCCCGGTTCCCGACCTGGCTTTCGATGCACCCCCGCATCCCGCAGTCGCAGATCCGGCCCCTCTGCCACACCTGGAGGTGCCCGAACTCCATCGGGGCGAAGATCCGTTCGCCCCGTACGACCATTCCGGCGCCCACGCCGTCGCGGACGAGGACGACCCCGAACGTCGCGCTGGTACGGCCCACCCCCAGGCTCTGCTCGTACGCCGCGAAGGCGTGCGCGTCGTTCTCCACCGCCGTCGCGCAGCCCATCATGGAGGCGAGTTCCGCGCCGAGCGGGTAGCGCACCCACTCGTACGGAGGCGGCTTCTCGTGCCGGTGGTCGTCGGGGCCGTTGACGAGGTGGAGCACCGTGCCCGTGTCCGGATCGACGGGGCCGCCCACCTGGACTCCCACGCACACCCTGCTTCTGGGAAACGCACAGCCCAGTCTGTCGTCGACCAGATTGCCCGCCAGCTCCGCCACGCGCTTGACCACCTCCTTCGACTCCATGACCGTGAGATGCCGACGGGCGCGTGCCATCACCACTCCGTCGGACCCGACGACGACCCCCGTGAGTTTGTACGGCTGGAGTTCGACGCCTACCGCGTAGCGCTCGTGGTCGAGTTCGTACGAACGTCGCAGTACCTGCCGCACTTTCACGTCGTTCACGTTCATGTGCCACCTTGCGTCCGGTGGTGCGCTCAGGAGAGAGGTCAGGCTATCGATCCGGGGGCCACCGCCTCCGGGTACCGCTGGACCGCGGCACGGACGGCGATGGGCGTCAGCGTGACGAGCTCGTCGGCGTCGCCCTCCCCGTCCTCGTCCCGGGCCACGCGACGCAGCTCCTCCGCGTGCTCGGTGGTCGCGCAGTCCCACAACACGCCGACGAGATCGGCTTCGTCCGTGTCCTCGAACTCGTCGAAGGAGCCCCGCTCGGCTGTGAGGTGACGGCTCCGGTTGACGTAGGGGAGGTGCCGTACGCACTCGGTGAGGAACGCCGCCTTCAGCTCCGGGACGGCCGCCTGCGGTTCGGGTACCGGCTGCTGCCGTGCCTGGTCACGGAAGCTGTTCAGTGCTCGCGCCACCGTCTCCACCGCGAGCTCGTCGATGTCGTCACGTCGGAGGCGCACACCGGGGCGGCCCGTCGTCGCGACGGCCGACAGCCAGAGCCGGAGGACGCGGTAGCCGTAGGCGGCCCAGCCGGCCTGGGACTCGAAGCCGGGCGCGTCGGCCGTCCGGGCGCGGTTCTCGGACGTCTCCGCCGTCCCGGACCCGACGAGGCGTCGCAGCCGGTCCTCCACCTCGCCCGGGGTGAGCCGGCTCTCGACGTCGGCCTCGACGGCCAGAAGAAAACGTTCGAACGCCGGGTGTACGTACGCCGTGGTATCTCTGGCGGCCTTCGGCTGGGTCCCGCGCGTTGCGAGACCCCGCTCATCCCATGCTGACATGCGACCCTCCCTCTTTATTCTCGTAGTTCTCCAGTGAGCCGCGCAGCGTGGCGAGGGCGTGCCGCAGATTGCTGCGGACGGTGCTCGCCTTCACGCTGATGAGCTCGGCTATTTCCTGTGCGGTGTAACCGTCCAGATGCAGGGCCAGGACCTGTCCCTGCCGAGGGGGGAGACCCCGCAGGATCTCCACCACCTTTTCGTGCTCGCCCGGTTCGGAACGGCCGGCCGGCGTCTCTCGCGCGAGCCGGGCGTTCCGCGATTCCAGTGCCAGTCGTTTGCGGTTGCGTTCGGCTTTCCTGCAGTACGCGTGCCAGGCGACCGTGCGGACCCAGCCCGCGGGATTCTTGCAGTCCGGCCATGAGCGCAGGAGTTCGTGCATGGCGTCCTGCGTGGCGTCCTCGGCTTCCTCATAGGTCGCCCCGGCTCTCATCAGGCTATGGACGACTCGTGGATACTCCGCCGTAAAGAAGACGGCGAATCCCGGCAACTCGGCGGGTAAGGCCCCGTGATCTCCTTGGGGGCTCACGCGGCCACCTCCTCTGCGTCGGTCACACCCTTATGGGCCGCGAGGGGCCGGCATTGTGCAAAGGCCGGCGACGGCACCGGTCCCTCGGACGGAAGTTGCACGAGAACGGTGCCTTCCGCCCCTTCTTCCTTAAAGCCCCGAGGAAGGTGAGGCCTTCATGAGGCGCGATACCGGCACCTGGCACACCGACGACACCGACCCCACCGGCCCCGCAGGCCCGGTCGTCGGCCCGAATCGCCGGCCGAGCCCCACGGAGGTCGTGGCGCTCGTCGACGGCATGACGGTGAGCGTCTGCGGCGCGTACCTGATGACGTCATCGGTCCTGGTCACCGTGGTGGCCGGGGTGCTGGCGGCGGTCGTGGCGACCCTGCACCTCGTCCTCGGCGTCCTCGACACCCGGGCCGACGGGTGAGGAGGTCCCGTCGCCGACCTCGTCCAGCACCCTGGCGAGCAGGACCGCACACCGCAGGTAGGGCGTACGCCCACCCGACCAGTGGATGCCCGTGCTCGTCATCAGGCGCGTGACCCGGGACGTGAGCAGGCTGAACCGGAAGGCGGCGAAGACCTCGTAGAAGGCGAGGTCGCGCAGTGGACGGCCGAGGAGGGAGGCATACGTCGCGACGGTCTCCCGCCGTCCCGGCAGGCCGGGGAGCCGTGACAGGCCCAGGCCCTCGCTCAGGTAGCGGTCGGTGAAGAGGTACCAGGCCAGGTCGCTCTCCGGTGCGCCGAGCGTGGCCATCTCCCAGTCCAGGAGGGCGGCCGGCGTCTGTCCCGCGTAGATGATGTTGCCGATGCGGGCGTCGCCCCACAGCAGCCGCGGCGGGTCGGGCTCCTCCGGGAGGTTCTCCCGCAGCCAGTCGGCGGCCCGCGCGACGACGGGATCGTCCTGGACACCGTAGAACCCGAGATGCGCCAGGCATTCGCCGAACTGGCGGCGAATGCCGACGGGACCGTAGGCCCCGCCGTGGGCGGGGTCGTCCAGGAAGGACAGGTCCAGGGTGCCGGGTTCCAGGCGGTGGAGCCTCGCCATCAGCCGCAGACCGCCGTTCCAGACCTGCGCGCGGTCGGGCGGGCGGAGTTCCGCCAGCCAGCCGGACCGGTGGTAGGAGGGGATGTCCCCCGGCACCCGCCCGTCGATCCGTTCCATGACGACGAAGGGGGCGCCCAGGAGTTCGCCGGAGGGTTCGCTGCCGTGAACCCTGGCCACCGGTACGTCGGTTCCGGCCAGCAGTTCCTGAAGCCTGACCTGACGGCCCCACGGGGACTCCGGCAGCAGGCTGTGGGTGACGGGAGCCACCCTGATGGCGAGGGGCCGGACCGTGCTCCGGCCCTGCCGGTCCCATCTCGCGTCGCACAGCAGCGTCTGCCCGCTGAACCCCGTCTCGACGGGGGTGCTCAGGGAGCCGATCGTGGGGGTTCCCTCCCCGGGGAACCGGTCGGCCAGCCATCGCGTGATCGCCTCGCGGGTGCGGCAGGGATCACGCTGCAGCGGTACGGGCATGCCTGCTCCATGTCTGTGGTCCGGGGCCTGGCGGCCGGGGGCCCGGTGGCCGATCCGGTCGCCCCCGCCGCGCGGATTAACGTGACGGCCGGTTCCCGCGTTACGTACGAGCCGGCGGATACGCCCACGCGGGCGGCCCGTTGTCAGTGGCCCCGTGCATCATGGTCGCCATGACACAGGACACCACCGACGCGCTCCACACGCTCGCCCACGAGCACCTGCCCGCCGGGATCGCCGCGCGGTGGATCAGCCTGCTGCGGCCGGGCCTGGCCCTGGCCAACGCCACGGACATGGAGGCAGCCACGGAAGCGGACGCGCAGCCGGGTCCGAGGTCCGTCGTCGGCCGGCTCGGCGGCCTGCCGGAGCTGCCGGAGGACGAGGAGTGGCCGGTGTGGGAGGGACATGGTCCGCTCTCCTTCATCGCCTCGGTCGACTGTGCCCTGCTCCCTTCCGACTCCCTCGACATCGCCCTGCCGGCCGACGGCACGCTGGCCTTCTTCTATTTCGACGGGCAGCTGGACGACGGCCGCGCGATGGTCCATCCCCGTGACCCCGACAGCTGGGCGGGAGCGCGCGTCCTGTACGTACCGGCGGGCGCCCCCGTCACCGAGCGGACGGCGCCGGAGGGACTCCGGCCCTACCGCCACGTGCCGCTGACGACATGGGTGGAGACGACGGCGCCGTATCCCTGGCATCCGGTGGTCTACGGGGAGTTCGAGCCGATGCCCGACGACCATCCGCTGTGGGACGAGGACTTCCGGGAGGCCATGGAGGACCACCCCGGATACCTGCACCGGATCGGCGGCCACGCGAGCCCCGACCAGGACGAGGTGGAGACCGAGGTCGCCCATGGCGTGCTGGGCGGCCCGCCGTGGAACGACCCGCGGATCCCGGAGGAGGCCCTGCGCTGGGTGCTGCTCGCCCAGTTCGGCTCGGACGACGACGCCGGGATGATGTGGGGCGATCTCGGTTCCCTCTACTGGCTCATACGCCCCCAGGACCTCGCCGAACGCCGCTTCGACCGCGCGATGTTCACCTGGCAGTGCGGCTGACGGGCGGGCCGCGCCCCACCGGTCAGAGCCTTGCGCACGCGACCATCAGTGCAGCGTCATGACGTCACCTCGCCGCGGGCTGCGCGGGCAGGTCGAAGACGTTCCCCGGCGTGACGATCTTCGTGATGGCCTCGCCGAAGAGCGTGCTGGGTTCCGCACCGTCATGGTCGATGTCGGTGTTCAGCACCACGACGAGGGTGGCCCGCGCCGCCGGCAGATAGATGGTCAGCGACTCGTAGCCCGGCAGCGAACCGTTGTGCCCGATCCAGCCCTGGACGTCGAAGATGCCGAGGCCGTACCCGGCGCCCGGGATCGTGGTGGATTCCATGGTGAGCCGCTGCTTCTGCGTGGCGGGGCTGATCAACCTCCGGCCGTCGGGGAGGACACCCGTGGCGACCGTGGGCGCCCATACCCGCAGATCCTGCAGATCGGAGATCATCGCGCCGGCCGCCCAGCCCCAGGAGGGGTTCCAGTCGGCGGCGTCCTCGACCTGTCCGCTCGCGGTCTGGTCGGTGTACCCCTGCGCGTGCGGGTTCGGGAACTCCGCGCCGACCGGGAAGAGCGTGTCGTGCAGACCGGCCGGGGCGAGAACGTTCTTCCGGATGAACTCCCCGAGCGGAGCGCCACCGGCCTTCTCGATGACCAGGCCGAGCAGGATGAGATTGGTGTTGCAGTAGGAGAACTTCTCGCCCGGCGAGAACAGCACGGGGTGCTTGAAGGAGTAGTCGAGCAGCTGCCGGGGCGTGAACGGACGCCGTGGATCGGACGTCAGCGCCTTGTAGAAGTCCTCGTCCTCGGAGTAGTTGAAGAGCCCGCTGCGCATCCCCGCCAGCTGGCGCAGTGTGATTCCGTCCCCGTTGGGTACGCCCTCGACGTACTTGCCGATCGGGTCGTCCAGGCCCACCACCCCCTGGTCGACGAGCTTCAGGAGCGCGGTCACGGTGAACGTCTTGGTCTCGCTGCCGATCCGCGTGTACAGGTCCGGCGTCATCCTCCGGCCACTGCTCTTGTCGGCGACCCCGAACGACCGCACGTAGCGCCCCTTGTCGGGCGTCCACAACCCCACGCTCACCCCGGGTACGCCGGCTTCCCGCATGACCCGCTGCACAGCCTCGTCGAGCTGCCGCACCACGGCGGGGGTGAGCTCCCGGAAATCGCCCCCGGGCGCCGGGGCGGAAGGGGGCGGCGCGGGTGGTGCGGCGGTGCTGACGGCGACGGGAACAGACGCCGGCACCGCGGCCGCTGCCCCTCCCGCGACCGGCACCGCGAGCATCCCCACCGCCACGGTGGTCACGGCCCCCCTGCGCAACCGTATGCACGAATGCGTCATGGGCTGACTCCAACCGTTGAGGAAGAAATCGGAGGAAATCCAAAGAAACCCACACGAATCCTAAGCCGGTTCCCCCACGCGGGCCATTCGCCGGTCGGCTGCTCGTACGACCGGGCCCGCCGTCCGCGGTCAGACGGGCGCGGTCAGACGGGCGCGGTGACGCGCGCCTGGGCCAGGAGCCGGTCCAGCAGCGCGAGCAGGCAGCCGCGGACGTCCTCCCGGGAGCGGACGTCGAGCAGGAGGACGGGGGTTTCCGGATCCCTCAGGTGCAGGGCCGCCTTGATCTCCTCGGTGCTGTACGACTGCTCGCCGTTGAAGCAGTTCGCGCCGACGATGAACGGCAGGCCGCGGCTCTCGAAGAAGTCGACGGCGGCGAAGCTGCGGTCCAGCCTCCGGGTGTCGACCAGGACGATCGCCCCGAGCGCCCCGTGCAGCAGGTCGTCCCACATGAACCAGAAGCGTTCCTGGCCCGGTGTGCCGAAGAGGTACAGGACCACTCCGGCGTCGGTGAGGGTGATGCGGCCGAAGTCCAGCGCGACCGTGGTCGCCGTCTTGCTCTCGATGCCGTCGAGGTCGTCGACCCCGACGCCCGCGGACGTCAGCCGCTCCTCGGTGCGCAGCGGATCGATCTCGGAGATCGCTTCGACCAGAGTCGTCTTGCCGACTCCGAAGCCCCCGGCTATGAGGATCTTGACGGGGGACGCTTCCGATGCGGCGGTGTCAAAGGCGGGCAAGGTTGTCCCTGATTTTCATGAGCAGGTGGACATTGGAGGTCTCGGAGGCGTCCAGCGGCGGCCGGTGGCGGATCAGACCGCGCTCCAGCAGCTCGCCGAGCAGGACCACCATGGGAGTCAGACGCATCCGCATCCGGGCGGCGATCTCGGCGACCGCCCGGCCGTTCGGCGCCGGGCACATGGTGAGGATCTCCCGCCACTCCGTGGGCAGGCTGCCGTGACCGTGACCGGCGTCATCGGTCGCCGTGATCAGGGTGTCCATCGTCAGACCATGCCGGGATGCGGCCGTGCGCCCATCGGTGAGGGCGTACAGCCGCGTCCGGCGGCGCCGTCCGGGCTGGGGGGCGGCCGCCATTACGACGTGGGCGCCTGTGAGCGTTCGGGGGTGTCCAGCCACTCTCCGAGCGCCTGCGCGGCGCGGACCGTCTCGCCGCCCAGCTCTCCGAGCCGTGCCTTGCGGGAGGCCACCACGATCAGCGTGCTGCCCGATCCGCACCCGACGATGCACAGGTACCGGTCGTCCATCTCGACGAGCTGGCGGATCACTCCGCCGCCGTCGATCTCCCGCGAGATGGCCTTCATGGTGGACGCGATACCGGAGGCCGCCGCGGCCACCCGTTCGGCCTGGTCCCGCTCCAGCATGTAGGCGCTGAGCTTGATCCCGTCATTGGAGAGCAGGACGGCTCCCTGCATCCCCGCGATCCTGCTCAGGTTGTTGTCCAGGATGCTGTAGATCGCATCGTTCTGTGTCGTTGTCATGACTGGTCCTGTCGGAGCTCGAGTTCCGCTTGCCTGGTGCTGTCTTCGTAGTCCGCCCAGGCGTCGGCCACCTCTTCGGGTGTGGCGGCGTCCTGGCCGACGGGTTCGGCCGCACGCGGCTCGCGGAGCCGCTGGGTCATGTGGGTCTGGGGGACGCGCTCGGGGAGAGCCGGCCGGCCGGGGGCGTCCCCGGAGCCGGACGGGGGCGGTGTCTCCGGCGCCGTGTTCCCGGTCTGCCGCACCTGCTCCTTCCGCGGGCGGCGGGGCAGTCCCGACGTGCCGGGATCGGGGTCGCCGGCCGGATCACCGGCCGGCTGCCGCGCGACGAGCTTCGGCCGCCGCTCCTCAGCGGGCCGCGCCACGGGCGAGGGTTCCTTCGCCCGCCCGCGCACCGCGGTGTTCTCCTCGGCCGGCACCGCGGTGTTCTCCTGGGCCGGCATCGCGGTGTTCTCCTGGGCCGGCACGAGGTGCTCGCCCGGGACGATCACTACGGCGGACGTTCCGCCGAACGCCGACCGGCGCAGCGTGACCGTCGCCCCGAGCTGGTCGGCGAGGTTGCCGACCACGAAGAGGCCGAGCCGTTGCGCGTCGCGGGCCAGTACGGAGTACGGCGGGGCCGAGTGCAGTCGGCCGTTCATCTCCTCGTACTTCTCGGCGGTCACCCGCGGGCCACGGTCCTCGATCTCGATGCAGAGACCGTCGCCGACCAGTTCGGACCGGATGGCGACCCTCGCCGTCGGCGGGGAGAAGCGCGTGGCGTTGTCCAGCAGCTCCGCCAGGAGGTGGCTGAGCTGGCTGATCACGCCGGCCTCCACGCTGGTCTCGTCCATGGCGTGCCGGTCGATGCGCCGGAAGTCCTCGACCTCGGCGGCCGCCTCGCGCAGCAGGTCGGCGATGCGCATGGGCTCCATGTGGGGGTCGGAGATCTCGCCACCCGCCAGGATGAGCAGGTTCTCGATCTGCCGCCGCATGCCCACCGTGAGCTGATCGGAGCTCATGAGCTCGGCGAGGAGTGCCTCGTCCTGACCGTAGGTGTCCTGGATGTGCTCGGTGAGGACGAGCTGCCGGCTGACCAGGTTGCCGGTCCGTGCGGCGATACCGGAGGCGAACACGCTGAAGCCCTGTCGCTCGTCGGCGAGCTTCCGGTGTCCCTCGACGGATACGGCGACGACGCGGGCGAAGGCGTCGCTGACCCGTCCGACCTCGTCCTGCTCGCCCCGCGGCTGCGGCAGTGCGTCGGTGCCGACGGCCTCTCCGCGCTGGAGGCGGTCCACGACGTCCGGGAGGGTCTCCTCGGCGATCGCCACCGTGCGGTCGTGGAGAGAGCGCAGGCGGCGCAGGACCGACCGCGTGGTGAAGACCACGACGGCGACGACCAGCAGGAGGGCGGCACCACTTGCGGCCACCAGCAGGGCGACCTCGTTCTCCAGCTCCGCCGCCCGGTCGTCGGAGTGGGCGAGCAGCTCCTGCAGCTCGCTCTCGTCGAGGGTGTTCAGCTGGGCGGAAAAGGTGCTGTAGGCCGCCCGCCAGTCGCTGACGTCCGGTGGCAGCACGACGCCGGACGAGACGTCCCGGTGCTCGGAGACGATCGCGTTCTCGATGCGGGACTTGGTCTGCCAGGCGTTCGAGGTGAGAATCCGCTGGAGGGCGTCCTGGTCGTCGAGAGGGAGATCGAGGGCGACCGTGTCGTACAAGTAGTCGCTCGCGCCCACGGCTTCGACGAATTCACCGAACCTGGTGGACGTCAGCTTTCCGGAGGGGCCCGCCAGCGCGAGGATGGCGTTCTCGCGAGCCACCACCTCCGCCGCCGAGAACAGGGTGACGAGGGAGGTCCCCTCCTGCGTGAGCCCGCCGTCGTCGACGTGGTTGAAGTCTCCATAGCAACGGATCGTTCCGCTGATCACGTCGGTGTAGTAGTCGACGGCGTCGTCCGGGCTGCCGTGGCGTGCGTCGGCGCGTTCGCGCTGGGCGCCCAGGTCGGCCAGTCGCCGCGCGACATCGCGGAGGCGGTCCTGCGCCCGGTCGGAATGGAGCTGATCGGGGTCCGACGACTTCAGGAACACGGCCACGGCCCGGTCGGTGTCGGCCCGACGCTCACGCAGATCGGCGCCGGACACGGGCATGCCCGACCACCACGCGGCGGTGATCCCGCGCTCGGACTGCAGTGCGGTCATGAGCCGGTACAGGGGCACGCCGGTCTGCCGGCCGGCCACCACGTCCTTGCGCAGGTGCCGGGCCTCCTGCACCGAACGATCGGAGCTGATGAGAACCTGGACGCCCATCGCCACGGTGGGCACCACCGCGAGCCAGACGAGCAAGGTACGCAGGCGCACGGGCTGTCGTCGGCTTCTTCGTACCGGCTCGCCCGGGCCTTCGGATCCTGTGGGAGTCATCAGTCCTCGTAAAACACAGCCGGCCATCTCGCACTGGATGCCGATCATAACCAGCCAATTCCAGGAACAGCGGTTGAGGTTGACGTGCAGGATTGATACAGGCACTCAAGGGGGATTCATCGCCGGTTGCGGCGATTGTCGACTGCGCCCGTAGATCGAGCGGATTGCACGCCGAGGTCGGCGGGACGCGGCGGAGAGGTGCGCAGCGGAGACGTGCGTCAGCTCGCCTGCGAGGCGAAGGCCTCGTACGCCCGCTCGTCGAAGAGGACGAAGCGGACCTCCTCCACCGCCGTCTCCGCCTGCCGCACCGTCTCCACGGCGATGCGCGCCGCGTCGTCCATCGGCCAGCGGTAGATGCCGGTGGAGATGGCCGGGAACGCCACGGTCCTCGCCCCCAGTTCGTCCGCCACGCGCAGCGACTCGCGGTAGCAGGAGGCGAGCAGCTCGGAGCGGTCCTCGTCCGCGCTGTACACCGGGCCCACGGTGTGGACGACCCAGCGGGCGGCGAGGCGGCCGGCGGGGGTGGCGACGGCGTGGCCGGTCGGCAGGCCCTTGCCGTAGTGGGAGGCGCGCAGGTCGCGGCAGGCGTCGAGGATCGCGGGGCCGCCGGCGCGGTGGATGGCGCCGTCGACGCCACCGCCGCCCAGGAGCGAGGAGTTCGCCGCGTTGACGATGGCGTCGGCCTGCTGCCGCGTGATGTCGCCCTGGACGAAGGTGATGTGGACCATGGGGGCATTGTCGGGCCACCGGGCGTCCGGCCGGGCCCATGACGGTCGACGGGCGCGTCCTGGACCGACTACGAGCCGGAGTACGACGGGGAGAACGCGGCGCGGTAGTCGCGCGGGCTGGTGGACAGCCGGGCGGCGAAGTGCTGGCGCATGGTCACCTCGCTGCCGAAGCCCGCGCGCCGGGCGATCTCGGGCATGGCGAGGTCGGTGCGTTCCAGGAGCCGCTGGGCGGCGGCCAGGCGCTGGTCGAGGAGCCAGCGGGCGGGGGTGACGCCGGTGGTCGCGGTGAAGTGGCGGGCGAAGGAGCGGGCGGACATGCCGGCCCGGGTCGCCAGCGCGCCGACGGTCAGCGGCTCGTGGAGGTGGCGCAGCGCGTACTCGCGCACGCCGGCCAGGGCGTCGGCGTCGCGGTCGCGGGCGACGGCGGGGCGCTCGATGAACTGCGCCTGGGTGCCGGTGCGGAAGGGCGCGGTGACCATCGAGCGGGCGATGGTGGCGGCGGTCTCGGCGCCGTGGTGGGTGCGCACGAGGTGCAGGCAGAGGTCGATGCCGGCGGCGGTGCCGGCCGACGTCCAAAGGGGCGCTCCAGGCGTGGCGTCCGCGTCCGCGTCCGCCGAGGCGTCGATGAAGAGGGCGTCGGGCACGACGCTCACCGCGGGGTGCTGCCGCCGCAGCAGGTCCGTGAGGGTCCAGTGGGTGATCGCGCGGTGGCCGTCGAGGAGCCCGGCCTGGGCGAGGGCGAACGCGCCGGCGCACAGGGCGGCGACCGGCACACCGCGCGCGTGGGCGCGCCGCAGGGCGTCGAGCACCGGAGGCGGGACGGGCAGCAGCGGGTCCACCAGGCCGGGGACGATCACGAGGTCCGCGCGGTCGAGCCAGGCGAGCGTGCGGTCGGGGGCGAGGCTGAGGCCGCCGGGCATGGGGACCGGTGCGCGGTCGGCGGCGCAGCGGCGCAGCTCGAAGGGCGGCACGCCGCGGTCGGTGCGGTCCGTGCCCCACACCTCCGTGATGACCGAGACGTCGAAGGCCCGGATGTTGGGGAAGGCGAGCAGGGCTACGCGGTAGGGCGGCATCGACGGCATGCATGGAGTATGCCCCGGCCGGGTGGCAGAAAGCCATCGAACCCCGGCAGTCCTGCCACTGTCGGGGCGCTCTCGCCGACGGCAGGATCGTGGTCATGAACAAGCGAGAGATTCACGGCAACGCGGCACTGATCGTCATCGACGTACAGAAGGGCTTCGACGAGGCGGAGCACTGGGGCCCGAGGGACAACCCCGAGGCGGAGGCGAACATCGCGGCGCTGATCGACGCCTGGCAGGCGACCGGCCGGCCGGTGGTGTTCGTACGCCACGACTCCCCCAAGCCCGGCTCGCCGCTGCGCCCCGGCCAGGAGGGCAACGACCTCAAGGACTTCGTCGAGGAGCGCCGGGGCCGGGGCGAGGGCGCGGAGCTGTTCGTGACGAAGACGGTCAACTCGGCCTTCTACGGCACGCCGGACCTGCGCGAGTGGTTCGAGGCGCAGGGCGTGCGGCAGTTCGTCGTCACCGGCATCCAGACCAACATGTGCGCGGAGACCACGGCCCGCATGGGCGGCAACCTCGGCTACGAGGTGCTGTTCGCGCTGGACGCCACCCACACCTTCGATCTGCGTGGCCCGGAGGGGTACCGGCTCACCGCCCGGGAGCTGGCCTACGCCACCGCCGTCAACCTCCAGGGCGGCGGGTTCGCCGAGATCGTCCCGACGGCGGAGCTCGTCGAGGCGGCCAAGGGCTGAGCGGCACATGACGGGCCGGGAGGAGCGGCGCTCCTCCCGGCCCGCCGCGGTCCCGATCAGGACGGAGCCCCCTTTCCGGCCCGGTGGCGAAAACCGCTTCTTGACGCGGAATTCGCACCGGTAAATCGTGTGATCGCCGCACTCGCCGGGCGAGAGCGGCGCAGGTCAGAGGGGTTTCCCTCGGCTCCCGCACGTCGTTCCAGAGGAGAGGTTTTGTCCAGCGAGCAGCACTTACTGAAGGTGTACAGCGACCGCCCCTACGTCCACACCACCACCGTGCGGCACCAGGGCACCACGGTCGCCCTGGCCATGGACGAGCAGCGGCGGCTCGTCTACACCGTCCTCGATCTGGCGCGGCACGACGAGAGCAAGGGCGAACTGGACGCCGCCTACTGGTCGGAGAACCCCCTCCCGCTCCGCTTCCCCGCCGAGATCACCGACGTGGGCTTCGCGGCCGTCGGCGCCACCGCGCTGCCGACCGTCAAGCGCGGCGGCAGGGTGGAGGCCGCGTCCGGCGAGCGGCTGGACGAGGACGAGGTGGACGCCTTCCTGTCCACGACGGCCAGGCTCACCGCCCTCGCCCCCTTCCACGCGCTGTCCGACGGCACCCACATCGTGGTGCTGCGCCAGTCCGTGGGCGCCGGTCACCCCGACGCGGTCCACAAGCTGGCCGGTGGCGCCTCCTCGGGTGACACCGACCGTACGGACTACGCGAAGGACGCCTCGGGCGCGAAGATCCCGCTGGTCGCCGACACCCTGCTCGCCGACCGCTTCCTGCTCGTCGGCGGCGAACTGAAGCCGGTCCTCGAGGCCCGCTACCGCCGCAGCCGGCACAAGAACCGCCCCGACTCGGCCAAGGACAGCCTGGGCACCACGGACATGGAAGGCCGCCCCTTCCACGAGCCGACCCAGGAACTGTCGTTCGTACGGAACCTCTCCGGCGGGCGCTTCGCCGCGCTGCTCGTCCCCACCGCCGTGCACGGCCGGCAGCGCTGGCAGGTCTTCGCGCACAACGACGCCACGGGCCGCATCGACTCCTTCAACGTCGAGCAGGGCCGCGACGGGCTGTTCAACCTCCAGGGCACCCAGGCCTGGACCAGCCCCGACCCCGCGTACCGCGACGCGGTGTACGAGAGCGGGCCCGGCACCTGCCCGTTCACCGGGCAACCGCTCGTGCCGGTGGTGAGCACGGAGGGACACGCGGAGACCGCACTGGCATTCGGCGAGGGCGACGCCCACGTGCGCGTCGCCGAGGGGCCGGAGCTCGCGGGGCGCGACTTCACCGTCGAGTTCTGGGCGCGGCGCACCGCGACGGGCCGCCAGGAGTTCCTCGTCGGCCACGGCGACGAGTCCGGCAGCCCCCACAAGTCCCTGCACATCGGCTTCCGCGAGGACGACCGCTTCACCTTCGCCTTCTACGCCGACGACCTCAACGCCGACGGCCCGGTCACGGACACCGCCTGGCACCACTGGGCCTGTGTCTACGACCGCAAGGCCCGTCGGCAGACCGTCTACCGCGACGGCGAGGAGGCCGGCAGCCGCACCACCGGCGCCGACTACACCGGCACCGGCCCCCTCCTGCTGGGCCGCGCCCTCGCCCAGGGCGCCCGCGCCGAGCTCGACGAGGTACGCGTCTGGGACCGCGCCCGCACCTCCGACGAGCTCAAGCGCGACAAGGGCGTCCGCCTCATCGGCGACGACCCCGGCCTCGTCGCGTACTACCGCTTCGACGAGGGCTCCGGCACGCGCCTCTTCGACCAGACCGACCACGCCCGCCACGGCGAGCTCACCGGCGGCCCGAAGTGGGTCACCTCCGAGGCTCCCATCGGCGACCACCCGGGCGTACGCCGCGACAGCTTCGCCGTCGCCGGCCGCGCGGCCGTCTCCGGCCTGTCCGCCGTGCTGTACCACCAGCAGGAGGACACCGCCGTCGGCTACGGGCAGGAGCCCAAGCCGGCCAAGCGCCAGGCGCGCGTCCTGCTGTCGTACGCGACCTCGGGGCCGGACCCGAAGACCGGGGCGGCGACCGAGGAGGCGTACGTCGCCACCGTCGACTTCGGCGTCGGCCGGGACGGGCGGCTCGCGCAGGTGCCGGACGAGCTGGTGCTGCCGGTGCTGGCCGCGCCGGAGGCGAGCGGGGACGTCGAGACGATCAGCGAGCTGGACCGGCGCGTCCAGGAGATCACCCGGGACGTCGCCGCGAAGGAGACCGAGGCGGCCCGGCTGGCCCAGGGCAAGGACGAGATTGCCGCGCTGGAGCAGCGCGTGGCCGAGCGCAAGGCCGAGCTGGACGGCACGCTCAGCGCCTGGTGCTTCCGCGTCCGCTTCAAGCAGCAGCGCGACGGGAAGGACCAGTACCTCGCGCTCAAGGACAACGGGACCGGTGATTGGCCGCCCGCCATCCGCACCTCCGACAAGGACGCCGCGACCGCGCTCTGGTACCTCGACGCGACGGTCGGCACGTACGAGGGCCGGCCCTGCTGGTACGTGCGCAACGCCCACGTCGCCAAGGACCTCAACGTCTCCGGTGACAGCAAGGACCGCGACGCCCCGCTCATCGGCTACAAGCACCTCGAAGGCCACCACAACACCTACTTCACTCCCGTGGAACGGGGCGACGGCTTCTCCGTCCTGGTCAACCTCTGGAGCCGGCTCGCCGTCTGCGCCACCGACCGCAAGGGCGACGCCGTCGTCCAGCAGGACATCGAGACGGTGGCGGGGAACGGCGAGGGACTGGTGACCTTCGAGAAGGTCCGTCCCGCACCCCAGGCCCACGTGCAGGACTTCGTCAAGCTGATCGCCGCGGACGAGGCCCGCCTCGAGGAGCTGCGCCCCCAACGCGACCGCCTCGCCCACCTGCAGCGCGTGATCGAGGCGCTCCAGGCCGAGCAGACCGCCAAGCGCGAGGAGCTCGCCCGCCTCACCGGGGGCCTGAAGGGCGCCGACGACATCGCCCTGCCCATGCCGCAGCTCTCCGTCGACCGCACCGGCCTCAGCACCTCCGGCGCCCT
This sequence comes from Streptomyces sp. C36, assembly GCF_040932295.1. Classification (NCBI taxonomy): domain Bacteria; kingdom Bacillati; phylum Actinomycetota; class Actinomycetes; order Kitasatosporales; family Streptomycetaceae; genus Streptomyces; species Streptomyces sp. C36. The sequence goes on along the minus strand of NZ_JBFQGI010000001.1, from coordinate 159,468 downwards.
GCTGGAGTTCGCCCGCGGCGCCGACCGCCCGTATCTGCTGGACAGCGCCACCGGCAGCGTCGTGCTGTACTTCCGCGGCACCAACGGGCAGTTCTTCGCCACCTACTACGACACGCTCGTGTCCCGCTCCTCCCGGCAGCTCGCCGGTCCCGACGGCACGGCGTTCACCTTCGCCGCCCGCGACGCGGGCACCGACCTGGGCGGCGTCGGCATCCGGATCATGGACGTCGGCGACGCGGGCCTGTGCGAGCTGACGATCGAGCGCGGCGAGGAGAGCGAGATCTGGCGGAAGCTGCCGCGCCGTGCGGCCGACTTCGCCGCCATCGTCAACGGCGCGCCCGGCCAGGCGTACGACTACGCACGGCTGGCGGAGAGCACCCGCCCGGGGGTACCCCTGTCGGCCGGCTCCCGGCTCCTCGTCGTCGACCCCGGGCAGGTGCGGGAGGTGCCGCTGGGCACCGTCCCCGACCACGTGCCCGGCCACGGCGGGCGCTGGCGCGCCGACAAGCCCGGCCGCGCCTACGCCTTCGACGGGCGGAAGAACGTCCTGGTCACCCAGGACGGTCTGGACCGCGCCGCCGTCAGCGGCGATCTGACCGTCGAGGCCTGGATCAACCCCCAGCGGGTGCCGGGCACGTCCCGCGTCGTCCACGCGAACACCGGTGACAACCCGTTCACCCTCGGCCTGCTCGCCCCTCCTGCCCCGCCCACGACGCCCGCCCTGTTCTTCGACGGCAAGAGCGGCGTCGCCATCACCGACGCACAGGTCCCGCTGAGCGGCACCGACTTCACGGTCGAGTTCTGGGCCCGGCGGCCCTCGGCCCCCGACGGCCGTGCGCAGATCGTGGTCGGGCACGGTACCTCCCACGCCGCCGACAATTCCTCCCTGCACATCGGCTTCCGCGCGGACGGCACCTTCACTTTCGCGTTCTACAGCGACGATCTCGACACCAAGGAGAAGTTCACCGACACCGCCTGGCACCACTGGGCCTGCGTCTACACCACGGCCACCCGTGAGCAGGTGATCTACCGGGACGGCACGGAGATCGCCCGCCGCACGGCGACGCGCGGCTACTTCGGGGCCGGTCCCTTCAGCTTCGGCAGCTCGCACGCGGGCTGGATACCCGACTACGCGCGCATCGAGATGGACGAGGTCCGGCTCTGGGGCACCGCTCGCACCGCCCTCGAGATCCGTGACCGGATGACGAATCGGCTCAAGGGCGACGAGACGGGTCTCCAGGGCTACTGGCCCTGTGCCGGCTCGGCCACCGGGACCGACGGCAAGCCCGTCGTCACCGACCGCTCGCCGCAGCACCGCACCGTCACCCTGCGGGGCACGGTCACCACCGCCACCGCCCCCGAGGCGCTCACGCAGGGCGAGGACGCCGGCTACCGCATCGTCGCCGGCGTCGGCAACCGCCTCACCGCCACTCGCGCCGCGTTCCCCCTGCGCGAGTGGTCCCACCTCGCGGCCGCCTACGAGCAGTCGTGGGCGGTCGAGCTGACCGGCGGCGCGTATCTGGAGGTGCCCGACAACGACGCGCTCGACGTCGGCGGCGACCTCACCGTCGAGGTGTTCTGCCGCGTCGACGCCCTCGGCACCACCCAGGGCCTGCTCTCCAAGGGCCGCACCGCCGACGGAGCCGGCGGCAGCGTTCCGTACCGGCTGATCGTGCTGCCCGACGGGCGGCTGGAGTTCGGCTTCGAGGAGCCGGACGGCAAGCTCGTACGGTTCGCCTCCACCGAGGCCCTGAGCGCCGGAACGTTCCACCGGATCGCCGTCGTCCGCAAGGGCGGCCGCTCGATGCAGGAGCGCAAGGGCTCCAAGGAGATCACGGCGGCGGGCGCCGACGGCAAGCCCGTCAAGCAGACCGTGGAGCTCGTGGAATCCGTCGACGTCCAGGAGTGGCAGGACATCCGCTTCTTCGTCGACGGCCGCGAGGCAGGCACCGCCCGCTACGAGGGCCCCGGCGCCAGGGGCAACACCGGCACGCTCGACATCGGCCGCGTCCGGGACGGCCTGGAGACGCACTCCTTCGCCGGCGTCGTCTCCGAGGCGCGGCTGTGGGGCCTGGCCCGGGACGCGGCACAGCTCGGCACGCCCGTAACGGCACGCGACCGGGGCCTGACCGCGCACTGGCGCTTCGAGGAGAACGCCGGCAACACCGCCGCCGACACCACGGGATCGCATGCCGCCCGGCTGCGCGGCGCCCGCTGGACCCGTAACCCCGACCCGCGCGGCAGCCTTTTCCGTATCTACCGCAACGGCGTCTCCGTGGCCTGCGACCCGCTGGAGAGCGAGGACTTCACGGACTACGGGGACAAGGCGCTCGCTCTCGGCGCGCGCCCCAAGGACGGCGAGGCCGGCCAGCCCTTCCACGGCGTCCTGGAGGAGGTGCGGATCTGGCGCACCGCCCGCACCCAGGAGCAGGTGCTCGACAACCTCTTCACCCGGCTCAAGGGTGAGAAGGAGGACCTGATCGCCTACTGGTCCTTCGACCGGGCCTCCACCGACGAGTCGGCGGGCGTCGTCCGTGACGAGGGTCTGCGCGGCAACGACCTGACGCTGCACGACGCGCCCCGCCGCCCCTCCCCCGTCCTGTCCACGGCGCCCGTCTCCAGCGACACCGCGCAGGTCCGCTCGGCCCTGGCCGCGATGCGCACCCCGTTCCACGAGACGGTCTCCGGCGCACCGGCCGTCGCCGAGTACGCGGACATGCAGTACACCGCCAAGGGCGAGGCGTTCGGCGTCCTGAAGCGGGCGTACGGCTATCTGCGGGACGGCCGCTGGCATCTGGTCACCGGCTACAAGGTCGGTGATCTGGTGAGCGAGTGGGTCAGCCAGGTGCAGTTCGACCCGCAGTTGGTCGGCTACGTCGAGGGCGCGCCGCCGGTGCCGTCGGAGAATCTCACGCCGAACACGATCGACCCCGACAGTGCCACCTACGACGGCGTCGCCTCCGTGGAGTTCAAGGAGGCCGAGGAGATCGTCCACTCCCTGTCGTCGGCCAAGGAGCGCAGCGTCGACGCGGCGTTCGACTTCGCCCTCTCCAACGAGGTCGACGTCGACATGTGGATGATCGCCGCACCGCTGGGCTTCGGCGTCGCCAAGTCGGTGGCGAAGGCCAAGGTATCGGTGGGCGTGCGCGGAAGCCTGGAGTTCTCCAACAGCTGGGCCGACGAGACCGCCGTCTCGCAGGGCGAGAACACCGCCCGGGCCATGAAGGTCGACCTGTCGGGCAGCTGGGAGGACCCGCTCAAGCCGCTCAACCCCTCCGTCGGCCGCCGCTACGTCCCCGTCAACACGGGCTTCGCGGTCGTCCAGTCCCAGACCGCCGACGTCTTCGCGCTGCGCCTGGCGCACAGCGGCACCCTGGTCGCCTACCGCATCCAGCCCAACCCGGACATCCCCAAGGACTGGAACGTCGTCCCCTTCCCGCTCAACCCCCGCTACACCAAGCAGGGCACGCTCGACGGCACGGTCGGCTTCGACGAGCGCGGCAGGGTCCTCGACCCCGACTACGCGGGCGCCCGCGAGCAGGGCGAGTACAGCTACTACAAGCCGCGCGAGGCGTACGCGATCAAGCGGCGCATCCAGCGTGACCAGCAGCGGCTGCGCAGCTACTACGAGACCGTCTCGACCGGGACGGACACGCCCGATCCCACCGCCGAGCGGGCCGGGCGCGTCCTCGGCGGCGCGATCGGCGGGGACACCTCGCCCGGCAAGGGCCGCGACACGGCGGGCAACACGACCGGCGACGGCTTCTCCCGCCGCGACCTGGTCAACACCTATGTGTGGACGGCGGACGGCGGGTTCTTCGCCGAGACGACGGAGACGACCGACGTCGTCAGTGAGACGACCTCCGGTTCGTACTCCATGTCGGGCTCGGTGGGCGCCTCCGTCGGCACCTCCTTCGACGTCATGGGCGTGGGCGTCAACGCCCAGCTCGACGCCTCGGTCGGCGGCGGCATGACCACCACGCGGGCGCGCGGCAAGGAGGCGACGCGCTCCTTCGGGCTGAACGTCACCTGCTCGCCGTCCGGCAACGTCCAGCAGTACGACGCCCACCGCAAGCCGGTCTTCGACGCCGACGGCAAGCCCGTCAACGCGCCGGGCAAGGTGGACGCGTACCGGTTCCTCAGCTTCTACCTGGGCGAGGACACCGAGCACTTCGACACCTTCTTCCACAAGGTCGTCGACCCGGCCTGGCTGGACGGCACCGACCCCAACGCCGCCGCCCTGCGCCAGGCCCGCCAGGCGGACCGCAAGCCGCCGTGCTGGCGGGTGATGCACCGCGTCACCTTCGTCAGCCGGCTCCTGCCGCCCGTCGCCACGGCCGGCGCCGCGCCCCTGGAGCGGGCGATGCGGCAGCTGGACGTGGAGAGCAACTACGAGCTCGTCCGCCGCCTCGACCCCTACGTCAAGGGCGCGGCCACCTCGGCCGCCGAGCTCTCCGCCGCCGTGCGCGCCGCGCTCGCCGCGCACCTGCCGGAACTGGTTCCGCATGCGGACCAGGTGACCGGCTTCCTCGCGCAGTACTACGGCGTCGAGGGGTGATGCGGGCGCACCGTCCGGTTCAGCCGAGCTGACGCCGGACCAGCTCGTGGAAGAGGCCGCCCGGCTCGGCGAGCAGCCGGCCGGGCGGCCCCTGCTGGACCACCCGTCCGTCCGCCATGACGATCACCCGGTCGGCGTCCATGATCGTGGACAGCCGGTGGGCGATCACGACGCGGGTGGAGCGCAGGGCGCGGGTGGACTCGATGACCACGCGCTGGGCCTCGTTGTCCAGCGCGCTGGTGGCCTCGTCGAAGAAGAGGACGCGCGGCTTGCGGACGAGGGCCTGGGCGATCATCAGCCGCTGGCGCTGGCCGCCCGAGACGGTGCCGCCGCCGTCGGAGAGCACGGTGTGCATGCCCATGGGCATGGCCTTGACGTCCTCGGCCAGGCCCGCCATCGAGGCCGCCTCCCACGCCTCCTCCAGCGAGTAGGTCCCGGCGCCGCGGATGCAGTCGAGGATCGAGCCGGAGAAGGGCTGGGCGTTCTGCAGGACGACGCCGCACTGGCGGCGCACGGCCGCCCGGTCGAGCGCCGCCAGGTCCTGGCCGTCGTAGAGGACGCTGCCGGAGGCCGGCTTGTCGAAGCCGATGAGCAGCCGCAGCAGGGTCGACTTGCCGCAGCCGCTGGCGCCGACGATCGCCACGAACTCCCCCGGCCGTATCGCGAACGACACGTCGTCGAGCACGAGGGGGCCGTCGTCGGTGTAGCGGTAGGACAGGCCCTTGGCCTCGAGGGCGCCGCTCAGTTCTCCGGGCTGGACGCTGGAGCCGGGGACCTCGGTGGGCTCCCGCAGGACCGGCTTGATCTGTTCGAACATCGGTTGCACGGCGGCCGCCGAGAGGAGGGCGCCGGTCAGCTGGGTGACCGAGGACAGCATCATCGTCACGGCGGTGCTGAAGGTGAGGAACGCGTCGGCGGACATGCTGCCCCGGGCGGGGCCGGCCAGCAGCATGAACATCACCAGCGTGCACAGTGGCAGATAGACGGCGTTGAGGACGGTGACGGCGTTCTTGACCCGGCCGATGCGCTGCTGCAGCTCACGGGTGCGGGCGAACTCCCGGGCCCAGGCCGCGTAGGCGAAGCTCTCGGCCGCGGCCACGCGCAGCTTGGGCAGCCCGCGCAGGGTCTGGAATGCCTGGTTGTCGAGCTTGTTGCCGAGCGTGATCAACTGCCGCTGCCAGCGCAGCTGCCACAGGCCGAGCCCGAGGAAGACGACGGCGACGACGAGCAGCATGGCGAGGGCCGTCATCGCCAGCGGCACGCTGTACACGAGCAGCAGGACGAGGTTGACCGTGCCGACCGCGCCCGCCTGGAGGACCACCGGGCCGATGCCGGACAGCATGTGGCGGATGGAGCTGACGCCCATGGCCGCGGCCGCCAGCTCGCCGGTGGAGCGGCCGGCGAAGAACGACGTCGGCAGCCGCAGCAGCCGGTCCCACACGGCGGGCTGCACGGTGGCCTCGATCCGGCCCTCGACGCGCAGGACGGAGATGTTCTGCAGCAGCGTGAAGACGGCCGAGACGACGCCGGTGGCGATGAGCGCCATCGTGGTCTGCACGATGAGCCCGTTCTCGGCGCGGGGTACGTACGTGCCGAGCACCCGGCCGGTGGCGATGGGCACGAGCGCGCCCAGGGCGACGGCGACGAGTCCGCCCACGACGATGCCGCGCAGGTCCCCTCCGGTGCCGCGCGCGCTGAAGCGCAGCAGCCGCGGCAGGCTCACGTTCCCGGGGGGCAGCGGGCGGTAGAGCATGACGGCGTGCGGCGCGAAGGCGGCCTCGTTGGTTGTGCCGACGCGCTCGCGGGTACCGGTGGCGGGGTCGACGGCCTCGTACCGGCCGCGCCGCCACAGCAGGGCGACCGGCGCCTCGTCCGCCTCGCGCCGGCCCACCAGGGGCCCGAGGTCCTCGCGCCACCAGCGGCCGCCGAGGGCGACGGTACGGGTGCGGATCCGGGAGGCGAGCGCGATGCGCTCGAGGGGGTCCGTCCGCGCGGAGGCCGCACCGGCGTCGGCCGGTTCGGTCACGGCGATGCCGGCCGCGTCGGCGACCAGGCGGAAGGCGGCGAACGTCGCGTCGTCGCCCGCGCCCCGGCGCGGTCCGCCGCCGGAGCGGCCGATGGAGGCCAGCAGCGTCCGGTCCGCCCGGTCCCGGGCGGCCTCGCCGGCCTCGATGCCGGCCGCCGTGCGGTCCTCGTGGGCGCGTTCCAGCTGTTCGATCCAGCCGTCCAGGGCGTACAGCAGCCGGTACTGCTGGTCGACCATGCCCTGCCACATCGCCGCGTCGATCAGCAGGGTGCCGGCGGTGTGGTCGCCGTATCCCTCGTAGAGGGCGCCGTACTGCACGCTGCCCGGCGTGATCTGCATCCACAGGACGTCGTCGTCGGCCCCGCCCGGCCCGGTGGTGGCACGGCCGTCCAGCGGCGCCTGGTAGAGCACGCGCAGGCCCCGGCCGACGCCGAGCGCGAAGGCGTCCTCCAGCGGGCTGAGCGTCGCGCCGGCGGGCCCGTACTGGCCCTGCTCGGCGTACCACTGGCCGTCGTGCTCCGGGCGGTACAGCTCGCGCAGCTCGACGCGGCGCAGCAGGCAGCCCTGCAGGGGCCGTCCGACGAGCGTGTGCGCGGGGCCGTCGGCCGGGCCGAGCAGCAGGGTGCCCGCCTGGAGCCGGCCCAGGAAGTGCCAGTGGCCCTCCTGCGCGGCGTCGACGGCGAACAGGTCCAGCTCGCCCTCCACGACGAGCCACAGGACGAGCGGGCCCTCCAGTGACAGGCTGCGCAGGCCCGTGCAGTCGACCGCCGAGCCGAGCGAGCCCAGGGCGGCGACGACCGGGTCGGGGGCGACGTAGGTCTGGTGGGAGGTCGTCACGTCAGTGCTCCTTGACCAGGTCGGCGTACGGGCCCCGCGCGGCGATCAGGTCCTCGTGCCGTCCGCGTTCGACGACCGTGCCCCGGTCGAGCACGACGATCTCGTCGCTGTCGCGGACCGTGCTCAGCCGGTGGGCGATGACCACGCAGGCGCAGCCGCGGCGCCGCAGGTTGTCCATGACGATCTGTTCGGTGGCCGCGTCCAGGGCGCTGGTCACCTCGTCCAGGACCAGCACGCTGGGGCGGCGGACCAGCGCCCGGGCGATCTCCAGGCGCTGGCGCTGGCCTCCGGAGAAGTTGCGGCCGTCCTGTTCGACGCGGCTGTGGATGCCGCCGGGGCGGCGGGAGACGACGTCGTACACGGCGGCGTCCTCGAGGGCGGCGACGACGGCCTCGTCCGGGATGGAGGGGTCCCACAGGGCGACGTTGTCGCGGACGGTTCCCTCGAAGAGGAAGACGTCCTGGTCGACGAAGGAGATGGAGGCGGCCAGCGCGCCGCGCGGGATGTCCTCCAGCCGCATGCCGTCGATGCGGATGGTGCCCTCCCAGGGGGCGTAGAGGCCGGATATCAGCCGGGAGACGGTGGACTTGCCGCTGCCGGAGCCGCCGACGAGCGCGACCTGCCGGCCGGGGCCGACCGAGAGCGAGAAATCCTTCAGCAGTGGGGCGTCCAGGGGGCTGTAGCCGAAGGTGACGGCGTCCAGCTCCACATGGCCCTTGAGGCGGCGGGTGCCGGCGGAGGGTTCGCGGCGCGTGGAGAGGGGGTCGACGGGGAAGTTCTCGACGTCCCTGAGGCGGGCGACGTCGGCCGCGAAGTCCTGGATCCGCCCGGCCACGCCGTTGAGGCGGGTGATGGGGGCGGTGAAGCCGGTCACCAGGGCCTGGAAGGCGACGAGCAGTCCGACCGAGAGGTGCCCCTCGACCGCCCGCAGGCCGCCGGTCATCAGGATCAGCGCGCTGTTGAGCGCCGCGAGGGTGGGCGCGACGACCGCCAGCCACGCGCTGGGGACGCCGAGCCGCTGCTGGACGTCGAGGGTGACGGCGTGCTGACCGGCCCAGCGGCGGAAGAAGCCGTTCTCGCCTCCGGTGGCCTTCATCGTCTCGATGAGCGTCAGGCCGCTGTAGGAGGTGTTGACGAGCCGGGCGTTCTCGGCGCGCAGCTTCTGGGTGCCGGTGGCCCGCACATGGATCACGATCCGCATGGCGACCACGTTGAGCAGCGCGATGCCGATGCCGAGGACGGTCAGCTGGGGGTCGTACGTCCACAGCAGCACGGCGTAGAGGATCACGACCACCGCGTCCACGCCGGCGGCGGCGAGGTCCCTGGCCAGCGTCTCGGCGACCGCGTCGTTGGACCGCAGGCGCTGGACCAGGTCGGCGGGGTTGCGCTGGGCGAAGAAGGTGACCGGGAGCCTGAGCAGGTGGCGCAGGAAGCGGGCGCTGCCGAGGGTGGAGGAGATGACGCGTCCGCGCAGCAGGTTGGCCTGCTGCAGCGCGGTCAGCGTCGCGGTGAGCACCAGGGTCGCCGCCATCGACGCGAACAGCACGCCCAGCGAGGACGTCTGCCGCCCGATCAGGAACATGTCGATGTAGGTACGGCTCAGCGCGGGTACCACCGCGCCGACGACCACCAGCAGGAGGCTGGCGAGCACGGCGGCGAGCAGGGTGCCGGAGGTGCCGCGCAGGCGGGCGGGCAGGGCGCCCATGACGCCGGGCCTGCGGCCGGTGCGGCGGAAGCCGTCGCCGGGCTCGAAGGTGAGCACGACGCCGGTGAAGCCGGTGTCGAACTCCTCCATGGGGACGAACCGCCGGCCCTTGGCCGGGTCGTTGATGTGGACGCCCCGGCGGCCGAGGCGGCGGCCCATGCCCTCGTGGACGACGTAGTGGTTGAACTCCCAGAAGAGGACGGCCGGCGGGCGCACTCCGGCGAGGGCGGCCAGGTCCATCTGCATGCCCTTGGCCGTCAGCCCGTAGGCGCGCGCGGCCTTGAGGAGGTTGCTCGCGCGGGAGCCGTCGCGGGAGACGCCGCAGGCGATGCGCAGCTCCTCCAGGGGGACGAAGCGGCCGAAGTGGCCGAGCACCATGGCCAGCGCGGCGGCGCCGCACTCCACCGCCTCCATCTGCAGGACGGTGGGGGTGCGCACGGTCTTCTGCCGGCCGAGCTCGGGTGCGGGTGCGCGGCGGCGCGCCCCTGCCCCGGTCTCCGGGCGGCGGCGACGGGCGCTCATGGCAGCAGCCAGTCGACGGGGTGGCGGTCGGAGAGGTGGACGGCGCCGGTGACCGGCGTCGTGGAGTCGACGGCGTACGGCGGCCCGTCCGCGGAGGACCACCGGTAGCCGGACCTGGTGGCGGAGGAACGCTCGAGGCGCACGAGCACCGCGACGGGCTTGCCCCGCCGGGTGAACTCCTCGGCGAGCCGGGTGTCGCCGAGGAACCCGGCGACCCGGGCCTGGGTCTGGGGGGCGCGGCCGACCGCCTGGACGCGGCCGCGCAGCACGCCGAACCGCTGCTGGGGGACGGACTGGACGCTCAGGTCGACCGCGGCGCCCACGGATATCGCCCCGCCCTCGTCGCCGGGCACGTACAGCATGGCCACCAGCGGCTCGTCCGGAGCGCTCACGCGTTCCACGGTCGCCACGTCCGCGCCGGTCGTGACCACCGAGCCCGTCTTGGCGAGCAGGGTCGTCAGCCGCCCGCCGGCCACCGCGCGCACGATGCGGACGCCCCGGTCCGTGCTGACCTCGGCCAGGGGCGCGCCCGGGGACAGCAGCCGGCCCTCCTCGGCGAGGACCCGGGTGACCTGTCCCGCGTACGGGCTCTGCAGCAGGTAGCTGCCCTGGGCATGGGTGAGGAGGCCGGGTGCGCTCAGCTTGGAGGAGACGGAGCCGGTGAACGCCCAGAAGCTCGCGGCGGCCATGACGACGACCGTGACGGCGAGGGCGAGCCGGCCCTGCGGCCGCGCGAAGCGTACGGGCACATCGAGTTCTTCGGGCGATTGCAGCTTGGAAAGCGCCTTTTGGCGGAACTGCACGAACTATTCCTTCGACTGCATTCGTGGCACGGGTACTGAATTCACTGGCATTTCAACCGGACGCAGTGGTTCCGGGCAGCCATGAACCCCGGAACGGGGGGAGTTCCGGGGTTCATGGACAAAACGTCGATCAGAGGCCGGCGACGCCGACGTTAACGCCGACGATGCCCTCGACCGCGCCGACCGTCGGGCGCACGGCCTGGACGGTCTGCAGGTTGGTCACGGTGCCCAGGACAGTGTGAACGTCGCCGGTCACGCCGCCGAGCAGACCGCCGGACACGCTGACACCGCCGGAAACGGCGTCCAGCTCGGCGTCGGCGATCTCACGGGTCTCGATGTCGTTACGCATTATGGGCGCACCTTTCATTTGTCCGACTGTTTATCGACGAGCCGCGGCGTATCCCGGTCGAAATCGACCGCCGTTCAATGGAACCGCTGCGGTGCGCAGATATAAGCACGGGAACGGGTGGCACGGCCAACCGTGTTGACGCTCCGCGGCACTCCGGACGGCGGATCAGGCCTCTCGTTTTCCGACTCCTATACCGAGCCGTCACAACTTCTTCACAAGATCGAGTAACAGATTCGAGGGGACCTGCACGCTCACGGAACATAAACGGACACACGCTCATCAAGCGCGTCGGGCATACCCGGCATAACGAGGGGCGAAGAGGAGCCGGCGAGCCCGCGGCGCGCATCGTGTGAAGATTCATTGAAACGACGCTGGGTGACGGACCCGCCACGCTGCGCCCCGAGTTGCGGCGGGAGAGCCCTGTGACCAGGGCTCATGCCATCCGGACGTCAGCGGCGCAGGTCGCGCGAGAGGTCGATGAGGTCCTTCGCCAGGGTGGTGACGACCCGTTCGCGGAACTCGTCGGGGCTGAGCTTCACCGGTGCGTCGGGGCCGACATGCCCGACGATGACGCCCGACGGCGCCTCGACCTTCGCGGTCTGCTCCTCGGATATGCCGTCGAGGGAGTGCGCCACGGCCCCCGTCACCGCGCTCTGCATCGACTTGGCCACGCTCAGGTCGTCGACGCAGAACCCGACATAGGCCGCGACCACCTTGCCGGAGCCGTCCACCACGCGGATCCCCTTGGCGATGGCGTTCCCCCCGCTCACGGTCAGCGTCGGGAGGCCGTCCGGCGACCGCGTCAGCGCCAGCGTGCCCCGCTCGACCACGGGATTGGCCAGGGCGTCATGCGAACCGCCGGAGCCGCCGGAACCGTCGGACCTCTTCGCTGCCTCGTGATCAGCCACGGTGCCTCCCCTTCGCCGGAGCGTTCGGACATGCTCCCGGCGCCTACCCCGTGGCTCCGTGCCGATACGCGACGGCGGGCGGACACCGGCGTCCGCCGGGCCCGGACAGCACGCGGCCCGGCGGCCCGCTCCCCGTCGAGGGGAGCGGACCGCCGGGCGGGACCGGGCCGGGCGAGGAGGGAATCAGGCCTCGCGGCGCCGGCGGCGCAGGCCCACGACCACCGCGCCCGACGCCGCCAGAGCGGCCGCGCCGGAGGCGGCGGGCAGCCAGGGGCGGGAGGGGGCGGTGGCGGGCCGGTCCTCGGCGAGGGCGTAGCCGCCGGCCATGCCCTTGCGGTCGTACGCCGAGCCGGGCAGCTTGTCGCCGTAGCGCTTGGAGACGAGCCCCTGGTACGCGGCGAGGGTGACGCGCGGCTTGCCCTGGAGGGCCACGCCGGCCTCCTTGTTGAGCGGCTCGACCGAGCCGTCGCCGGTCAGCCGGTACCAGGCGTGGATCTGCGGCTCCATGAAGGTCCGGGCCTGGTCCGTGCCGCGTTCGGCGGCGCTGATGTCCGCGTCGCCGTCGCGGATGCCGGCCAGCTGCCAGGCCTGGTCGCCGCCGCCCTTGCCGGGGGCGAGCAGCACGGCGGCCTGGTGACCGCCCGTCGCCGAGACGCGGGAGGCCAGGTAGGACACGCGCAGGGCACCCGCGGCGGTGGGCTTGGCCTTGCCGGTGACGAACTCGGGCGCGAGCTCGTAGAAGGGGACGGGCTTCTTGAGGTCGAAGCCCGGCGCTGCGGGCGACTTCGCGAGGCCGCGCGGCGCGGCGGCGGTACCGCCGTCCGCTCCGGTGGCCGGGGTGCGCTGTTCGGTGGCCGTCAGGAAGCGGGAGACGGTGTCGTGGACCTGGCCGGATCTCAGCACCTGCTGGGCGGCGGCGTAGTCGGTCGGGCCGGGAGTGGCGGGTGCGTCGGCGGCCTGTGCGGGAGCGGTCGCGCAGAGGACGGTGACGGCGGCGGCCGCGAGCAGGGCGGCGGCGCGTCCGGTCGTACGGTGCATGGTGGGTCGTCTCCTTCTAGCTGTGGATGCCGATGCGCGAGTGGGTCCACCGGAAGGAGTTGTTTCCGGCGTAGGTGGAGTAGTTCCACCAGGTGTACGTCTGCGTGCTGGGCCAGGGGTCGCCGACCGCGACCATGTTGCTGGTGCTGTCGTAGCCGTAGATGACGTTCATGTGGCCGCCGCCGGAGGTCCAGCCGATGCGGACGGCGAAGGGGCGTCCGTTCGCGATCTCGCTCTGGGTCTCGGCGAAGGAGGCGTTGCGCCACAGGTCGGTGCCGCTGTTACGGAAACCCATGTTCCGCAGGCCGTTGGCCATGTCGCCGAGGGTGGCGGGCTGGTTGTTGCAGTCGAGTCCGCTGTTGCCCTGGGCGGCCAGGCGGCAGAAGTCGTACTGGTTGTAGTTGGTGTAGCCCCAGTAGTTGGCGATGGTCAGGCCGGAGGCGTCCCAGCACCACTGGTCCCGGACCTGCTTCTGCATGCCGATGTTGAGGAGCTTCTGTCCGGCGGGCTGGGTGGAGCCGCAGACCGGCAGTCCGCCGGTGTCCTCCCGGATGAAGGCGTCGGCGATGTAGAAGGTGCCGGACCAGATCCAGCGGGAGTTGTTCTCGACGACCTCGCCGGTGGTGCGGCAGGACATCGAGACGCGGTCGCCGACCCGTGAGGTTCCGGTGATGCCGGCGGACAGGGACGGCTGGGAGCGCTGGTTGACGGTGCTGAAGTTGCCCTGCCCGCCGACGACCGTGCCGGTGACGGCGGCCTGGGCCTGGGGGGCGACGCCCATCAGGAGCCCGCCGGACAGGACGGCGGCCATGGTGGTCAGGAGGGTCTTCCTGCGGCCCGGTATACGGGACGGCAGATGGAATCTGCGCATATGGGGGGTTCCTTCTGTTCGTTCAGGCGTTCCGGCGGCCGCGGCGGCGCAGCCGGAACGCGAGGGATGTGCCGAGGGCGGCGAGGGCCAGGGCGGCGACGCCGAACGCCACCGCGCCGAACCCCGGTCCGTCCTCGGAGCCGGATGCGGAAGCGGCTCCGCCGTCCGCCGGCGGCGCGCTCGAGGGCGCCCGCGACGGTGCGGGCGGTCCGGCCGACGCGCCGGTGGCGGCGGTCAGGGATGCCGCGGTCACCTCGGTCTCCGCCTCGCCATGTCCGAGGGCCGGGAAGGCGGTCTGCGCCGTGACGGTCCAGCGGCCGGCGGGCAGCGCCTCGGCGGTGGTGAAGGTGCCGGGCTTGTCCGGCACCTGCACGAACCGCCAGGGGCCGAGCGTGGTGCCGTCGGCCGAGGTGGCGGTGAGCGTCCCGGCGACCTTCTCCCGCACGGGGTGGCCGTCGTCCTCCCACGTCGCCGTGGTGACGGGGTGGCCGGCGGTGACGCCCGTGACGGTCAGCCGGATGGTGTCGCCGTGGGCGTGGGCCGTGGTGGCGGGCCCCAGGACGAGCAGGCCGGTGAGCACGGCGGTCGCTGCCGTGAAGCGGCGATCGGGCATGAGGGGGTGGCTCCGGGTGGGGTGAGGGGTGGCAGGGGCCCTCCGCACGGGCCCCTGCCACCGGTGGGGGGTGGTCAGGAGGTCTTGCGGACGGTCCAGGCCTGGTAGCCGGAGCTGTCCGGGCTCTGGAGCTCGAGCAGCCAGGCCCCGTAGTACGGCCGCTTGCCGACGGCGAGGACGAAGGAGCTGTCCCGCGCGGTCAGGCGCAGGGCGTCCCCGGCCTTGGCCAGCCGCCACTGCTGGGCGGCGTCGCCGGAGCAGGCCCGCTGCGCGACCCACTGGCCCGGTGCCGGATCCCCGCCCGGCTGCAGGCACTTGCCGGACGCGGCCGAGCGCAGCCGCACGCTGCCGCCGCCCGCGTCGTCGAAGTACCACTGCTGAGCGGCGAAGCCGTTGGGCTGGGAGCCGACCAGGACGGTGCCGTCGGCGCTCTTGCCGCCCCAGATCTCGGCGGCGAGCCCGGTGTGGCCGTTGGTCAGCGTGTACCGCGCGCCCGGTGTGGCGGTGGTGCTGCCGACGGGCGGGGTGTGGAACGACACCGTATGCCCGGGCCGGGAGTCGCGTCCGGACCGGTCGCGGACCGCGACGGCGACCGTGTAGTCGGTGTCGGGCCGCAGGTTGTTGATCCGCGCCGAGTTCGGCTGGACCCAGGCCAGGTGACGGCCGCCCAGCAGCAGTTGGTACCAGGCGGCGGAGGGTGCCGCGGGCCAGCTCACCACGGCCGAGTCCGACGTCAGCTGGCCGACGACCGGGACGGGGCCCGTCGACGGTCCGGTGCTGCCGGTCGGGTTCGGGGTCGGCGTGGGAGTGGGGTCGGGGTCGGGCCGGGTGCCGCCGCCCGTCATCAGGAACTGGTTGTTGGCGACGTTCCAGTGGGTGGCGAGGTAGCTGCCCTGTCGCGGATTGGTGTGGTAGTAGTCGTCGTGGTTGCAGTCCAGCCGCTCGTCGTGGCCGCGTTCGGGGCAGACCGTGCGCATCGCCGGGTAGTAGGGGGCGTCCGAGTAGCACATGACGTCCCACTCGTCGGTGCAGTGCGCGGCGCGGCTGGTGTTGGGCGCGCTGTTGTTCACCGCCCCGAGGTTGTGGCCGAGCTCGTGCGCGGCGGTGGAGCCGGTCCAGCATCCGGCGTCGGTACGGCCGTAGGACGGGCCGAAGTTGCTGAGGTTGTCGGCGCCGGGGCGCTCGTCGCCGTTGAAGGTGCCGATGCCGCAGTAGACCTTGGCGTCCGCGAAGATCATGTACTTGCGGTCGCGGCGGTCGAAGCCCTTCGCCGCGAGCGCGGAGTTCGTCGCGCCGAACTCGGACAGCGCCGACTGGGGCACCTCGACGTTGAGCACGGACGGCGCGCAGTCGGCACCGGTGACGAACCGGATGTGGCGTACGCCGCCGGTCTCCTGCGCGCTGGCGAAATAGATGGTGTCGGCGTCGGCGGCCCACTTGCGGAACGAGGCCAGGTACTCGGCGTACCGGTCCTCGCCCGGGCCGTGCACGTACACGACCTGGACGCGGTTGCCGGTGGTGCCGTCGCCGTCGCACTGCACGGTCTGGCCGGCGGCCGCCGTCCGTCCGCTCGGGGCGTCGGGCTTCGGCGCCGCGGGCGGCGGCGTCTTGGCGGCGGCGGTGCCCGCCTGGCGGGCGTCGACGGAGGCCGTGGTCCCGGCGGACGGTGCCCGGTCCTGGGCCGGCTTCCCGTCGCCCGGGTCGCCGCCCGGGGTCTCGGCCGCGTCGTGGGTCTTCGCGGCGGGCGGGGTGTCCTTGGTGATGTCCACGCCCTTGGGCGGCTTGTCGGGGCCGTGGGTGCACCGGCCGTCGGCGGTCCGCAGGACTCCGACGCAGTGATCGCCCTTGGGCGCGGGCTCCAGGCCCTTGTAGACCAGGCCCCGCGTGCGGTCCTCGCCGGGTATTCGGGTCACCGGTTCCGGCGTCTTGTCGTGCGCGGGGGCCGGAGCCGGACCGTCGGCCGTCGCCTGGGCGGTGTACGAATCCGGCCGGGACCGCTCGTGGTCGAAGACGCCACCGAGCGCCGCCGTGCCGACGAGCGCTCCGGCCGTCACGGCGACCGCGGCGATGAGCATGCCTGGTTTTCGACGTCGCTGCCGCGCCTGTCTTCTGCGACCGGGCAAAGCCACACCTCATTTCCTGTGGGGGAGTTGTGGGTGGCGGGAAGTGTGCCAGAACAGACGACTCGTCAGACAGGGGTTGTTTATCGCGGCGTAATGAGGTGCATGTTCCGGGAGAAGACGTGAACACGAGGCGTCGATTTCACAACCCGCCCTGACATCAAGGAACTTGAGAACGTCGCCGCTAAAGGTCTATTCCAATGACCGGCGATCCCAAGGGCGTTGCTTAACAAGATCGTTACCACGGAACAAAACACTCCACTTGTGCGCAATGGCACAGCGTGGCGGCGCTATCACCCTTGATCACTTTCCTTGTGAATCTTTTGAGGCGACACCAAGAAAGACTTATGGGCCGCGAGGACGCGCGACTCCGGACATTCCGGCCGGGTGCGAGCGCCGGCGCCCTCCACCCCACCCGACGGCCGATCAGCCGCCGGACCTCCCAGGGGGACCCGGGCGCGCAAGGACAAAACAGGCGTGGTGCAGGATGACTTCTCGCGCCGGATCCCCTCCTCGACCGGCGCGATGACGATCCGTCGGGACAGGCAGGTACAAGGTGACGCTTCATTACTCCGGTCATCGCCCCGGGCACGGCCCCGGGCGGCACGCCGGGCACGGCCCCGGTCGTGGCTCCGGTCACGGCTCCGGACTTCCGGCCGCGTGCGACGCCCTCGCGCCGCTCTCCGCCACGGACGGAGGGCGCCGATGAACCGGGACCTGACGGCACACGACATCATCGTCGCCGGCATCGCGCTGGCCGCCGGCCTGGCCCTGGCCCTGGTGCTGCGGGTGATCCTGCGCTGGCTCGGCGAGCGGGCCGCCCGCACCGCGTGGGAAGGCGACGACATCATCGTCGACCTGCTGCGCACGATCCTCCCCTGGGCCGCCGTGGCGGGCGGAGTGGCGTCCGCGGCCGCGGCCCTGCCCCTGACGAGCCAGGTCGGGCACACGGTGAGTCAGACGCTGACCGCCTTCGTCATGGTGACCGCGTCGTTCACCGTCGCCCGCGTCGTCAGCGGACTGGTGCGGTCCGTGGCCCAGTCCCGCTCCGGCGTGGCCGCGTCGGCCACGATCTTCGTCAACATCACCCGCGTCACCATCCTGGCGATGGGCTTCCTCGTCATCCTGCAGACCCTCGGCATATCCATCGCACCGCTGCTCACCGCCCTCGGCGTGGGCGGTCTGGCGATCGCCCTGGCCCTGAAGGACACGCTGGCCAACCTCTTCGCCGGCGTGCACATCCTCGTCTCGAAGACGGTCCAGCCCGGCGACTACATACGACTCAGCAGTGGCGAGGAGGGCTACGTCCGCGACATCAACTGGCGCATCACGGTGGTGGAGCAGCTCAACAACAACCTCGTCATCATCCCGAACGCCAAGCTCGCCGGCACGAACATGACCAACTTCAGCCGGCCCGAGCAGAAGCTGTCGGTCACGGTGCAGGTGGGCGTCAGCTACGACAGCGACCTGGACCACGTCGAGCGGGTCACCAACGAGGTCGTCCAGAGCGTGATGAAGGACGTCAGCGGCGCCGTCCCCGACCATGAGCCCGCCGTCCGGTTCCACACCTTCGGCGACTCCCGGATCGGCTTCACGGTGATCCTCGGGGTCGGCGAGTACAGCGACAAGTACCGCATCAAGCACGAGTTCATCAAGCGCCTGCACGAGCGCTACCGCAGGGAGGGCATCCGGATCCCCGCCCCGGAGCGGACCGTCTCCCTGCTGCCGGGCGACGAGGCCGTGATCCCGCACCCCCGCACGCCCCTGGAGTCCCGGCCCGGCCACCCCGTGTCGGGGGGATGACTCCGGATCACGCCGGACGGAACCGGATCACAGCGGGATGGCGCCCCACCGGAAACCGCCGCACGTCCTTTAATCACACACTTTCGGGGGACACCACTGCCGACGGCCCCTGCCCTAGCATTCTCACCAACCGCCGCTCATGCGATCGCATATGAGAATCGGCGATCTTGCATGGCGACCGTCCCTCATCTGGATCACGTCGCCCGACGTGGGCCCCGAGAGCGAAGGAACGAGGTCACTTCATGGTGTTCGACAACAGCGTCCCCGCCGGAAGTATCGAGGGTGTGCAGTGGGTCAAGAGCAGTGCGAGCGTGGGGCAGGGCAACTGCGTGGAGCTGGCGAAGCTGCCCGGCGGCGAGGTGGCGATGCGCAACTCGCGCTACCCCGACGGCGTGGCCCTGGTCTACACCCGCGAGGAGATCGCGGCCTTCCTGAAGGGCGCCAAGGGGTCGGAGTTCGATCACTTGACGGTGTGATGCCCTGAGGCTTAGGCCAAAGGTTGGTGGGGCGGGCATCCAGCCTCCAGACTGGGACTGTCGTTCGTGTCAGTCTCTCAGCGGGAGTCTGGATGTCCGCCGTTCCCAAGTCCGGGGTCAGCGCCGCCGGTTCGGTGATCGCCTTGAAGCGCGATCCGAAACAGGCCGGTGCGGCACGCCTATTGGGCGACCAGCTCCGGCGACTGCGACAGGAGCGCGGCCTGGGCCTGAAGGACGTGGCCCCCGTCATCCGGGGCTCGGTGTCCAAGGTGAGCCGGCTGGAGCGCGGAGAGAGCCCGCCCAAGGACCGCGACATCCACGACCTCCTGCAGTACTACGGCGTATCGCCCGAGCTGGCGCGGGAGATCGAAGGCCTGGTGCAGCAGACGCGCAACGAGGAGTGGTGGCAGCAGTACCTCGACGTCACGCCGGGCTTCCTGAAGCGGCTCATCAGCCTCGAGGGCACGGCGGCGCGGATCCGCACCTACGAGACGCACGTGGTGCCGGGCCTGCTGCAGACGCAGGCCTACGCCCGCGTCCTGGTGGCCGCCGCCATGCCGGATGCCACGGAGGAAGAGATCAAGAAGCGGGTCGGCCTGCGCGTCGGCCGGCAGCGCATCCTCGACGAATCCCGCCCCTCGATCGTCGCCCTGCTCGACGAGGCGGTCCTCCACCGCCGCGTCGGCGGCCCCGAGGTGATGGAGCAGCAGCTCGCACACCTCCAGGAGCTCGCCGCGCGCGACCGCGTCAACATCCGTGTCGTGCCCTTCGACAGCGGCGTGGACGTGACTCCGGCGTATCCCATCACGCATCTCCACTTCGACGACGGCGGCCCGGCGGAGCTGGTGTACGTGGAGCACATCGACAGCGCCCAGTACCTGACGCGCCCCAAGGAGATCGACCAGTACCGCTACGTGCTCGACCGGCTGATGGGAGCCGCCGCCCACAGGGACGCGAGCAACGAACTCCTCTCCTCGGCGATCGAGCGATGCCGGGGCCGCCGGTCCTGACCCGGCTCCCACCGGGCTCCGCGCGGTTCAGACCCGGGCGAGGCCGCCCCACTCCACCCAGTCCGGAGGGCGGAGTCCAGGCGGTGGAGGCGCGGAGTCCGGGCGCCAGTCGATGACGTCGACGAGCCCCGGATCGAGTACCTGGAGCCCCTGGAAGTACGCCTCGACCTCGCCGCGTTCGCGTACGCGCCCCCAGGCGTCCCCCGTCTTCTCCGCCATCAGCCGCGTCACGTTCTCGCGTACGGCCGGGTCGTCGCTGACGAGCTGACAGATGACCATGAGGTTCCCCGGCCCCAGGGCCCTGAGCCGGTCCGCCACCCGGCGGACGAGAGCAGCGGGGTCGCGGTCGTCGTCGGTGTCCGGGATGCAGTGCAGGACCGAGACGAACAGTGCCGCGGTGCGACGACCGGGCCGGACGAGCCGTCGCGTCTCCGCATGGCCGAAGATGCGCTCGGTGTCCCGCATGTCGGCCTGGATCACCGCGGTGTTGGAATTCTCCTCCAGCGCCGTGCGGCCGTGCGCGAGGACCATCGGGTCGTTGTCGACGTACACCACGCGACAGTTCTCATTGATGCGCTGGGCGACCTGGTGCACATTGTCCTGGGTCGGCAGCCCCGACCCGTGATCGATGAACTGCTCGACACCGTATTGCTCGACCAGCACCCTGACGATACGACGCAAAAAGGCCCGGTTGTGCCGGGCCAGTGATTGTGAGCTGGGCGCGAACTCCAGAAGCTGGGCACACGCCTGCCGGTCGGATAGATAGTTGTCGACTCCCCCCAATAACCAGTCGTACATACGCGCGACGCTGGGTGTGTGCACATCCACAACGGGAGCTTCGTATTTCTCTCTGCGGACCATCCCCGTCCCCCTTCGACCGTGATCGGTCCCGCTTCGATCGAAGTGCTCATGCTAGAGAGGGCCCATTGCCTGGGGTAGTCCCCCGTTAGAGGGCTTCACGGCCCACCGGGTGGATTTCGGACCACACGCGGAGAAATACCGGACGGGGGTGGCGGCCGACGGGGCCGCATATGAATCCGCAGGTCAGCGATGTGGGGTGGGGCGCCAGGCGATCGGCCGGGTCGTACCGACCGCCGGCTCGGGGCATGGGGCGGGCACGGCACTGTTCATGGCGGTCCCGACCGGCGTCGACCGGGCGTATGACGTGGCTTGTTCCCGCCTAGAGGAGACCGGCGGTGGCATCCGCCGTTCCGGCGGACCGGGCGGCGGCGATGCGGGCGTAATCCAGATCCTCCCACAGGCCCCGGACGAGCTCGGGCCCGCCGCCCAGGCCCACCGCCAAGGCGGCTGTCGTGGGCCAGTCGGGCAGGTCCCGGCCGGTGAGGACACCGGCGGCGGTCGCGGCGGACAACCCCGTCGAGCGAGCGATCTCCGGGAACGGGGGGCAGCCCGCCGCCAGGTGCAGGCCCCGCAGCGCGTGGCGGAGATTCCGGCCGGCGTCCGCGGGTGACAGCCTCGAGGCCCGCCGCATGCCCTGCGCGGCTTCCCAGAGGATGCGCGCCTCCTGGGGCCGGCCCCCGAAGATGGTGGTCAGCGTGTGCGCGATCGGCCATACGGGCACGTGGTCCCCGCTGAGGATCCGGCGGACCTCGGCCGGAGCGAGATCGGCCTGCCGTGCGGCCTCCCGTACCCCGACCCCCGAGCGCTCCCGCAGGACGGACAACGCCTGCCCGAGAGCACGCGGGCGCACCGCGTACTCCCCTTCTTCCTCTTCTTGTTCCTGTTCGCGGAGGACCGCCGCCTCACTGGCAGTCCCCTTCTCGACCCCGGCCGCGAGGCGGAGGAGTCGGATCTCGCTCCAACGGGCCCGTGCGGACGCCTCGCTGACGCCGCCGGCCGCGCCGATCGCCCGCCACGACGTGCCCTCGAGTCGTGCCTCGTGCACCGCGGCACCCGCGTAGGAGCGTGCGAGCTCCACGATCTGTTCCGCCAGGGTCAGGCGAGTGCTCAGAGAGGCGAAGGAGTCCTCCGCCGCCTCCAGACGCCACGCAAGGGCGCGCAGTTCGCGGGCTGTCGAGGCCCCGGAGGGCAGCATGTCCACGGCCGGGGTCCGGCGCCGGCCGCGAGCCCGGTCGCGCTCGGCACGTCGCCTGCACGTCACGTCGCAGTAGTCCCTCGGCCTGCCGGCACCGGCCCGGCGACCGACCTCCTTGCCGCACGCCCCGCACGTCCGCCGCTCCGGCCCCTGCCCCTGTCCCTGCGACGCCCCCATCCGCACCTCCCCCACCAGTCCTCGCTCATGGTGGGTGGGCGGACGCCTGACGGCCGACCGCCCACCCGGGTCATGTCAGCCGCGGCGGATGCTCACCAGCGGTACGGGAGAACCGGACGCCCCTGTGTGCGCCCCGCCCAGCACCTGCGGTAACCATTCCGGCAGGGGTCCGCCGGTGACCGCCCAGAGGCCGAGAACCACCAGCATCAGGGCGAAGTCCGCGGGCAGGTTGAACTCCCAGGCCCACGGGGACGTTTTCGCGCTACCGGGGCGAGGCATGCTTGACTCAGATAGGACCGGGGACGCGGTAGGACGTCCGCGGTCATTTCGCATGGCCATTGCTGTCCTTTCGGGGAAACGGCCATCGAGAAACGACCCTGGGTGGCAGCCCAGGGTCGTTTCATGTGACGACAGGTTTCATGACGGCCGTAATCCCGACGATACAACCTGCGCCCTCACGTTCACGACCTTTACAGAAGGACGAGAAGATCGTTCTCACCATGCAAACGGTGGCGGCCATGCAAGCCAATGAGCACGCATCAGGGCCCGGGTCAAGGGAGTTGACGCCATCGCATCAAAAGATTCCGTCATCCCGCCCCAGAGGCCACCGTCAACGCCCCACAGTCGAAACCAGATTGCCCGACCTCGATCAAATATGATCATTCACGGAAGCCGTCGAGTGCACCTCGACTGCATCAACCATCAACTACACCGCGAGGGGTCCGCAAAAGTACACTCGTGTGAGTGAAGAGCCCCTGTGGCGAAATATCAGTTCCGCTTGCGCGCGCACGGGCAGATGCAAAAAATAGCAAATCGCACTCGCGTAGATAAGCGACTGGAGCAAACCTCCGGCGCCCGCATCACCTGCGCAGAGGCGCCCCCAAGCGGTGCGCGTCACTCTTCGCCGACGCGCGACAGACCGTATACCCCCCGCGTGCCCCGACTCCCGCAGTGCCTTGACGCCTCCGTGAGAAGATCGTTTCGCGCTGTGCGCGCTGGTCCCGACCGTGGAAGGTGACGATGTACGCAATACCGCTGGGCGACGACGGATCCGAGCTGCGCCCGCTCGAGCCGTGGCAGGCGGAGGAGTTCCTGGCCCATGTGGACCGGGGACGGGAGTTCATCGGTCAGTACAACGCCCTCCCCGACATCGTCACGGACCTGGAGTCGAGCCGGGCGTTCCTCCAGGCGTACGCGGAGAAGACCGCCACCGACACCGGGCGGCTCTACGGCATCCGGGTGGACGGCGAACTCGTCGGCGCGGTCGTCTTCCGGAGGATGGACGTCGCGCAGGGCACCGCCGAGGCGGGCTGCTGGCTGGAACCGGCCGCGGTGGGCAAGGGGTTGGTGACCCGGGCCGTACGCCTGATCATCGACTGGGCCGTCCGGGAACGGGGCATCCACCGCGTGGAGTGGTGGGTCGCGTCGGGCAACGAGCCCAGCATCGCCGTGGCCCGACGGCTCGGGATGACGAAGGACGGCGTGCTGCGGGAGAGTTATCTGTACCGGGGGAAGCGGCACGACGAGGAGATCTGGTCGGTGCTCGCGGCGGATTGGCGTACGGGCGAGCAGGCGTCGTGAGTCCCCGGCCGGTCGGGGGGACGGTCGGCGTTACCGCGAGGTGACGGGGAGGAGGCCGCGCTCGCCGAAGACCTTCTTGGCGACGAAGGTCGCGTTGAGGGCGCGGGGCATGCCGCAGTAGACGGCGGAGTGCAGGAGAGCCTCGGTGATCTCCTCCGGGGTGAGACCGACGTTGAGGGCGGCGTTGATGTGGACGTCCAGCTGCGGTTCGCAGCCGCCCAGGGCGGTGAGCATGCCGAGGGTGACCAGCTGACGGTCGCGGGGGGCCAGGCCGGGACGGTCGTAGATGTCGCCGAAGGCCCAGGCGACGACCTGGTGCCCGAGCTCCGGGGAGATGTCGGCCAGGGAGTCGATGACCTTCTGCCCGCTCTCCCCGTCGATGCGGGTCAGTACGTCCATGCCGTGGTCGAAGCGCGCCTGGCGGATCTCGGCGGTGGTGGCGTTCGCGGTCATGTCTGCTCCGTTCCTCGCTGCCCTGGCAGCAGTTGTTCGATCAGGTCGGCCCCGCTCGTAGCTCCCTGTGCGGGAGGGCGTTTCCGCCGGCCATGAGAAGACCGTAGGACTTGGAGCGTGCTCCAGGTCAAGCTCGGCGCCGGGCGGTGCCCCAGGGTACGAAGGCGCCCCAGGTACGAAGGCGGGCCCGGCGCCACCACGTCGCCGGGCCCTCGATGTCACGCAGTGCGGTCAGGTCACCATCGGTACCAGCGTCCCCGGCCGCCTCCGGGGCCGGCGGACCGCATGACGAAGCCGAGGAGCCAGATCACCAGGACGGCGACGGCGACCCACCACAGGACCTCGAGCGCGAATCCCGCACCGAAGAGGAGCAGGGCGAGGAGCAGGACGAGAAGCAGTGGAACCATGGATATCAACCTCCGAAACGACGTGTTCCCCGCATTCCCGCACGCACACCCGCGCTTTTTGTCGTGACTGTTGTTCGCGAATGCTCTCGTTTACATGGCGATGGCCGGGGCAGCTGATGCGACATCCGCACCATGACCGAGGAGAAAGGTTGCCCGATGAGCGCGAGCGAGAAGGCCAAGGCCGCAGCCGAGCAGGTCAAGGGCAAGGTCAAGAAGGAAGCGGGCCGCACGGTCGGCAATGAGAGCAAAACCGCCGAGGGGCAGGTCGAGAAGTCGAAGGGCGATCTTCGCGGAGCCAAGGAGAAGATCAAGGACTCGTTCAAGGACTGACCGGAGCAATTGCCCCGGACGGACGAGCGAAAGCTCTGAACTCTCCTTTCCACGCGGCGGACGAACGGCTGCTCGTCCGCCGCGCGGACCCCTTCCGCACGTCTGTCGCCGCCGTGGCACGGCGTACCGGAAGCACTCGAACGGGTGACCGCATGGCGAGGCGTGCCCTCTGTGGACATGCGTGGCGAGGGGACTCGTGGAACGGTGGTGGCCGTGCGTCCGCGGTCAGCCGGCGGCGCGAATCCGCGATCCGCGGAAGTCTGGTCGTTCGCCGAGGGATCGGAGATCCATGGCCGTCATGCCACTGACGAACCTGACGGAGTACGAGGAAGCCATCGCCAGGGACACACCGGTGGTGGTGAACTTCTGTGCGACCTGGGCACCTCGGTGCCGGGCCGTCACTCCGGTCTTCGAGCGGCTCTCGGAGCTGCCCGAGTTCGCCGAAACGGTGGGCTTCTTCAAGGTGGACCTCGATGAAGCGGCCGACGTCGCCCAGAAGGCGGGCGTCGGCCCCGTTCCCGTCTTCATGGTGTTCCACAACGGCACCAGGCTCTCCGAAGTGGTCGCTCCCTCCCCGGACGCGTTGCGCGAGCTGGTCGGCCGGGCGAGCACCGTCGGATCCGGGCACGGGCCATGACCCGCGTCACGCCCCCGGCCCACGGGGGGTCGCGCCGGTAGCCGTGCGCTCCTCCGCGGGGGCCACCAGGAACCCTCCGTGACCATCGAACCGGACCTCGTACACCGCGTCGAAGCCGTCCGCCCGCCGGGGTCTGCGGAGCCGCTTCAGCGTCGCGTACACGCCGACGTCCGGCACGCGTTCCGGGCCCTGCCGGGCGGCGTTGCGGGCCAGCGCGTCCTTGACGTCGGGCGGGAACCAGTAGGCGACGACGCGGGCGTCGTACGCGCGGCCGGCCGCGACGAGGGGTGCCCATTCGTGCGGTGAGGGGTTGGTGTTGTCGACCACCACCGGCACGCCTTCCGTCAGGGCCTCCTCGACCAGGCGCATCTGACGGCGCTGTCTGTGCCGGGCCCGGCGGAAGAGATCCTTGCTGACCAGCGCGTGGGTGCCGGCGAATCGTCGGGCGTAGAACGTCGACTTCCCCGACGCCTGAAGGCCCACCAGCACGACCAGCTCCGGTCGCGCGTCGCCCTCATCGGGCCCCACCGTCATCGTGACCTCCTCCCGCGCTACCCGCGCGATCTCTCTCTGTCAACCGGTGGAACTAGCCAAACACGCGCCCTGTCCGCGCCCCCTCAAGCCCCTCCACTCGGCGTTGTGATGATGCGCTTGTCCTACATACCTTGGGTGCCGCGCGGATCCCCCTCGCGAACAGCCTCAGGAGTTCGCTCAGGATCCGCGATGCAGGCGCCTGTCGTATCTCATCGTCCCCAAAAGCCGAAGGAGAACGATCATGACGTACGAGCGTCCCACCCTCGCCAAGGCCGGCAGCTTCCGCAAGGTCACCGGCATCAAGAACACCGGACCCAAGGACGTTCTCGGCGGCAAGCAGCTTCTCTGACGCGGGGTGCCCGCACCCGCTGAGCGGGTGCGGGCCACGCGCGACCGGGCCGGCCGTCCGCGGCCCGGCCCGACGGGTGGCGGCGTCCAGCCGCCACCCGTTCCTCTGCCCGAGCACCGCCGACCAAAGGCCGAGGCCCCCATGGACCACTCCCTGTCGCTCCGGGCCGTGCGCACCTGGTTCGTAGCCCTCCCCGACACCGAGGCGGCAGCCCCGCTCGCCCGCAAGGCCGTCTCCCATGCGACGCGGACTCTGCGCCATGCCTCGGGAAGGCCCTGGCTCGTGGGCCGTTGGGCGCCGGAGGACATGGTCGTGGGGGAACACGAGGACACCCGGGTCGCGGTGACCGGCGAGCACGCCGTCACTCCGCGGGCCGCCGAGCGCGCCGCGGCCGTCGTGGCCCGCGCCCGTTCCCTGACGGCACTGGACCGCGCCGCCGACTGGGCGGGCAGCTTCCACCTGATCGCCAGCAGTGGCGGCCAGGTCCTGGTGCGGGGCTGTGCCGTCGGCCTGCGGCGGGTCTTCCACACGGAGACGGCCCCCGGCTCCGCCATGGTGGGGGTGGCCTCCGACCGGGCCGACGTCCTCGCCGAACTCGTCGGCGCCGGACTCGACGAGCGCCGCATCGCCCTCGAGATGCTCACCCCGGCGGCACCGTACCCCTGCGCGGGCGACCCCCTGTGGCGGGGGCTGCACGCGCTGCCGGGCGGTTGCCACCTGACTCTGCCGCCCCACGGACGCTCCCGTACCACGCGATGGTGGTCGCCGCCCGACCCCGTCGTCCCTCTCACCGAGGGCGCCGGGCGTCTGAGGGACGCGCTCGTCGAAGCCGTGGGGGTCCGTACCCGCGGTCGGGACCTGGTGACGTCCGACCTGGGCGGCCTGGACTCCACTGCCGTGTACTGCGCCGCGGTGCGCGGCGACGCCAAGGTCGTCGCCTACACCGCCGCTCTGCACGACGAGGCCGGCGACGACGTGTACTGGGCCGGCCGTACCGTCCAGGCCCTGGACGGCGTGGAACACCACGTCGTACCGGCCGGTGACGTGGCCATGACGTTCGATGGGATCGACGCCCTCGACGACATCCTCGACACCCCCAGTGTGCTCACCGTCGACCGCAACCGCCGGATGGGCATCGTGGAGATGGCCGCCGCCCGTGGCTCCGGTCTGCACCTCACCGGCCTGGGCGGTGACGAACTGCTGGCCGGCACCCCCGCCCGGCTGCACGCGCTGATGCTCACCCACCCCCTCGTCGCGCTGCGCTCGGTCCGGGGATACGCCGCCAAGTACCAGTGGAGCCGACGCGGCGTGCTGCGCCAGCTCCTGGACCGGCGCTCCTACCGCGCCTGGCTCGAGCGGGTGGCCCGCGATGCGACGGAGCCCCCGGTCGCCGTGGACGAGCCGCTGCTCGACTGGGCGGTGCCGCCCAGGATGCCGCCCTGGGCCACGGCGGACGCGGTCGCGGCGGCTCGCGAGCTGCTACGAGCCGACCGGTCCGTCGATCCCCGGGGCAGGGGGCACGGCGAACACCGCGAACTGGTCGCGATGGACGGCATCTCGCAGTGGGCCCGGCACATCGGGCAGATGGCCGCACCCCTCGGCATCACCGTCTCCGCCCCCTACTACGACGCCCGCGTCATCGAGGCGGCCCTCGCCGTCCGGCCGCGGGAGCGGATCACCCCCTGGCGGTACAAGCCCCTCATCGTCGAGGCGATGCGAGGAATCGTGCCCGAGGCCAGCCGCGTCCGCAGTACCAAGGCGAACGCCACGCTCGAGGAGGAGGCGGGGCTGCGCCGGCATCGGCCGGCCCTGCTGGCGCTGTGCGAGGACTCCCGGCTGGCCCGGCTCGGCCTGGCCGACGAGCGCGTCCTGCGCGACTGGTGCCGCCGTGCCCTTTCGGCGGAGACGGAAAGCTACCTGCTGCACCCCACCGTCGCCTGCGAAGTGTGGCTGCGTTCACGGGAGATGACGCCCCGGCCGGCCGACGGAGAACACGGAGAGAGGTGAACCGGTGCTCACACTGAAACCCGGCGTCCTGCTGACCGAGACCGAGTACGGCCTGGCACTCCTCGACCAGGAGAGTGCCGAGTACTGGACCCTCAACCCGACGGCCGCCGTCGTCCTGCGGACCCTGCTGGACGGAGACGGCCCCGAGCGGGCCGTGGAGATCCTGACCACGCGGTACGAGGACGTCGACGCGGAGCTGGCGGCCGAGGACGTCGGGCGCATCGTCGGCGAGTTGCGCGACGCGGGCCTCATCACCTCCTAGGAGCCCAGCCCGCTCTGCCCCCGCCTGCCCGCCTGCCCGCCTGCCCGGAAACGAGAGGCACGTATGACGACGCCGGAAGCCCTCCCCTACCGCCCACGGTCCGTGCCGTTCGGCCGCCGTCTCGTGGCGCGGGCGGCGGTGGCCTGTGCGCATGTGCTGGCGACCCAGCCGCCCCACCGCATCCGCTCCGTCCTGCGCCGGCTGCGCGGCGGGGCCCGGCCCGCCACCCTGGCCGAGGCGGCCTCGGCGAGGGAGACGGTGCTCGCCGTGAGCCTCGCCGCCGGAGGGCACAAGGGGTGCCTGCCCCGGTCCCTGGCCACCGTGCTGCTGTGCCGCTGGTACGGGCAATGGCCCACCTGGTGCGTGGGCGTGCGCAGCCGCCCGCCGTTCGCCGCGCACGCCTGGGTGGAGGCCGAAGGCGTCCTCGTCGGCGAGGGCGCACAGGCCGACTACTTCCAACGCTTCTTCGCCGTGGAGTGAGCCGATGCCTTGTCAGCGCGGAGCGAGGCGATGAGCAAGGCACCCGCCGCCGAGGTCACCGGCCATGAGCCCGCCGCCCCCAAGGAGCGTCCCGTGGGCGGGAGCACCGGCCCCGCCCGGTCGGGCCACCGGGCGCTGCTGGGGCATCTGCGCCCGTACCGCGCGCGCATCGCCGCCGGTCTCGTCGTCGCACTCGTGGGCAGCGTCATGGGCCTGGCCCAGCCGCTGGCGGCCAAGCGGGTGATGGACGACATGGGCCAGGGGCGGCCGGCGGCCGGGCCCGTGCTGGTGCTCAGCTCGCTGGTGGTCGCCGGGGCCGTCCTCGCGGGAGTGGGCCACTATCTGCTGCAGTGCTCGGCGGAGTCCGCCGTCTGCGCTGCCCGCTGCCGGCTGGCCGACCGGATCCTGCGGCTCCGCGTGCCGGTGGTGGAGGACACCGAACCCGGCGATCTGATCGCCCGGGTGACGTCCGACACGACGCTGCTGCGCCAGACCGCACCGCAGGCGGTGTCCGCGGCGGTCACCGGAACCCTGGTCACGGTGGCGACGGTCGTCCTGATGGGACTGCTGGACGCCGTCCTGCTGTGTGTCACCCTGGCGGTCGTCGCCTTCGTCGGTGTCATCGTCGCGCTCGTGGCCCCCCGGATCGGCCGGGCCACCCGCCAGACGCAGGAGGCGGTGGGCCGCATCGGGGTGGCGCTGGAGCGGGTCCTGGGCGCTTTCCGTACCGTCAAGGCCTCCGGGGCCGAGCACCGGGAGGCGGGAGCGCTGCACCGGGCGGCCGAGGACGCCCGCCGCACCGGGGTACGCGCCGCCGCGTGGGAAGCGGTGTCGGCGACGGCGTCGGCGGTCGTCGTCCAGGTCAGCTTTCTCGTGGTGCTCGGAGCGGGGGGCGCGCGCGTCGCCTCCGGTGCCATCGGCGTCTCCACGCTCGTCGCCTTCCTGCTCTACCTCTTCGCCCTCGCCCCGCGGATCGGGCAACTGGTCGAGGGCGTCGGTCAGCTGCAGGTCGGATCGGCGGCGGCGGTCCGTATCGATCAGGTGGAGCGGCTCGATGTCGAACACGTGGAGAGTGCGGCGGGCGCGGTGGGCACGGCGGGCGCGGCGGGCACGGCGGGCGCGGTGGGCACCACGGACTCCGGGCGGGCCGGGGCGGCGGACGGGGCCTCCGCCCTGGGGGTGGCGTTCCACCGGGTGTGTTTCACCTACCGGCCCGGAGCGCCCCGGGTTCACCACGAGGTCTCCTTCTCCGTTCCGGCGCGCGGCCTGACGGCGTTCGTCGGTCCGTCGGGCGCGGGCAAGACCACGGTCTTCTCGCTGATAGAGCGCTTCTACGAGCCGGACTCCGGTCGTGTCCTGCTCGGCGGGAAGGACGTGCGGCAGTGGCCGTTGAGCCGGCTGCGCTCCTGCATCGGCTACGTCGAGCAGGACGTCCCCGTCCTCGCGGGGACTCTGCGCGACAACCTGGCCCTCGGTGGCGAGGCTCCCCCCGCCGAGGAGCTCACGCGCGTTCTGCGGCTGACCCGGCTGGACGAGGTGGCCGGCCGCCTGCCCCACGGGCTGGACACCGACGTCGGCCACCGCGGCGGCCGGCTCTCGGGGGGTGAGCGGCAGCGCGTGGCGATCGCCCGGGCCCTGCTCCGCCGCCCCATGCTGCTGCTGCTGGACGAGGCCACCTCCCAGCTCGACGCGGCCAACGAGGCGGCGTTGCGCGACACGGTCACCGACACCGCCCGCGACACGACCGTCCTGGTGGTCGCCCATCGTCTGTCCACCGTGACGACGGCGGACCGGATCGTGGTCATGGAGGCGGGACGGGTACGGGCCGTGGGCACCCACACCGAGCTCATGGCGCGGGACGCGCTCTACAATGAGCTGGCCTGCACGCAATTGCTCAACGGCTGAGCGGACCGGGACGTCCAGCGGCCTTCGGTGCCGCGCGGGATGCCGTGGTGACGGTGGCATCTGACGCCCGGTCACGCGATACCGGCCGCACGCGGAACCCGCCCGATCCGCACACGAGCCCAGCACCCAGGGAGCCCCCGCATGAAGATGCTCATCAACGTCCCCGAGACCGTCGTGCCCGACGCGCTGCGTGGCATGGCCGCCGCGCATCCCGAGCTGACCGTGGATGTGGAGCGGCGCGTCATCGTGCGGCGGGACGCGCCCGTCGCGGGGAAGGTGGGGCTGGTGTCGGGCGGCGGCTCCGGGCATGAGCCGTTGCACGGGGGGTTCGTGGGGCCGGGGATGCTCGATGCGGCGTGCCCCGGGGAGATTTTCACCTCGCCGGTGCCCGATCAGATGGTGCGGGCGGCGGCCGCCGTGGACAGCGGTGCGGGCGTGCTGTTCATCGTGAAGAACTACACCGGTGACGTGCTCAACTTCAACATGGCCGCCGAACTCGCCGAGGACGAGGGCATCCAGGTCGCCAGCGTGCTCGTCAACGACGACGTGGCGGTCACGGACAGCCTCTTCACGGCGGGGCGGCGCGGGACCGGGGCGACGCTGTTCGTGGAGAAGATCGCGGGGGCGGCGGCCGAGCAGGGCGCGCCGCTCGAGCGGGTCGAGGCGATCGCGCGGCGGGTGAACGAGGCCTCGCGCAGCTTCGGGGTCGCCCTCGCCTCCTGTACGACCCCGGCCAAGGGCAGCCCCACCTTCGATCTCCCCGCGGGCGAGCTGGAACTGGGCGTGGGCATCCACGGCGAGCCGGGCCGGGAGCGGCGCGCGATGATGACGTCGGGCGAGATCGCCGACTTCGCGGTGCAGGCCGTGCTGGAGGACCTGCGGCCGGGCGGGCCGGTCCTGGTGCTGGTCAACGGCTCGGGCGGAACGCCGCTGCTGGAGCTCTACGGGTTCAACGCGGAGGTGCACCGGGCGCTGCGCGAGCGCGGCGTGCCGGTCGCCCGGACGCTCGTGGGCAACTACGTCACGTCGCTGGACATGGCCGGCGCCTCGGTGACGCTGTGCCGGGTGGACGACGAGATGCTGCGGCTGTACGACGCGCCGGTGCAGACCCCGGGGCTGCGCTGGGGCCGCTGACGCGTGGTGGCCGGCGGGGCGGTCCTCACGCCCCGCCGCCGGGCTCCGCTCCGTACCAGACGGTGGTGGCGTTGCAGAACTCGCGGATGCCGTGGCCGGACAGCTCGCGTCCGTAGCCGGAGCGCTTCACTCCGCCGAAGGGCAGGGCGGGGTGGGAGGCGGTCATGCCGTTGAAGAAGACGCCGCCCGCCTCCATGTCGCGTACGAAGCGGTGCTGTTCGTCCTCGTCGCGGGTCCAGACGTTGGAACTGAGGCCGAACGGCGTGTCGTTGGCGATGTCGACGGCGTCGTCGAGGCTGTCGGCCCGGTAGAGGGTGGCGACGGGGCCGAAGGCCTCCTCGCGGTGGATGCGCATGTCGGAGGTGACGTCGGCGAGCACGGTGGGTTCGTAGAACCAGCCCCTCGGTCGTTCCTCCGGGCGCCGGCCGCCGCACAGGACCGTGGCGCCCTGGCGCACGGCGTCGTCGACGAGCTCCTCCAGGTCGGCGCGGCCGCGTTCGGTGGCCAGCGGGCCGACGTCCGTGGTCTCGTCCATCGGGTCGCCGACGGTCAGTCCCGCCATGAGGGCGGTGAAGCGTTCGGCGAAGGTGTCGTAGACGTCGGCGTGGACGATGAAGCGCTTGGCCGCGATGCAGGACTGGCCGTTGTTCTGCACGCGGGCGGTGACGGCGGTGCGGATGGCGCGGGCGATGTCGGCGGACGGCATCACGATGTACGGGTCGCTGCCGCCGAGCTCCAGGACGGTCTTCTTCACCTCGTCGCCGGCGACGGCGGCGACGGCCCGGCCGGCCGGTTCGCTGCCGGTGAGCGTCGCGGCGGCGACCCGGCCGTCGCGCAGGACGGCCTCGACCGCACCGGACCCCACGAGCAGGGTCTGGAAGCACCCTTGCGGGTAGTCGGCGCGACGGAAGAGGTCCTCGAGGTAGAGCGCCGTCTGCGGGACGTTCGAGGCGTGCTTGAGCAACCCGACGTTGCCCGCCATCAGCGCGGGGGCGGCGAAGCGCATGACCTGCCAGAGCGGGAAGTTCCACGGCATGACGGCCAGGATCACGCCCAGGGGGCGGTAGTGCACACGGGCGCGTACGGCCCCGGCGTCGCGCACATCGGTCTCGGGGGGCAGCTCGTCGGCCAGCAGTTCCTCGGCGTGCGCGGCGTACCAGCGCATGGCCTTGGCGCATTTGGCCGCCTCCGCCCGGGCGGCGGCCAGCGGCTTGCCCATCTCGGTGGTCATGGTGCGGGCGATGTCTTCGCGGTCCTCGTCGAGGAGGCCGGCGGCACGCTCGAGGAGCCGTGCCCGCTCGGCGAAGCCGGTGGTGCGGTACTGGCGGAAGGCCGCGTCGGCGGCGGCCAGGCGCCGCTCGGTCTCCTCCGGTCCCAGTGCGTCGAACCTCTTGATCGTCTCGCCGTTCGCGGGATTCACCGTTGCGATGGGCATGCCTCGACTCTGCGGTGCCCCGCCGCGCCGCGCAAGACGTGTACCCGCCGGGGCGCCCCCGGTCACCCGAACGCGCGCTCCGCGCGCCTCCGGGACAGGTGGGGGAGGCGGGTCCGAGGACCGCCTCCCCCACCACGGACGGCCGCCTCCGTCACAGCGGCGGCTGGTCCGCCGCGTCGTCGGTGGCCCGGGCCGGGCCGGGCAGCCGGGCCGCGTCCTGTTGCCGGAGGCCGTCGCCGGCGGAGCCCGTCGGGTCCAGGGCCGCCGTGGGGCCCTGGGGGGACTGGCCGGACGTGGGGCCGGTGGGGGCCATGGGAACCACCGGGCCCGCCGCCCGCTTGACGATCGCCGCGCCCGACCCGCCGGCCGCCGGCTGGGCCACCACCGGGCCCTCGGCCACGGGCGCTCCGGACGGAGCGGGCAGCACGGGGAGCATCCCGGACCGGAAGAGCAGGGCCACCGAGCCCGCCGAGGACAGACCGAAGGCCAGGCAGCAGACCCAGGGCAGCCAGTACATGCCGAACTGTTCGCCGAGGTCCATGGTCCGCCCGACCACCGCGTTGCCGGCCGTGGCCGCGATCCCGGAGAAGACGTAGAAGAGCCCGAAGTAGGTGCCGGTCAGGCTCTCCCGTCCGAAGCCGGGGATCATCTCCATCGCCGTCGGGTGGGCGACCATGATGCCGAAGAAGAGCATGACCGAGCTGGCCACCATGACGGCCATCCGCGCCACCGCCTCACGGGTGCTCCCCGGCGGCTCGGTGCCGCAGACGAGCAGCGGGGGCAGGAAGCTGACCCCCATGACGACGAGCCCGGAGCTCACCCACCGGGTGCCGCCTCCGTTGCGTCCCAGCGCTCTGGTGATCCGCAGCTGGAACAGCATGTTGGCGATCGCTCCGGCGGCCAGCAGCACGCCCGCCGCGCCCTTCCAGCCGGAGGCCCGCAACGCTCCCTCGGGCAGCAGGAGGTAGAGCTGGTTCTCCATGGTGAACATGCCGGTGGTGGCGAGGCAGAACAGTAGGAACCGGCGATTGCAGAAGGCCTCCCGCCAGTCCCCCAGCACCGAGGCCGAGGGGCCCGCGGGCGCGGCTCCGCTGGTCGGCAGGACCATCGCCTGGGCGACCGTCAGGACGCCGAACACTCCTGCCACCACCACCGCGCACAGGCGGAAGTCCGCCAGGAACAGCACGCTGCCCAGAAGCAGGCCGAGGAGTGAGCCGATGGTGGCGTAGACGTTGAGGAGCGCGAACGCCTCGGCCTTGCGGTCGCCCGACTCCAGTGCGACGTAGGTGCGTACGGCGGGATAGAACAGCGCCGCCGCGAGCCCCGTGAGGACGGAGGCTGCGAGCAGCAGCCACAGCGAGTTGCCGAAGGCGAAGAGGCCGAAGCCCACGGTCCGCAGCGCGCACCCGGTGATGATCACCGTTCGTGGGCCCAGTCTGTCGGCGGCGGAACCACCGAGGATGAACAGGCCCTGTTGGCCGAGATTCCGCGCACCGAGCACGAACCCGACGAGCGCGGCCGACATGCCGAGGCCCTGTTCCAAATATGCCGCGAGAAACGGCAGCAGGAGGTAGAACCCGATGTCGATGCCAAACTGATTGAACAATAGCAATCGCAATGCGAGGGGGAACTCGCGGGTCGCCCGAATGTTTCTCATGCGCGTTCCTGATTCCAGCCCGGGCAGGCGAGAACACCCTGAACCAAGGGCGCGCCATACGGCCGGGGGGGTTGCCGGTGCGCCGAGCGGCAGGGACGACGGACGGAGCGACCTGATCTTTCTACCTGGTCAGAGGCCTGACCAGAGGTCAGAACGCCCCGGCATCCGGCTCGTCGGCTCGCGTTTCCGTTCGCAGGAACGGCGCACTCGCTGACTTTTGCGTGGGCGGTCGATCATATGCTTTTGCGGTGCATCCTCACTGACCCCCGACTGCTCTCGGAAGATGAGCAGAGGACACATTAGCAAAGCAACGTCTTTCCCAACAGTGCGCGAGCGCGCCCGGTATCACCATCGGAGCCAAAGGATCGGCATCGAATTGCTTCCGGTTTTTTCTTCGAGCGCTGGAACGACCGCCCTACGAACTGGCCTACGGGCGATCCTGACGCGGAGAAGTGCGGACCGGCGTCGTGGGACGCATGGATCGCAATTCAGAATTGACGATACGTCAGGCTCTTCGGAAATGAGGCGAAAGTAAATTGACGCGCACTCAATTTCCTTGCGTGCGCCCGCCGGAGGGTCAGCGCTCTCCCGTGATGCCGTCGAACCACGTGGGACCGCCCGCCGCCGCCTGCTTGATCCGCGTCAGCGCGAACCTCTGCATCGGCGGCAGGGCGTCCAGCTCGAACCAGCCCACCTCGAGCGACTCGTCGTCGTTGACCCGCGCCTCACCGCCCACCGCGCGGGCGAGGAAGCAGATGTCCATGTACTGGCAGACGTCGCCGTTGGGGTACGTGAACGGCTCCAGCGCCTCGACCAGCAGGACGCGCTCCGGCACACAGCGGACGGCCGTCTCCTCGTACACCTCGCGCACCACCGCGGCGGCCGGCTGCTCGCCCGGGTCGGGGATGCCGCCGATGATCGACCACTGGCCCGTGTCCGAGCGGCGGCCCAGCAGCACCCGGCCGTCGTCGTCGAGGACGATGGCACTGACGCCGGGCAGCCAGAGCAGCTGGTGGCCCGCGGTGGTGCGGAGGGCGCGAAGGAAGTCGGGAATCGGCATGGGCCGAGCCTAACGGCCCGACGCCACTCCCCCGGCACCGCCCGGGGCGGAAAGCACGAGGCCAGGGCATACGGGAGGGAACCGAGGACCGGGCGTACGCGAACGAGCCGTACGCCCTCAGGCGGAGGCCGTGCGGCCGCCGAGCGGGCGCAGGCGGTCACGGATCACTCGTACCGCCGCCTCCGCGTCGTCGACGGTGACCGTGATCGTCCGGCCGTCGCCGAGCCGGACCACGAACCCCTCGCCGCGCCGCACCACGACCCCCATGCCCTTCTCCGGGCGCCATCGGTAACCCCAGCCGCCCCACTGACGCGGGGTGACGCGCGGGTCGAAGTCGGCGCCGACCACGAGACTGAGCGGGATGCGGGTACAGGGGACGCCGATGTGGCCGCAGCGGATCTCCAGGGTGTCCTTGTCGACCCGTACGGCGACATGGACGAAGGCGAGGGTTCCGTAGAGGATCAGCAGCCCCGCCGCGACGCAGCCGACGACGGCCATCACCAGCGGGGCGAGGCCCGAGGTCCACGCGCTGTCGACGGCGAGCTCGATGCCGAGCGCCAGACAGGCGGCGCCGACGGCGGCCATCAGCCACTGGGCCCGGTTGGTCGCCCGGCCCGTCCAGACGGCGGGTGTCTCCGGCCCTTGCCGGTCGTCGTTCCCGGCACCGTGCGAACCCTCGTGCCCCTGCGGGTCCTGGGAGTGGTCCCTCATATTGGGCAGCCTACCCACGTTCCGCCACGGCGGCAGGGGTGCGCGCGGGGAACCCGGAGGGGTCGCGTCAGGGGCGCGAGGCGCCGACGGGCAGCAGCGAGCGGCCCTCGGGATAGGTCAGCGAGGGCGCGTCCAGCTCCCCCTCCCGGCCGCTGAGCAGCACGGTGAGGCTGCCGGACGGCTCGGCGTCGGGGGCGGGCGGCACCCCCACGCGGCGCAGTGCCTGGGCCGCGACGGCGTCGGCGGAGCCGTACAGCTCGAGGGGCGGGGCCGCGGGGTCCTGCAGGGCGGCGCGGATGCGCTCGGCGACGAGCTCGTAGTGGGTGCAGCCCAGGACGACGGCGCGCACCCCGCGGGGGGTGGCGGCGGCAGCGGCCTTCACGGCGATCTCGACGGCGTCGGCGTCGGCGCGCTGCACGGCGTCGGCCAGGCCCGGGCAGGGCACCTCGGTCACCTCGACGCCGGAGGCGAAGTCGCGGATCAGCCCGCGCTGGTAGGGGCTGCCGGTGGTGGCCGGGGTGGCCCAGACGGCGATGGGGCCGCCGCCGGAGGCCGCGGGCTTGATCGCCGGGACGGTCCCGATGACGGGCAGGCCGGGCTCCAGCTCCGCGCGTATCGCCTCCAGGGCGTGGACGGAGGCGGTGTTGCAGGCGACGATCAGCGCCTGGGGCCGGTGTGCGGCGGCGGCGCGGGCGCAGGCCAGGGCGCGCTCGACGATGCCCTCGGTGGTCCTGGGGCCCCAGGGCATGCCGTCGGGGTCCGAGGAGAGGACGAGATCGGCGTCGGGCCGCAGCCGGTGCACGGCGGCCGCCGCCGCCAGAAGGCCGTTGCCGGAGTCCATGAGCGCGATCTTCACCCCGACACTTTAATCGATACGGCCGCCGGCCCCGCCGTCCTGCGGCAGACTGCGGCCGGTGAGCGTGCTGACGTGGATCACCGCGGGCTCCCTGGCCGCGTGGGCGTGGCTGCTGGCGGGGCAGGGATTCTTCTGGCGTACGGACGTCCGGCTGCCGGACCGCGCTCCCCCGGCCCGGTGGCCGGACGTGGCGGTCGTGGTGCCCGCGCGGGACGAGGCCGAGGTGCTGCCGTCGAGCCTGCCGTCGCTGCTGGCCCAGGACTACCCGGGGCGGGCGGAGATCTTCCTCGTCGACGACGGGAGCACGGACGGCACCGGCGAGCTGGCCCGGGCGCTGGGCCGGGAGCACGGCGGGCTGCCGCTGACCGTGGACTCGCCCGGCGAGCCGGGGCCGGGCTGGACCGGCAAGCTGTGGGCGGTGCGGCACGGCGTCGCCCTCGCCCGTGCCCGTACCGACGCCGAGTACCTGCTGCTGACGGACGCGGACATCGCGCACGATCCGGACAGCCTGCGGGAACTGGTGGCGGCCGCCCGGGCCTCGGGGCTGGACCTGGTGTCGCAGATGGCGCGGCTGCGGGTGGCGACCGGCTGGGAGCGGCTGATCGTGCCGGCCTTCGTCTACTTCTTCGCCCAGCTCTACCCCTTCCGGTGGATCAACCGGCCGGGCGGGCGGACGGCGGCCGCGGCCGGCGGGTGTGTGCTGCTGCGCCGGGAGGCGGCCGAGCGGGCGGGGATCCCGGACGTCATCCGGCAGGCCGTGATCGACGACGTGGCGCTGGCCCGGGCGGTCAAGCGCTCCGGCGGCCGGATCTGGCTGGGGCTCGCCGAGCGGGTCGACAGCGTGCGGCCCTATCCGGGCCTGCGGCCGCTGTGGCGGATGGTCTCCCGCAGCGCGTACGCACAGCTGCTGCACAGCCCGACGCTGCTGGCCGGGACCGTCATGGGGCTGGCGGTGGTCTATCTGGTGCCGCCGCTGGCGGTGGCCGCCGGGGCGCTGGGCGGTGCCGTCGTGCCGCTCGCGCTGGGGGCCGCCGCCTGGGCGGTGATGGCGGGGACGTACCTGCCGATGCTGCGTTACTACCGGCAGCCGCCGTGGCTCGCGCCGCTGCTGCCGTTCACGGCCCTGCTCTACCTGCTGATGACCGTGGACTCGGCGGTGCAGCACTACCGGGGGCGGGGCGCGGCCTGGAAGGGGCGCACGTACGCCCGTCCCGAGCGGCCGGAGGCCGCGCCCTGAAGCGGCCTCCGGCCCGTGATCCGGCCGGCCGCTCCCCCGTGCCGCGGGGCCGGGGTCACTTGCGGCCGGGTGTCCAGTTCATGCCCCAGCCGTAGGCCCGGTCGAGGGTGCGCTGGGGGCTGACGCCGCGGTCGGGGACCAGGTAGCGGGCCTCGCGCTGGACGACGAGGTCCTTGCCGGTGTTGGTGATCAGGGCCAGGGCGCAGACGTTGGAGAGCACGGTGCACTCGTCCAGGGAGAAGTCGATGGGCGCGCCGTGCTGGGGGTGGAGGGTGACGGTGGCGTGCAGGCCGGCGAAGCTGCGGGCGCCTTCGTAGATGGTGACGAAGACCAGGATGCGGCGGAACGCACCGATGTGGTCGAGGTTGACGGTGAGGTTCTCGCCGGTCTCCACGGCGCCGGTGCGGTCGTCGCCGTCGAGGTGGATGTAGGGCGGCTGGTGGAGCGCTCCGAAGGAGTTGCCCAGCGCCTGCACCACGCCCTTGCTGCCGTCGCTGAGCTCGAAGAGGGCTCCCAGGTCGAGGTCCAGGTCGCTGTGCACGGCCATGGCCTTGCCGAGCCTGCGGCCCCAGCCCTTGAACTGCTTGTTGACCTGCCAGTTGAGGTTGACGCGCATCGTGCCGGAGGTGCCGCCCTGCTTGGCCAGGGAGACGGCCGGGGTCTCCTTGGTGAGCGTGACCTTGGTGAGCCGTACGGGCGCGGGCGAGGCGGCGGGCGCGGGAGTGCGCGTGGGCGCCGGAGCGGGTGGGGCCACGGGAGCGGCCGCGGGGGCGGGAGCGGCCGCGGGCGCGGGGCCCGGGTCGTCGATGGTGATGCCGAAGTCGGTGGCGAGGCCCGCGAGGCCGCTGCTGTAGCCCTGGCCCACGGCGCGGAACTTCCACTCGCCCTGGCGCCGGTAGAGCTCCCCCAGGACGAGGGCCGTCTCGACGGTGGCGTCCTGGCTGTCGAACCGGGCCAGCTCCGCCCCGCCCGCCGCGTCCAGGACGCGGATGTGGAGCCCGGGCACCCGGGCGAAGCTGCCGCCGTCGGCGGAGGCCGCGAG
Organism: Streptomyces sp. C36; assembly: GCF_040932295.1. NCBI lineage: Bacteria > Bacillati > Actinomycetota > Actinomycetes > Kitasatosporales > Streptomycetaceae > Streptomyces > Streptomyces sp. C36. The sequence continues at coordinate 119,519 of NZ_JBFQGI010000001.1, read as the reverse complement.
GACCACCCGCTCCACCTCGGGCTCGACCGCGCCGAGGTCGACGGTGAGGGTGTCGGCCACGGCGTCGCCGGCGGGGCGCCTGCCCTCGTGCCGCACGGCGCCGGAGGCGTGGCGGGGCTGGTTGTAGAAGACGAAGTCGGCGTCGGAGCGGACCCTGCCTCCCGTCAGCAGCAGCGCCGAAGCGTCGACATCGGGCACTCCCGGGCCGGTGCCCCGGCCCAATTCGATCCGTACCACCTGCGCAGGAATCCTGACATTGGCGCCTTTGAGCATCCCCATGCTGCACCCCTCCCGAGGCCGGTCTTTACATGATCCCAACGTACCTTGGCGACCGATTTTCCCGGGTTCGATCGCTTTGGCGATCCGCAGCCCCTCCGAGCACCGCAATCAACCCCCATACCGCCCTCCCCAACCGGCACACCATGGGCTTAACTTATGGGCTATGACCTCCCCCCGCAGCACCTACGGCGGCGGCTACTACGCCTCCTCGTCTTTTCCGGACACCCCCATCTACGACAGCCTCGTCGCCGAGCGCGGTACGCCGCAGATCGCGCCGATCCAGGTGTCCTCCCCGTACGACTTCCGGAGCGGCAGCAACCTGCCCGCGCTGCCGGCCCTGCCCTCCGGCCCGTCCTCCCACCCGGGCCCGCAGGCCCCGCAGGGCGGCTACGCCCCGCAGGCGCCGCAGTACGGCGGCGGCAACCCCGCCCCGGCGCAGCCCGGGGGACTGCAGCAGGCGCCCGCGCCGTACATCCCGCAGCAGGCCGGGGCGCAGCGCGGCTACACCGGCCCGCAGCAGTACCAGCAGCAGCAGCGCCCCGCGGCGTCCCCGAACCCGGGGGGCTTCGACGCCATGCGGCCGGTCGCGCCCCGCCCGGCCGGAGCGCAGTACGAGGAGCCGCACAACGGTCGCGCCTGGCCGGACCAGGGCGGTTACTGACCGTCGCCCGCCGGGAGCCCGCCGTCGCGGCGGGTCCGGCGGCTCCGGCCGCCCAACTGTCATATCCGGCTGGCAAAATGACCGCATGTCCGAGCCTGAGCCTGTACTGACAGCGATCCGCTTCTATCCGGTCAAGTCGATGGCGGGGTGCGCGCCCGGCGAGGCGGCCGTGGAGCCGTGGGGGCTCGCCGGGGACCGGCGATGGACGGTCGTCGGACCGGACGGCCGGATCATCACCCAACGGCAGGAGCCGAGGCTGGCATTGGCCTCGGCCGAGCTCCTGCCGGGCGGCGGGGTCCGGATGAGCGCCCCGGGGGCCGGCCCGATCGAGGTGGCCGTGCCCGGCTCGGCGGACCGGGTGGGCACGATCGTCGCGGAGGTCTTCAAGAACAAGGTGGAGGCGGTGCCCGCCGGCGCCGCCGCCGACGCGTGGCTGAGCGCCTTCCTGGGGGTCGAGGCCCGCCTCGCGTACATGGACGACCCGGCCCGGCGACGCCCGGTCGATCCCGATTACTCCCGCCCTGGCGACACGGTCACGTTCGCCGACGGCTTTCCTCTGCTGGTGACCACGACCGCCTCGCTCGAGGCGCTCAATTCCCTGATAGCCGCGGGCGACCACGCCGCCGAGGGCCCACTGTCCATGGACCGCTTCCGGCCCAACCTGGTCGTCGGGAACACCGCGCCCCGGGCCGAGGACGGCTGGCGGCGGGTGCGCGTCGGGGAGGTGGTCTTCCGGGCCGTCAAGCCCTGCGGCCGCTGCGTGGTCACCACGGTCGACCAGCGCACCGCCGAGCGGGGCAAGGAGCCGCTGCGCACCCTCGCACGGCACCACCGCGTCGACGGCAGCCTGGTGTTCGGCAGGAACCTCATCCCGGAGCACACCGGAGTGGTGCACGTCGGGGATTCCGTGGAAGTACTGGAATGATTCCGCCCTTGTCCCGACCTGTCCCTTCTTGTCGCGGCTGTCGTCAACGTGCCGCCACTGCCGGCCTCCGCGGGGGGTGATTTTGGTCTCCGCTCCCCCTTCCTCCGCATGCGCCGCGCCCCGTGAGGTATCTACGGACGGGTAAGGGGGTGAGCACTGTGCGTGCGAAGGCGTTCGTCTGGCGCTGGCGGCGCAACCCGCTGCGCCGTCGCAGCGATGTCCTGGAGGCGTGGGCAGGGGTGGCCGCCGTGGTGCTGGTCCTCATGATGGGCCCGGTCGCCGGCTGGGTGACGGGTACGGCCGCCCATCAGGCGCTGCGCGCGACCGTCCGCGAGCAGCACCTGCACCGGCATCTGGTGACCGCGACGGCCGTGCGGGCCGTACCGGCGGCGGACGACGCCGGCCTGGAGGCCCGCGCCGGGCGCGAGGGGTACCACCACGTCGTGGCCCGCTGGCCGGGTCCGGACGGCCGGGAGCGCACGGGCACGGTGGGCGCCCGTCAGACCGCCGTTCCCGGCAAGAGGTTCCCGCTGTGGACCGACGACCTCGGCCGCGTCGCGGCGCGCCCCCTGGACGACGCGACGGCCACCGTCCACGCCGTGCTCGCCGGCGCCGGCGCGGCCGCCGCGACAGCCGCCCTGGTGGAGGGACTGCGCCGGCTGGTCCTCTGGCGCCTCGCCCGGCGGCGGTTCGCCCAGTGGGACCGGGCGTGGGAGCGGGCCGGCCACACCTGGGGCCGTGCGGACGCGGGAAGTTGACAACGGTCCGAGCGGCCGACCCCCGTGCCCCGCGCGCGCTACGGTGGTGCCGCCGGTACGCGTCCTTCCCGGACGCACACACACTCGAGGCGGGGGCACAGCAGCGCCATGGCACAGGGCTCGGTGGTCCAGGTGACGCACGCCGGCACGGCGCGCTGGCGGCGGCGCACGGGAGAGTACGACTCCCTCGCCTCGGCGCTCGAAGCGGCGGGCGACGGGGACGTGCTGTCCGTGGCGCCGGGCACCTACCGCGAGAACGTGATCGTCGCCCGGGCCGTCATCCTGCGGGGCAGCGAGGGGTCGCGCGGCGCGGTGCGCATCGCCCCCACCGAGGGCGTCGCCGTGACCGTACGGGCCTCCGCGACGCTCGGGGACCTGCTGATCGAGGGCCATGACGCGGCCGAGCCCGCCCTTCTGGTGGAGGGCGGGGCGCCGGAGCTGACGGACGTGCGGGTGGTGACGCGGTCGGCGGTCGGCATCGAGGTGCGCGGCGGGGCGCGGCCGACCGTACGCCGCTGCCTGGTCGACAACCCCTCGGGCGTCGGCATCAGCGTGCTGGACGGCTCCGGCGGCGTCTTCGAGGACTGCGAGGTGGTGGCCGCGGGACAGTCCGGCGTCGCCGTGAGCGGCGGGGCCGAGCCGCGCCTGGAGCGCTGCCGGGTCCACCACTCCCGGGGGGCGGGGCTGTCGCTGACGGGCGAGGGCAGCGCCCTGGAGGCGGTGGGCTGCGAGGTCTACGAGATCAAGGGCACCGGTGTGCAGGTCGCGGCGCGCGCCGCGGGGCGCCTGACGGACTGCCGGGTGCACCGCACCTCCGCCGACGGCGTGACGCTGGACACCGGCGCGGTGCTGGCCCTGGCCGACTGCGACATCCACGACGTTCCGGAGAACGCCGTGGACCTGCGCTCGCGTTCGGTGCTGACGATGACCCGCTCGACCGTGCGCCGCTTCGGCCGCAACGGCCTGTCGGTGTGGGATCCGGGCACGCGGGTCGAGGCGGAGCAGTGCGAGATCCACGACAGCACCGGCGACTATCCGGCGGTGTGGGTCAGCGACGGGGCCGAGGCCCGCCTCGCCTCCTGCCGGGTGCACGACGTGCCGGACGCACTGTTCGTGCTGGACCGCGGCTCCGGCGCGGACGTCACCGACAGCGACCTGACGCGGGTGCGGGGCACCGCCGTGTCGGTGAGTGGCGGCGCGACCGCCCACCTGACGGACTCCCGGATCCGGGAGGCGACCACGGGCGCCTGGTTCCGCGGCCACGGCAGCGGCGGCACGCTGGCCGGCTGCACCATCGACGCGACGTCCACCGGCGTCATCGTCACCAAGGGCGCCGACCCCCGCGTCGAGCGCTGCACGGTGACCTCGCCGGCCGAGGCGGGCTTCTACGTCTCGGCGGAGGGCCGGGGCACGTTCGACGACTGCCGGGTGACGGGCAGCGGCGGCTACGGCTTCCACGTCATCGACGGCTGCCGCGCGACGCTGACCGCCTGTCACACCGAGCGGTGCGCGCGCGGGGGCTACGAATTCGCGGAGGACGGGCCCGTCAGCGAGCGCTGTACGAGCGACGACGGAGCGGGCCGGGGCGCCGGCGCCGGCCGGGCGACCGCTGTCGCGACGGCCGTCCGGCCGGCGCCTGCCCCGCCCGCACCGCGCTCCCCCGCCCCTGCGGCATCGGCGGACGGGCAGCCCGCCGGGGAGCGTTCGCCGGCGGCGGCGCTGGGAGCGCTGGACGCCCTGGTGGGCCTGGACAGCGTCAAACGCGAGGTCCGCGCCCTGACCGACATGATCGAGGTGGGGCGGCGGCGGCGACAGGCGGGCCTCAAGGCCGCGTCCGTCCGCCGTCACCTGGTCTTCACCGGCTCCCCCGGCACGGGCAAGACCACCGTCGCCCGTCTCTACGGCGAGATCCTGGCCAACCTCGGGGTGCTGGAGCGCGGGCACCTGGTGGAGGTGTCGCGGGTGGACCTGGTGGGCGAGCACATCGGTTCCACCGCCATCCGTACGCAGGAGGCCTTCGACCGGGCCCGCGGCGGCGTGCTCTTCATCGACGAGGCGTACGCCCTGGCACCGGAGGACTCCGGGCGGGACTTCGGGCGGGAGGCCATCGACACGCTGGTGAAGCTGATGGAGGACCACCGCGACGAGGTGGTGGTCATCGTCGCCGGATACACCGCCGAGATGGACCGCTTCCTGACCGTCAACCCCGGGGTGGCGTCGCGCTTCTCGCGCACCATCACCTTCGGCGACTACGCCCCGCAGGAGCTGCTGCGCATCGTGCGGCAGCAGGCGGACGAGCACGAGTACCGGATCGGCGAGGGTGCGGCCGAGGCGCTGCTGCGGTATTTCACCGCCCTTCCCAAGGGCCCGGCGTTCGGCAACGGCCGTACCGCCCGGCAGACGTTCGAGGCGATGGTCGAGCGGCACGCGGGCCGGGTGGCGCAACTGGCCGCGCCCAGCACGGAGGACCTCACCCTGCTGTATCCCGAGGACCTGCCCGACCTCCCCTGACGACGCGTCGGCCGACGGGTGGAGGTGGCTGTCGAGGAGGCCGCCCGAACACCGGGAAAGCGAGCGGGTGTTGTCGTACACGCGTGGGAGGATGTGCGCGCACGACGGGCGGCGGTCGACCGGGAAGGACGGTTCGGGTGGGTGACAACCAGAATCTCCTGGCGGAGCAGCGTCGTGCCCTGATCCTCGACGAGGTCAGGCGGCGCGGCGGGGTGCGGGTCAACGAACTGACCCGGCGGCTGAACGTCTCGGACATGACGGTCCGGCGCGACCTGGACGCGCTGGCCCGGCAGGGCGTCGTGGAGAAGGTGCACGGCGGTGCGGTGCCGGTGGCGGAGGCGGAGGCGACGACGCACGAGCCCGGTTTCGAGGCCAAGTCGGCGCTGGAGCTCAGCGCCAAGGAGGACATCGCCCGGGCCGCCGCCGAGATGGCCGTGCGGGGCAGCGCCGTAGCGCTGGCGGGCGGGACGACGGCGTACGCACTGGCCCAGCGGCTGGTGGATGTCCCCGATCTGACGATCGTCACCAACTCGGTACGGGTGGCGGAGGTGTTCCACACCGCCCAGCGGGCGGCTCCCGGCACGCCGGCCCGTCCGGGCGCCGCCACCGTGGTGCTGACGGGCGGTGTGCGCACGCCCTCGGACACGCTGGTCGGTCCGGTCGCGGACGCGGCGATCCGCTCGCTCCACTTCGACGTGCTGTTCATCGGGGTGCACGGCATATCCGCCGAGGCCGGCCTGTCCACGCCCAACCTCGCCGAGGCCGAGACGAACCGGCACTTCGTGCGCTCCGCCCGGCGGGTGGTGGCCCTCGCGGACCACACCAAGTGGGGCACGGTCGGGCTGAGCTCGTTCGCCACGCTGGACGAGGTCGACGCGCTGGTGACGGACGCGGGCCTGCCCGCCACGGCCCGCGCGGAGATCGCCGAACGACTGCCGGAGCTGGTGGTGGCCGGCGCGAACCCGGGGAGCCCGGGGCGGGGCGCGGACGGGTTCCGGCCGGTCGGCTGAGCGCGGGGGCCGGGGCCTCGAGGACTCGGGGACTGTGAGCTCGGACGGGCTACGAGCTCGGACGGGCTACGGCGTCGGGTGGACCGGCGCGTCAGTCGGGCCAGCGGCCGGTCGCCAGGAAGCCGGTGATCGCCAGGGCGTAGGGCTGGATGTCCAGGCCCTGTTCGGCCAGCCAGGCGTCGGAGTAGTAGGTGTCGAGGTAGCGCTCGCCGGGGTCGCAGATGAGGGTGACGACGCTGCCCGTGCGCCCCTCGCCGACCATCTCCGCGACGATCTTCAGCGAACTCCACAGGCCGGTGCCGGTGGAGCCGCCCGCCTTGCGGCCGATGGCCTCCTCGAGCGCGCGGACGGCCGCGACGCTCGCGGCGTCGGGGACCTTCATCATCCGGTCGATCGCCCAGGGCACGAAGCTCGGTTCCATGCGCGGGCGGCCGATGCCCTCGATGCGCGAGCTCCGGTCGCTGGTCGCGGTGGGGTCGTTCTCGCGCCAGCCGTCGAAGAAGCAGGAGTTCTCCGGGTCGGCGACGCAGACGCGGGTGTCGTACTGCATGTAGCGGGTGTAGCGGGCGATGGTCGCAGAGGTGCCACCGGTGCCCGCGGTCGCGACGATCCACGCGGGCTCGGGGTGCCGCTCCCGGCGCAGCTGGCTGTACACGGACTCGGCGATGTTGTTGTTGCCGCGCCAGTCGGTGGCCCGTTCTGCGTAGGTGAACTGGTCGATGTAATGGCCTCCGGACCGCTCGGCGAGGGCGGCCGCCTCCGCGTACATCGTCCGGGGGTCGTCCACGAAGTGGCACCGTCCGCCGTGGAACTCGATCAGGCGGCACTTCTCGCGGCTGGTCGTGCGCGGCATGACGGCGACGAAGGGCACGCCGATCAGCTGGGCGAAGTAGGCCTCGGAGACGGCGGTGGAGCCGCTGGAGGCCTCGATGACGCAGGCCTCGGGGCGGATCCAGCCGTTGCACAGGCCGTAGAGGAACAGGGAGCGGGCGAGGCGGTGCTTGAGGCTGCCGGTCGGGTGGGTGGACTCGTCCTTGAGGTACAGGTCGATGCCCCATTCGGGGGGCAGCGGGAAGCGCAGCAGGTGGGTGTCGGCCGAACGGTTGGCGTCGGCCTGGACCTTGCGGATGGCCTCTTTGAGCCAGGCCCGGTAGACCGGGTCGCTGTGGTCGACGTCGACGGTCGGCACGGCCGGACCGGCCGCTCCCGTGTGCCCTGTGCTGTTCACGCGCCGCTCCTAGGGGTGTTCCGTACGGGCTCAGGCGGACCACTCGGGCGTTCCGATCATAAAGGGGCACTGGTGTCCGGGCCCGCGCACGGGCAGACTGCCCAACGGACAGCGACATCCGGCAGGAGGGGCGGTGCGCCGTGGCGGAACCGGAGTTCAGCGCGACAGGGGTACGGATCGAGCGTTCCCATCGCTCCCTGACGCGGGCCGGCCAGGTGCGGATCCGTGACGGCCGGCTGGAGCTGCTGACCAGCTACGGGCGGGAGATCGACAGCGCTCCGGTGGACTCGGTCCAGGCGGGCAAGCCGTGGTTCGCCGGCCCGGACCAGGCGCGGGCCACCGTCAACGGCCACCGCTACCGGCTCACCTTGGGCCGGCCCGAGGACCACCCGCCCGGGGGCGCGACCCGCGAGGATGAGGGCGAAGCGGTGGTCAACCGCTTTCTGGAGGTCGTGCGGTCGGCGCACGGAAGCACGGCGAAGCACTGAAGGATGCAGGAGTTGCGAAGGTGGCCGCGAGAGTCGACCCTTGACTCGTACCGGTATCACTGAGGGTTTTCGGCGGTCACGCTCGGGATCAGTTACCGCCGATCGGTCCGGTGGCCCGCGCCGCAGGACCGGAACAGGCGCGTACCGCACGACTTTCGCAACGCCATCTGCATCAGGCTAGCCCTACTTCTTCAGGGAGTCGCAGCCGTGATCAGCCGAGTGAACAAGCACTGCACCGTGGAGCTCCAGGCTCTGCCCCAACGGATCGGCCAGGTCCGCAGAATCGTATCTGCGCAGTTGCGTTACTGGCATCTCGATCCCCTCATCGACCCCGCCGCGCTCGGTGTCACCGAATTGCTCACCAACGTCCACCAGCACGCCGAACCCGACAAACGCTGCACCGTCGAGATCGAGCTCGTGATGAACCGCCTCACCGTCTCGGTGAGCGACCACGATCCCCGGCTGCCGCGCATCGCGGACGTGGACGCCGGCAGCACCCACGGCCGGGGGCTGGCGTTGGTGGCGGCGGTCAGTTCGAGCTGGGGCGTGCGCGAGCGCCACGACGGCGGGAAGGTCGTCTGGTTCACGCTGACCGTTCCCTCCCCCGGGCCCGCCGCGCCCCGCACGGCACGCGGCGACCGCAAGGCCTTCGCCTTCGACCGGCCCGCTCCCCTGTCGGCCCTGGAGGAGCCCGCGTTCGTGGGCACCCCGGCCGGCCTGCGCCGGCCCGCGCCGCGGCGGCGCCCCCGGTCCGTCGTCCCCGGCTGACCGGGGACCGGCTCCCGGCCGGCCGTCGGCGACGGGCACGCGTGCGCATGCGCGCGTACCGCTCGCGAGGGGCCCGGGCAAGTGAGCCGCGAGGTCCCGCGCGGCGTCAGGCGAGCGCCGCCAGGGGATCGTCCAGGACCGGCTGCCAGGCCGCTTCGGCGGCGCCGATGAGGCTGTTGAAGTCCAGGGTGCAGGCGAGGATCGGCACGCTCCCGCTGCGGCCCCACAGGCTGCGGTCGGCGACGACCGCGCGCAGCCGTTCGGGATCCGCCTCCAGGAGCTCGCGGTGGAGCCCTCCCAGCAGGATGCGGTCGGGGTTGAGGATGTTGACGAGCCCGGCGAGCCCGAGGCCCAGCCGGTCGACGATCAGCTCGGCGGCGGCCCGCACGGACGGGTCCGCGTACTCCGTGCGCAGCAGGTCGCGGGACTGCTGCAGCAGTGACACCTCGGGGCCGGGCGTGCGGCCGGCGGCGGTGAGGAAGGCCAGGGTGTCGGTCTCGACGTCGAGGCAGCCGCGGCTGCCGCAGTGACAGGGCAGTCCCGCGGGATTGACGGTCAGGTGACCGACCTCCAGCGCCAGGCCCGAACTGCCGCTGTGCACACGGCCGTCGAGGACGAGCGCCCCGCCCACGCCCCGGTGACCCGTGGCCACGCACAGCAGGTGCCGGGCGCCCCGGCCCGCGCCGTGGCGGTGTTCGGCGAGGGCGGCGAGGTTGACGTCGTTGCCCGCGACGCCGGGCACGGGGACGCCCGCGGGGTCGTCGATCCCGGACTTGGCCAGCGCCTCGGTGAAGAGCTCGTGGACGGGGGCGCCGGCGGGCCAGGACAGGTGCAGCGGGTTGAGGGCCGTACCGTCCGGCTCCGCGACCGCCGAGGGCACGGCGAGCCCGGCGCCCAGGCAGCGCCGGCCGCTCGAGCGCAGCAGCCCGGCACCCGCCTCGACGACGGCGTCGATGATGCGCGAGGGGTCGGCGGGCACCGTCATGCAGCCCGGCGCGGTCGCCACCACCGTGCCGCCGAGGCCGACGAGGGCCGCGCGGTAGCCGTCGGCGTGGATCTGCGCGGCGAGGACGACGGGGCCATCGGGTGCGACGGACAGCCGGTGCGAGGGCCGGCCCTGGGAACCGGCGGGGGCCGTCGGGCGCGCGTCCACCCGGATCAGTCCGAGCGCCTCCAGCTCCGCGGCCACGGCCCCGGCGGTGGCGCGGGTCACGCCGAGTTCGGCCGTCAGGACGGCGCGCGTGGGGGCGCGGCCGGTGTGCACGAGCTCCAAGGCCGGGCCGAGCGCGCCGCGGCCACGCTCCAAACGTGTTGTCCGAGTCTGGGTCACACCCCTATTCTGACTTTGTGCCGACGCTAAACAAAATACGGATGGCCCTTCTGGGGGAACGGCGACCGGCTCCCGAGGAGACCGTACTCCCCCGCCTGAGAACCGCACTGACCCTTTTCTTCGCCCTCGACGGCTTCCTCTTCGCCGGCTGGGTGGTCCGCATCCCCGCCATCAAGGAGCACACGGGCGCCTCCGCCGGCGACCTCGGGCTGGCCCTGCTCGGCGTGTCGGCGGGCGCCGTCGCCACCATGACGGTGACCGGCCGGCTGTGCCGGCGCTTCGGCAGCCACCCCATGACGGTGCTGGCCGCCGTCCTGATGTCCCTGGGCATCGCCCTGCCCGCGCTGGCCGGCTCCGCCCTCTCCCTCGGACTGGTCCTGCTCGTCTTCGGGGCCGCCTACGGCGGCATCAACGTCGCCATGAACAGCGCCGCCGTCGACCTCGTCGCCGCGCTGCGCAGGCCCGTGATGCCCAGCTTCCACGCCGCCTTCAGCGTCGGCGGGATGCTCGGCGCCGGGATCGGCGCCCTGATCGCCGGGCATCTGCCGGCCGACCGCCACCTGTTCCTGCTGGCCGCGACCGGACTCCTCGTCTCCGTCGTGGCGGGACGGGCGCTCCTCGCCCACCCAGCGCCCCGCCCCGCCCCGCGCGCCACGACCCCGGCGTCCACCGCCGCCCCGCAGGCCGGCGGGCGCGAGCGCCGGCTGGTCGCCGTCCTCGGCCTGATCGCCCTGTGCACCGCCTACGGCGAGGGGGCGCTCGCCGACTGGGGCGCGCTCCACCTCCAGCAGGACCTCTCGGCCCGGCCCGGAGTGGCGGCGATCGGCTACTCCGTCTTCGCGCTCGCCATGACGCTCGGGCGGCTGACCGGCAGCGCGCTCCTGGAACGGCTGGGCCAGACCCGGCTGCTGGTCGTCGGCGGCGCGACCGCCGCGGCGGGCATGCTGCTCGGCGCGCTGGCGCCCAGCCTCTGGGCGGCCCTCGCCGGCTTCGCCGTCACGGGCCTCGGCCTGGCCAACATCTTCCCCGTCGCGATCGGCCGGGCCGGCGAGCTGGCGGGCCCGGGCGGCGTCGCCGCCGCCTCCACGTTCGGCTACGGCGGCATGCTGCTGGGACCGCCGGCCATCGGCTTCCTCACGGACTGGTTCTCCCTGCCCGTGGCGCTGACCACGGTCGCCGCGCTCGCGGCCGTGTCGGCGCTGATCGCCCGTACGACGCGGGAGCCGGCCCGCGGGCCCGTTGTCAGTGGCCGCTGACACCATGGGGGGCATGGCGGACACGGAAGGCGGGAGCCGCGCCGGGTGGCGCTGCGCCGGGCTGCGCTGGAGCACGGCCGGCGCGGCCCCGGAGCCGGCGCTGGTGTGGCGGCATCCCGCGCGCGGGGAGCGCCTCTCGCCGCTGCCGCCCGGGCGGCCGCTCGCGTTCACCACGGGCGACGGGCGGCGCTGCGTCGGGGTGCGCAAGGGCGGGCGGCACACGCCCTGCCCGGACGCGGCCGCGGTGCCGGAGACCGCGGTCTCGGCGCAGTGCCCGCAGTGCGCCCGGCTCGACCGGTCCCATTCGGTGGCGGCCGACACCATCGCCGACGACCCCCGCCCGTACGACGCCTATCTCGCCTGGTTCGCGCCCGGTCTGACCAAGGTCGGCATCACCGCCGCCGAGCGGAACGGCGCGCGCCTGCTCGAGCAGGCCGCGCTCTCCTACGCCCTGCTCGGCCGCGGCCCCCTGATGGCGGCCCGCCGGGCCGAGGCGGTGCTGGGCGCCGCGCTCGCGGTGCCGGACCGCTTCCCCTACGCGGCCAAGCGCGCCGCCCGCCATCCGGCGGCCCCGCCGGCGGACCGCGCGGCCGAGCTGGCGGAGCTGCACGAGCGGGCGCTGGGGCTCGCGGGGCTCCCCGAGTCCCTGGCGGTACGGGACTTCGCGCCGGTCCATCACGACGCGGCGTTCCACCTCGACCGCGTCCGCTCGGTTTTCGGCGTCGTCGGGTTGGCCCCGGGCCGCACGGTGGCGGGCCGGGTGGCGGCTGTGGCCGGGCCCGATGTGTACGTGGACACGCCGGAGGGTCAGCTGCTGCTGGACGCCCGTCGGCTGGCGGGGTGGGTTCTCACGGCGGCGGCGCCGGACGCGACGACGACGGCGCCTGTACGGGCGGCCGTGCGGGCGGCCGTGCGGCCGGCCGAGCCGGACGCGCTCTTCTGACGTCCGGTGGTCTTCGGGGGTTGGTGCGTCGTGGGGCGGGGGCGGGGAGGGAAGGGCCCTTCTGGGGCTGGATTATTTACGGCGACTCCTGCCAACCGAGGGGGTTGGCCCGAAATTCGCCGCAAATAACCCTTACGCCCCTGCCAGGGCCCTTCCCTCCCCGCCCCCTCCCGTCCGTCCGGCGACCGCCCGACCCGTCCGGATGGGGGCGAGGGTGGCTCAGCCCCGGTCCATCGCCGACAGGGTCCGCCGTGCCAGCGGGTGGGTCCGGACGATCTCGGCGAGCGTGGTCGTGCCGCGCACGACGCGTGCGAACGCGTTCCATGCCGGGCGGAAGCCGGTGAGGGCGGCGTGGATGAGGCCCGGACGGCGCTCGAAGAGGGTGAGCATGCGGCGGCCGACGCCCATCTCCACGCCCAGGCCGGCCTTGATGGCGAAGGCGTAGTTCAGCGCCTGGCGGCGGGCGTCGACGGCGTCCTGCGCCTCGGCGATGCGCACGGCCCACTCCCCCGCGAGCCGGCCCGAGCGCAGGGCGAAGGAGATGCCCTCGCGCGTCCACGGCTCCAGCAGCCCGGCCGCGTCGCCGCACACGATGACCCGGCCGCGCGAGAGCGGCGAGTCGTCGGTCCGGCAGCGGGTCAGGTGGCCCGAGGAGATGCTGGGCTCGAAGCCCGCCAGCCCCAGCCGGGCGACGAAGTCCTCCAGATAGCGCTTGGTGCCCGCGCCCTCGCCGCGCGCCGAGATCACGCCGACGGTCAGGGTGTCGCCCTTGGGGAAGACCCATCCGTAACTGCCCGGAATCGGGCCCCAGTCGATGTGCACCCGGCCGGCCCAGTCCTCGGCGACCGTCGCCGGCACCGGAATCTCGACCTCCAGGCCGAGGTCCACCTGCTCGAGCTTCACCCCGACGTGTGCCCCTATGCGCCCGGCGCTGCCGTCCGCGCCCACGACCGCGCGGGCGTGGAGGGTCTCGCCGTCGGAGAGGACGACGGCCACGGTGCGCCGGTCGGGCACGGCCGGGCCGTGCTGCTCGACCTTGGAGACGGCCACGCCCGTGCGCACCTCGGCGCCCGCCTCCTTGGCGGACTCGACGAGGGCGGCGTCGAACTCCGGCCGGTTGATGAGCCCGAAGAGCATCCCCTTCGAGCGGCGGGTGCGCGTCAGCTTGCCGTCGAGCGAGAAGGTGACGGCGTGCACGCGGTCCCGCAGCGGCAGTTGGAAACCGGGCGGCAGCGCGTCCCGCGAGGGGCCGATGATGCCGCCGCCGCAGGTCTTGTAGCGCGGGAGCTCGGCCTTCTCCAGGAGCAGCACCCGGCGGCCCGCGGCCGCCGCGGCACGGGCGGCCGACGCCCCCGCGGGCCCGGCGCCCACCACCACGACGTCCCACACCGGCTCGCTCGCCGCCGTGCCGTCCGAGCCCGCTTCCCGGGCTGCGTTGTCGCTGCTCACCTGTGCTTCTACTCCCGTTTGATCACCGGCTACGACTACCGTGCGCATCCTACGGCCCACCGTCCGGCGGCCCGTTCGGGGGAAGGCCCCCGGGGACGCGCGCACCGGCCATGGGAGGATCGGTGCGCAATCGCCCGTATGTGCGGACACCACGTCTGTACGGACACAACGTCGCGCCCCCAAGGAGCGTTCCATGGACACGTCCTCGAGCCGCCTGCCCGATCCGGCCGCGCTCGCGACGACTGTCGCCTCCCTGCAGTCCCGCGCCCGGACCGAGCTGGCCGAACTGGTCGCCTTCAAGTCCGTCGCCGACGAGGCGCAGTTCCCCAAGAGCGAGTGCGAGGGGGCCGCGAAGTGGGTGGCCGACGCGCTGCGCGCGGAGGGCTTCGAGGACGTCGCCCTGCTCGACACCCCGGACGGCACGCAGTCGGTCTACGGCTTCCTGCCCGGCCCGGCGGACGCCCCGACCGTGCTGCTGTACGCCCACTACGACGTGCAGCCCACGCTCGACGAGGCCGCGTGGATCTCCCCGCCCTTCGAGCTGACCGAGCGCGACGGGCGCTGGTACGGCCGCGGCGCCGCCGACTGCAAGGGCGGCGTGATCATGCACCTGAACGCGCTGCGCGCGCTGAAGGCCCACGGCGGCGTCCCGGTCGGCGTCAAGGTCATCGTCGAGGGCTCCGAGGAGCAGGGCACCGGCGGCCTCCAGCGGTACGCCGAGGCCCACCCGGAGCTGCTGACCGCCGACGCCATCGTCATCGGCGACGCGGGCAACTTCCGCGTCGGCCTGCCCACGGTCACCGCGACGCTGCGCGGCATGACCCTCGTCCGCGTCCAGGTGGACACGCTCGAGGGCAACCTGCACTCGGGCCAGTTCGGCGGCGCGGCCCCCGACGCCCTCGCGGCCCTGATCCGCGCGCTGGACTCGCTGCGCGCCGAGGACGGCTCGACGACGGTGGACGGGCTGGCGGCGGACGAGAGCTGGAGCGGTCTGCAGTACCCCGAGGAGCACTTCCGCGAGGACGCCAAGGTCCTCGACGGCGTGGAGCTGATCGGCTCGGGCACCGTGGCCGACCGCCTCTGGGCGCGCCCGGCGGTCACCGTCCTGGGCATCGACTGCCCGCCGGTGGTCGGCGCCACCCCGTCCGTCCACGCGAGCGCGCGGGCGCTGATCAGCCTGCGCGTACCGCCGGGCCAGGACGTGCCGCAGGCCACGCGGCTGCTCGTGGCGCACCTGGAGAAGCACGTGCCGTGGGGCGCGCGGATCGCGCTGGAGCAGGTGGGCCAGGGCCAGGCCTTCCAGGCGGACACCGCCAGCCCGGCGTACGCGTCGATGGCGGAGGCCATGCGCGTCGCGTACCCCGGCGAGGAGATGCAGACGGCGGGCATGGGCGGCTCGATCCCGCTGTGCAACACCCTCTCCACGCTCTACCCGGACACGGAGATCCTCCTGATCGGCCTGAGCGAGCCGGAGGCGAAGATCCACGCGGTCAACGAGAGCGTGAGCCCGCAGGAGCTGGAGCGCCTCACGCTCGCCGAGGCCCTGTTCCTGACGAACTACGCCGAGAGCAAGCGCGGCTAGACGGGCGCGCCGCACCCGGGAACGAACGGGAGGGGGCGGGTGCGGGCCGGGAAGGGAACCTGGCAGGGGCGTAAAGCGGTTTCGCGGGCACGTACGGGGTACTCACGGGCAACGCCGGCGAGGCCCGCGAAATCGCAGCCCCAGAAGGGCCCTTCCCGGCCCGCACCCGCCCCCGCCCCACCCGGCCAGGTCACCCCACCGGCACACCCGCCTCAAGGTTCAACGCCCGCCCCTGCTCCCGCGCCCGCAACGCCCACCGCAGCCGGTTCAGCCGCACCGGCGGCAACATGCCCGCCGCCTCCTCCTCGGTGACGAACCGCCACCCCCGCAGCTCGGCCCCGGGCAGCAGCAGCCGCCGCGCGTCGGCCTCGGCCAGCCGCCCCCCGTCGAAGAGCAGGCGCAGGCCCCCGTACCCGGGCGGCTTGGGCGGCTCCCAGTCGACGACCAGCAGCCGCGGCACGGACGAGAGCTCGATGCCGATCTCCTCGGCGACCTCGCGCATGCCCGCGCGGGCGGGCGCCTCGCCGGGCTCCACCACTCCGCCCGGGAACTCCCAGCCGGCCTTGTACGTGGGGTCCACGAGCAGCACCCGGTCGTACTCGTCGAAGAGCAGCACCCCGGCGGCGAGCGTCTCGGCCCGCGGCTCGGGCGTCTGGACGATCGGGCAGAACGCGGCGCTGCCGTCGCGCACGGCCTCGGCGACGCGCTCGGCCACCTGGCGCGGGGTCAGGCCGGCGGTGTCGACGGCGAGGGCGTCGCCCCCGAGCCAGGACGCCAGCGCCCGGCGGTACGGCACGACGTGATCCCGCGACCACCGCCGGACGGACTCGCTCCGCTCCGCGTCGCCGGGGAACTCCACGCGGTTCTCGATGCGCTCCCGCAGGATCGTTTCATCGACGGTGAGCACCACATGCCGTACCGGTATCCGGCGGGACGCCAGCGCCCCGAAGATCTCGTCCCGGTACTCCTGGCGCAACAGCGTCATCGGCACGACGAGCGCCCCGCCCAGCTCCGCCAGCAGCGCCGCCGCCGTGTCCACGACCATCCGGCGCCAGATGGGCAGGTCCTGATAGTCCCCCACCTCGCCGAGTCTCCTGGGCGGCAGCAGATGGCGCAGCGCCCCGCCCGTCACCTCGGGGTCGTAGAGGGTGCTGCCCGGAAGGAGCTCGGTCAACAGCTTCGCCGTGCTGGTCTTGCCCCCACTGAACGCACCGTTCAGCCAGACGATCACGGTTCCCCCTTCTCCGTAGCCCCCTGTGGCCTGCGGAACACCTGGCGCGGAACACAGCCCCCGGATCGCGGCGCGCGCGGCGGGGGAATACGTGCCGGAACACGTGCCCGCAACACCTTGCCACGGAAACGTGTACGAGCGGCATGGGGCACGGACTGGCCACTCGGCAGGTGACGGAGGCCACAGCGCCCTGTCACCTGCCCGTCACCTACCCGCGCCCGGCCCCCACAGTCCCAGCCGCTCGGCCGCCGCGGCCGCCGCCCCGACCAGCCCCGCGTCGGAGCCCAGCCGCGCGGGCAGCACCTCGACGGCCGAGGTGAAGGACAACGCCGCGTAGTCGCGCAGGCGTTCGCGCAGCGGGGCGAAGAGCACCTCTCCGGCCTGTGCCACGCCGCCGCCTATCACCGCGACCTCGATCTCCACGAGCGCCGCCGTCGCGGCGATGCCCGCGGCCAGCGCCTGCGCGGCGCGCGCGAAGGAGGCGAGCGCGATGGCGTCGCCCGTCCGGGCGGCGGCGGCCACGGCCGCCGCGCTCGCCTCCTCGCCGGGTCCCGGCCGCCAGCCGTCGGCGAGCGCGCGGCGTGTGATGTTCGGTCCGCTGGCGAGGCGTTCCACGCAGCCCCGGCCGCCACAGGGGCAGGGGTCGCCGTCCAGGGCGACGCTGATGTGGCCGATGTGGCCGGCGTTGCCCGTGGGCCCGGGATTCAGCCGGCCGCCGAGGACGAGCCCTCCGCCGACCCCCGTGGAGACCACCATGCACAGGGCGTTGGCCCGCCCCCGGGCCGCGCCCCGCCAGTGCTCGGCCGCGGTCATCGCCACCCCGTCGCCGACCAGCGTCACCGGCAGCCCGCCCACCGCCCGGGCCACCTCGGCGACCAGCGGAAACCCTCTCCAGCCGGGCACGTTGACGGGGCTGACGGTGCCGCGCGAGGCGTCGACGGGGCCCGCGCTGCCGATGCCCACGGCCCGTACCCGCGACCAGTGCGCGCTCCGGCCCAGCTCGGCGAGCACGCCGGCCACCGCGTCCATGACCGTCGCCGCGTCCTCCGTCGCCGGGGTGGGCCGCCGGGCGCGGGCGAGCAGGTGCCCGCCGGCGTCCACGAGCGCCCCGGCGATCTTGGTGCCGCCGAAGTCGAGAGCGGCGACGAGGTCGCCCTGGTCGTTGCGCACGGTGCGATTGTCTCCTGGTCCACGGGCGGTGGGGGTCGGTCCGGGAGGTCAGTCTGGCCCTGCTTGACAACGTTGTCCAGGCTCTATGCTCGAGGTCACCTCCGAGGTGCCCGACGTCGTCCCCGTACGTGCGACGTCACCCGCCGGCACCAGACGGCTCTCTGCGCGAAGGACGGGCGACCATGGCCATCTCCGCCGATTCTCCCCGGGCCGCCGGTTCTCCCGCGCCGGCCGCCGCCGGTGGCACGCACGCCCGCGGCGGGCCGCCGCCCCGCTACGGCACCCGTCCCACCATGAAGGACGTCGCCGCCCGCGCGGGCGTGGGCCTCAAGACCGTCTCCCGCGTGGTCAACGGCGAACCGGGCGTCACCCCCGACACCGAGCGGCGCGTCCAGGAGGCCATCACCGCCCTCGGCTTCCGCCGCAACGACAGCGCCCGCATCCTGCGCAAGGGCCGCACCGCCTCCGTCGGCCTCGTCCTCGAGGACCTCGCCGACCCCTTCTACGCCCCGCTCAACCGTGCCGTCGAGGAGGTGGCCCGCAGCCATGGCGCCTTGCTCATCAACGGCTCCAGCGCCGAGGACCCCGAACGGGAACGGGAGCTGGCCCTCGCCTTCTGCGCCCGCCGCGTCGACGGCCTGATCGTCATCCCGGCGGGCGGCGACCACCGCTACCTGGAGCCCGAGATCGCGGCGGGCGTCGCCACCGTCTTCGTCGACCGCCCCGCCGGGCTCATAGACGCCGACGCGGTGCTCTCGGACAGCTACGGCGGCGCCCGCGAGGGCGTCGCCCACCTCATCGCCCACGGCCACCGCCGCATCGGCTTCATCGGCGACCAGCCGCGCATCCACACCGCCGCCGAGCGACTGCGCGGCTACCGCGCCGCGATGGCGGACGCCGCGCTGCCCGTGGACGAGAGCTGGGTGTCGCTGGGCCCCACCGCCCCCGAGCACGTACGGGCGGAGGTCGAACGCATGCTCGCCGGGCCGCGCCCGGTCACCGCGCTGTTCACGGGCAACAACCGGGTGACCGTCACCGCCCTGCGCGTCATAGCCCGCCTGCCCCGTTCCGTGGCGCTGGTCGGCTTCGACGACCTGGAGCTGGCCGACCTGCTCTCGCCCGGTGTCACCGTGGTCGCCCAGGACGCGGCCCGGCTGGGCCGTACGGCCGCCGAGCTGCTGTTCCGCCGGCTGGAGGGCGCCGGGGAGGCGCCGCGCCGGGTGGAGCTGCCGACCCGCCTCATCGTCCGCGGCTCCGGCGAACTACCGCCCGCCGGCGACTGACCCGGGCCCCCGGCGCCCCGCCAGCGCATCGAGCTCCCCACGCCCCAGCCCCGTCAGCGCGGCGACCTCGTCCGCGTCCACCGCGCCGCAGTCCAGCCCGCGCAGCAGGCTTCCGCTCAGCGCCCGGGCCGTGGCGGGCTCGTCCAGCACCGCGCCGCCCGCGATCCCCTCGGTGTACGCGGCGAGACGGGCCGCGTTCCGCTCGAGGCCCTCGCGGTGGAAGGCGTAGACGGCGGCGTAGCGGGTCGGCAGATGGCCGGGGTGCATGTCCCAGCCCTGGTGGTAACCCCGCGTCAGCGCCCGCCGTACGAGCCGGTGGTGCAGCCGCCACGCCGCGTGGACCTGTGCGGTGTCCCCGACGGGCAGCACATTGGTCGAGCCGTCGGAGAGGCGGACGCCGGTGCCGGCGGCGGCGACCTGCATGACGGCCTTGGCGTGGTCGGCCACCGGGTGGTCCGGCGACTGGTGCGCGGCGCCGATGCCGCAGGAGGCGCTGTAGTCGAAGGTGCCGTAGTGCAGGGAGGTGGCCCTGCCCCCGGCGGCGTCGATCAGCCGGGCGACCGTCGCCCGCCCGTCGGCGCCGAGGATCGCCTGGGTGGTCTCGATCTGGATCTCGAAGCCGATCCGCCCGGCGTCCAGCCCGCGCGCCTTCTCGAACTCCCCCGCCAGATGGGCCATCGCGGCGACCTGCTCGGGGTAGGTCACCTTGGGCAGCGTGAGGACGAGCCCTTCCGGGAGACCGCCCGCGGCCATCAGCCCGGTGAGGAAGATGTCGAGGGTCCGTATCCCCCGCTCGCGCACGGCCGCCTCCATGCACTTCAGGCGGATGCCCATGCAGGGCGCTGCCGTCCCGTCCTCGAACGCCGCCGCGACGAGCTTCGCCGCCCGCGCCGCCGCCGCGTCCTCCTCGGCGTCCGGACGCGGCCCGTACCCGTCCTCGAAGTCGATCCGCAGATCCTCGACCGGCTCGCGCCCGAGCTTGGCCCGTACGCGCTCGTGGACCTGATCCGCGAGCTCGCCGGGCAGTCCGAGAACGCGGGCCAACTCCCCCGCGCCCGGCGCGTGCTCGTCGAGCGCGGCGAGCGCCCGGTCGCCCCAGGACCGTACGGTCGTGGCGTCGAAGACGTCGGCCGGGACGTAGACCGTGTGCACGGGCTGGCGGCTGCCGGGATCGCCCGGGTAGCGGCGCGCGAGCTCGGCGTCCACCCGCGCCAGGGACGCCGCGACGCGCTCGCCGACCGCGCTGGTGAACGTCGTGGCGATGCCCTGTTCCCGCCCCATGCGACACCCCTCCGCACTTCCGCTGCACGGAATCAACTGTCCGTCCGGCGAAGCTATCCGGGCCCGGGCGAAGGGTCAACGGTGCGTACGGCCCGCTCCCGACGGATGGTCAGGCGACCGGTGGCTCGAGCCCCAGGGAGCCGACCAGGTCCAGCATCTCGTCGCGGTAGAGCGCGCCGGGGTCGGTGGCGATGGGCGAGAGATGCCCGTAGAGCTCGAGCGCCAGCAGCCCGTGCATGCGCCCCCAGGCGCGCAGCGCCACCGCGACCGCCGCGGGCGGCAGGCCGGGGTGCTCGGCCCGGATGCGGGCGCCCAGTTCCTCGCCGAAGTCGGGCCACCCGTAGGAGGCCTGGCGGCGGGCGGGGCGGGCGTGCGGCCACGCGTCGGCGATCAGACCGACCAGCCCGGCGCAGGCACGTCCGCGCGCCGTGGCGGCGGGACCGCCTTCCGGCGGCCGGTAGCCGGGGACCGCGTCGCCGTAGACGAGGCGGAAGCCCTGGGGGTTGGCGAGCGCCCAGGTCCGCAGCGCCTCGGCCCACGCCAGCAGGCGGCCTGCCGCGTCGTCGTCCGGCCGGGCGTCGCGGGCCGCCTCCACGGCGTCGACGAGGCCGGTGTACACCTCGCCGATGAGCGTGGTGATGAGGTCGTCGCGGGTGGCGTAGTAGCCGTAGATGGCCCCCGCCGTCATGCCCATCTCCCGCGCGATCGCCCGCAGGGTGATGGCGTCCGGGCCGCCCTCGCCCATCAGCTTCAGCGCGATCGTCCTGATCTCCCGGGCCGTCTCGGCCCGCAGTCGTTCCCGGCGATTCAGCGTCTCGTTCACCACCGTTGACACTTTACGGCACGGAGTTACTATCTGGCGTAGAAAAACTGAACGGCGTGTAGTGAATGCACGCCGTGTACTCGGGAGGGGATTTTCCATGGACATCGGGGTTCTCGGCGCCACCGGGCTCATCGGCCGGGCGGTCGTGGCGGAGGGGCTGCGTCGCGGCCACCGGGTCACCGCCCTCACGCGGGATCCGGCGCGCGTTCCGGCACAGGGGGGCGGCGCGACATGGCGGGTCGCGGACGCGGGCGACGTCGAGGGGGCGGCACGGGCCGTCGCCGGGCTGGACGTCATGGTCGACGCCATCGCCCCGGGGGGCGACATCCCCGACCAGATCGCGCACGCCCACGTCCTGCCGGACACCGCCCGCGCGCTGCTGAAGGCGCTGGAGCTCCATCCCGCCACCCGGTTGTTCGTGATCGGCGGCGGTGGCAGCCTGGAGTCGGCGCCGGGCGTACGCGTCCTGGACGACGAGGAGGGCTTCGCCCGCATCCTGACGGATGTTCTGCACGTTCCCGCCGCCTACCGCGCGGTCGCGCTCGCCCACGCCGAGGTGCTGGACCTGTGCCGGCTGTCGGACCGGAACTGGACGTACCTGAGCCCGTCGGCCGGCCGCATCGAGCCCGGCGAACGCACGGGCCGCTACCGCGTGGGCGGCGACCAGGTACTGCCGCCCGTGGAGGGAGCGGGCGACATCTCCACCCAGGACCTCGCCGTGGCCGTGCTCGACGAGATCGAGACCCCCCGGCACGTCCAACGCCGCTTCACCGCAGGCTACTGACCTGCCGTCAGGCGCGCACTCCGGGACCCCCGTACGCGACCGCGTACGGGGGACGTGGCGGGAATGGCCCCCTTTGTGCCTATGCTCGCGCGGTTCGACGACCGGGCAGCGGGCCCGGTCCCACGGAGAGGAACGCGCGATGCGTCGCAAGTCATGGCTGGCCGCCGGGGCCGGAACAGTGGTGCTGGTGGGCGGGGTGATCGCGGCCGTCGTGCTGAGCGGGGACGACGACGGGGATCCCGCGCCCAGGGCCCGTCAGTACAGCGCCCACAGCGCCTGCCTGCTGACCGACGCACAGGGGGTGACGGGGCGTGAGGCGGCCCCGGTCTGGGCCGGGATGGAGGACGCCTCCCTCGCCACCAAGGCGAAGGTGATGAACCTCCCGGTGTTCGGTCCGGACAACGCGGCGAACGCCGTGCCCTATGTGAACACCCTCGTCCAGCGGCGGTGCGACGTCGTGATCGCGGTGGGTGGAACCCCGGTGGCGGCGACGCGCGACGTCGCCGGACGGACACCGAAGACGCGGTTCGCGGTCGTCGGGGACGGCAGGACCGAGGGCAATGTGACGGTGATTCCGCGGACGGAAGGCACCCGGGCCGCCGCCGCGCGGGTGGTGAAGGAGGCGGTTCAGGGCGAACCGAAGGGGTGACCGATCGACTCGGACCCTGTCTCGAACCCTGTCTCGGACCCTGTGCGGTCGCACGTTTTCGCAGGTCACCTCGGGTATCGTGAAGTAAAGAAATCTTAAGATCATGATCATGACTCTGGTGCGAAACCACCCTTATGAGTGAAAGTCAGCTGTTTTGCAGTTGATCTTCACTGGAGTCGTTTTTCATGCGTCCCCGAGTTCTCCACCGGCCAGGCCGGTGGAGACACAGACATCCGGGTCTGTTCCGTACCGTGGCGATGGCCGTTCTCACGGCCCTCGCCACGATTCTGATTTCCGAACAGGCCGTAGCCATGGGAGCGCGGCTCGAGCCGCTGTCCCGGTCCGGTCTCTCCGGCGTGACCTCCTGGCTCACCGGCCGCAAGGCCCCGCACTGGGGCCGTACGCCGCAGCAGGCGTCCGGCAGTGCCGCCGACCGTGGCCACAACGCCTCGGCGGCCTCGACCCGCGCCGGCCGCGGCGCCGGCACCAAGCCGCAGCACGGCAAGGGCGAGCTGCCGGCCCACGAGCCCTACGCGCGCAAGGTGGCCAAGGGCCCGAGCAAGGGCGGGCTGGGCTTCAACGCCAGGACCAGCAAGCGCGTCGCCTCGAAGTCCACGGCCACTTCCGACTACTACCAGAACGAGGACGGGTCCTACACCCGTAACCTCACGCCGGCACCGGTCAACTACCGGGACGACCGGGGCGACTGGCAGCGCATCGACACCACGGTGCGCAAGGGTTCCGACGGCCGTCTGCACCAGGGCGCGAACTCCATCGCGGTCGACTTCGCCCCCCGCGCCACGGACTCCGCGCTGGCCCGCGTCGCGTCCGACGGCAAGCACGCGCTGGCCTACGGTCTGCAGGGTGCGGCGGCGGTCGAGCCGGAGGTCTCCGGATCCACGGCCCACTACCGCAACGTCCTGCCGGACACCGACCTCGACCTCCACTCGGGCCCCATCGGCCTGAAGGAGGCGCTGGTCCTGCGCTCGGCCAAGGCCGGCAACGAGTGGACGTTCCCCCTTCAGGCCGATGGCCTGCGGCCCGTCCTCACCGAGAACGGCTCCGTCCAGCTGCTGGACGCCAAGGGCAAGGCCTCGGTGGTCATCCCGCCCGCCTACGCCTACGACTCCCACGTGGACCGCGCCTCCGGCGACCACGCCACCACCCACGCGGTCACCTACCGCCTGGTGCAGTCCGGCGGCAAGACGGCGCTGCGCATGACGCTGGACGCCTCCTGGCTGCACGACAAGAAGCGCGTCTTCCCCGTCGTGGTCGACCCGTCGGTCAACAACGAGAGCCCCATCACCACCTTCGCGGAGTCCGGCGAGCCCGGTGACCACTCGATGGAACTGACCATGAAGGTCGGTTCCTACGACTCGGGTCCGCACTCCGCGGTGTCGTACCTCCAGTTCCCCAACCTGGGCCTGGACAACTCCCGGGTCACGGTCTCTTCGGCCCAGCTGAGCCTGTTCGCCATCTGGTCCTCCACCTGCACTCCGCAGCGCTTCGACGTCGCGCCGGTCACCAAGGCATGGACGCCGCAGCAGGTCACCAGCTGGCCCGGTCCGTCCTACGGTTCCTCGATCGGCAACCTGACGCCGAACGTCCCCAACAGCTGCGGCAACACCAAGGGGGACCTGGCCAAGGGCGACCGGCTGACGGTGCCGCTGTCGACGGGCGTCTTCAACAACTGGGCCTCGGCCTCCGGGGCCACGAACGACTACGGCCTGGCCGTCTACGCGTCCACCTCGGACAACCTGCACTGGAAGCAGTTCGGGTCGATGAACAACATCGACGGCTTCCCCATGCTGCAGATCACCTACACCGGGGCCACCCTGCCCCAGATCCACCGGACGACGCCGGCGAACAACGCCCCGGTGAACACCCTGACCCCGCGGCTGACGGCGGTCGGCTCCACCGACCCCAACCTCGGCAGTGCGCCGAAGTTCAACTTCCAGGTCTACGACACCGACGGCAACAAGCTCGCCGACTCGGGCCTGACCACCTCCAGCTCCTACACCGTGCCGGCCGGCAAGCTGAAGTGGGGCAAGCCCTACTACTGGGAAGTGCAGTCCTTCGACGGCACCAACTACTCTGCGGGCCCCAACTGGCAGCAGATGACCACGCAGGTGCCACAGCCGCCGGTGACCGCGAGCCTGTCCCAGAACACGGACGGCAACGGCTACAGCCCGGCCATCGGCAACTACACCACCTCGGCCACCGACGCCAACGTCTCGACCCCCGGTCCGTCCCTGACGGTCACCCGCGACTACAACTCCCGTGACCCCCGGGTCACCGGCGCCTTCGGCGCGGGCTGGTCGAGCATCTTCGACTCCAGGGCAGCCGAGCAGTACGACTCCTCCGGCGCGGTGACCAGCGTCCAGGTGACCTATCCCGACGGATCAGCCGTCGGCTACGGCAAGAACCCGGACGGCTCGTTCTCCCCACCGCAGGGGCGTTTCGCCACCTTCGCGCCCGTCTCCGGCGGCGGCTACACCCTCACCGACAAGAGCGCCACGGTCTACGCCTTCACCCAGTCGCTCGGCTCGGGCGCGTACGGTCTGACGTCCGTCACCGACGCCAACGGCCGTGCCCAGAAGTTCGTCTGGTCCTCCGGCCGCATCACGACCATGTCCTCGGCCGTCTCCGGCCGGTCCCTGAACCTGACCTGGTCCACGCCACCGGGCGCGACCGCCGCGCACGTCGCGACCGTGGTCACCGACCCGGCCACCGCCGGCAAGCCGGAGACCGCGGCCACCTGGACGTACTCCTACACCGGCGACCAGCTGACCCAGGTCTGCTCACCGGTCGACACCACCGGCTGCGCCCGCTACGGCTACAACCCGGGTTCCCAGTACCACAACCAGGTCCTCGACCAGGGCCCCACGTCGTACTGGCCGCTCGCCGAGACCTCCGGTACCACGGCCGCCAGCGCCGTCCTCTCCCAGGCCGGCGGTGACAACGCCACCTACAGCAACGTCACCCTCGGAGCGCCCGGACCGCTGGCCGGGAGCGGCATGACCGCGGCCGAGTTCAACGGCACGTCCTCGTCCGTCAAGCTGCCGAACCTGGGGCTGTACGCCTCGTCGTCCCAGTCCGTCTCGCTGTGGTTCAAGACCACGTCGAACACGGCCGGAGTGCTCTTCTCCTCCTCCGACAAGCCGGTGAAGGACACCCTTACGGTGGGGAACTTCATGCCGATGCTCTACGTCGGCGGCTCCGGCAAGCTCAACGGTCTGTTCTGGTACGACACGCAGACCAAGCCCATCACCACCTCGGCGTCGGTCACCGACGGCAAGTGGCACCACGTCGTCCTCGCCGGTTCCTGGACCGCGCAGACCATGTGGCTGGACGGCAACAAGGTCGGCACGGCACCCGGCTACCAGTCCATCGGCGACAGCGGCAACGCCCAGCCCTGGCTGTCCCGCAACGTCTACCTGGGCACCGGCTACCTCGGCTGGACCTGGCCCGACCAGCCGCACCCCAACTCGACGACGTTCTACGGCAGCTACTTCAAGGGCTCCCTGTCCAACGTCTCCTTCTACGGGAAGCCGCTGGGCCAGCCCGAGGTCACCGACCTGTACCGCGCCGCCACCAAGCAGGCCGGACTGCTGAGCTCGGTCGTGCGTCCCTCGGGCAAGACCTTCGCCTCGGTCTCCTACGACCCCGTCACCGCGGACGTCACACGGCTGACCGATTCCAACGGCGGCACCTGGGCCATGGGCGCGCCCACGGTGCAGGGCTCCAGCGAGGTCTACCGCTCCTCCGTCCTCGGTTCCGCCCCGGCCGCCTACTACCGGCTCGGCGACTCGGCCGGTGCCGGACAGGCGACCAATGAGGTGAACTCCGGCACCGCGACCTACGCGAATGTCACGCTCGGCTCCGAGGGCCCCTTCACCGACTCCACCGGCGCGGCCTTCAACGGGTCGTCCTCGTTCGTCCGGCTGCCCGAGAGCCAGCAGGTGCAGGCCGGACCGAACTCGGTGGAGTTGTGGTTCAGGTCCCCGCAGGGCAACACCGCGGGCGGCGTCCTGTTCAGCCAGTCGAGCGCTGCCGTCAACGGCCCGAACCCGACCGCCGGCGACTGGACGCCGGCGCTCTACGTCGGTACCGACGGCAAGCTGCACGGCAAGTTCTGGGACACCAACGGCGTCTCCGGTGGCATGACCTCGTCCGCGCAGGTCAACGACGGCAAGTGGCACCACACCCTGCTGACCGGATCCGGCAAGGGGCAGCACCTGTACCTCGACGGCGTCCAGGTCGGCTCCACCACGGCCGCGCTCAAGGGCTCGGCCGCCGGGTACAACTACATCGGTGCCGGTGAGTCCAACGGCTGGCCCGCCCGTCCCACCAACGCCCTCGGCTACTTCCCCGGCTCGATCGCGGAAGCCGCCTTCTACC
This sequence comes from Streptomyces sp. C36, assembly GCF_040932295.1. NCBI lineage: Bacteria > Bacillati > Actinomycetota > Actinomycetes > Kitasatosporales > Streptomycetaceae > Streptomyces > Streptomyces sp. C36. The sequence continues at coordinate 92,709 of NZ_JBFQGI010000001.1, read as the reverse complement.
GGACCGAGCTCAGCGGCGGCGACGCCGCCGCCCACTGGTCCGCCGGGCGCAACGCGAGCGGGCTGTCCCCGCTGAAGGTCGTCAAGGTCACCGACCCCGGGACGAAGACGGTCACGTATCAGTACGACCTGTGGAACGGCAACCGCACCGTCGCACAGATCGACGGCCGTGGCTCCAAGACCACCTACGGCTACGACACCGCCGGCTTCCAGCACACGGTCACCGACCCCAACGGCAACGTCGTCACCACAGGCCATGACGTGCGCGGCAACGAGGTCGCCCGGACCACGTGCCAGAACCAGGCGGCGCAGGCCTGTTCGACGACGTACATGACGTACCTGCCGGACGACACCAGCGCTCAGCTGACGCCGAACCCGCAGAACGACCTGCCGGCCACCGTGCGCGACGGCCGCTCGTCCTCCGCGACGGACGACACGTATCTGACGTCGTTCTCCTATGACGCGGCGGGCAACAAGACCGGTGTGACGACCCCGGCCGTGCCGGGCTCGCCCAAGGGCCGGAGCACCACCGTCGCCTACACCGACGGCACGTCGATCGCGGCGGCCGACGGCGGCTACGCGCCCAAGGGCCTGCCGTACAGGACGGTCTCGCCGGGCGGTGCCACCACGACGATCAGCTATTTCAAGAACGGCGACGTCGCCTCCACGACCGACCCCAACGGGATGGTCACCAGCTTCGGCTACGACAACCTCGGCCGGCCGGTCACCAAGAAGGTCGTCTCCGACACCTTCCCCGACGGCCTGGTCACGCAGTACAAGTACGACGCCGAGTCGCAGGTCGTGGAGCAGACCGATCCGTCGGTGACCAACCGCGTCACCGGTGCCGTCCACCAGGCGAGGACCAGCACGGTCTACGACGCGGACGGACTGGTCACCTCGCAGACCGTCGCCGACCTCTCCGGCGGCGACGCGCCGCGCACCGTCTCCTCCACGTACAACCAGTACAACCAGCTGGAGACGAACACCGACGCGACGAAGGCGACCACGTCCTTCACCTACGACGCGTACGGCAACAAGGCCACCGAGCGCGACGCGCTGGGCACCACCCTCGCCTACGCCTACGACGCGAACGGGCACCTGCTCACCCAGACCCTCAAGGGCTACACGGGTGACCCGGCCAACCCCTCGCCGGCGAAGGACCTCGTCCAGTCCTCCCGCGCCTACGACCCGGCAGGGCGGCTGCAGTCCATCACCGACGCGATGGGCAACACCACCGCGTACACCTACACCGACAACGACCTCACCGCGACGATCGCCAAGTCCGACGCGGCGGGGAAGAACACCTTCGTCCAGCAGGCCAACACCTACGACGCGGCCGGCAACCTGATCCAGCAGGCGACCAACAACAACGCCACGGTGACCAAATCCACCGTCGACGCCGCCGACCGCGTGACCGCCACCACGGTCGACCCGACCGGTGTCAACCGCACGACCACGGTGTCGTACACGCCCGACGACCGGGTCGCCACCAGCACCCTCAGCGACGGCGGCGACACCGTCCACACCACCAATTCCACCTACGACGCGATGGGCAACCTGACCGGTCGCTCCATACGGCAGGACGGCGTCGGCCGCCCGACCGGATGGTGGCAGCTGAACCAGACGTCCGGCTCCACCGTCACCGACGCCTCCGGCACCGGCAACACCGCCGTCGCCACGAACGTCACCTGGAACGACGGAGCGGCCTCGCTCAACGGCACCACCAGCGTGATCGGCACCAACGGTCCCGCGCTCAACACCGCGTCGTCGTACTCCATATCCGCCTGGGTCAAGCTGAACAGCCAGACCTCCAACGACCAGACCTTCGTCGGTCAGGGCGGCGCCAACCACCAGTCCCTCTACCTCGGCTACAGCGCCGCCACCAAGGCCTGGGCCTTCGCGACCAGCACCAACGACGGCCCCACCGCCGCCTACCCGGCCGCGTTCGCGCCGGCGGGCAGCGCCACCGCCGGAGCCTGGACGCACCTCGCCGCGACGTTCGACTCGGACACCGGCGCGATGAAGCTCTACGTCAACGGCCGGCAGGCCGGCACGGCGACCAACTCCAGCCCCTGGAACGCCCCCGGCCAGACGACCTTCGGCGCCCTCCACACCATCGGCGGCAGCCTGTACAACCAGGTCAACGGCGCGATCGACAACGTCCAGGCCTACCCCCGCGCCCTGTCCGGCGACGATGTCACCCGTCTGTACGGCGCCGACCGATCCGGCGGCACCACGGCGTCCAGCGACCAGGCGACGACGAGCTGGAAGCTGGACAAACGGGGTCTGCCGGTGAGCATGACCGACCCCGACGGCAACGTCACCAGCTACGCCCATGACGAGGCCGGTCACCAGACCGTCACCGTCGCTCCGGCGGTCAACGCGGAGATCAACGGCGGGGCGCCGGCCCTGGTGCACCCGACCACCACGGCCGGCTACGACACCTTCGGCGACCAGACGGAGACGCAGGACCCCAACGGCAACACCGTCACCACGTCGTACGACGCCGAGGGCCGCAAGTCCGCCCAGACGCTGCCCGGCTACACGCCGCCCGGCGCCGTGACACCCATCACCGGTGCCACGACCAACTGGACGTACGACGCGCTCGGCAACGTCACGCTGATCACGGACCCGCTGAAGCACACCACCGGCTACGTCTACGACCAGCTCGGCGACGTCACACAGGTCACCGACGCCAACAAGGGCGTCACCCGTACCGTGTACGACGCCAATGGCGAGGCGCTGTCGGTGACGTCACCGTCGGGCGCGCAGACGCAGGCGACGTACGACTTCATGGGCCGCAAGCTCACCACGACGGCCCTGGAGCGCTTCCCCAGCACGACCACGTCGACCACGACCCACTCCTACGCGGCTTCCGCGAGCAACCCGGGCGGCGCCTTCCTGGCCTCCACCACCTCGCCGAACGGTGTGAGCACCAGCTACGGCTACAACCGTGTCGGTGAGATCACGCAGGTCACCGACGCCGCGGGCAACACCACCCAGAACACCTACGACCTGAAGGGCCAGAAGACGGCCGTCGGCCTGCCCGACGGCACGTGGAACACCGTCACCTACGACCAGCTGGGCAACCCGGTCCGGACGCAGTCGCTGGACACCGACAAGAAGACGGTGCTCTCGACGCGGTCGGCGACCTACAGCGCCGCCGGTGAGCTGCTGTCCTCCACGGACGCCAACCAGCACACCAGCACCTTCACGCGCGACGCGCTCGGCCAGGTCACCGGCCAGGTCCAGCCGGTCGACGCGACGCACTCCATCACGACCGGCTTCGGCTACGACCCGGCCGGCCACCGCACCCGTTTCACCAACGGCCGCGGCAACGCCCGCTACTACACGTTCAACTCCTGGAACCTGCCCGAGTCGGTCGTCGAGCCGTCGGTGTCGACGTCCACCTACAGCTACACCAGCGCCGCCGACTCGACGTTCACCACGTCCTACGACGCGGCCGGCCGGCCGGTGACGCAGACCGCGCCCGGCGGGGTGAAGGTCACCTCCGAGTACGACGCCCTGGGCAACCTGACGACGCAGTCCGGCAGCGGTGCCGAGATCGGCACGGCCACCCGTAGCTTCGGCTACGACGCCGAGGGCCGTATGACCTCCGCCGCGACCAGCGCCATCACCGGGAGCGCCGCCGTCCCGGCGACGTCCAACACCTTCACGTACAACGACCGGGACCAGCTGCTGACCACTGCCGGAACGTCCGGCTCCAGCTCCTTCGCCTACGACGGCGACGGCCTGGTCACGGCCCGCACCGACGCCGCCGGCACCACCGGATACGGCTACGACAACGCCGGCCGCCTGTCCACCCTGACCGACCCGGTCACCGGAAGCCGGCTCACCTACACCTACGACGCCCTCTCCAAGCCGTCCCGCGTCCAGTACGCGCAGGGCGACAAGGACGGCAACGTCCGCAGGTTCGGCTACGACAAGCTGCACCGGCTGACCGACGACACCCTCAAGACCGCCGCGGGCAACACCGTCGCCTCCATCGGCTACGGCTACGACACCAACGGCAACATCACCAGCAAGACCGCCAACGGCCTGGCCGGCCCGTCCAACAACACCTACACCTACGACTGGGCCGACCGCCTCACCTCCTGGAACAACGGCACCACCACGACCGCGTACGGCTACGACGACGCGGGCAACCGCGTCCGGGTCGGCTCCAACGTGTACACGTACGATGCCCGCGACCAGCTGACCGGCGACGGAGTCAACACCTACCGGTACAGCGCCCGGGGCACCATGACCCAGCAGGCGACGGCCACCGGCACGCCGACCGCCTTCGCCTCCGACGCCTTCGACCAGCAGCTCACCCAGGGCACCCAGACGTACGTCACCGACGCCCTCGGCCGGGTCGTCACCGCCACCGGCGCGAACGCGGCCAAGGTCTCCTTCGCCTACACCGGTACCGGCAACACCGTGGCCTCGGACGGCGGCAACACCTACACCTGGACCCCCGACGGCGGCCTGATCGGCATCGGCACGCCCGGTGCGTCCGCCGCCGGCGTCCTCGCCCTGACCGACCAGCACGACGACGTGATCGGCAACTTCACGGCGACGGGCACGGAACTGAGCGGCTCGGTCGGCTACGACCCGCTGGGCAACCCCACGGGCACCACCGGCGCCCCGCTGGGCCGGCTCGGCTACCAGTCGGGCTGGACGGACAACGCCTCGGGCAAGGTCAACATGGCCGCCCGCTGGTACAACCCGTCCACCGGCCAGTTCATGAACCGCGACACGATGGCCTTCGACCCGGTCCCGAACTCGGTCACCGCCAACCCGTTCGCGTACGTCGACGACAACCCCCTCAAGGGCACCGACCCGTCGGGCCACGGCTGGTGGGGCAACCTCAAGAAGAAGGCGTCCAGCGCCTGGCACAGCACGACGTCCGCCGTCTCGAGCGGCTGGAACAGCTTCTCGTCCTGGACGAGCAGCGTCACCAACACCGTGTCCTCCTGGGCGACCAGCGCCTACGAGCACGCCTCCAGCTGGGTCTCCAGCACGTACCACCGTGCCTCGTCATACGTGAAGCACACCTACCACGCGGCGTCGCGCTACGTGCACCGACAGGTGTCCCGGGTGAGCCGGGCGGTCCACGACGGCTACCGCTACGTCAGACGCACCGCCAGTCACGCCTATCACGTGACCAAACATGTGGTGAGCCACGCGTATCACCACACCGTCCAAGCGGTGAAGACCGCCTACCACGCGACCGCCAAGGCAGTTAATACCGCCGCGGTCTTCGTCAAGAACCACGCCGCGGCCATCGCCTCGTTCGCCGCTTCGGCTGTCGTCTTCGCCGGCTGCGAGGCAGCGCTTGCCCCCACGGGCATCGGCCCCATCGTGGGCGCGGCGGGTTGCGGCGCACTGGCCGGCGCGGTCGGCGGAGCCATCAGCCAGGGCGCGAAGTGCATGTCCGGCCAGGCCGGTGGCTGCTCGGTGAGCGCCTTCGCGGGCGCGGTCGGCATGGGCGCCGCGGGCGGCGCGATCGGCGGCGCGCTGGGCGGCGCGCTCGGCGGCAAGCTCGCGGAGTCGGCACTCGGCAGCATCCTGCCGAAGGTCGTCACCAGCACGCTCGAAGGCGCCGTCGTAGGCGGCGCGTCGGGCGGAGCCGTCGGTGCCACGGAATACGGCATCAGCTGCTCCCACAGCGGGGCGGGCTGCTCCTGGTCCGGTGCGGGCAGGGCGGCGGCCAGCGGCGCGGCGGAAGGTGCGGTGGGCGGTGCGATAGGCGGTGCCTTGGCAGCCGGAGTGAAGCGCCGGTCCACCAGTTGCGGCACTGCCCACAGCTTCACGGGCGAGACCCGTGTGGCCATGGCCGACGGCTCGTCCAAGCGGATCGACGAGATCAAGGCAGGCGACCAGGTCAAGAACGCGGTACCGGGCAAGCCGGGGACCACGGAGACCCACAAGGTCGACAAGGTCATCGTCACGCGCACCGACCGCGACTTCGTGGACGTCACGGTCGCCCCGACCACCAAGACCGCTGGCCTGGGTGCCCGAGTCCTGAAGAAGGCCGCGACCGCCGCCGCCACGGTGGCCACTGCGGCAGCGGCCCTGACCCCGACCGCGGCCACAGCGTCGACGGCTTCCCCGTCGACCATCACCACCACCTACCACCACCCCTTCTACGACCAGACCCAGTCCTCCTTCGTCGAGGCCAAGGACCTCCACGAGGGCGACCTGCTGGAGACCGAAGACGGCAACGTCGAGGTCAAGGCGGTCCGGCTGTACCACGCGGACGCGGTCACGTACGACCTCACGGTCGACGGCCTGCACACGTACTATGTGCTGGCCGGGGCTACGCCAGTACTAGTTCACAACTGCAATGTCGGTGGTATCGCTGACGGGCTTCCGGCGCGCGCGAGCGGTGACCCCACGGTCGGGCAGGTTGTGAATATCGGCGGCTCGGGCGCATCCAAAGTTGGAGCTCCGTTCAAGAGTGGCCACTCTTCCTCCTCGGACGACATCAACCAGTTCCTCATGGATTCACCGGACATAGCGAATCCGGCGAGTGGACCCCACGCGTCAATCACGCACGTGGAGACGAAGCTTGCTTGGCGTATGCGGCAGGCTGGCGTAACGTCACTAGATGTCGTGATCAACCATTCTGGCGGACCGTGCGCAGGAAAATTCTCGTGCTCATCAGCAGTCCCGGCGATCCTTCCCCAAGGTTCGAACATGACAGTCTGGTTCAGAGACGCAGAAGGTAGCATGCAGGGCGCTATGCTCCATGGCCGGGCGCGGGTTGGATGATCAGGAAAGTGAGGGGACATGTTTCTGAGCGTATTTTTCAAGGGTGAGTGGCGCTACGCCGAGAGCCCGGACGGGACTTCACGGCTTGTCGCCGAGGTGATGAACGGCTTGCAGGGAGAGGGGGAGGTTGGGGGCTCCTACTATCCAGGCGAAGATGCGTGGTTCTGCATCGCTGGCCGACAGCATGCTGAAAACGATCCGGTAGCGGGAAGTAACCTGCGCGTGGCGGTCAATCGACGCCACGGGTATGGGGCTCTAGTGTGGTTCGTTGATGAGAAATTCCATAAAGAGGGAGGGGTTTATGATTCCGTTTGGATTTCCGATAACCCGGAACCTCTTGATTTCGATCCGCGCGTCGTTTCAGACCCTGGGTATCCACTCTTCCATGACCCGGCCAGCGCTCTGCCGCTTTCCCGAATTCAGGCTGCGGTGGAGGAATTCTGCCGTCTACGTTCGGGGGATCGACCTGAAATCGTCAACTGGGTTTCCGGTCACATGAACGGGCAGCGCCTCGACCGGCCGTCCATGGTCGACGTCGTCGAGGATCCGGAAATCGACTGGGGCAGCCTTCGATAGCTGCGTCCCGCCGTGCCCGGTAGTGCGGCTGTGAGCTTGGTGCAGGCCTAGCCTTGCTCAGACGCCATGGGCGACAGCACCAAGGTATGTTTCTCCAGCACCAGAAGCCCCTGTCAGGCTCCACCTGACAGGGGCTTCTGGTGCTGTGACGGCAGTAGTTGACGGCAACGTCAGCGAACGAGGGCGGCGCAAGGTGGCGGGTCGTCGCCGTTGCCGTTGGCCGTCTCGGTGGCCATGCTGCCGAGCGTCGCGCTGAGGGTCTCGGTGGCGCCTCGTTGGAGGCGGAGCCTGACGGCGTAGACGATGGCGGTGACGCCGATGCGTGCGTGGCCGAGGAGTTCCTTGATCACGACGAGTTCGACGCCCTGTTCCAGGAGGAGGGTCACCGCCGAGTGGCGGAGATCGTGGAACCGGATGCGGCGGAGTCCTGCCCGGTGGAGCAACGTGGTGAAGTGCCGGGTGAGGATGGCCCCTTCGATCGGGGTACCGTTGGGCCGGGTGAACACATAGTCACTGTTCTGGCCAGCTTGCGCCTGCGCTTCGCGTTCCTGGAGCTGCCGGGTGCGGTGCTGTTCGAGAGAGCGCAGGCACGGCGTCGGCAGGGCGATGCGCCGCTCGGAGCTCTGGGTCTTGGTCGGGAGGGCGGTCAGACCGCCGGAGTTGGCGCATTGGAGAGTGCGGCGGATGCCGACGGTTCCGCCAGCCAGGTCGAGGTCCTCTCAGCGCAGGCCGAAGAGAATACTGTGCCCGGGCTGCGGAAGCCGAGGGAAGCAGTGAACTACCTTCAGACAGGTTGGGGTCCATGAAATGGGCGAGCAAGACGTTCCCTCGATGAGTGACGATCCTTCCAATGCTCGGGTCAATGTCAGCGAACTTCGTTTGGCGATGATCGACCTGCTGACCCATGAGCCGTACAACGGAGCCGCACGCGACGATCTTGCAGCCCGATTGATCGCCGGAGATCTGAGATTCAACTGGTGGTACGGGCAGGTCGTCAAGAAAGGATTGACCAGAGGCCTTCTCTGGTGCGATCCGGCAGACTTGGCCCTCGACTACATCGACTTGGTCGACAGCCTGCTGGAGGCCTGGAGTCTCTGGAAGTCCGGAAAGCAATCGGGGGATGAGTTCTTCGTAACCCTGAAGTCGACGGTCGAACAGATCGAGGACTGGGTCGGACGTGCACCGAACGTCCCTTGGGATTCAGCCCGTCCGTGATGGGCGACCATACAGAGGCCATGTCAGGACCTCCTGGCACGGCCTCGTCATGAACCTGCCGAGTGAGAGGAGCCCTGTCGGGAGATGGCCCCTGCAGGGCTCCTCTGCACATGCTCAAGCACCTTCGACTGGCCGGGGAGAGAAGAGGACCTGAGGCACTTTCTCGAGCCGGAGACCGTAGACGAGGGAACGGAACTCGACCCGGTCGATTAACGCGTTTCCTTGAGAGGCCAGAAGCCCTGCCGAGATTCACTCGGCGGGGTTTCCTGAGTTTCGAAGTGGCGGCGGCATACTCGCCTCGTCGCTGGTCGGCGTCCCCGTCATGGCCGTCAAGAACCGTCGGCTGCGGGGCGAAAAGACGTCCGACGCCGTTCTCGGCGCGCGCAGAGCTCTGGACCCGGCCAAGTACGGCATGGTGCCGGCCGGGGAGCTCGACGCTCGGCGCCCGGGGCCCGATCCGGAGGCGGACGCGATCAGGGCGGCCGCTTTCGCCGGCGATTGGCGGACCCGCCGCCGACTGGTTCGGCGCAACCGGGCAGGACGACTGGAACCTGCGGTGGTACCGGCTGGGAATCCTCGCGTACGCGGCCGCCGAGGACGACCGCTGGCTGAGGGACTGGTACACCTAACGCCCGGGCGACCCGGCCGCAACCCTGGTGCACGCCGATATGCTCGTCACGCTCGCAGGGGAGGCCCGCAGCGACCGGCGAGCCCGGCACACCAGCACCCTGCCTTCTTCCTTGCTCAAGGTCAGCAAGGAAGAAGGATTCGGGCCTATGTGAGCCAGTTCCCTGCTCCTTGTCGGCCCGGCGTCAGCTCACAGCATCGAGCGTCCCGCCGAATGGCCTTCGGGGCCAAATTTCAGCCGCTAAGCCAGAGGCAGGGGAAGTCTGAAGATGGATATTGTCACCAAACTATCTGCACTTCCCAACGCGGGGCCGCTCTCAGGCGTTTCGGACGCCTGGCAGTGGTCCCCCGCTCCCGGATTCGTCCTGTTGGCGGCATTGAGTTCAGACCGCCGGCATGTGTTCAGACTGAACACCAAGGATTCGTATGATGCAAAACTGTGCCGCGCCGTCCTTCAGTTCGTACGTGAACGGGAGGACGAGGTGGTTGGGCGGCCGGAGTCGTTGATCGCTCTGCCAGGATTCTCCTGGCCTGGACGTGATTTCGATGTCATCGGCCGGATCAGGCCGGAGGCCCATCGACTCTTCCCTGGAGATCCGGATCTCAACAGCGTTGTATTCGGGGTTTTTCCGGGCTACTCATCCGAGATCTCGGGTACTGAATCGGCGGATCAAGCTGCCGAGCGATTCAGTCGTATGCTCAAGACCTCGGATTTGAACCGCAAGCCCAGTCCGTTTGTGCTGGTGCGCTTCAACAACCCGCAAACCGGGGCAGGAACGATCGGTGAGCTGCCGGCCTTCGTCTCGCCGGACTACCTGTTGCACGAGCTGCGGCTCCTTGAGGGTGCCCAGGATGCCTGTCTTGAGCTGTGGAACCACCGGAACGAGAAGTGGATGGTGCGATGGGACGGGCAGTGGTGCGTTGTCGGTAACGGCCGGGAACTGAGTATGTCGGCCGACGAGGTCACCGTTTGGGCGGCGGCGGTGATTCGATGAGTCGAGTGGCGATGAAGCTGTGCGCCGTGCCGCCGAGTTCCGAGAGGCGCCATCCCGAGCGGCAGGAACCACGTTCATGTGAACGACCAGTCTTGAGCTCAGCGTGCACTCCGAGGAGAGCGAGGTCATAATCCAAAGGGTTATGAAGGAGAACCCCGTCCGACCTGTCCGGGATGCATGCCGATGACCTCGGGTTCGACCAGGTCGTAGGTTCAGTGGGGCGATGCCATGGGCATCTCCCCACTGGCTTGCTACAAGGAGAAAATCCATGGGAAGCACGATAAGCGTTCCAAGCGAGGACATCAGGAAAATCCTTGGAGAGAGGCGTTGCGCTTCTCTGAAGCTGATTCCTCATCAATCCTTGGACGCGATCACAGGAATCCTTTCCGGTTCTGTGAACGTTGGAATTGCCTCGCGCGATGTACTCAGAGGAACCTACCGGGACCGATACGACAGCATCAAGTCTTTCCGCGAGGAGAGATTCGGCTGGACCGAGTTCTTCGGAGTCCTGGAATTCGACTCGCCTCCGGTTGGTCTCTTCTCGATCCAGGCGGCCGATTGGAGCCTGATCGCGCTTACCGATGAGGACATCAAGTCAGTGATCGCATGTCTGGTCGGGCCACCCAACTCGTTTGAATGGCTTCCGGGTTCAACGCAAACCTGATCATTGTTAGCTGCGCGGAGCCCGAGAAGTCGTGAATACTGCTCCAGGGGCGGATGCTGACGATGGAGCAGAGGCCCTGTCGGAATTCCCTGATAGGGCCTCACTGTGAGACCTGCGGTGCTCCTCTGTGTTGGCGCGGCCAGCCGAACAGCCTGTCCGTCAGGGAACCGCGAGGGGGATGCCACGTGCGGCTTGGCCGGGCACGCATCCAAGCGATCTGGATCACCGACTACTGATGGAGGGGCATTGGGCAGCATGCGAAAGATACCAAGTGCGAGCATTAGGTCTGTACTGACGAGGCCTCAGTGCTCGTCACTGAAACTGGTCCCCGCGCAAGCCATGGAAGGGCTCTTGGACGGCCTCTGCGACTTCGTCGATGTGTGCATCGCGTCTTCCGAGACACTTTCCGAAAATTATTGGTACAGGTACACGAGCATCGATGCCGTCCGAGAAGGGAGATTCGGGTGGAACGAGTTCTTCGAAGTGCTGGATTCGGCCCCCCGGGTCGGCATGTTCTGGGTCCGGGCGGTCGATTGGAACTTGATTGTTCTCACGGATGAGGACATCAAGTCGGCCGTCGCGTGTTTGGTCCGGCCACCGGACTTGTTCACATGGCCCCCAGGAGCGAAGCAAGCGTGACTCTGTGCCGGCCGGGGCGGGCTCGCGGCTCGTTGACCTGAGCTCAGGCCGGCCCCTCGACCAGTGGGCGCGAGCGCACGGCCCGGCGGACGGCATGATGCTGGAGTCGCAACACAAGGGAAGCCCCGCCGAGATCACTCGGCGGGGCTTCTTGGCTACAGCGATGGGGAGGGGTCAGCCCTTGCGGGCCTTGACCTCGTCCGTCAGCTGGGGGACGACCTCGAAGAGGTCGCCGACGACGCCGTAGTCGACGAGCTCGAAGATCGGGGCCTCGGCGTCCTTGTTGATGGCGACGATCGTCTTGGACGTCTGCATGCCGGCGCGGTGCTGGATGGCACCGGAGATGCCCGCCGCGATGTACAGCTGCGGGGAGACCGACTTGCCGGTCTGGCCGACCTGGTTGGTGTGCGGGTACCAGCCGGCGTCGACGGCGGCGCGGGAGGCGCCGACGGCCGCGCCGAGGGAGTCGGCGAGGGCCTCGACGATGGCGAAGTTCTCGGCGCCGTTGACGCCGCGACCGCCGGAGACCACGATCGCGGCCTCGGTCAGGTCGGGGCGGCCGGTGGACTCGCGCGGGGTGCGGGAGACGACCTTGGTACCGGTGGACTTCTCGCCGAAGGAGACGGCCAGCTGCTCGACCGTGCCGGCGGCCGGGGCGGTCTCCGGGGCGGCGGAGTTGGGCTTGACGGTGATGACCGGGGTGCCCTTGGTGACGCGGGACTTGGTGGAGTACGAGGCCGCGAAGACGGACTGCGTGGCCACCGGGCCCTCGTCACCGGCCTCGAGGTCGACGGCGTCGGTGATGATGCCGGAGCCGATGCGGACCGCGAGGCGGGCCGCGATCTCCTTGCCCTCCGCGGAGGAGGGGAGGAGCACGGCGGCCGGGGAGACGGCGTTGTACGCGGCCTCCAGCGCGTCCACCTTCGGTACGACGAGGTAGTCGGCGAACTCGGCGGCGTCGGCGGCGAGCACCTTCACCGCGCCGTACTCGGCCAGCGTCGCGGCGGCGGTGTCCGCGCCGGCACCCAGGTGCACGGCGACGGGCTCGCCGATGCGGCGGGCGAGGGTCAGCAGCTCGAGGGTGGGCTTGCGGACGGCGCCGTCCACGTGGTCGACGTAGACGAGGACTTCAGCCATGGATCTGCTCTCCTGCGGGAATTGCGAGGGCGGTTGAGGGGTCGGGTGTCAGGAGCTCAGATGAACTTCTGGCCCGCTAGGAACTCGGCGAGCTTCTTGCCGCCCTCGCCCTCGTCGTTGACGACCGTGCCGGCGGTACGGGCCGGGCGCTCGGCGGCCTCGTCGACCGTGGTCCAGGAGCCCTCGAGACCGACCTCTTCCGCCTCGATGCCGAGGTCGGACAGGTCCAGGGACTGCACCGGCTTCTTCTTCGCGGCCATGATGCCCTTGAAGGAGGGGTAACGGGCCTCGCCGGACTGGTCCGTGACGGACACGACGGCCGGCAGGGCCGCCTCGAGCTGCTCGCTGGCGGAGTCGCCGTCGCGGCGGCCGGTGACCTTGCCGTCCTCGACCTTGACCTCGGAGAGCAGGGTCACCTGCGGCACGCCCAGGCGCTCGGCGAGCATCGCCGGGACGACGCCCATGCCGCCGTCGGTGGAGGCCATGCCGGAGATCACCAGGTCGTAGCCGACGTGCTCGAGGGCCTTGGCCAGCACCAGGGAGGTGCCCAGCGCGTCGGTGCCGTGCAGGTCGTCGTCCTCGACGTGGACGGCCTTGTCGGCGCCCATGGACAGCGCCTTGCGCAGGGCGTCCTTGGCGTCCTCGGGGCCGACGGTCAGCACGGTGATCTCCGCGTCGTCCGCCTCCTCGGCGATCTGCAGCGCCTGCTCGACCGCGTACTCGTCGAGCTCCGAGAGCAGACCGTCCACGTCGTCACGGTCGACGGTCAGGTCCTCGGCGAAGTGCCGGTCGCCGGTGGCGTCGGGCACGTACTTCACAGTGACAACGATCCTCAAGCTCACGCCGGCTCTCCTACTGCATCGTCTCTATCAAAGCTGCCTTGGCAGGCAGCATAGGCGCCTTGTGGGGGCGGACTCCGGTGGGTGCGGACTGAGCCCCCGACCGGAATGTTACTCGTCAGTACATCGAGGGTGTGCGGCGAACGCAAGGCCGGTCGACTGTGATCTGCCCAACGCGGCGAAAAGGGATGCTCAGGCCCCGTGAACCGTTGAGGCCCCGGGCGCCACGGCGTGTCGGACGGCGGCGCCGAGGGCCGCGATGACGTCGGCCCTGCGCGGCTGGCCCGCGGCGCGGCGCACCACCCGGCCGTCGGCGTCGAGGACCAGGGTGGTGGGGGTGGCGCGCACCTCGAGGGCGCGGACGAGTTCCAGCCGGGCCTCGGCGTCGATCTCCACGTGCGCGACGCCGTCGACCATCGCGGCGACCTCCCCCAGGACGCGCCGCGTCGCCCGGCAGGGCTGGCAGAACGCGCTGGAGAACTGTACGAGCGTGGCCCGCGCGCCCAGCTCCGCGCCGATGTCGGCGGCGCTCAGCCGCACGGACTCCCCGTCCTGACGCCGCACGGACTTCCCGTCCTGATGCCGCACGGACTCCCCATCCTGACGCCGCACGGTCTCCCCGTCCTGATCCGGCACGCTCGTCCCTCTCCGCGGCTCGCCCCGCACTTGTCCGGTTTCCAGGGTGCAGCACCCGGGGAAGCGGGGAAATTTCCCGACGTGATGAGGATCTCCCGGCCGCCGGGGTGTCCCGGCTGGCCCCCGGCGCGGGCATTCAGGCACGATCTGGCGAAAGCCGGAATCCTACGCTCGCGTAACCTACGCGTCGCGGCTTCGTGAACACTTCAGCCGGGAGCACCCTCCCCCGCCCCGCCCGGAAGGATCTTCCCGCATGGCAGAGCTCGTCTACCCGCCGGTGATCGGTTTCGCCCACACCCTGTTCAAGGCGCTGGACCTGCGCTTCGACGTCGAGGGCACCGAGCACATACCGCAGCGTGGCGGGGCGGTGCTGGTGAGCAACCACATCGGCTACCTCGACTTCGTCTTCTGCGGCCTGGCGGCCCGGCCCGCCAAGCGGCTGGTGCGTTTCATGGCCAAGGAGTCGGTCTTCCGGCACAAGGTGTCCGGGCCGCTGATGCGCGCCATGAAGCACATCCCCGTCGACCGCGCGGCCGGCATGGACGCGTACAAGCACGCGCTGACTGCGCTGCGCTCGGGAGAGGTCGTCGGCGTCTTCCCGGAGGCGACGATCTCCACCTCCTTCACGCTCAAGAACTTCAAGTCCGGCGCGGCGCGGCTGGCCCAGGAGGCCGGGGTGCCACTGGTGCCGATGGCGCTGTGGGGCACGCAGCGGCTGTGGACCAAGGGTCAGAAGCGCAATCTGAGCCGCCAGCACATTCCCGTGTCGATCCGGGTGGGCGAGCCCGTCACGGCCGGCCGGGACGAGAGCGCGGACAGCGTCACCGAGCGGGTGCGCGGCCGCGTCCAGGACCTGCTCGAGTCCGCGCAGCGCTCCTACCCCGTGCGCTCCGAGGGCCCGGCCGACAGCTGGTGGATCCCCGCGCACCTCGGCGGCACGGCGCCCGCCCCGGCCCAGGCGAAGGGCCTGGACCGCCGCTAGCACCGGAGGCGACGTGAGAGAGCCCCCCTGCCACAGCACGTGGCAGGGGGGCTCTCTCGCGTCGGTGTCGCCGAGCCGGCTAGGGCTTGGCCATCTCCTCCGCCAGGGCCTCCGCGAACGCGTCCACGTCGGCCTCGGTGGTGTCGAAGGCGCACATCCAGCGGACGTCGCCGGCGGTCTCGTCCCAGAAGTAGAAGCGGTAGCGCTTCTGCAGGCGCTCGCTCACGTCGTGCGGGAGCCGGGCGAAGACGGCGTTGGACTGCACGGGGTGCAGCACCTCGACGCCCTCCACGGTCCGTACGCGCTCGGCCAGCCGCGCCGCCATGGCGTTGGCGTGGGAGGCGCTGCGCAGCCACAGGTCGCCCGAGAGCAGCGCCTCGAACTGCACCGAGACGAAGCGCATCTTGGAGGCGAGCTGCATCGACATCTTGCGCAGGTGCTTCATCGCCCTGACCGCGTCCGGGTTCAGGACGACGACGCACTCGCCGAAGACCATGCCGTTCTTGGTGCCGCCGAAGGAGAGCAGGTCCACCCCGGCGTCGGTGGTGAAGGCCCGCAGCGGCACGCCCAGCGTGGCCGCGGCGTTGGCGATGCGCGAGCCGTCCAGGTGGACCTTCATGCCCCGCTCGTGGGCGTGGTCGCAGATCTCGCGGATCTCCTCGGGCGTGTAGCAGGTGCCCAGCTCGGTGGTCTGCGTGATCGAGACGACCTGCGGCTGGGCGCGGTGCTCGTCCTCCCAGCCGAACGCCTCGCGGTCGATGAGCTCGGGGGTGAGCTTGCCGTGCTCGGTGGGCATGTGCAGCAGCTTCAGCCCGCCGACGCGCTCGGGCGCGCCGCACTCGTCGACGTTGATGTGCGCGGAGGAGGCGCAGATGACCGCGCCCCACCGCTCGGTCGCGGCCTGCAGGGCGACGACGTTGGCGCCCGTGCCGTTGAAGACCGGGAACGCCTCGGCGGTCGGCCCGAAGTGGGCGCGCATCACGTCCTGGAGATGGGCGGTGTAGTCGTCCTCGCCGTACGCGACCTGGTGACCGCCGTTGGCGACGGCGAGCGCGGCCAGGATCTCGGGGTGCGCGCCGGCGTAGTTGTCGCTGGCGAAGCCGCGCACCGCCGTGTCATGGCGGCGTATGGCGTCGGTCCGGTCCGAGGGGGTCTCGGTCACGGTTGCGGGGTGAGCCACTGACGGGTTCCGTTCACTTCCTGGGCGGGCATCTCCCAGACGCCGGCGATGGCCTCGGCGAGGTCCTTGGCGTCGGTGAAGCCCGCGAACTTCGCGTTGGGTCGTTCTGCGCGCATCGCGTCGTGCACCAGCGCCTTGATCACCAGGACGGTGGCGGCGGCCGGCGGGGCGTCGTCGCCCCCCGCCTTGCGGAAGGAGTCGGCGAGCGCGAGGGTCCACGCCTCGGCGGCGGCCTTGGAGGCGGCGTAGGCGGCGTTGCCCGCGGTGGGCTTGCTGGCGCCGGCCGCGCTGATCAGGACGTAGCGGCCGTTGCCGCTGCGGGCCAGGGGGCCCTCGAAGGCCAGCGAGGTGTGCTGGACGGTCCGGATGAGCAGCTTCTCCAGCAGCTCCCAGTCCGCGGGGTCGGTCTCGGCGAAGGTCGCCGAGCCGCGCCAGCCGCCGACCAGGTGGACCAGGCCGTCGACGCGACCGAACTCCTTCTCGGTGCGGTCGGCCCAGGCGCGGGTGGCGTCGAGGTCCAGCAGGTCCACCGTGTCGCCGGTGACGGTCGCACCGCCGTGGGCGTAGCGGGCGGCGTCCACGGCCTCGGCGAGGCGGGCCGCGTCCGCGTCGGCGGCGACGACGGTCGCCCCGGCCTCCGCCAGCCGCAGCAGCGCCGCACGGCCCGCCGGGCCGGCCGCTCCCGCCACCGCCACGACAGCGCCCTCCAGCGGGCCATTGCCGTTGCCGGGAGTGCTCATGGTCGTCGCCTCCTTCTGCTCCTCGCTCACGCGGCCACCCGCTCCATGTCCGCAGCGGTGATCCCCTTGGTGGAGACGATCACGTCGCGCAGCTTCTTGGCAAGGGCCTCGTAGAACATGCTGAGCGGGAACTCGTCCGCGAGCACGTCATCCACCAGCTTGCGCGGCGGCAGCGAGAGGTCGAGGGCCTCGGGGCCCTTGGCCCAGGTGGAGCCGGGGTGGGGGGAGAGATAGGACGAGACGAGGTCGTAGGCGGCGAACCAGTGGACGAGCTTGGGGCGGTCGATGCCGTCGCGGTAGAGCTTCTCGATCTCGCCGCACAGCTGGTTGGTGACCTGCGGGGCGCGCTCCCAGTCGATGTGCAGGGTGTTGTCCGTCCAGCGTACGACGTCGTGCTTGTGGAGGTACGCGAAGAGCAGCTGGCCGCCGAGGCCGTCGTAGTTGCGGACCCGGTCGCCGGTGATCGGGAAGCGGAACATCCGGTCGAAGAGGACGGCGAACTGCACGTCGCGGGCCTGGGCGTAGCCGTCGGCCTCGAGCTTGACGGCCTCCTTGAAGGCCGTGAGGTCACAGCGCAGCTCCTCCAGGCCGTACATCCAGAACGGCTGGCGCTGCTTGATCATGAACGGGTCGAACGGCAGGTCGCCGTGGCTGTGGGTGCGGTCGTGGACCATGTCCCACAGGACGAACGCCTGCTGGCAGCGCTCCTGGTCGTCGATCATGTCGGCGACGTCGCCGGGCAGCTCCAGGCGCAGGGTCTCGACGGCGGCCTCGGTGATGCGGCGGAAGCGGGCCGCCTCGCGGTCGCAGAAGATGCCGCCCCAGGTGAAGCGCTCGGGGGCCTCGCGCACGGCGATGGTCTCGGGGAAGAGCACGGCGGAGTTGGTGTCGTAGCCGGCCGTGAAGTCCTCGAAGGTGATCCCGAGGAAGAGGGGGTTGTCGTAGCGGGTGCGCTCCAGCTCGGCGAGCCACTCCGGCCACACCATGCGCAGCACGACGGCCTCGAGGTTGCGGTCGGGGTTGCCGTTCTGGGTGTACATCGGGAAGACGACCAGGTGCTGCAGGCCGTCGGCGCGCTGGGCGGCGGGCTGGAAGGCCAGCAGGGAGTCGAGGAAGTCCGGCACGCCGAAGCCCGTGTCGGCCCAGCGGCGCAGGTCGGCCACGAGCGCGGAGTGGTAGGCGGCGTCGTGCGGCAGGAGCGGCGAGAGCTGCTCGATCGCGGCTATGACGGTGTCGAACTCGGCGCGCACGGCCTGGCCCGGCGGTGCGCCCTCCGCGGCGAGGTCGATGGAGCCGTCGGCGGACTGCCAGGGCCGGATCGTCTCCACCGCGGCCTTGAGCGTGGCCCAGGCCGGGTGCTCCACTACGCGATCCACAGACAAAATGTCGGATTCTGCTGCGGCCGACGCAATAATTTCCGTCACGACTAACCCTCCTCGAGAGAACCTGGCGTTAAGACACCGTATCTGTGTCAGCTTCTCCACCTCAAGGGGTTGAGCCATAAATTATCCTGCCGACCCCCGGGTCGCACCGCTGTTTTTCCTGCCGCCTTCCCCCGTCCGGGGGAACGGAAGTGGCCGTCCGTCGCTCCCGGCACTCCTGTCACGGGCGGCGTCCTAGTCGATTTCCAGCCATGTCCGGCCGCCCGGGGCCCGGCCGGGGCGAGCCCCTTCCCGGCCCGGCCGCATTTCACGAAGCCGCAACAACCTTCCGCCATTCGGACGATCCCCCGCCCTGACCTGGACAGATCGCGGCGGCCGCTGCCAGTCTCGCGCCATGCCCGCCGCCAACCAGCCCAGACGCCTGGCCGCCGCCCTCGCCGTGCTGCTCGCCGCGGCCGCCGGCTGCGCCCCGCAGGACGACACCGACGCCGCGAAGTCCACCGGCGGCCCCGCCGCCTCGGCGCACGCCTGCGCCAAGGGACGGCTCGCCACCCGCGCCCCGGGAAAGCTGACCGTGGGCACCGACAAGCCCGCCTACGCGCCCTGGTTCCAGGACGACGACCCGGCCGGCGGCAAGGGCTTCGAGTCGGCCGTGGCCTACGCCGTCGCCGACCGGCTCGGCTACGACCGCTCCGACGTCCTCTGGCAGACCGTGCCGTTCAACAGCGCCGTCGCCCCCGGGGCGAAGAAGTTCGACTTCGACATCAACCAGGTCTCCATCAGCGACGAGCGCCGCCGCGCCGTGGACTTCTCCTCCGGCTACTACGACGTGCGCCAGGCCGTCGTCGCGCTCAAGGACTCCCCGGCCGCCGGGGCGACGGACGTGGCGGGCCTCAGGCACGCCCGCCTCGGCGCCCAGGTGGGCACCACCAGCCTCGACGTCGTGAACGACGTCATCAAGCCGGACCGCCCGGCCGCCGTGTTCCAGAAGAACGACTTCGCCAAGACGGCGCTCAAGAACGGACAGGTCGACGCGATCGTCGTCGACCTGCCCACCGCCTTCTACATCACCTCGGCCGAGGTGCCGGAGGCGAAGATCGTCGGACAGTTCGAGGCGAAGGGCGACGCCGCCGAACGCTTCGGACTGGTCCTCGACAAGGGCAGCCGCATCACCGGCTGCGTGAGCGACGCCGTCGACTCCCTGCGCCGGGACGGCACCCTCGCACTGCTGGAGAAGAAGTGGCTGTCCGAAGCCGCCGACGCACCGGTGATCAAGTGACGCCGAAGGACACGGTGCCGGCGGCACGCACCCCCGAGGACCGGGCCGAAGAGCCGCACGACGCGTACGTGCCGTCCGCGCGCCGCCTCGAACGCGAGCGGTTCAAGCGGGCCCGGGCCCGCCGGGCGGCGGCCGTCGCGGCCGTCAGCACGCTCGTCACCGGCACCGTTCTCTTCCTCGTCGTCGTCGAATCCCCCGGCTGGCCGCGCACCCGAGAGACCTTCTTCAACGCCCACTACGCCCGCGAGGCCCTCCCGCACATCCTCGAGGGCCTGTGGCTCAACGTCCGGCTGCTGGCCGTCTGCGGCGCCGCGGTGCTCGCCCTCGGCATGCTGCTCGCCGTCGCCCGCACCCTGCGCGGCCCGGTCTTCTTCCCGCTACGGGCCCTGGCCACCGCCTACACCGACTTCTTCCGCGGCCTCCCGCTGATCATCTGCCTGCTGATGGTCGTCTTCGGCGTCCCCGCGCTGCGCCTGCGGGGCGTGACGACCGACCCGGTGCTGCTGGGCGGGACGGCGCTGGTCCTGACGTACTCCGCCTACGTCGGCGAGGTCTTCCGGGCCGGCATCGAGTCGGTCCACCCCAGCCAGCGCGCCGCCGCCCGCTCGCTCGGGCTCAGCGGCGGACAGACACTGCGCCACGTCGTCCTCCCGCAGGCCGTGCGGCGCGTGGTGCCGCCGCTCCTGAACGACCTGGTCTCCCTGCAGAAGGACACCGGGCTGGTCTCCGTCGCGGGCGCGGTCGACGCCGTCTACGCCGCCCAGATCAGCGCGAGCAAGAGCTTCAACTACACCCCGTACGTGGTCGCCGGGCTGATCTTCGTGGCCCTCACCATCCCGATGACCCGGTTCACCGACGCGGTGACCGCCCGGATGGACCGCCGCCGGGCCCAGGGAGGGATCGTATGAGCGAGCGGCCCGCGCCACCGGACGGACAGCCGGTGCTGCGCCTGGAAGCGGTGCGCAAGACCTTCGGGAGCACGGTCGTCCTGCGCGACGTGGACCTGGACGTCGCCCCGCACACCGTCACCGCGCTGATCGGCGCGTCGGGTTCGGGCAAGTCGACGCTGCTGCGGTGCGCGAACCTGCTCGAGGAGATCGACGACGGCGCCATCCTCCTCGACGGCGAGGACATCACCGACCCGCGCGTGAACCCCGACACCGTGCGCCGCCGCATCGGCGTGGTCTTCCAGGCGTACAACCTCTTCCCGCACATGACGGTGCTGGAGAACATCACCCTCGCCCCGCGCCGCGTCCACCGCGTGCCGCGCGCGCAGGCCGAGGAGCGGGCCCGCGAGCTGCTGGAACGGCTGGGCCTGGGCGGCAGGGCCGGCGAGTACCCGGACCGGCTCAGCGGCGGCCAGCAGCAACGCGTCGCGATCGCCCGGGCGTTGGCGGTCCGCCCCCGGCTGCTGCTGCTCGACGAGATCACGGCGGCGCTGGACCCCGAGCTGGTCGGCGAGGTGCTGGGCGTGGTGCGCGACCTCAAGGACGAGGGGATGACCATGGTCCTGGCCACGCACGAGATGGGCTTCGCCCGGGACGTGGCCGACCAGGTCTGCTTCCTCGACGGCGGAGTCGTGCTCGAGCGCGGCACGCCGGACGAGGTCTTCGGCGCGCCGCGCGAGGAACGCACCAGGCGCTTCCTGCGGCGCCTGACGGAGGCGGGGCGGCTGTAGGGCGTGTCCCGACGGGGCAGGGCGTGCCCGACGCAGGGCGTGTCCGGCGGGTGCGGGGCGTGTCCGACGTAGGGCGTGTCCGGCGGGTCGGCCACGCCCCAGGGGGCCGGGTCCCTACGCGGCCAGGTCCTTGACCAGCAGCTCGAACTCCAGGTCGGCGCGCTGCGGGATGCCGAACCGCTCGTCGCCGTACGGGAACGGGCTCATCCGCCCCGTGCGCCGGTAGCCGCGGCGCTCGTACCAGGCGATCAGTTCGTCGCGCTGCCGGATCACGGTCATGTGCATCTCCGAGGCGCCCCACTCGGTGCGCGCGAGGCGCTCGGCCTCCGCCATGACGAGCTTGCCCAGGCCGCCGCCCTGCGCGGTCGGGCGGACCGCGAACATGCCGAAGTACGCGTGCGTGCCGCGGTGTTCGACGTGGCAGCAGGCGACGGTCTCGCCGTCGAGGTCCGCGACCAGCAGCCGGCTGTTCTCGTCCGTGACCACGGCCATGACGCCCTCGGGGTCGGTGCGCTGCCCCTCGAGCAGATCGGCCTCGGTGGTCCAGCCGGCGCGGCTCGCGTCCCCGCGGTAGGCCGACTCGACGAGCGCGACGAGCGCGGGCACGTCGACGGCGGTCGCGGCCCGGAAGATCGGCGCTGCGGTACGGCTCCTTGCGGTCTCCATGGTGTCCCGTGGTCCTCTCCGTGCGGTTTCGGGCGCATGTACGACCCTAACGGAGGAGGTGTGCGTACAGTCGCGGGCATGGTGCACGTACTGAGCAGCAGGGTATTGCTGAGGCCGACCGATCCCGAGCGGTCGAGGGAGTTCTACGGCGGGGCTCTGGGGCTCGCGGTCTACCGCGAGTTCGGCACGGGCCCCGAACGCGGGGTCGTCTACTTCCTGGGCGGCGGCTTCCTGGAGGTGTCGGGGCGGTCGCAGACGCCGCCCGGGCCGGGGCTGGAGCTGTGGATGCAGGTCGCGGACGCGGCGGCGGCGCACAAGGAGTTCCTGCTGCGCGGGGTGGAGGTGATCGAGCCCCCCGAGCGCAAGCCGTGGGGGCTGATCGAGATGTGGATCGCGGACCCCGACGGCGTGCGCATCGCGGTGGTGGAGGTGCCGGAGGACCATCCGATGCGGTTCCGGCCGGGCATCTGACGCGGGGCGTCCGAGGGCTGGGTGTCCGACGGGCCGGGCATCGGACGGGTCGGGCATCCGACGGGTCGGGCATCCGACAGGCCGGGCATCCGACGGACCGGCCCGGCAGCGTCCGGCCCCCGGCCCCCGGCCCCGGGAGCCGAGCGGGCGCGCGGCGGGAGGGCGCTGCGCGCCCCCTGTGCGCCCGTGCGCTCCCATGCGCGGGGGTCGCCGTGGGCATTCTCCGGAAGTGGGTCGCGTCCGGGGGACCCGGGGAGGTGCGCCGTGCACGGACCGCCGCTGGTGGGGTGGTTGCTGGTCGCACTGTGCGCCGCCATCGGCGCGTACTGCCTCTTCAGGATGCGGGCCGGCGCGGCGGGGGAGCGCCGGGCCGCGGGGGGCGACGCGCTGATGGGGCTGGGCATGGCCGCCATGGCGGTCCCGGCGGCGGCCCTGGACACCCGGACGTGGGGGCACGTGGCCTTCGCCCTGGTCTTCGGGGCGGTGGGGCTGCGTGCCCTCGCGCTGGCCCGCGGCGGACGCGCGGGCATGCATCACCTGCACCACGCGGTGGGCGCCTTCGCCATGGTCTACATGGCGCTCGCGATGGCTGGCTCCCCCGGCGCCGGCCACGCCGGGCACACCGCGGGCGACGGCATCCGCGAACCCGCGGGGAACCCCCTGGTCACCGGGCTGCTGCTGGTCTACTTCGCGGTCTATGTCGTGCGCACCGCGGCGGGAATGGTCCCGGTGACGGCCATCGCCACGCAGGACGCCCCCTGGCCGGGCCCCCGGCCCGGGCGGGTGGGCGGCCCCGAGCTGACCGACGCCTGCCGGCTGTCCATGGGCATCGGCATGCTGGCGATGCTGCTCACCATGTGAGCGCGCCACGGCCCGCGTGGTCTGCGTCACTTAACGTGCCGACGCGTATCCGGGCCCCGCCGCCTCCTCATAGGCTGACCGCATGATGGTCCCGCTCGCGCTGCTGGTCCTCGGCGGCCTGGCCGCGTCGATGGCACCGCGCGTGCTGACCCGCGCCGACTGGCCCGACCGCGAACCCGTCCTGGCCCTGTGGGTCTGGCAATGCGTGGTGGCCGGCGTGCTGTTGTGCTGTGCGCTCGCCATGGCGCTGAGCGCCGCCGCGGCCTGGGAGGCCGTACGCGGCAACGTCTTCGCGCCCGCCCCGCACGGCGTGATGGAGGCCTACGCCCTCACCGCCTACGGCCCCTGGGCCGCCCCGCTGGCCGTCGCCCTCGCCTCCGGCGCCGTGTGGACGGCCGCGATGCTGACCCGCGAGATCCGCGACGCCCGCGCCCGCCGGCGCCGCCGCCGCGCCGAGTTGCTCGTACGGTCCCCCCGACTGCCCGGCGAGGACCGCGGCGCCGAGCGGCTCGTGGTCCTCGAGGGCGACCACCCCGAGGCCTGGCTGCTGCGGGCCGGCACCGCGCCCCAGCTCGTGATCACCACGGCCGCGCTGCGCCGCCTGAACGACTCCCAGCTGGACGCGGTCCTGGCCCACGAACAGGGCCACGCCCGCGCCCGCCACGACTGGCTGCTGCACTGCTCGGCGGCCCTGGCCAACGGCTTCCCGCAGGTACCGGTCTTCGCCGCGTTCCGCGACCAGGTCCACCACCTCGTCGAACTGGCCGCCGACGACAGCGCCTCCCGTCGCTCCGGCCGCCTCGCCACGGCCCTGGCCCTGGTCGAACTCAACGAGTACCGGGGCGTGTTCGGCCCCTGCCCCACCCCTCTCTCCCACGTCCCCGACCGCGTCCTGCGCCTGCTGGCCCCGGCCCCCCGCCTCACGGCGGCCCGACGCCTACGCCTGACGGCGGTCGCGGCCCTGGTGCCGTTCGTACCGGTGCTGGTGACCTTCGTCCCGGGCCTGAGCGCGCTGGGAGCGCGCTGAGGCCCCGATCTCCGAGCTCGTCGACCACGTCCCCGCCGACTCCGGCCGACGGGGGCGTTCGCGTACCGTACGGCGCATGGCATCGGAGCCCGCACCCTCTCGGTGGATGACGAAGGCGTCGTCGGTCGCGTCCGCCCTCGTCTGCCTCGTCGTTCTCGCCGCGTGCGCGGGAGGCGGCGGAGCGGCGGACGATGAGGAGGAGCCGGGCGGGGGGACGGCCCGGTCGGCGTTCGTGGAGGGGTTCGCGGCCGGCCAGGAGGTGCTCGAGGAGCACGGCAAGGGTGCGGCCGTCCGGGAGACGGTGGGGGGCGGGTGCGAGAAGCGGGCCGAGGCGGCCGGGACCGGGTATCCGGACGAATGGATACGCGGATGCCGGAAGGGTGTTCAGTCCTTCCCCGGAAGTTGACCTCCCTCGCGAGCCCCGGGTGGCAGAGTTGCCCCATGAGCAATCTTGATCTTCACCCGGCGCCCACCGAGTGCGGTGGGCGTGGCGGGGTGGGCGCGGGGCCCGTGCGGGAGTTGTCGGCGGGCAAGGAAGTGCGGCTCGGGGAGAGCACGATGGTGCGGCGGTTGCTGCCCACGCTCGGGCGGCGCATGGTCGGGGCGTGGTGTTTCGTCGATCATTACGGGCCGGACGATGTGGCGCGGGCGCCCGGGATGCAGGTGCCGCCGCATCCTCACATGGGGCTGCAGACGGTCAGCTGGCTGCAGGACGGCGAGGTGCTGCACCGGGACAGCCTCGGCAGTGAGCAGACGTTGCGGCCGGGACAGCTGGGTCTGATGACGTCGGGGCGGGCCATCAGCCACTCCGAGGAGTCGCCGCGGGAGCACGCGGCCGTGCTGCACGGCGCGCAGCTGTGGGTGGCGCTGCCGGACGCGCACCGGCACACGGCGCCGGCGTGGGAGCATCACGCCGCGCTGCCGGAGGTGACCGGCGGGGGGCTGACCGCCACGGTCATCATGGGCGAGCTGGACGGGGCCGCCTCCCCCGCCACCGCGTTCACGCCCATCGTCGGCGCGGACGTCGTCCTGGCCGCGGGCGCGTCGGCGCGTCTGCCGCTGCGGCCGGACTTCGAGTACGCCGCGCTCACCATGTCCGGAGAGGCCGAGGTGGACGGGGTGCGGCTCGCGCCCGGCTCGATGCTGTATCTGGGGTGCGGGCGGTCGGAGCTGCCGCTGCGGGCGGACGTGGACAGTTCGTTCCTGCTGCTGGGCGGGGAGCCGTTCGAGGAGCGGATCGTCATGTGGTGGAACTTCGTCGCCCGGACGAACGACGAGATCGCACGGGCGCGCGAGGACTGGATGACGGGATCGCGTTTCGGCGACGTCCACGGCTACGACGGCGACCGGCTCGGCGCCCCCGCCCTGCCGCCGGTGCCGCTCAAACCCCGGGGGCGGGTGCGGTGACGGGGGCCAGGGGGGTTCTCTTCGACTTCTCCGGCACGCTCTTCCGCGTCGAACCCGCCGCCTCG
This sequence comes from Streptomyces sp. C36, assembly GCF_040932295.1. Lineage (NCBI taxonomy): Bacteria > Bacillati > Actinomycetota > Actinomycetes > Kitasatosporales > Streptomycetaceae > Streptomyces > Streptomyces sp. C36. The sequence continues at coordinate 66,867 of NZ_JBFQGI010000001.1, read as the reverse complement.
TGGCTGCGCGCCGCCCTCGCCGGGGCCGGCGTCGCGGCCGCCGACGACGAGGTCGCACGTCTGGCGGCCCTGCTGGAGGAGGCCGGCGCGCAGCCCGGCGGCACCGGCCCGAGCCGCGTGCCGGCGCACCTCGCGGACGTGTGGGCCGAGCGCGACCTCGGCCCCGAGCGGCACCGGGCCGCGTACACGGGCCTCGCCCGCGAGGTCCCGCTGCCGGACGAGAGGCTCTACGAGGCGCTCTACGCCCGGCACATGGAACCCGCCGCCTGGCGGCCGTACGCCGACGCCGCCGAGGTCCTCGGCGAGCTGCGCCGGCGAAACATACCCACGGCCGTGGTGAGCAACATCGGCTGGGACCTGCGGCCGGTCTTCCGCGCGCACGGCCTGGGCGAGCTGGTGGACGCCTACGTCCTGTCGTACGAGCACGGGGCGCAGAAGCCGGACCCGCGGCTGTTCCGTGTGGCGTGCGAGGCGCTCGGGCTGCCGCCGGGCGACGTCCTCATGGTCGGCGACAACCGGCGCGCGGACGGGGGCGCCGGGAGCATCGGGTGCGCGGTGCGCCTCGTGGAGCATCTGCCGGTGGAAGAGCGGCCGGAGGGTCTGCGGCCGGTGCTCGGCCTCGCGGGCTGACGTCCGGCCGCCCGGCCGTGCCGCTACTCCGCCTCGTGCGCGGCGCCCGCCCATGCCCGGAGCGCCGCGCGGTCGGCGAAGCGGCCGACGTTGCGGTCCAGGCCCCCGGCCCAGCTGTACTGGTGGAAGGTCCACGGGTGCTGGACGGCCGGGTGGCCGGCGGCGTGTCCGGGGTCGGCGATCCACAGCCCGTCGCCGGCGTCGCTGGTGGTGTCCCGGTTGAACCAGTAGTCGCGGTTGCAGTACAGGACCACTTTGTGACCGCTCGCCTCCTGGCGTACGTAGTCCAGCCAGCGGTCCTTGTCGCGGCCCCAGACGTCGGCGTGTTCCCAGTCGAGGGCGAGGACGTCGCCCTCGCGTAAGGCTATTTTGTCGAGGAAGTAGTCGCCCTGCGCGGACATCGAGCCGGGGGTGACGTAGTGGTAGTAGCCGACGACCAGGCCCGCCCGCCGGGCCCGGTCGCGCTGCTTGACCCATTTCGGGTTGGTGTACGACGTTCCTTCCGTCACCTTGACGAAGACGAAGTCGTAGCCCTCGACGGGATAGTTCTCGCTGTTGTGGCTGCTGACATCGATGCCGTGGAGCATGCCGGTCACCTCCGGTACCGCGGACGAACGACGGGGCGTCCGCAGTATCGGTCCCAACCGGCGCGCCAGCGAGAGCTTTGGCCCTACGTTTTTCCCACAGTCGTACGAACGTACGGTCGTGCGACCCCGCAGTCCTACGGGCCCACCGGCACCCGCGGCCGCCGGCTGCCCGCCGCCGTGTGCAGGGCCAGGGCGGCCAGCGCCTCGGGGGCGCCGTGCTGGCCCCGGATGCCGGGGAAGGCGTTGATGTCGACGATCACGGGCGCGCCGCCGCCCGCGTCGAGCAGGTCGACGCCGTAGACGTCCAGGGCGAAGACCTCGCCCACGCGCCGGACCACCTCGAGCCACTCGTCCGGCAGGTCGCCGAGGCCGAGCGTGCGGGTGCGTTTGTCCGCGCCGCCCTCGGCCAGTTCGGAGCGGCGGAGCCCGGCGAAGATCTCGTCGCCGACCACCCACATCTTGTGGTCCCAGCCACTGTTGGGTGTGAAGGGCTGGATCACCACCGGCTCGTCCGGCCAGCGCGCGGCCAGTTCCCGCAGCCGCTCGGCGTCGTCGACGCGGGCGACGAGGTCGTGGCGGCGGCTGTGGCGGCTCTTGACCACCACGGGCCAGGCGGGCTCCGCCGCCGGCCCCGGCAGCCGCAGCGAGGGCTCGGTGCGCGTGGCGACGAACGGCAGGCCGGCGCGCAGGGCGACGTCCGCCATGGCGGTGCGGTCCTGGCAGAGCTCGGTGGCGGCGGCGGAGTTCAGCACGGGTGCGCCGTGCTCCTCGAGGTGGCGCGCGTAGGCCAGGGCACGCGGTGTGCGTGTCTTGAGCAGATAGACGTCGGCGAGCGTCGCCGGGTCGGGCAGGGCGGCGTCCGCGGTGCCCGGGTCCAGCCATTCCACGGTGTGCCGGGACGTCAGCAGGTCCGTGGTGCGGGCCAGGAGCGGGTGGTCGGGGGCGGGCGTCAGCAGGCAGATTCTCATGCGCCGCCGCCCAGGCCTCCGGCGGCCACGGGCGCGGCCGGCGGCGGGACCGCGGCCGTCCGGTCCGCGCCGGCCAGCCGCAGGATCGCGCGGGCCACCTTGGCCACCGCGTCGGGCACCTGCCGGAAGCTGGGGAAGTCGTTGACGTCGACGACCACCGGGCCGTCGGGGCCGAAGACGATGTCCACCCCGTACAGGTCGAGGCCGAAGACCGCGCCGACCTCGGCGGCGATGGCCGCCACCTCGCCGGTCAGCGGCACCTGGCGCTCGCGCGCGGGGTGGTCGGGGTGCAGGGGGCTGCGGCGCTCGGTGGCGTACAGCTCGCCGTCGACGCAGTACACCTTCAGGTCGACGCCCGTGTTGGGCACGTACGGCTGGGCTATCAGCATGCCGTCCGCCGCGGCCCCGGCGTCCGGCGCGGGCAGGCGCTCGGGGTCCGGTACGAGCCGCACCGCGCGCCCGGAGCTGCCGTCGGCGGGCTTGACCACCAGGGGGTAGACGCTCGCGGGCAGCTCGGCGAAGTCCTCGGCCCGCATCGCCGCGTACGTGGCGGGCACGGGAAGGCCGCGGGATTCGGCGATCACCGCGGCCAGCGCCTTGTCCCGCACGCCGCGTACGGCGCGGGCGTCGTTGACCGTGGTCAGGCCCACGGCAGCCGCGCCCTCCAGCAGCGTCATTCCCGGACCGCCCGACACCGTCTTGAGCACCCAGGCGTCGTGCCGCCCGGCGCGTACGGCCTCGGAGAGCCTCAGCAGTGAACCGCCCGGCCGCAGCACGTCCACCCGGTGGCCCCAGGCGGTCAGTTGGCGGATCACGTCCACCGGCATGCCGTCGTACCGGTACTGCTCCTCCACCAGGAAGCAGAGTCTCATGTGCTGCATCATCCTCGATATCCCGGACAACCGCCGATCCGCCCCGGCGGAACTTGACGGCTCAGGATGTCATGGGCGCCAGGGTGGAACGTACAGCACCGCCACGACCGGTCACGGGGGCGAGCGGAACGCCTCCAGCAGCCGCTCGGCGGCCAGGCTCGCCGTCAGGGTGCCCTCCCGCACGCTTTGTTCCAGGTCCGGGCCCAGGCGGCGCACCTCGGGGTGGGCGCGCAGCTCGGTCAGGAGCTGTTCGCGGACCATGGTCCAGGTCCAGTCCACCTGCTGCTCGCGGCGGCGGGAGGCGAGTTCGCCGGTGGCCTCCAGAACGCGCCGGTGCTGCTCGATCCGTTCCCAGAGCGTGTCCAGTCCGGTGCTCTCGCGGGCGCTGCAGGTCAGGACGGGCGGGTTCCAGGCCGCGTCCGGCGACTGCATCAGGCGCAGGGCGCCGGCGAGCTCGCGGGCGGCGGCTTTGGCGTCGCGTTCGTGCGGTCCGTCCGCTTTGTTCACGGCGACGAGGTCGGCCAGTTCCAGTACGCCCTTCTTGATGCCCTGGAGCTGGTCGCCGGTGCGGGCGAGGGTGAGCAGCAGGAAGGTGTCGACCATGTTGGCGACGGCGGTCTCGGACTGGCCGACGCCGACGGTCTCCACCAGCACCACGTCGTAGCCGGCGGCCTCCATCACCACGATGGTCTCGCGGGTGGCCTTGGCGACCCCGCCGAGCGTGCCCGCGGTGGGCGAGGGGCGGACGAAGGCGGCCGGGTCGACGGCGAGGCGTTCCATGCGGGTCTTGTCGCCGAGGATGCTGCCGCCGGTGCGGCTGGAGGACGGGTCGACGGCGAGGACGGCGACGCGGTGCCCGAGTCCGGTGAGCATCGTGCCGAGGGCGTCGATGAAGGTGGACTTGCCGACGCCGGGCACGCCGGTGATGCCGATCCGCCGGGCCGCGCCCGCGTGCGGGAGCAGTGCGGTCAGCATGCGCTGGGCGAGGGCGCGGTGGTCGGGGCGGGTGGACTCGACGAGGGTGATGGCGCGGGCGATGGCCGCCCGCTTCCCGTCGAGCACATCCTTCACATAAGCGTCGATGTCGATCGCGCGGGCCATCAGGGATGCGGCCTCACAGCTCGTGGCCGAGGACCCCGGACAGGGTCTTCAGCAGGTCGTGGGCGGCGTCCGGGATGACCGTGCCGGGCGGGAAGACCGCGGCGGCGCCCATCTCGAGCAGCGTGGGGACGTCCTGCGGCGGGATGACCCCGCCGACGACGATCATGATGTCCTCGCGGCCCTGCTCCTCGAGCTGTTCGCGCAGCGCGGGGACGAGCGTGAGGTGACCGGCCGCCAGCGAGGAGACGCCGACGATGTGCACGTCCGCCTCGACCGCCTGCCGGGCGACCTCGGCCGGGGTCTGGAACAGCGGGCCGACGTCCACGTCGAAGCCGAGGTCGGCGAAGGCCGTGGCGATCACCTTCTGGCCGCGGTCATGGCCGTCCTGGCCCATCTTGGCGACCAGGATGCGCGGCCGGCGGCCGTCCTCCCGCTCGAACGCCTCGACCAGCGCGCGGGTGCGCTCCACGCCGGACGACATGCCGGCCTCCTCCCGGTACACACCGGAGATCGTACGGATCTGGCCGGCGTGCCGCCCGTACACCTTCTCCAGGGCGTCGGAGATCTCGCCCACGGTGGCCTTGGCGCGGGCCGCGTCCACCGCCAGCGCCAGCAGGTTGCCCTCGAGCCCGGGGCCGGGGTTCGCCGCGGCGGCTCGGGTGAGCGCCTCCAGCGACGCACGGCAGGCGCTCTCGTCGCGTTCGGCGCGCAGCCGGCGCAGCTTGTCGATCTGCTGGGCGCGCACCGAGGAGTTGTCGACCTTGAGGACCTCGATCTGCTCGTCGCTGTCGACCCGGTACTTGTTGACGCCGATCACCGGCTGGCGGCCGGAGTCGATGCGGGCCTGGGTGCGGGCCGCGGCCTCCTCCACACGCAGCTTGGGGATGCCGGCGTCGATGGCCTGGGCCATGCCGCCGGCCGCCTCGACCTCCTCGATGTGCTGCCAGGCGCGGCGGGCGAGGTCGTGGGTGAGCTTCTCGACGTAGGCGCTGCCGCCCCAGGGGTCGATGACCCGGCAGGTCCCGGACTCCTGCTGGAGCAGCAGCTGGGTGTTGCGGGCGATACGGGCGGAGAAGTCGGTGGGCAGCGCCAGGGCCTCGTCGAGGGCGTTGGTGTGCAGCGACTGGGTGTGGCCCTGGGTGGCGGCCATGGCCTCGACGCACGTACGGGCGACGTTGTTGAAGACGTCCTGCGCGGTCAGGGACCAGCCGGAGGTCTGCGAATGGGTGCGCAGGGACAGCGACTTGGTGTTCTTGGGGTCGAAGCGCTTGACCAGGCGGGCCCACAGCAGCCGGGCCGCCCGCAGCTTGGCGATCTCCATGAAGAAGTTCATGCCGATGGCCCAGAAGAAGGACAGGCGGGGCGCGAAGGCGTCCACGTCGAGGCCCGCGCCGAGGCCGGCGCGCAGGTACTCCACGCCGTCGGCGAGGGTGTAGGCCAGCTCCAGGTCGGCGGTGGCCCCGGCCTCCTGGATGTGGTAGCCGGAGATGGAGATGGAGTTGTAGCGCGGCATCTTCTGCGAGGTGTACGCGAAGATGTCGGAGATGATCCGCATCGAGGGCCGGGGCGGATAGATGTAGGTGTTGCGGACCATGAACTCCTTGAGGATGTCGTTCTGGATGGTCCCGGCCAGCTTCTCGGGCGGTACGCCCTGCTCCTCGGCGGCGACGATGTACAGCGCCAGCACGGGCAGCACCGCGCCGTTCATCGTCATGGAGACGCTCATGCGGTCGAGCGGGATGCCGTCGAAGAGCTGCCGCATGTCGTAGATCGAGTCGATGGCGACGCCGGCCATGCCGACGTCACCGGTGACGCGCGGGTGGTCGCTGTCGTAGCCGCGGTGGGTGGGCAGGTCGAAGGCGACGGACAGCCCCTTCTGACCGGCCGCCAGATTGCGGCGGTAGAAGGCGTTGGACTCCTCGGCCGTGGAGAATCCGGCGTACTGGCGGATGGTCCAGGGCTGGTTGACGTACATGGTGGGGTACGGGCCGCGCAGGTAGGGCGCGATGCCCGGGTAGGTGCCCAGGAAGTCCAGGCCGTCGAGGTCCTCGGAGGTGTAGAGCGGCTTGACGCCGATGCCCTCCGGGGTCTGCCAGAGCAGGTCCTCGACGCTCCTGCCGGTGCTCTCCTTCAGCGCCGCCCGCCAGGCGCCGGGGTCGGCGGTGGCGGCGGCCGGGCCCAGGTCGATGCCGGAGAAGTCGGGGATCGGCATCACGCCACTCCCATCTGGTCGAGGACGGAGGAGAGGACGGCGACGGCGTCGCCGCCGGCGAAGACGAACTCGTCGACTCCGGCCCGCAGACAGTCTTCCCGCAGCTCGCCCTTGGGCTTTCCGGCGAGGAGGACGGTGGTGGCGCCGGCGGCCTTGAGCGCCGAGGCCACGGCCTCGGCCTGGTCGGCGTAGAGCGCGTCGCCGGAACACAGGCAGGCGATCGTGGCGCCTTCGGCCGTGAGGGCGCCGGCGGCGTCCTCGGCGGTGACCTGACGGGTCACGGGCTCGATGCCGCCCGCCTGGAAGAGGTTGGCGGCGAAGGTGACCCGGCCGGTGTGGGCGGCGGCGGGGCCGAGGGCCGCGAGGAGGACGCGGGGCCGGGTGCCGGTGGCGGCGAGGTGGGCGTCCGAGCGGGCGCGCAGGGCCTCGTACGCCTCGTCGCGGCGGACCCTCGGCAGTCCGCCGGAGGGTGCGGCGGGGGCGGGCTCGCGGTGGACGGGCTGCTCTCCGAGGTGGGGGAACTCGCTGACGCCGGTGATGGGTTCGCGCCGCTCGGCGATCCTGTCGCCGCGCGCCCGCCAGCTGTCGGCCAGGTCCTGGGCCAGGCGTCCCGAGCGCAGGGCCGCCGCGTGGCCGCCCAGGCGCTCGATCCCCTGGAAGACCTCCCAGCCCGCGTGGGCGAGTTCGTCCGTCAGCCGCTCCACGTACCAGGAGCCGCCGGCCGGGTCGATCACCCGGGCCAGGTGCGACTCCTCGAGAAGGATCGTGGAGGTGTTGCGGGCGATGCGCCGGGCGAAGGCGTCGGGGAGGCCGAGAGCTTGATCGAAGGGCAGCACGGTCACGGAGTCCGCGCCGCCGACCCCGGCGCCGAGGCAGGCGATGGTGGTGCGCAGCATGTTCACCCAGGGGTCGCGCCGGGTCATCATCACCGAGGAGGTGACGGCGTGTTGGCGCTGGGCGCGGGCCGCGGGCGCGGCACCGCTGACCTCGGCGACCCGGGCCCACAGCCGGCGCGCGGCGCGCAGTGTGGCGATGGTCAGGAACTGGTCGGCGGTGGCGGAGTAGCGGAACTCCAGCTGGGAGCAGGCCTCGTCGACGGTGAGCCCGGCGGCGGTGAGGGTACGCAGGTAGGCGACGCCGGTGGCCAGCGAGGCGCCCAGTTCCTGGGCGGGCGTGCCGCCGGCCTCGTGGTAGGGCAGCGCGTCGACGGTCAGGGCGCGCAGGCGCGGGTGGTCGCGGACGCACAGGGCGGCGAGGCCGGCGGCGGCGTCCAGGGCCGCGGCGGGGTCGGCGTCGGTGCCGGTGCGGGCCAGGGTGCCCAGCGGGTCGGCGCCGAGGTTGCCGGCGGCCGCGCCGGGCGGCAGGTCGCGCTCGGCGTAAAGGCTCAGCAGCCGTCGCGCGGCGGGCTCGAACTCCGCGCCGGCGTCGAGGACGACCGGGGCCAGGTCGAGGTAGACGCCGTCCAGGACGGCGGGGAGGTCCTCGACGGGCAGTCCGGCGCCGCCGACGGTGAGCCACAGGGAGGTGACGCCGTTCTCGAGGTCGGCGAGGACCGCTTCGTTGGCCTTCCGGGGGTCGGCGCCGCCGTGGTGCTGGCGTACGTCCCAGCCGGTGAGCGCGGTGCCCTCCGGTCGTCCGCCGCGGACGAACGGGGGGAAGCCGGGCAGGCCGGGCAGGGTGCCGGCGTCGTCGGCGGTGTACAGCGGGCGGGTGGCGAGCCCGTCCTCGAGCGCCGTGGTCAGCGCGTCCTCGGCCGCCGGTCCCTCGGCCGCGGTGCCCGCTCTGCTCAGCACGCCCTCGACGAGGCGCTGCCATTGCTCGCGGGTCGCGTCCGGGAACTCGGCGGCCAGGTGGAAGCCGTCGTCGGGCAGGACCGTCATGGGGGGAAGGCTAGGGGAGCGGGCGCGCCCCGCAGCAGGGGCAACCGCTGTGACCTTGGCCTCTTCCGATCAGCCGGTCAGCCGGCTTCGTCGGCGGCGTGCCGCCCGTCGGTCACGACGAATTCGCACCAGACCGACTTGCCGGTGCCGCGCGATTCCACGCCCCAGACGTCGGTCAGCTCCTCGACCAGCAGCAGCCCCCGGCCCGAGACCCCGGCCTCGCCCGGCTCGCGGCGGCGCGGGAGGACGCTGGACTTGTCCTCGACCTCTACCCGCACCCGCCGTTCGGGGCCGGGCATCATACGGATCGTCACCACGGCCGCCCCGTCGGTGTGCAGCAGGGCGTTGGTGACCAACTCGTCGGCGACCAGCTCGATCTCGTCGGAGCGTTCCCGGGCTCCCCAGGCCCGTACCGCCGCGCGGATCATGTGCCGGCCGGCCGAGAGGGCCTCGGGGTCGGCGGGGGCGATGTGCTGCTGCAGCCGTCCTCCGCCGCGTACCGCGGGGCCGTGGCGGCGCAGCAGCAGGACGGCCATGTCGTCCTCGCCGTTCCGCTCACCCATCGCGTCGCACAGCAGGTCGGCCATCTTGTGGAGGTCGTAGGGGCCCTCGCGGACGGCGGCGGTGAGCGTGCGGATGCCCTCGTCGAGGTCGGAGCCGGGCTCCTCGACCAGACCGTCGGTGAACATCATCAGGGTCTCCCCCGGGTCCAGTTCCACGGTGGTCACGGGGTAGTCGAGGCGGCCGAACTCGGCGGACAGGCCCAGTGGCAGGCCGCCGGAGACGGGCAGGCGCCTCACGGTGCCGTCGGTGTGGCGCAGCAGCGGGTCTATGTGGCCGGCGCGCACCAGCTGGACGACGCCGGTGGCGAGGTCGGCTTCGGCGTAGGTGCAGGTCGCGAAGCGGTCGGTCTCGAGTTCGTAGAGGAAGGAGGAGGCGCGGGCCATGACGGTGGCGGGCGCGTGGCCCTCGGTGGCGTAGGCCCGCAGGACGATGCGCAGCTGGCCCATGACGGCCGCGGCGTGGGTGTCGTGGCCCTGGACGTCGCCGATGACGGCCCCGACCCGGCCGCCGGGCAGGGGGATGGCGTCGTACCAGTCGCCGCCGATGTCCCGGCCCATGCGGGCGGAGCGGTAGCGGACGGCGATCTGGGCGCCGGGGATGTCGGGGATGCGGCGCGGGAGCATGGCCTGTTGCAGGCCCTCGGCGAGGTCGTGTTCCTGGTCGAAGAGCATGGCGCGGGCGATGCTCTGGGCGAGGCTGCTGCTCAGCGCGATGAAGAGGTTGCGCTCGTGCTGGGTGAAGCCGCGCGCCTCGCGGTAGAGGAGGCCGAGGGCGCCGATGGGGCGGGCCTGGGCGATCAGCGGGAGGTAGGCGGCGGAGGCGATGCCGATGCCCTTGATGCGGTCCCACAGCCAGGGGTAGCAGGTGGAGAACTCCTCGCGGGACTCGATGAAGCGCGGGGCGAGGGTGCGGATGACGTCGCTCATGGGGAAGTTGTCGTCCACCCGGGTGTAGCGGGTGCCCGGGATGAAGTGCTCGGAGGGGCCCTCGGCGACGAGGTGGATCCGGCCGGACTCGACGAGGCCGAGGACGAGCAGGTCGGAGCCGAGGTGCTCGACGGCCTGGGCGTCCTTGAAGAAGTCGATGACGTCCTGGACGGTCCTGGCGTGGGCGAGGGCGGCGGTGATGGTCTCCACCACGGTGGTCTGGTGGCGGCGCTCGAGCTCCTGCTCGCGCGGTCCGGCCTGGCCGAGCTCCTCGCCGGCGTCCCGGACGATGCCCATGATGCGGCAGGGGCGTCCCTGCTCGTCGCGCCGGATGAGGCCCTGGGTGTACGTCCAGCGCAGGCTGCCGGTCTCGCCGCGTACGCGGTAGTAGGCGCCGTAGCTCTCGCGGCCCTCCTTCAGGGCGCGGGCGACCTGGGCGTCGAGCCTGGTGGCGTCGGAGCGGGGCAGCCGGCCGGAGAGGTCGGAGATGTTGCCGTGGAAGGCCTCCGCGGGCATCTCCAGGACCTCGAGGGCCACGGCGTCGAGGTGCAACCGTCCGCTGACGAGGTCCCAGTCGAAGCTTCCCGTGCGGTGGAGGGCGTGGATCAGCTCCGGGCGGGCGGGCCAGTCGTCCGGCGGCGCTGCGGCGGCGGCCGTCGCTCCCCGATCAACCATAGAGCCACTCTGCCACCTTTTGTCGGTTTCTTCGATGTGGCTGCGCGCTCCCGCGGCAGCGGTGGTACGGATACCGGCATGGAGTGGTTCACCGCCTCCGGCTACTGGCTGAGCCGGCTCGTCCTGCAGCGCGCGCTCGCCGTCGTCTACCTGGTGGCCTTCCTCTCGGCCGCCCTGCAGTTCCGCGCGCTCATCGGCGCGCGGGGCATGCTGCCGGTCCCCCGTTTCGTAGCGTACGTCCCCCTGCGCAGGTCGCCCAGCGTCTTCCACCTCCACTACTCCGACCGTTTCTTCGCCGCCTGGGCCTGGGGCGGCGCGCTGCTGTCGGCCGCGGTGGTGTTGGGGGCGGCGGACGCGGTACCGCTGTGGGCGTCGATGCTGATGTGGCTGGCGCTGTGGGCGCTGTATCTGTCCATCGTGAACGTCGGCCAGACCTGGTACGGCTTCGGCTGGGAGTCGTTGCTGCTGGAGGCCGGGTTCCTGGCGGTCTTCCTGGGCAACGCGCGGACGGACCCACCCGTGCTGGTGCTGTGGCTCATGCGGTGGCTGCTCTTCCGCGTGGAGTTCGGCGCCGGGCTGATCAAGCTGCGCGGGGATCCCTGCTGGCGGAACCTGACCTGCCTGTACTTCCACCACGAGACCCAGCCCATGCCGGGGCCGCTGAGCTGGTTCTTCCACCGGCTGCCCCGGCCGCTGCACCGCGTGGAGACGGCGGCCAACCACGTCGCCCAGCTGGTGGTGCCGCTCGGGCTCTTCGCGCCGCAGCCGGTGGCGAGCGTCGCGGCCGGCGTGATCATCTGTACCCAGCTCTGGCTGGTCGCCTCCGGCAACTTCTCCTGGCTGAACTGGCTGACCATCGTCCTGGCCCTCGCCGCCGTCGACGGGCAGGCGCTGGCGGACGTCTTCTCCGTGGCGCACCACGCGCCGCTGGGCCCGGCGCCCCTCTGGTACGAGGCCGTGGTCCTCGCCGTGACGGTGCTGGTCCTGGTGCTCAGCTGGTGGCCCGCGCGCAATCTGCTCTCCCCGCACCAGCGGATGAACGTCTCCTTCAATGCGTTTCACCTGGTCAACACCTATGGCGCCTTCGGCAGCGTCAACCGCAGCCGGCACGAGGTGATCGTCGAGGGCACCGACGAGGAGACCCTCACCGAGGAGACGGTCTGGAAGGAGTACGGCTTCAAGGGCAAGCCGGGCGACCCGCGCCGGCTGTCCCGCCAGTACGCCCCGTACCACCTGCGGCTGGACTGGCTGATGTGGTTCGCCGGGATCTCGCCGGCCTACGCGCGGGAGTGGTTCGGCCCCTTCGTCGAGCGGCTGCTGACGGGCGACCCCGCGACCCTGCGCCTGCTGCGGCACAACCCCTTCCCCGCCGCCCCGCCCACCCACGTCCGCGCCCGGCTCTACCTCTACCGCTTCACCACCTGGCGGGAACTGCGGGAGACCGGCGCCTGGTGGCACCGCACCTTCGAGCGCGAGTACCTGCCGCCGACCCGGCTGGCGCGGCGCTGACCGGTGCGGCCGGTGCCCGGCCGCACCGGCCGCGACCCGAGGGGCTCGCGCCCGCCACCGACGGTCGGCCCGGTCAGCGGGCGGCGAGGCCCACGCTGGCCAGCTCGGCGGCGGTGACCGGCGGCTCGTGCGGCGGCCGGCGGCCCGGTCCGCGCGCCACGCGCAGCGCCACGGCGGGCGTGAACAGCCGCGACACCGGCGCCGACAACGTCATCACATCGATCAGCACCCGGGTCACGGCGTGGTCCACCGTTCCCGTGCGCATCATGCGCTGCAGATAGCCCCGCAGCAGCCGCGCGGCGGCCGGCGGCCGCTCGCCCACGGCACCCGGGTAGTGGATGTCCTCGCCGGCCGCCATGGCCCAGGCCGGGTCCGCCGTACGGGTGATGGCGCGCTGGGCGCGGCGGGCCACCCGGGGGTCGGCGAGCACCTCCCCGGCCAGGACCCCGCGCAGCGCGACGGCGGCGAGGGCGGCCACCGACATGCCGTGCCCGTAGACGGGGTTGTAGGCGGCGACGGCGTCCCCGGTGACGACGAAGCCCGCGGGCCAGGGGTCCAGGCGCTCGAAGCAGCGGCGCCGGTTGACGGTGGAGCGGTTGAGGTGGACGTCGGTCAGCGGCTCGGCGCGGGCGATGAGGTCGGCCGCGAGGGGGTGGCGCAGGCGGCGCGCGAACGGCTCGAACGCGGCGGCGTCCCGGGAGGGTTCGCCGCCGCGCGTGCCGGAGACGGTCACCAGCCACCGCCCGCCCTCGACGGGGTGCAGGGTCATCCCCTGGCCCGGCAGGTCCCGGCCCGGCGCGGGGGAGACGCTCACCACGGGGAAGTCCTCCGCGCCCGGCGGCGCCCGGAAGAGCCGGCTGGCATAGACCAGGCCGGAGTCGACGGTCTCCTCCCGGACGGCGGGCAGGCCGAGGCCGGTCAGCCAGTGCGGGGCCCGCGAGCCCCGGCCGGTGGCGTCGACGACGAAGTCGGACGGCAGCGTCCACGGCTCGCCGCGCCCCGCGCCGGCCACGCGCACGCCGGTGACCCGACGGGCGTCGCCGGTCAGGCCGAGGACCTCGACGCCCTCCCGCACGGTGACCCGCGGCAGGGCCGTGACCCGCTGCCGGACCACCAGGTCGAGCAGGTCGCGGCTGCAGGAGATGAGGAACTGCCGCCCGGCCGCGCGCGGGATCCAGCCCTGCGCCGACAGCGTCACCACAGCGGTGGGCAGCGCCATCCGCCGCGCCCCCGCGGCCACCCAGGCGTCGGTGATCCCGGGCAGCAGCGACTCCACGGCCCGCGCCCCGCCGGAGAGCATCAGATGGGCGTGCCGGGCCTGGGGCAGGCCCTTGCGCGGCAGGGCCGTCGCCGGGAGCCGGTCGCGCTCGAGCACCACCACCTCGTCGGCGTGGCCGGCCAGTACGGAGGCGGCCAGCATGCCGGCCAGGCCCCCGCCGAGGACCACCGCCCGGCGGGGTACGGCGGCCGGCGGACCGGGCCGCGGGTCGCTCGTCTCGGTTCTCTCCTCGACGGTCACCGTCGTCTCCTCGAGGGTCGCTGAACGGGAAGGGCGCTCCGGTGGGATCTGCCCACGCCAGGCCCGGGCCGAACGCGTGCGAACGTGCGAGGGGTAGCGCACGGTGGTGGTGTGGAGGCAGAGGCCATGGAGCCGGTGGAGGCGCTCGAGCGCATCGCGTTCCTGCTCGAGCGCGCCCAGGCGCCCACCTATCGGGTGAAGGCGTTCCGTACGGCCGCCGCCGTGGTCGGGGAGCTGCCGGACGAGGAGGTGCGCCGCCGCGTCGCCGACGGATCCCTGACGGAGCTGAAGGGGATCGGCCCCAAGACCGCGGCGGCGGTGGCCGAGGCCGTACGCGGGGAGGTGCCCGGCTATCTGGCCCGCCTGGAGGAGGAGGCCGGACCGCTCGCCGAGGGCGGGCTGGAGCTGCGGGCGGCGCTGCGCGGCGACTGCCATCTGCACTCGGACTGGTCGGACGGCGGCAGCCCGATCGGGGAGATGGCCCGCGCCGCCCGGGCGCTGGGCCACGAGTGGGCCGTGCTCACCGACCACTCCCCCCGGCTGACGATCGCCCGCGGCCTGTCGCCGGAGCGGCTGCGCGAGCAGCTCGCGGTGGTCGCCGAGGTCGACGACCTGCTCGGGGACGGCTTCCGGCTGCTGACGGGCATCGAGTGCGACATCCTGGCCGACGGCTCACTGGACCAGGAACCGGAACTGCTCGAGCGGCTGGACGTAGTGGTCGCCTCGGTGCACTCCAAGCTGCGGATGGACGCCGAGTCCATGACGCGCCGCATGGTGGCCGCCGTCGCCAACCCCCTCGTCGACGTGCTCGGGCACTGCACGGGGCGGATCCTGGGGCACCGGCCGGAGTCGGAGTTCGACGCGGCGATGGTCTTCGCCGCGTGCGCCCGCTTCGGCACCGCCGTGGAGATCAACTGCCGGCCCGAGCGGCTCGACCCCCCGCGCAGGCTGCTGCGCCAGGCGCTGGACGCGGGCGTGCTGTTCTCCATCGACAGCGACGCCCACGCCCCCGGCCAGCTCGACTGGCAGATCCACGGCTGCGCGCGGGCCGAGGAGTGCGGCGTGCCCGCCGACCGCGTCGTCACCACCTGGACGGCGGACGAGCTGCTGGACTGGGCCGGGGCGACGTGACGTCGGAGCGCGACCTCCCTTGGATCGGGCCCATGCTGGCCACGCCGGCCCCGCTGCCCGCCGAGGACGACGAGGCGTCCTGGGGATTCGAGGTCAAGTGGGACGGCGTGCGCTGCGTGGCCGGCGCACCGGGCGACGGCTCCCTGCGGCTGGTCACCCGGGCGGGCAACGACGTCACCCGGACCTACCCCGAGCTGCAGGGGCTCGGCGAGCGGCTGGCGGGCCGGCCGGTGGTGCTCGACGGGGAGATCGTGGTGGTGGACGAGAAGGGGCGGCCCGACTTCGGGCTGCTGCAGCGGAGGATGGGGGTCACCAACCCGCGCCGCGCGGCGCATCTGGCGATGGAGTGTCCCGTTCATCTGATGCTCTTCGACGTCATGTACCTCGACGGCGCGCTGCTGACCGATCTTCCCTATCGGGAGCGCCGCGCCCTGCTGTACGGGCTGGGTCTCGGGGGGCCCAACTGGTCGGTGCCCGCGCACCTCGAGGGGCACGGCCGGCAGGCGTGGGACGCCACGCTGGCGAGCGGCTTCGAGGGGGTGCTGGCCAAGCGGCTGACGTCGCGCTACCTGCCGGGCGTCCGGTCACCCGACTGGCGCAAGACCAAACACGTGATCACCCTCGACGTGGTCATCGGCGGCTGGGCGGAGGGCCGGGGACACCTCTCCGGGCTCCCCGGCGCCCTGCTGACCGGTCTGCCCGAGCCCTCCGGCCTGCGCTACACGGGTTCCGTCGGGTCCGGGCTCTCCGAGTACGAACGCGGGGAGCTGGCCCGCTACCTGGGGGTGATCCCGCGCGCCGGATCCCCCTTCACCGGCCCGGTCGACGTGCCGGGCGCGCACTGGGTCGAGCCGCGTCTGGTCGCGGAGGTCGTCTTCTCCGGCTGGACGGCCTCCGGGCGGCTGCGGCACCCCACCTGGCACCGGCTGCGCCCGGACCTGACCCGGCTGGGGTGAGGCGCCGCAGGGCTTGTGCCGGCCCATCGGACACCCCCTAGGGCAGCGGCGCCCGGGTGTCGTTCCCGGCGAGGGCGGCCAGCGGGTCGCCGTGGGCGTCGAGGCGGTCGAGGACCTCCTCGGGGGTGAAGGCGAGATCGCCGGGGTCGGCGCAGGCCGCGACCTCGTCCCAGGTGACGGGGGCGGCCACGCCCGGGCGGTCGGGCAGCAGGCGCACGGTGTAGGGGGCGGCGGTGGTCTTCGCGCTCGCGTTCTGCGACCAGTCGATGAGCACCTTGCCCCGGCGTTCGGCCTTGGTCATGGAGACGACCACCAGGCCGGGGTGTTCGTTCATCATCACGGTGGCCAGGCGCTTGGCGTAGTGCCCGGTCGCCCGGCCGGAGGCGGCCTCGACGGGCGCGTACAGGTGCAGCCCCTTGGCGCCGGAGACCACCGCATGGGCCGTGAGCCCGTCGTCGGCGAGCAGCTGGCGCAGCCGCTGTGCGACGCGGCAGCAGACGACGAGATCGGCGCCCGGGCCGGGGTCGAGGTCGAGGACCAGGCGGTCGTGGCCGTCGGGGCCGGCCTCCGCGGTCCACTGCGGGACGTGCACCTCGTACGCGCCGAGGTTCACCATGGCGATCAGGGCCGCCATGGAGTCGATCATCACCTGTTCGGCCACCCCGTCCTTGTGCCGGACGGGCACCCGGGGCACCCATCGGGGTGATCCGTTGGGCGGGGTCTTGGCGACCCAGCTCTCCCCGCCGGTGCCCTCGGGGGCGCGGACGAAGGAGGCGGCCCGGCCCCGGGCGTGCGGCAGCATCGCGGGGGCGACGGCGGCGTAGTAGCGCAGGATCTGGGCCTTGGTGTGCCCGGAGGCCGCGAAGAGGACCCGGTCCAGGTGGGAGAGGGACAGTCTGCGGCCCTCGACCTCCACCACCTGCCGTTCCGGGGACTGCCGCTCCGAAGAAGTGGACATATGGTGATAGTTGCCACGGAGGGATGCGAGCTATGCGGACGATGTGGAAGGGCGCGATCGGGTTCGGGCTGGTCTCCGTCCCCGTACGGCTGTACGCCGCCACCGAGGAGCACGGCACCAGGCTGCACCAGGTCCACGACGCGGACGGCGGCCGGATCCACCTCAAGCGCGTCTGCGACGCGTGCGGCAAGGAGATCGACTACGAGCACGTCGCCAGGGGCTTCGAGGACGACGAGGGCAACACGGCCGTCCTCACCAAGGACGACCTGGCCGGCCTGCCCCTGCCGAGCAAGAAGCTCATCGACGTGCTGGCCTTCGTCGACGGCGACCGCATCGACCCCCTGCGGCTCTCCGGCGCCTACTACCTCGCGCCGGACAACGCCGCCGCCGACAAGCCGTACGTCCTGCTGCGCGAGACCCTCCGGCAGACCGAACGGGTGGCCGTCACCAAGATCGCACTGCGTACCCGGGAGTCCCTGGCGCTGCTGCGCGTCCACGGCGACCTGCTGACCCTGCACACGATGTACTGGCCCGACGAGATCCGCGAGCCCGCCGGCCTGGCCCCGCCCGCCTCGGTCACCGTGCGCCCGCAGGAGCTCAAGATGGCCACGAGCCTGATGGACACCCTCTCCGAGGACTTCGACCTGGAGTCGCTGGAGGACGAGTACGAGGTCGCCCTCGGCGAGCTCATCAACGCCCACCTCGAACACCGTCCCGTGCCCCAGAAGGCCACCGCGGCCGCGCCCGACAATGTCATCGACCTGATGGCCGCCCTGCAGGCGTCCATCGACACGGCGGGGAAGAAGGGCGCCGAGACCGGGAAGGCCTCGGCGAGGACGGCTCCGGCCGCCCCGAAGAAGACCGCGGAGACGAAGAAGCGCACGACCGCGAAGAAGACCGCCGCCTCCTCGACGGCGAAGAAGACCACCGCCGCCAAGACCACGAAGGCGGCCGGGACGGCGAAGAGCGCGACAAAGAAAACGGGCCGCCGCGCGGGCTGAACAAGCCCCGCGCACGGCCCCCCGGACAGCCGGATCCCTACCGGACCGGCTGCCCCTCCTCCCCGGCGAGCGACGCGGACTCCTCCCGGGCCGTCGCCGCGAGACCCTCCGCCCCGCACTCCTCCGCGAGGACCAGCCCCTCGCGCAGCTGCGCCTCCGCCTCCCCGGACCGCCCGGCCCGGCGCAGCGCGACGCCATGGTCCACCAGTGCGGCCGCGTACTCGGAACGGCACGGTGACCTGCGCAGATGCTCGAGCGCCTGCCCCAGCCGGGGCAGCACCTCGTCCTCCTCGACCACCCGGGCGGAGCGCCGCAGCGCCTCGCCCATGGCGGTGTCCGTGCCGAAGCGGGCCGCGTTGCGCACCGCCTGCTCGGCCAGCGCCCGGGCCCGCTCGGGCTCCTCGGGCGCGACGGCAGCGGCGAGGTCCAGGGCCCAGGGCGCCCAGAGGGTGTTGTTGCGGCCGCGCTCCTCGAGCCGGCGCCCGGCGGCCTCCAGCTCCGCGACGGCCTCCTTGCGCCTGCCGAGCGCGAGCAGCAGACGGCCGACCACGCTGGGGGCGTCGGGCATGACCATCGCCGGAGGGTAGGGCGGCCCGAAGGAGTACGTCTCGGCGACGACCCGGGCGTCGTCCACCCGGCCGCGGGCGAGCAGCGTGTCGATGAGCAGGCAGGTCCCGTCCCACTGGATGGGCAGCCCCGGCCCCAGCCGGTCGGCCAGGCGCAGGCCCTCGCGCAGGAAGCCCTCGGCGAGGTCGAGCCTGCCGCGCCGCAGGTGGACCATGCCGAGGAACTCATGGGCGAACGCCAGGTGGGCACCGCGCCATCCGGAGATCTCGAACGACCGCACGGCCTCGTTGAAGAGCTCCTCGGCCTGGTCGAGCCGGTCGGTGTAGGCGTAGGTGATGCCGACGACGCTGGGGATCTCGAAGCCCCACTCGCTGTTGGTCCAGGACATCTCGGCGGGGAGCCGGCCGTCCTGCAGCACCCGGTCGTTGAGCTCGGTCACCCGCACGGCGTCCTCGCCGCGGATCATCGCGTCGAAGGCGCGCAGGGCGAGCATGGCCCGCTCGGCGTTGTCCCGGCCCTGCAGGGGGTCGGCGAGGTGGGCGAGCCGCCGCGAACGCTCGTGCGCGCCCTCCTCCTCCAGCTGGATGCCCTTCCACAGGTAGTGCGCGGCCTGCAGGCGCATGCGCCCCGGCCCGTCCGGGGTGTTCTCCTCCTGCTCCGCGACCACCCGGGCCGCCTCTTCCAGCTGGCTGTTGTGGGCGTAGGCCTGCGAGAGCCGGTAGGTGGCGTCGACGCGCAGCTCCTTGGGGAGGCCGGGCAGCTCCAGGGCCGAGCGCAGGTGGTTGATGGTGGTGGGCGGGGACGTCAGCAGCGCGGAGCAGCCGAGTTCGTAGAGGACGGCGGCCCGCTCGTCGGGCGGTGGCGGCTCGGCCAGCGCGCGCTCCAGGCACCGGTTGGCCGCCTCGGGCGCGCCGACGGCGAGGTGTTCGCGGGCGGCCTCGCGCAGGGACTCCACGAGCTCCGCGTCGCCGTCGGGGTGGACCTCCAGCAGGTGCCGGGAGGCGGCGGCGGCGCCGAGCCCCGCGTTGGTGAGCGCCCAGGCCGCGAGGCCGTGCATCGCGGTGCGGGTGGCGGGCGGGACGGCCTGGTAGACGGCGGTGGCGATCAGCGGATGGACGAATTCCAGCGTCTCGACGCCGGTCAGGATGCGCGCCTCGCGCAGCCGGTCCGCGCAGTCGTCGGCCTCCGCCGGGCTCATCCCGGCGAGCATGGCGGCCCGGCGCGGCGAGACCTCGCTGGCGAGCACGGAGGCCGCCCAGGCGAAGCGGGTGGCGGACGTGCCCAGCCGCTCCAGCCGGGTCACCAGGCCGCTGCCCCGGGCGGCGGCGCCGAGCTCGCGCAGCAGGACCGCGGACTCCTCGGCCGGCTTCAGGCCCCGGTCGCACGCCTTGGCGATCAGCTCCGTGGTCTCGTAGGGGTTGCCGCCGGTGACGGCCCACACCTCGCGGCAGAAGGGGTCGTCGGCCTCCTCGCCGAGGGCGGCGCGGACCAGCTCGGCCACCGCGCGCGGCGTGAGGGAGTGCAGCACGACCGGACGGTGGCCGCGGGCGCCGACCAGCTCCTGGAAGGCGGGGGTGTGGGCGGGAAGTTCGTCGGGCCGGTAGGCGACGACCATCAGCAGTGGCAGGTCGCCCAGCCGCACCGCGAACGAGGCGAGCCAGGCGAGGGACTCCGCGTCGCCCCAGTGCGCGTCGTCGATGACCAGGATCAACGGCGCGCGGGTCAGGGCCATTTGTGTGACCAGCCAGTCGATGCCGTCGCGCACGCCCTGCGGGTCGGCGGGCGGGCCGACGGGCGGCGCGATGCCGAGGGCCGGCCCCGCGATGTCGAACCAGCCGCCGAGCAGCTCCTCGCGCTGCGCCGAC
Source organism: Streptomyces sp. C36 (assembly GCF_040932295.1). Taxonomy (NCBI): domain Bacteria; kingdom Bacillati; phylum Actinomycetota; class Actinomycetes; order Kitasatosporales; family Streptomycetaceae; genus Streptomyces; species Streptomyces sp. C36. The sequence goes on along the minus strand of NZ_JBFQGI010000001.1, from coordinate 46,946 downwards.
GTCATGGCGGCGAGGGCGGGCTGCAGGAGCTGCCGGACGATGTGGAAGGGGACGGTCTCCGCCGTCGCGCTGCAGCGGGCGTGGAGGACGGTGCAGCCCTCGTACCCGGCGGCCATCCGCCGCAGCTCGCCCAGCAGCGCCGTCTTTCCCGCTCCCGCTTCCCCGCTGTACAGCAGCAGGCCGCCCTGCGCCGGGCGGCCCTCGGCGACGCGGGTGCACAGGCCCTCGACGGCCTGCCGCGTAGTGGCGATCTCCTGCTCGCGCTCGAACAGGGCGTTGTGCGGGCGTCGTTCACGCTGTTGCCCCGTCATAAGAGTGTCTCCCGTATGAGTGTGGTGCAGCGAGCCTAGACCCGTCGGCCGGGCTTGGGGACAGGGTTCCGCCAGCCGAACCACCCGGGAGCGTGACCCCGACACCGAATCGAACATCCATCCCTTAATTCAAAGCTTTATTCGACTGCCGTGGTGCGGGGTCATTGTGAACCCTTTCGAATTCGCTTGTCAGCCCATTCTGCGAATATGACAACTTCACGTCGTCACACCGCACGACAGGCTACGCTCCATGTCGCACAGCGGGTTGCGGCAACCGCCGCACGCTGCTGTCCACTGCTGCGCCGCGCAGCCGGAGAAGCCGCCGCGCATTTCGCGGCAGGGCGGCGCTCCCCCTTTTTTCCCATGCCGCACGCACATCATTTCCCAAGAGCTCCCGAGGACGTCGATGGCTGGTACTGGATCGTCACAGCAAGGCAGGCGGCCCGCCTCCTCCCTCATATGGCTGGTACCACCTGTCGTGCTCGCGGTCTGCACGGCCGCCGCGACCCTCCTCGCGCCCGACGGGGCGCACGTTTTCGCCGCGTGGTGCGGCATCGCGGCGACCCTCACGGCGACCGTCACCTCCTCCGAGGTCGCGCGCCGCGGACGGGCGATCGCCGCGCTGCGCCGCCGGTGCGCCGAGCAGGAGGCCGACCTGCGCCACCAGCTCGTCCAACAGGAGGCCGAGACCCAGCGGTTGGCCCGCGAGCTGCTCCCCGCCGCCGTCCGCATGCTGCAGCAGGGCGCCTCCACCGACGAGGTCCTGCGCGAGGTGGCACCGCGCACGCCGCTCGACCCGTCGTTCCTGACCGCCCACCGCGCCGTGCTCCGTTCGGTGCTGGAGGCGGTCCAGGCCGAGGAGGGGCTGCGCGAGTCCGCGCACCGCGCGTTCGTCAACATCGCCCGCCGGGTCCAGGCGATCGTGCACCAACAGGCCACCGACCTGCGCGAGATGGAGGACCGGCACGGCAACAACCCCGAGGTCTTCGGCGACCTGCTGCACCTGGACCACGAGACCGCGCTGATCGGCCGCCTGGCCGACAGCATCGCGGTGCTCGGCGGCTCCCGGCCGGGCCGTCAGTGGAAGAACCCGGTGCCCCTCTACAACGTCCTGCGCGGCGCGATGTCCCGGATCATGGACTACCGCCGGGTCGACCTCCACTCGGTGGCGGACGTCGCCGTGGTGGGCCCCGGGGTGGAACCGCTGATCCACGCGCTGGCCGAGCTGCTCGACAACGCCACCCGGTACTCCCCGCCGCAGACCCGCGTCCACCTCACCGCCGTGGAGGTCCAGTCGGGCGTCGCGGTCGAGATCGAGGACGCCGGCGTGGGCCTGACCGACGAGGCCCGGCGGCGCGCCGAAGCCGTGCTGGAGGTCGCCGACCGCGGGCTCGACCTCAACGACCTCGGCGAAACCCCCCGGCTCGGCCTGGCCGTCGTCAGCCGGCTCGCCAAGACCTACGCCTTCCGGGTCTCCCTGCGCCCCTCGGCCTACGGCGGGGTGCGGGCGGTCCTGATCGTGCCGGAGGGCCTCACCACCCCGAGCGCGACGCCCGGCGGCGAGATCGCCCGGGCGGCCACCCTGCCGCCCCCCAAGATCAGGAAGAAGCCCGGCCGGCCGCTTCCGGACCTCCCCTTCGACGCACAGGCCGTCCCCTCGCACAGCTCGGGCGGGCTGCCGCAGCGTCGCAGGCGGGCCCCGGGGATGGCCGCGCGCGGCGTCCGGGCCGCCGCGGCGGCCCCGGCGTCCGGGCCCCGCCACCAGCCTCCGGCCGATCCTCCCCCTCAGCCGGGCATGTGGCTGGCCGCCTTCACGAGCGCCGTCAACGGCGAGGCTCTGCCGGCGGTTTCCGGGGGACCGACCAGTGATGAATCGTCAGACGAGAAAGAGTAGCCAAGTGACGCAGCCGCGGTTCAACATGGACTGGATGCTCAAGGACCTGGCATCCAGCGTCCCTCAGACGCGCCACGTGATCGTGCTGTCCTCGGACGGCCTGCGCATGGCTCAGCACGGCTCGGACACGGATGCCGCGGACCGCCTGGCAGCCGCCTGTGCCGGACTGCAGAGCCTCTCCACCGCCGTGGCCGCCGAGTTCCCCAACGGCGACGGCCGGATGCGCCTGGTCGTCATCGAGGTCGACGGCGGCTTCTTCTATCTGATGGCGGCCGGCGCGGGGGCGTATCTGGCGGTGCTGGCGGACGACGACGTGGACGCCGGGCTGATGGGACAGCGGATGCGCGACCTGGTGGCCCGCATCGGCGAGCATCTCACCAGTCCGCCGCGCGTCAGCGGGCCGGTGGCATGAGCAAAGCCGGAAAAGCGTGGGACCCCGGCAATCCGGACCGGCTCTACATCATCACCAGCGGCCGCAGCCGTACGGGCAAGCAGACCAGGCTCGACCTGGTGACGCTGGTCGTCTCCCGGGCCGACCCCGACCCCGGGCTCCAGCCCGAACACTCCGCCATCGTCCAGATGTGCGACTACCCGCTCTCCATCGCCGAGATATCCGCGTACCTCACGTTACCCGTCAGCACCGTGACCGTCCTGGTCACCGATCTGCTCAAGGAAGACCAGGTGGAGGCCAGGCCCCCCGTACCGGTCGCCGCCCTGCCCAATGTCCAGCTCCTGGAGGCGGTGATGCATGGACTACAAAACCTCTGACTCGTACGCCGGCCCCAGGAAGGAGGACATCCTTCCCTCCTCGACGGCGGCCGCCGTCAAGGTCGTGATCGTCGGCGGGTTCGGAGTCGGCAAGACGACCCTCGTGGGCACGGTCAGCGAGATCAGGCCGCTGACCACCGAGGAGACGATGACCCAGGCCGGCGTGGGGGTGGACGACCTCGCCGGCATCGAGCACAAGATCGAAACCACCGTGGCCATGGACTTCGGCCGGATCAGCATCAACGAGCAGCTGGTGCTGTATCTGTTCGGCACTCCGGGCCAGGAGCGCTTCTGGTTCCTGTGGGACGGCCTCTTCGAGGGCGCCCTGGGCGCGGTGGTCCTGCTCGACACCCGTCGCCTGGAGGTCAGTTACGACGTGATCGGGCTCCTGGAGGAACGCGGCGTCCCGTTCGTGGTCGCCGTCAACACCTTCCCCGGATCCCCCGTCCACCCCATGACGGAACTGCGCTCCGCCATGGACCTGCCCGAGTCGGTCCCCATGTTCACCTGTGACGCACGGGACCGCGCGTCCTGCCGGGACACGCTGATGGCGCTCATGCGCTACCTCTACCACCTCACGAACGAGATCTCGGAGCCACAGTGACCCCACCCGACGAGAACTCCCCGGCGGACACCACCCTCGCCGCTCCCCCGCCGCAGTGCCCGGCCCACGCCTACGGCCCGGGAGGCCTCGCCCGCCTGTACGGCCCGACCGCGGAGGCCGACCCGATGGGGCTGTACGAGCAGCTGCGCGACCGGCACGGCGCCGTGGCCCCGGTGCTGCTCCACGGTGATCTGCCCGCCTGGCTGATCCTGGGGTACCGCGAGAACCTCGACGTCACCCGCACCCCCTCGCGCTTCTCGCGCGACTCCCGCGTCTGGCGGGACATGCGCGAGGGCAAGCTGACCCCCGATCACCCCCTGGCGCCGATCTCGACCTGGCAGCCCATCTGCGCGTTCGCCGACGGCCAGGTCCACGAGCGGTGGCGCGGCGCCATCAACGACTCCCTCGGCCGCTTCGACCGGCGTGGGGTCCGGCGCCACATCACCCGCTTCGCCGACCAGCTGGTCGACACCTTCTGTCTCAAGAGCAGCACCGACCTCGTGCACGAGTTCGCCGAACCGCTGCCCATGCTGGTGATGACCCAGCTGCTGGGCATGCCCGAGGAGTACGGCCCCCGGCTGGTCAAGGCCGCCCGCGACATGATCAAGGGCACCGAGACCGCCGTCGCCAGCAACGAGTACGTGCAGGAGGCCCTGCGCAAACTGGTCGCCCGCAAGCGCACGGACCCCGGCCCCGACTTCACCAGCTGGCTGCTGGAGCACTCCAGCGAGCTCACCGACGACGAGGTGCAGCAGCATCTGCGGCTGGTGCTCATCGCCGCGTTCGAGACCACCGCCAACCTGATCGCGAACACGCTGCGGATGCTGCTGACCGACCCCCGCTGCCGGGCCAACCTGGCCGGCGGGCACATGACGCTGCCCGACGCCGTCGAGCAGATCCTCTGGGACGAGCCTCCCTTCACCACCATCCTCGGCCGCTGGGCGACGCAGGACACGGAACTCGCCGGACAGAAGATCAAGGCCGGCGACGCCCTCGTGCTGGGCCTCGCCGCGGCCAACGTCGACACCGCGATCCGCCCCGACCCGACCACGCCCGTCCACGGCAACCGCTCCCACCTCGCCTTCAGCGGCGGGGCGCACGAGTGCCCCGGCCAGGACATCGGCCGGGCCATCGCGGACACCGGCATCGAGGCGCTGCTGAACCGGCTGCCCGACATCCAGCTGGCCGTCCCGGAGGACGAACTGCGCTGGCTCTCCTCGCTGATGTCACGTCACCTGGTGGACCTGCCCGTGAAGTTCACCGCGCAGCAGCCGCTCCCCGCCGAACGGACCGAGCCGGCGCTCACGGCCGCGCCCGCCACGCCTCACGAGCTCGAGCGGAACTCCGCCCCTGAGCAGCCCACGGCGATCCCGGCGCCGCCGGCTCGTGCCTCCGGCACCCGTACCTCCTGGTGGACGTCGCTGACGCGGTGGTTCCGGCGCCGCTGAGACGTGGCGTCGAGCTGATCCCACCACCAGGCCGCCGACGCTATGGGCAGCGGTCCGGTGCCGGGGTCGCTGGGGGTGTCGCGCCACGTCACGCCGTAGGTCGCGCCGGGGACCGGCAGGTCGTAGCGGTTCCGCGGGCTGGCGTAGCGCGGCGCGGCGTTCATCCACCGGATGCAGCCGGCGATGTAGTGCCCCAGCGCCTCGAGATAGCGCAGCAGCTCCGGGTCGGCTTCGCGGGCGACCTGCTCGCGAAGCCGCAGGAAGAGCGTCATGGCGCGGTCCCTTATGGCCAGGGCGTCGCGCAGCGCCCGCTCCGGGGAGCTGCCGTCGTGGTGGACGAGGACGTTGACGATGTTCTGGTCCGTGGTCTCCTGATTGTCCTCCTTGGCGTAGGAGAACAGGTCGTTGTCGCAGCTGACGATGAAGCCGGCGGCCTCGGTGAGGGCCTGCACCGGGGCGGAGTACAGATCGCTGTCCGGCACCTCGATGCCGCCGGCGATCTCGCTCCACGACAGTGAGAAGCGGGTTCCGTTGATCGACGGCCGCAGGGCGACGTAGTCGGAGAGCGTCGGCATGACGCGGCGCTCGATGTTGCTGACCTGCCAGGCGGCGCCGAACAGCCAGTCCCGCATGCCCTCGGCCACGCGCCGGAGCTGCACCGGGGTGGCCATGGCGCGGGTGCGGGCCGCGAGGTCCTCCAGGGCGGCGTCGAAGGGGCCGCTGCCGAGCATGGCGGATCCCGGCGCCTCCAGACAGCGGGAGATGCGCGCGTTGAGGTCCACGATGGCGGCCGTGCGGATGTCGGCGCTGCCGGTGTCGTGCCAGACGTCGTCGAGGGCGAACGCCCAGTGGTTCCACTCGATGAACAGCAGCAGCGGCTCGTCCCGGCCGTAGGGGATGATGCGGCAGCTGAAGTCGGTGCTGTGGGTGGCGATGCTCCAGGCCCGTTCGGTCTCGTCGTGGAAGATGCCGGTCGAGTCCAGCCAGGCGATGGCCCGTCGTTCCAGCTCGTCCACGCGCGGGTGGACGGGCGATTCGATCGGGCAGTAGAAGGGCGGTAGCCGCCAGCCGATCGCCGAAGCGCGTACTGCGCCGTCGCTCATGTCACCTTCCTTCGAGCCGGAAGAGCAGTTGGCGGGTCTCGACGGCGTGGTCGCGCCACACGCGGAAGAGCTTGCTGTGGGCGAGGGCCGACTCCAGCAGCCGGTCCGCCGAGATGGGGGACGCCGCGCCCGAGTGTTCCACGCGGTCGAGCTCGGCCGTGGTCCAGGCCATGGACTGCACCCAGAACTCGGCCACGCGGTCGGTCAGGTCCTCGTCCTGCTCCAGGGTGAAGCCGGCGGAGTGGGCGGCCGAGATGTACTCGGGGAGCGTGCCGAGGCGGGTCTTGTAGTAGCCGTCGATGAAGGTCGTCCACTCGGGGCGGCACAGGAAGTGCTCCTGGATGCCGAACCAGCCGCCCGGCTTGAGTGCCTTGGCGACCACCGAGAAGAGCCGCTCGCGGTCCATGTATCCCGAGCTCTCGATGGCGACGGCCGCGTCGTACGTCTGTTCCTCGCGCAGGTCGTGGATGTCGCCGAGGACCGGGGTGACCTTGTCCTCGACGCCTGCCTGGCGGACCAGTTCGGCCATCACGGGGACGTGCTTGGCGGTGACGGTGATGGCGGTGACGGAGCAACCGTACTCCTGGGCCCAGTAGATGGACCCGCCGCCGAGGCCGCAGCCGATGTCGAAGAGCTGGGCGGGCGGGTTCTCGGCCACGTTCCAGGCCCGGGCCGCGTGCGCGAGCGCGGTCTCCTGGGAGTCGAACAGGCGGCGCCTGAGCATGCTCTGGGACACCGTGGTGTTGGGGGCGGAACCGGTATCGAAGAGGCCGACGTGGAAGTGCACCCGCGGGCCGGGCCCGTATTTGTGCAGGATGTCGGTGGTCTTGCGCGAGTAGTACGAGGGCACCAGGGTCTCATCACGTACCACGTCGGCAGCAGCGGTCACTTCAGCAACAAGGTTGTCCATGGAGCCCTCCGGGACATCGAGTGTCGGTGGATGGACGTACGGAACGGTCGGCTGCGAAAGGGGGACGGTCCCCTCCGGCGGGATACCCATTCGATCACGCGTGCGTGTCACGCCGCCCCCCAGCGACCAACGACCAGCGTTCCTGTCCAGTTTTGCCCGGTACCTGCCCACGCCGAGTCGGCGATAACCCACGGTACGTACGGGCGCGGGCCGTTCTGACGTGCACACCCACGATCACTTCGCTTCACCTTAGATCAAATCAAGTCATTTTTGCCTTACTTGAAGACCAGAAAGACTGAAAATTGCGCACCGTTGTCGGGGTTTTGGCCTCACGGTAGGCCAGATTCCGGCCGCCCGGCACATGGCCGGAACCCGTTCAAGAGCCGGGTGTGCGGACGACCGGAGGGGCGCTGGGCATGTGCCATTCGCGCCCCCCGCAACGGCACCGCAGCGTGTCGCACAGGGCGCCCCCTGTGTCCGGCCGCCTCACTGGCGCACACTGGTGACCTGCCGGAACGAGGGAGACACGCATGGCGGTGACTGCGGGGCGGCGCGAGCGGCTCCTCGCCTCGTCGTGGTGGCGGGCGGCCGCCGCGATCGGCGCGGGCGCCCTGCCCGCCCTGACCTTTCCGGCACCGTCGTTGTGGTGGCTGGGGTACGTGGCACTCGTGCCCTGGCTGCTTCTGCTGCGTTCGGCCACGACCGCCCGCCGCGCCGCGCTCCTGGGCTGGCTGGGCGGCGCCGGCTTCCTGCTGGCGGTGCACCACTGGCTGCTGCCGAGTCTGCATGTCTTCATTCTCGTCCTCGCGGGCCTGCTGGGCCTGTTGTGGGTGCCGTGGGGGCTGCTGGCGTACCGGCTGCTGGGCGGTTCACCCGGGCCCGGGCGGGTGGCGGCGGCCCTGCTGGTCCTTCCGTCCGGGTGGCTGCTGGCCGAACTGGTGCGCTCCTGGGAGTACTTGGGCGGTCCGTGGGGCCTGCTCGGCGCGGGTCAGTGGGAGGTCGCCCCGGCACTGCGGCTGGCCTCGGTGGGCGGCGTCTGGCTGGTCGGCTTCCTTCTGGTGGCGGTCAACGTGGCGCTCGCGGCGCTGATTTCGGCGCCCCGGGCCCGCCGGACGGCGCTGGGCGGCGTACTGGCCTGTGGAGCGGTGGTGGGCTGGGTGTGGGCGTGGGCGCCCGTCCCGGAGCCGGCCGGCACGATGCGCGTCGCGATCGTCCAGCCGGGCGTGATCGACGGCCCGGGCAGCGTGGGGCGCCGCTTCGACCGCGAGGAGGAGCTCACACGGACGCTGGCGGGGCGGCGGGTGGACCTGGTGGTGTGGGGCGAGAGCAGCGTCGGCCAGGACCTGGGCAGCCGGCCGGATCTGCGGGAGCGGCTGGCCGCGCTGTCCCGTACGGTCGGCGCGGACCTCCTGGTGAACGTCGACGCCCGCCGCTCGGACCGGCCGGGCATCTTCAAGAGCTCGGTGCTGATCGGCCCCGACGGCCCGACCGGCGAGCGTTACGACAAGATGCGGCTGGTGCCCTTCGGCGAGTACATCCCGGCCCGCTCGCTCCTGGGCTGGGCCACGTCGGTGGGGAAGGCGGCCACCGAGGACCGCAGGCGCGGGGACGGACCGGTGGTGATGCGCCTGCCGGACGCGAACGGCGGACAGCGGATCGGGCCGCTGGTGTGCTTCGAGTCGGCGTTCCCCGACATGAGCCGGCGGCTGGCGCGCGACGGCTCCCAGCTTCTCGTCGCCCAGTCGGCGACCTCGACGTTCCAGCACAGCTGGGCCCCGTACCAGCACGCCTCGCTGGCCGCGCTGCGGGCGGCCGAGACCTGGCGGCCGATGGTGCACGCGACCCTGACCGGCGTGAGCACGGTCGCGGACCCCCACGGCCACCTGATCGGCGAGCGGCTGGGCCCGGACCGCTCGACGGCCGCCGTCTACGACGTACCGCTGGCGCGCGGCACGAGCCCGTACGTACGGACCGGCGACTGGGTCCTGTACGGCTCGCTCGCCGTCCTGGCCGTCACCTGCGCGGTCGAGGGGCTCCGATTTCTCCGGCGGAGGGTCAGGAAGCCTGCTGCCGAACGAGGGTGACGACGCGTTCGCACAGCTCGTGGGTGCGCAGCGCGTCCTCGGCGTCGAGGGTCGCGCCCGCCCGGACCGCGTCGAGGAAGGCGTGCACGACCTGTTCGATGCCCCGCTGGCGGGCGACGGGCACCCAGTCGCCGCGGCGGCGCACGGTCGGCTGTCCCTTGTGGTCGATCACCTCGGCGAGGTTGAGGACCTGCCGCTTGGAGTCCTGGCCCGAGACCTCCAGGATCTCCTCGGTGGAGCCGCTCATGCGGTTCATGGTGCCGATGGCGGTGAAGCCGTCGCCGGAGAGCTGGAGGACCACGTGGTGGAGGAGGCCGTCGCGCGTCCTGGACCGCACGTCGACGTGGTCGACGGGGCCCGGCGCGAGGAAGCGCAGGGTGTCGACGACGTGTATGAAGTCGTCGAACACCAGGCTGCGCGCCGCCTCGGGGAGGCCGACCCGGTTCTTCTGCATGAGGATCAGGTCGCGCGGGTGCTCAAGGCACTGGGCGTACCCGGGCGCGTATCGGCGGTTGAAGCCGACCGTCAGCGAGACCTTCCGCTCCCGGGCCAGGCGGACCAGCCGCTCGCTCTCCGCGTAGGAGTAGGCCAGGGGCTTGTCGACGTAGACGGGGACGTCCGCTTCGAGGAGGCGGGTGACGATCTCGGGGTGGGCCTCGGTGGGGGCGTGCACGAACGCGGCGTCGATGCCGGCCGCGAGCAGGGAGTCGAGGTCGGTGTGGCGGTGGGCGTCGGGCACCCGGTGGGTGTCCGCGACCCGGTGGAGGGTGGCGGGCGTGCGGGTCTGCAGGTGCGGCTCGAGGCCCGGGTGTGCGGCGAGCACGGGCAGGTACGCCTTCTGCGCGATGTCGCCCAGACCGATGCAGCCGACCTTCACTGTGCCTCCCGTGGCATGTGATTCGTCCGTTCCGTCTGTGCAGCATACGTGCGAACGGGTGGCCGCCAGTCGGCGATGCCGTCGAATCCGCGCAGCAGCGCCGAGGGGGCGAGGCGGCTGACGGCGGTGATCCCGAGGTCGCGCGCGGCGACCGCGGGGGCGTCGGTGAGCATGGCCAGCCGGGCCGTCCTGGCCGAGCGGCGCACGATGCCGGTGGTGCGGGGCAGCCGGTCGCGGGTGTAGGCGGCCAGCGCGGACGACGGGTCCGGCCCGCCCGGAGCCAGGTGGTGGGCGAGGACGACGGCGTCCTCGACGGCCTGGTTGCCGCCCTGGCCGAGGGTGGGGGCCATGGCGTGGGCGGCGTCGCCGAGGAGGGCGGTGCGCCCGCGGTGGTAGGCGGGCAGCGGGACGGTCATGTGATGGACGTCGTGACGCAGGACGCCCTCGGGGGTGATCGCGGCGAGGATGCCGGGGACCGGGGCGTGCCAGTCGCCGAAGCGGCGCCGGAGTTCGGCCTTCTCGTCGTCGGGCGCCCGGCTCCCGGCGGGGGCGAGGGCCGCGGCGTAGGCGTAGATCCGTCCGTCCTTCAGTGGCTGGGTGCCCCAGAGCCGGCCCCGGCCCCAGGTCTCGTGGGGCTCGAAGGGCCGCTCGAGGGCGGGGATGACGACCCGCCAGGTGGTGAACCCGGTGTAGGCGGGGCCGGGGTGGCCGGGGAAGAGGGTGCGGCGGACGGCGGAGTGGATGCCGTCGGCGCCGACGACGAGGTCCGCCTCGATCTCGCCGTCGGAGGTGGTGACGAGGGCGGGGCGGTCGGCGGCGCCGGGGTCCGTCAGCGAGGCGGTACGTCCCGTTCGGACGGCCCCGTCGGGCAGGTGTGCGGAGAGCAGGCCGGCGAGGGTGGCGCGGTGCAGGAGGACCAGGGGGCCGCCGAAGCGCCGGGCCGCGGCCTGGCTGTCGGTGCGGGAGAGCCAGCGGCCGCCGGGTGCCCGCAGCCCGCCGTCGCCTTGCCAGGCGGCCAGGGCGCGGACCTCGTCGCCCAGGCCGATGACGTCGAGGGCGCGCTGGGCGTTGGGGGCGAGGGAGATGGCGGCGCCCACGGGTTCGAGGGAGGCGGCGCGTTCGAGGACGGTGACCCGCCAGCCGGCGCGGTGCAGGGCGACCGCCGCGGTGAGACCGCCGATTCCGGCGCCGACGATCACGGCATGGGGGTGTTGCATGGCTCCTCCTCGTCACGAGGCACGGGTGCTCACGGCCCCCGCCACTACAGGTGTAGTTTCAGGCTACTACGCCCGTAGTGGAGCGGCTAGGTTGGACCTATGACCACGGAACGCCCCACCCCTCCCCCGGGCACCTCCCGCACCGAACTCATCGCCGACACCGCCCTCGCCCTGCTCGCCGGACGCGGCATGCGTGGCCTGACCCACCGCGCCGTGGACGAGGCGGCGGGCCTTCCGCCGGGCTCCACGTCCAACCGGGCCCGCACCCGCGCGGCGCTGTTGGAGGCCGCGGTGCGGCGCCTGGCCGTGCGCGAGGCGGCGGTGCTGGGCGCCGCGGAGCTGCCGGACCCGGCGGGCGGCCCGGACGCGCTGGCCGAGGCGCTCGCCCGCGCCCTGCACCGCTCGCTGACCGGGCAGCGGGAGCTGCTGCTGGCCCGCTACGAGCTGGCGCTGGAGGCCGCCCGGCGGCCCGGACTGCGGGAGGTCTACGACGCGACGGGCCGGGGCTTCTTCCGGGAGCCGCTGGTGGCGCTGATGGCGGCGGCGGGATCGGCCGAGCCGGAGCGGCACGCGCTGTCCCTCATCGCCTGGTGCGAGGGGCTGATGTTCTCGTGCGCCGCGGGCTCCTATCACGCCGAGGTGCCCGGCGAGGCCCAGCTGCGCGCGGGGATGGCGGAGTTGCTGCACGGCATGCTCGGGCGCGGGCGGCGGGACGGGGGGTGAGGGAGTGAGGGGCAGCGCGCGAGAGGGGCCGTGATCCCGCACCACTCCCGCGGGGTGTTCACAACCGCCCTCGGCCGCCTGCAGGGTTGGGCGGGTGCAGCGAATGCCCGCGGCGGCGGTCCTGGTGGCGGTGGCGATGTCGGCCGCCGTCGGCTGTGTCTCCGTCTCGCCGCCCGCCGAACGTACCGGTCCGCACCGCCTCGCGCGCGGCCCCGCACCGGAGGTGGGGCCGGGCCCCGCCCGTGAGTCCCTCGTCACCGTCGGGGGCGGCCCGGGACATGACCGGTCCACGGACCGGGGGGCGCCGTCACCGGCGCTGACCCCGGGAGCGCCATGGGATCCGGGGCGGATCCGGCCGTGGGATCCGCCATGGCTGCCGGGGCGGGATCCGGCCCGGAGCGCGGACACCGAGCCGCGCGGTCCGGCCGGTCCGGCCGCCGGTGAACCCGCGCGGGGTGCGGAGCGGCCGGCCGACTCCCCCCACTCCCCCGCTCGTCCGCCCGCCGTCGGCACCGCCCCCGCCCCCGCCTCCCGGGAGGCTTCCGACGCCGCCGCCCCACGGCACCAGGCGCCGCCGCCCGAGTCCCGGCGCGAGGAGCCCCGGTCCCGGCCCGGCGAGCAGCGTGAGGCGCCGCGCCAGGAGGCCCCGCGCCAGGAGATGCCCGCCCCCGCCCCGGACCGGCGGGGTCCCAAGGGCCGTAACGTCTGCGCCCTGGGCGACACCTACGGCAAGTGGCAGCAGGGCGGGGACGCGTCGCGGATCTGCCACCAGGTGTACGGCAACTGACCGGCCGCGCGCGGCTCCGCACCTCCTGCGGCGCGGAGCCGCGCGGCCGGCGCGATCAGACCGCGAGGTCCGGGATGCGCCAGTCGATCGGCTCGTGGCCCTGGCCCGCGACCGCCTCGTTGATCTGCGTGAAGGGGCGGCTGCCGAAGAACTTCTTCGCCGACAGCGGCGAGGGGTGGGCGCCCTTGACCACGATGTGGCGCTCCTCGTCGATCAGGGGCAGCTTCTTCTGCGCGTAGTTGCCCCAGAGCACGAAGACGGCCGGGTCGGGGCGGGCGGCCACCGCGCGGATCACCGCGTCGGTGAACTTCTCCCAGCCCTTGCCCTTGTGGGAGTTGGGCTCCCCGCCGCGCACCGTGAGCACGGCGTTGAGCAGCAGGACGCCCTGCTCGGCCCACGGCATCAGATAGCCGTTGTCGGGGACGTCGTAGCCGAGCTCCTCGCGCATCTCCTTGTAGATGTTGCGCAGGGAGGGCGGGGTCTTGACGCCCGGGCGCACCGAGAAGCACAGGCCGTGCCCCTGGCCCGCGCCGTGGTACGGGTCCTGGCCGAGGATGAGGACCTTCACCCGGTCGTACGGGGTGGCCTCCAGGGCGGAGAAGACCTCGCCGCGCGGCGGGTACACCGGCGCCTTCGTCCGCTCGTCCTCGACGAAGTCGGTGAGCTCCTTGAAGTAGGGCTTCTCCAGCTCCTCGCCGAGGACGCCGCGCCAGGACTCGGGCAGCATGTCGGTGACGGTCACGGGGCAACCTCCGGGTTCGCTTTCGTTCTCGGAGGAGAACTTACCGGCGACCACTGACAACGCCCGCCCCGGAGGTCCGCCGCCCGCTCGGACCCCGGCGTCGAGCGCTCAGACCCCGGCGTTGAGGAAGAGCCCGCCGTCCACGACGAGCGTCTGTCCGGTGATCCACCCGGCGGTGTCGGACAGCAGGAAGGCCGCCGCGCCGCCGATGTCCTCCGGTACGCCCAGCCGTCCGAGCGGGTAGGAGGCCGAGGCCTCCTCCTCGCGCCCCTCGTAGAGGGCGGCCGCGAACCTGGTCTTCACCACGGCCGGGGCGATGGCGTTGACCCGCACGCCCGGCGCGAACTCGTGCGCGAGCTGCGCGGTGAGGTTGATCATGGCGGCCTTGCTCACTCCGTACGCGCCGATGAACGGCGAGGCGGAGATCCCGGCGATGGAGGCGATGTTGACGATCGCCCCGCCGTTGTCCTTCTGCCAGGCGTGCCAGGTCCGCTGGGCGAAGCCGAGCGCCGAGACGACGTTGGTCTCGAAGACCTTGCGGGCCACGGCCAGGTCGAGGTCGGCGATGGGGCCGAACACGGGGTTGGTTCCGGCGTTGTTGACCAGGTAGTCGACGCGGCCGAAGGCCTCCATGGCCCGCTCGACGGCCGCCGCCTGGTGGCTCTCGTCGTGCGCCTTGCCGGGTACGCCGACCGCCCGCCCGTCGCCGAGCCGCTCGACGGCCTCCTTGAGGGCCTCCTCGCCGCGGCCGGTGATCACGACCTTGGCGCCACGGGCCACCAGGGCCTCGGCGACGCCGAAGCCGATGCCGCGGCTGGCCCCGGTGACGAGGGCGACTCTTCCTTCGAGCTCGCGCTCCGATGCGTTCATGTGTCCTGCCCCTTCCGTCAGTTGAGCGGGCCGCCGGCCACGTACATGACCTGGCCGGAGACATAGCCGGCCTGCTCGCCAGTGAAGAAGGCGATGGCGTGGGCGACGTCCTCGGGCTCGCCGACGCGCTGCACCGGGATCTGGGTGGCCGCCGCGGCGCTGAAGTCCTCGAAGCTCATGCCGACCCGCGCGGCGGTGGCGGCGGTCATCTCGGTGGCGATGAAGCCGGGGGCGACGGAGTTGGCGGTGATGCCGAACTTTCCGAGCTCCTTGGCGAGGGTCTTGGTCAGACCCTGCATCCCGGCCTTGGCGGCGGCGTAGTTGGCCTGGCCGCGGTTGCCGAGGGCCGAGCTGCTGGAGAGGTTGACGATCCGGCCGAAGCGCGCGTCCACCATGTGCTTCTGGCAGGCGCGCGACATCAGGAACGCGCCCCGCAGGTGCACGTTCATGACGGTGTCCCAGTCGCTGTCGCTCATCTTGAACAGGAGGTTGTCGCGCAGGACGCCCGCGTTGTTCACGAGGATGACGGGCGCGCCCAGGGCGTCGGCGACGCGGGCGACGGCGGCGTCCACCTGGGCGGAGTCGGAGACGTCGCAGCCGACGGCCAGGGCCCGGCCGCCCGTCGCGGTGATCTTCCCCACGGTGTCCGCGCAGGCCGCCTCGTCGAGGTCGAGGACGGCGACCGCGCGACCCTCGGCGGCCAGGCGCACGGCGGTCGCCGCGCCGATGCCGCGGGCCGCGCCCGTGACGACGGCCACGCGCTGCTCGGTGGTGGACATGCGGGTTCTCCTCACCTGAAGGCGGCTCCCCGGCCGCCCGGGGCAGCAGGTGAGCAACCGCTTAGTAACGTCCGACGATCAGACGCTAGAAGCCCCGCCACCCACTGTCAACGCCTGCGGCGCGCCCGCCCGGCGTCAGCGCACCAGCAGGTCGAGGAGGCGTTCGGACTCGCTCTCGGGGTCGGCGGTCAGGCCGGTGTGCACCGGGCCGGGCTGGACGACGGTGCTGCGGGGCGCGATCAGCCAGCGAAAGCGCCGCCCCGCGTCGTCGCAGGCCGCCTGTCCGGCCCGTTCCCCACCGGCGCAGACGCCCTCCACGGCGTGCAGCGCGGCCCGTACGCCCGCGACGTCCGCCGCCGGGTCGAGGGCCAGCAGGCGGGCCTCGTCCAGGTGGACGCGGGCGGCGACGTAGGACTTCGCCTGGCAGTAGACGACGATCCCGGCGTTGATCTGCTCGCCGCGCTCGACGCGGGGGACGACGCGCAGCAGCGCGTACTCGAAGACGTCGCGTCCGTTGTGCCGGGTCACTGCGGGGCCTTTCCGTTCAGCCTCACGCGTACCCACTCGGGTGCCTGCGAGGGTTTGTCGGCGGAGCGCTCGCCGACGGTGATGCGGTCGCCGATGACGGCGGCGCGTTCGAGCAGCACCTCGACGTAGGCGCGGCGCAGGGCGTCCGGGCTGTCGAAGCCCGGCTCGTCGGCCAGCCACGCGTCGGGCACATCGGCGGCGGCCTCCGCCAGCAGTTCCTCGGTGACCCGGGGGGCCAGCTCGGCCGCGGCGCCGGCGACGTCCGGGGCGAAGGTGGCGAGGACGTGGTCGGAGGCGTCGTACGCCTTGCAGGCCGCGGCGGCCGCGCCCGGCCAGTTGTGGTGCCAGATCATGGTGGCGCCGTGGTCGATGAGCCACATCCGGCCGTGCCAGACCAGCAGGTTGGGGTTGCGCCAGGAGCGGTCGACGTTGTTGATCAGGGCGTCGAACCACACCACGCGCCCGGCCTCGGCGGAGTCGGTCTCGAAGGCGAGCGGGTCGAAGCCGAGGGCGCCGGGCAGGAAGTCCATGCCGAGGTTGGGGCCGCCGCTGGCCTTGAGCAACGCCTGCACCTCGGGGTCGGGCTCGCCGCGGCCGATGACCGGGTCCAGCTCGAGGACGGCCAGCTCGGGGACGCGCAGGCCCAGCCGGCGGGCCAGCTGTCCGCAGATGACCTCGGCGACCAGCGTCTTGCGGCCCTGACCGGCGCCGGTGAACTTCATGACGTACGTCCCGAGGTCGTCGGCCTCGACGATGCCGGGGAGCGAGCCACCCTCGCGCAGGGGCGCGACATAGCGGGTGGCCGTGACATGGGGGAGCATCGTCCCAGGTTACTCGGCGTCTGAACGCCGGGGGCCGCCGATCCGTATGAGTCCTCAAGACCCAGCTGCCCCACCGGATACAGCAAAGGATCGATCATGACGCATTCCGCATCCGCCCAGGCCGGCCCCGCACGTCGCACCGTCGTCGCCACGGCCGGGGTCTGTGGCCTGGCCGCCCTGCTCGCCGCCTGCGGCGGCTCGGACGGCAAGGAGGAGAACGCCAAGGAGGGCAAGGAGGGGAACGCCAAGGAGAGCGAGAGCGGCGGCGGGGCCGAGCGGCCGGGGGCCGGGGCGGCCCTGGGCAAGGCGGCGGACATCCCCGAGGGCGGCGGGAAGGTCTTCCCGGACCGCAAGGTGGTGGTCACCCAGCCGTCGAAGGGCGAGTTCAAGGCGTTCTCGGCGGTGTGCACCCACCAGGGCTGCCTGGTGAAGGAGGTCGCGAACGGGACGATCAACTGCCCCTGCCACGAGAGCAGGTTCTCGGTGACGGACGGCAGCGTACGCGGCGGGCCTGCGCGGCAGCCGCTGGCGGCGCGCCGGGTGTCGGTCGACGGGGACTCCCTCACCCTGGGCTGAGCCGGCCGGTCCGCCGCGCCCTCGCCGGCCCGCTTCCTTCAGCCGGGCGGCCGTCGCCGCTGCCGCCAGGCGCGCAGCAGGGCGTCGGTGGTGGTGAGGGCGGCCACGTGCGCGAGGGTGTGGCGGACCATCGCCCCGGTGTAGTCGGCGGGCACTCCGGCGATGGCGTCGGAGGGGACGACGGCCGCGTAGCCGAGGTTGACGGCGTCGAAGACGGCGTTGGGCACGGCGACGTTGGCCGAGACGCCGGTGACGACGAGGGTGCGGCAGCCGAGGTTGCGCAGCAGGGGGTCCAGCCCGGTGCCGGCCAGCGGCGAGAGGCCGTGCAGCCGCCGCAGGACCAGGTCGCCGTCCCCCACGGGGATCGGCTCGGCGACCCGGACGGCCAGGGTGCCGGTCAGCTGCTGTACGGGCAGCCGTTCGACGGCGCGCAGGAGCGGGGCGTTGCGCCCGGCGCCGCGGCCGTCGGGGCGGCGCTCGGCGAGGGCGTGCACGACCTGTATGCCGGCCTCGTGCGCCCCGGCGACGAGGCGGGCGACGTTGAGCAGGGCGCCCGAGGCCCGGGCGACGGCGGCCAGCTCGGGCATGGCGCT
The DNA here is from genome assembly GCF_040932295.1 of Streptomyces sp. C36. Lineage (NCBI taxonomy): Bacteria > Bacillati > Actinomycetota > Actinomycetes > Kitasatosporales > Streptomycetaceae > Streptomyces > Streptomyces sp. C36. The sequence goes on along the minus strand of NZ_JBFQGI010000001.1, from coordinate 29,311 downwards.
GTCGGGGCCGACGACGCCGCGCTGGCACTCGACGGTCAGCAGCACGGTGGTCGCCGGGTCGCTCTCGTCGGCGGGCGGTTCCTTCGGCGCCATGGTGCGCGTGAGGCTAGCGGGCATTGCGCGGCGGGGGAAGAGGGCCCATGCTGTGCACCCATGCTTTCTGACGCTCAGTCAGCTATGCGGAGGGTGGGGTGCGCGATGCCCGGCACACAGCGACGCGGCCGCCGGATCATGATGACCCCGGCGGAGCTGGACGCCTTCCTCGCCGGGCAGCGCGTCTGCCGGGTGGCGACGGCCGGCCCGGGCGGCCGTCCGCACGCCAGCGCCCTCTGGTACGCGTGGGACGGCCGGGCCCTGTGGCTGTACTCCCTCACCCGCAGCCGGCGCTGGGCCGACCTGCGACGCGACCCGCGGGTGGCCGTGCTCGTCGACGACGGCCACGCCTACGGCGAGCTGCGCGGGGCCGAGCTGTCGGGCTCGGTCGCACCGGTCGGCGAGGCACCGCGCTCGGGAGAGGCCTGCCCGGAGCTCGAGGAGGCGGAGCGGCTCTTCGCCGGCAAGTACTTCGGCATGGCCGCCATGCCGCACGACGGCCGGCACGCCTGGCTGCGGCTGGTGCCGCGGACGGTCGCCTCGTGGGACTTCCGCAAGCTCGCGGGCGGCTAGCCGGCGTGCTCGCGGCCGGCGACGGCCGCGCCGGACGCGCACAGCGCGTCGACGGCGGCCCGGACCGAGGGCCTGCGGCCCGCGTCCGCCCGCCAGATCGCGTACACATGGCGGCACATCGTGTGCCGCACGGGCACCACCCGCACCCCCTCCGGCACCGGGCCCCGGCCCAGCCGCGGCGCGACCGCGACGCCCAGGCCGGCGGCGACGAGGGCGAGCTGGGTGTGGTGCTCCTCGGCCATGTGTGAGATCCGGGGCTCGACGCCCTTGCCGCGCAGGGTGAGCATCAGCCAGTCGTGACAGAACTCGCCCTTGGGCCAGGAGATCCACTCGTCGTCCGCGAAGTCCTCCAGCGCGACATGCTCCCGGCCGGCGAGCGGGTGGCCGACGGGGACGGCGACGTCGACGGGGTCGTCGAGGAGCCACTGCTTGGCCAGCTCGGCCGGGACGGGCAGGGGCTTGTTGTACCAGTCGAGGACCACCGCGAGGTCGATGTCGCCGCGCACCACCCGGGGCACGGCGTCGTCCTGCTCCATCTCCTCCAGCCGCAGCCGCAGCTGGGGGTGGTCGCGGCGGAGCCCGGCGAGGGTGGTGGGGAACATGCCGCGGGCCGCGGTGGGGAAGGCGCCCAGCAGGAGCTCCCCGACGGCCCGGCCCTGCTGCGCCTCCAGGTCGGCCTGGGCGAGCTCCACCTGGGAGAGGATGCGCGAGGCGTGCTCGGCGAGCAGCCGCCCGGCGTCGGTGAGGCGCACGCCCCGGCCGTTCTTGGCGAGCAGCCGCTGGCCTGTCTCGCGCTCCAGCTTGGACAGCTGCTGGGAGACGGCCGAGGTCGTCACGTGCAGTCCGTCGGCCGCGGCGCTGACGGAGCCGTGGCGGGCGAGGGCATGGAGGGTGCGAAGGCGCTCCAGGTTCAACATGTAAGCGATGCTACGCGGTTTTGCATACAAATATTTGCTTGTTCTAATCGTTATAAGCCTGCATCGTAGTCATCATGAGCACCGCCGCCCCGCCTCGATCCCCCGCCGACCCCTCCGCCCGCCCCACCGTGGACTGGCGCATCCGGTTCGGCGTCCTGTCCGTCATATGGGGCTTCAGCTTTCTGTTCATCAAGCTGGGCACCGACGGCTTCGCCCCGATGTACGTCTCCTTCGGCCGGATGTTCTTCGGGGCCGTGGTGCTCCTGGTGACGCTGCTGGCCACCCGCCAGCGGCTGCCGCGCCGGGGCCGGACGTGGGCGCACCTGGCCGTCGCGGCGTTCCTGTGCAACGCCCTGCCGTTCACGCTCTTCGCCTACGCGGAACTGACCATCTCCACCACCCTGGCGGGCATCTGCAACGCCACCACCCCGCTGTGGGGCATGCTCCTCTCCCTCGTGGCCCTCTCCGAGGACCGGCCGACCCGGCGCCGCTTCGCCGGGCTGGGCCTGGGCTTCATCGGCGTGCTCGTGGTGCTCGGCGCCTGGCAGGGCTTCTCGGGCCAGGACGCCGAGGGCACCCTGCTGGCCCTGATCGCGTCGCTGAGCTACGCGGTCGGCTGGATCTACGTCCGGCGCACCCTGTCGGACACCGGCGACTCCCACCTGGCGAAGTCCGGCAGCCAGCTGCTGCTCGGCGCCGCCCAGCTCGCCGTCGTCGCCCCGCTGGTCAGCCCGCTGCCGTCCTCCTTCCCCGTCGTGCCGCTGCTGGCCGTCTTCGCGCTGGGCGCGCTGGGCACCGGCCTCGCCTTCCTCCTGCAGTACGCGCTGGTGGCCGAGGTCGGGCCGACGACGGCCACCATGACCACCTACTTCATCCCCGTCGTCGCGACGACCGCGGGCGTCAGCCTCCTCGGCGAGGACCTGACCTGGAACACGCCCGTCGGAGCGCTGATCGTCCTGGCCGGGGCGGCGCTCACCCAGAGCCGGCGCGGCGGCGCGGGCGCCTCCCGCACGGCGGCCCGCTCGGAGGACGACCAGGCCGCCGCCCCGGAGCCGGCCGTCGCCCCGGCGGCCGTCGCCGCCCCGGAGGCCGAGGCCGCCAGGCCGTAGCGCGCCGACGAGCGCACCCCTCAGTCGTATCGCCCCGCGGGCACCGGGACGGTCGCGGACGCCAGCGCGTCCGCGACCGTCCCTATCTCGTCCGGGGACAGCGAGGAGACGGTGATCCGCACCCCGGGCGGGGAGTCCAGGCGGAAGCGCGCCCCGGGCGCCACCGCCCAGCCCGCCTGCAGCAGCCTCGCCACCGCGCCCGTCTCGTCCGGCACCGGCAGCCATACGTTCACCCCGCTGCGCCCGTGCGCCACGATCCCCCGCTCCCGCAGCGCCGCCAGGAGGGCGTCGCGGCGCCGCCCGTACGAGGCCGCCACCGCGCGCGGGTCCACGGCCCCGACGCGCCACAGGTGGAGCACGGCGTCCTGCAGCAGATGACTCACCCAGCCGTGCCCCAGCCGCTGCCGCCCCAGCACCCGGTCCACCGTCACCGCGTCGCCGGTGAGCACCGCGAGCCGCAGGTCGGGCCCGTAGGCCTTGGCGACCGACCGTATATGCGCCCAGTGCGTGGTGGCGCCGGCCAGGGGGTGCAGCGGCAGGTCGACGAAGCCGTGGCCGTGGTCGTCCTCGATGAGCAGCACCTGGGGATGGCCCGAGAGCACGGCGCGCAGCTCGCGGGCGCGGGCCGCACCGATCGCCGCGCCCGTGGGGTTCTGCGCCCGGTCGGTGACGACCAGCGCCCGGGCGCCCGCGCGCAGCGCCCGCTCGGTCTCCCCGGGAAGGGGGCCGTCGTCGTCGACGGCCACGGGCACGGGCCGCAGGCCGAGCGCGGGCACGAGGTCCAGGAGGCCGCCCCAGCCCGGGTCCTCGACGGCGACGGCGTCCCCGGGGCGCAGATGGGCGCTCAGCACCCGCTCGATGCCGTCCAGCGCTCCCGAGGTGACCGCGACCGGCCCCTCGGGGACGCCGTCCGCGGTGAAGGCCTCGCGGGCCATCCGCTCCAGCTCGCTGTCCACGGCCGGGGTGCCGTAGAGCGCGGGAGCCGTGCGGGAGCGGGCGGCCGCGGCGGCCAGCGCCTCGCCGAGCGGGGGCAGCAGGGCCGGGTCGGGATTGCCGCTCGAGACGTCCCGGACCCCCTCCGGCGCCTCCACCCGCAGCATCTCGCGTGGCGTGCTGGCGGGGCGCGGCCGCACCCGGCTCCCCCGGCGGCCCGCCGTCTCGATCACCCCGCGGTCGCGCAGCGCGCGATACGCGGCCGCGACGGTGTTGGGATTGACGCCCAGCTCGACCGCCAACTCCCGCAGCGGAGGCAGCAGTTCACCCGGGGCCAGTCTGCCTTCGCCGACCGCCCGCTCCACGCTCGCGGAAATGTCCGCTGCGCGACGCCCTTCGATCCGATACTCTCCTAGCACAAACAACACTATGCACTAGTTCAATGGAGAGCGCAATGCCTTCTTCCACGGTTCCCGGGCAGTACGAGCAGACCGAGCGCACCACCCCCACCCGTGCCCGCGAACGCGCCTCCTACGACCGTGCGCGCGTCCACGCGATACTCGACGCCGGCTACGTCTGCCACCTCGGCTTCGTCCGCGACGGCGCTCCCGTCGTCCTGCCCACGCTCTACGGCCGGATCGGCGAGCGCCTCTATGTCCACGGCTCGACCGGGTCGCGGCCGCTGCGCGCCGCGGGCGGCGCCGGGGAGGAGGGGATGCCGGTGTGCGTCACGGTCACGCACGTCGACGGCCTGGTCCTGGCCCGCTCGGCCTTCCACCACTCCCTGAACTACCGCTCCGTGGTGGTGCACGGCCGGGCCCGGCGGGTCACCGACCCGGCCGAGCTGACCGCCGCCCTCGACGCGCTGGTGGACCAGGTCGTGCCGGGCCGGGCGGCCGACTCCCGTCCGGCGTCGCCCAAGGAGCTGGCCGCCACGGCCGTGCTGTGCCTGGACCTCGAGGAGGTCTCGGCCAAGGTCCGCGAGGGCGGCCCCAACGACGACCCCGAGGACCTCGCCCTGCCGCACTGGAGCGGTGTCGTCCCCGTGGCCCGGTCCTACGGAGCCCCGGTCCCGGCGGACGACCTCGCCCCCGGCATCCCCGTGCCGGCCTACCTCACCGGCTTCACCGGCGGCTGAGCGTCCTCCTCACGCCCCACCGGCCCGGGCACGGGGGCCGGCTCACGCGGCACGGAAGCCGACGCTCCGCGCGTCTCCGCGACGGCCAGCGCGACCACCGCCCCCATCAGCACGGCCGTGCCGAGCAGGGTCGGCGCGGTCAGCCGCTCGCCGAGCAGACCGACCGCGACGGCCGCCGCCGTCACCGGCTCCAGCAGGGTGATCACGGTGACCGTGGTCGCCCGTACGGCCGCCAGCCCCGCGAAGAACAGCCCGTACGACAGCGCCGTCGGGACCGTCACCAGATAGGCCATCAGCCCCAGCGTGCGACCCAGCCCCTCCGTCCGGGGCCACAGGCCCTCGGCGGCGGCCAGGGGCAGCAGGGACACGGTCCCCACGGCGAAGGACGTCAGCGTCGTGGTGAACGCGTCGGCGCCCCGGCCGCGCCGGCCCAGGGACCGGCCGTAGAGGGTGACGACCGCGTAGGCGGCGGCCGACAGCAGCCCCATCGCGGCCCCCAGCGGACGCACCGCGTCCGTCCCGGCGCCGCCCAGCATCAGCACCGCCAGCCCGGCCAGCGCCCCGGCGACGGCCACGCCGCCGCCCACGCCCAGCCGTTCCCCCATCAGCAGCCTGCCGCCCAGCGCCACCAGCACGGGCGCGGCACCCTGCGTGATGACCGTGCCGACGGCCGTCCCCGTCCCGGCGACGGCGCCGAAATAGGCGGCCTGAAAGACGGTCAGGGCGAGGCCGGTGATCAGGACGCGGGCCGCGCGGCTCCGCGCCGGCTCCCGCCGCCGTGCCGTGCCGGTGCGGCGGGGCAGCAGGCTGCGGACGGCCAGCAGCAGGACGAGGCCGCCGGCCATCCTCCAGAAGGTGAGCGCTATGGGGCCCAGACCGCTCGAGTCGAAGACCAGCGCGGCGGTCGCGCCCGCCGTGCCCCAGCCGGCCGCCGCGACGGTGACGCAGGCCAGGCCGCGGCCGACGGACATCCGGGCCGGGCCGCCGGGCAGCGCGCCGCCGGGGCGGTCGTCGCCGGACGGGCCCGGGCCGGTGAGGTGGCCGCCGCGTTCAGGGCAGGCCGAAAGAGCGGAGTCGTGCATGAGTGTTCTCCCGCGGAAGACGTGGATGATCGTGTGATCCCGTCTGCGGGCAGCGACGATCGGCCGGGGAGGTCGTCCTCCCCGGCTCCGGTCCTCCGGAAGCAGCCGCCCGCGCTAGGCGGCGGGAGGCGGCAGAACAGTCATCGGCATGATCGTCAGACTAGGCCGGGCGGGTGTCGCCGGACAACTCCCGCCGACCGGGCACCCCCGCGACCGCCCCGTCCCCGTCGATCACGGCCGGCCCGTCTCCCCCGGCCACCGGCTCCGCCGACGCCGCCTTGGGCGTGGAGCTCTGGGCGATGAGGGCGCCCATCAGCACCAGTCCACCGCCCACGAGCTGCGGCCCGGACAGGTGCTCGCCCAGCAGCACCCAGGCCAGCACGGTGGCGACGACGGCCTCCAGGCAGGCGACGACTCCGGCGACCTGCGGGGAGAGGCGACGCACCGCCAGCACGCCGGTGAGGTAGGCGACCACCGTCGCGACGAGCACCACCCAGCCCAGCAGCAGCGCGGCCGGCACCTCGGTGCCGTTCATCTCGGCGGCTCCGCCCAGCACCGCCCAGTCCATCTCCCAGGGGCGCGCGACGGCGGTCAGCAACAGGGCGCCGATGAGCAGGCCGTAGGCGATGACGCCGAAGGGGTCGGCGGGGGTCTCGCCGCCGGCGCCGTGGTCGGCCAGCACGAAGTAGCCGACCTGGCAGCAGGCCGCGCCCAGGGCCAGCACCAGGCCCAGGGCGTCGAAGCCGAGCCCCGACCACACCTCGACGACGCAGGCGAGGCCGGCCACCGCGAGGATCACGCCCACCGCCGCGGCCCGGCTCACCGGGCGTCGCTGGACGAACCGCACCCAGCCGAGCAGCAACGCCGGCCCGAGGTACTCCAGGAGCAGGGCGACGCCCACCGGAATCCGGGATATCGCGGCGAAGTAGCAGGCCTGCACGCCGGCGACGGCCAGCAGCCCGAAGCCCGCGAGCAGCGCGGGCCGGCGTATGAGGAGGGCGCGATGGCGCCAGGCGACCGGCAGCAGCACCAGGGCGGCGCCGGCCACCCGCAGCCACACCACATGGAGCGGGTCCAGCCCCGCCTCGATCAGCGGCTTGGCCGCCACACCCGATCCACCGAACGCCAGCGCGGACGTCAGGGCGAGGCCCAGACCCGTGCTTCTCCCAGGAGTTGCTTGCATCGGTGCATCATGGCAGCAATGGACATGACCGTCACTAGCGATGGTCCTGTCGTGATCAGCGGCACTCGGGGCAGGCGTGCCACGCCGGTCCGGCGGCCAGCGCGGCGGTGTCGACGCCGGCCCGGCGCAGCACGTCGACCGCCCGGCAGCGGGGGTCGCGCAGCAGCGCGGCGAGCAGGTCGAGCCCCTCGACCCGGCCGGCGCCGCGCGAGCGGGCCCGGTCGCGGGCGTACCGCATGGCGCCGGCGGCGGCCGGCGACCAGCCGGGCACCCCGGCGCCGGCCGGCCCGGGCGGGGTCACGGAGTCCTCGACGGAGTCGCTCCAGCGCAGGCCGTAGCCGATGGTGCGCTGGACCAGGTAGCCGAGCAGCCGGGCGACCTGGGCGGGCCCGTCGTGGAAGGCGCCGCGCGTCTCGGGGTCGGCCTCCAGAAGGGTGTGCAGCAGGTGGGCGGTGTCGGCCTGGCGGTCGCCGTCGCGCGCGGCGCGCCTGCGGGCACCGGAGACCGCCGCGGCCAGCTCCGCGCTCAGCGGAAGCTCGCTCGCGGCCCCGGCCCGTGCGGTGTCGGCTGGTGTACGGCTTTGCACCTTCCCACCCCATCAGTCCCGTGTGATGGGAGCATCCCCGGAGGGTTGCATTCGGGCATCCGACGCCGGTTGGGGGTGCCGGTCGGCTCGTCATCCTTCAGAAGGAGGGATGCCCCGCCCGTCTCAGGGGCGCGCGGGCCGTCCAGTGCGCCCTAAGTGATCGTCAGCGTGGTCGTGCGCGCCCCCACGACGATGGTGTACGTGCCGGGTTCGACGCGCGGCGTCCCCGCTCCGTCGAGGTCGCCCGGGGTCACCTCCAGGGCCCGGGCGGGGACGGTGAGACGCAGCGTGCGCGACTCCCCCGCCCTCAGGCGCGTCCTGGTGAAGGCCACCAGCCGACGCCGGGGCGCCAGGACCCGGCTCACCGGCCGGGAGACGTACACCGGTACGACCAGATCGCCGTCGCGCCCGCCGGTGTTGGCGACCCGCACCGTCACGCGCGCGTCCCGTCCGGCGGGGACGGTGGCCTCCTCCAGCCCGAGGTCCTCGAAGCGGTAGGTGGTGTAGGAGAGGCCGTCGCCGAAGTCGTACGCCACGTCGTGCGTGGACTCCGCGCCCGCGTTGGTGCCCGGCAGCTGCTGGTAGTACAGCGGTTCGTTGCCGGTCCGGCGGGGCCAGGACACCGGCAGCCGCCCGCCGGGGTTCACGCCGCCGAACAGCACGCCGGCGACGGCGTGCCCGCCCTCGGTGCCCGGCAGCCAGGACATCAGCAGCCCGTCGGTGCCGGCCGCCTCGCCCAGCGCCAGGGGGCGCCCGGCGATCACGACCACGACGACCGGCCGGCCGGTCTCCTTCAGGGCTCTCACCAGCGCCTGCTGGTCCGGCGAGAGTTCCGGCCGGGGGCTGTCGGCCTCGCCCTCGGCAGCCGGCCGCTCGCCGACGACCACCACGGTCGCGTCCGCGGTACGGGCCTGCCGCACCGCGTCGGCGGCGTCGCGGGCCCGCACCACGCGGGTTCCGGCGGGGGCGGCCGCCTCGATGCCCGCGAGCACGGTCGTACCGGGCACCGTCACGCCCTCGGGCACCCGCTGCCAGCCGACGGTCCAGCCGCCCGTCTGGGCGGCGATGTCGTCCGCGTACGATCCGGCGACGACGATCCTCCTGGCCGACGGCCCGAGCGGCAGGACGTTCCTCTCGTTGCGCAGCAGCACCAGCGAGCTCGCCGCGGCCCGGCGGGCCGTGTCCTGGGCCGCGCCCAGGACCTCCCCGTCCGCCCGCTCGGCGTCGGTGAACGGCCGCTCGAAGAGCCCGAGCGTGAACTTCAGCCGCAGGACGCGTCCGGCCGCCTCGTCGATCCGCCGCCGGGAGACCAGTCCGCCCTGGACGGCGGCGCGCAGCCCCTCGGTGAACTCGCCGGCCTCGTAGGGCTCCATCGCCACGTCCACCCCCGCGTTGACCGCGAGGGCGATCGCGTGCGGATAGTCCGCCGCCACCTTGTACGTCGTCCACAGCGCGCGGACGTCCTGCCAGTCGCTGACGGTGACCCCGGTGAACCCCCACCGCTGCCGCAGGATCGTGGTCAGCAGGTGGCGGGAGGCGGTCGCGGGCACGCCGTTGACGGCACCGGAGTTGACCATCACGCTCTTCGCCCCGGCCTCGACGGCCGTGCGGTAGGGGGCGAGGAGGGTGTCCTGGAGGTAGCGCGGGGAGACGTCGGCGGGCACCCGGTCGTGGCCGTTGGCGGGTTCGGAGTAGCCGCCGACGTGCTTGACGGTGGACGCGACGTCCTTGGCGCCGTGCGCGTCCTCGGTCCCGCGCACGGCCGCCGCGGCCAGGGCGCCCGCGAGCAGCGGGTCCTCGCCGAACGTCTCGTAGTAGCGCCCCCAGCGCCGGTCGCGGGCCAGGTCGGCCACGGGGGCGAAGTTCCAGTCGACGCCGGTCGCGGCGACGGCCCGGGCGGTGGCCCCGGCGCAGTCGCGCACGAGCTCCGGATCCCAGGCCGCGGCGAGGCCGAGCTGGTGGGGCAGGACGGTCGCGCCGAGGACGCTGTGGTGGCCGTGGACGGCGTCGACGCCGTAGAGCACGGGAACGCGCAGCCGGCTGTGGTCCAGGGCGTACTTCTGTACGGCGTTGACCATGCGGGCCCAGGCTCGCGGCGTGTTCACCGGCGGGCCCATGCCGCCGCCGGAGAGCACCGAGCCGACCGCGTGGTCGCGGAGCACGGTCCTCAGGCAGGCCTCGGTGAGCTCGCCGCCGCTCTCGCGGCAGTCGCCCTGCAGCCGGACGACGGCGATCTGGGCCATCTGCCCGATCTTCTCCTCGAGCGTCATCCGGCCCAGCAGGTCGCGGACGCGGTCGTCCACTCCGGCCCGCGCGTCGCGGTAGAGGGGCTCGCCGCCCGCCCCGGCCGGGAAGCCGGTGAGCGGGGCGGCGCAGACGGCGACGGCCGCGAGTGCGGCGGCGGGGCGTCCGAGGCGGGGGCGCGGGGCCATGGCCGGGCTCCGTTTCTGTCGGCCCCCTCCGGAGTCTGGCAGGTCCTGACGGACGGTCAAGGAACCCCGGCGGAGCGGCGGGGATCCGTCCGGCAGGCCACACATCAGTCCAGTTTCCAATAATTGGCCATGGCTAGTGGCTCCTTCGGGCCTCTACGCTCCAGCCATGAAGATCCGCATCGTCGACGCCTTCACCGACCGTCCCTTCGCGGGCAATCCCGCCGGGGTCCTGCTCTTCGACACCGGCGCCTTCCCCGCCGACGACCGGCTCCAGCAGATCGCCGCGGAGGTCAACCTCTCCGAGACCGCCTTCGCCCACCGCCTCCCCGAGGGCACGCCGCACGCCGACTGGGCGCTGCGCTGGTTCACCCCCACGACCGAGGTCGACATGTGCGGCCACGCCACGCTCGCCACGGCACACGTCCTGCACGCCACCGGCCTCGCCACCGGAACCGTCCGCTTCACCGCCCGCTGCGGCGTGCTGACCGCGACCGCCCACGAGGACGGCCGGATCACCCTGGACTTCCCCACCTCACGGCTCACCCCCATCACCGTCCCCGGGCTGGCCGAGGCGCTGGGCACGACGCCGCTGCGGGTCCTCGACACCAGCGAGCACATCGGCGACCTGCTGGTGGAGCTGGCCGACGAGAAGACCGTCCGCGCCCTCGCCCCGGACCTCCCGGCGCTGGCCCGCACCTCCCGCCGGGGCGTCATCGCCACCGCCCCCGCCGAGGACCCTGCGCGCGGCTACGACTACGTCTCGCGCTGTTTCTTCCCGAACGTGGGCATCGACGAGGACCCCGTCACCGGCAGCGCCCACACCGCGCTGGCCCCCTTCTGGTCCGCCCGGCTGGGCCGCGACGATCTCGCGGGCCTGCAGGCCTCCGCCCGCACCGGCCTCGTCCGCACCGCGCTGCGCGGCGACCGTACGCTGCTGACCGGTTCGGCCGTCACCGTCATCGAGGGCGAGCTGCTCGCCTAGCGGGACCGGGCCACGGCGGACCAGGCCGGGGGGCCGACCGGGGGCGGGTCAGGCGGTGGGCAGCCAGGCCACCTTGCCCGCGAGCAGCGCGTAGCCGACGAACGCCACGATGTCGATGAGCGCGTGCGCGGCGACCAGCGGTCCCACCCGCCCCCACCGGCGGTAGCACAGGACGAACACCACGCCCATCACCATGTTGCCGACCAGGCCGCCGATGCCCTGGTAGAGGTGGTACGAGCCGCGCAGCACCGCGCTCGCGGCCAGGGCCGCGGCCGGCGTCCAGCCCAGCTGCCCGAGCCTGCGCAGCAGATAGCCGACGACCACGACCTCCTCGAGCACGGCGTTCTGCAGGGCCGAGGCGATCAGCACGGGCAGCTTCCACCACACGTCGGGCAGGTTCTCCGGCACCACGGTCAGGTTGAAGCCCGCGGCGAGTACGGCGAGGTAGAACAGCAGCCCGCTGCCGCCGACGGCCGCGGCGAGGCCCGCGCCGCGGGCCAGGTCCAGGCCCGGCCGGCCGCGGTCGAGGCCGATGGCCCGCAGGGCGCCGCCCTCGGGCATCTCGCGCGCCAGGAGGTGGACGACGAGCAGGACGGGCACCAGCGCGGTCGTGATGCCGAAGACCTGCCAGGCGAGGTCGAGCCAGGGCCGGCCAGGGGCGTGCGAGGCGTTGAGGGTGGCGGCCTGGTCCTTGAGCCCGCCGGGCCGGGTGGCCGCGCCGACAAAGCTGATCAGCGACGACAACGCGCTGGCGCCGAGCGAGAGCGCGAGGACGATCAGTATCTCCGCGCGCAGGGTCCGCCGGGACAGCCCGGTGCCGCCCGACGGCCCGCCACCGGACGGCCCTTCGCCGGGCGCCGTCGTCCCGGCGCCCGCTTCACCGTCTGGAGCGTTGTGCCGCACCCTCGTCTCCCGCCTGCCCATGGTCACGGTCGTCACAGCTTGCCCGACGACCTGGGCCGGTACGAACAGGGGGTGCGGCGGGCCGCGTCAGGCGATGCCCGTCGGCCAGGTGTGCACCGGCTCCCCGGTGCGCATCAGCTCGCAGTAGCGGCGTGTGGTGGCGGCCAGGGCGGACCGGCGGTCCAGTCCGCGCTCCAGCGCCCGGTGGTAGGTGTCCGCCTGCCAGGACGCGCCGTTGACCCCGCGCCGGCAGCGCTCCTCGATGACTCCCAGGTAGTGGTCGCGGTCGGCGGGCTCGACGCCCCAGGCGTCGAGCCCGGCCGCGGCCAGCGGCAGCAGCTCGTCCCGTACGAGCCGCACGGCCGGAACCCGCGCCGGGGTGCCGCCGCGCCCGGGCCGGGGCCAGCGCAGCACGGCGTCGATGCCGTGGCGGCAGGCGAGGTCGAAGTTCTCGGCGGCGACCTCGAACGGCAGCCGGGTCCACACCGGCCGGGACTCCTCGGCCAGCGCCCTGACCAGGCCGTAGTAGAAGGCGGTGTTGGCGATGACGTCGGTGACGGTGGGCCCGGCGGGCAGCACCCTGTTCTCCACCCGCAGGTGGGGGACGCCGTCGGCGACGCCGTAGACCGGGCGGTTCCAGCGGTAGACGGTGCCGTTGTGCAGGGTGAGTTCGTGCAGCCAGGGCACCCCGCCCTCGTCCAGCACGCGCAGCGGGTCCTCGTCGGCGGAGATGGGCAGCAGCGGCGGGAAGTAGCGCAGGTTCTCCTCGAACAGCTCGTACGCCGAGGTGATCCAGCGCTCCCCGAACCAGGTGCGCGGCCGCACGCCCTGGACCTGGAGCTCGGGCGGCCGGGTGTCGGTGGACTGGACGAACAGCGGGGGCCTGGACTCGCGCCACACCTCCCGCCCGAAGAGGAACGGCGAGTTGGCGCCGACGGCTATCTGCGCGGCGGCGACGGCCTGCGCGGCGTTCCACACGGCGGCGAACCGGCCGGGGGTGACCTGAAGATGGAGCTGGACGGAGGTGCAGGCGGCCTCGGGGGTGATGGAGCGGGCGGTGCAGGTCAGGTGCTCGACCCCGGCGATGTCGATGGTGAATTCCTCGCCACGGGCGGCCACCACCTGGTCGTTCAGGAGGAAATAGCGGTCGGCCGCGGAGAGGTTGGCGGACACCAGGTCGGCGCCGGTCAGCGTCGGCAGAATCCCGATCATGACGATTCCGGAATCGACCTCCATGGCCCTGCGGTCGGCGTACGACAGGGCGGTGCGCATCTCCTCCGCGAGCTGGTCCAGAACCCGCCCCGACAGCCGGTGCGGGACGATGTTCACTTCCAGGTTGAACCGCCCGAGTTCGGTCTGGAAATCCCCGCTCGCGATACGCTCGAGCACCTCCGCATTCACCATGCTCGGCATGCCGTCGGAGCCCGCGAGATTCAGCTCGATCTCCAGCCCCATGAGATTCCGGGGGCGATCGAACCGCTTCTCCTCCAGCAGCCTCGCCAACCCTTCCAGGCACTGCCGGAGCTTGTCCCGGTACCGCCGGCGGTCGGCGAGGTCGAACCCCATGGCCGCGACCTTCTCACCCATTCAAGCGTCCCTCCCTCAACCGGGTCGCCTCTGGCGCCGCCCGCCTTGTCACGGTCGATGATGCCCAGACGGGACGATCCATAACGCCTCGCGGCGAGCGCATACCCGGTAGGCTTCCCCCGAGCGCACTCCGGCACATTCCGTCGGCATAACGGGGAGACCCGACTGCGGTGCAATGCGCTGGTGATAAACACCGATGAGATCCGGCCTACCGTATGCGACGGGGACGCCGAGGTCACGCTCGCAAATAGGCCGCAAAATCACCGAAATCACCCTCCGAACGCGCCCTGATTTCCCCTTGTCGGAAATGCTGCGGACAGCTAGGCGAAACACTGTGTGAACACGTGTCGTATAAACTCCGTAATGAGGCAGAGAGTAGGCGTCCCCGGAGTCGGTCCGGCCCCCCTCTGACCCCGTTCCGCTCGCCGACAGCGTCGTCGCACCTGCCCAGCTCCACCGTGTGTCTCCCAAGCGAGAGGCGACTCACCATGCCGCTGCATGTCCCCCCTGCGCCCGCTCCTGCCCTCAGCAGCGTCCTCACGGCCCTCGGTTCCCCCGCCGCCGTCCGCGAGGCCCGCACACCTTCCCTGCGGTCCGCCCGCACTCCGCTCACCGCCGAACTCCCGCTGCCCGTCCATGTGCTGGAGCGCGTCACCGCGCGCGGCGGGACGCCCCGCACCCGGCTCTCGGGCTGGCGCTTCCTCATCGCGGAGGACGGGCGGGCGGTGGCCGCCGGCGAGGCGCGGCCCACGCCCGACGGCTGGGCGTTCTCCCACTTCTTCGAGGGCCCCTACCTCGCCTCCACCCAACTGGCCCTGCGGCAGGCCGAGGCGCTGACGACGCCGTACCAGCCGCGGCTGCTGTCGGTGCCCGAGCTCTACATGCTCACCCTCTGGCTGCACGCCGACATCACGGCCGACGCCGCCTCGGAACTCTTCGCGCCGGGCGACCTCCTCGTGCCCCTCGCCCCCGCGCCGCCGGGCATCGCCGCGCACCGCCCCCACCGGGTCGGCGATCTGCTGCCCGTCCTCACCCTCCGGCTGGCCCCCGGACCCCAACTCAAGGCGACCGCCTGAGCCGACGCCGGCCACCCGCCCCGCGCCCCCGCAGTCCGAGGAGGCGCGGGGCGCATCTCTGTCCCCACCCTCACCCCACCGGACTAGCCCACCCCGGCCATGCCGAACCCCCCAAAGGGACTGCGGAGTTGGAAGCAACCGCCCGCATGGGTGACGCGTCATCCTCCTGTGAGGAGCGTCACGGTGAAATGCCTGCGGAACAACGCCCGTAGGGCAACACTGGGACCGACCGACGAATCACTACGGGGGGCGGCATGACCACCGCATCGAGCCGCAGGACAGCCACCACAACAGAGCGAAAGATCCCTTCCATGTGCCAGCACCAGCCCACGTGCCCGTCAGCCGACTCCGCCGACCGGGAGGCCGCCCATCTCGTGGCCGCCTACCCGGAGCAGGGATGGAGCCTGCTGTGCAACGGCGTCCTCTGCTTCGAGGACACCGGTGAGCTGCTGCCGGACGGGCAGATCATCGCCCCGCACCGGCCCCTGGGCACCGACCACGTGGTGACCGCCGCCTAGCGGCGCGCCACGCGGCACGTCACGGCATGACCCACGGCAGCACGAGCAGCACCACAGGCACAGAAAGCACATAAAGGGGCCGGCCCGGCGCGAACGCCGAACCGGCCCCGACCCGTGTCCGGGCCCATGACGTCAGCCGTGGCGGCCGACGTCGGTCGTCATCAGCCGTCGTACTCGTCCAGCGGCGGGCAGGAGCAGACCAGGTTGCGGTCGCCGTAGGCGCCGTCGACGCGCCGCACCGGCGGCCAGTACTTGTCGGCCGCCGACACCCCGGCCGGGAAGACGGCCTCCTCGCGGGTGTAGGGGTGCTCCCACGCGCCGGCCACCGAGGCGGCGGTGTGCGGGGCGTTGCGCAGCGGGTTGTCGTCCTTGTCCCACTCGCCCGAGCCGACCTTCTCGATCTCCGCGCGGACGGCGATCATCGCGTCGCAGAACCGGTCCAGCTCGGCGAGGTCCTCGCTCTCCGTCGGCTCGATCATCAGCGTGCCGGCGACGGGGAACGACATGGTCGGCGCGTGGAAGCCGTAGTCGATCAGGCGCTTGGCCACGTCGTCCACGCTCACGCCGGTCGCCTTGGTCAGCGGCCGCAGGTCCACGATGCACTCGTGCGCGACCAGCCCGTTCGGGCCGGTGTAGAGCACGGGGTAGTGCGGCTCGAGGCGCTTGGCGATGTAGTTGGCGCCCAGCACGGCGACCTGGGTGGCGCGCTTGAGGCCCTCGCCGCCCATGAGGCGGACGTACGCCCAGGAGATCGGCAGGATGCCCGCGGAGCCCCACGGCGCGGCCGAGATCGGCCCGACGCCCGTCTCCGGGCCCGCGGTGGGCTGCAGCGGGTGGTTGGGCAGGTACGGGGCGAGGTGCGCGCGGACGGCCACCGGGCCGACGCCCGGGCCGCCGCCGCCGTGCGGGATGCAGAAGGTCTTGTGCAGGTTCAGGTGCGAGACGTCGCCGCCGAACCGGCCCGGCTTGGCGAGGCCGACCAGCGCGTTGAGGTTGGCGCCGTCGACGTACACCTGGCCGCCCACGTCGTGCACGGCCGCGCAGATGTCGGCCACGTGCTCCTCGAAGACGCCGTGGGTGGACGGGTAGGTGATCATCAGCACGGACAGCTCGTCGCGGTGCTGCTCGATCTTGGCGCGCAGGTCCTCGACGTCGACCTCGCCGTCGTCGGCGGTCTTGACGACGACGACCTTCATGCCGGCCATCACGGCGCTGGCGGCGTTGGTGCCGTGCGCGGAGGACGGGATGAGGCAGACGGTGCGCTGGTCGTCGCCGTTGGCCCGGTGGTACGCCCGGACGGCCAGCAGGCCCGCGAGCTCGCCCTGGGAGCCGGCGTTGGGCTGGATGGAGACCTTGTCGTAGCCGGTGACCTCGGCGAGGCGCTCCTCGAGCTCGGTGATCAGGGTGAGGTAGCCCCCGGCCTGCTCGACGGGCGCGAAGGGATGCAGCGCACCGAACTCGGGCCAGGTCACCGGCTCCATCTCGGTGGTGGCGTTGAGCTTCATGGTGCACGAGCCGAGCGGGATCATGCCCCGGTCCAGCGCGTAGTCGCGGTCGGCCAGGCGACGCAGGTAGCGCAGCATCGCCGTCTCGGAACGGTGCTGGTGGAAGACCGGGTGGGTGAGGTACTCGTCGGTGCGCAGCAGACCCTCGGGCAGGGCCTCGGCGGTCGTCGCGTCGAGTGCCTCGACGTCGGCCTCCACGCCGAACGCGGCCCACACCGACGCCAGGCGGGCGCGGTCGGTGGTCTCGTCGCAGGCGATGCCGACGTGGTCGGCGTCGGTCAGCCGGAGGTTGACGCCGCGCTCGCGGGCGGCCTCGACGACCTCGGCGGCCCGGCCGGGCACGCGCGCGGTGAGGGTGTCGAAGTAGCCGCCGTGCACGACCTCGACGCCGCCGGCCCGCAGGCCCTCGGCGAGGAGCGTGGCGTAGCGGTGGGTGCGGCGGGCGATGCCCGCCAGGCCCTCGGGACCGTGGTAGACGGCGTACATGCCGGCCATGACGGCGAGGAGCACCTGGGCCGTGCAGATGTTGCTGGTGGCCTTCTCGCGGCGGATGTGCTGCTCGCGGGTCTGCAGGGCCAGGCGGTAGGCCTTGTCGCCGTCGGCGTCGACGGAGACGCCGACGAGGCGGCCGGGGAGGCTGCGGGCGAACTTCTCGCGGACGGCCATGAATCCGGCGTGCGGTCCGCCGAAGCCCATGGGCACGCCGAAGCGCTGGGTGGTGCCGACCGCGATGTCGGCGCCGAGCTCGCCGGGCGAGGTGAGCAGGGTCAGCGCCAGGAGGTCGGCGGCCACGGTGACGATCGCACCGAGCTCGTGGGCGCGGTCGATGACCGGGCGCAGGTCGCGCACGACGCCGGAGGCGCCGGGGTACTGCAGCAGGACGCCGAAGACGCCGCGCTCGGCGATCTCGTCGGGGATGCCCGCGGAGAGGTCGGCGACGACGACCTCGACGCCGGTGGGCTCGGCGCGGGTCTCGATCACGGCGATGGTCTGCGGCAGGGCGTCGGCGTCGATGAGGAAGACCCCGCCCTTGACCTTGCCGACCCGGCGGGCGAGCGACATGGCCTCGGCGGCGGCCGTGCCCTCGTCGAGCAGGGAGGCGCCGGAGGTGGGCAGGCCGGTGAGGTCGGCGACGACCGTCTGGAAGTTCAGCAGCGCCTCGAGGCGGCCCTGCGAGATCTCCGGCTGGTACGGCGTGTAGGCCGTGTACCAGGCGGGGTTCTCCATGACGTTGCGCAGGATCACCGGCGGGGTGAACGTGCCGTGGTAGCCGAGGCCGATCATGGGGGCGAGGACCTCGTTGCGGTCCGCGAGGGAGCGCAGCTCGGCGAGGACCTCGGCCTCGGTGCGGGCCTCGGGCAGGTCGAGCGCCTCGGCGTTCTTGATCACGTCCGGCACGGCGGCGGCGGTGAGTTCGTCGAGCGACCCGAAGCCGACCTGGGCGAGCATCTTGGCCTGGGCCTCGCCATCGGGCCCTATGTGGCGGGCCTCGAAGGGCGTGCCACGCTCAAGGTCGGAGAGAGCGATGCGGTGGGCGTTCATCTGCGGAGGCCTCCTGGTCAATACGACCTGCGAGGGGTACCACGGCGCGGGTACCCGGACGGCCTCCCCCTCTGTCATCTCAACCTGAGAGCTTCACCGGGCCATGGCGGACGACCCGACTTTCACCGTCGGTGAGGAGGGGCTTCGGTGAGGTGCCTGACCTGGGCCCGCCCTGCTTTCCAGAGTGACCTCGTCCGTGCGGTACCGGGTGCCTGAGAGATTCCGGGGAGGATTTGCTCCTTCGGCGCCTCGCCGGTGCCCTTGTGGGCCTCGAGGAGGACTCTCCCGCACGGGGTCTGCGGCCATTCGCCAGCCTACCAGCGCGTCTTTCCGAGCGGTTCTCCCGAGTGGCCGGTTCCGGTTTTGTGCACTTTCGTGGTGTCAGGGCGATGTCCGGGGGCGGAGGAGCCGAGGGAGGAATCGTGCGGAGCGACATCGATCCGCGGAGCCTGATCGGGCGCAAGGTCTTCGACCGGGAGGGCTCGAAGATCGGCACCGTGGACGAGGTGTACCTCGACGACGCGACCGGGGAGCCGGAGTGGGCGGCGGTGCGCACCGGTCTGTTCGGCCGGGACGCGTTCGTGCCGCTGGCGCCCAGCCGTGTCGAGGACGATGTGCTGCACGTGCCCTACGAACGGGCGCTGATCAAGGGGGCGCCGGGCTTCGGCGTCGGCCGCCACCTCTCCCCCGAGCAGGAGCTGCGGCTCTACCGGCACTACGGCCTCGAGCTGCCCGCACCGCAGGCCCCGGCGCCGGCGGACTCCGGCGAGCCCCCGGAGCCGGGGACGCCCTCCGGGCCGTCCTGATCCGCCGGTCCGCCGTGATCCACCGGGCCGCCGTGATGCACCGGGTCCGGCCCGTAGGTGTCCCGTACGAGCGGCAACGGCTCCGCCGGCTCCAGCGCCGGGTCGTCGACGGCGAGGGTCCGCACTCGGCCCGGCGTCGACCAGGGCGTCTCGAAGCGGACGGTGACCCGCCCCAGGCCGCTGCCCTGCACCCATCCCGGCCCGTACTCCGCGTGCCGGACGTCCAGGCCCGGGAGCCACCGCCGGGGCGGGGCGGGATCCGCCGGCCGCTGGGCGCCGGCGCTCTCGCCCGCCTCGTCCGCCGGCGCCTCCGGCGTCTCGTCGGGGGTGCTCGCCGCCTGGGCGAAGAGGTCCTCCTGGGTGTAGTCGGCGAGCCCGGAGACGCCGACGCCCAGCAACCGCACGCCCGCCGTGGTGTCCACGCCCTCGAGCAGCCGGGCGGCCGCCTCGCGGATGACCGCCGGGTCGTCGGTGGGGCCGCGCAGCGTCTCGGAGCGGGTCAGCGTCGAGAAGTCGTAGCTCCGCACCTTGATGACGACCGTGCGCCCGGACCGCCCGGCGCCGCGCAGCCGCCGTACGCACCGGTCGGCGAGGCGGGCGAGCTCCAGCTCGACCCGGGTCCGGTCGGTGAGGTCCTCGGCGAAGGTGTCCTCCACGGAGACGGACTTGGCGTCGCGCTCGGCGACGACGGGCCGGTCGTCACGGCCGGTGGCCAGGGCGTACAGGCCCCCGCCGTGCGCCCGGCCCAGCAGCCGCACCAGCTCGTCCTCGCCCGCCTCGGCGGTCTCGGTCACGGTGGTGATCCCCGCCCGCCGCAACGTTTCGGCAGTGGCGGGGCCGACGCCCGGGATGGCGCGCACGGACATCGGGCCCAGGATCTCCAGCTCCGTGCCGGGCTCGATGAGCAGCAGGCCGTCGGGCTTGGCCTCCTCGGAGGCGATCTTCGCGAGCATCTTGGAGCCGGCGAGCCCCACCGATCCCGTGAGTCCCGTGGCCCTGGCGATGTCGCGGCGCAGCCTCTCCCCCACCGCCCGCACGGCCGCGGGCGTGGGCTCCACGCCGCCCGCCTCGAGGTCCACGAACGCCTCGTCGAGGCTCAGCGGCTCCACCAGCGGCGACAGCTCCCGGAGGAGCTCCATGACGACCTGGCTGACGTGCTGGTAGAGACCGAACCGCGGGGTGAGGTAGGCGGCGTTCGGACAGAGCCGGCGGGCCTGGGCCGTGGCCATGGCCGACCGCACGCCGAAGACCCGCGCCTCGTACGACGCCGTGGCCACCACGCCCCTCGGGCCGATGCCGCCGACGACCACCGGTTTTCCGCGCAGGCTCGGCTTGGCCGCCTGCTCCGCCGAAGCGTAGAAAGCGTCCATGTCCAGATGCAGGATCGTCGGCACACCCCTCACACGACCGATGCTCCCGCACACCACTGACAATCGGGCTTTCCGCCGGTCCGGAGCACGTCGAAGCGCCCCGCGCCGGATGCCTCACGGCACCCGGCGGGGGCGCTTCGACGTCGCTCCGAGAGCCTTATCCCGCCCGGTTGCGGCGGCGGGCGAGCTCGTCGGCGGGGTTGTGGCCCACGAGTGTCTCGCCCGTGTCCACGCGCTCGCCGTGCAGCTGCGCGAGCGCGCTCTGGACATCGCGCCAGACCACGCCCACGGCGATCCCGAAGACCCCCTGCCCGCCCTGGAGGAGGTCGACGACCTCGTCGGGCGAGGTGCATTCGTACACCGTGGCGCCGTCGCTCATGAGCGTCATCTGCGCCAGGTCGTCCATGCCCCGGGCCCGTAGATGCTGCACCGCGGTGCGGATGTTCTGCAGCGAGACACCGGTGTCCAGCAGCCGCTTCACGATCTTCAGGACCACGACGTCCCGGAAGCTGTAGAGCCGCTGACTGCCCGAGCCGTACGCGGGCCGCACGCTGGGCTCCACGAGCCCCGTACGCGCCCAGTAGTCCAGCTGCCGGTAGGTGATGCCGGCCGCGGCGCACGCGGTCGGCCCCCGATAACCGATGCTGTCCGGACCACGCGAGGCGCTCTCGCCTTCGGAGTCCCGCCCCCGCGGAGTGGTGACCGCTGGCGTGGCGGAATAACGGGGCACTGGTTCGACCATTCCCCCATGCAGCGGATACGGACCGCCGACCGCCGTACCGTCGCCCGTGCTTCTCACGCCGACCTCCGTCCTTGACCTGCCTTCTCGACGGTAGGCAGTCGCTCGGGGTGCGTCAACGATCGCCACACTCGGCACGCCGAGTGATAATCACCCTGAGAGTGGTTTCACGTGTCCGCGTAGCGGGAAAAGCTACTCGAATGGGCTCGTATCGCCCGGCGACGCCCCGGTCGAGAGACGGTCCTCGAGGACCGTCCGGGGTCTCACTGATTGCCGCTGCCGAAGTCCTCCGGCGAGATCTGGTCGAGGAACTCGCGGAACTTCTCCACCTCGTCCTCCTGCTCGTCCGGGATGGCGATCCCCGCGTCGTCCAGCACCCCGTCGCTGCCGTAGATCGGCGTTCCGGTGCGCAGCGCCAGCGCTATGGCGTCGGAAGGCCTCGCGCTGACCTCCACACCGCTGGCGAAGACGAGCTCCGCGTAGAACACGCCTTCGCGCAGGTCCGTGATCCGGACCTCGGCGAGCTGCTGCCCGACCGCCTCCAGCACGTCCTTGAACAGGTCGTGGGTCAGCGGGCGGGCAGGCGCCATGCCCTGCTGGGCGAAGGCGATCGCCGTCGCCTCCCCCGGTCCGATCCAGATCGGGAGGTAACGGTCGCCTCCCACTTCCCGCAGGAGCACGATCGGCTGGTTGGAGGGCATTTCCACCCGGACGCCCACGACATCGAGCTCGTTCACACAGCAACCCTAGGCCGTGCCCGGCAGGTTTGGGTAGTCGGGCCGTCCGCGGTCACTGTCCCCGCAGGTGCAGGGCCCCGCGCACCAGGGCGGCGTGCAGTCGAACGGAGAGGGCGGCCAGCTCGCGGGCGGTGGCCTCGGCGTGCGCCCTGGTCTGCGGATTGCGGTGCCTGCGCAGCGGCGCGATCACCTGTTCGATCAGGCCGGCCTCGCGGTCGGCGGCCGCCTTGACGGCCCGCAGGTGCCGGGGCTCCAGGCCGAAACGACCCAGGTCCGCCACGAGCCGGGCGGTCGTCGTGGAATCGCTGTCGAACCCGCCGTCCGGATGAGGGACGACCAGGCCGTACGACTCCCACTCCGCCAGCTCCGCCTCGGTGGCGCCCACGGTGGCCAGCAGCTCCGCACGGCTGATGCGGGTGAGGGTGGGGCCCTCGGGGCCACTGTGGTCCCCGTCGGGCGCCGCGGCCCCCTCCAGGCCCTCCACGAGGTCCAGCGCGTCCCGCGGCTGGGCGGGAGCCGGCAGCTGCACGCGCTCACCACGGGCCAGGGCGTCCAGCTGCTCGCGGATGACCTTGAGCGGGAGGTAGTGGTCGCGCTGCACCCGCAGCACGTACCCCAGCCGCTCCACGTCCTCCGCGCTGAACTTGCGGTAGCCGGACGGGGTGCGCCGGGGCTCGACCAGGCCCTCCGACTCCAGGAACCGGATCTTGGAGATGGTGACCTCGGGGAACTCCTCGCGCAGCACATTGAGCACCGTGCCGATGCTCATCAGCCGGCCTTCCGCGCCGACGGCACCGGAGGACCCGGTGCCGCCCGACGGTGTTCGAAGCATGGCCCTTCCCTGGAGATCCCCCCGGACCCGGTCCGGGGGAGGGTCAGATGCCCCGCTGGCCACCGAAGAAGACCAGACGGTACTTACCGATCTGCACCTCGTCGCCGTTGGACAGCGCGACCGAGTCGATCTGCTCGCGGTTGACGTAGGTGCCGTTGAGACTGCCGACGTCGGTGACGGTGAACGAGCCGTCCTGCTCCCGGCGGAACTCCACGTGCCGGCGCGAGACGGTGACGTCGTCGAGGAAGATGTCGCTCTGCGGGTGACGACCCGCGGTGGTGACCTCGGCGTCCAGCAGGAAACGGCTGCCGGAGTTGGGACCCCGGCGCACCACCAGCAGGGCGGAGCCCAGCGGCAGCGCGTCGACGGCGGCCTGCGCCTCGGGCGAGAGCGCCGGGATCGCCGTCTGGCCGGTGGTCTCGGAGTCGTACGCCTCGAGACCGGAGATGGAGATGGTCGAGGTCGTCTCCGACGCGCGCTCGGCCACGGCACCCGGCCGCAGCGGCGCACCGCAGTTGGAACAGAACCGGCTGGCTTCGCCGTTCCGGTGGCCACACCTCGTACAGACCGGCAAGGCAAACCCTCCACCCGCACTCGAGGTCGCTGGTGCCCCGAAACCTATGCGCCCCGCCTGGGCAGGGTCAACAGAGGACGCGCCCTGAGCGCCCGGAATGTCGCCACCCGGTACGCCGTGCGCATCCACCTGGTCCCGGAACAGCGGACGCCCTTCCTGGGCCCCCTCGCCGCCGTCCACCGGGCCCGACGCCCGATGCCGTGCGCCGCCGCCGTCCTGGCGTGCGCTCTTGCCGAACAACTTCGCAAACAACTTCACGGGCGATTCCCCTTGACCGCTACAGACCCGCCCGTGGGGCAGGACAAACCCTTGCTGCACACACCGTCCGACCTGGACATCTCTACAACGTCCGAGGTCAACAGACAGTTTCCATGACGCGCCCCGAACTTGGTGCGCCGACCCCCCGCAACCTCCCGCCCTCCCCATGGGCCCCGCCTGGGCGCCCGTCTCACTGCGATGACGACCGAGCGTAGTCAGGCCGCTTCGCCGGGCGCAAGGCGTCCACGATGATCTTCTCAGACCGGGAGACGCTGACCCCGGCCTGCTCCTTCTCCAGAGTCTGCACCACACCACCGGGGATGTTCAGTGCGGGCTCCAGGTCTTGCGGCTTGCCGATGACCTTGAACTTATAGGGCTGCGACACCTTCTTGCCATCGATCTCCACCTTTCCGGCGGAGCCCGAGAAGTAGGTGTCGGCGACGACGCGGACGTCGTTGATCTGGATCGCCTCCGCGCCCGCGGCCCGCAGCTCCTGGATGGTGTCCAGCAGCTTGTCGGCCTCGACGGCCCCCTTGCCGTCGCTCACCGTGAGCTCGATGCCCGGCCCCTGCGCCGCCACCGTACCGGCGAGGATGCCGAGCTGGTCCTCCTTCTGCGCCGTCTGCTTACGGGCCTCGGCGGCCTGGTTGGAGCTGCTCTCCAGCTGTGTCTTCTGGTTCTCCAGCCGGCGCTTCTCGTCCTCGAGCCGCTTGGTGCGGTTGTCCAGCTCGTCCAGGATCCGTACGAGGTCCTCCTGCCGGGCACCGCGCAGCGCGCTGTTGTCGCTGGTCGACCGGACCTGGATGGCCAGGCCGAGGCCGAGCACGCACAGCAGCACCGCCACGGTCAGCTGGGCCCGCGTCAGCCTGGGCGGCCACAGCCCGTTCGCCAGCCGTTGACGTCCCGTCAACGGCTTCGCCGCCCCGGGCTCCCCCGCGGACGGCTCGACGGGCTGGGGGCCGGGGCCGGCCACCGGCTCCGGCTCCCCCTCGGGTTCCGGTCCGGGCTCCGCTTCGGATTCCGTTTCGGGCTCCGCCTCGGGCTCCGGCTTCGCTGCGGGCTCCGGACGCGGCCGCGGCCCGGGTTCCCCGGCGGTCCCGCCGGACTCACCGGCGGGCTCCTCCGGCCGGGACTCCTCGCGCCCCGCCGGCTTCTCCGGCTTCTTGCCGCCCTCGGACATCGGGGACTTCTCCGTCCCCTCCGGCCCCTCGGGCCGGTCCTGCGCTCCGGACTTGTCCGGGGTGTCGTCAGTGCTCATTCGGTCTCACGCCCGGAAGATGTGCCGCCGGATGGCGGCCGCGTTGGAGAAGATGCGGATGCCCAGGACGACCACCACACCGGTGGACAGCTGCGCGCCGACGCCGAGCTTGTCGCCCAGGAACACGATCAGGGCGGCCACCACCACATTGGACAGGAACGACACCACGAAGACCTTGTCGTCGAAGATCCCGTCCAGCATCGCCCGCAGGCCCCCGAACACCGCGTCCAGCGCCGCCACGACGGCGATGGGCAGGTAGGGCTCGACCGCCGTCGGCACCACGGGGCGGACGACCAGTCCGACCACGACTCCCACGATGAGGCCCAATACGGCGATCACGATGTGCCCTTCCCTGGTTTTGCGATGCGTACGATCAGACTCGGCGCGGCCGGCAGCCGGACCTCGTCCTGAGCGGAAATGCTGGCGCGGACCCCGTAGTTCTGCTGCAGCACATGCAGATACTGTCCGTCGGCGCTGTCCTGGAAAGCGGTGCTCAGCCGCTGCCCGTTCCCGACCGCCAGCACCGTGTACGGCGGCACCAGCGGTTTGTTGTCGACCAGTATGGCGTCCCCCGCGGCCCTGATCGCCGACAGCGACGTCAGGCGCTGCCCGTTGACCGCGATCGCCTCGGCGCCGGACTGCCACAGGCCGTTGACGATGCGCTGCATGTCACGGTCGCGCACCCGTCCGGTGTCGGAGAACCCGGTGCTCTCACGCGGGCCACCGCCGCTGGTTTTGGACTGTTTCGCGTCGTCGACGACCACTTTGACCCCCGGCCCGTGCACCGGAGTCGCACCGGCCAGCAGGGACACCAACTCGGCCTTGTCCCCACCATGTTTCCGCAGCGCGTCGCGCTGCTTGCCGCCCACCGTCGAACGCAGGGAGTCGACGTTCCGCTGGAGCGTATCCGCGGCCGACGTCTCCCTCTCGATCCGCTGGATCAGCTGTTCGCGTTCCTTGGCCAGCGTCGGTGCCGATATCTGCGCCTGCGCCGCACCCAGCGTCACCACCACGGCGGCCAGCAACAGAGCACCGGCCAGACCCAACTTCGCCCGCAGGGTGCCGGGAAGCCCCTTGCCTCCCTCGGCACGTCTGGCCGCCGCCTCCGCGTACCCCTCGTCGAGGCTGTGATGCATGGCATTCGTCAGCAGCGACATCGACGCGTCGGGACGCGGCGGCGGTGAGGAGGTGCTCCGAACGGGGGGCTGCTGCGACATGCCGCACATCGTCGCACGTCGGGGGCGTCGTCTCCCAATGGCCCCACCGGCGTGCCGGATCCGGGACAGATCCGGGACACTCCGCGACCCTCAGGAGACGACGCCCTTCCCGCCGTCAGCGCCCGGCGCCGTCCACGACCGCCGACCACTCGTCCAGCAGCGCCTGGGCGGAGGCGTCATCAGGCCCCTCCGCCCACAGGTGCGTCACGGCCTCGGAAGGATCGGGCAGCACCATCACCCAGCGTCCGTCGGCCTCCACCACGCGCACACCGTCCGTCGTATCCACCGAACGATCCCCGGCCGCCTCCACCACATGCCGCATGACGAGGCCCTTCACCGCCCAAGGGGTCGCCAGGTCACGGCGCAGGACATGAGCCCTGGGAATCCGCGCGTCTATCTGGCTGAGCGTGAGCTGCGTACGCGCCACCAGCCCGATGAGGCGTACGAACGCGGCCGTACCGTCGAAGACGCTGCTGGACTCCGGGATGATGTACCCGCCCCGGCCGTCCCCGCCGAAGATCGTCGAGTCCTGCCGGCCCACACGCGTCAGGTCGTCCGGCGACGTCGTCGTCCACTCCACCTGCGTGCCGTGGTACGCGGCCACCTGCTCGGCGATACGCGTCGTCGTCACCGGCAGCGCCACGCGCCCGCTGCGCCGCTCGGCCGCGACCAGGTCCAGCAGCACCAGCAGGGCCCGGTCGTCCTCCACGATGCGCCCGCGCTCGTCGACGAGCGAGATCCGCTCCCCCACCGGGTCGAACCGCACCCCGAACGCCGCCCGCGCCGACGCCACGATCTCCCCGAGCCGCACCAGCCCCGAACGGCGCGTGTCCGCGGTCTCGGTCGGACGTGCCTCGTCGAGCCCGGGATTGATGGTGAGCGCGTCCACCCCCAGCCGTCCGAGGAGGCTGGGCAGAACAAGCCCGGCGCTGCCGTTCGAGGCGTCCACGACGACCTTGAGCCCGGCCTCGGCGACTCCGGTGGTGTCCACGGACCGCAGCAACGAGCCCGTGTACGAGTCGTAGACGCTGGAGGGGAAGGACAGGTCGCCGATCTCCCCGGGGAAGGCCCGCCGGTACTCCTGGCGGGCGTACACCCGGTCGAGCTTGCGCTGCCCCGCCTGGGAGAGGTCGGCGCCTCGCTCGTCGAGGAACATGATGTCCACCGAGTCCGGCACGCCCGGCGAGGTGCGGATCATGATCCCGCCAGCGCTGCCCCGCGCCGTCTGCTGCCGGGCCACCGGCAGCGGTACGTTCTCCAGGTCCCGCACGTCGATCGCGCTCGCCTGCAACGCGGAGATCACCGCGCGCTTGAGCGCCCGCGCGCCACGGGAGTGATCACGCGCCGTGGTGACCGTCGCCCCCTTCTTCAGCGTGGTGGCGTACGCGCCGGCGAGCCGCACGGCGAGCTCGGGGGTGATCTCCACATTGAGGATGCCGGAGACGCCCCGGGTGCCGAAGAGATGCGCCTGCCCCCGGGACTCCCAGATGACGGACGTGTTGACGAAGGCGCCCGCCTCGATCGTCTTGAACGGGTAGACGCGGACGTTCCCCTGGATAATCGATTCCTCGCCGATCAGGCACTCGTCCCCGATGACGGCCCCGTCCTCGATCCGGGCGGCCCGCATGATGTCGGTGTTCTTGCCGACGACACAGCCGCGCAGATTGCTCTGCTGACCGACGTAGACGTTGTCGTGGACCACGGCCCTGTGCAGGAAGGCGCCGGACTTGACGACGACGTTGGACCCGACGACGGTGTGCTCACGGATCTCGGCGCCGGCCTCGACCTTGGCGTAGTCGCCGATGTAGAGCGGGCCGCGCAGGGTGGCGTCGGGATGCACCTCGGCACCCTCGGCGACCCAGACCCCCGGGGAGATCTCGAAGCCGTCGAGATCGACATCGACCTTGCCCTCGAGCACATCGGCCTGGGCCTTGACGTAGCTCTCGTGGGTGCCGACGTCCTCCCAGTAGCCCTCGGCGATATAGCCGAAGACGCGCTTGCCTTCCTTCATCAGCTGCGGGAAGACATCGCCCGACCAGTCGACGGGGACGTCGGGCCGGACGTAGTCGAAGACCTCCGGCTCCATGACGTAGATGCCCGTGTTCACGGTGTCGGAGAAGACCTGGCCCCAGGTGGGCTTCTCCAGGAACCGCTCGACCTTGCCCTCGTCGTCGACAATGGTGATGCCGAATTCCAGCGGATTGGGCACCCGGGTGAGGCAGACCGTGACGAGGGCGCCCTTTTCCTTGTGGAAACGGATCAGATCGGTCAGATCGAAATCGGTGAGGGCATCGCCGGAGATGACCAGGAAGGCGTCGTCCTTGAGCGCCTCTTCCGCGTTCTTGACGCTCCCCGCGGTGCCGAGTGGCTTTTCCTCGTTGGCATAGGAGAGCTCCATGCCGAGTTCCTCGCCGTCACCGAAGTAGTTCTTCACGAGGGAGGCGAGGAACTGCACGGTGACCACGGTCTCGGTGAGCCCGTGCCGCTTGAGCAGCCGTAGCACATGCTCCATGATCGGCCGGTTGGCCACCGGCAGGAGCGGCTTGGGCATGCTCGAGGTCATGGGGCGAAGTCGGGTTCCTTCGCCACCGGCCATCACGACGGCCTTCATGTCGGAAGCGTCCTCCTTGAGAGACGACGGTCTTTGCCGACTTTCACGCCTCGACTTCGGTCAGGCCCCGGAACGCTCGGGGCCACGGCGAGATCAGTCGGCCGTGGCGTCCGCCTTGACCAGCCGGCGGACCTGAACCACATAGAGGATCCCTGCCCACCAATAGAGGGTTGTACCCCATCCGGCGAACGCCCATCCGAAAATCGCGGCGAGCGACGACAACCAGCCCTCTCCGTCACTGAGAAGCAGCAACGGGAAGGCGTACATGAGGTTGAAGGTCGCGGCCTTCCCAAGGAAGTTCACCTGCGGCGGCGGATAGCCGTGGCGCCTCAGGATCCACACCATGACCAGCAGCATCGCCTCGCGGGCGAGCAGCGCGACCGTGATCCAGAGCGGAAGGATCTCACGCCACGTCAGGCCGAAGAGGGTGGAGAGGATGTACAGCCGGTCGGCGGCCGGGTCGAGCAGCCTGCCGAGGTTGCTGATCTGGTTCCAGCGCCGGGCCAGCATGCCGTCGAGGTAGTCGCTGACGCCGCTGAGGGCCAGGACGACCAGAGCCCATCCGTCGTGCTTCTGAAGAATCAGCCACAGGAAGAGGGGTACGCCGACCAGGCGCGCCATGCTGAGGATGTTCGGGATGGTGAGGACGCGGTCGGTTTGTACGCGCGTCTCCTGGACCTCCACCCGGGGGCCTCCTGTGGGGATATGTACCAACGATGTCCCATGACTTTACCCCCAGCCGAGTTGGGA